>NZ_JYNX01000001.1 GCF_001044255.1 Mycolicibacterium chubuense
CAGGGTTTCGCGGTGCGTTACCTCGCCGGTGACTCGCGAGCGGCTGGCCGCGCTGCGTGCCGAACGCGACGCCGCGGTCCTCGTCGCCGAGCGCATCGACGTCACCCTGCCCTCGACGCGGCAGCCCGTCGGCGCCCGGCATCCGATCACGATCCTGGCCGAGCACGTCGCCGACACATTCGTGGCAATGGGCTGGGAACTTGCCGAGGGACCCGAGGTCGAGACCGAACAGTTCAACTTCGACGCGCTGAACTTCCCGCCCGACCATCCGGCCCGCAGCGAGCAGGACACCTTTCACGTCGCCCCCGAGGGATCCCGGCAGGTGCTGCGCACGCACACCTCGCCGGTGCAGATCCGCGCCCTGCTGGAGCGCGAGCTGCCGGTGTACATCGTCTCGATCGGGCGCACGTTCCGCACCGACGAACTCGACGCCACCCACACCCCGGTCTTCCACCAGGTCGAAGGCCTCGCCGTCGACAAGGGCCTGACCATGGCCAACCTGCGGGGCACCCTCGACGCGTTCGCCCGCGCCGAGTTCGGACCGCAGGGACGGACCCGGTTCCGGCCGCACTTCTTCCCGTTCACCGAGCCCTCGGCGGAGGTCGACATCTGGTTCCCGAACAAGAAGGGTGGCCCCGGTTGGGTCGAGTGGGGCGGCTGCGGGATGGTGAACCCGAATGTGTTGCGCGCATGCGGCATCGATCCGCAGGAGTACTCGGGTTTCGCGTTCGGCATGGGGCTGGAACGCACCCTGCAGTTCCGCAACGGCATTCCCGACATGCGTGACATGGTCGAAGGCGACGTGCGTTTCTCGCTGCCGTTCGGGGTGGGAGCCTGATGCGCCTTCCGTACAGCTGGCTGCGTGATGTGGTGAAGGCCGGCGCTCCGGGCTGGGACGTGTCGCCCGACGAGCTCGAGCAGACACTGATCCGCATCGGCCACGAGGTCGAGGAGATCATCCCGGTGGGCCCGGTCAGCGGACCGCTGACCGTCGGACGGGTGGCCGCCATCGAGGAGCTCACCGAATTCAAGAAACCGATCCGTGCGGTCAAGGTCGACGTCGGCGAAGCCGAGCCTCGTGACATCGTCTGCGGGGCAACCAACTTCGCCGTCGGCGACCTCGTCGTGGTCGCGCTGCCCGGCACCGTGCTGCCCGGCGACTTCACCATCGCCCAGCGCAAGACCTACGGACGCACCTCCGACGGCATGATCTGCTCGTCCTCGGAGCTCAACCTCGGCACCGACCACGCGGGCATCCTGGTGCTCGCACCGGGCACCGCGGAGCCGGGCGCCGCCGCGCAGGAGGTGCTCGGTCTCGACGACGTGGTGTTCCATCTGGCGATCACCCCGGACCGCGGCTACTGCCTGTCGGTGCGCGGCATGGCGCGCGAGATCGCCAACGCCTACGACCTCGACTACGTCGACCCCGCCGACATCGAGCCGCTGCCCGTCGAGGGGGAGGCGTGGCCGGTATCGATCGATCCCGCGGCGGGCGTGCAGCGCTTCGGCCTGCGTCCGGTGACCGGCATCGACCCGGACGCGGTGTCGCCGTGGTGGTTACAGCGCCGTCTGCTGCTCAGTGGGATCCGGGCGATCTCGCCGGCGGTCGACGTCACCAACTACGTGATGCTCGAACTGGGCCACCCCATGCATGCCCATGACAGCAGCCTGATCACCGGTGGCTTCCGGGTCCGGTTCGCCGAACCGGGGGAGACCGTGGTCACGCTCGACGACGTCGAGCGCCGCCTCGACCCGGCCGACGTGCTGATCGTCGACGACGTCGCCACGGCCGCCATCGGCGGCGTGATGGGCGCGGGCACCACCGAGGTGCGCGCCAGCACCACCGACGTCCTGCTCGAGGCCGCGGTCTGGGATCCGGCGGCGGTGTCACGCACGCAGCGCCGCCTGCGTCTGTACAGCGAGGCGGGCCGTCGCTACGAACGTACGGTCGACCCGGCGATCTCCGTCGCCGCGCTCGACCGCTGCGCGGCGTTGCTGGCCGAGATCGCCGGCGGCACAGTAGAACCCACCCTCACCGATTGGCGCGGCGATCCGCCGCGGCAGGACTGGTCACCGGCGCCGGTGAGCATGCCCGTCGATCTGCCCGACCGGACGGCCGGGGTGGCGTACCCGCAGGGGGCGGCGCAGAAGCGGCTGACCCAGATCGGCGCACGCGTGACGGTCGAGGGCGACCGCCTCACGGCCGTGCCGCCCAGTTGGCGGCCGGACCTGCGGCAGCCTGCTGATCTGGTGGAGGAGGTCATGCGCCTCGAGGGGCTGGACCTGATCCCCTCGGTGCTGCCCGCCGCGCCGGCCGGCCGTGGACTGACCGCGGTCCAGAAGCGGCGCCGGGCGATCGGGAAGGCGCTGGCGCTCAGCGGATTCGTCGAGATCCTGCCCACCCCGTTCCTGCCCGCGGGGATCTTCGACCAGTGGGGTCTGCCGGGCGACGATCCGCGTCGCCGCACCGCCCATGTGCTCAACCCCCTCGAATCCGACCGGCCCGCGCTGGCCACCACGCTGCTGCCCGGACTGTTGGAAGCGTTGCTGCGCAACGTCTCTCGCGGTGCCACCGATACGGCGCTGTTCGCGATCGCGCAGGTGGTAGAACCGACGAGCCAGACCCGCGCGATCGAGCGGATCCCGAACGACCGGCGCCCGACCGACGACGAGATCGCCGTCCTGGACGCCTCCCTGCCCCGGCAGCCTCAGCATGTGGCCGCGGTGCTCACCGGACTGCGCGAACCCGCCGGTCCGTGGGGCCCGGGCCGGCCGGTCGAGCCCGCCGACGCCTTCGAGGCGGTGCGGGTCATCGGTCGGGCCGCCGGTGTGGATGTCACGCTGCACGCCGCCGAGCGGCTGCCGTGGCACCCCGGCCGCTGCGCCGAGGTGCGCATCGGCGACACCGTCGTGGGCCACGCCGGCCAGCTCCACCCGGCGGTCATCGAGCGCTCCGGCCTGCCGAAGGGCACCTGTGCGGTCGAGTTGGATCTCGACGCGGTGCCGCTGGTCGAACTGCTGCCGGCGCCTGCGGTCTCGCCCTTCCCGGCCGTCTTCCAGGACGTCGCGCTGGTCGTCGACGACGGCGTCTCCGCCCAGAGCGTGGTGGACGCGGTCCGGCACGGCGCCGGCGCACTGCTCGAAGACGTCCGGCTCTTCGATGTCTACACGGGCCCGCAGATCGGCGAAGGCCGCAAATCGCTGGCGCTGGCCCTGCGCTTCCGCGCTCCCGACCGGACCCTCACCGAGGACGAGGCCAGCAGTGCCCGCGACGCCGCGGTGCGCGTGGCCGCCGAGCGGGTCGGCGCCGAACAACGCCGCTGACCGTCGCCTCGGTGCGAGGATGACGCCCATGACCGAGCAGGTCACGACGTCGGAAGCGGTCGTCAACCGCAGTGCGGTGACGGCCGTGTTCCTGATGGTGCTGGGGTTGACCTACAGCGACGACGTCGTCGAGTTCGTCTCGGTGCTGACCGGGCACGGACCGGGTTTCCATCACGGCATCGTGTTTCTGGTCGACTGCCTGCTGGTGCTTGCCGCCGCCGTCCTGAAATGGCGGATCATGCGCCGCGTCGATCCGGCGTCGGCGCTCGGGCCGCGGGAGTTCCTGCCGGTGCTGCTGCGCAGTTGGTGGGCGGCGGGCGCGGCGCTTCTGGTGGCCGTGCACGTGGTGACCGCGGTCCTGGGGCTGTCGCTGGGGGTCAAGCTCGTCGGCTCGGCGTTCTTCGCGGTGGCCATGGGGCTGGTGCTGGTCGGGGCGCTGGACACCACCAGCACGCGAGCCGGCGCGGCGGCCAACGGATGGATCGTGCCGTTGGTGACGGGGACGCTCGTCGTGCAGACCGCGACCGCGCTGTGGTTCGACGTGATCAGCATTGCCGGGGACTGCGCCGACGAGATCGCCACCGACTTCTTCGCGCAGATGGTCCAGGTGATACCGCTGCTGCTCATCACCCTGGGCCTGGAGATGAACGTGCTGCGTCGCAACCGGGCGCTGCACACGCCCGGGCAGTACGCGGCTCCGGTGCTGACCGTGCTGATGCTGTGCCTGGCCGAACTGCTGGCCTTCTCCATGCTGGTCGCCGCGAACCGGATCGGGTGCGGTGTGGCGGCGGTGTGGCACGAATACGTCGCGTTCGCGGTCTGCGTGCAGGCGACGTCCATCGCGTTGGCCACCGTGGTGTGGCTGCTGCTGGTGCCGCCTCCGTCCTCTGCCGACCACCCATAATGGATTTGCATGTCGCTGCATAATGATGCAAGGATCTGATCATGACGTCCGTCGCGGTGGCCGGAGCCAGTGGGTATGCCGGCGGGGAGATCCTGCGATTGCTGCTCGGTCACCCCGCCGTGGCCGATGGCAGGCTGACCATCGGCGCGCTGACCGCGGCCGCGAGTGCAGGCACCGCCCTCGCTGAGCATCACCCCCACCTGTTGCCGCTGGCCGACCGGGTGCTCGAACCGACCGAGCTCGACGTCCTGGCCGGCCATGACGTCGTGTTTCTCGCCCTGCCGCACGGCCATTCCGCGGCGATGGCCGATCAGCTCGGCCCTGACACCGTGATCGTGGACTGCGGCGCCGATTTCCGGCTCACCGACGCCGCCGCGTGGGAGCGGTTCTACGGCTCCGAGCACGCCGGCAGCTGGCCGTACGGGCTGCCCGAGCTGCCCGGCGCCCGCGACCGGCTCCGCGGCGCCACCCGGATCGCCGTGCCGGGCTGCTATCCGACCGCCGCGCTGCTGGCGCTGTGGCCCGCGGTGGCGTCCGGCCTGATCGAGCCGGCCGTCACCGTCGTCGCGGTCAGCGGGACATCCGGGGCGGGCCGGGCGGCCAAGGTCGACCTGCTGGGCGCCGAGGTGATCGGTTCGGCCCGCGCCTACAACATCGGCGGAAAGCACCGGCACACCCCGGAGATCGCGCAGGGCCTGGCAGCAGTGGCCGAGGGCGATGTCACCGTGTCGTTCACCCCGGTGCTGATCCCGACCTCGCGAGGGATCCTCGCCACCTGCACGGCGCGCACCGGGGCGTCGGTGTCCGAGTTGCGCGCGGCCTACGAAAAGGCCTATGACGCAGAACCGTTCGTCTACCTGCTGCCCGAGGGACAGTTGCCGAAAACCGGGGCCGTGATCGGGAGCAACGCCGCCCAGTTGGCGATCGCCGTGGACGAGGACGCGCAGACCTTCGTCGCGGTCGCCGCGATCGACAACCTGGTGAAGGGCACCGCGGGCGCGGCCGTGCAGTCGATGAACCTCGCGCTGGGATGGACGGAGACCGAAGGATTGACGACCGTGGGGGTGGCGCCGTGACCGAGCTGTCCGACCAGATGCGGCTGCTGCGCACCCAGGGGGTGACCGCGCCGGCGGGCTTCCGCGCGACGGGAATTTCGGCCGGCATCAAGGCTTCCGGGGCGCTCGACCTGGCGCTGGTGTTCAACGAGGGGCCCGACCACGCCGCCGCCGGCGTGTTCACCCGCAACAAGGTCAAGGCCGCTCCGGTGCTGTGGTCGCAACAGGTGCTGACCACTGGCAGGCTGCGCGCGGTCATCCTCAACTCCGGCGGCGCCAACGCCTGCACCGGACCGCTCGGATTCCAGGACGCCCACGCCACCGCCGAGGCGGTCGCCACCGCCCTGTCGGACTGGGGCACCGAGACCGGTGCGATCGAGGTCGCGGTGTGCTCGACCGGGCTCATCGGTGATCGGCTCCCGATGGACAAGGTGCTCGCCGGCGTCGGTGAGATCGTCCGCGAGATGGCCGGCGGCCTCACCGGCGGCGAGGAGGCGGCCCGCGCCATCATGACCACCGACACCGTGCCCAAACAGGTTGCGCTGCATCATCAGGACCGCTGGACGGTCGGCGGGATGGCCAAGGGCGCGGGCATGCTGGCGCCGTCGCTGGCCACCATGCTGTGTGTGATCACCACCGACGCCGTCGCCGACTCGGCGGCCCTGGAGCGGGCGCTGCGCCGCGCGGCGTCGGCGACGTTCGATCGGCTCGACGTCGACGGCAGCTGCTCGACCAACGACACCGTGCTGCTGCTGTCGTCGGGCGCCAGTGAGATCACGCCCAGCCAGGACGAGCTCGACGCGGCGGTGCTCGCGGTCTGCGATGACCTTTCTGCTCAGTTGCAGGCCGACGCCGAGGGCGTCACCAAGCGGATCACCGTGACCGTGACCGGCGCCGCGACCGAGGACGACGCGGTCACCGCCGCCCGGGTGATCGCCCGCGACAGTCTGGTCAAGACCGCGCTGTTCGGTTCGGACGCCAACTGGGGCCGGGTGCTCGCCGCCGTCGGGATGGCGCCGGTGCCGCTGGACGCCGAACGGATCACCGTCTCGTTCAACGGTTTCCCGGTGTGTATCGACAGTGTCGGTGCACCGGGAGCCCGGGAGGTGGACCTGTCCGGTGACGACATCGCGGTCACCGTCGACCTCGGCGTCGGCCCGGCGTCGGCGTCGATCCGCACCACCGACCTGTCGCACGCGTACGTCGAAGAGAACTCGGCGTACAGCTCATGAGCGTCGCGACGCCGCTGAAGGCGCAGGTGCTCGCCGGTGCGCTGCCCTGGCTGAAGGAGCTGCACGGCAAGATCGTCGTGGTCAAGTACGGCGGCAACGCGATGACCGACGACACCCTCAAGGCGGCGTTCGCGGCGGACATGGTGTTCCTGCGCAACTGCGGCATCCATCCGGTCGTGGTGCACGGCGGGGGTCCGCAGATCAGCGCGATGCTGAAGAAACTCGGCATCGCCGGTGACTTCAAGGGCGGTTTCCGCGTGACGACCCCCGAGGTGCTCGACATCGCCCGGATGGTGCTGTTCGGTCAGGTGGGCCGCGAACTGGTGAACCTCATCAACGCCCACGGTCCGTACGCGGTGGGCATCACCGGCGAGGACGCACACCTGTTCACGGCCGTACGCCGCACCGTGCTGGTCGACGGGGTGGCCACCGACATCGGTCTGGTCGGCGACGTGGAACGGGTCAACACCGACGCCGTGCGCGACCTGATCGGCGCGGGCCGCATCCCGGTGGTCTCCACGATCGCGCCGGACATCGAGGGCCTGGTGTACAACATCAACGCCGACACCGCAGCGGCCGCGCTGGCCGAAGCGCTCGGTGCCGAGAAGCTGCTGATGCTCACCGATGTCGAGGGCCTGTACACCAACTGGCCTGACCGCGGCTCCCTGGTCAGCGAGATCGACTCGGGCGCATTGACACAACTGCTTCCCACGCTGGAGGAGGGCATGGTGCCCAAGATCGAGGCCTGCCTGCGGGCGATCAACGGCGGAGTGCCGAGCGCGCACGTGATCGACGGCCGCGTCGAGCACTGCGTGCTGGCCGAGTTGTTCACCGACGAGGGCGCCGGGACCAAGGTGGTGCGTCGATGAGCCGCACGCTGCTGGACCGCTGGTCGGCGGTCATGATGAACAACTACGGCACCCCGCCACTGGCGCTGGCCGGCGGTGACGGTGCGGTGGTCACCGACGTCGACGGGAAGTCCTACGTGGACCTGCTGGGCGGCATCGCGGTCAACGTGCTGGGCCACCGCCACCCCGCGGTGATCGAGGCTGTGCACCGTCAGATGAGCACGCTCGGGCACACCTCGAACCTGTACGCCACCGAACCCGGCGTCGCATTGGCCGAAGCCCTCGTCGGCCACCTCGGTGCGCCGGCCCGGGTGTTCTTCTGCAACTCCGGCACCGAGGCCAACGAGGTCGCGTTCAAGATCACCCGCCTGACCGGCCGCACGAAACTCGTTGCCGCGCAGAACGCTTTCCACGGCCGCACGATGGGATCGCTGGCGCTGACCGGCCAACCCGCCAAGCAGGCCCCCTTCGAGCCGCTGCCCGGCCATGTCACCCACGTGCCCTACGGGGACATCGAAGAACTTGCGCGCGCTGTCAATTCGGAGACCGCCGCGGTGTTCCTCGAACCGATCATGGGGGAGGGCGGTGTCGTGGTCCCGCCCGCCGGCTACCTGGTCGCCGCGCGGGAGATCACCGCACAGCACGGCGCCCTGCTGGTCCTCGACGAGGTGCAGACGGGTGTCGGCCGCACCGGCGCCTTCTACGCCCATCAGCACGACGGCATCACCCCCGACATCGTCACCCTCGCCAAGGGCCTCGGCGGCGGGTTGCCCATCGGCGCGTGTCTGGCGATCGGGGAGGCGGCCGATCTGCTCACTCCGGGCCTGCACGGCAGCACCTTCGGCGGGAACCCGGTGTGCACCGCGGCGGCGTTGGCCGTGCTGCAGGTGCTCGCAGACGACGGCCTGATCGAACGCGCCGACGTGCTGGGCAAGACGCTCAGCCACGGGATCGAGGCGCTGAGCCACCCCCTCGTCGACCATGTCCGCGGCCGCGGCCTGCTGCGCGGCATCGTGCTCACCGCCGAAGCCGCCAAGCCGGTCGAGGTCGCCGCGCGCGACGCCGGCTTCCTCGTCAACGCCGCCGCCCCGGACATCGTCCGGTTGGCACCGCCGCTGGTGATCACCGACGAGCAGGTGCACGCCTTCATCGGCGCGTTGCCGGCCATCCTCGACACGGCGGCCCGGTCATGACGCGGCACTTCCTGCGCGACGACGACCTGAGCCCCGAGGAGCAGGCCGAGGTGCTGGCGCTCGCCGCCGAACTGAAGCGCAACCCCTTCGCGCGGCGACCGCTGGAGGGTCCGCGCGGCGTCGCGGTGATCTTCGAGAAGAACTCCACCAGAACCCGGTTCTCGTTCGAGATGGGCATCGCCCAGCTGGGCGGCCACGCGGTGGTCGTCGACGGGCGCAGCACGCAGCTCGGCCGCGAGGAAACGCTGGAGGACACCGGCGCGGTGCTGTCCCGCTACGTCGACGCGATCGTGTGGCGCACCTTCGCTCAGGAGCGGCTCGCCGCGATGGCGAGCGGTGCCTCCGTCCCGATCGTCAACGCGCTCTCCGACGAGTTCCACCCGTGCCAGGTGCTCGCCGACCTGCAGACCCTCGCCGAATGGAAAGGCGGACTGAAAGGGTTGCGGCTGAGCTACTTCGGCGACGGCGCCAACAACATGGCGCACTCGCTGATGCTGGGCGGGGTCACCGCCGGGGTGCATGTCACCATCGCCGCGCCCCGCGGGTTCGAACCGCACCCGATGTTCGTCGCCGCTGCCGAGACGCGGGGCCACCAGACCGGGGCGACGGTGAGACTGACCGACGACCCGGACGCGGCCGCCGACGGCGCCGACGTCCTGGTCACCGACACCTGGACATCGATGGGGCAGGAGAACGACGGTCTCGATCGGGTGCGGCCGTTCCGGCCGTTCCAGCTGAACTCGGCACTGTTGGCCCGCGCGGACTCAGAAGCCGTTGTGCTGCACTGCCTTCCGGCCCATCGGGGGCACGAGATCACCGATGAGGTGATCGACGGTCCGCGTAGCGCGGTGTGGGACGAGGCCGAGAACCGGCTGCACGCCCAGAAGGCGCTGCTGGTGTGGCTGCTGGAGCACTCGTGACGACGCGACGGCGACCGCGAGTGAGGATCGCAGCGGAGCGCGGACCTGAGCGAGTGGGAGCCGAGCAGTGACCGCCGCGACGACGCGCGCGGGCCGGCAGGCGCGGATCGTCGCGCTGCTGTCCGCGCAGTCGGTGCACAGCCAGACCGAGCTCGCCGCGCTCCTGGCCGGCGAGGGCATCGACGTCACGCAGGCCACGCTGTCGCGCGATCTCGAGGAGCTCGGCGCGGTCAAACTGCGCGGCGCCGACGGCGGCGTCGGCGTCTACGTCGTTCCCGAGGACGGCAGCCCGGTGCGCGGCGTCACCGGAGGCACCGAACGGGTGTCGCGTCTGCTCGGCGACCTCCTGGTGTCGACCGACGCCAGCGCCAACCTCGCGGTGCTGCGCACACCCCCCGGCGCCGCCCACTACCTGGCGAGTGCCATCGACCGGGCGGCGCTACCGTACGTCGTCGGCACCATCGCCGGCGACGACACGATCTTCGTCATCGCCCGCGAACCGATGACCGGCGCCGAGCTCGCCGCCGCCGTCGAGAACCTCGCCAAAGCCTGAAATACCCCCACGAGTAAGGAGTTATCTATGTCCGAGCGCGTCATCCTCGCGTATTCCGGCGGTCTGGACACCTCGGTGGCGATCAGCTGGATCGGCAAGGAGACCGGTCGCGAAGTGGTCGCCGTGGCGATCGACCTCGGGCAGGGCGGCGAGGACATGGAGGTGGTGCGTCAGCGCGCACTGGACTGTGGCGCCGTCGAGGCCGTCGTCGTCGACGCGCGCGACGAGTTCGCCGAGCAGTACTGCCTGCCCGCGATCCAGTCCAACGCCCTCTACATGGACCGCTACCCGCTGGTGTCCGCGCTGAGCCGGCCGCTGATCGTCAAACACCTCGTCGACGCGGCCCGCGAGCACGGTGGCGGCATCGTCGCGCACGGCTGCACCGGCAAGGGCAACGACCAGGTTCGCTTCGAGGTCGGGTTCGCCTCGCTGGCACCCGATCTCGAGGTGCTCGCCCCGGTGCGCGACTACGCCTGGACCCGCGAGAAGGCGATCGCGTTCGCCGAGGAGAACGCCATCCCGATCAACGTCACCAAGCGCTCGCCGTTCTCCATCGACCAGAACGTGTGGGGACGTGCGGTGGAAACCGGCTTCCTGGAACACCTCTGGAACGCCCCCACCAAGGACGTGTACGACTACACCGAGGACCCCACGGTCAACTGGAGCAGTCCCGACGAGGTGATCGTCGGGTTCGACAAGGGTGTTCCGGTGAGCATCGACGGCCAACCGGTGACCGTCCTGCAGGCCATCGAGCAGCTCAACGCCCGCGCGGGCGCTCAGGGCGTCGGCCGGCTCGACGTCGTCGAGGACCGCCTCGTCGGCATCAAGAGCCGCGAGATCTACGAGGCACCCGGCGCGATGGTGCTCATCACCGCCCACACCGAGCTCGAGCACGTGACGCTGGAGCGCGAACTCGGCCGGTTCAAGCGCGGCACCGACCAGAAGTGGGGCGAACTCGTCTACGACGGGCTCTGGTACTCGCCGCTGAAGACGGCCCTGGAGGCGTTCGTCGCCCAGACCCAGCAGCACGTGTCCGGCGAGATCAGGCTCGTGCTGCACGGCGGCCACATCGCGGTCAACGGCAGGCGCAGCCAGGAATCTCTCTACGACTTCAACCTCGCCACCTACGACGAGGGCGACACGTTCGACCAGTCCTCCGCCAAGGGCTTCGTGCACGTGCACGGGTTGTCGTCGAGCCTGTCGGCGCGCCGGGACCTCGGCATCAAGTGAGCACTAACGAGGGTTCGTTGTGGGGCGGCCGGTTCGCCGACGGCCCCTCGGATGCGCTGGCCGCACTGAGCAAGTCGACGCATTTCGACTGGGTGCTCGCGCCGTATGACGTCGTCGCCTCGAAGGCGCACGTGCGGGTGCTGCACCGCGCAGGTCTGCTCACCGAGGAGCAACGCGACGGGCTGCTGGCGGGTCTGGACAGTCTCGGCGCCGACGTCGCCGACGGCAGCTTCGGGCCGATCGTCACCGACGAGGACGTGCACGGGGCGCTCGAGCGTGGGCTGATCGACCGGGTCGGTGCCGACCTCGGGGGCCGGCTGCGGGCCGGCCGATCGCGAAACGATCAGGTGGCCACCCTGTTTCGGCTGTGGTTGCGCGACGCGATCCGCCGGGTCGCCGACGGCGTCCTCGAGGTGGTGGCGGCGCTGGCGACGCAGGCCGCCGCCCACCCCACCACGATCATGCCCGGCAAGACGCATCTGCAGTCGGCCCAGCCGGTCCTGCTGGCGCACCACCTGCTGGCCCACGCGCACCCGCTGCTGCGCGACGTGGACCGGCTCACCGACGTCGACAGGCGCGCCGCGGTGTCGCCCTACGGCTCGGGCGCACTGGCCGGGTCGTCGCTGGGCCTGGACCCGGACGCGATCGCCGAGGAGCTGGGTTTCACAGCCGCGGCGGACAATTCGATCGACGCGACCGCCGCGCGCGACTTCGCCGCCGAGGCGGCGTTCGTCTTCGGGCTGATCGGGGTGGACCTGTCCCGGCTGGCCGAGGACATCATCCTGTGGAGCACCACCGAATTCGGTTACGTGCGGCTGCACGACGCGTGGTCGACCGGAAGCTCGATCATGCCGCAGAAGAAGAATCCCGACATCGCCGAGCTCGCCCGCGGCAAGGCGGGCCGGTTGATCGGCAACCTCACCGGTCTGTTGGCCACGCTGAAGGCCCAGCCGCTGGCGTACAACCGCGACCTGCAGGAGGACAAGGAACCCGTCTTCGACTCGGTCGCGCAGCTCGAGCTGCTGCTTCCGGCAATGGCGGGTCTGGTCGGGACGTTGAGTTTCGACGAGGACCGGATGGCCGCGCTGGCCCCGCTGGGCTACACCCTGGCCACCGATGTCGCCGAATGGCTGGTGCGCCGCGGGGTTCCGTTCCGGATCGCCCACGAGGCCGCGGGTGCGGCGGTGCGGGCCGCCGAGGCTCGGGGAGTGGGTCTCGAGGACCTGGAGGACGCCGAACTGGCTGCCATTCATCCCGAGCTCGGCCCCCAGGTCCGCGAGGTGCTCACCGTGGAGGGCTCGGTGAACTCCCGGGACGCGCGCGGTGGCACCGCACCGGTCCAGGTGGCCCGGCAACTTGGCGCGGTGCGGGAGACCGCGGACTCGCTCAGGGCGCGACTCCGCGAGGGGCCCCGCTAACATCCAGCGATATGGACGGCCGGCAGGGGGGTCTGCGCGCCCGCGTGCGGCACTGGCTCGCGGAGCGGCGGGTGCGGCACTGGTGGCAGGCCGGCCTGGTCGTGATCCTGGCGGTCACCGGACTCTTCGGCGGCCTGGACACGGTGGACCCCGCCGTGACGGCGTTCGCACCCGGTGAGGAGTTCGACGACGGCGGTTTCACGGTGACCGTCGACCGAGCGCGGGTGGTCCCCGAGCTACGGGCCGGCGCCCGGCTGGTGGCTCCGTCGGTGCCGGGGCGCCGCTATCTCGGTGTCGTCGCCACGATTCGCAACGACGGGACCATCCCGTGGTCGCTCGCCCGCGAGCTGGACCTGCGCGATCAGCCCGGCAGCGAGTTCGTCGCCGCGATGGACCTGACCGACGGCACCCGGGTGATCACGTTGGGTCCCGGCCTGCAGCAGCAGCTCGGGTTCATCTGGCAGATCCCCGAAGATGCTGTCACCGAAGGGGATTCGGTGACACTGCGAGTGTGGCGCAAACAGTTCACGCAGGGGATGGTCACCTACGGCGAGCAGTGGGTCGACAGCCGCACCGAGTACGGCCAGGTGGTCGTCCCCGTGGGAGGTCCGGCATGACCGCCGGCCGTCGGCGCAGGGCGCTGTCCGTCCTGCTCACGATCGTCGTCATCGCGGCCGGTTCGTGGATGTGGCACCAGCTGCCCGACCTGATGGAGGTGGAGGGGCCTTTCGACGTCACGGGCGACGCGGGCGAGCAGGTCAGCGGTCGCGACCTGGACCTGACGGTGACAGGCGCGCGGACCGCTCCTTCGGTGCGTGTGGCTCGCCGGCCCGTTGTCCCGGCGGTCGGCACGTGGGTCGTCGTCGACGCCCGCATAGCGGCCAGGACCAGCTTCGCCCAACCTCGGGCCGAGCTCCTGGTCGGGCCCAACACCTACGCACCCTCCGACCGGTTCACGCTGACAGGGCTCGGCCGTGAACTCGTGCCAGGCATCGACCAGCGCGGGTCCTGGATCTTCGACGTCGCGCCCGACCTGCTCGAGCGCCGCGCTCCGCTGACACTGCGGGTCTGGGCGGGCGACGGCAGGCTCGACTCCCGGCTGGTGGTGTCCATCCCCGAGCCCGACGGGCCTCCTGCCGACGGCCCGCTGACCGTCGCACCGGTCGAGGCGGCGGTGTGATCCGCCGTCCGCTGCGCCTCTGGCAGCGCAATGCCATCGCCGGCGGCATCGTCGCCGCGGCGCTGACGGTGGCGACCGTCACCGACCTGGGACCGGCATGGCTGTCCTACCGCGACAGCGTGCACCCGCAGCATGTCGTCCCCGCGGGCGGCGAGGCGACGGTCGCCGGCCAGACCTGGTCGATCTCGGCCGTCCGGCACCTGGGCAGTGCCGTCGGTCCCGGGACGCGGCCGCTGCCGGACGGCGCGGTGATGATGACGGTGACCGTCGAGCGGACCGGACCCGGGCAGCCGGGGCAGTGGTGCATGGGGGTCCTGACCGACGGGCAGCGACGCTGGCGGGGCGAATCCCCGCCCACGTACGGCGTCCGCGCCGCCGGCGGCGCCGGATCCAACTGCGCGACGCCCGGCCCCCAGCAGTGGATCTTCCTGATCCCCGGTGACGCCGTTCCGACGGCGCTCGACATCACCGGGTCGGCGTCGGCGATCCTGGTTCGGCTGGAGCTGTAGCCGCGGCGGGCAGCCGAAGCAGGCAGTAGCCGAGCGTGACGGCGATCAGGCAGATCCTCATCGGCTCGACGATCAGGTGGGACGCCAGCGTGAGCGTGTCGTACACGCCGTCCCAGAACGTCTGCGGGTGCGGTCCCAACACCCAGGCCATTCCGCGGAACAAGGTGCCGGACCCCAGCTGTGCGCGGTAGAAACTGCCCGACATGTCGAGCCATGCCAGCACGAGGTAGCCGAGCACGTACAGCGACAGCGCGAGCACGCCACCGTGCAGGAGCAGTCGCGCGGAGTCGGCGATCGGCGCGAACTTGCCGAGTTGGGACCCGGCGTAGTCGCCGAGTTCACGACGGACCTTGCCCGGCAGACGCTTCCACCCGGCCTGCACCCGCCGGCTGCGCTCGGCGTGCCGCGCCGGCAGCGTGGCCGCCCGCTCCCGGGCGAGCTGGCGGGCCGTGGCACGCCAGTCCGCGCCCGCGGTCACGCCGTAGACGATGCCCGCCACGGCCAGCCAGATCAGAGGCACCGCCGCACCGCCGAACACCGTGCCCACGGCCCACATCACCGCATCCCAGGCAGCCTCCAGGGGCTGGACGTGGGCGAACAACGCTTCGCGGGAGTCGTTGAACCACAACACGATCCGACGTTCGGCGAGCCAGCCGGCGGGGTTGAGCAGGATCGTCACGCCGTGGTTGACGGACAAGGTGAGCACCAGGAACACCCACAGCGCGTCGACGTAGACCCGCACGGCCAGGAACCAGCGGGGCAGCTTGTCGCCCAACCAGCTCAGCGCGTAGCGCGCCGCCAGCGCCACCCCGATGACCAACCAGGTGGTCGGGGTCACCGGCAGCGCATCGGGATGCAACTCGGTCACTCCCGGCGTCGTCATGGCCTCGCCGATGCGGTAGTCCAGTGCCCGCGACTCGAACGCCAACCAGTCCTCGCGAAACATCTGCCAGGCCAGATAGATCGCGAAGAACGGCACGATCACCGTCGCGAACAGGTCGATCTGGCGCAGCGGGCGCCGCGGGAGCGCGGCCAGGACGGGAACACCGTGCCGCAGCACCAGGAACATCGCGACATATGACCCGAGCCGGGCGATACCGGCCAGCGGCATGATCAATGACGCCCACAGGTCGTTGTCGTGACCCGCCCACGCCGCCCACTCGATCGCACCGCGGCGCCCGAGCAGGCCCAGCAGGTAGCAGGCGGCCAGCTGCGGCCAGTACCGCAGGTACAGCCCGCCGAGCTGCCGGAGGTAGGTCATCCGGCATCCTCGGCCAGCGTCAGCCAGTCCTCCTCCAGGGACTGCTTGCGGGACAGCAGTTCACCGAGCTCGGCGTTGAGCTCGCCGGCGCGCACATGGTCAGCGGCGGCGTCGGCCATCGACTCGTGCAGCGCGGCGATGCGGTCGTCGAGTTTGGCGAGCTGGTTCTCGATGCGCGCCATCTCCTTGCCCGTGCGGCGATCCCTGGCCGCCGCGGACTCAACGCTCTTGGCTTCCGCCCGGACCGGTTCCGGCGGCGCTGCTGCCGCTCGGCCCGCCAGATACTGCTCGATACCGCCGGGCAACAGCTCGCACCGCCCGCCGCCGGTCAGCGCGTAGGTGACGTCGCTGACGCGTTCGAGGAAATAGCGGTCGTGCGTGACGACGATCAGCGTGCCGGGCCAGCCGTCGAGATAGTCCTCGATGACCGTCAGGGTCTCGATGTCGAGATCGTTGGTCGGCTCGTCGAGCAGCAGCACGTTCGGTTCGTCGAGCAGCAGTCGCAGGAACTGCAGCCGCCGGCGTTCCCCGCCGGAGAGCTCACTGAGCCGGGTGGTCAGTTTGTCCCCGGTGAATCCGAAGTCCTTGAGCAGTGTGTCGGCGGTGACTTCCCGGCCCTCGGCCAGTTCGGTGACCCGACGCCGGTTTTCGACGGCATCCAGCACGCGGGCGGATCCGTCGATTTCGGCAAGGGCCTGACTCAGGTAGCCGATCCGCAGTGTCACGCCGCGCTTGATCCTGCCCGAGGTCGGTGACATCTCACCGGCCAGCAGCCGCAGCACCGACGTCTTCCCGGTGCCGTTGACGCCGACCAGTCCGATGCGCGCGCCCAGAATGTGCTGTACACGCTGCAGCACATCGGCTACACCACCCCCCCGCAGGCCGATGCCGGGTGGATCGGCGAGGCCGGTCCCGGGCCGTCGTACCTCGACCCCGGCTCCGGCGGACCGGAGAACGACTTCACGAATCGCAACACCACGTTCATGACGTGGAACCTGATGCACCTCGCCCGACTGCTGAAATCGGCGGGGGGGGTNCGTCGTCGGCAGCCTGCGCTCGGCCTGGGAGCTGGAGGCCAAGCGGCTCGTTGGCGATCAGGTCGTTGGCCGCCTGGATGCGGAACTTCGGCTTCGACGTCCTTGCCGGCGGGCCGCGCCGCAGCCACGCGAGTTCCTTGCGCATCAAATTTCTCCGCCGCGCCTCGGTGCCCGCGGCCGTCCGCATCCGCTCGGCACGGGCCAGCACGAACGCCGCATAGCCGCCGTCGTACGCGTCGACGACGCCGTCGTGCACCTCCCAGGTGCTGGTGCACACGGCGTCGAGGAACCAGCGGTCATGGCTGACCACCACCAGCGCCCGCGCCGGGCGCGCGCTCAGATGCCCGGCCAGCCAGCCGATCACCTCCACGTCGAGGTGGTTGGTGGGTTCGTCGAGCACGAGCACGTCGTGGCCGCCCAGCAGCACCTCGGCCAGCGCGACACGGCGCCGCTCGCCACCGGACAGCGCCGCCGCTCCGGCGTCGAGGTGCACCCCGGCGAGCAGATGCTCGACCACCGCGCGGGTGTCGGGCTCGGCGGCCCAGATGTGGTCGGGCCGGCCGCCGACGATCACGTCCCGCACCGTTTCGCTGGGCGTGAAGTCGTCGGACTGCCGCAGATATCCCACCGAGAGGCCGGACGTGTGGGTGGCACGTCCGGAATCCGGCGCCTGCGTACCGGTCAGCACCTTCAGCAGGGTGGTCTTGCCGTCGCCGTTGCGGCCCACCACGCCGATCGCGTCGCCGTCGGCGACGCCGAGGCTGACGCCGTCGAGCAACGTGCGGGTGCCGTAGCCCACGGTCGCCTTTTCCAGGTTGATCAGGTTTGCCATCAGCCGCCGATGATAGGCGGGTCCTGTGCCATGATGACCTCTGCAGTCGGGGGACGAGGCGATGCGGGGTCAGCGATAGGGGAGCGCGCGTTGGTGGATCTGTCGGCGATAACCAGACCGGTGGGCCGGCTGGTCGCCACCGCTCAGAACGGTCTCGAGGTGCTGCGCTACGGCGGGCTGGAAACCGGCTCGGTGCCGTCGCCGTTCCAGATCATCGAGAGCGTTCCGATGTACCGGCTGCGTCGCTACTTCCCGCCCGACACCCGGCCCGGCGCCAAGCCGGCGGGTCCGCCCGTGCTGATGGTGCACCCGATGATGATGTCGGCCGACATGTGGGACGTCACGCGTCAGGACGGCGCGGTCGGCATCCTGCACCGCGCCGGCGTCGACCCGTGGGTCATCGACTTCGGCTCGCCCGACAAGATCGAGGGCGGCATGCAGCGCAACCTCGCCGACCACGTCGTCGCGCTCAGCGAAGCGGTCGACACCGTCAAGGCGGTGACGGGACGGGACGTGCACCTGGCCGGGTACTCGCAGGGCGGCATGTTCGCCTACCAGTCCGCGGCGTACCGGCGGTCGAAGGACCTCGCCAGCATCATCGCGTTCGGGTCGCCGGTGGACACGCTCGCAGCGCTGCCGATGAACCTGCCCGCGAGCCTGGCCCCGGTCGCGGCCGACTTCATGGCCGACCACGTCTTCAACCGGATCGACATCCCGGGCTGGATGGCGCGCACCGGTTTCCAGATGCTCGACCCGATCAAGACTGCCCAGTCGCGGCTGGAGTTCCTGCGCCAGCTGCACGACCGGGAGGCGTTGCTGCCGCGCGAGCAGCAGCGCCGGTTCCTGGCGTCCGAGGGCTGGATCGCGTGGTCGGGTCCGGCGATCTCCGAACTGCTCAAACAGTTCGTCGCCCACAACCGGATGATGACCGGCGGCTTCTCCGTCCACGGCGATCTGGTGACGCTCTCCGACATCGACTGCCCGGTGCTCGCGGTCATCGGCGAGGTCGACGACATCGGGCAGCCGGCATCGGTGCGCGGCATCAAGCGGGCCGCTCCGAAGGCGGATGTCTACGAATTCCTGATCCGCGCAGGGCATTTCGGTCTGGTAGTGGGTTCGAAAGCCTCCAGCCAGACCTGGCCGACCGTCGCGCAGTGGGTGCGCTGGCTCGACGGTGGCGGGCAGATGCCCGAGGGTGTCACACCGATGCCGCTGCGGCCCGCGGAGCCGAGCGAGAGCGGCGTTTCCCTGACGTCGCGGCTGGCGCACGGCGCGACGGCCGCCACCGAGATGGCGTTCACCCTCGCCAAGTCCGCGGCAGGAGCGCTGGTCTCGGCGAACAGGTCGGCGCGCACCCTGGCGGTCGAGACCGCCCGCACCCTGCCTCGGCTCGCGCGTCTGGGCCAGGTCAACGACCACACGCGGATCTCGTTGGGCCGCATCATGAGTGAGCAGGCGCGCGACGCCCCCCAGGGTGAGGCGCTGCTGTTCGACGGCCGGGTGCACACCTACGAGGCGGTCGACCGCCGGATCAACAACGTCGTGCGGGGGCTGATCGACGTCGGCGTGCGGCAGGGGGCCCGGGTGGGCCTTTTGATGGAGACCCGGCCCAGCGCGCTCGTCGCGATCGCGGCGCTGTCGCGGCTGGGCGCCGTCGCGGTGCTGATGCCCCCGGACTCCGACCTCGCCGAGGCGGCGCGGCTGGGCGGGGTCACCGAGATCATCACCGACCCCGGCAGTCTCGAGGCCGCGCGCGCGCTCAACACGCGCGTGCTGGTGCTCGGCGGCGGCGAATCGCGCGACCTGCACCTGCCCGAGGACGCCGACGTGGTCGACATGGAGAAGATCGACCCCGACCGCGTCGACCTGCCCGGCTGGTACCGGCCGAACCCCGGCCTGGCGCGGGACGTCGCGTTCGTCGCGTTCAGCACCATCAGCGGCGAACTCGTCGCGCGCCAGATCAGCAACTACCGGTGGGCGCTGTCGGCGTTCGGAACCGCGTCGGCGGCGAACCTGAGCCGAAACGACACCGTGTACTGCCTGACCCCGCTGCACCATCAGTCGGGTCTGCTCGTCAGCCTGGGCGGGGCCGTGGTGGCCGGTGCCCGCATCGCGCTGTCCCGCGAGCTGCGGCCCGACCGATTCCTGCAGGAGATCCGGCAGTACGGCGTGACGGTGGTGTCCTACACATGGGCGATGCTGCGGGAGGTCATCGACGATCCGGCCTTCTCGCTGACGGGCAGCCACCCGGTGCGCGTGTTCATCGGTTCGGGCATGCCGGTGGGGCTGTGGAAGCGGGTCGTCGAGATCTTCGAGCCGGCCACGGTGGTGGAGTTCTTCGCCACCACCGACGGGCAGGCGGTGCTGGCCAACGTCGCCGGCGCGAAGAGGGGCAGCAAGGGCCGACCGCTGCCGGGCGGCGGCGAGATCGCGTTGGCCGCCTACGATCCCGAGGACAACCTGATCCTCGAGGACGACCGCGGATTCGTCCGCCGCGCCGAGACCAACGAGGTCGGGGTACTGCTCGCCCACCCGCGCGGCCCGGTCGACCCACTGGCATCGGTCAAACGCGGTGTGTTCGCGCCCGCCGACACCTGGGTGTCCACGGAGTACCTGTTCCGTCGGGACGAGGACGGCGACTACTGGCTCGTCGACAACCGCGCCGCAGTGATCCACACCGCCCGAGGCCCGGTGTTTGCGGCCACGGTCAACGACGCGGTCGGTCAGCTGGGCGCGGTGGACATGGCCCTCACCTACGCCGTGCCCGCCGGCTCCGGGACCCTCGCGGTCACCGCGCTGGCCCTGCGCCCGGGCGGCAGTGTCCCGTCGGCCGATCTGTCGGAGGCGCTGGCCGACCTGCCCGTCGGCGTCGCCCCCGACATCGTGCACGTGGTCAACGAGATGACGCTGACCGCCACCTACCGTCCGCTGGCAGGCCCGTTGCAGGCCGAGGGCATCCCGAAGGCATCCCGTAACGCCTGGTACCGGGACGCCGATACCCATCGGTACAAGCGGTTGACCACTGCCGTGCGCAGCGAGATCGCAGGAAATCGGTAGTGATGCCCGGCGTGAGCCGCACTGTTAGGCTCGCGCTGGCGACTCCTAGGAGGATTGATGTCACCACGCAACTGGCGCCGCGCCACCGCGACTGCCGTGGCAGGTGCCGCGCTGGTCGGAGGTCTCGCGGCGGGGCTGTCGGCACCGGCAGCGCTGGCTGATCCGGTCGCCGCACCGTCGACCGACGGCCAGAAGCCGCCGGTCTCGCCCGACCAGATCCTGATGATGATCAACGAGCAGTACAACACCGGCTCGGGTGGCGGTCAGGTCTCCAAACTGATCGACTCGGTCATGACGCTGCGCATGCAAGGCGTCCGGCCCTCGCGCGCCAACATCGCCGCGCTGGCGGACGCGCTCGACAAGCGGCCGAACCAGGGACCCCTGGTCGCGGCACTCCAGGCGACGCTCGCCACCCAGCAGAAGATGAAGATGCAGGCGGCCAACCAGGTCCAGCAGCCCGCGGTCGCTCCGCCGGCGACGCCCGGCATCGTGCAGGCGCCGATGGGCCCGGGCTGGGGTCCGGGGAACCCGATGATCAAGGATCCCGACGACAACATCTTCCCGATGCCCGGCCGGACGGGATGACGCTCGACGGAGCCCTGCTCTCGCTGCTGGTGTGCCCCGAAGATCGGGGACCGCTGCTCTACGTCGACGACTGCCTGTACAACCCGCGGCTGCACCGCAAGTACCGCATCGAGGACGACATCCCGGTGCTGCTGGTCGACGAGGCGGTCACCGTCGACGATGACGAGCACCGGCGCCTGGTCGCCGCCGCGGGCCCGGCCTAGAGAAGCCCGGGCAGGTCACCGGTCAGGTACCGCTGCAGATTCGGCGCGATCGTTTCGGCGATCTGCTCGACGGGCAGGGACTTGAACGGCTCCAATTCGAGAATGTAGCGGGCCATCACGATCCCGACCAGCTGAGATGCTACGAACTGCACCCGGATAGGGCCGCTGCCCGGCGGATCGTCCACGCGCGCACCGACTTCGGCGGTGATGACGTCCTGCAGGAACGATCTGACCATCGACACGTCGCTGCCGGCCAGCATCGAGCGCATCGTCGCGATGAAGCCCTTGCCGAGTTCGGAATCCCAGATCGGCAGCAGCAGCGATGGGAGCACGTGGCCGATCTGGTCGACCGGCACCTCGCGCAGCGGCCCGAGGACCGTCATCGGGTCGATCGGGATGTGGATGGCGTCGGCGAACAACTTCGTCTTGGTGCCGAAGTAGTGATGCACCAGAGCGGGATCCACGTCGGCAGCGGCGCCGATGGCCCGGATCGAAGTGTTGTCGAAGCCGTTGCGCGCGAACAGGTCCCGGGCAGCGACCAGGATGCGGTCGCGGGTGTCCGAGGTGCCGGGTGGCCGCCCCGGGCGTTTGCGGTCCTGGTCGGTCGTCACGTCGCCTACGGTGTCCTTCGTCTCAATGTCGCCGCGGCCAGACCGAGCGCCACCACCGCGAAGCCGGCGACGATCGCCCCGTCCCGCACGGCCAGCGATGTCAGCTCGGCGTGGGCGCCGACCTGCCGGAGTGCCTCCAGAGCGTAACTGGCCGGCATCGCGTTGCTGATCCACTGGAGCCAGTCGGGCAGCTGCTCGCGCGGCACGATGATGCCGCACAGCAGCAGCTGGGGCGCGATGATCAGCGGCATGAACTGCACGGCCTGGAATTCGGTGCGGGCGAACGCGCTGCACAGCAGGCCGAGCCCGACGCCGAGCACGGCGTTGATGATCGCGATCACGAACACCCACGCCGGATTGCCTGCGGTGTCGAGGCCGAGCAGCCAGAACGACACCACGCACGCCAAGCTCGCCTGCGCGGCGGCCGCGAGGGAGAACGCCGTGCCGTAGGCGGCCAGCAGATCGAGGCGGCGCAGCGGAGTGGTCAGGATCCGCTCGAGCGTCCCGGAGACGCGTTCGCGCTGCATGGTGATCGAGGTGATCAGGAACATCACGATGAGAGGGAAGACGCCGAGCATGACCAGGCAGGCGTTGTCGAACGGGGACGGCACGCCCGGTCGGGTCGGGATGTCGTCGAACATGAAGTACATCAGCGCGATGATCAGGCTGGGCACCAACAGGATCATCGCGACGCTGCGGTGATCGGCGGCGAGCTGGCGCAGGATGCGCACCGTCGTCGCGGCGAAAGCACGGGGGCTGGCCGCGCTCAGGCCGGTGCGGCTGCGGTGCCGCGCCGGATGATGGACAGGAACGCCTCGTCCAATGACTGACATGCGGTGTCCTCTCGAAGTCGGGTCGGTGTGGTGTGGGCCAGGAGCCTGCCGTCGCGCATGAGAAGGAGGTCCTCGCAGTGGTCGGCCTCGTCCATCACGTGACTGGAGATCAGCAGCGTCGTCCCGCGCCGCGCGAGCGCGCCGAACCGGTCCCACAGGTCGGCCCGCAGCACGGGGTCGAGACCGACGGTCGGCTCGTCGAGGACGAGCACCTCAGGCTGCGCGACCAGCGCGCAGGCCAGGGACACCCTGGTCCGCTGGCCACCGGACAGGTTGCCGGCCACGGACCGGCGGAGGTCGTCGAGACCGACGGCCGCCACGGCGTCGTCGACGTCGTGCTTGTCGCTGCCGTACAGCGCGGCGAAGTAGCGCACATTGTCGACGACCCGCAGATCCGGATAGATCGTCGGGTTCTGGGTGACGTAGCCGACGCGGTGCCGCAGCTCGGCGCAGCCCGCGGGCAGGCCGAGCACGGTCACCGAGCCGGCGTCGACGATCTGGGTGCCGACGATGCTGCGCATCAAGGTGGTCTTGCCGCACCCCGACGGACCGAGCAGTCCGGTGATGGCGCCGCGCGCCACCCGCAGCGACACGCCGTCCAGCGCGGTGCGTCCGCCGCGGCGAACACGCAGGTCGCCGATCTCGATCGCCGCGTCCGTCCGCATCTCCGCTAATTCATCAAGCGATGAACTCATCATGTGATGAATAGTGCGCCGCGGGGGAGAGCGTGTCAAGAGCGTCCGTAGGATGTCGCCGTGGTGCGAGATTCGCTGCGGGTCGTTCCTGCCGGCTCGGTCGACGTCACCGCGCCGGTCACGATCGACGGCCTGTCGTACGTCGATCCCGGCGACCCCGCAATGCCGATGTACCGGGTGATCGCCAACAACCGCAGTCCCGTGGCGTTGCGCGATCTGATGATCGCGCCGGTGCGGTCCGGCTACATCGGTGACGGGCGGCAACCCGACCCTGCGCTGGTCCCGGCGTCCGGCGCCGAAGCCGTACCCGGCGTCGCCGTCGACCAGGTCTACCTCCCGGTGCGCGACGGGGTCGCGCGATGCCAGCTCTATCGGCCCATCGGGTCGGGGGAGACGCCGCTACCGGTGATCGTCTACTACCACGGTGGCGGATTCACCGTCGGATCGTCGGAGGACTGCGACTTCCTCGCACGCAAGCTCGCGGACACCAACGACGCGCTGGTGGTCTCGGCCAACTACCGCTCCGCCCCCGAGTTCATGTTTCCGGTGCCGCTCGATGACGCCTTCGACGTCTACCGCTGGGTGACCGAACACGCCGCCGAACTCGACGGCGATCCGACTCACGTGGTTGTGGCGGGCGACTCGGCCGGCTCGAACTTCGCGGCCGCGATCCCGCTGCGGGCCCGCGACGAGGGGGTGCGCGTCCCCGACTGCGTCGTGATGCTCGGCGCCTTCGCCGACTTCCAGTTCGAACGCTGGCCGTCGTTCCTGGCGCTGGCTCCGCGCGGCATCGTCTACGACATGGCCTTCGCCGGCTTCATCCGCGGCGCGTACGTCGGCACGCAACGGTGGGACCATCCGTGGGTCAGCCCCATCGACGGTGATCTCGCCGGCTACCCGCTCACCGTCGTCGTCGCGGGCACCCATGATCCGATCGTCGATTCCGCGCGGGCGTTCGCCGACCGGATCCGGGCAGCCGGCGGACGCACCGTCGACTACTTCCCCGAGGGCATGCCGCACGGGTTCTACTTCTTCCCCGGCGTCCACCCCGAGGAAGACATTGCCTACCGGGTCGTCGCCGAGGCACTACGCGACGTGTTCGGACGCTGACGTGAGCGCCGAACAGCTGGCCGTCGACCCCGTCAGCGCCGCCCGCCTGCTGCTGGGCGCGCGACTGACGGCCCGCGGGGTGAGTGCGGTGATCGTCGAGGTGGAGGCGTACGGCGGTCCGGCCGACGGACCGTGGCCCGATGCGGCGTCGCACTCGTTCCGCGGGCCGGGCGGACGCAACACGGTGATGTTCGGGCCGGCCGGCCACCTGTACACCTACCGCAGTCACGGCATCCACGTGTGCGCCAACGTGGTGTGCGCCACCGACGGCGTCGCGGGCGCCGTGCTGCTACGCGCCGCGGTGATCGACGACGGCGTCGATGTGGCGTGGACCAGGCGTGGAGAGCACGTCGAGGAGTCGACGCTGGCCCGCGGACCGGGCAATCTGTGCGCGGCGCTGGGCATCGAGATGACCGACAACGGCACCGACCTGTTCGATCCCGTTGCCTCCGTGCGGCTTTCACTGAGGGCACCTGGAAGCGCGTCGGCCGGTCCGCGGACCGGGGTGAGCAAGGCGGCAGACCGGCCGTGGCGGTTCTGGGTGCCGGGCCGGCCCGAGGTCTCGCCCTACCGGCGTAGCCCGCGGGCACCCGCTCCGGGCCACAGTGACTAGTACGGGAAGATCGATGACGTGGGCAGCAACATCCTCGACGAACTGGACTGGCGCGGACTGATCGCCCAGTCGACCGACCGCGACGCACTGGCCGACGCTCTGACGGCAGGCCCCGTCACCGTCTACTCGGGATTCGACCCCACGGCGCCGAGCCTGCACGCCGGGCATCTGATCCCGCTGCTCACGCTGCGGCGTTTCCAGCAGGCCGGCCATCGGCCGATCGTCCTGGCCGGCGGTGCGACCGGCATGATCGGCGACCCCCGCGACGTCGGCGAACGCACGCTGCACACCGCCGACACGGTCGCCGAGTGGGCGGACCGGATCCGCGGTCAGCTGGAGCGCTTCGTCGACTTCGACTCCTCAGAGACCGGTGCCGTCATCGCCGACAACCTGTCCTGGACCGGACCGATGTCGGCCATCGAGTTCCTGCGCGACGTCGGAAAGCATTTCTCGGTCAACGTCATGCTCGACCGCGACACCGTGCGGCGCAGGCTCGAGGGGGACGGCATCTCCTACACCGAGTTCAGTTACATGCTGCTGCAGGCCAACGACTACGTCGAACTGCACCAGCGGCACGGATGCACCCTGCAGATCGGCGGATCCGATCAGTGGGGCAACATCATCGCCGGCGTCCGGTTGGTGCGGCAGAAGACCGGCGCCGGCGTGCATGCACTGACCACACCGCTGGTCACGGACTCGGAGGGCAAGAAGTTCGGGAAGTCCACCGGCGGCGGCAGCCTGTGGTTGGACCCCGAGATGACCAGTCCCTACGCCTGGTACCAGTACTTCATCAACACCGCCGACGCGGACGTCGTCCCCTACCTGCGGTGGTTCACCTTCCTGTCCGCCGAGGACATCGCCGAACTCGAGACGGCCACCGCCGAGCGACCGCACGAACGCGCGGCTCAACGGCGGCTGGCCCGCGAACTGACGACCCTCGTCCACGGTGACGAGGCAACCGCATCTGTCGAACACGCGAGCCAGGCGTTGTTCGGCCGCGCGGAGCTGGCCGACCTCGACGAGCCCACTCTCGCGGCGGCGCTGCGGGAGGCGAGCAGCGGAGAAGTCGCCGAAATCGGTCCGGGCGCTGCGGATTCGATCACCGAGCTGCTGGTCGCCACCGGTCTGGTGGCGAGTAAGGGCGCCGCCCGGCGGACCATCGCCGAGGGCGGGGTGTCGGTGAACAACGTGAAGATCGCCACAGACGAGTGGGTTCCGCAGCCGTCGGACTTCCTGCACGGCCGGTGGCTGGTACTGCGTCGCGGCAAGCGGAACGTCGCCGGTGTTCAACGCGTCGGATGAGGAGTCGGGCTGAATCCGCTGGTCACAGGGTTGTGCGCGGCCCGGGAACAAACCCGGGGGCCGGCACGTTGAGCCTTTCGAGAGTCAACGCACCCTTGTGGTGCGCGCGCTGGGATGGTCCGAAAGACACGCCCTAGCAGGCCATTTGACTCGGAGTTATCCCTGACGTAACTTATCGGAGTCGCTGCGACACGGGCCCAGCCCGGAGAGCGCGGCCGACTCCCTGAGGGTCACTCACTTCGGTGAGAGTCCTCATCTGCCCGCACCAGCGATCGCGGCTTTTCGCCGCGGGATCTGTGCGCGGTCAGTTCGGGGCTGTTGTTTGAGAACTCAATAGTGTGTTTGGTGGTTTTTGTTTGTTGTTTTTTGTTGTGTCCGCATTTTCCCGTTTGGGGGCGCAACGTTTTTTT
>NZ_JYNX01000002.1 GCF_001044255.1 Mycolicibacterium chubuense
AACCCGAAGGCGGCACCGATGCTACGAGCCAGACACCAGATGATCAGGATCCCAACCACCGCGAGAAGCGGCGACCTCACCCTGACACTGAGGGGATGGTAACGACCGCAGGCGCACGGGCTGTATACGCTGGCCCGCGATGCTCGAGGTCATCGACAGGGGAGCTGTCTCCGAATCCCATCCTGTCCCACTGCTGTTCGTGCACGGCGCCTGGCACGCCGCGTGGTGCTGGGAGGAACACTTCCTGCCGTTCTTCGCCGACCGCGGCTACCGCGCCGCGGCGGTGAGCCTGCGCGGGCACGGCGGCAGCCCGACCGACAAGAAGCTGCGCGACCTGTCGTTCGCCGATTTCGTCGCCGACGTCGTCGCTGCGGCCGACGCGCTGCCGGTGCGGCCGGTGGTCATCGGTCACTCGATGGGCGGTGTGCTGGTGCAGAAGTACCTGGAGGTGCGCGACGCACCGGCCGGGGTGCTGATGGCCTCGATGCCGCCGCAGGGCTATCTGCGGTCGGGGCTGCGCTGGATCCGGCGCCATCCCTGGCATTTCGCGAAACTGACGGCGACGGGCCGGTCGCTGCCGTATGTCAGCACGCCGGAACTCGCCCGGGAGCGGTTCTTCAGCGCGAACACTCCCGAGGCGGTGGTGTCGCGCTACGCGGGCCGACTGCAGGAGGAGAGTGCACGCGCGGGACTGGACGGACTGGTGAGGTTGCCACGACCCGCCCGGGTGCGTGCCCCGCTACTCGTGCTCGGCGCCGCCGACGACGGCGCGGTGATGCAGGACGAGGTCCGCGCGACCGCGCACGCCTACGGGACGACGGCGCAGTTCTTCCCGCAGATGGGGCACAACATGATGCTGGAGGCGGGCTGGGAGGACGTCGCGCGGAGCATCGACGCGTGGCTGACCGAACGCGGGCTGTGACGTCGGGGCGGCAAACCGGGTGAAGCATTGCTCTAGGGTTGCTCGATCCACGAATTCTTCGCTGGCAGGGTGCGCCTCGCACTGCTGACGGGCGTGCTCTAAGATATCTTTCAGGTTTTCTGACGATGACGTCAGCAAATGCCCGCAATCATGTGAATGGCATCGATTTGCTAGACACGTGGTCACTTTTTGGATACGTTCTTCGCTGTCGTCGATATCGTCCAGCAACACTCGAAAGGGGCGTCATGCCTGCCTCCATACGTCCGTATGTCACGGCGGGCGTGGCGCTGGTGGGGGCCAGCGTCATTTCCGTGACCCCGATCCAGCCGGTCACGCCGCAGACCCGGATCGCCAATGACGCCTACAGCCTCACCGCGGCCTCGGTTCCCGGCGCCCCGATCGACGGCAGCGGCGACGGAACCGCCTGCTCGGGGTACCACACCGACCAGTGCGACATCTGGGCACCGCAGTCCTACACACCGATCACGGTCGACACCAGCAATGGCTCGATCTTCAACGTGCCGGCCAACATCATCAACGCGATCATCAGCGTTCCCCGCGCCTACCTCGACGGTCTCAACGATCTGTCCTACGCGCTCGAGGTCACCGGCAGCTGGTGGGTGTACGACCCGGTCAACGTGCTCGGCTACGACCCGGCCGACCCGCCGAAGATCACCGCGGTCACCAACCTGCTGATCCCGTTCAAGGCGCTGTCGAACCCGCTGGGCGAGCACGTGTCCTGGTGGGCCAAGGCCAACCTGCCGATGAACTCCGGCTGCACCGGCACCGCCCCGCCGACGTGCCAGGACGCCGGCGCGATCCTGTCCAAGATGTTCACCGCGCCGATCTGGGACCTGATCTACGGCTACACGTTCCCGGCGCTGAACAACCCGGTCAGCGATGCCGAGGGCGCCGCGGGCGAGGCGATCCCCGGAGAAGAGGGCGCACCGGTGCCGTGGTCGGGCGCGCACATCCAGATCAACCCGTACGACCCGATCTGGAACGTCATCAACTACATGCTGGCCGACCCGGAGACGAACCGCCCCGAGGCGATCACGCTGAAGGAGGTGGGCGAGTCCCTCGTCCGCTTCGGCAAGGCGCTGTGGCAGGACTTCAACCCCTTCGTGCCGGGCAGCTTCCTGTGGAAGGGCTTCCCGTACACGCTGGTCACACCGTTCATCAAGCCGTTCGTCAAGGTCCTGTGCCCGAGCTGCGATCCCGAGCACCCCGAGGACCCGACGCCGTTCGACGGTCAGCTGCCGCCGAGCAGCCAGGCCAAGGAGTCGAACAAGGGCGTCACCAACCTGCTCGAGAAGCTGGGTCTGAAGAAGGACGAGACCACCAGCGACACACCGGTGGCGACGCTGGCGGCCGCGCAGACCGAGCAGAAGGCCGACGCCACCACGGAGACCACCACCACGGAGGCCACCACCGAGGAGTCCGCCACCAAGGGCGACACCTCCGAAGCCACCGACGGCGCCCAGAAGGGCGACGTGGTCAAGGACGCGGTCGCGAACCTGCTGAAGAAGTTCGAGAAGGCGCCCGCGGAAACGACCCCGGCCTCCGACGCGACCGGCACCGACGGCAAGACCGACGCCGGGACGCCCGTGACGGACGCCGGTTCGGGCACGACGGACAAGGGTGGCGACGACGCCTCCGCGCCGTCGCCGAAGAAGTGGTCGTTCGGCGGCAAGCACCGCAAGTCCGAGGACACCACCAAGTCCTCTGATGCCGGTGCGGAGAGCTCCCCCGGCAAGTCGTCCTCGGAGAGCAAGTCGGAGACGAAGAAGGACACCTCGGAGACCAAGAAGGACACCTCGGGGTCCAAGGGTGCCAAGGCCGGCGCCGGCAGTGCGAGCAGCGGCAGCGGGTCCGACAGCGGTGGCAGCGAATAGGACTGGCGTCGGCCACCGTCCTGCTGCGTCTCTGACTGCCCGTAGTATCGCCACGTGAGTACGGAGCAGTTCGACGCGGTCATCGTCGGTGCGGGATTCGGCGGCATGGGTGCCGCCATCCAGCTCAACCGGCTGGGTTACCGCAACATCGCCATCCTGGATCGCGAAGACGATCTGGGCGGTACCTGGCACGTGAACCGGTACCCGGGGCTGACGGTCGACGTGCCGTCGACCACGTACTCGTACTGGTTCGAGCCGAACCCGTACTGGTCGAGGCTGTACGCGCCGGGGGCGGAGCTCAAGAGCTATGCCGAGCACGTCGCCGACAAATACGACCTGCGTCGCTACATGCGCTTCAACACCACGGTGGAGGGGGCGCGCTGGGACGAGGAGTCGCAGACCTGGCAGGTATCCCTCGAGGGCGGCCAGACGTTGCGCGCGCAGTTCCTGATCCTGGCGACGGGGTACCTGTGCCAGCCGAAGAAGCCCGACATCCCGGGCATCGAGGACTTCGCGGGCACCGTGCTGCACGCCCAGGAGTGGAACGACGACTATGCGCTGCGCGGCAGGAAAGCGGCGATCATCGGCACCGGTTCGACCGGGGTGCAACTGATCCCCAAGCTGGCCGAGGACGTCGCCGAGCTGACGGTCTATCAGCGCACGCCCATCTGGGTGATGCCGAAGTTCGATCTCGCCTTCGGCCCGGCAGCGCAGCGGCTGTTCGCGAGATTCCCTGTCACGCAACAACTTCTGCGCAGGTCCAGCGACCTGTTCCTGGACATCATGGTCACCATCGCGATGTGGAAGTTCCGGCAGTTCCGCCCGGTGAACACCGCGGCCGCCCGCATCGGCGCGCTGCACCGCTTCCTGGCGATCCGTGACAAGGAGCTGCGGCGCAAGCTGACCCCGAACTACGACTTCGGCTGCAAGCGCCCGACGCTGTCCAATGTGTACTACCGCACGTTCAACAAGCCGCACGTGCATCTGGAGACCGCGGGCATCGAACGCATCGAACCCGACGGCATCGTCGGCAGGGACGGCGTCAAGCGCGCCGTCGACACCCTGGTGCTGGCCACCGGGTTCGACGTGTGGGAATCCAACCTGCCCGCGATCCCGGTGATCGGCAGGCAGGGCCGCGATCTCGGAAAGTGGTGGCGGGAGAACCGGTTCCAGGCCTACGAGGGCATGACCGTGCCGATGTTCCCGAACATGGTGACCCAGGCCAGCCCGTACGCGTGGGTGGGCATGTCCTGGTTCGACACCGTCGAGTACCAGATGCGGCACATGAAGCGGCTCTTCGGCGAGCTGCAGCGCACCGGCGGTCGCACCTTCGAGGTCACAGAGGAGGCCAACGACCGGTTCCTCGACCGGATGCTCACCCTGCTCGACGACTCGGTGTTCCGGCTCGGCGACTGCACCAACTCGAGGTCGTACTGGTTCAACAGCTCCGGCGAGGCGCCGCTGTTCCGGCCCACGTCCATCCGGCAGGCGGTCAAGGAGCAGGAGCACTTCCCGCTCACCGATTACCAGATAGCCTGACGTCCACGCACCAGGAGGGGTGACACCATGACAGCGGCCACTACAGAGCCGGTGAAGCTGCCACCGGGCCCGCGGATACCGAAGCTCATCCAGGGCGCCGCGGTGCTGACCGCGCGCTACGGCGCGATCGCGGCGCTCGGCCGCCGGTACGGCTCGGAGTTCACACTGAACATCCCGGTGTTCGGCGAGACGGTCGTGATCAGCAATCCGGCGCTGGTCAAGGAGTTGTTCAGCAGCAGCCGCGAGCTGATCGGGCGTCCGCAGAACAACCTCGGCGGCGACGTGCTGGGCCCGGGCTCGATCTTCAATCTCGAAGGCGACGAGCTGCTCGCCCGCCGCAAGCTGCTGCTGCCGCCGTTCTCCGGCAAGAACATGCGCGCCTACGAGAGCATCACCGAAGAAGAAGTGGTCCGCGAGATCCGCTCCTGGCCCGAGGGTGTCGAGTTCGCGACGCTGGAGCCGATGATGCGGATCACACTCAACACGATCCTGCGCGCGGTGTTCGGCGCGGAGGGCGAAGAGCTCGACGAGCTGCGCGAGCTGATGCCCAAGGCCGTCGAGTTCGGGTCGAAGATCGCGCTGATGCCGTCGATCGTGCGCAAGGACGTCGGCCCGTGGAGTCCCGGCGGCAAGTTCGCGCAGTACCGCCGGCGGATGGACGAGCTGCTGAGCTCGCTGATGCGCCAGGCACGTTCGGACCCGAACTTCACCGACCGGGGCGACGTGCTGTCGCTGCTGCTGCAGGCCCGCTATGACGACGGCCAGCCCATGCCGGACAACTACATCGTCGACGAGCTGCTGACCATGCTGGTGGCCGGCCACGAGACCACGTCCACGCAGTTGGCGTGGACGATCGAGCGGATCCGGCGCCACCCGAACCTGCTGACCAGGCTGACCGAGGAGGTCGACGCCGGCGGCAACGAGCTGCTGCTCGCGACGATCGCCGAGTCCCAGCGCACCCGCCCCGTGCTCACCGCCGCGCTGCGACGCACGCGCACCCGGGTTCGCTTGGGGGAGTGGGTGATTCCCGAGGGGGACACGATCCTGGCGAGTACTCAGCTGGCGATGGCCGCCGAGAGCAGCTTCCCCGACGCCGAGAAGTTCGACCCGGACCGCTTCGTGGGCAACCCGCCGAATCCGTTCGCGTGGATTCCGTTCGGCGGCGGCATGATGCGCTGCATCGGGGCCTCCTTCGCGACCATGGAGATGGAGGTCACACTGCGCACCATGCTGCGTGAGTTCCGTGTCGAGCCGACCAGCGAGCCCGACGAGAAGCCGCACAGCAGGGGCGTCACCGTCACGCCGGCGCGGGGCGGCCGCATCGTCGTGCACCGCCGCACGGCGCCCTCGGCCACCGCTGCCGATGCGGTGTCGGCGGCCAAGGGCGACCCGGTCTAGAACCGGTACTGCAGCACCCGCGCCTTGCGGGCGATGGCGGGGATCCGGTGGGAAAGCCGGGCCGCCAGGCGCAGCCCGGCGGGGAATGACGTCGCCTCGGGGCGCTGCATCACGCTGGCGGCGTCGAGAAGCTCGAGCGCCGGGTTCCACGCTTCGGGGCGCCGCGGGTCAGCGAAGCCCGGGAAGTTCCACTGGGTGTGCGGCGAGTTCGTCGTGCGTGCCGTGGCGAGCCTGCCCAGCAGCCGGTTGGCCCTGCTCACCGGGCCGTAGTCGTTGAACGCGAGCACCCCGGTGCCGAAATGTGCTGTGACGCTGCCGAACAGCGAGCGCACCGTGGGTTCGTCGAGGAACGCGACCAGGCCGTCGGCGAACACCATCGCGGGCCGGTCGCCCGGGATCGCGTCGGCCCAGCCCGGCTCGGTCAATGAGGCAGCGACGGCGTGCTCGCCGGGGTGCGGCGGGCGCAGCGCGGCGCGAACGGCGTGCACGGCGGGCAGGTCGACGCTGTACCAGTCGATCCCGGCCGGCGGGTCGACGCGGTGCACGGCCGCCGAGAAGCCGGCGCCGAGGTCGACCACGACCGCGTCGGGGTGGTCTCGGATGAACGTGCGGATGGCCTCGTCGAGCATCTTGGCGCGCAGCGCGACCAGAGGCACGACGCTCGGCGTCGCCGCCAGCCTGGTGAAGTCGTAGTCGATCGCGGCAACCGACTCCTGCGCCCACCGGTCGCCGAGGATCGGTCGGGCGGCGGCGTTGTCGAGCGCACGGCAGTACTCGGTGAGAAGGGCGGTCTGCTCGACGGAATCGAGGTGGCTGACGTCCATCCCGCCAGCCAAGCACAGCCCGCGCGGTTACGACGCGGCGGAGGGGCTGTCCGCGTTCGCCGTCCGGTGCGCGTGGCGGCCGAGGAGTCGGCCGCCGAACGGGCGTGTGCGGGCTGGCTTGTCGCTTGCGGCCCGGTCGTTGTCGGAGTCGTCGGCATTGCTCGCGGCGGGCGTCGGCGCGGTCGCGTCGCTGTCGGCGGTATCGTCGGCCACGGAGTCCGCCGAGTCCGCCGAGTCCGCGGCCGCGTCGTCGGCGGGGTCCGCCTGCTCGGTGCGTGGGTCCGCCCCGGTGTCATCAGTGGCGTCGTCAGCGGCCGCCACCGGCCGGCCGCTCGCCGTGTCCTCATCCGCCGCCGATGACGACGTCCGCACCGTGCGGGCGGCGGTCAGGGTGGTGGGCTCGGTCGGCGTCGGATCCTGTTGCGGGGGGTCGGTTTTCGGCAGCAATTCGGCGGGCCAGCCCGGTGTGGCGGGCAGGTAGGACCGGTCGTAGGCCTCCTCGATCTTGGCTTTCAGCGGACCGTTGAGTTTGTCGGCGAGGTCGGTGAGCCCGAGCCTGCGCAACGGATCGAGAAGCGGAATGTTCTCGGTCGGCACGAAGACATAGGTGATGTTGCCCTCTCGCCACACGTAGTTCGCGGGATCGTAGATGTCGACGTCTTCGTAGTGGATGTGGATGTCACGCAAACCTGCGGAGGCGTTCAGGAAGGCCAGTAGGTTGAAGGGGTTGTCCGGCAGATCGGAGGCCCGGTCGTACTGCCGCGAGACATCGATCACGTCGTACTCGGTGTCGGGGGTGATCTGCCCCAGCGGGGCGTGCGCACCGCCATGTCTGCGATCGGGGTTGCCGATCAGCATGAAGCTGAGCCGATCTGGCGATGGCGCCCCCTCGGTTCCGGCATGTTCCTCGAGCCACTGCGTGACCACTCGCGCACCCTGGCTATATCCGAAGACGACCACCGGGTCCGTGGCGGGTTCGAGCGTCAGGGCGTCCTGCAGAATGCCGGCACCGACTTTTCGCTCCAGGTAGGGATAGGCCAGTGGCTCACAGGTCCGCGAACCGGTGCACATGATGCCGCCGTGGTCGTCGGTGTTGCGGCCGGGGGACATGCCCAGGGTGACCACCTTCAGTTGGTCCGGCAGGGCCGCCCTGGCCTCGGGTGCCGTCGCCACAGCGGGCACCCCGGCCACCAACGGCACGGCCGTCACTGCGGCGGCCAGCAGCGCGAGTCGATGCCCCCGGGTTGTTGATCGCTTAGCTGCCCTGCCCATTAGCCACCCCTGCTCCGCACTGGCGCGCTAGTTTGCTGCGCGACTCAACAGTACTCCGGGGGTGATCGCAGTCGCTCGGGCTTCAGCTGGGCGATTCCGAATTCGTAAGATCTGTCAATTTTGTCATCATGACGTTGCACGCGAACCCGGTGCCGGTGCCCGCCGCCAACGGTATCCGGGTTTGCTCCCGGGGTGTTGCAGTCAGAGCCGCCCTGCGACGAAGTCCGCCGCCTGGTCGACCATGCCGTTCTCCACATAGGAGAAGTGCGCCCCCAGGCTCAGGCCCTTGGTGCAGAAGATGTCGTCGAGGGCACACATGTCGATGGTCTTGGGACCGAAGGTGTTGCTCAGCGCGGGCAGCGGTCCGCCACCGGCGACATCCCGCAGAGGGTTGCCGAACACCGCGACGGCGGCCACGTGATCCGCGAGATTCGGCGGCAGCGGGGTCGGGGTGAACCGCCCCAGCGGGCGGGCGTCGACGGTGATCAGGTCGATCACCCCGGCGCCCTGGCTCATCCCGCCGAGCACCAGCTTGGTGTTCGGGCAGTTGTCGGCCATCCACTGCACGCGGCCGGCCGCGTCCGCGGCGCCCGCCGGTGCGGAGGAGTCGAAGTTCCAGCCCGCCGGGTAATTGACGGCATAGGCCGCCACCGAGCGGCCACCGACCCGGGAGCGCAGCTTGTCGACGAACGCGTCGCCGACGAACCCGAGGCCTGGTTCGGCCCCCGTACCCCGGGCGAAGATCACCTCGATGTCGGGGCAGGGATCAGCGCCCGCCGAGGGAGCGGCGGCAACGCCGAAAACCAGGGCCGCCGGGAGCGTCATCGCCGCACCGAGGGAGCCGAGAACACGCCGCAATTCCATGTTTCCATGCTGACACATCATGCCGCGGGCGCGCCTGGCGTGGGCTCTGAGCTGGGACTTCAGGCGAAGGAGTAGTCGCTGAGCGGAAAGTTGTCGTTCTCGCGGTTGGTCTCGTTGGTCGACGCCGGCCGGACCAGGGTCTCGCCGGTGGGGCTGAAGTAGTAGGACCGCGACCGGGCGCAGTCGCCCTGGCGGAACACCGTCTTGCCGAGTTTGGCCGCCATCCGTTCGCGGAACGTGGTGTTGGCCTCGTCGGTGACCTCGAAGGTGGTGGCGCCGCGGCGGTGCAGCTCCCCGAACAGCCGATCCATGTGGCGCATCTGGTACTCCATGGTGTTGAAGTACGACAGACCACTGGAGGCGTACGGGCCGGCGAGGCTGATGAAGTTGGGGAACGCCGGGATGGTGACCCCCTGGTAGGCCTGGAACCCGTTGTCGCGCCACCATTTACCGAGATTGCGCGCGTCGCGGCCGATGACCTCGATCGCCGGGATGTTGGCCTCCCAGATGTCGAAGCCGGTGCACAGCACCAGCGTGTCGATCGCGGTCTTCGTCCCGTCGCACGCGACGATGCCGTCGCTGACGATGCGCTCGATGCCCGCGGTCTGCAGGTGCACGTGGGGTTTGGCCAGCGTGGCGTAGTAGGTGTTCGAGTACGTCGGGCGTTTGCATCCGAAGTCGTAGTCCGGGGTGAGCTCGGCCCGCAACTTCTTGTCGCGGATCGACAGGAACCGCAGAAACGCCGACAGATACGACGCACCGACGTTGAGTTGGCGGAAGTATTTGTAGTTGATCACCGACAGGATCATCATCACTTCGAGGTTGATGTCGGTGGTGAACCGGAACGCGCGCTGCAGCAAAGGAATGCGCGCGAACAGGCGGCGCAGGACGGGCGGGATGGCGAAGTCCAGCTTCGGTACCACGTGGATCGGGGTGCGCTGGTAGACGGTCAGGTCGGCGGCCGTCTTGGACAGCTCCGGGATGAGTTGCACCGCGGTCGCCCCGGTACCGATGAGACCGACTCGTTCACCGGCGGGGGAGTAGCTGTCATCCCAGTCCATGCTGTGGATGATCCGGCCGGTGAAGTCGTCGATCCCCGGGATGTCGGGGTTGCGCGGCTGCGACAGGTACCCGGTCGCGGTGATCAGGAACCGCCCGGTCAGAGTCTCCCCACTCGAGAGTGCGACCTGCCAGTACCGGCCTTCTTCGTCCCACCGGGCACCGTCGACCGGCGCGTTGAACCGCATGTGCCTGCGCACGTCGTATTTGTCGGCGACGTGGTCGGCGTACTGCTTGAGTTCCGAACCCGGGGCGTAGAGCCGGGACCAGCGCGGGTTGGGTTCGAACCAATAGGAGTACGTCGGCGACGGGATGTCGACGGCGAGCCCGGGGTAGTGGTTGACGTACCACGTTCCGCCCAGGTCGTCCTCGCGATCGAGGATCACGATGTTGTCGTAACCCATCTTCTTGAGCTGGATCGAAGCACCCATCCCGCCGAAACCGGCGCCCACGACGATCGCGTCGTACTGCGGCACATCCATGGGCATCAACGCTACCTCACAGCAAATAGGTCATCGGCGAGTGCATTTTAGGACGCCCGCCGCCCCGGCGCGCGCCGTCGCAGACACCACGGAGCCCCGGCACGAGGCCGGGGCTCCGGGCGGGTGTCTGAAGACTTCAGGCAGCCTCGAGTTCCGGGGAGGGCTACTCCGAGGAGCCGGAGGAGTCAGACGACCCAGATCCATCGGACGGCGCGGTGTCGCCGCCGGACTTCGCTTCTTCGCGCGCGGCCTTCCTGGCTTCGCGCTTGGCGGCTGCATCCGCCTTCGCCGCCGCCCTTGCCTCGGCCCGTGCGGCCTTGGCCTCGGCGCGCTGGGCCTTGGCTTCCGCCCGGGCCTCGGCGCGTGCGTCGCGCCGGGACTGTGCGTCGACCTTGGGTGCCGGCTGCGCCTGACCGGACGACGCCTCCTCGCCGCCTGCGTTGCTCGCCGGTGTGGCGGCGGCCTCGGTGGTGTCCGTCGCCGCTTCGTCGCCGGGGGCGACGGCCGCGGTCTTGGCAGCCGTGGCGGTGGCCGGATCGTTGCGGCTGTAGCCCTTGTCGATCTTGGCCTTGAGCTCGGCCTCCTTGGGCTTGAGCCACGGCATCAGCTGCACCAGCGGCAGGGTCGCGGTCGGCACAAGGTAGTGCTTGGTGACGCCGCCCTTGATGTTGGTGTCCTCCGTGTAGTACTTGGTGCCCTCCAGCGCCGCGAGTTCGGCCATGCTGGTGGTGTACATCACCGGCACGTGCACGACGATCGAGCCGGCCATCGCGTTCATGATCGCGAGGAAGTTGAACGGACGGTCCGGCATGTCGGCCATGCCGTCGTACTCACCGGTGATGACCACGATGTCGTAGGGAGTGATCGGCGGGGGCTGGTAGGTGTAGTCGAACTTCGAGCTGTACTTGACGTCGTTGATCAGCTTCTGCCTGCTGGAGTCCTCGACCACGATGAACGTGACGTCCTCGGGATCGGGCATCTCTCCCGACTTCACCCAGTCCCGCAGCACCTCGTTGACCACGAGCGAGCCGGCCGACAGGCCGACCACGGTGACCTTCTCGCCGTTGATCGGGTTGCCCTGGGCGTCCCGCGAGAGATTGCCCAGGGCGGTGTTGATGGCGGCCTCGAGGTTGGGGATGCCGACGGCGATCGAGGCGCCGAGTGTCATGTCGCCTTTACCGGAGTAGGGGCCGGCCTGAGCGGGCCACGTCACCGATGTCCGGGTCTGGTTCTTGAACGCGCCTTCGAGCAACGGTGCCATCATGATGTCGGTCATGGTCGGGATCTTGATCCCGCCGATCATCACGGCCGTGCTGCTGGCGCCGGCACCGGTGGCGGTGGACAGCGCTAACGCGATCGAAGCAAAAGCTGTGCCACAGGCAACCCCGGCTTTGCGAATGCTTGCTTTCATGACATCTCCCCGATTTGAAGCGATTGCTGATCCGCCGTACTCGGCGCGACAAGAGCATATTGCGCGTACGTCAATGCTTGCGCAGCAAAAACAAAACATTTCCGTAAAATGCGATATAGGCAAAGTGTGTCTACATTGCTGTTATCCATTCTTTATTGCCGCTCTACATTAGTAGAGAAATGAATCCGGGGATTCTCGGTAAATGGCCGCGGTTCGGTCGTCGGCGGAGAAATTGGCTGTCAGCGAGGTATAAAACAAGATCAATTCGAGATCTTCCCGCGAAAGTGGCGAAAATCACATATTTGTCATTTACTGCTCGCGTGATCAGACAGGGATGCATCTGAGATGTTGCTGACATGCACCCGGCTAAAAAAAATTTTTGGTCTGTACCATCGCCCGCAGCACACGATTACCGGCAAGGAACGGGTGCCTGAACAATCGGTGATGCCGATGCGTTCCGTCCGCGTGGGTTCTTCGCGGGCTGTATGCGTGACCTGACTTCCGAGTAAGTTGGCGGAGAGTCCTCCGCAAACCCGGTTGCCACTCAGCAACACATGGCGACCTTGCTCGCGCCTGCGAGGGCGATTCGGCCGGCGCCAGGACCTGGGTCGGCATCACAGCGAACCTGCTGCGCGGCAACCGTTTTCGTCGACGCAGGCGCGCGCCGGGCAGTCACAATCTCGCGGCCCTGGGGCGCGGATCCTCCCGCCAGCGCGCCATGCACGATAGCCACCCGCGGTCAATAGCCGCGAGCAGTGGGGATTTGGCTTACCGAGAGTTTGCTAACTAGACGCCCGAGAAGTCTTTGCATGCGGTAATGTCCGCGTCGGTCGAGGCGCCGGCACTCCCGCCGGCTCCCCGGCCCGCGTACCGGTGGAGGGCTCGCCCGCCGAGCCCGGCAACCTCGCACGCCGGCCCGACCAACGGGTTGGCCAGCGAAGTCCGGCGTCACACCGCATACTTCTGCGTGTCGCGGTCGGTACGCGAGAGTCGGTTGCCAGGTCACCGGCGTCCAGGGCGGACGTCACCTCAAGAAGGGAAGTCTGCGTGAAGCGAGCGACGAAGGCCGTGATGACTGCGGCGGCACTGCCTTTCGCAGCGGCGCTGCCTCTGACATTCGGCGCCGGCACGTTGCCCGCCGCCGCGGCCGCCGCCAACTCCGCCTCCTCGCTGATTCCCAGTGGTCCGGCGACCGTCCTGCACCACGGCCCGACCCCGTGGGCGATGGACGAGAACCTCGGCGGCGCACTCTGCGACGCCCCGAAGGTCTGCCGGGAGGTGGCTTACGGCTGGATTCAGCCCTACGGCCCCATCGAGATCGGTATGGCCGAGAACGTCAGCCGACTCGATTGGGCGATCCACTACGTCGGCAAGGGTCCGAAGATCGTGTACGGCTTCAGCGGCGGGGCGCGCGTCGCCTCGGTGTGGCTACGCGACCATGCCGACGACGCAGACGCCCCGGATCGAGATCAGCTGTCGGTGGTTCTGATCGGCAACGGCGGCCGCAAGTACGGCGGTGTCAACGGCTGGTTCTGGGGCGATCTCCTGCTGACCCCCACCGACACGCAGTACGACGTCGTCGACATCGCCCGCGAGTACGACCCGATCGCCGACTTCCCGTCCAACCCCTTCAATCTCCTCGCGCTGGCCAACGGCCTCGCCGCCTTCTCCTACGTGCACCTGCGCTACGACGAGGTGGATCTCGACGATCCCGACAACATCGTCTGGAAAGAGGGCAAGACGACCTACGTCTACGTCCCCACCGAACACCTGCCGCTGCTGCAGGGCTTCTACGATGCCGGGCTGGGCTCCCTGGTCGAAGGCATCGAGCCCAAGCTCCGCGAGATGATCGACAAGGCCTACAACCGGACCTGGCTGGAGGGCAAGCCGACCCAGGGCGAGCAGAACGCGGCCCCGCTCTCCCTGGTGCGCACCGCCGCCGAGAAGACGGAGGCGGACCCGGACACCACCTCCACCGACGAGGCCGCCGACACCGCCAAGGACGACGACACCGCCGTCCCGCGCAAGCACACCACCCACCCCGGTGCCACCGCGTCGGAGGCTGCGGACGACGCCGAGTCGGGGGACACCGACACCGACGCGGACGACGCGACGGACTCCGAAACAGAGACCAAGCCCGACACCGACACCGCGACGGACACACCTACACCACCAAACCGTTCTCGACACTGCTGTTCCCGTCCTGGAACACCACCACCGGACCACCACCACCGGCATCGGGGCCCACGCCGCCGCGCCGCTCCGGGCNGCCAAGCCGGCAGCCACCCACCAGGCCGTACGCCAACTCTCGGTCGGCAGCGCGAGCCCGGGCATCGGAAAGCACCGCGCCCCTCTGTTCGGCACCAAGAAGGCCGACACCACCAAGGACGACACCACGAAGTCCACCAAGGACGACACCGCCAAGTCCACCAAGGCCGACACCACGACGTCTGCCGCCTCCTCGGCGAGCACCGGATCGGACAGCGGCTCGGACGGCAGCGGCGCGAGCTGATCGCGGTCGGTCGGCCGCTATTGTTCCGAAGGTGACAACCAAAGGCACTGCGGCGCTGTCGCAGAAGGTCGCGTTCATCACCGGCGGCGCGTCGGGCATCGGGGCGGCCCTGTCGGAATCGCTGACCGCCGCGGGCGCACAGGTGTGGATCGCCGACCGTCAGTTCGACGTCGCCGACCAACTGGCACAACGACTTCGGAGTGCCGGAGCGCGCGCACAGGCGGTCGCGCTCGATGTCCGTGACCCCGTGGCGTTCGAGGCTGCCGTCGCCGAGGCGGTACAGACCAGCGGCCGGCTCGACTATCTGTTCAACAACGCGGGTATCGGCATCGGCGGCGAAGTCGACTCGCTGACGCTCGAGGACTGGACCGACATCATCGACGTCAACCTGCGCGGCGTGATCCACGGCGTGCGGGCCGCCTATCCGGTGATGATCGCGCAGGGCAGCGGGCACATCGTCAACACCGCCTCGATGGCGGGGCTGATCACCACGTCCGCGCAGGCCGGTTACTCGGCCACCAAGCACGCCGTCGTCGCGCTGTCGAAAACGCTGAGGGTGGAGGCCGCCGGCCACGGGGTGCAGGTGTCGGTGCTGTGCCCCGGGGTGGTGCGCACCCCGATCCTCTCCGGCGGCGAATACGGCCGCAACAGAAACGTCAGCCGGGAGAATCTGCTCAAGCTCGGTGAGGCCTTGCGGCCCATCGAGCCGGGGCAGTTCGCCGACCAGGCGCTGCGCGGCGTGCTGCGCAACCAGGCGATCATCGTGGTCCCGCGCTGGTGGAAAGCGCTGTGGTATCTCGAGCGGCTGTCGCCGACGCTGTCGATGCGGACGGCCGCGGTGGCCCTCAAGCGCACCCGGGAGGCGGCGTCAGCTCCGCTGCAGTAGCCGCTCGGCGTCGCGCGGCTTGAGCGCGGCCAACCGCACATCCCCGCGGTAGTGATCGGCCACCCGCCGATCCATCACCCGCCGCCACAGCGGCGGGCACAGCGCCAGCACCACCATCGCCGCGTACCCGGCCGGCAGCTGCGGCGCCTCCTCGGCGTGGCACAGCGCCTGATAACGGCGCTGCGGGTTGGCGTGGTGATCGGAATGGCGTTGCAGGTGGAACAGGAACACGTTGGAGATCACCGAGTTGCTGTTCCAGCTGTGTGACGGACGCACCTGCTCGTAGCACCCGTCGGCGCGGCGCTGGCGGCGCAGCCCGTAGTGCTCGAGGTAGTTGATCGTCTCCAGCAGGAACACCCCGATCAGCGCCTGCCCGATCAGCCACGGCACTACCTCGACGCCGAAGCCGGCGATCAACGCCGCGAACAGCACGGCGGTCATCAGCCATGCGTTGAGCACGTCGTTGTGCAGGCTGAACACCGAACCGCGGTGGCGCCGCAGACGTCGGGCCTCGATCGACCACGCCGAGCGCAGGCTGCCCAGGATGGACCGGCAGTAGAAGAAGTAGACGTTCTCACCCAGCCGGGAGCTGGCGGGGTCCTCGACGGTCGCCACTCGGGCGTGATGGCCGCGGTTGTGTTCGACGAAGAAGTGCCCGTAGCCGGTCTGCGCGAGCGCGATCTTGCTCAGCCACCGTTCGGACCGGGCGCGTTGATGTCCCAGCTCGTGGGCGGTGTTGATCGCGATGCCTCCGATGCCGCCGACGGTGAGCATCAACCCGACCTTGTCGGGCAGCGTCATCGTGACCCCGCCGCCGCCGGTCCACAGCCAGCAGCCCAGGACCAGCGACAGGTACTGCGCGGGCAGGTACAGGTAGGTCGCCCACCGGTAGTAGCGGTCCTGCTCGAGGTGGACCAGCACACTGTCGGGCGGGTTCTCCGCGTCCGGGCCGACGAGGAAATCGAGGGCCGGGATGACGAAGAACATCAGCATCGGTCCCGACCACCAGAACAGCCCGGAACCGGTCAGCACGACGGCCGCCCAGGACGTCGGGACGAGGACCGGGATGACGACGCCGAGCAGCCATACATACCGCTTGCGGTCCCGCCAGGTGCCTCCCTGGACCGGCGGGGCGGCGCGCAGCGAACGGCGAAGCCGTCGAGTCGGCATCCTCAGCTCCATCCCCCTCTTTGCCGGACGGTTCCCCGATCATCGCAGACCCGGACGTCGATCGGGTAACGCCGTCATACCATTCTTGCTCGTCATAGGGCAATATCAGCAGCGAAGCGACGTCGGTCACTTCGCTCCGCGGACCGTTCCGAGGTCGTGCTGGGCGGTTGCTCAGGGTGGTCAGTGCCAGCGCCGGCGGCCGAGGCTGACCCGCGGGGACGGTGCCTCCCCGCCGATGTTGCGCCGAACGAGATCCGCCAGGGTGCTCGTGTTGTCGAGCACGGCCATGCCCTCCACCGAGAACGTCGCCTCACCGTACACACCCGGGTCGAGCAGCGGGTTGGTCAGTGCCTGGGAGAAGGCGTCCACCGCCACCATCGCACTCATCACCGGCGGCAGTGTGCTGCCGCGCCGGACGTCCTCGGCGAACAGTCCGACGAACAACTCGACGCGGTCGATGCCGTCGGGGCCGTAGCAGCGCTCGAGGGCGGCCCGCACGTCGCTGCGCGAACTCAGGTCGCCGATCGAGCGCAGCGCGGGGAACCCGCACGCCCGCCGGTAGTCGTTGTAGGACGCCAGTTCGGCGTGCCGGCCGATGCGGATCGACTTCTCCTCGATGGCCAGCATTGAGGCGTCGGTGTTGCCGAGCCGGATCGTGCTGCAGGGTTGCCGGGAGGCCTCGTCGAACAGGGCCGACAGCCCGTGCTCGGTGACCGGCCGGGTGTCCCACCACAGGTCGGCGAACGTGCGGCGATGCCCGCCGACCGTGACCTCGGTCGGCACCAGCGAGTGCCACCGGTAGAGCAGGTTGAACTCGACCGACATCCAGTTCTGCCGGTACCACTTCTCGTTCGCACCGATACCGGGCTCGACGGACAGCGGGAACCGGATCGGGGTGATGTGGTTGATGTAGTCCTCGATGACGATCTTGAGCAGCACCACGGTGAGCGTGTTGCGGGTGGTGTCGAAGACCCGGTCGTCGCTCCAGTCCGGATGGGCGGCGCTGATCAGTCCGGCGATCCGGTTGTGTTCGCGCAGGAACAGCGTGCTGATCATCACGAAGCCGTAGTGGATGTTGCCGCGGGGGATGCCGAGCGCGAACAGCCTGGGCCGCAGGGCATCGGGTACCGGCCCGCCGCCGGCGGCCTTCAGGTCGCCGCCCCGGAAGATGATCTCCAGATCGGCGAACTCGTCCTTGACCGCGCCGTCGGCGTCGCACAGGTAGGGCGGGAACTCCGCGGCCAGGCTCGCCTCGGTCTTCAGCCGGCCGCCGGCGCCTTCCCGCAGCATCCTGGTCACCTCGGTGGTCTGGCCGTAGAGCTGGCTCAGGTCGATGTCGTGGGTGGAGGTGTTCCTGGTGTCGTCGTTCGGGTCCGTGCGCAGGAACCCGTCGACGAACCACTGCGCGAACAGCGGGAACAGCAGCGTCGACTTCGCCGATTCCTCGCCGGCCGTACCGCTGCGCGCGAACAGTGCCGCGACCTCGGCCGGCGCCGGGAGACCGGCTTGGAACTCAGGCTCGGGCGGCAGGTGGCGCTGGCTGTACGTGCGGTCGTGCAGCGACTCCCAGGATGTCCACGGCAGCATCGTGCTCAACGCACCGGGACGTGTCCGCATCGTGTAGACCAGCGAGTTGATGACCCACCGGTTGACCATCGGGCCCACTGTCGGGGTGGCGCGCAGCGCCAGCCACACGGGGGCGAAGTGGGTCGTCAGCAGGATGCGCACACCCCTTCTGACGCCGTTCTTCCGCCAGAACCCCCTGGTCACGCAGGTCAATATACGGCGCGGGCGGCGGGGGGTCAGCCCAACAGCGTCGCGATCGCCGACGCCAGCTCCGGGTCGGTCGAGCTGCCGACGTTCTGGTAGCTGCCCCCGGTGGTCTGCGCGACGGCCTCCCAGGTGGCCCGGTCGCTGTCGTCACCGAAGTCGATGACGTTGACGGCCACCGGTCTGGCCTTGTCGAAGGCGCCGCTGATGTACTGACGCAGCCCGTCGGCGCCCAGCGACTGGTCGGTGTGCGGACCGGCCGTGATCACCAGAACCGAATTCTTCTGTCCCTCACGGTATTTCGCTGACGCATCGGTGTAGACCAGACGCAGGGTGGTGAACGACACCGCACCTCCGCCCGACGGGGTCTGCCCGTCCAGCGCGCTTGTCAGCGCGGCCGCACGCGGCCGGCCGTCGACCTGGTCGGACAGGGCGCCCAGGCTCACCTCCGAACGCCCGGCGACCCCGTCGAACGTCCACAGGCCCACCCCGGAATCGGGCGGGAGCACCTGCAGACGGGCCTTCAGGGCGTCCACGACGTTGGTCAGCCGGGGTTTTCCACCCTCGTCGGTCGGCATCGACTGGTCGAGCATGATCGTGACGGTCGGGCTCTGCGCGGGCGTGGTCAGCGTTTCGGCGATCGTGGCGCGCAGTGCGTTGTCGCCGAGGTTCAGCGGCGCACCGACGGGCGCGAAATCGACGACGTCGCTGCCGGGCGGCTGCTGGCCCTCGACGCGGAAGCCGGCCTTGGCCAACTCGGCGAGTTGTTCGGGTTTACGCAGGAAGCGGGCGAACTCACTGGCCGCGGAGACCTGCTCCTGGGCCAGCCAGTCACCGGAGAGCAGCACGGTGGGGAAGTCCGCCATCGCGGTGGGTCCGGGCGGCAGCCACGACGCGAGCGCCGACCGGGCGTCGGGCTGCGAGGCCGCGCGCTGGAAGAGTCGCTGCTCGGTGGTGACGACCGCGTGCACGGGCGCGGTGGCCGGGTCTTTCGCGCCGACGAGCGCGTCCAGCGCCGTGCCGGCGTTCGTGTCGGCCAGCTTCGGGGAACCGGCCATCAGTGTGCTGACGGCGCCCAGGCCCGCGCTGGGCGGTGCGCCCGACGGCGCCGACGCGGCCGCCACCGCCTCGGCGGCCAGGAAGGACGCGTCGCTGTCCTCGCCGAGCGGGAGCGCCAACCGCAGGCCGCCCCAGCCCTGCAACCCCACGCCGTCCAGGCCGGCCTGGTCGCTCTGCAGCCGCGGCAACGTGCCCCAGTTCTGCTCTCCCATGGCGCCTTTGAGCTGGGGGGAGACCGCCAACATCACGGGCGAGGTCACCAGAGAGCGGCTGTCGCTGACGACCTGGGAGCCGGCCTTGGCTTCCAGCCGGGCCTCGGAGGCCGAGCTGCCCGGGATCCACAGCGCCGGGCGCTCACCCAGGTCGCCGGGCCAGTCACCGGACAGGCCGGTGAACACCTGCTCCGAGTCGGCGGATGTGACGCCGACCTTGACGCACTTGTCGCCGACGGGCTCGGCGGTGTCGTTGTACCGCTGCGCGAGCGCGTTGAGCGGTTCGGCGATCGCCGGGTCGGCCACCACGGCCACGGCCACCTCGCCCTCGACACAGCGCGCCGCCGCGGTGTCGGACCTGCTCGACAGCGCGTCACCGAAGAAGCGCCACAGGATCACCGCGCCGACGATGACGACGACGCCGACCAGCGCGGCGATGACACCGACGGAGATCCCGCGCCGGCCCGGAGTGACGGCGCGGTGGCTTCCGGTCCATTCCCCGTTGTCCCAGCCGCCGCTGTGCTGCGACCCGCCGGGCCGCGCCGGCGCGTCGAACCGCTCGGTCTGCGACTCGTCGCCGGCGGAGTCCTCGGTGAGCTCGCGTGCGTCGCCCTCCGCGTGGGAGGAGTCGTCCGCGGGTCGGGAGTCGTCGGGGTCGGGGAGGCTATGTCGTCCCATACCTGCCTTCGGTGTCGGGGTCAGCCAACGTTACTAGCCGCTTTGAACTCCCGGCGCCGGCGGTGCAGGATCGGCTCGGTGTAACCGCTGGGCTGCGCGCCGCCGGCCAGAATGAGTTCCTGGGCCGCCTGGAACGCGATGCTGTTCTCGGGATCCGTTGCCATGGGCCGGAAGTCGGGATCGGCGGCGTTCTGCTCGTCGACCACCGCGGCCATCCGGCGCAGGCTGGCCTTGACGTCCTCTTCGGTGATGACGCCATGCCGCAGCCAGTTCGCCAGCAGCTGGCTGGAGATCCGCAACGTGGCCCGGTCCTCCATCAGCGCGACGTCGTGGATGTCGGGCACCTTCGAGCACCCCACGCCGGCGTCGATCCAGCGCACCACGTAGCCGAGGATCGACTGGCAGTTGTTGTCGACCTCTTCGCGGATCTCCTCCGACGCCCAGGCCAGCTCCTTGGCCAGCGGGATGGTCAGCAGTTCCTCGATCGTCGAGCGGCGCTTGCCCTCGAGTTCGGCCTGCACCGCGAACACGTCGACCGCGTGGTAGTGCATCGCGTGCAGCGTGGCCGCGGTCGGCGACGGCACCCAGGCGGTGGTGGCGCCGGCCTTGGGCTGGCCGATCTTCTGCTCGACCATGTCGGCCATCAGCTCGGTCATGGCCCACATGCCCTTGCCGATCTGCGCCTTGCCGGAGAACCCGGTCTCCAGCCCGATGTCGACGTTCTGGTTCTCGTAGGCCTGGATCCACGCGGTCGACTTCATCGCGCCCTTGCGGATCATCGGACCCGCCTCCATCGAGGTGTGGATCTCGTCGCCGGTGCGGTCCAGGAAGCCGGTGTTGATGAACACCACCCGGTCCGCGGCGGCCTTGATGCAGGCCTTGAGGTTCAACGTGGTGCGCCGCTCCTCGTCCATGATGCCGACCTTGATGGTGTTCTGCGGCAGGCCCAGCACGTCTTCGACGCGGCTGAACAGCTCGCAGGTGAACGCGACCTCGTCGGGGCCGTGCATCTTGGGTTTGACGATGTAGATTGAGCCGGTACGGCTGTTGAGCAGCGGACCGTTTCCGTCGTCGTCCTTGAGCCCGTGGATCGCGATCAGGCTGGTGAACAGCGCGTCCTGGATGCCCTCGGGCACCTCGGCCCCGTTGTCGAACGTGATCGCGTCGTTGGTCATGAGGTGGCCGACGTTGCGCACGAACAGCAGGCTGCGGCCGGGCAGGGTGAGCTCGGACTCGCCGTCGGGGGCGGTGAAGGTGCGGTCGCCGTTGAGCACCCGGGTGAAGGTCTTGCCGCCCTTGCTGACCTCCTCGGCCAGGTCGCCGCGGTTGAGCCCGAGCCAGTTGCGGTAGCCCAACACCTTGTCGTCCGCGTCGACGGCGGCCACCGAGTCCTCGAAGTCCATGATCGTGGTGATCGCCGACTCCAGCACGACGTCCTTGATACCGGCCCGGTCCGTGGAGCCGATGGGAGAGTCGGCGTCGATGAGGATCTCGATGTGCAGGCCGTTGTTGACCAGCAGCACCGCGGTCGGCGCGTCGGGCTCGCCGAGGTAGCCGGCGAACTGGGCGGGGTCCTCCAGGGCGACCGACGAGCGCTCGCGCGAGGAGTCGACATCCTCGGCGCCATCGTCGTCGAGCGTGGCGGTCACGGCGCCGTCGGCGATCGTCAGGCCGGTGATGTCCGACCACGAGCCCTGCGCCAGGGGGGCCGCCCCGTCGAGGAACGTGCGGGCGTAGGCGATCACCTTGTCGCCGCGCACCTTGTTGTAGGAGTCGCCCGGCTCGGCGCCGCCCTCCTCGGAGATCACGTCGGTGCCGTACAGCGCGTCGTACAGCGAACCCCAGCGCGCGTTGGCGGCGTTGAGCGCGAAGCGCGCATTGAGCACCGGCACCACCAGCTGCGGTCCGGCGGTCGTGGTGATCTCGTCGTCGACGCCGGCGGTGGTGATCGTGAAGTCGCCGGGTTCGGACTCGAGGTAGCCGATGTCGGTGAGGAACTGCTTGTACTCCTCACCCTCGAAGCCGCCGATCACCCGCGCGCGGTGCCACCGGTCGATCTGGGCCTGCAGTTCGTCGCGGCGGGCCAACAGTTCCTGGTTCTTGGGAGTCAGGTCGGCGACGACCTTGTCGACGCCGGACCAGAAGGTGTCGGGATCGATTCCGGTGCCGGACAGCGCCTCGTTGGTGATGAAGTCGTACAACACCGGGGCGACGCGCAGGTTACCCACCGTCACACGTTCGGTCATGATTCCTCCCTCGCCGGCACATGCGCTCTCACCCGCGTGTTGCCTGTCGTGAAATCCGTCGATGCAGTTTACCCGCCGGTAAACACGCTGATCCCCGGCCCACTTCGCCGGCCGGCGTCGCGCAATGCGACGCAGGCCCGGAGCAGCCGCTCCCGCAGCGGCGCCGCGCGGACGCTGAGGGACTCCTGCGCCGTTGCGTATTCCCGTCGGCCATCGGCTGTTTCGACTGCGATCGGGGTGAAGCCGAAATCCCGCAGATCGTACGGGCTGGCCCGCATGTCGAGGACGCGGGCCTCGCTGGCCAGCTCGAAACAGTCCAGCAGAAGCGAGGATTCGATCAACGGGCCGAGTTTGAAAGCCCACTTGTAGAGGTCCATCCCGGCATGCACGCAGCCGGGTTGCTCCTCGGCGATCTGCGTCTGCCGGGTCAGCGGCCGGGCATTGCGCGCCACAGCCGGCTCGGTGAAGAAGCGATAGGCGTCGAAGTGGCTGCAGCGCAACGGAATCGACTCGACCACCGCATCGGTGCCCGCCGCCCCGAGGCGCAGGGGCACCGCGCCGTGGCGCACAGCGTCGGTGCGGTACACCATGGCCCATTCGTGCATGCCGAAACACCCGAACCGGGCCGGGCGCGCCGCGGTGGCCGCCAGCAGGTCGGCGATGAACGTCACAGTGCCCAGACGCGTCAGCAGATAGTCACGGCTGACAGCGACACCGGCACCGGCACGCTCGTAGCCGGCGCGCGTCAGGTACTCCTGCGCGGCGTCATCATCGAGGCCATCGAGCACCACCCCGTAGCCCGGATGCCACACGCGCAGCTGGCGCGGCCGGCAGCTGTAGTAGGTGAACAGGAAGTCGAACACCGGATGGGGCACGCCCGCGCGGCGGCGCTCGACGTGCGGGGCGAGCAGGGCGTCGGCGCGGCGCCGGTGCGCCTCGGCACGCCCGGTCCAATCGGCACGGTCGATGCGGTCGGTGCGCTCAGACACGATGGGTGCCGTCGCGGACGGTGCCCACCAGATCCTCGACGAGGTCTTCCAGTGCGACCATCGCGGCGATGCTGCCGTCGGCCGCCGTCACCAGCGCCAGGTGGCTGTTGGTGCGGCGGAGCCTGGTCAGCGCCTCGGGCAGCGGCAGCGAGGCCGGCACCCGCGGCAGCGGACGCACCATCGACGACTCGAGCACCACCGAGTCGTCGTGCGGCCCGTCGAGCAGGGGCAGCACGTCCTTGATGTGCAGGTACCCGGCGTAGGCGCCGGACGGGTCGGCCACCGGGAACCGCGAGTAGCCGGTCTCCTTCAGCGCCTCCTCGAGGGCGCCGATCGTCGGCCCGGAACCGGTGCGCGCCGCCGGCACGGCGCGGATCTGGTGCAGCGGCAGCGCGACGTCGTCGACCACGCGGTTGCGGATCTGCAGTGCGCGGGTCAGCCGGGTGTGCTCCTCGGGGTCGAGCAGCCCCTCCGACAGGGACTCGGCGATCATCTCCGAGAGCTCCACGGTCGACACCGTGATGTCGAGTTCGTCCTTGGGCTCCACACCGAAGGCCCGCAGCGTGGCGTTGGCGCACCAGTTGTAGAACGCGATGAACGGTCGGGCAGCCCGGATGTAGACCAGATACACCGGGATCAGCAGCATGGCCGTGGATTCCGGGCCTGCGATCGCGATGTTCTTCGGCACCATCTCTCCGAGCAGCACGTGCAGCGTCACCACGACCGACAGCGCCACCAGGAACGACACCGTGTGCAGCAGCGCGTCGGGGATACCGAAGAGCCCGAACGGTTTCTCCAGCAGGTGCGCCACGGCGGGTTCGGCGACGCGGCCGAGCAGGATCGAACAGACCGTGATGCCCAACTGGGCGCCGGCCAGCATCAGCGACAGGTTCTCCCCGGCCCTGATGACGGTGACCGCGCTGTTCTTGCCCTGCTCGGCGAGCGCCTCCAGGCGGTCGCGGCGGGCGGAGATCAGCGCGAACTCCGAGGCCACGAAGAACGCATTGGCGCCGAGGAGCACGAAGGTCAGCAGCACCCCGAAGATGTCACCCATCAGAGGTCCCCGCCGGAATCGTCGTCGTCGTCGCCGTGATCGTCACCGGCGCGGCCGAGTTTGGTCAGGGTCAGTTGGTCGATGCGGCGACCGTCCATCTTGACCACGGTCGCGAGCCATCGGATGGGGTCTTCGATCGGCCCGTCTGGGTCGAACGCGGTCAGCTCCACCGACTCGCCCTCGTCGGGGATGTGGCCGAGTTGCTCGAGCACGAGGCCGCCGATCGTCTCGTAATCGCCTTCGGGCGCCCGGAACTCGGTGTTCTCGGCCACCTCGTCGATGCGCAGCAGACCGGAGACCCGCCAGCCGCTGCCGGCCGGCACGACGTCGGGCGGTTCGACGTCGTGCTCGTCGCGCACGTCGCCGACGATCTCCTCGATCAGGTCCTCGACGGTCACCATGCCCGCGGTGCCGCCGTATTCGTCGACGACGAGCGCGGTGGCGAGGCCGTTGGCGCGCACCTCCGACATCACCGCGTCCCCGTCGAGGGTGGACGGGACTTTCGCGACGGGCTGGACGATCTCCCACAGGCGGATCGTGGGCCGTTGGTCACGGGGCACCGCGAACACCTGCTTGACGTGCACCACGCCGATCGTCTCGTCGAGGTCGCCGCGGATCACCGGGAAGCGCGAGTGCCCGGTCCGCACCGCGGCCTGGCTGAGCTCGAGCACGGTGTCGTCGGCGTCGAGGGTGTCGATCTTCGAGCGCGGGGTCATCAGTTCCTCGGCGGTCCGGTCTCCGAACTGCAGCGAGCGGTCCACCAGCACCGCGGTGACGGGGTCCAGCGAGCCGCTCTGAGCCGACGTCCGCACCAGCGACACCAGCTCCTGCGGTGAGCGCGCGGAGCGCAGTTCCTCGGCCGGCTCGATGCCGAGCCGGCGCAGGATCCAGTTCGCGGTGCCGTTGGTCATCCGGATCAGCGGGGTGAACAGGAACGAGAACATCAGCTGGGGGCCCGCGGAGGCCCGCGCCGTCGGTACGGGCCGGGCGACCGCGAGGTTCTTGGGCACCAGCTCGCCGAACACCATCGACACCGACGTGGCGATCAGGATGGCCAGGATCAGCGCCAGGGGGGTGGCGAACCGCTCGGGCAGACCGACGAGGTCGTGGCCGCGATCGAAGCGGGCCGTGCGATCGCCGACGAGGAGGTCGACGCCGGAGCCGATCTNCACTGGGTGGGTTCGCGATCGGAGCGGCCGCGGCGGGCTCGGCGAGGAAACCGGTGGCCAGCGTCGTGATCGAGATCCCGACCTGGGCTCCGGACAGTTGGGTGGACAGGGTCTTGTGGGCGCGCTGGACGAGCTGATCGCGCCGGTTGCCCGAGCGCGCATTGGATTCGACGGTGCTGCGTTCCAGCGCGGTCAGCGAGAACTCCGCGGCGACGAACACCGCGGTGCCGGCGGTCAGCATGACGATGGCCAGCAGCGACAGCAGGGACGTGACGGCGGTCAACGGAGCGCTCCGGGAACGGCAGCGGGGGAGGCGCCGGGCTCGAGGCCCGGCGGACTAGAGGAGGGTTCGGCCTCGACGGGCTCGTGGTCGGGCTGCTCGGCGAGCGTGGCCGGCGCGGATGGGCCTCCATCCAGTGCCTGCGGCACCTGATCCCTTTCGCCTGAGTGACAGATCCGCTGAGTGACAGCGTGACAACACATGCTAGCCGAAGTGTGGGCCGCGTCCCGCCGCGGCGAGCGTTTAGTAAGCCTAACCTCACGCGATGGTAGGTTGCAGATCACGATCAACGAAAGGCGGACTGCACCCTCATGCCCCTGAAGTCGATGTCAGCGCCCTCCCCGGAGACCTCCCCCAGGCGGTTCTCGGTCTCCCGCTGGGCCGGCGCGTTCGGAGCCGTCGCCGCCCTGGTGGCGCTGTCGGCGTGCGGTTCGGAGACGCGCACCGACGACGCCGACAAGGTCGTCGTGTACTCGGGCCGCAGCGAGGAACTGGTCGCGCCGCTGCTCAAGCAGTTCACCGCCGATACCGGAATCGAAGTCGAGACCCGCTACGCCGGTTCGGGCGAGATCGCCGCGCAGCTGATCACCGAGGGCGACAAGTCCCCGGCCGACGTGTTCCTCTCCCAGGACGCCGGGGCCCTCGGCGCGGTGTCGAAGGCGGGGCTGCTGGCGCCGGTCGACGCCGAGACGCTGAGCGCGGTTCCCGCCGCATACGCCGCCGCCGACGGCACCTGGGTGGGGGTGTCGGGCCGGGCCAGGGTGGTCGTCTACAACCCCACGCTGGCCCCCGCGCCGCCGGACACCATCGACGGTCTGCTCGCCCCGCAGTGGAAGGGCAAGATCGGCTTCGCACCGAGCAACGCGTCGTGGCAGGCGTTCGTCACGGGACTGCGGGTGGTGCGCGGCGAGGACGGCGCCGCGCAGTGGCTGCGCGCGTTCAAGGCCCAGGACCCCAAGGCATTCGAGAACAACGTCGCGGTTCGTGACGCGGTGGACTCCGGCCAGATCCCGCTGGGTCTGGTCAACCACTACTACCTCTACGAACTGATCAACGCCAAGGGCGCCGACGCGGTGACGGCGCAGAACAAGTTCATGGCGGCCGGCGACCCCGGCGGCCTGGTGAACGTCGCCGGTGTCGGCGTGCTGAAGGCGGCACCGAATCCCGAAGGCGCGCAAGCGTTTGCGGCCTACCTGGTGGGCGAGTCGGCGCAGCGGTACTTCGCCGAGGAGACCGCGGAGTACCCGCTGGCGGCCGGCGTGGCCCCGGCCGCGGAGATGCCGCCGCTGAGCGACCTGCGTCCGCCCGCCGTCGACCTGTCCCAGCTCGACGACATCGAGACGACGCAGGAGCTGCTCGTCGAAACCGGCCTGCTGACCAACTGAGGGTGGCCGGTTCGGTCCGGACGGCGCGGCAGATCAGGCCGCCGGCGCTGCTGGTGCTGCCGGCCGCCCTGGTGGCCGCGGCGACGCTGATTCCGCTGGTGTACCTCGGCGACCGGGCGCTGTCGCGCGGCTGGTCGGCGGTGGTGGCCGAGGTGGTGCAGCCGCGCACCGCGGCTCTGGTCGGCCGGTCGCTGCTGCTCGTGGTGACGGTCACCGCGGCGTGCGTGCTGCTCGGAGTGACACTGGCGGTGCTGCTCACCCGGACCGACATCCCGGGCCGGCGGATCTGGAGTGTCGCGCTGACGCTGCCGCTGGCCATGCCGAGCTATCTGCTGGCCTACCTGTGGGTGTCGGCGGTGCCGTCGGTGGCGGGTTTCTGGGGCGCGGTGCTGGTGCTGACGCTGGTCAGCTATCCGCTGGTGCTGCTGACCACCACGGCGGCGCTGGCCCGGGTCGATCCGGCGCAGGAGGAGGTGGCCCGCTCGCTGGGCCGGGGCGGCTGGGCGGTGCTGTTCGGGGTGACGCTGCGGCAGGCGCGCGCCGCGATCGCCGCGGGCGCCCTGCTCGTGGCGCTGTACGTCCTCAGCGATTTCGGCGCGGTGGCGGCGATGCGCTTCGAGGCGTTCACCTGGGTGATCTACGGCGCCTACCGGTCTGGGTTCAACCCGTCGCGGGCGGCGGTTCTGTCGCTGGTGCTGATGGTGTTCGCGGTGGCGCTGGTCGCCGCCGAACACTTGGTCCGGGGCCGCGCCGCGGCGTCGCGGGTCGGGTCGGGGGCGCCGCGGCCGGCGCCACGCAACCGGCTCGGGGGGTGGACCGGGGTGGCGCTGGCGGTGCCGGTCGCCGTGCTCGCGGCCGCGGTGCTGGTGCCCGGGGCGGCACTCGTGGATTGGCTCGCGACGGCCGGCCCACGCTGGGATCCGGGTCTGTGGCTGGCCGCCCTCGGGTCGACGCTGTGGTTGTCGGGGGCGGCCGCGCTCGTCTCGACCGTTGCCGCGCTGCCGCTGGGGGTGCTGGCCGCCCGTCACCGCGACCGCGCGACGCGGGCGCTGGAGGGCGCCAGCTACGTCGCGCACGGCCTGCCGGCGATCGTCATCGCGATCTCGATGGTGTCGCTCGGGGTGCTGCTGCTGCGGCCGATCTATCAGCGCGAACCGCTGCTGATCCTGGCCTACACGGTGCTGTTCGTGCCGCTGGCGGTCGGTTCGGTGCGGGCCGCGGTGGAGTCGGCGCCGATCCGGCTCGAGGAGGTCGCCCGGTCGCTGGGCCGCACACCGGTGCGGGCGTTCACCGCGGTGACCGCCCGGGTCGCACTGCCCGGCATCGCAGCCGGCGCCGCGATGGTGCTGCTGACGTGCATGAAGGAGTTGCCGGTGACGCTTCTGCTGCACCCGACGGGGACGGACACGCTGGCCACCCGCCTGTGGGGATACAGCTCGGTCAGCGACTACGCGGCCGCCGCACCGTATGCGGCGGCGCTGCTGGTGTTCGCGGCCGTTCCCACCGCGCTGCTCGGCGCGTGGAGTGTGCGCAGTGACTGAGCCGGTCGCCGGGGTCGCCGCGCACGGCATCCACAAGGCGTTCGGCGACCGGCAGGTGCTCGCCGGAGCCGACCTGGTGGTGCCCCCGGGCTCCATGACCGCGGTGCTCGGCCCATCGGGGTGCGGCAAGACCACTCTGCTGCGGATCGTGGCCGGCTTCACCGATCCCGACGCAGGCACCGTCCGGATCGGCGGAGAACTCGTCGCGGGCGGGCCGGCGCCGGTGCCCGTGCACCGCCGCCGGGTGGGGCTGATGCCCCAGGAGGGGGCGCTGTTCCCGCACTTGAGCGTCGGCGCCAACGTCGCGTTCGGCATGCCGCGCGGTGGCCGAGTCGACGAGTGGCTCGAGGTGGTGGGCCTGGAGGGGCTGGCCGACGCGCGTCCGCACGAGATCTCCGGTGGCCAGCAGCAGCGGGTCGCGCTGGCGCGTGCGTTGGCCGCCCGGCCGCGGGTGCTGCTGCTCGACGAACCGTTCGCCGCGCTTGACGCGGGTCTGCGCATCCGGGTCCGGGAGGACATCGCGACGATCCTGCGCGACACCGGCACGACGGCGGTGCTGGTCACCCACGATCAGGCCGAAGCGCTGTCACTCGCCGACGCGGTGGCCCTGCTCATCGACGGGACGGTGGCCCAGCAGGGCAGCCCCGCCGACCTGTACGAGCGGCCGGCCAGCCTGGCGGCGGCCCGGTTCGTCGGCGCCACCGTGGAGGTGACTGGCGCGGCCTCGGCGGGCGTGGTGCAGACCGCGCTGGGCCGGCTGCGCCCGCGGGTGGCGGTGGCTGACGGCGCCGCGACGGTGGTGCTGCGCCCGGAGCAGTTGCGCATCGGCGCCGACGGGGTGCCGGCCCGCGTCACCGCGTGCCGGTTCTACGGCGCGGACACCGCGGTGGAGCTGGTGCTCTCCGACGGCACCGCGATCCGCATGCGGCACCCGGGGCGGCTCGATCTGGCCGCCGACAGCGCGGTCAGCGTGGAAGTGGCCGGCGACGTGCTGGCCTATGCCTCACCAGCCGGCGGGCAGCGGATGCCCCTCGGCGAACCCGGCCGCTGACTGCACGCCGAGCACCACCTTCTCGTGCAGTTCGGGCAGCGTCGCCGCGCCGACGTAGGTGCAGGTGCTGCGCACCCCGGAGGTGATGTGGTCGAGCAGGTCCTCGACACCGCCGCGCACCGGATCGAGGTTCATCCGCGACGTCGAGATGCCTTCCTCGAACAGCGCCTTGCGGGCCCGGTCGAACGCGCTGTCGGCGGCGGTCCGGGCGGCCACGGCGCGCTTGGAGGCCATGCCGTAGCTCTCCTTGAACGGCTGGTTGTCGCGGTCGTGCAGCAGGTCGCCGGGGGACTCGTAGGTGCCGGCGAACCAGGACCCGATCATCACGTTCGACGCTCCGGCCGCCAGCGCGAGCGCCACGTCGCGGGGGTGTCGCACCCCGCCGTCGGCCCAGACATGCCCACCGAGTTCCCTTGCCGCTGCGGCACACTCGACGACGGCGGAGAACTGCGGGCGGCCCACGCCGGTCATCATCCGGGTGGTGCACATGGCGCCGGGGCCCACGCCGACCTTGACGATCGAGGCGCCGGCGGTGATCAGGTCGCGGGTGCCCTCGGCCGAGACCACGTTGCCCGCGGCCAACGGCACCCCGAGATCCAGGGCGGCCACGGCGGCGATCGCGTCGAGCATCTTGGCCTGGTGGCCGTGCGCGGTGTCGATGACCAGCAGGTCCGCCCCCGCCTCGACCAGGTCGCGGGCCTTGGCGGCGACGTCGCCGTTGATGCCGACCGCGGCGGCGATGCGCAGCCGTCCGCGGTCGTCGAGTGCGGGGGTGTAGATGCCGGCACGTATGGCGCCGGTGCGGGTGAGCACGCCCGCGAGCCCGCCGTCGGCCTCGGTGAGCACGGCAACCGCCACCGGCGCGTGCTCGAGCAGGTCGAACACCTTGCGCGGGTCGGTACCCACCGGCGCGGTGACGAAGTCCCGGACGGCGACGTCGCGGACCCGGGTGAAGCGGTCCACGCCGCTGCACACCGACTCGGTGACCAGGCCGATCGGGCGGTTGCCGTCCACCACGACGGCGGCGCCGTGGGCGCGCTTGTTGATCAGCGCGCACGCATCGGACACCGAGTCGTCCGGCGACAGGGTCACCGGGGTGTCGACGACGGTGTCCCGGCTCTTGACGAAGTCGACGGTGTGCTGCACCGCGGCCGCCGGAAGGTCCTGCGGCAGCACCACGATGCCCCCGCGACGGGCGACGGTCTCGGCCATCCGGCGGCCGGCGACCGCGGTCATGTTGGCCACCACCACCGGGATCGTCGTGCCCGACCCGTCGACCGTGGACAGGTCCACGTCGAAGCGGGAGGTCACCTGCGAGCGGCCCGGCACGATGAAGACGTCGTTGTAGGTCAGGTCGTACGGCGGGTCATCGAGGAACTTCACGCCCCGAGTCTAGTGGCGCAGGGTCAGGCCTCGATCTCGCTGCGGTCGCCGCTCCACAGCGTGTGGAAGCGCTTGGCCGGGTCGCTGTCGGTGCGGCCGTAGGTGTGGGCGCCGAAGAAGTCCCGCAGCCCCTGGGTCAGCGCGGCGGGCAGCCGCTCGGTGCGCAGGGCGTCGTAGTAGGACAGCGCGGAGGCGAAGCCCGGGATCGGGATGCCGAGTTCGGTGGCGGTCACCACGACGCGACGCCAGCTGTCGATGCCGGCTTCGATGGCCTCCCGGAAGTACGGCGCGGAGATCAGCGTCGGCAGGTCGGGGTTCTCGTCGAACGCCTCCGTGATCCGGTTGAGGAACTTGGCGCGGATGATGCAGCCGCCCCGCCAGATCCTCGCCATGTCACCGGGGGCGATGTTCCAGTCGTACTCGTTACTGCCGGCCTGGATCTGGTTGAAACCCTGCGCGTAGGCGATGATCTTCGAGGCGTAGAGCGCCTTGCTCACGTCGTCGACGAATTGGGTTGCGTCGCTGGGCTTGTCGCCGAGCTCGCCGGAGGCCAGACCGGTGGTGGCCTTGCGCTGGGCGACCGAACCCGACAGCGCGCGGGCGAACACAGCCTCGGCGATGCCGGTCACCGGGACACCCAGGTCGAGGGCGGACTTCACCGTCCAGCGGCCGGTGCCCTTCTGCTCGGCTTCGTCGAGGATGACGTCGACCAGCGGTTTGCCGGTCTTCTCGTCGGTCTGGCGCAGCACCTGTGCGGTGATCTCGATGAGGAAGCTGTCGAGGTCGCCGGTGTTCCACTCGGCGAAGATGTCGGCGATCTCGGGGGCGGTCTTGCCCAGCCCGTCGCGCAGCAACTGGTAGGCCTCGCCGATGAGCTGCATGTCGGAGTACTCGATGCCGTTGTGCACCATCTTGACGAAGTGACCGGCGCCGTCGGGGCCGATGTGGGTGCAGCACGGCACGCCGTCGACGTGCGCGGAGATCTCCTCGAGCAGCGGCCCGAGGCTCTCGTAGGACTCGGCGGGCCCGCCGGGCATGATCGACGGCCCGTTGAGGGCGCCCTCCTCGCCGCCGGAGATGCCGGCGCCGACGAAGTGCAGTCCGCGCTCGCGGATGGCCTTCTCACGGCGGATGGTGTCGGTGTAGAGCGCGTTGCCGCCGTCGATGATGATGTCGCCTTCTTCCATCGCGTCGGCGAGCTCGTTGATCACCGCGTCGGTCGGATCACCGGCTTTGACCATGATGATCACCCGCCGCGGCTTCTCCAGCGCGTCGAGGAATTCGGCGATGGTCTCGCTGCGCACGAACTTCCCGTCGGAGCCGTGCTCGGCCAGCAGCGCGTCGGTCTTGGCGATCGAGCGGTTGTGCAGTGCCACGGTGTAGCCGTGCCGGGCGAAGTTGCGCGCGAGGTTCGACCCCATGACCGCGAGGCCGGTGACGCCGATCTGCGCGGTACCGGTGGTGGAAGTGGCGGAGTCGGTCATGCGGACAGCCTTTCGTTGTGCGGTTGTGGGGGATCGGGCAGAGCTCGAGGGCATCCAGAGGGCATCTAGAGGGCACTGAACAGGCGGTGCAGCTCGGTCAGCCAGGGCACCGCCAGCGCGACGGTCGGCAGCACCAGCACCGTCGCGGCGCAGACGTAGGCGCACGCGGCGACGGTGCGGCTGTTCGGCGCGCCGCCGAGCCGGCGCACCCGCACCACCGTGGTGGGCCCGCCCGCCGCCA
>NZ_JYNX01000003.1 GCF_001044255.1 Mycolicibacterium chubuense
GATCGCGCTGTCGATCGCGTGAGACCGGCTCAGTGACTGGCCGCCCCGCCCGCACCTCCGGCGCCCGGCGCGATCCCGCCCGGGGACATCGCCCCGCCCGGGTCCCCGGAAGCCACCACCGTCATCCAGGCCGCACTGAGCCGGATCGGGTCCCCGTACTCGTGGGGCGCCGCGGGCCCCAGCGCCTTCGACTGCTCGGGTCTGGTGATGTGGTCCTTCCAACAGGCCGGCATCTCGCTGCCGCACTCCAGCCAGGCGCTCGCCGCCGGTGGCCAGCCGGTCTCCCGCGACCAGATGCAGCCCGGCGACCTCGTCACCTACTACTCCGACGCCTCGCACGTGGGCATCTACATCGGCGACGGAATGATGGTGCATGCGTCCACCTACGGCACGCCCGTGCGAGTCGCCCCTGTGGACAATGCGCCCATCTACAACATCCGCCGGTACTGACCGGGCCCGGACCCGGCGCCGCCTCGGTGCCGTGCTGTGCACCGAATTGGTCTGCGCTGCTCTGCTGATCAGTGGCCCGCTGCCGGGAACCGCGGTCGGGCCTGCGGTCGCGGCGCCGTCACCCGTCACCGGCACGGCTGCGCCGAGCGGCGCGCCGCTGCGTACGGTGACCACCCCCGGCGGCCGGACCGCGGAGCTGATCGATCTCGGCGGCGGCGCCGGCGCACTGCTCGACCGGGTGGCCGCCGAACTCCCCGGGGCCGAGGCGGCCGTCACGGGTTTCTGGGGGCCGCAGTGGCCGCGGGAGATCCCGATCGTGGTGGCAGGTTCGGCGCAGCAGTTCGCCGTGCTGGCCGGTGCGGGCGCCGACACCGCCGCGACCACCACCGCCGAACGCATCACGTTCTCGCCGGAAGCAGTCGCGATGAATCCCGCCGATCTGCGAATCGTGTTGCGCCACGAGCTTTTTCATTACGCCGCACGCGCCGACACCGCGGCTGACGCCCCGGTCTGGCTGACCGAGGGCGTCGCCGACTTCGTCGGCCGCCCCGCCCCGGGCGCGCCGGTCGCGGAGCCGGCGCACCTGCCCACCGACGCCGAACTGGCCACCCCCGGCCCGCAGCGCTCGGCCGCCTACGACCGGGCATGGGAGTTCGCGACGTTCGTCGCGCAGACCCGCGGCGTCGACCGGCTGCGCGCGCTGTACGTCGCCGCGTGCGGGCCCGGACATCCCGATGCCGCCACCGCGGTGCGCGACGTGCTCGGAATCGACCTGCCCGCATGAGCCGTGTCCTGCTGGTCACCAACGACTACCCGCCGCGCCGCGGCGGTATCCAGTCCTACCTGGAGGCACTCGTCGACCACCTCCTCGGATCCGCCGATTCGGGGGTCGACGCGCTGACGGTCTACGCCCCGACCTGGAAGGGCGCCGAGGACTACGACGCCGTGGCGGCCACGTCCGGCTACGACGTGGTCCGGCATCCGACGACGCTGATGCTGCCCGAGCCCGCGGTCGCGATGCGGATGCGGCGGCTGATCCGCGAGCGCGACATCGACACCGTCTGGTTCGGCGCCGCTGCGCCGCTGGCGTTGATGGCGCCGCTGGCGCGGGCGGCCGGGGCGCGTCGCGTCATCGCGAGCACCCACGGTCACGAGGTGGGCTGGTCGATGGTGCCGCTGGCACGAACAGCGTTGCGCCGCATCGGCAATGACACCGACGTCGTGACCTACATCAGTTCCTACACCCGGCGCCGGTTCGCGTCGGCGTTCGGTGCCCGCGCGGCGCTGGAACACGTTCCGCCGGGCGTTGACGTCGAGCGCTTCACGCCCAACGAGGTGGCGCGCGCCGAGCTGCGCGCCCGCTACCGTCTCGGTGAGCGGCCGGTGGTGGTCTGCGTGTCGCGACTGGTGCCGCGCAAAGGCCAGGACATGCTCATCCGCGCGCTGCCCGCGATCCGCGAGCGGGTGCCCGGGGCGGCGCTGGTGATCGTCGGCGGGGGCCCCTACCGCACCTCACTGCAGCGGCTGGCCCACACCTTCGGGGTTTCCGAGCACGTGGTGTTCACCGGAGGTGTGCCCGGCGAGGAACTGCCCGACCACCACGCGATGGCCGACGTGTTCGCGATGCCGTGCCGCACCCGCGGCGCCGGTCTGGACGTCGAGGGCCTCGGCATCGTCTACCTGGAGGCCTCGGCGTCCGGCGTGCCCGTGGTGGCCGGCCGCTCCGGCGGCGCGCCGGAGACGGTCGTCGACGGCGAAACCGGCCTCGTCGTGGACGGCTGGGACGTGGGGGCGGTCGCCGCGGCGGTCGGCGATCTGCTCGCCGACCCGCAGCGGGCGGCGGCGATGGGCGCCGCCGGCCGGCAGTGGGCCGTCGACCACTGGCAGTGGAGCATGCAGGCCCGCCGGCTGGCCCGGCTGCTCTAGCGGTCAGTCCTTCTCATAGAGGGCTTCGATCTCGGCGGCGAACTTGTCGGCGACCACCTTGCGCTTGACCTTCAATGTGGGTGTCAGCTCACCGGTCAGCACGGTGAAATCGCACGGCAGGATGCGGAACTTGCGGATCGCCTCGGCCTTCGAGACCGCCTGATTGGCGTTCTTGACCGCCAGGTCGATCTCGGCGACCAGATCAGGATCCTCCGCGAGGTCGCCCACCGAGGCGCCCCCGGCCTTGCCGTGGTGCTGCTTCCACACCTCGAACGACTCGGGGTCGATCGCGATCAGCGCCGCGATGAACGGCTTGGCGTCGCCGACCGCCATCGCCTGGCTGATCAGCGGGTGCGCCCGCAGCTGGTCCTCGAGCACGGCGGGGGCGACGTTCTTTCCGCCCGCGGTCACGATGATCTCCTTCTTGCGGCCGACGATCGACAGGAAGCCGTCCGAGTCGACGCTGCCGAGGTCACCGGTGTGGAACCACCCGTCGACGATCGCCTCCGCGGTGGCGGTCTCGTTGTGCCAGTAGCCGTTGAACACCACTCCGCCGCGCACCAGCAGCTCTCCGTCGGACGCGATCGCCATGCTGTTGCCCGGCAGCAGCTTCCCGACCGTGCCCACCTTGAGCTCGCCGATCCGGTTGGCCGTGATCGCCGCGCTGGTCTCGGTCAGGCCGTAGCCCTCGTAGATGGTCAGGCCGATGCCGCGGTAGAAGTGGCCGAGGCGCGCGCCCAGCGGGGCGCCGCCGGAGATCGACGCCCGGCAGTTGCCGCCGGTGGCGGCCCGCAGCTTCGTGTAGACCAGCCGGTCGAACACCGCGTGCTTGGCGCGCTGCAGCAGGCTCGGGCCGCCGCTGTCCTGGGCCTTGCTCCAGTCGATCGCCGCCTGGGCGGCCATCGCGAAGATCGCCCCCTTGCCGCTGTCCTGGGCGTTGAGTTCGGCGGTGTTGTAGACCTTTTCGAACACCCGGGGGACCGACACGATGACCGTCGGCTTGAACAGCCCGAACATCGGCACCAGGTTCTTGATGTCGCTGGTGTAGCCGATCGTCACCCCGTTGGCGAACGCCGTCATCGACAGCGCCCGCGCCAGCACGTGGGCCAGGGGCAGGAACACCAGCAGCCGCTCACCCTTGCGTAGCAGGCTGGGGAAGCAGTGGGTGGCCCCGCGGGTCTCGTGCAGCAGGTTGGAGTGGGTCAGCTGGCAGCCCTTGGGCCGGCCGGTGGTGCCGGAGGTGTAGATCAGCGTGGCGGGATCGCTGGACCGGATGCCGGCCAGCCGCCGGTCCACCTCGGCCGGGTCGGTGGCCGCCCCGGCCTCGGCCAGCGCGTCGAGCGCCGATGGCGCCGCCGACTCGATGACCGCCACCTTGCGCAGCGCCGGCAGTTCGTCCTGCAGTTCCTTGACCATCAGGGCGTGCGCCTCGATCTCGACGAACGCGAGCACCGCCCCGGAATCCTCGAGCACCCAGCGCACCTGCTCGGGCGAGGACGTCTCGTAGATAGGAACGGTCACCGCGCCGACGGACAGGATCGCGTAGTCGAGGATCACCCACTCGAAACGGGTCGCGGACAGCAGCGCCACCCGGTCGCCGGGTTGCACACCCTGCGCGATCAGGCCTCGCGCCGCGAAACGGATCAGCTCGGCGGCCTGCCGGCACGTCACGTCGACCCAGACTCCGTCGACCAGCCGCTGGAAGATCACGTGGTCGGGGTTCTCCCGTTCGTGGGAGTAGACGACGGAGGCGACGTTGTCCTGATCCCCGACGGTGAAGGTTGCCGGAACGGTGTACTCACGCACGATGATGGCCCTCTCGCTGTACCGGCCGCATTGGCCCAGTACAGCGTAGTCGCCCCGGCTCGGCGCACGTCGGAGCATGTGTGAAGCTAGTCAGTCATGTACAGCATCCAGATCGCCGACGAGACGTTCGTCGCGGCGGACCCGGCAGCGGTGGGCGCCGCGGTCGCCGATCCCGCGAGTTGGGCGCGCTGGTGGCCGGATCTGCGGCTGACCGTGGTCGAGGACCGCAAGGAGCTCGGCCAGCGCTGGACGGTGACGGGCGCGCTGACGGGCACCATGGAGATCTGGCTGGAGAAGGTTCTCGACGGGGTGGTGCTGCACTATTTCGTGCACGCCGAACCGTCCGGAGCGGCCGCGTGGCAGCTGGCGAAGATGAACCTCGCCGCGATGAATCACCGCCGCCGCGTCGCCGGCAAGGACATGGCCTTCGAGATCAAGCAGAAGCTCGAGGCGGGCCGCCCGGTCGGCGTGTCGCGGTTGGCCTAGACGATCCCGGCCATACCCGTCGACGGGAGGGTAGATTCGCCGCCATCGGCGGGGCACTCGAGGGTCGGGGACGGCACCAAGTCGGCACCAAGTCGGCACCGAGACGGCACCGAAAGGACTGGGGAAGGCTTCAGTGGCGGACAAGACGGCACAGACCATATACATCGACGCCGACCCTGCGACGGTGATGGACGTCATCGCCGACATCGGCTCCTACCCGGACTGGGTCAAGGAGTACAAGGAGGCCGAGGTTCTCGAGGCCGACGACCAGGGGTATCCGAAGGTGGCGCGGCTCGTGCTCGACGCCGCGGTGCTCAAGGACAGTATGGTGCTCGCCTATCAGTGGCCCACCGACCACAAGTCGGTGACCTGGTCGCTGGTGTCGAGCACGCTGCTCAAGTCACTTGACGGCGCATACCGGTTGGCGCCCAAGGGATCCGGCACCGACGTGACCTACGAGCTGTCGGTGGATCTGTTGATCCCGATGATCGGGCTGCTCAAACGCAAGGCCGAGCGGCGACTGACGGACACGGCGTTGAAGGATCTCAAGAAACGAGTCGAGGCTGACTGAGCGCGCAGCCGCCGCCGACGCGTCCGGGGTGACCCGGATCAGTCTGTTCGTCGGCAAGGGCGGCGTGGGGAAGTCGACGCTGGCGACCGCGACGGCCGTGCGCGCAGCGCGTAGCGGGCTGCGCGTGTTGATCGTGTCCACCGATCAGGCGCACTCGACGGGCGATGTGCTCGGCGTGACGATCACGCCCACGGGGGAGCGCGCGCCGACCCGCGTGCTGGCCGACCTCGACACCGCCGACGCCGGCGGCGGCGTCCTCGACGCGCTGGCTCTGGACACCCTGGCACTACTGGCCGCGCACTGGCGCGACACCGCCGGCCTGCTCGCCGACAGGTTCCCCGAATCAGACATGAGTGATCTTGCGCCCGAGGAACTTTCGGCGTTCCCCGGGGTGCAGGAGGTACTCGGGTTGCACGAGGTCGCCGAGCTCGCCGGCTCGGGGCGCTGGGATCTGCTCGTCGTCGACTGCGCCTCGACCGCCGACGCGATGCGCATGCTGACCCTACCGGCAACGTTCGGGCTCTACCTGGAGCGGGCCTGGCCGCGCCATCGGCGGCTGTCCACGTTCGACGATCCGAAGTCCGCGGCGGTGGTGACGCTGCTCGAGCGAATCGGCGCGGGCACCGAACGACTCGGCACGCTGCTGACCGACGGGTCGCGCGTCGCCGCGCACCTGGTGATGACCCCGGAGCGGGTGGTCGCCGCCGAAGCCGTCCGCACCCTGGGGTCGCTGGCCCTGATGGGCGTGCGCGTAGCGGAGTTGATCGTGAATCAGGTCCTGGTGCAGGACGATTCGTTCGAGTACCGGAACCTGCCCGAGCACCCGGCGTTCGACTGGTACGCCGAGCGGATCGGCGAACAGCGATCGGTACTCGACGAGCTGGACCGGGTGATCGGCGACGTGGCGCTGGTCATGGTGCCGCATCTGGCCGGTGAGCCGATCGGCCCCAAGGCGCTCGGTGAGCTGCTCGACAGCGCCCGTCGACGCGACGGCTCGCCACCGCCGGGTCCGCTGCGGCCGGTGGTGGACCGCGAATCGGGCAGTGGGCTGGAAGCGGTGTACCGGCTGCGGGTGGATCTGCCTCAGGTGGATTCCACGGCGCTGTCATTGGGTAGGGTCGACGATGACCTGATCATCGGCGTCGGCGGTATGCGGCGCCGGGTGCGTCTGGCGTCGGTGCTGAGGAGATGCACCGTCATGGACGCTCAACTCCGCGGCACCGCGCTGACGGTGCGTTTCCGACCGAATCCGGAGGTGTGGCCGGCATGAGTGGCTCTCACCCTGATCTCGGCCCGGAATTGCGCGCCCTGGCGCAGACCCTGCTGGACCGGCTCGAGCCCGCGATCAGGTTCGCGGCCGCACGGGCACAGAGCGCGGCCGACAACCCGGGCAAGTGCCAGCAGGTGTGGTGCCCGGTCTGCGCGCTCGCGGCGATGGTCTCCGGCGAACAGCACCCGTTGCTGTCCGTGGTGGCTGAGCACAGCGTGGCGCTGCTGGCCGTGGTCAAGGCAATCGTCAACGACGTCGACGACGGCGGGACCTCGGTGCCGCCCCCGGAGCCCGGCGGTCCGCCTCCCGAGGGCCCGCCACCGCCCGGGCGCTACCAGCACATCCCCGTGACGGTCGAGGAGTAGGGCTGCGCTGTGGTTGTTCCCACAATGCGTGGGTAAGGTTGGCGCAGAGCATCGCGGTCGGATGATCCGGAGGGTCCATGTGGTACTGGCTGTTCAAGTTCGTCTTCATGGGACCCTTGCTGACCCTGTTGGGCCGGCCGAAAGTCGAAGGCTTGGAGAACGTTCCGGCCTCCGGTGCGGTGATCCTGGCCAGTAACCACTTGGCCGTCGCGGACAGTTTCTACCTTCCGCTGGTCGTGAGCAGGCGCATCACGTTCCTGGCCAAGGCCGAGTACTTCACCGGCACCGGCCTCAAGGGCTGGTTCACCCGGTGGTTCTACACGGTCGCCGGGCAGGTCCCCATCGACCGCACCGACGCCGACAGCGCCCAGAGCGCACTGACCACCGCCCAGCGCATCCTCGGTCAGGGCAAGCTGCTGGGCATGTACCCCGAGGGCACCCGCTCACCCGACGGCCGTCTCTACAAGGGCAAGACCGGTCTGGCCCGCCTCGCCCTCGAGACCCAGGTGCCGGTCATTCCCGTCGCGATGATCGGAACCGACGTCGTGAACCCCCCCGGCAGCAAGATGTGGAAGTTCGGCCGGGTGACGGTCAAGTTCGGCGCCCCGATGGACTTCAGCCGGTTCGAAGGCCTCGCCGGGAACCGCTTCATCGAGCGCGCGGTCATCGACGAGGTCATGTACGAGCTGATGAGCCTGTCGGGCCAGGAGTATGTCGACCTCTACGCGGCCGACATCAAAGAGGGAAAAGGTGAGGCGGCCGTGAAGCCGCCGACCCGGCTCCCCGAGGCTGCGGCCGGCTAGCCGTCGCGCGTCGAACCGGCATCACGTCGAACCCGACTGATGCATGCACCGAGTGAGAAGCAGCGGTTGTGAACGCGTCCCGATCGCAGCCAGGAATGCGCTTCCGCGGCCGATTCAGGGGTGGGCCGCCTGAGCGTGCTATCTAGGCCTGGACGGCGTCGACGGCCGGGACGGCCGGGGACACCCGGCGCCGCGGCCTGCCGGCACTGACCGTTCCGGCGACGACGATCGCCGCCAGCGCCCACCACAGGTACGACGCGCCCGCGAGCTGCCGCCACAGCGAGGCCGTCGTCTCGCGGTGCTCGGGCAGCAGCGTGATCGGCGTCCACACCATCAGCGGCAATCCGACCGCGAACACCGCTGCCAGGCCGGCATGGCGCAGCCGCACCGCCAGCACGGCCGTCGTCACCATGGCCGGCAGCGTCCACACCCAGTGGTGCGACCACGACACGGGCGACACGACCAGCCCGAACATCGCCACGCAGACCAGCGCCAGCACCGGCTGATCGGCGCGCAGCGCCCGGCGCACCGCCCACACCGTCAGGGCCAGCACCGCGAAGCACGCCACCGTCCACAGCACGAACCGCACGTCGTCGCCCAGGCCCAGCCTCGCCAGCGCCCCGGCGATGTTCTGGTTGGTGTTCAGCGTGGCGGTGCCGATGCGGTCGGTGTTGCGCACCGTCTCGGTCCAGTACTCCCACGAGTCACGCCACGCGAACGCGAACCCCACCAGCGTGGCCACCACCGCCGAGGCCACCGTCACCAGCAGCGCGCGGGTGTCGCGACGCAGCAGGAAGTACAGCAGGAACACCGCGGGGGTCAGCTTGAGCGCGATCGCCAGGCCCAGCAGCATGCCCCGTGGCCACGGGGTCCGCCGCGGCACGCAGTCGGCGATCACCAGCGTCATCAGCACGACATTGATCTGGCCGAAGTCGAAGTTCGCACGGATCGGCTCGAGATAGACCACCGCCGGTGCGACGATCGCCGCGGCCAGCCAGGCCCGGCGGACCCAGGCCGGCTCGCCGGTGACGTGCGTGGTCGGCCAGACGTCGAGCCGGGTCAGCAGGATCGTCGTCGACACCACCAGCAGCACGAGCGTGGTCGCCGTGATGGCCACGCTCGCCGCTTCCAGGGACAGCAGCGCGAACGGTGAGAAGACGACCGCCGCCAGCGGGGGATAGGTGAACGGCAGGTCCAGTCCGCCGCGCGTGTGGAACATCGCGCCGTCGGCGTAGAGCGGGCGGCCGTCGAGCCAGGCCCGCCCGCCCATCCGGTAGACGTCGATGTCGATGCGGTAGGGAACGTGCCCCAGCAACCGCCACGCCACCGTGGCCAGCGCCGCCGCCGTCAGCAGCTGGAACAGCCGCCAGGCAAGCGCTGGCCACCATCCGGCCCTCCCGGGCGACCGCAAAGTCCTCATGTCGCCGACCAGACTATCGGGGCGCACCGGCGCGCCTGCGCGTAACCACGCCTCGACACGCGCAGGTCGGCGCGAGTTTTGACGTAAGTTCTCCTGGTGCACCCGACCCTGGACTTCGACCTGGGGTTGCCCGACGGCATCCCGTACTCCCGGCTACCGCTGGTGTGTTGCCTGGTCGCGTTCATCCTGACGTTCTCCGTCACTCGCACGATAGTCCGTTACATCCGCAGCCACGCCGACAGCGACGCGCCCCGCAAGTGGTGGCAGCCCCGCAACATATCCGCGGGCGGGGGACTGCACATCCACCACGTCGTGATCGGCGTGATCTTGGTCATGGTCTCCGGGGTGACGATGGTGACGCTGGCGGTCGACGGAGGGGTGCCCGAGTTCACGGCCGCGTCCATCGTGTTCGGCATCGGGGCGGCGCTGGTCCTCGACGAGTTCGCACTGATCCTGCACCTGTCCGACGTGTACTGGTCCGAGGACGGGCGCGCGTCGGTGGACGCGGTGTTCGTCGCCGTCGCGGTGGCGGGGCTGCTGATCCTGGGGTTCAATCCGCTGTCGTTCTTCGACGTCAGCATCTGGCGCAGCGACCAATCGCTGGCCGCGCGGGCCACCGTGGTGGGCTTCGCGGTCCTGACGCTGGCACTGGCGGTCGTCGTGCTGCTCAAGGGGAAGGTCTGGACCGGGTTGGTCGGCATGTTCATCACCCCGCTGCTGTTCGTCGGCGCCATCCGGTTGTCCCGCCCCCATGCGCCCTGGGCGCGGTGGCGGTACACGAACCGGCCCCGCAAGATGCATCGGGCGCTGGAACGGGAACGCTGGCTGCGCCGGCCGGTGGTGCAGGCCAAGCTGTGGCTGCAGGACGCCATCTCCGGAATGCCGAAATTCCCGGACGACGCGCTGGTCGACCAGGAGCTCGACCGCGAGATCCATGCCGCGCCGGCGCCCCAGCCGCGCGACGAGGCCAGCCAGGAAGTCGCCTAGCTTGCGGTACTTCTACGACACCGAGTTTATCGACAACGGGCGCACCATCGAGCTGATCTCCATCGGCGTGGCCGCCGAGGACGGTCGGGAGTACTACGCGATCTCCACCGAGTTCGACCCGGAGCGGGCGGGCCGGTGGGTGCGCAAGAACGTGCTGCCCAAACTGCCATCACCGGCGTCGAAGCTGTGGCGTTCGCGCCGGCAGATCCGCTCGGAGCTGGAGGATTTCTTCGGCGTCGACGGTGACGAGCCGATCGAGCTGTGGGCCTGGGTGGGCGCCTACGACCACGTGGTGCTGTGCCAGCTGTGGGGTCCGATGACCGATCTGCCGCCCGCGATGCCGCGATTCACCCGTGAGTTGCGCCAGTTCTGGGAGGACCACGGGTGTCCGCGGATGCCCCCGCGACCGCGTGACGCACACGACGCGCTCGTCGACGCCAAGCACAACCTGGTGCGCTACCAGCTCATCACCGGCGAAAAGCGGTTTTGACCCGCCGTTACCATGGGTGGGTGAACTGGACCGTCGACGTACCCATCGACCAGCTGCCTGCGCTCCCGCCGCTGCCGGAGGATCTGCGTGCGCGCCTCGACGCGGCACTGGCCAAACCGGCGCTGCAGCAGCCGAGCTGGGATGCCGGGCAGGCGGCCGCGATGCGCACCGTGCTCGAGAGCGTGCCGCCGGTCACCGTGCCCTCGGAGATCGAGAAGCTCAAGGTGCAGCTGGCCGACGTGGCGCTGGGCAAGGCGTTCCTGCTGCAGGGCGGCGACTGCGCGGAGACGTTCGTCGACAACACCGAGCCGCACATCCGGGCCAACATCCGCACGCTGCTGCAGATGGCGGTTGTGCTGACCTACGGCGCCAGCATGCCGGTGGTCAAGGTGGCCCGCATCGCCGGCCAGTACGCCAAGCCGCGCTCCTCGGACACCGATGCGCTGGGTCTGAAGTCCTACCGCGGCGACATGGTCAACGGGTTCGCTCCTGATGCCGCGGTCCGCCAACACGATCCGTCACGCCTCGTGCGCGCCTACGCCAACGCGAGCGCCGCGATGAACCTGGTGCGCGCACTGACCTCGTCGGGGATGGCGTCGCTGCACCATGTGCACGAGTGGAACCGCGAGTTCGTCCGGACCTCACCCGCAGGCGCGCGCTACGAGGCGCTGGCCGGCGAGATCGACCGCGGGATGCGGTTCATGAGCGCCTGCCGGGTGGACGACCGCAACCTCGACACCGCCGAGATCTACGCCAGCCACGAGGCGCTGGTGCTGGATTACGAGCGCGCGATGCTGCGGATGGACACCGAGTCGCCCACCGGCCCCAAGCTGTACGACCTGTCCGCGCACTACGTGTGGATCGGCGAGCGGACCCGTCAGCTCGACGGTGCACACGTCGCGTTCGCCGAGGTGATCGCGAACCCGATCGGCATCAAGATCGGCCCGACGACGTCGCCCGAGCTGGCGGTGGAGTACGTCGAGCGGCTCGACCCGAACAACGAACCGGGCCGGCTCACCTTGGTCAGCCGGATGGGCAACCACAAGGTGCGCGACGCGCTGCCGCCGATCATCGAGAAGGTGCAGGCGTCGGGCCACCAGGTGATCTGGCAGTGCGACCCGATGCACGGCAACACCCACGAGTCGTCGACCGGGTACAAGACCCGCCATTTCGACCGGATCGTCGACGAGGTGCAGGGCTTCTTCGAGGTGCACCATGCGCTTGGCACCCACCCGGGCGGTATCCACGTGGAGATCACCGGGGAGAACGTCACCGAGTGTCTCGGTGGGGCGCAGGACATCTCGGACACCGATCTGGCCGGTCGGTACGAGACGGCGTGCGACCCGCGGCTGAACACCCAGCAGTCGCTCGAGTTGGCGTTCCTGGTCGCGGAGATGCTGCGCGACTAGAGGCGGGACTGACCTACAGCAGGTTGGGCAGGTTGGTGCCGAGCGTCCAGGCGCCGGCGCCGGCGAGAGCCGCCAGCGTGAGTACGGCGACGATCCAGAAGAACAGCACCCGTTTGGCGCGCTGCCGGGCCCAGTAGAACTCGCCCAGCTCGATGCCGGCGAAATGCCCTGTGAGGGAGCGATATTCGTCGTCGTCCTCGGCGGCGGGCTGGGGTGGGAGCTCGTCGCGGGTGAACACCCGGGTGTGCCGGGGGCCGTCCACGCCGGCCGTCGGTGCCGAGGACGTGTCGACGAGCGACAGCGACTGGTGCATCGCCGAGTTGCGGGGTGCCGGCACCCTGAACCTGGGCAGGCCCAGTTCGGTCGCGATCACCTCGAGTTCGTCGGCCATCTCCGCGGCGTCGGCGAATCGTTCGGCGGGGTCGCGCGCGGTCGCGTAGGCCACCAGCTCGTCGAATTGCCGTGGCACGCCGGTGATTCGGGTGCTCGGCGGCGGAACGTCGTGATCCATCCGCTGGTAGGCCACCGCCAGCGGGCTGTCCCCGGCGAACGGTGTGTTGCCGGTGAGCAACTCGTAGACGAGCACGCCGACGGCGTACACGTCCCCGCGGGCATCGGTGTCGCCGGTGGCCACCTGCTCAGGGGCGAGGTACGCGGCGGTGCCCAGGATGACGTCGGTCGAGGTGATCTTGGCGTCGGCCAGGGCGCGCACCAGGCCGAAGTCGGCGATCTTGACGTCGCCGTCGTCGCTGATCAGCACGTTCTCCGGTTTGATGTCGCGATGCACCAGCCCGGCGCGGTGCGCAGCGGCCAGGCCCGACAGCACAGGGCGCAGCACGGCGGCCACCGCGTGCGGGGGCATCGGTCCCCGTTCGCGCAGCAGCTCGCGCAGCGTGCCGCCCTCGACGAGTTCCATCACCAGATAGGGCGGTTGGCCGCCGGGCGCGCCGGCGCCCTGGTCGTAGACCGCGACCAGACCCGGATCCTTCAGCCGCGCCACGGCGCGGGCCTCGCGCTGGAAGCGGGTCAGGAAGTGTTCGTCGGAGGCGTAGCGCGCGTCCATGATCTTCACGGCGACGGGACGGTCCAGGCGCAGATCCACCCCGCGGTACACCCCGGACATACCGCCGGTGGCGATCAGCGCGTCGACGCGGTAGCGACCGTCCAGCACGGCGCCGGCCGGCGCGCCCGTCGGCTGGTAGGTCTCCATCGGACTCATGGTACGAGCCACGCGGCCCAGGACTCGTCAAGCGGGCGTCGAAAGCGCCGCCGTGGACTTAGACTTGACGCGATGAGCAGCATCCCGACTGCCGATGACGTATTGGATCCCGACGAGGCCGTCTACGACCTGCCCACGGTCGCGAGACTGTTGCGCATACCGGTGAGCAAGGTGCACCAGCACCTCCGCGAAGGCCATCTGGTCGCGGTGCGCCGGGGGCGCGAGGTGGTGGTGCCGAGGATCTTCTTCGACGACACCGGCCACGTGGTCAAGAGCCTGTCCGGCCTCCTGGTGGTCCTTCGTGACGGCGGCTATCACGAAACCGAGATCATGCGTTGGTTGTTCACCCCCGATCCGTCGCTGATCATCCGTCGTGACGGTTCCACGGAGCGGCAGGTCAACGCCCGCCCGGTGGACGCGTTGCACTCGCATCAGGCTCGAGAGGTGGTTCGCCGGGCGCAGGCGATGGCGTACTGAGCGCCGCGGGCGTGCGGCGCAGCCAGTACCAGGCGCCGGCGGCGCAGGCGGTGGCGAGCAGCACGTGGAACCACGAGTACATGCCGTGCGCCCCGTCGGGTCGCCAGATCACCGAGATCCAGGTGGAGAAGGCGGCGATCAGCGCGATGGCCCGCGGTGACTGCGCCAGCGCCGACATCACCGCCAGCGGCCAGGTGTAGTACCAGGGCAGCGCGGCCGGCACGAACAGCACCACGATCACCATCAGCGTGGCGATGCCCATCAGCGCGTCGCGGTCGGTGTGCCGGAACCGCCACCACAGCAGCGGCGCCGAGACCGCGATGATCCCGATGCCGACGATCCGCAGGATGTCCAGCACCGCATAGAAGTTCACCGGGATCATCAGGCCGATCACCGCGTTCACCAGGTTCGCGGTCGCGGTCGGCACGGTCAGCCAGTTGATGATCTTCACCGATCCGGCCAAAGCGGTCAGCCACCCGAGCCCGACCCCGGCGGCCAGGGACAGCACCGCGAACACGGCGGCGAACACCACCGCGCACGCCGCGGTCGCGACCAGGAACGCCTTGGGCGCCGAGAAGCCCCTCCGGTCCCGCAGTCCGCGGGCCCAGACCCAGACCATGAACGGAAGTGCCAGTCCCGCGGTGGCTTTCACCGCGACGGCGACGGCAATCAGGGTCACCCCGGCGACGCATCGGCCGCGGAAGCACAGCGCGATGCCCGCCATCATCAGACCGACCATGAGCATCTCGTTGTGCACGCCGCCCATCAGCTGGATGATCACCAGCGGGTTGAGCACGCAGATCCACAGCGCCGCGGCACTGTTCGCGCCGACGTGGCGGGCGATCCGGGGGACTGCCCAGATCAGCAGCGCGAGCCCGGGCAGCATGCACAACCGCAGCAGCATGGTCCCGGCGACGACGTCGTTGCCGACGAGCATCGTGACGAACTTGGCGACCAGGATGAACGCGGGCCCGTACGGCGCGGTCGTCGTCGTCCAGATCGGACTGACGTTGTCGAGCAACGAATTCGGGTTCTCGATCGGGCCGACCAGATAGGGGTCGAAGCCGTCGCGCAGCAGCGCGCCCTGCGCCAGGTAGGAGTAGGTGTCGCGGCTGAACACCGGCACGCTGAGCAGCAGCGGGGTCAGCCAGAACCCGGTGGTCGCCACCATCGTGTACTGGGTGGCGGTGCGGTCGATCACGTGACGTCCCAGCCACAGCCAGGCCGAGAGCATCAGCACGACCCCGAGCCACAGCAGCACCGATGACAGCACCAGGCCGTGCCCGAAGCGCAACCAGGACAGGTGCATCGATTCCAGCAGCGGGTCGTGCAGCCGGGTGCTGCCCGCGCCGAGGCCGCCGGCGGTGACGAGCAGCGCACCGAGTGCGCCGACCCAGGCCGGGCGGGCCTGCGGGGACAGCGCGAACTCGCGGAACCGCTGCAGCGGTGGCGCGGGGTGCCGGGACGGCGCGGGTGTCGTCATCGGCCTAGGCGGATCTGTTCGCGGCCAATCTGGCGAGCTCGATCAGACCCGCCCTGGCCTTCTCGTCGATCGGCGCGGAGTCGAGGATCCCGATCGCCGTCCGGGTGAGCCTGTCGATGCGTGTCTCCACCGCGGCCAGCGCCCCGACCGACTCGATCAGCCCGCGCAGTTCGGTGACCGCGGCGTCGGACAGGTCGGTGCCGACGGAGGTGCGCAGCAGCTTCGCTCCGACCGGGTCGCGCTGCTCGGCCAGTTCGACCGCCTCGGCCAGCAGCACGGTGCGCTTGCCCGAGCGCAGGTCGTCGCCGGACGGTTTGCCGGTGACCGCCGGGTCGCCGAACACGCCGAGCACGTCGTCGCGCAGCTGGAACGCCACCCCGAGGCTGGTGCCCAGCTCGTGGAACGCCTCCTGGATGTCGGGGCGGTCGGCGGCGGCCGCGGCGCCGAGCTGCAGGGGGCGCGAGATGGTGTAGGACGCGGTCTTGTAGATGTTGACCGTCAGGGCCGAGGCGACGGATTCGGCGCCGCTCGACTCGTTGACGATGTCGAGGTACTGGCCGCCGAGCACCTCGGTGCGGATCGCCGACCAGACCCGCTGGACCCGCCGGTGCGCGTCGGCGTCGATCGGGGCGGTGGCGACGATGTCGTCGGCCCAGACCAGCGACAGGTCGCCCAGCAGGATCGCCGCGGACAGGCCGAACTGTTCGGGGGAGCCGTGCCAGTGGTTCTCGCGATGCCGCTCGGTGAAGATGCGGTGCACCGTCGGCAGGCCGCGGCGCGTGGCCGAGGCGTCGATGACGTCGTCGTGCACCAGGGCGCAGGCGTGCAGCATCTCCAGCGCCGAGAACAACCGCAGCACGGCGGCGTCGGGTTCGGTGCCCGCGACGGCGCGCCAGCCCCAGTAGGCGAAGGCGGGCCGCAGCCGCTTGCCGCCGCGCAGCACGAATTCTTCGAGCGCCTCGGTGAGCACCGCGTAGTCCGCGCCGATGTAGGCCGCGTCGCGCCGCCGGTCGCGCAGGTACTCGCGAAGCTGTTCGGTGACGGCCGCGGCCAGCTCGACGGCTGACGGTGCCCCAGTGGCATTAGCGTCCACGCTCAGCGGGCGCCCCTTTCTTCCGTTCGTCCGGTGCTCAGCGTAGAGCCTGCGACAGCGCGATGGCCGCCGCAGCGCCTACTGCGGCTGATCCTGCGGCTGGCCGGGTCGCGGAGAGCGGTCCCGGTTGTTGTACGCGAGCGCGCCGACGATGCCGGCGACGACGAACGACGCCACGCCCAGCCAGATCGCTGCGCCGGTGAACGACCGGGCGGAGGGATCGGTGTAGCGGGCCTGGGCGTTCATGGTGCTGACCACGCCGGGACGCAGTTTCCATTCGACGACCTCCGAGGACACCTGGTCGCCGTTGGTGGAGGTCACCTCGCCGGGGAACGACACCGACAGGGACACGTCGGCCTCCGGATCGCTCAGTGAGGTCAGGTCGGCGCGACCCTCGAGGATCACCAGGTCCCCGGCGCGGCGCAGGGAGAGGTCCACTCCCGCGGCGTCGCGATTCATCCCGGCCAGCTGGGGCAGCTCGGCGAAGGTCAGATCGGAGAAGACGGCCTGGGAGCCGACGTAGTCGTCGCGGTTGTAGTCCGACACGGCGACCTTCTGCGCGAACGGCAGGTTGTTGAGCAGCTGCGGACCCTTGTCGCCGGCGTCGCGGGGTTTGGCCGCGGCGACGATCTGGCCGGACACCCGGTCGTCGGGGGAGACCGTCAGCGAGGCGCGCACCCGGACGCATCCGATCAGCGACGGCGCCAGCACCAGCAGCAGCAACACCATCGCGAGGAGACGCCTGGAGGTCCGGTGACGGTTCGGCACCAGGTCATCGTGCCAGACGGCGCCCGCGACGACGGTGCGGAGAGGCTCTACAGCGGCAGGGACCGGCCGAGGATGGCGAATGCCCGGGGATCTCCGGCGAAGTGGTAGCCACGGATCACGTCGGTGAAGCCGAGCCTGCGGTAGAGCCGCCAGGCACGGTTGCCCTCGCCGGTGATCTCGGGGGTGGACAGCAGCACGTGGGCTTCGCCGCGGTCGCCGAGCAAACGCCGGATCAGTGCCTCGCCAAGGCCGCGGCCCTGGGCCGACGGCACGATGTGCAGTTCGGTCAGCTCGAAATAGCTGCTCATCAGCGTGGTGATGCGCTCCGTGTCGGCGCCGCTGCGGCGCAGGCCGGCGACCACCTGCTGCTGCCACCATTGATCGGGGGCCCCGCAGTAGCCGTAGGCGATGCCCAGCATCGGCGCGGCGGTGAGGTCGGCCTCCGGGCTCGCCCCGTCGCCGGTCTGGACGGCGGCGACCGCCTTCCAGCCGTGCCTGCGGGTGTGCTCGAGCCACATCGAGGCGCGCTGCTCCTCGGTGCCGCGGGGGTAGCGCATGGCGTCGACGTAGATCGACAGCGCATCGCCGAGGCGGCGCTGCATGTCGACGGGCGACAGCTCGATCAGATGCGTCGCCAACTGGTGTCCCTCCCGGCGGTGATTCGGTGACCGCCATCATTATCTCCGTCGATCCGGATGATCCATGGTGCGGCCGGATCGGCGGACAGGGCTTCGTCATAGAATCAGGCAGCGAACAAGGTGGTACGGCTCAGATTCTGCTCGTATCATTGCGGTTAAGTGCCCGTACATGCGGGCACGCCTGACGTTGAACGACTGCGACGCCCCCACGGCAAGAGGGAGGGACGAATGCCACTCTCCGATCATGAGCAGCGCATGCTCGACCAGATCGAGAGCGCGCTCTATGCCGAGGACCCCAAATTCGCGTCGAGCGTTCGAGGCGGAACTCTGCGGGCGCCCTCGACCCGGCGCCGCCTGCAGGGTGCGGCGTTGTTCGTGCTGGGGCTGGCGATGCTGGTGTCGGGCGTCGCGTTCAAGGCCACGATGATCGGCAGCTTCCCGATCCTGTCGGTGATCGGCTTCATCATCATGTTCGGTGGCGTCGTGTTCGCCATCACCGGACCGCGCGTCGGTGTGCCGGGTGAGCGCCTGCCCCACGATGCCGGGCCCAGCCGGCAGAAGCGTGGCAAGGGTGGGGGCGGTTCCTTCACCAGCCGGATGGAGGATCGTTTCCGCCGGCGCTTCGACGAGTAACGCGTCTACCGCGTGAGGGGCAGTCCGTGAGGACTGCCCCTTCTTTTTTGCCCCACCGCCCCCCACCGGCCACCCTGCCGGGCTTTTTGCCGCGCTGAACTGCGCGTTCGTTCTTCTCGGCCTGGTGTGCGGAGGTGCGGCGCGGGCTGCCTGGAACCTGTCGACCTCACGAAAGTGGGGAGCCATGCGAAATGCTGTCCGCGGTTCGGCGCAAAGTGGGGCAATGTGGGGTAAAGTGGCGGACAACGGAGCGACCGGGGTTCCGTACAGGGCAAGGTCTAGCGAGGTGGCGAGATGTTCTTCGGCACCTACACGCCCAAGCTCGACGACAAGGGGCGACTGACGTTGCCCGCCAAGTTCCGCGACGCACTGGCAGGAGGGTTGATGGTCACCAAGAGCCAAGATCACAGCCTGGCTGTCTATCCGCGGGCGGAGTTCGAGGCGATGGTCGCCGAGATCTCCGGCCGCGCGAAGCGGGGCAATCCGCAGGCCCGCGCCTATCTGCGCAACCTGGCCGCCAGCACCGACGAGCAGTATCCGGACGCCCAGGGCCGGATCACGCTGTCGGCCGAACACCGCCGCTACGCGAACCTGACCAAGGAGTGCGTGGTGACCGGCTCGATCGACTTCCTCGAGATCTGGGACGCCCAGGCATGGCAGGACTACCAGGAGCTTCACGAAGAGAACTTCTCCGCGGCCAGCGATGAAGCACTCGGCGACATTATTTGACCTGGCCCCGCAGGCCCGTGCGGCGCGGCCTCTGCCCGAACCGGCCCTGACGTACTTCCCCGACGTCAGGTCCGTGCTCTCGGACAGGGACCTCGCCGCAGGGGCCGCCCCGATCCCTCACGGTGCTGCGATGGTGGATGAGCCCCATGTTCCGGTCCTGCTGGACCGGTGCGTCGAACTGCTCGCTCCGGCGCTGACCCGCCGCGACGCCGACGGTGCGGGCGCGACACTGGTCGACGCCACCCTGGGTGCCGGGGGACATGCGGAGCGCTTCCTCACCCAGTTCCCCGGTCTGCACGTCATCGGCCTGGACCGCGATCCCGACGCCCTGACGATCGCCGGTGACCGGCTCGCGCCGTTCGGTGACCGCTTCACCGCGGTGCGCACCCGCTACGACGGATTCGACCTCACCGACATCGATGCGTTCCTGTTCGACCTCGGCGTCTCCTCGATGCAGCTGGACCGTCCCGAACGCGGCTTCTCCTACGCCACCGACGCCCCGCTGGACATGCGCATGGACAGCGACGCCGAGCTGACCGCCGCCGACATCCTCAACACCTACGAGGAAAAGCAGATCGCTCGGGTGCTGCGCGAGTACGGCGAGGAGCGCTTCGCCGGCCGCATCGCCGCGCACATCGTCCGGCGCCGGGCGAGCACCCCGTTCACCACTACCGGCGAACTCGTCGAACTGCTGTACCAGGCGATCCCGGCGCCGGCCCGGCGCACCGGGGGCCACCCGGCCAAGCGGACCTTCCAGGCACTGCGGATCGCGGTCAACGCCGAACTCGACGCGTTGCGGCTGGCGATCCCGAAGGCGCTGCGGGCCCTACGCCCCGGTGGCCGCATCGCCGTGATGGCCTACCAGTCGCTGGAGGACCGCATCGTCAAGACGGAGTTCGCGGCGGCCACCGCGTCGCGCTCACCCGCCGGCCTCCCCGTCGAGTTGCCCGGCTATGAACCCGAATTCGTCGCACTGACCCGCGGAGCCGAGCGCGCGAGTGCCGAAGAGATCGACCGCAATCCCAGAAGCGCTCCGGTCCGGTTGCGCGCGTTGGAGAAAGTTGGGGGACAGTAGCGATGAAGACGCAGAAGGCACAGAAGGCGGCGGCCAAGCCCGCGCGCGGCGCCGCGACGGCGTCGAAACGT
>NZ_JYNX01000004.1 GCF_001044255.1 Mycolicibacterium chubuense
TCCACCGCCTCGGGAGTCACGCCCGCGTCGGCCAGCGCGTCGAGGTAGCCGGTACTGGGCCTCGTGGCCGGGCAGTTCACCGTAGGTGACGTCGTTGAAAGCCTCCGCTGCGGAGCTGAATCGGCCGGCCCTGCGCCCGCGGCCGGGATCGCGTGGATGACGGGACGGATGTAGAGACGCGCGGTCTGCCCCAGGTTGCGGGCCTCGCTGCTGTCGTTACCCGGAACGGTGATCACGAGGTTCTGCCCGTCGATGATCACCTCGGACCCGGACACGCCCAGGCCGTCCACACGGGCACTGATGATCTGCTGCGCCTGGTTGAGCGCGTCGCGCGACGGGGGCGACCCGTCGGGTGTGCGCGCGGTCAGCGTCACGCGGGTGCCGCCCTGCAGATCGATGCCCAGTTTGGGATCGGCCTTCTTGTCCCCGGTGAGGAACACGAGCAGGTACGCACCGATCAGCAGTGCCAGGAACAGGGCCAGGTAGCGGCCAGCATGCACCGGCGTCGAAGACGAAGCCACGTCTTTACAGTCTCCTCGAGGTCAGTTCGTCACGTACCGCGACGGTGCGCAGTGACCCGCAAAGGGTACGTGCTGGGGCTGAGGCCTCAGCTGTCAGTCTTGGTGTTGGGCCGATCGGTCAGCTCGGTGGCCCCCGACGGCGCCTCGAGGTCGTCGATGTCGTCCTCGTCGTCGGTCTCGTCGACGTCATCGACGATGCGGTCGCGCACGGCGAGCTTCATCCAGGTCGTCACGACGCCGGGGGCGATCTCGAGGTCGACCTCGTCGTCGGTGATGCCGGTGATGGTGCCGCGCAGGCCCGAGGTGGTGTGCACCTCGTCGCCCACGGTCAGCGAGTTGTGCAGGTCGATGGTCGCCTGCATCGCTTTCTTCTGGCGGCGGGAGGCGAAGTACATGAACGCGCCCATGATGATGAGCAGGGGCAGGAAGACGACCAGATCCATGGCAGCAGTGTCTTTTCTTTTTCGTAGCGGTCTGTGTGCGGACGGCCCCCCCGAACACGGTCGGAGGGCACCCGGCATGAAGGAATTCGTTGACCAGTGTGCCATTGCGGCCGTTCCGGACCACCTCCCCCGTCGCAGCGGGGCCATCAGCCCACGGATTTCGTCGCGACACACCGGTGCGGCCACCGATCCCGGCGAGAACACCCCTGCTTCTCGACGGATCACTGGTACGACCGACTAGGCTCGGACCGTATCGCGGCAATCGTCAAGGAGGTCCCCCGTGAGCGCTCTCGAACAGAGCCGCCACCTCGCCACCGCCATCCCCGGCCCCCGGTCGCAGGATCTGATCACGCGCAAGAAGGCCGCGGTGGCGAGCGGCGTCGGCAACACCATGCCCGTCTACGCTGCCCGCGCCTTCGGCGGCATCGTCGAGGACGTCGACGGCAACCGGCTGATCGATCTGGGCTCCGGGATCGCGGTGACCACGGTCGGCAACGCCTCGCCCCGGGTCGTCGAGGCGGTCCGCGAGCAGGTCGCCAACTTCACCCACACCTGCTTCATGGTGACGCCCTACGAGGGATACGTCGCGGTCGCCGAGGCCCTCAACCGGCTCACCCCCGGGGACGGCGACAAGCGCTCGGCACTGTTCAACTCGGGATCCGAGGCCGTCGAGAACGCGATCAAGATCGCGCGCGTCTACACCGGGAAGCAGGCCGTGGTGTCGTTCGACCACGCCTACCATGGGCGGACCAACCTGACGATGGCGCTGACGGCCAAGTCGATGCCCTACAAGCACGGGTTCGGACCGTTCGCCCCGGAGATCTACCGCGCCCCGCTGTCCTACCCGTTCCGCGACGCGGAGTTCGGCGGCAAGGAGCTGGCCACCGACGGTGAGCTGGCCGCCCGGCGGGCCATCACGATGATGGACAAGCAGGTGGGCGCCGAGAACCTGGCGGCGGTCATCATCGAGCCCATCCAGGGCGAGGGCGGGTTCATCGTGCCCGCCGAGGGCTTCCTTCCGACGCTGCTGCAGTGGTGCCGCGACAACGACGTGGTGTTCATCGCCGACGAGGTGCAGACCGGGTTCGCCCGTACCGGCAGGATGTTCGCCTGCGAGCACGAGGGCATCGTCCCGGACCTGATCGTCACGGCGAAGGGCATCGCCGACGGGATGCCGCTGTCCGCGGTGACGGGGCCGGCGTCGATCATGGACGCGCCGCATGTCGGTGGGCTCGGCGGCACCTACGGCGGCAATCCGGTGGCGTGTGCGGCCGCGCTGGCCACGATCGCCACGATCGAGGACGACGGGCTCGTCGACCGCGCCGCACACATCGAATCGCTGATGAAGGACAAGCTCGGCCGGATGCAGGCCGAGGACGACCGGATCGGCGACGTGCGGGGCCGCGGCGCGATGATCGCCGTCGAACTGGTCAAGTCCGGCACGCTCGAGCCCGACGCGGAGCTGACCAAGAAGCTCAGCACGGCCGCCCACCAGGCCGGGGTGATCGTGCTGACCTGCGGCACCTTCGGCAATGTGCTGCGGTTCCTGCCGCCGCTGACCATCAGCGACGAGCTCCTGCTCGAAGCTCTGGACGTGCTCGAGTTGATCCTGCGCGATCTGTGACGACCGTCAGGAACTTCATCGGTGGGGAGCTCGTCGACTCCGAGAGCGGCGCGACCATGCCGCTGGTCGATCCCAGCACCGGTGAGCGGTACGGCACCGCGCCGATCTCCAACGGCGCCGACATCGACAAGGCCTACGCCGCCGCGGCGGCGGCGTTCGCCGAGTGGAAGAAGACCACCCCGTCGCACCGGCAGAAGGCGCTGCTGGACTTCGCCGACGAGGTGGAGAAGGCGGCCGGCGATCTCGTGGAGGCCGAGGGCCGCAACACCGGCAAGCCCCACCACGTCACCGCGGCCGAGGAGATCCCTCCGATGGTCGACCAGATCCGGTTCTTCGCGGGGGCGGCGAGGGTGCTGGAGGGTAAGTCGGCCGGCGAGTACATGGCCGATCACACCTCGTGGATCCGCCGTGAGCCGGTCGGGGTGATCGGTCAGGTCGCGCCGTGGAACTACCCGATGATGATGGCGATCTGGAAGATCTGCCCCGCCATCGCCGCGGGCAACACCGTGGTGATCAAACCCAGCGACACCACCCCGGTGACGACGGTGATGCTCGCCGAATTGGCGGCCAGGCACCTGCCGGCCGGGGTGCTCAACGTGGTGACCGGCGACCGGGTCACCGGCGCCAACCTCGTCGCTCATCCGATGCCGCAGATGGTCTCGATCACCGGATCGGTGGCGGCGGGCAAGGCGGTCGCGGTCAGCGCGGGCGGCCACCTCAAACGCACGCACCTCGAACTGGGCGGCAAGGCGCCGGTGATCGTGTTCGACGACGCCGATCTCGGCGCAGCGGCCGAGGGCATCGCCACGGCGGCCTACTTCAACGCCGGGCAGGACTGCACCGCAGCCACCCGCGTCCTGGCCTCGGCGTCGATCGCCCCGGACCTGACCGCCGCACTCGCCGAGCAGGCCAAGGGCGCGACGACGACCTTCGGCCGCCCCGCCGGCGACGAGGACGCCTGGGTGCCGCCGGTGAACAACGAGCAGCAGATGGAGCGGGTGCTCTCCTTCTTCACCGACGTGCCGTCGCACGCCACCGTCGCCGTGGGCGGAAACCGCCAGGGCGACAAGGGTTTCTACGTGGAGCCGACGGTCATCGGCGGGCTGCGTCAGGACGACCGGCTGATCCAGCAGGAGATCTTCGGCCCCGTGATCACCGTGCAGTCGTTCTCCGACGAGGAGCAGGCGATCGGGTGGGCCAACGGCGTCGAGTACGGATTGGCGTCCTCGGTGTGGACCCGGGACGTCTCGCGGGCGCTGCGGGTCTCCAATGCGCTGGACTTCGGCTGCGTGTGGATCAACACCCACATCCCGCTGGTCGCCGAGATGCCGCACGGCGGCTTCAAGTCCTCGGGCCACGGCAAGGACTTGTCGATGTACGGCCTCGAGGACTACACGCGCATCAAGCACGTGATGGCCTACACCGGCTGAGGCCGCGTCAGGAGCTCTGTGCCGCCGCCGCGAGGCAGTCGGCCACGATCGCGTGGACCTCCTCGGCGGTGAGCCCCCGACCGTCACAGTCGTGCGCGACGAGATCGGAGACGAGGTCGTCGCCCGGCAGCCGACAGCGGTCGGCGACGAGCACGTCGACGTAGCCGCCGAGTGCCTCACGGTCGTCGTCGTCGTCGACCCATCGCGACACGGCCAGCCAGTCGCGGACCGGGACCCCGAGGGCACCCAGCACGTCGCACAGGCGCCGTCCGAGCACCACGGTGGCCGCACCGTCCCCGGCGCCGCCCCCGATGCGCGCGGACAGCATCGCGGGCAGTCGCAGCGACTGCACAACGGCATCGGTCACCCTGTGACGGTAACCGGTCCGGCCACCTCTCAACCGGCGGCCAGGTGTGACCTGAGCCACGAAAATTGCTGCGGTGGACCGGTTTTCCCCATAGATGCGAGCGATTCACAGGATATTGACAGCGCCGAACGGCCGCTGACCGGAATAAGCTTAGTTTTACTAACGTAGTTTTCTCCGTGGGCGCAACGAAGCGCCCCGTAACCAACGATTTCATTCTTGCGAGGACTTCTGATGCCGACTGAAACCCGCGACGAGCGGCTCGCCCGCCGCATCGCCGACTTGCACGCGACCGATCCCGAGTTCGCCGCCGCCACGCCGGACGACGCGATCTCCGAGGCCATCGACCAGCCCGGGGTGCGCCTCCCCCAGATCATGGCGACCGTGCTCGACGGCTACGCCGATCGGCCCGCGCTGGGACAGCGCGCGGTGCGTTTCGTCACCAATCCGCAGACCGGGCGCACCTCCGCCGACCTTCTCCCCCGGTTCGAGACCATCACCTACGCCGAACTGTCCGCCCGGGTGCACGCGGTGATGAACACCCTGACCGACATCGCGCCCGGTGACCGCGTCGCCCTGCTGGGCTTCACCAGCGTGGACTACACGGTCATCGACATGGCCCTCGCGCTGCACGGGGCGGTGGCCGTCCCGCTGCAGACCAGCGCGCCGGCCGCGACGCTGCGGCCCATCATCGCCGAGACCGAGCCCGTGATCATCGCCTCTGCGGTCGACCACCTCGCCGACGCCGTGGACCTCGCGCGCGAGGCCGACACCGTGCGCCGCGTCATCGTCTTCGACCACCGCGCCGAGGTCGACGACCACCGCGACGCCGTCGCCGACGCCCGCACCGGGCTCACCGAAGGCGGCCGCGCGATCGAGGTGCTCACCCTGGCCGAGGCGCTCGAGCGCGGCGCGACTCTGCCTGCAGCACAGCCGTTCTCCTCACCCGAGGACGATCCGTTGACGCTGCTGATCTACACGTCCGGCAGCACCGGCGCCCCCAAGGGCGCCATGTACCCGGAGCGGCTGGTCGCCGGTGCGTGGCTGCGGTCCGGGCGGTCGACGTGGTACGGCGAGCACGCCACGCCGTCGATCACGCTGAACTTCCTGCCGATGAGCCACATGATGGGCCGCGGCCTGCTCTACGGCACCCTGGGCGCCGGCGGAACTGCGTATTTCGCTGCGCGCAGCGATCTTTCGACCTTCCTCGAGGACTTGGCGCTGGTTCGGCCCACGCAGTTGACCTTCGTGCCGCGCATCTGGGACACCATCTTCGCCGAGGTCGCCAAGGAACTCGAGCGCCGCCCGGACAGCGAGGCCGACGTCTACGCCGACCTCCGCCAGAGCATGCTCGGCGGCCGCTACGTGATGTCGATGACGGGATCGGCGCCGCTGTCGCCGGAGATGCGCGCGTTCGTCGAATCATTCCTCGACCTGCACCTGATCGACGGCTACGGCTCGACCGAGGCCGGCGCGGTGTTCGTCGACGGCGAGGTTCAGCGGCCGCCGGTCATCGACTACAAGCTCGTCGACGTCCCCGACCTCGGCTACTTCACCACCGACCGCCCGCATCCGCGCGGCGAGCTGCTGGTCAAGAGCGAGACCCTGTTCCCCGGGTATTACCGACGGCCCGAGATCACGGCCGAGATGTTCGACGAGGACGGCTTCTACCGCACCGGCGACGTCGTCGCCGAGACCGGACCCGATCGGCTCGTGTACCTCGATCGCCGCAACAACGTCCTGAAGCTCTCGCAGGGCGAGTTCGTCACCGTCTCCAAGCTCGAGGCGGTGTTCGGCGACAGCCCGCTGATCCGGCAGATCTACATCTACGGCAACAGCTCACGGTCCTACCTGCTGGCCGTCGTCGTGCCGACCGAGGACGTCCTGGGCCGCGACGACGCCAAATCCCTGATCGGCGAGTCGCTTCAGGACGTCGCCAAGGCGGCGGGCCTGCAGTCCTACGAGATCCCGCGCGACTTGCTGATCGAGACCACGCCGTTCACGTTGGAGAACGGCATGCTCACCGGCATCCGGAAGCTGGCCCGGCCGAAGCTGAAGGAACGCTACGGCGATCAGCTCGAGGCGCTCTACACCCAGCTGGCCGAGGGCCAGGCCGACGAGTTGCGGGCACTGCGTCAGGACGGCGCGACGCGTCCGGTCGTCGAGACCGTCGGCCGCGCGGCCGGCGCCCTGCTGGGCACGGCGGCCACCGACGTGCAGCCCGACGCGCACTTCACCGATCTCGGTGGAGACTCGTTGTCGGCGTTGACCTTCGGCAACCTGCTGCGCGACATCTTCGACGTCGAGGTCCCGGTCGGCGTCATCGTCAGCCCCGCCAACGATCTGGCGGCACTGGCGGCCTACATCGAGACCCAGCGCCAACCCGGCACGAAGCGGCCCACCTTCGCCTCGGTGCACGGCGCGGACGCCACCGAAGCGCACGCCCGCGATCTCACGCTGGACAAGTTCATCGACGCCGAGACCCTCGCCGCCGCACCGTCACTGCCGGGCCCCAGCTCGGAGGTCCGGACCGTCCTGCTGACCGGCGCCACCGGCTTCCTCGGCCGGTACCTGGCGCTGGAGTGGCTGGAACGGATGGATCTGGTCGACGGCAGGGTGATCTGCCTGGTCCGCGCCAAGGACGACGACGCCGCACGGGCCCGGCTGGACGCCACCTTCGACACCGGCGACGAGAAGCTGCTCGCGCACTACCGGGCGCTCGCCGCCGATCACCTCGAGGTGATCGCCGGAGACAAGGGCGAGGTCGACCTCGGGCTCGATCCCGCGGTGTGGCAGCGGCTGGCCGATACGGTCGACCTGATCGTGGACCCGGCGGCCCTGGTCAACCACGTGCTGCCCTACAGCCAGCTGTTCGGGCCCAACGCCGTCGGCACCGCGGAGTTGATCCGCATGGCGCTGACCACCCGGCAGAAGCCGTTCGCCTACGTCTCGACCATCGGCGTCGGCGCGGGCATCGAGCCGGGCCGGTTCGTCGAGGACGGCGACATCCGGCAGATCAGCGCGACCCGCCGCGTCGATGACAGTTACGCCAACGGCTACGGCAACAGCAAGTGGGCCGGTGAGGTGCTGCTGCGCGAGGCCCACGACCTGTGCGGCCTGCCGGTGTCGGTGTTCCGCTGCGACATGATCCTGGCCGACACCACCTACGCCGGCCAGCTCAATCTGCCGGACATGTTCACCCGGCTGGTGTTCAGCCTCGTCGCGACCGGCGTCGCCCCCGAGTCGTTCTACCAACTCGGCGACGACGGCAACCGGCCGCGGGCGCACTACGACGGGCTGCCGGTGGAGTTCATCGCCGAGGCGATCTCCACGCTCGGTGCCGCCGTGGCGACGGATTCGGACACCGGGTTCGAGACCTACCACGTGATGAACCCGTACGACGACGGGATCGGCCTCGACGAGTTCGTCGACTGGCTGATCGAGGCCGGGTACCCGGTGCAGCGCGTCGGCGACTACGCCACCTGGTTGCGGCGGTTCACCGCGGCGATCAACGCGCTGCCCGAGCGTAAGCGGCAGGCGTCACTGCTGCCGCTGCTGCACAACTACCAGCACCCGGAGTTCCCGGTCCGGGGCTCCATCGCGCCGACGGACCGCTTCCGAACGGCGGTGCAGGAGGCCAAGATCGGGCCGGACAAGGACATCCCGCACGTGAGCCGCGAGGTCATCGTCAAGTACGTCACCGACCTCGAACTGCTCGGCCTGCTCTGACGGTCAGTGGTGCGCCAGCGTTCGATCGCGGCGGCCACGGAACAGGGAGCGAAGGCCGCGCCGGCGCGGCGCCGGCTGCTCCTGCCGCGAATCGATCACCTCGGTGGGTGTGTCACCCACCGGGGTGGTCGCGCCTGCGGGCGAGGTGTGGGTGACCGGGACCGGACCGGTGTGTGCCGGGGTGTCGACGACCGCGGCGCGGTTGACGTATTCGACGTCGCGGACACTGCGGACCGACACCCGGCCCAGCGCGAGTGCGCCCAGGAAGATGATCAGCGCGCCCAGGCCGTAGAAGTAGGTCAGGTCGAGCCAGACCCGCTTGGTCTCGTCCGCCGCCACCGGGGCTCCGGCGTCGCCGAGTCCGAGCGGCCCGGCCAGCGCGCGGCCGATCACGAACCATGCTCCGCCGGCCACGGTCAGCCAGCCGCCCAGCATCGCCGTCGCGCGGTTGCGGGAGGTCAGCAGCAACAGGCCGCCGATCACGGTGACGACGCCGGGCAGCACCTCGAGCCATCCTCGGCCGGTCGTCCAGATCCACGGCTGATCCGGTGTGAACGCGAAGTCGAAGTTCGGCCCGATGAACGGGATGAGCGCACCCCAGATCCCGAGCAGAACGAGCAGGAGCCCGCTTGCCGCGCCGCGGCTGCGGGCGATGGTCATGCGGCCGCCCCGGGGGCGGTCCGCACGTTGAGATCCGATCATGATGCCTCCTTGTGACGTGCGCAGAGGAGTACCCCCGCGCCGTCGGGCGTAATCGACGGCCGCGTTCAACGGCCCGCGCGGACCGCGTCCACCACCCGCAGAACGGCGTCGGCCACCGCCGCCGGCTGATACAGCATCACGTTGTGACCGCTGCCGGGCACCACCTGCATCGCCGTGCCCAGCGCGGCCGCGAGCATGTCGTTGGCCCGGTGGATCTGCGCCTGGGTGTAGTTGTCCGGGGTGAGCTGATCAGGCGGCGGGAACCTGTCGGCGCTCAGGACGATTGCCGGTACCTGCGGAAGGCGGGGGGCTGACGCCACCGCTGCGAAAGCGTCCTCGAACCACACGCTCTCACCGGGCGCCCTTCCCTCCCGGCCGCTCGCGTAGAACGCCGCGTTCTGTGCCGGGCTTCCGATCGAGGGCAGGAACTCCGAGGTCGGTTCCGCGAACACCAAGCCCGACACCAGGTCGGGGTGCTGGCGCGCCAGCAGGTCGAGGATCAGCCCGCCGTAGGAATGGCCGACGAACACGAAGGGTCCGGGGAGGCCGGCCGCAGCGATCAACGCGACCACATCGTCGACGTCTTGCTGCATCTGGTGGGGTTGCGGCACCGGGGTGGACCGCAGGTCGCCGTCGGGGCGGGTGTCGGGCCGGTCGTAGGCACACACCCGGGTCGCTCTCGCCACGGTCGGCTGCGTCGCGTCGGGGCTCGGGATCAACCGGGCCTGTTCGATCACGTCGTAGGGTGACGACCAGCTGGGATCGTCGGGCGCGACGATGTAGTTCCACGCCTCGGCGTAGCTACCCATTCCGGGAATGATGAACACGGTCGGACCGCCCTCGCCCTGACAGTTCAGGAACAGCGTGCGTCCGCCGCCGATGTCGACGGGACCGGGGCGGACGTCGCCCGGATCACCCGAGGCCCGGGCACCTCCGGACATCGAGAGCAGCAGCGCCACCAGCGCGGCGATCCGACGCCACGTCACCGTGGGGACGCTACAGCGCTGAGCCCAGCACCAGCAGCACTATCGCGATCAGCGGCAGGGTGCCCTGGATGACGGCCGCGCGGGCTTTGTCCCGGGCGGCGGCGAGCAGCACGACGGCCGCGGCCAGCATCGACCCCAGCCCGGCGTAGAGCAGCCCCGCGCCGACGGCGTGCGCTCCGAGCGCGGTCGCGACGATGCCCGAGCCCGTCACGATCGCCAGGAACAGGTTGTAGAAGCCCTGGTTGAACGCGAGCAGGCGGGTGGTCTCCGCCTCCTCCGGGGTGGTGCCGAACACCGCTCGGGTGCGCGGCGACGTCCACGTGAAGGATTCCATCACGAAGATGTAGACGTGCAGCAGCGCCGCCAGCGCCGCCACGATCAGGCTCACGGTCGTCATCACCCGAACAATCCTTGCTGACCCAGTCCGATGACGCCGCTGGGAGGGGTCATACCCAGATGCGTCCAGGCCAGGGCCGTGGCGACCCGGCCCCGCGGCGTGCGCGCGATCATGCCCGCGCGCACCAGGAACGGCTCGCACACCTCCTCCACCGTGGTGGCCTCTTCCCCCACCGCCACCGCGAGCGTCGACACCCCCACCGGCCCGCCGCCGAAGCTGCGGGTCAGCGCCGAGAGCACGGCGCGGTCCAGCCGGTCCAGCCCGAGCTCGTCGACGTCGTAGACCTCCAGCGCGTACTTGGCGATGTCGCGGGTGATGACCCCGTCGGCACGGACCTCGGCGTAGTCCCGGACCCGGCGCAGCAGCCGGTTCGCGATGCGCGGCGTGCCGCGGGAGCGTCGGGCGATCTCGGCGCCCGCGTCGGCCCCCAACTCGATGCCGAGGATGCCTGCCGAGCGGGTCAGCACGCGCTCCAGTTCCGACGGTTCGTAGAAGTCCATGTGCGCGGTGAAGCCGAACCGGTCGCGCAACGGTCCTGTCAGCGCGCCCGACCGGGTGGTGGCACCGACGAGCGTGAACGGCGCGACCTCCAGCGGAATCGACGTCGCGCCCGGGCCTTTGCCGACGACGACGTCGACGCGGAAGTCCTCCATCGCGAGGTAGAGCATCTCCTCGGCCGGACGGGCGATGCGGTGGATCTCGTCGATGAACAGCACGTCGTGCTCGACGAGATTGGACAGCATCGCGGCCAGGTCCCCGGCCCGTTCCAGCGCCGGACCGGACGTCACGCGCAGCGACGAGCCGAGTTCGGCGGCGATGATCATCGCCAGCGACGTCTTGCCCAGCCCCGGCGGCCCGGACAGCAGGATGTGGTCGGGCGTGCCTCCGCGGTTCTTGGCGCCCTCGATGACCAGCTGCAGCTGTTCGCGCACCCGGGGCTGGCCGATGAACTCCCCCAGCGACCGCGGCCGCAGGCTGGCGTCGATGTCGCCCTCGCCGACGGTCAGCGCCGCCGAGACCTCGCGCTCGTCGGCCATCTCCGGCGGTTCGTCGTCTTCGAAGCGGCCCATCACTTCTTCCCCAGCATCGACAGCGCCGACCGCAGCGCGCCGGACGTCGTCGCCTCCGGATCGTTGGCGAGCACCTTGTCGGTGGCCTCTTCGGCCTGCTTGAGCGCGAAGCCGAGGCCGACGAGCGCCTCCACCACCGGTCCGCGGATCCCGAACCCGCCGATCGCCGTCGCGCCCGCCGACGTGGACGTGCCGACCTTGTCGCGCAGCGTCAGCACCAGGAGTTCGGCGGTCTTCTTGCCCACCTTCGGGATTCGCGTCAACGCGGTGACGTCGCCGTCGCCGATCGCCGATCGCAGAGTGGGCCCGTCGTACATGGCCAGCGCCCCCAGCGCGATGCTCGGGCCGATCCCGGACACGCCGAGCAGGGTCAGGAACAGATCCCGGGCGTCGGAGTCGGCGAACCCGTAGAGCGTCTGGGAGTCCTCCCGCACGATCATCGCGGTGATCAGCCGCGCCTCGGCGCCGCGCCGCAGCGTGGCCAGTGTCGCCGGGGTGGCCATCACCTTGTAGCCGACACCGGCGGCCTCGATGACGACGTGGTCGAGCGCGATGTCGAGCACCTCCCCGCGCACCGACGCGATCACCGGGCGCTCCGCGACATCTTGGCGGCCTTGAGCGTGGCCTGGTATTTGCGCCGCTGCTCGGCCGCCATCTCCTCGGCGGCGGCCATCCGGGCGATCATCGGCGCGCGCCAGCAGTGGCAGATCGCCAGGGCCAGCGCGTCGGCGGCGTCGGCCGGTGTCGGCTTCTGTTGCAGGGCAAGGATTCTCGTGACCATCTCGGTGACCTGCGCTTTGTCGGCGCGGCCGTTACCGGTGACGGCCGCCTTGACCTCGCTGGGGGTGTGGAAGTGCACGTCGATGTCGCGGCGGGCGGCGGCCAGCGCGATCACCCCGCCGGCCTGCGCGGTGCCCATCGCGGTGTTGGCGTTCTGATTGGAGAACACCCGCTCGATCGCGAGGACGTCGGGCTCGTGGGTGTCCAACCAGTGTTCGACGGCCTCGCTGATCGCGAGCAACCGGTGCGCCAGCGGGTGCTCGGCCGGGGTACGCACCACGTCGACGTCGAGGGCGATGACCTGGCGGCCCCGGCCACTCTGGATGACCGACAGCCCGCACCGGGTCAGCCCGGGGTCGACTCCCATCACCCGCACGCCAGCCTCCTACAGAACATTTGTTCGAGAGCTTAACCGCGGGATCCGACCTTCGGCGGCAGGGACACGCCTCAGAGCGCGTAGTTCCCCGAGCGCCAGCCCTGTGCGAGCTGCGCGGCCAATTCGGTACTGCGCACTCCGGATCGGCGCCACCCGCGCACCAGCTCGCGCTCCACCTCGACGTGGTCGCGCTCGACCACGAGCACCCAGCGCACCCCGAGCAGTTTCGCCAGGAACCAGACCGGCCACAGCACCAGTAAGGGCAGAACCAGAACGAGGCCGATCACCCAGCCGAAGAAGTCGAAGTTGTCCAGCAGATCCTCGAGATCGGGGAACGGCCACAACCTGCGGTGCACCGACCACTGCACACCCTGCGGGTCGGTGACGACGGGCATGCGCAGATCCTAGAGCCTGCAGGTCAGGATGGCGTCGAGGCGGGTTCGCGGGTAGGTGCCGTGAGGACCGTCCCGCGGTACTGCGGCGCCAGCACCCGCCCCGCGGCCCGCAGCGGCTCGACCGAGCGCAGCGTTCTGGCCAACAGAAAGGCCCCCTCCAGCCCGCCGATCACCGCCGTGGTGAGGTCACGGGCCCGCCGTTCGTTCACGCCGCGCGCGACGAAATAGGTGGTGCCGCCGGCGATCCAGCCCTCGAAGACCTCGCCTGCGGTCTGGCGGAGTTCCTCGACGGTGTCCGCGACCTCCGCCGCCACGCTGCCCACCGGGCACATGTTGGCGAAGGCGGTGCCCTCCATGTCGTCCGCGGCCTGGTCGAAGATCGCCTGGACCGCCTCCCCCAGGTCGGTGTGCGCGTCGACGACGGCCGGGATCAGCAGGCCGTAGGCGGCGCCGGCGTTGGCGAGAGCCTCCCGGGCGATCTGCGCCTTGCCGCCGCGGAAGTGGTGGTAGAGCGAGCCGATCGGCGCCTCCGACGCGTCGGCGATGTCCTTCATGGCCACCCCGGCGTAACCGCGCCGGCGCATCAGCTCCGCGGTCGCGGTGAGGATCGATTCCCGGGTGGACCTTGCCATGGGCACCTCCTGGTGTCAGGCTAGAGCATACGTTCTAGAATCATCATTCTAGTGGAGGACACATGAAGTCAGTCGAGGTCGCCGCGGGCACCGTGCAGTACCGAGAGGAGGGCGATCCGAACGGGCCGCCGGTGGTGCTGTTGCACGGCCTGCTGATGAACGACGCGCAGTGGGATCCGGCGCTGCGGCACCTTCCATCGGGGTTCCGCTACCTGCTGCCGGTGCTGCCGATGGGCGGGCACCGCGTGCCGATGCGCGCGGACGCCGACCTGACGCTGCCGGGGATGGTCGGCATCGTCGCCGATGTCCTCGACGCGCTGGACCTGACCGACGTCACTCTGATCGTCACGGACTGGGGCGGCCCGCTGTTCCTCACCGATCTCGGCCGCGACACGCGGGTGTCACGTCTGGTGATCTGCCCGTCGGAGGCCTTCGACAATTTCCCGCCCGGCTTGCCCGGCAAGATCGCATGGCTGGCCAGCCGCAGCACCGGCACGGTGTGGCTGGCGATGCGCCAACTGCGTGTGGCCCGGCTGCGCCGGCAACGGTTGATGTTCGGGATGATGGCGAAACACCCTGTGCCCCAGGCGGTGGTCGAACAGTGGGTGGCGGCCGGCCTGACCGACCGGGCGATCCGACGGGACCTGGTCAAGTACTGCCGCACCCGATTCGACAGGGCCGATCTGATCCGTGCGACGCAGCGGCTCGCGGAGTTCGACGGGCCGGCGCTGGTCCTGTGGTCGGAGAACCCGGTGATGCCGGTCGACCACGGCCGCCGTCTCGCCGATCTGCTGCCGCACGGCCGGCTCGCGATGATCGAGGACGCCTATGTGCTGGTGATGCTCGACCAACCGGAGCGCACCGCCGCGGCGATCGCCGAGTTCCTGGGCGTCACCGCGGCCCGGTGACCGCCGGGGTCAGTCCTCGTCGAGGGCGGCGGCGACGTCGTCGGGGATGTCGATGTTGGTGTAGACGTCCTGCACGTCGTCGCTGTCTTCGAGGGCGTCGACCAGCTTGAGCACCTTTCGGGCGGCCTCGAGGTCGACGGGCACGGTGACCGAGGGCTGGAAGCTGGCCTCGGCCGAGTCGTAGTCGATGCCCGCCTCCTGCAGCGCGGTGCGGACCGCGACCAGGTCGGTGGGCTCCGAGATGACCTCGAAGGTGTCGCCCAGGTCGTTGACGTCCTCTGCACCGGCGTCGAGAACCGCGGCCAGCACGTCGTCCTCGGTCAGCCCGTTCTTGTCCAGCGTCACGACACCCTTGCGGGAGAACAGGTAGGACACCGATCCGGGGTCGGCCATGTTGCCGCCGTTGCGCGTCATCGCCACCCGGACCTCGCCGGCGGCCCGGTTACGGTTGTCGGTCAGGCACTCGACCAGGACGGCGACGCCGTTGGGGCCGTATCCCTCGTAGGTGATGGTCTGCCAGTCGGCGCCGCCGGCTTCCTCGCCCGCGCCACGCTTGCGGGCGCGCTCGATGTTGTCGTTGGGCACCGAGTTCTTCTTGGCCTTCTGGATGGCGTCGTACAGCGTCGGGTTGCCGGCGGGGTCACCGCCACCGGTGCGGGCCGCCACCTCGATGTTCTTGATCAGCTTGGCGAAGTTCTTGCCGCGACGTGCGTCGATCACGGCCTTCTTGTGCTTGGTGGTGGCCCACTTGGAATGGCCGCTCATGTACTCGCTACCTCTTTCACCCGACTCATTCACGACGACGTCGAAGTCCGATCGATCAGTCTACGTGCCCGTCATCCCAGGTCGTCAGAGATGTAGCGCTGCAGGTTCGGCGCCACCGCGGCGACGAGCGCGTCCTCGCTCATCGAGGCGATCGGCTCGATGCGCCAGACGTAGCGCATCATCGCCAGCCCCATGATCTGCGACGAGATCAGACCGCTGCGCGTCTGCCGGCCGGCCTCGTCCACGCCGAGCTGCGAGACGCCGATGAGGCTGCGCTCGACGATCAGACGCAGCTTTTCGCGCGTCGCCGGCTCATGGGCAGCGGTCTGCAGGATCGCGCGGAGGACGGAACCGATCTCGTCGTCGGCCCAGGCAGCGAGCATCAGCCGAATCAGCGCCTCTCCGAGCTGCGGCGCAGGTGTGTTCCACGTCGCCGCCACGCTCTCCAGCCACCGCTGCGGCGGTGCCGTCGCCGCGTCGAGCAGCGCTTCCTTGGACCCGAAGTAGTGGTAGACCAGCGCGGGATCGACGTCGGCCGCCCGGGCCACCGCCCGCATCGTGGTGCCGGCATATCCGGTGTCGGCGAAAGCCTGCCGCGCCGCAACGAGGATTCTGTTCGACAACACACCCCGTTCGTCGCGGGGCCCTGGGGCGACCTTCGGCACGAGTCTCATCGTAGCGTGAATTTCACGTTGCGATGAAACTAGTTTCAACGTAGCGTGAGATTATGCCCATCAGCGCACGCGCTTTGAACGGTCCGCAGGACACCGGCCGCGAGTACCGCAATCTCAGCGCGCCCCGCTTCGGCATCACCCACCTCATCAACCAGCGCGTCCCGATGCGCGACGGCGTCGACCTGATGGCCGATGTGCACCGCCCCGACGCTGCGGCGAGGTTCCCGGCGCTCATCGCCGCATCGCCGTATCCCCGCCAGATGCAGGATCTGGGCGCGCCCGCCGGCTTCATCGAGGCGGGTGCGACGGACTTCTGGGTACCTCGCGGCTACGTGCATGTGATCGCCAACCTCCGGGGAACGGGCGGATCCGGCGGGGTGTTCGGCTTCATGGACGCCCGGGAGCGCCTCGACATGCATGATCTGGTCGAGTGGGCGGCCGCGCAGCCGTGGTGCGACGGCAACGTCGGCATGATCGGCATCAGCTACTTCGCCATGACCCAACTCGAGGCCGCGGTCGAGCGACCGCCGCATCTGCGGGCGATCTTCCCCGTGGCGGCGACCGCCGATCTCTACGAGGCGGCGTCACACCATGGGCTCACGAGTTCGGCGTTCATCACACCGTTCCTGTCGATGATGGGCCTCACGTCGGACCGCAGTGACGCGTTCTGGCGGCGCAACCCGGTCATCGCGGCGGCCCGCCGCATCCTCAACACACCGCGGGTGCACCGCAAGTTCGCCACGATGAACGGCGAAGCCGCGGTCACGATGATGCGCCAGTTGCTCAAACTCCCCCACGACCCGCACCCGTGGGATGACCTGTGGCTCGACACGATGGTCAAGCATCCGCTGCGCGACGCCTGGTGGGAGGAACGCAACCTGCTGCCGCTGCTGTCCGAGGTCGACATCCCCGTCTACCTCGGCTGCGACTGGGAGAATGTGCCGTTGCACCTACCGTCCACGTTCACCGCATGGAAAGCGTTGGCCCACAACCCGAATGTCCGGATGGCGCTGCTCGGCCGATACGGCCTGACCTGGCCCTGGGAAAGTCTGCACCATGAGGCGCTCGCGTGGTACGACCACTGGCTCAAGGGCGCCGACACCGGGATCATGGCCGGGCCGCCGGTGCGTTACGTCCTCCCCGGAGCCGACGGCTGGCACGCCAGCGACACGTGGCCGCCGCCCGCGACCTACCGGCGGTGGGCGCTGCGCGCCGACGGCGCGCTGTCCGACGACGAAGGCGAGCCCGGCACGCGCGAGTTCCTGACACTCGGCGCGGGCCTCAACCGCGCCAAGGCCAGCGCGGTCGACCCGCCGCCGATGCTGACATGGACGTCGGCCCCCCTGCCGCGTGCGCTCGACGTCGCCGGCGAGATCGAGCTGCAGCTGCAGGCGTCGGCCACCGCTGCCGACACCGCGTGGATCGTCACGCTGCGCGACCTCGACCCCGAGGGCGCGGCCACCGATGTGACGGCCGGCTGGCTGCGTGCGAGCCTGCGCACCGTCGATGACGCGGCCAGCCACGAGGGCGCTCCTGTCGTGAGGTGCGAGGTCGCCGTGGCCGTACCGGCAGGCCAGACGCTGACCTATCGGATCCCGCTGGTGCCCAATGCCCGCCGCTTCGCCGCAGGACACCGGGTGCAGTTGGTGCTGACCAGCGACGACCAGAACCCGGCCAGTCCGGCCATCATGGACTTTCGCCATGCCAGCGTCGGCACCAGCAGCGTGAACAGCGTGTCCTCCGGCTCGCGGTTGCTACTGCCCGTTCTCGCTTCGAGTGTTAGCTGAGCCACACAGTCTGGTCCCCCTATCTTACTGCGGAGTAAGGTATCTCCCATGACGTTCTCGCTGGAGTTGTCGTCCGATCTCGTCGACGTTCAGAAGTGGGTTCACGAGTTCGCTGCGGACGTGATCCGCCCGGCCGCCGCGGAGTGGGACGAGCGCGAGGAAACCCCCTGGCCGATCATCCAGGAGGCCGCGAAGGTCGGGCTCTACTCGATGGAGTTCTTCGCCGAACAGGCCGCCGAGCCCAGCGGACTGGGCATGATCGTCGCCTTCGAGGAGATGTTCTGGGGAGACGCCGGCATCGCGCTGGCGATCCTCGGCACCGGGCTGGCCGCGGCGTCGCTGGCCGCCAACGGCACCCCCGAGCAGGTCGGCGAGTGGGTGCCACAGATGTTCGGCACCGTCGACGAACCGAAAGTCGCCGCGTTCTGCTCGTCGGAGCCCGGCGCGGGCTCCGACGTCGGCGCGATCCTGACCCGGGCCCGCTACGACGAGGCCACCGACGAATGGGTGCTCAACGGCACCAAGACCTGGGCCACCAACGGCGGCATCGCAAACGTCCACGTCGTCGTCGCGTCCGTGCACCCCGAGTTGGGCACCCGCGGCCAGGCGTCGTTCGTCATCCCGCCCGGCACCAAGGGCCTGACCCAGGGCCAGAAGTTCCTCAAGCACGGCATCCGCGCCTCGCACACCGCCGAGGTGGTGCTCGACGACGTGCGACTGCCGGGCCGCATGATCGTGGGCGGCAAGGAGAAGTTCGACGCGCGTATCGCCAAGGTCCGCGAGGGCAAGAAGGCCGCCGGTCAGGCCGCGATGGCGACGTTCGAGCGCACCCGCCCGACGGTCGGCGCGATGGCGGTGGGTGTGGCCCGAGCGGCGTTCGAGTACGCGCGCGACTATGCCTGCGAGCGTGAGCAATTCGGCCGCAAGATCGGCGAGTTCCAAGCGGTGGCGTTCAAGCTGGCCGATATGAAGGCCCGCATCGACGCCGCGCGACTGCTCGTCTACCGCGCCGGCTGGATGGCGCGCAACGGCAAGAGCTTCGACTCCGCCGAGGGGTCGATGGCCAAGCTGGTGGCCAGCGAGACCGCGGTGTACGTCACCGACGAGGCCATCCAGATTCTCGGCGGCAACGGCTACACCCGCGAGTATCCCGTCGAGCGCATGCACCGCGACGCCAAGATCTTCACGATCTTCGAGGGCACCAGCGAGATCCAGCGGCTGGTGATGGCGCGCGCGATCACCGGGCTGCCGATCCGCTGAAAGGCGTTGACTCTCCGGTCAATTCGATCTTGTTCCCGTTCCGGCGACGGAACATAGGTGTCACGAGCACGAAACACAGGCGGCCTACCGTCGGCGAATGACGTCTGAACTCGGCGACGAGGTGCGCACCACCGACCTCGACAGGTTGACCGCCACCAAGGAGACACTCGAGGACTACACGCTGCGCTTCGCGCCGCGCAGCTACCGGAAGTGGTCGACCGGCGTCGTCGGCATCTCGGCGCTCGGCGGCATCGCGTATCTCGCCGACTTCGCGATCGGCGCCAACATCGGGATCTCCTACGGCACCACGAACGCGCTGTGGGGCATCCTCATCTTCGCCGTGGTCATCTTCCTGACCGGCTTCCCGCTCGCGTACTACGCGGCGCGCTACAACATGGACCTCGACTTGATCACGCGCGGCAGCGGATTCGGGTACTACGGCTCGGTGGTCACCAACGTGATCATGGCGACGTTCACCTTCATCTTCTTCGCCCTGGAGGGGTCGATCATGGCCCAGGGCCTCCAACTCGGCCTGGGGGTGCCGCTGTGGCTGGGCTACGCCGCCTCCACGCTGATCATCTTCCCCCTGGTGATCTACGGCATGAAAGTGCTGTCCACACTGCAGGTCTGGACGACGCCGCTGTGGCTGATCCTGATGGTCGCGCCGTTCGTGTACCTGGTGGTCAGCCATCCGGAGTCGGTGGGCCAGTTCTTCGCCTATCAGGGCGAGGCGGGTAACGGCGGATTCGATCTGGGCTACACGCTGCTGGCGGCCGGCGTGTGCCTGTCCCTGATCGCCCAGATCGCCGAACAGATCGACTACTTGCGTTTCATGCCGCCGAAAACACCCGAGAACGCCCGTAGTTGGTGGACGTGGATGATCCTGGCCGGACCGGGCTGGGTGTTCTTCGGCGCCATCAAACAGGTCGTCGGGCTGTTCCTGGCCGTCTACCTGATCGCGAACGTCGCCGACAGCGCCGGCATCGCCAACCAACCGGTGCACCAGTTCCTGGAGATCTACGAGAACTTCCTGCCCGGCTGGCTCGCCATGACGCTGGCCGTGGTGCTCGTGGTGATCAGCCAGATCAAGATCAACGTGACGAACGCCTACTCGGGGTCGCTGGCCTGGACGAACTCGTTCACCCGCGTGACCAAGCGCTATCCCGGCCGGCTGGTCTTCCTCGGCTTCAACCTGCTGATCGCACTGATCCTGATGGAAGCCAACATGTTCGACTTCCTGAACACCATCCTCGGCTTCTACGCCAACTGCGGTATGGCCTGGGTCGTGGTGGTGGCGTCGGACATCGTGTTCAACAAGTACCTGCTGCGCCTGTCCCCCAAGGCGCCCGAATTCCGGCGCGGCATGCTGTACGCGATCAACCCGGTCGGGTTCGGCTCCATGCTGATCGCGGCGGGCGTGTCGATCCTGGCGTTCTTCGGCGTTCTGGGCGAAGGCATCCGGCCCTACTCGCCGCTGGTCGCCATCGGTCTTGGCCTGGTGCTGCCGCCGGTCATCGCGATCGCCACCAAGGGCAAGTACTACCTGCGCCGCACCGATGACGGCATCGACCTGCCGATGTACGACGAGCTGGGCAACCCGTCCGGTGCCCACCTCACCTGCCATGTGTGCCATCACGACTACGAGCGGCCGGACATGCTCAAATGCCAGACCCACGACGCGTTCGTCTGCTCGCTGTGCCTGTCCACCGACAAGGTGGCCGACCACGTGCTGCCGGCCCAGTCCTGAGCGATTTCGGCGTCGTTGGTCACCCTCAGCGCGACCAACGACGCCGAAATCACGACAGGGAGTCGACGAACAGCTTGTGCACCCGGCGGTCGCCGGTCACCTCGGGGTGAAACGCGGTGGCCAGCGTGCGGCCCTGGCGCACCGCGACCGGATGGCCCGCGGCCGAGGCGAGCACCTCGACGCCCGGTCCGACCCGCTCCACCCAGGGCGCGCGGATGAACACGGCATGCACCGAGCCCTCCAGCCCGTCGAACAGGATGTCCTCCTCGAAGGAATCCACCTGACGTCCGAAAGCGTTGCGCCGCACTGTCATGTCGATGCCGCGCAGCGGCAGGGCCTCTCGGCCGGGCACTCCGGCGTCGGCGATCTCGGTGGCGAGCAGGATCATCCCCGCGCACGAACCGTAGGCCGGCATGCCCTCGGCCAGGCGCGCACGCAGCGGCTCGAGCAGGTCGAACTCGCGCAGGAGGTGACTCATCGCCGTCGACTCGCCGCCCGGGATCACCAGAGCGTCGACGCGCGCGAGTTCCTCGGGACGGCGCACGGTCGACGCCTCGGCGCCGGCCTCCCGCAGCGCGGCGAGGTGCTCGCGGGTGTCGCCCTGCAGAGCCAGCACCCCGACGCGCGGCGCGCTCACGGACGACCGGGCGTGAAGTCGCGCGGGTAGCGCGTCAGGCCTTCCTGCATCACCGCAGCGACCATCTCCCCGTACTGGTTGAAGATCTTGCCCTGGGTCAGCGAGCGGCCGCCGCACGCCGACGGCGAGGACTGGTCGTAGAGCAGCCACTCGTCAGCGCGGAACGCCCGCATGAACCACATCGCGTGATCCAGCGACGCCACCTGCAGGTGCTTTCGCACCTCGGGGTAGTTCACCTGCGCCGAGCCGAGCAGCGTCAGGTCGCTCATGTAGGCCAGCGCGCAGATGTGCAGCACCGGGTCATCCGGCAGCGGATCACGGTGCCGGAACCACACCTGCTGCTGAGAAGCCTTGTTGGGCAACAGATGCAGGTCCTTGCGCGGCACGATGCGCACGTCCCACTCGTCGAACTGCCGGAAGCTGGCGTCGTCGAACACCTTGCTGACGGACTCGAAGTCGGGGATGTCGTCAGGCGGCGGTGCGACCGGCATGGCGTCCTGATGCTCGATGCCGCTCTGGTCGGACTGGAACGACGCCGACATCGAGAAGATGGTCTCGCCGTGCTGGATCGCGGTCACCCGCCGGGTGCAGAAGGACCCGCCGTCGCGGATGCGCTCCACGGTGTACACCGACGGTGACCGGGCGTCGCCGGCGCGCAGAAAGTACCCGTGCAGCGAATGCACCTGGAACTTCGGGTCGACGGTACGGACCGCCGACACCAGCGACTGGCCGGCCACGTGACCGCCGAAGGTGCGCTGCAGGAATCCCGATTCCGGACTGAACACCCCACCGCGATAGATGTTGACCTCGATCTGCTCCAGGTCGAGGATTTCTTCGATCGCCACAGTGTGGTTCTTACCAGCCTCGCTCTGCGAGCCGATGGGGCACCGGGATGTCGTCGACGTTGATGCCGACCATCGCCTCGCCCAGACCGCGCGACACCTTGGCCAGCACGTCGGGATCGTCGTAGAACGTGGTCGCCTTCACGATCGCGGCGGCGCGCTCGGCGGGGTTGCCCGACTTGAAGATGCCCGAACCGACGAACACGCCCTCGGCGCCGAGCTGCATCATCATCGCGGCGTCCGCCGGGGTGGCGATACCGCCGGCGGTGAACAGCGTCACCGGCAGCTTGCCGGCCCGCGCCACCTCGACCACCAGGTCGTACGGAGCCTGCAATTCCTTTGCCGCAACGTACAATTCGTCCTCGGACAGCGACGTCAAGCGGCGGATCTCACCGCCGATCTTGCGCATGTGGGTGGTGGCGTTGGACACGTCGCCGGTGCCGGCCTCACCCTTGGAGCGGATCATCGCCGCCCCCTCGGTGATCCGGCGCAGCGCCTCACCCAGGTTGGTGGCGCCGCACACGAACGGCACGGTGAACTTCCACTTGTCGATGTGGTTGGCGTAGTCGGCCGGGGTGAGCACCTCCGACTCGTCGACGTAATCCACGCCGAGGCTCTGCAGGATCTGCGCCTCGACGAAGTGCCCGATGCGGGCCTTGGCCATCACCGGGATGGTGACCGCGTCGATGATGCCCTCGATCATGTCGGGGTCGCTCATCCGCGACACCCCGCCCTGGGCGCGGATGTCGGCCGGGACGCGCTCGAGCGCCATCACCGCCACCGCACCGGCCCCCTCGGCGATCCGGGCCTGCTCGGGCGTGACGACGTCCATGATGACGCCGCCCTTGAGCATCTCCGCCATACCGCGCTTCACCCGCGACGTGCCGCGGGCGGAACCGCCGAGAGCTTCGGTTTCCACTGTCAACTCCTTCGTTCGCTACTGATCCAGTCTAAAGGGGCCCGCAAATCCATTAGATCCGCATCTCAGCGGATGGATGGCAACGGCCGCTGCGCCACCGCGTCGGGTCTGTCGGCCATGGCGTTCGCCTCGTCGAGAAGCTCGGCCAGCTGACGCGGGTAGACGGCCTCACCACCGGCGACCAGGTCGCGGATCATTGTCGCATCGCACCAGCGGTGACCATGGATGTAGGTCCGCTCGAGCACCGAGCGGCCGGTGTCGGCGGGCTCGAACCGGGCGGTGCGGTGCACGAAGTACATCTCTTCGCTGCGGATCACCGCACCGTTGAACTCGATCGTGGCATCGCGCCGCCACAGCGGACCGACCATGTCCGCGGCGTGCACCGCGAGACCGGTCTCCTCCTCCAGCTCGCGGGCCGCGGTCTGCGCCAGCGACTCGCCCACCTGCGCGGCACCGCCGATGGTGAACCACCACCGGGGGGCGGGCGTGAGCGGACTCTCCGGATCCGATCCGCACAGCAGCAGCACGGCGCCGTCGTCGTCGAGCAGCACCACCCGCGCCGAGGTGCGCCGCGTCGCGGGCGCGGCTTCGCGCGTCGACACCTCACCGCCCTCGGCGATCTCGAAGTACGTCGGCATCGCCGCCGTACCGCCCAGCCGCAAGGCCCGCACGGCGGGGCGCTCCCGCAGCGCCAGGGTGTCGCGGACCGCGTCGTTGTGGAACCGGCGCGCCAGCAGCACCCGCGCCTCGGCGTCGGCCAGCTCGGCGACCAACGCCCGCGGCAGCGATGCGGGATCGACCCGGGCCAGCGCCGCGGACAGCTCGTTCTCGGCGGCCTCCCGCGCCTGGCGCGGCGCCCGCTCGGCCGCGTCGGCCAGCGCCG
>NZ_JYNX01000005.1 GCF_001044255.1 Mycolicibacterium chubuense
GCGGCCGGCCAGCCCGTGCTCGCGGCGGCCGCGGGCACCGTGGTCTTCGCCGGTGAGCTCGCGGGCCGGCCGCTGGTCTCGGTGGCCCATCCGGGCGGCCTGCGCACCAGCTACGAGCCGGTGCGTGCGTCGGTGCGCCCCGGCCAGCTCGTCGGTGCGGGCGCGGTGATCGGTGCGCTGCAGCCGGGGCATGCGGGCTGCGCCGCGTCGGTCTGTCTGCACTGGGGTGCGATGTGGGGTGCGGCGGCCCGCGCCGACTATGTCGACCCGGTGGCTCTGGTGGTGACGACCCCTATCCGGCTCAAGCCGCTGCGCTGAGGCAGGTCAGGCGCGGGGGTGCGCCTGGTCGTGCACCGCGCGCAGCCGGGCGACGGTGACGTGGGTGTAGAGCTGCGTGGTGGCCAGCGTGGAGTGTCCGAGCAGTTCCTGCACGACGCGCAGGTCGGCACCGCCCTCGAGGAGATGGGTGGCCGCGCTGTGGCGCAGCCCGTGCGGGCCGATGTCGGGCGCGCCGGTGACGGCGGCCATGGTCTGGTGCACGACGGTGCGCGCCTGCCGCGCGTCGAGCCGCCCGCCCCGCGCTCCGAGCAGCAGCGCGGCGCCCGACGCCGCGGTGGCCAGCTTGGGACGGCCCTCGGTCAGCCATGACGTGAGGGCGCCGTGGGCGGGCAGGCCGAAGGGCACCGTGCGCTGCCGGTTGCCCTTGCCGAGCACCCGTAGTACCCGCCGGGAGGTGTCGACGTCATCGACGTCGAGGCCGCACAGCTCGCTGACGCGGATCCCGGTGGCGTAGAGCATCTCGACGATCAGCCGGTCCCGGATGGCCAGCGGGTCGCCCTGGGCGGCCCCGGAGGCCGCGGCGTCCATCGCGTCGATGGCCTGGTCCTGGCGCAGAACCGACGGCAGGGCGCGGCGCGCCTTGGGCGCCTGCAGCCGGACCGATGGGTCCTCGGCGATCAGTCCGCGGCGCAGCGCCCAGGCGGTGAACGTCTTGACCGCCGAGGCGCGTCGAGCCAGCGTCGTGCGCGCCGCACCGGCCGAGGCCTGCGCGGCCAGCCACGACCGCAGCACCGGCAGGGTCAGGGCGCGCAGTCCCGCCTCGGGGTGGCGCTGGGCCAGGAACTCGAACAGCGAGCGCAAGTCGCCCAGATATGCGCGGCGGGTGTGCGCGGAGCGCCCGCGCTCCAGCGCGAGGTACTGGTCGAACTCCTCGAGGATCGCCTCCACGCCGGTCACCGTCGCACCGGCGGCGGCCCGGCTCTACAGGACGCGCCGCAGCGTGTCCGGAGTGAGATCTGCCAGCGTGGGATAGCCGTCGACGGCCATGGTCAGGTCCGTCTCGGCCAACAGCGACCGCAGCACGTGCACCAGGCCGTCCTCGCCGCCGATGGCCAGCCCGTAGGCGTACGGCCGGCCGACGCCGACGGCGGTGGCGCCGAGGGCGAGCGCCTTGACGATGTCGGTGCCGCTGCGGATCCCCGAGTCGAAGAGGACGGGCAATCCGTCGGCCGCCGCGACGACGTCGGGCAGGCAGTCGATGGCGGGCAGCCCGCCGTTGGCCTGCCGGCCACCGTGGGTCGAGCAGTAGATGCCGTCCACCCCGCCGTCTTTGGCCCGGCGTACGTCGTCGGGGTGGCAGATTCCCTTGAGCACCAACGGAAGATCGGTCAGCGACCGCAGCCACGGCAAGTCGTCCCAGGTGAGCGGGTTGCCGAACAGCTGCACCCACTTGAGCACCGCGCCCTGCATGTTCTCTTCGGGCGGCTGGGCCAGGCCGGCGCGGAACACCGGGTCGCTGGTGTAGTTGGCCAGGCAGCGGCCGCGCAGCTGGGGGAAGTTCGACGTCGACAGGTCGCGGGGACGCCAGCCGGGGATCCAGGTGTCGAGCGTGACGATGATGGCCTTGTAGCCGGCCTTCTCGGCGCGATGGACCAGGCTGGCGGCGAGATCCCGGTCGGTCGGGGTGTAGAGCTGGAAGAAGCCCGGCGTCTCGCCGAACTCGGCGGCGACGTCCTCGAGCGGATCCTCGGTCAGCGTCGACACCGCCATCGGCACCCCGGTCCGCGCCGCCGCCCTCGCGGCGGCCAGATCGCCGTGGCCGTCCTGGGCGCAGATCCCGATCACGCCGACGGGCGCCATGAACAGCGGGGAGGCCAGTTTCAGGCCGAACAACTCGACGGACAGGTCGCGCTCGCTGGCACCGACGAGCATCCGCGGCATCAGTCCCCAGCGGTCGAACGCGGTGCGGTTGGCCCGCTGCGTGCGTTCGTCACCGGCGCCGCCGGCGACGTAGGACCAGATCCCCGGTGGCATCGCGACCTCGGCCTTGGCCTCCCAGCCGGCGTAATCCATGGGCAGCGTCGGCATCACGCCGGACAGGCCCTGCAGGTAGATCTCGAGCTGGTAGTTACCGAAGGTCATGCCGCAAGCCTGCCATCGACCCCGGTGTGTCCGACGCTGATTGGCTCGCTGTCACGATTCGGCGGCGGCCAGTTCTCGCTTCCATTCGCGGAACGTCTCCTCGGTGCGGCCGCGCCGCCAGTACCCGGAGATCGAGGACGCCCACCGGGCGTCCACGCCGCGCTCCTTACGAACGTAGGGGCGCAGGTTGTGCATCACGGCCTGGGCCTCGCCGTGGATGAACACCTGCACCTGCCCGGGCAGCCACAGCGCTTCCTTGACCGCGGCGATCAGCGGAGCGTGGTCCCCGGCGGTGTCCTCGGGCACCAGGTCGGCGCGGCCGCCGCGGTAGATCCACCGAAGCTGGACACCGGACGGGACGGCGAGCTCGATCTCGTCCTCGGGCCCGGCCACCTCGATGAAGGCGTAGCCGATCGCGTTGGCGGGCAACGCTTCCAGCGCCGCACTGATGGCGGGCAGCGCGGCCTCGTCACCGGCGAACAGGTGCCAGTCGGCCGCCGGAGCGGGCGCGTACGCACCGCTGGGCCCCATCAGGAAGAGCCGCTGTCCGGGTTGTGCACTCGCGGCCCAGGGGCCGGCCACGCCGTGTTCGCCGTGCACGACGAAGTCGATGGCGAGCTCGCGCCGCTCGACGTCGACGCTGCGCACGGTGTAGGTCCGTACGGTCGGCCGCTGCTGCGGCGCCAGTGCGGTGAAGCTGTCCAGCGTCAACGGTTGCTCGAGCGTGCTGACGTCCAGGTCGTCGGCGACGAACACCAGCTTGACGTACGCATCGGTGTATTCGTTCGGCGTGAACGTGTCGAAACCCTTGCCGCCGAGGATGACCCGTACGACGTGCGGGGTGAGTTGCTCGGTCCGCACGACCTCGAAGGTGTGCACCGGACGTCCTGCCACGTAGCTGCCTTTCCACTCCGCGCGTTCGCTTCGCGCGCCTGTGTCCCGAACCGACTATACGAGCGGGACGCCCGGCGCAGGGTCGGCCGTGGTGGGGCCCGGCAGTCGAGTAACAGAGCATGCGCTCTGTTATGGTGAGGCATGCCCCGGCCCCGCGTGCACGACCCGGACGCGGTGCTCGACGCGGTCGAAGAACTTGTCGCCCGGGCCGGACCGCAGGCGGTGTCCATCCGCGCGATCAGCGCTGCGGTCGGTGTCTCCAACGGGGCGCTGTACCACACGTTCACGTCCCGGGGCGGCCTGATGGGACAGGCCTGGCTGCGGGCCGGTCGGCGGTTCCTGGCGGTGCAGACCGCGCTCGTCGACCGGGCGCTCGCGGGTGCCGGCGCGGCCGAGGCCGTCGCGGCCGCCGCGGACGCGCCGGTGGCGTTTGCCGAGCAGAACCCGGAGGCCGCCGCCCTGCTGTGGAGCGTGCGCCGCGATGACGTGTTGGCCGACGACCCTCCCGACGACATCGCCGCCGAACTTCGCGACCTCGATCGACTCCTCATCGCAATGATGGTGCGACTGGCCGTCGCGATGTGGGACCGCAAGGACGCCGCAGCCGTAGCGGTGATCACCGCGTGCATTGTCGATCTGCCGACGGCGTTGGTGCTGCAGCGCGGCCGGCTCCGCAACCCCACCGCGCGCGAGCACCTGCACGCCGCGGTAAGGGCCGTACTGGACGTGGGACCAGCACCGCCAGAACACCGACGACAAGGACGACGACCGTGACCGTATCCATCCATTTCGACGACAAGATCGCGATCCTGAGCCTCGGCGAGGACGAAAACCGCTTCTCCCCAGCATTTCTCGATGACATCGACGCAGCCATCGATCAGTGCCTCGCCGACGGCGCGGCGGGCCTGGTGACCACCGCGGGCGCGAAGTTCTACTCCAACGGGCTGGACCTGGACTGGTTGGGCGCGCACAGTGATCAGGGCCCTTGGTACCTCGGCCGGGTGCATCGCCTGCTGGCGCGCATGCTGACCTTGCCGGTGCCGACCGCCGCCGCAGTCGTCGGGCACGCGTTCGGCGCCGGGGCGATGCTGGCCCTGGCGCACGACTTCCGGGTGATGCGGTCCGACCGCGGGTTCTTCTGCCTGCCGGAGGTCGATATCCGGATCCCGTTCCACTCCGGCATGGCGGCGCTGATCCAGGCCAAGCTGACCCCGCAGGCCGCGGTCGCGTCGATGACGACCGGACCCCGCTTCGGTGGGGCCGACGCCCACAGCTACGGCATCGTCGACGCCATTGCGGCCGAAGCCGAAGTCACCAGCGCCGCAATCGAAACGCTGCGCCCACTGCACGGTAAGGACCCCGGGACGCTCGGCGCCATCAAGGCGACGATGTTCCGAGCGGTGGTGGAGGCCCTCCACCAGGTGTGACCGTCAACGAGCCGGCGTCCGGCCACCAGCGCGCCGCGGCGACATCGACGATCCCACGCCGCAACGGGGTGCCCTCGTGGTGCCACTGCGTCTGCGCCTCGACCATCAGGTGTGCCGGCAGTGTCCCGTTCACGCGGACCACGCGCCACCAGGTCACCGCCGCGCCATCGCGTGCCATCACACCTCCCACGCCGCGCGGCCCGCCCCGCTCCAGGTATTCGGCGATGTCGCCGTAGGTCATCACGCGACCCGGCGGAATGCGGTCGACGACCTCGAGCACCGCTCCCGCGAACTGCTCGTGGGTGTCGTTCGTCACAAACCGGGCAGGCAGTTGACCAGCGGAATGCACGGAGGCGGCGGAGGGGGCGGCGGTCCCGGGGGGTTGCCCGAGATCATGACGGGCTTGGTGTCCGGTGCGTTGGGGTCGAAGTAGAACGTGTGGCACCGGGACAGATCCCAGCCCGCCACCGGGGTCATCCCGGACGCCGGGCACCATATCTGACCGCACTGACCGAAGGCGTTACAGGCCGGCATGCCTTCTGGCGGTGCGCACTCAGGAGTCGTCGCCTCCCCTGGTGAGCAGGTCGGGCCGGCCTGGGCGACAGAGGCGAGCGGGCCCATCGTCACCACGCCGAACCCTGTGAGGGTGAACCCGCCGGACAGCACCGCGGCTGAAGCGACCGCCGTGATTCTTCTTCGTCCCATTGGTACCTCCTTTCGACGCACGCCACCCTGTGGCGTTGATGGCGTCGAGTCTTGGTTCGGCACACTGCTACCGATCCCAACTTCGTGACCGGCTCCAAAACGCGCCGCGCACCAACGAAATGATCTCGAAGAACCGCGGAACTGTCAGGGCAATCGCGAACAACGCGCTGAAAGAGCCGGTTTCTAGCAAAGACGCTGCTCACCCGATTCAGATCGCCGGTGAGTTCGGCGTGGCCGTGACGGTGCGCTGATCGGGATGTTGCCAATACTCAAGGGGAACCAGTAGCCCTGTGCCGCAGCAACTTCCACTCACCATTGTCCTGAGTCACCAACCCCTTGATGTCGAGCATGGTCAGCGGCCCGAGGACGTCGGCCACCGGCCACCCGGCGACCACGGCGATCTCGTCGATCGAGCGCGATCCCCGGCCGGGCAACGCCTCGTACACCGCCAGCTCGTCGGGCGTCAGGTCGTCGAGATCCGACCTGGGGCGCGGCGGGTCGGTGGCGAGTTCCCCTGCCCGGCCCACCAGTTCGAGGATCTCCTCGGCGCGGGTGACCAGGTGCGCTTTGTTCTTGATCAGCACGTGGCAGCCCACCGACGACGCCGAGGTGATCGGGCCGGGGACCGCACACACATTGCGGCCGAGCGCCCGGGCCCACGCCGCAGTGTTGGCCGCACCGCTGCGCACGCCCGCCTCGACCACCACGGTCGCGCACGTCACCGCGGCGACCAACCGGTTGCGGGCGAGGAACTGACGCCGGCTCGGCCGCATCCCGGGCGGATACTCGCTGACGAGCAACCCGTGCCGCGAAACCCTGTGCAGCAGAGCCGAATGCCCCGACGGGTACGGGACATCCAGACCGCAGGCGAGCACCGCGACCGTGATGCCGTCGCAGTCCAGTGCCGCCCGGTGCGCCGAACCGTCGATACCGTACGCACCGCCGGAGACGATCGCGACGTCACGTTCGGCCAGACCGGCCACCAGATCGGCGGTGGCGAATTCGCCGTAAGCCGTGGCCGCCCTGGTGCCGACGATGGCCGCCGCCCGCTCGGACACCTCGGACAACGACGACGGTCCGACCACCCACAGCGCCAGCGGGGCGTACGCCTGCGGTTTGGAGAACTTCTCGACTCCGGCGAAGCTGCGGAACGCCAGATACGGCCACTCCTCGTCACCCTCGACGATCAGGCGACCACCCAACCGGTCGAGTATCTCGAGATCGTTGCCCGCACAGTCCATCTCGTGCCGGGCTTCGGTCGCTTTCAACAGCGGCGCATCCGTCAGAGCGCGCCGACGGATGCGCTCAGCGGCGTCCACCGGACCCAGCGTTTCCGCCAGCGCGGCCACCCGCGGATTCGGCGGCTCGGCCACCCGCGACAGATAAGCCCACGCACGCCGCTCCTCCTCGGTCATGACCGCTCCCCCGCCTGCCGGTAGGCCAGCGCCCTCGTCACCTGGTCCCGTGTCGGCGACACCCCGCCCGCGAGATCACACAGCGTCCACGCGACACGCAGCGTGCGGTCCATGCCGCGGATGCTCAACGCTCCCCGGTCGACTGCGGTCCGCAGCGGCTTCATCGCGTCGCCGCCGAGCCGGAACGATCGGCGCAGCAGCGCGCCGCTCACCTCGGCGTTGGTGCTCACGCCGTGGGGTCGCCACCGCTCCCGCGCGGCCTCCCTGGCCGCCCACACCCGTTCCCGGACCACCGCGGTGGACTCGCCCCCCTCCTCGGCGAAGCTGCCGGCGCGCGAGGCGTGCATCTCGACGCGCAGGTCGACCCGGTCGAGCAGCGGCCCCGACAGCTTGGTGCGGTAGCGGCGCCTGTCGGCCGACGCGCAGACGCAGTCGCGCGGATCGGGAGGTGCGCAGGGGCACAGGTTCGCGGCGAGCACGAGTTGCAGCCGGCACGGATAGCAGGCCACCCCGTCGCGCCGGGCGAGCCGGATCACGCCGTCCTCCAGCGGAGTCCGCAGCGCCTCCAGCGCGGCGTGACTGATCTCGGCGAACTCGTCGAGGAACAACACCCCGCGGTGGGCCCGGCTGACCGCACCCGGTCGCGCCATCCCCGAACCGCCACCGACCAGCGCCGCCACGCTGGAGGTGTGGTGCGGCGCCACGAACGGCGGCCGGGTGATCAACGGTGCATCGCCGGTCAGCAGCCCCGCGACGGAATGGATCGCGGTGACCTCGAGCGCCTCGTCACGCGACAGCGGCGGCAGCAGTCCCGGGAGGCGTTGGGCCAGCATGGTTTTGCCGACCCCCGGCGGGCCGGTCATCACCAGGTTGTGCCCACCCGCCGCAGCCACCTCGACCGCGGTGCGCGCCTGCGGCTGGCCGACCACGTCGGCCAGGTCGACGGCGACCTCCGGCGCCTGCTGCGGATCGTCGATGCGCGCGTGCAAATCGCCCTTGCCGGCCAGCCACGCGTGCACCTGCCCCAGCGTCCGCGCTCCCCACACCTCGACCCCGTCGACCAGACTGGCCTCGGCGAGATTCTCGAACGGCACCACGACCGTCGGCCAGCCGTGCCGCTGCGCGGCCAGGACGGCCGGCAGCACTCCCTTGACCGGCCGCACCCGCCCGTCGAGCGCGAGTTCGCCCAGCAGCACGGTCTTCTCGAGTTTCGCCCACGCTTTCTTGCCGTGCGCGGCCAGCACCACGGCGGCAAGCGCCAAGTCGTAGAGCGACCCCATCTTGGGCAGCGTCGCCGGCGAGAGCGCCAGCGTCAGCCGGGTCTGGGGCCAGTCGAAACCGCAGTTGGTGATCGCCGCGCGCACCCGGTCTCGCGACTCCCGCAGCGCTGCGTCGGCCAAGCCCACCAGGTGCACACCGGGCAGGCCGTTGGAGATGTCCGCCTCGATCTCGACGATCAAGCCCTCCACCCCGCGTACCGCCACCGAGAACCCCCTGCCCAGCGCCATCACCCCACCCCCTGCAGGTGGTTGATCTCCGGGGTGCGGCTGCGCCCGATCGTGATCGCGACGACGTCGATGCGCACCGCCGCCCAGGCGCCGCGGTGCTCCCCCAGCCACAGCCCGGCCAGCCGGCGCAGCCGCCGCACCTTGGCCGGTGTCACCGCCGCCACCGCACCACCGAACTGGTCACTGGTGCGCGTCTTCACCTCGACGAACACCAGCACCCCGTCGTCGGCGGCGACGACGTCGAGTTCGCCGTACCGGCACCGCCAATTGCGCTCCACGATCTGCAGTCCGAGCCCGCGCAGATGGTCGACCGCGAGTTGCTCGCCCACCGCCCCGATCTCGGCGCGGCTGTGTGTGTTCGTCATGGCGCCACCCTCGCGCGGCCCGGCGACAGAACCCGGCCCCGGCGGCGCCGTCATCCCCAATGCCGCATTCATCCCCAGATCGCGCGGCCGGCGGTTTCGGCAGCGTCAAATCCGGGGTATACCGGGCCAGCGTTCGACCGAGAGGACGACATGGCCACCGGAGCTCCGCAATCCCTGCACGGCGTCGCGCACCGCGCGACCGGCAGCGACACTTTCGAATACGCCGCCCGCGCCGGATTCGCCGCCAGCGGCGTGCTGCACCTACTGGTCGCGTTCATCATCGCCCAGTTGGCGTTCACCGGGGCCGGGGGCAACGCCGACCAGTCCGGCGCGCTCGCCACCCTCGCCGGCCAGACCGGCGGCAAGGTCGTGCTGTGGATCGCCGCGGTCGGGCTCGTCGCCCTGGGCCTGTGGCGGATCGCCGAGGCGGTGATGGGCGCCAAGCCCAAGGAGCGGTCCGGCCAGGGCGACAACCCGGCGTGGAAGCGGGGCAAATCACTGGCGCTCGCCGTGGTCAACTTCGCGATCGCCCTGTCCGCGGCCCGGTTCGCGATGGGCAGCGGTCAGTCCAGCAGCCAGCAGAACTCGGGCATGTCGGCACAGCTGATGCAGTCGGGCTGGGGCAAGGTGGTGCTCATCGCCATCGGGGTCGGTGTCATCGCGGTCGGCGGCTACCACGTGTACAAGGGTGTGTCGCAGAAGTTCCTCGACGAACTGACCGTCTCGGGCGGCCGGTGGATCACCGCCACCGGTGTCGCGGGCTACACGGCCAAGGGTCTGGTGCTCGGCGGCGCCGGGTTGCTCGTCATCATCGCGACGCTGCAGGCCGACCCGGCTAAGGCGAGCGGCCTCGACGCCGCGGTCAAGGCGCTCGGCCAGGCGCCGTTCGGCAAGTTCCTGCTGATCCTGGCCGCATTGGGCATCGCCGCGTTCGGCGCCTACAGCTTCGTCCGGAGCAAGTACAACCGGATGTGAGGCCTCGGCCGCCCCACCGGCCGCCGCTGTGGCGGCAGGTAAGGTCACCCTCATGCGGCCGCTTCTCGACCACCTGCGCCGTTTCGCGGACCGCACCGCGGTGCTCACCGACACCACCCGGCTGACGTATCGGGACCTCGCCGACCGAGTGCAGGCGTGCGCCGGTGAGCTCGGCGGGCAGCGCACGCTCGTCCTGCTCGAGGCGCGCAACGACCTCGACGCGCTGATCCACTACCTCGCCGCGCTGGCGGCCGGCCACGTCGTTCTTCCGGTACCCGAGGGCGCCGACGCCGACTCCCTGATCGCCACCTACCGGCCCGGCATCGTCATCGACCGACACGGTGTGCGCGGCGGCGACACCGGCCCGTACGCGTTGCACGACGACCTCGCGCTGGTGATGTCGACGTCGGGCAGTACCGGATCGCCCAAACTGGTGCGACTGTCCCACGCCAATCTCGCCGCCAACGCCCGCGCGATCGCCGAGTATCTCGAAATCCGCGAAACAGACCGCGCCGCAACCACGTTGCCGCTGTCGTACTGCTACGGCCTCTCGGTGATCCACAGTCACCTGCTCGTCGGCGCCGCGCTGATCCTCACCGACCGCTCCGTCGCCGACCCGGCGTTTTGGGAGCTCTTCGACCGCCACGCGGGCACCACCTTCGCCGGTGTGCCCTACACGTTCGAACTGCTCGACCGGGTCGGCTTCGCCGAGATGCGCCTGCCGCGTCTGCGCTACGTCACCCAGGCCGGCGGACGGATGTCGCCCGAGCGGGTGCGCCGGTTCGCCGCGCTGGGTCGACGACGGGGTTGGGATCTGGTGGTGATGTACGGCGCCACCGAGGCGACCGCCCGGATGGCCTACCTGCCCCCGGATCTCGCGCACTCCCACCCCCACGCCATCGGCCGTCCCATCCCGGGCGGCTCCTTCACGATCGAGCCACTCGACGGCTGGCCCGACGACGACACCGGGGAACTGGTCTACCGCGGCCCGAACGTCATGATGGGGTACGCCGAGCAGGCCGGGGACCTGGCGCTCGGCACCACCGTGGACGCGCTGCGCACCGGGGATGTGGGCCGTCGGTGCGGCCCCGACCTGTACGAGGTCGTCGGTCGCACCAGCCGGTTCGTCAAGATGTTCGGGCTGCGCATCGATCTCCAGCGTGTGGAGACCAGCCTCGCCGATGACGGCGTGCGGGCGCTGTGCACCGAGGCGGGCGATCGCCTGGCGGTGGTCGCCGCCGGCGGTCACGACGCCGACGAGGTGCGTCGGCGGGTCGCCCAGTCCACCGGCCTGCCCGTCACCGCCGTCGCCGCGGCCGTGGTGACCGAACTGCCACTGCTGCCTTCGGGCAAGCCCGATTATCGGGCGGCCCGCGCCCTGGCCACCGGGGACGATCCGGCACAGGACAGCTCGGGGCTGACCGATCTCTTCGCCGACGTCCTGCATCTCGACCCCGCCGACGTGCGTGACGACGCCACCTTCGTCGATCTCGGCGGCAATTCGCTGTCCTACGTCACGATGTCGGTGCGCCTCGAGCGGGCACTGGGTCATCTGCCGGCCGATTGGCCACGCCTGCCGATCCGCGACCTCGAACGCCGGCCCGCGCCGCGACCCCGGTGGTGGCGATCCTGGGGCACCACGGTGGAAACGAGCGTGGCGCTGCGCGCGCTGGCCATCGTGCTCGTCGTCGGCTCGCACGCCGAACTGTACGAGGTGTGGGGCGGAGCGCACATCCTGCTCGGGATCGCCGGATACAACTTCGCGCGGTTCTGCCTGACCCCACTCCCCCGCCCGGAGCGGATCCGGCACCTCCGCACCACCATCGGGTGGATCGCGCTGCCCGCGGTGGCGTGGGTCGCGTTCGCCCTCGTGGTGACCGACGACTATCACCTGTCGAATCTGTTGCTGGCCAACAAGTTCCTCGGTCCGCACGACAGCATGACGGCCGGCCGGCTGTGGTTCGTCGAGGTGTTGGTGTGGACGTTGGTGGCGTTGGCGCTGCTGTTCTGGCTGCCCGCGGTCGACCGGCTGGAACGGCGCGCACCCTTCGCGGTCGCGGTGACGTTCCTGGCCGTGGGTGTGGCGCTGCGCTACGACGTGGTGGGGCTGGGGCTGGGGCACGATGCGTGGTTCACCATGCTGGCGTTCTGGTTCTTCGCGGTGGGCTGGGCGGCGGCGAAGGCGAGCAGCGCCCTGCAGCGGGTGATCGTCACGGTGGTGCTGATCGTCGGCGTGCACGGCTACTTCGGCAACTCCGTGCGTGAGGCGCTGGTGACGACGGGTCTGGTGCTGCTGATCTGGCTGCCCACGGTGCGGTGCCCGGCCGTCGTGGCGGTGGCGGCCGGCGCGATCGCCGAAGCCTCCCTCTACACCTATCTGACGCATTTCCAGGTGTATCCGCTGTTCGGCAGCCACAAGCTCTACGGGGTGGTGGCCTCCGTGGTGATCGGCATCGCGCTGAGCGCGGTGGTGACGCAGGTGCGTGCGCGGATGCGCGACCGCCGACTCAGCCCGCGGGATCCGGCTCGGGCTCCCGCTCTGCGATGAGCCCCTCCTGCACGAGCGTGGCGGCGACCACCCCGTCACGTCCGATCAGGCTGGCGGTCACCACACCTCGCCCCCGGCCGCCCGCCGGCGAGCGGCACTCCAACAGGTTCCACTCGTCGGCGCGCAGCGTCCGGTGAAACCACATCGACGAATCGGTGGTTCCGCTGCGGTGCGTGCGTGACCGCATCGAGTGCCCGTGCACCTGCAGCGCCGGGTCGATCAGGTACACGTCGGTGACGTAGGCCGCGACCAGGGTGTGCATCAGCGGGTCGTCTCCGAGATCGACGACAGCCCGCCACCAGAGCCGGCGGACCAATTCCTCGCCCGCACCCTCGTCGGTGAGCCGGATGTCGAGTTCGTCGAGCGGCATGGACGGCGCCGGCCCGGCGGGGCCTGTGCGCGGCAAGGCATCCGGATCCGCCAGGGCCTCGCGCCTGCCGTGCTCCGGACCGGGCAGCGGCGCGGCGAACGAAACCGTAGCGGTGGTCAGCAGCCGCCCCTGCTGGGTGGCGTCCACCCGCCGGGACGCGGCGGTGCGGCCGTCGAAGACCCGCGTCACCCGGTAGTCGACGGTGTCGCCGGCGTCGCCGCCGCGCAGGAACTGCAGGTGCAGCGCGGTGGGCGCCTTGGCGGGCTCGACCGTGCGGGCGGCCGCGGCCAGACTCTGCGCCACGAGCTGACCGCCGTAGGCCCGCTTGCCCTCCGGGCCGCTGGCCCGTCCGCGCCAGGTGTCCTCATCGACGGAGGCGACGTCGAGCAGCTCGAGCAGCACGCTCATGCCACGGTCCCTGCGGCCCGCAGTTCCGCGACGTGGTCCTCGCCCAGAGCCAGCCACTCGTCGAGCACCGCGACGGTGTCGTCGCCGAGCGCGGGCGCGGCGACCGCCGCAGGATAGGTTCCGTCGATCGCCGTCGGCAGCCCGGCGGCCAGGTACCGGCCGACGCGCGGCTGGTCGAGCTCGGTGAACAGGGCGTTGGCGGTGACCCGCTCCCCGGCGGCGGTCTCGGCGAACGTGCGGTAACGCTCCCACAGCACCGAGGTGGCGCCCAGCGCGGCAGCGATCTCGTCGCCGGTGTGGCGGCCGAACCAGTCCGCGAACAGACCGTTGAGCGCGTCGCGGTGAAGGTAGCGCTGACCCTCGTCGGAGAAATCGGCGCCCAGCGAATCCTCCAGCGCGACAACGGCTTCGACCGTGCCGGTCAGGGCGGTCAGATCACGGAAGTGCCGGCCGGTGAGCGCCACCACCATGAAGGCGGCGCCGTCACTGCCGGTGAAGTCCTGCCCGTAGGTGCCGTAGACGGCGTTGCCGATCCGCGCTCTCGACGTCCCGGTGACCATGGCTTCGGTGAGAAGGCTCAGGTTGCTCGCGGTGGCCAGCGCCACGTTCTCCAGCGGGATGAGCACGTGCTGCCCGTCGCCGGTGGCGTCGCGGTGACGCAGCGCGGTCACCACCGACAGGGCCGTGTAGAGGCCGCAGCTGACATCCCACGCCGGAAGGACGTGGTTGACGGGTGCGGTGGACCCGGGCGGTCCGGTGACGAGCGGGAAACCGATGCCGGCGTTGACGGTGTAGTCCACGCCCGTGCCGCCGTCGGCACGTCCGGACACCTCGACGGCGACCACATCGGGCCGCAGACCACGCAGGGTCTCGTAGGCGTGCCAGGGCCGCCCGCTGACGTTGGTGATGAACACTCCGCTGCCGGCGATCAACCGTGCGACCAGGTCCTGGCCCGCAGCGGAACGCATGTCGACCGCCAGTGAACGCTTGCCCTTGTTCAGCCCCGCCCAGTAGATGCTGTCGCCGGCCTCGGTCAGCGGCCAGCGCCGGTAGTCGGCGGCGCCGCCGATCGGGTCGATGCGCACCACCTCTGCGCCCAGCTGCGCCAACGTCATACCGGCCAGCGGCACCGCCACGAAGCTGGAGATCTCGACGATCCGGACCCCGGCGAGCGGGCGGGTCGGGTCAGCGGTCACAGTCACGGCGCTCAGTGTAGGGAGCGGGCAGAGCCGTCCCCCGACGGTGATCAGATGAGGTCGATGGCCTCGGCGATGGACGGCAGGACCCGGCTGGGCCGGAACGGGTACCGTTCGACATCCTCGATCGTGGTCGAGCCGGTGAGCACCAGGATCGTTTCCAGACCCGCCTCGATGCCGGCGACGACATCGGTGTCCATCCGGTCGCCCACCATCACGGTGCTCTCCGAATGCGCCTCGATCTGATTCAGCGCGCTACGGAACATCATCGGGTTCGGCTTGCCCACGAAATAGGGCTCCCGGCCGGTGGCCTTGGTGATCATCGCCGCGACCGAGCCGGTGGCCGGCAGCGGACCCTCAGCAGACGGTCCGCTGACGTCGGGGTTGGTGGCGATGAAGCGAGCACCACCCAGGATGAGCCGCACGGCCTTGGTGATCGCCTCGAACGAGTACGTGCGGGTCTCGCCGAGCACCACGAAGTCCGGCGCGACGTCGGTCAGCGTGTAGCCCGCCTCGTGCAGCGCGGTGGTGAGCCCGGCCTCCCCGATCACGTATGCCGAGCCGCCGGGCAGTTGGTCGGCCAGAAACGTCGCGGTGGCCAGCGCCGAGGTCCAGATCGCGGCCTCCGGGACGATGAGCCCGGAGCGGGCCAGCCGTGCCGCGAGGTCGCGCGGCGTGAAGATCGAGTTGTTGGTGAGCACCAGGAAGGGACGTTCGCGGTCGACGAGGCGCTGCAGGAACTCCGCGGCGCCGGGCAGCGCGTGTTCCTCGCGGACGAGCACGCCGTCCATGTCGGTGAGCCAGCACTGCGGTGAGGAGCGCACGGCACCAGTCTGTCAGGCGTGCCCTACTCGGGCAGCCGCAGCTCGGGTTTGTCGACCTCTTCGATGTTGACGTCCTTGAACGTGATGACCCGGACCTGCTTGACGAACCGGGCCGGGCGGTACATGTCCCACACCCACGCATCGCCGAGGCGCAGCTCGAAGTAGACCTCGCCCTCGGCGTTGCGCGGCACCATCTCGACGCTGTTGGCGAGGTAGAACCGCCGCTCCGTCTCCACGACGTAGCTGAACTGCCCGACGATGTCCTTGTATTCGCGGTAGAGCGAGAGCTCCATCTCGGTTTCGTACTTCTCGAGATCTTCGGCACTCATCGGCTCAGCTGTCCTTCACGTAGTTCATAGATGTCAAAGTCTTCAGAGACTTCAGAGTCTTCAGTGCCCATGGGGCCCAGTGCCCTCATCTTCGCGTACTCGTCGTCGCCATGCTCCCCGGGTTCCCGGAAAACCAGCCGTCGCACATTGATGAACGAATAGCGGTGCTGACGGGACGGTCCGAGGCGGGCCAGAGCGGCGCTGTGGGCGCGGGTGCTGTACCCCTTGTGCTCGGCGAACCCGTATCCGGGGTGCTCGCTGTCCATCGCCACCATCAACCGGTCACGGCTCACCTTCGCCAGCACACTGGCTGCGGCGATGCACGCAGCGGCGGCGTCACCGCCGATCACCGGCAGCGACGGCGTCGGCAGCCCGGGCACCCGGAAACCGTCGGACAGCACGTAGCCGGGGCGGATCGGCAGCCCGGCGACGGCCCGCCGCATGCCCTCGATGTTGGCCACGTGCACCCCGCGACGATCCACTTCCGCCGACGGGATGAAGACCACGTGGTACGCCAGCGCGTAGCGTTTGATCAGCGGAAACAGTCGTTCCCGTTCCGCCTCCCCCAACTTCTTCGAGTCGTCGAGCGCGGCGAGGCTCTCCATCCGGTTCGGACCCAGCACGCACGCCGCGACCACCAGAGGCCCGGCGCAGGCTCCCCGGCCCACCTCGTCGACACCGGCGACCGGGCCCAGCCCAGCGCGATAAAGAGCGGATTCCAGCGTACGCAGACCTGACGATCTGCGGATCACCATCCTGGGAGGCCACGCCGGCACGCTGTGTGGGCTCTTCCGTTAGCTCTGCGGGTCCACCGAGCTCACGCCGCCCCACCGCGACGGCGGCCAGGCGATGAAGCGGGCCTTGCCGATGACGTTGTCCACCGGGATGGTGCCGGCGACCGGGTCGCCGGTGCAGATCAGGCCCCGTTGCACGTCGGCGGGCAGGTTCGAGCAGTGCGCCCGCGAATCGGCCGAGTGGGTGCGGTTGTCGCCCATCACCCACAGCCGGCCTTCGGGCACCGTGACCGGGCCGAACTCGTTGCCGAGGCACGGGTAGACCGCCGGGTCCGCGTTCATCGTGTTGGGATCGAGGTAGGGCTCTTTCAGGGGCTTGCCGTCGACGGTCAATCCGGTCGGCACGCGGCATTCGACAGTCTGTCCGCCGACCGCGATGACGCGTTTGACCAGGTCGTTCTCGTCGGGAGGAACGAAGCCGACGAACGACAGCGCGTTCTGCACCGCCCGGACCGCGGGATTGTCGGAACGGATCGACTTGTAGCCGATGCTCCAGTTCGGCGGGCCCTTGAAAACGATCACGTCGCCGGGCTCGGGCTGCGAGAACCGGTAGGTGAGCTTGTCGACCATGATCCGGTCGCCGACGCATCCGTTGCACCCGTGCAGGGTCGGTTCCATCGACTCGGACGGGATCAGGTACGGCCGCGCGATGAACGTCAACATCACGTAATAGAGGACCACCGCGACGGTGACCAGGATCGCGGCCTCGCGCAATGCGCCGCGCTTCTTCTTCTCCGGCCGGTCCTCGTCGGCGGGCGACGGCTCAGCGGGCTGCGGCGAATCGAGCGTCTGCTCCGCCGACGGATCGTCGGTGTCGGGGGTGTCCCTCGGTCCGGTCACGGGATCAGCGTAGTCAGCGCCGCGCCGAACCCGGTCCGCAGAAGCGGGGTCAGCGCTTCTCCTTGATCTTCGCCTTCTTGCCGCGCAGCTCGCGCAGGTAGTACAGCTTCGCGCGGCGCACATCGCCGCGGGTGACGACGTCGATGTGGTCGATGTTGGGCGAGTGCACCGGGAACGTGCGCTCGACGCCGACGCCGTAGCTCTCCTTGCGGACGGTGAACGTCTCGCGGATGCCACCGCCCTGGCGGCGGATCACGACGCCCTTGAAGACCTGGATGCGCTCCTTGGAGCCCTCGATGACCTTCACGTGGACGTTGACGGTGTCACCGGGACCGAAGTCCGGGACGTCGTCACGCAACGACGTCTGGTCGACGAAATCCAGGGTGTTCATCGGTCACACTTCCTCGGTGTCGGCGGCTGCTGGCGGCGTCGGGGGTGACGCGCGCAGAGCCGATGGTGTTTCGGGCGTCTGGGGCGGGTCGTGCAGCGGAGCGGCAGTTCCCTGCCGTGCACAGACAACTGCCCAATTGTGCCAGACGGGACCCGGATCTCCGAAATCGGCGTCGGGGCCGGTGGCAATCCCCTGACGACGCCCTGACGCCGCCCTCCCAACCGGCGCACACCGGGCGCACAGCCGTTACCCTGGGTCGCACGGACGCGCCAGGGCAGCGCCCGTTTCTTCGCACCAGGGCAGGCACACACTCGGGAGGGACGAGCGATGCGACCGCGGCCGTGGCGGCTGGTCAGGACCACCGCTGCCCTCAGCATGGCCACCGTGGCTCTGGGCGGCTGCGAAGCCCAGGTGTACGGCGCGCCGCCGAACCCCGACGGGCCGCAGCTCACCGTGGTCGCCCCGCTGGGCACCGCGGCGCCTTTGCCCGAGCAGCCGCCCGACCAGCCGTCGGCCTCCTTCCTCGGCCTGGCCGACCGCGAACGGCAGGCCACCGCGGCGGCCGCCGACGAAGGGGCCGACATCACCGCGGCGGTGCTCGACCGCAACACCGGCGAACTCGTCACCAACGGCGACGTCCGCACCATCGCGATCGCGTCGGTGGTCAAGCTGTTCATCGCCGACGATCTGCTGCTGCAGGTCGCGAAGGGCCAGACGACGCTGTCGCCGGACGACCGCAAGATGCTCGACGTCATGCTGCGGTCCTCCGATGACAGTGCGGCCGAAGTCTTCTGGAACCGCAGCGGCGGCAGCGCGATCATCAACCGAGTGGTGGGCCGCTACGGCCTGACCGCGACCCGGCCGCCGAGCAATGGACGCTGGTTCAACACGATCAGCACCGTCACCGATCTGGTCCGGTACTACGACAAGCTGCTGGCGGGCACCGGCGGGCTGCCCGGCGAGCAGGCGAGCATCATCCTGTCGAACCTGGCGGCCTCCACGCCCACCGCGCCCGACGGCATGGTGCCCGGCGGGGTGTACCCGCAGCGTTTCGGCATCCCCGAGGGCCTTCCCGGCGATCCGGTCGCGGTCAAGCAGGGCTGGATGTGCTGTGTCGGCTCCGACTGGATGCACCTGTCCACCGGCGTCGTCGGCCCCGATCGCCGCTACGTGATGGCGATCGCGTCGATGCAGCCGACCGACGCCGCCACCGCCCGCAAGACGATCACCGACGCTGTGCGCGCGATGTTCCCGGACGGGCGGATCTGATGGCGGCGCGCCGGACGGGCCGGCTGGCTGCCGCCCTGTGCGCGGTGCTGCTGATGGCGGGCTGTGACGCGCCGCCCTCCGAGCCGGCGCCGCCTCCCCCTCCCGTCCCGCAGTCGTCGGCCGTCGCCCCGCAGAGCAATGCGGTGCCACTGCCCGCGGCGCGTTTCCAGTAGCAGGCTCCGCCGTCGACCGGTCCGGCCGACTGGTACATGCACAAGCTGCATGACGCCGG
>NZ_JYNX01000006.1 GCF_001044255.1 Mycolicibacterium chubuense
ATGAAGACGGCGTGGGTGACCGACGACGTCGAGGAGAGTCGCCGGTTGACGAACGCGTACTTCATCACCATCTCGTAGCAGAGCGCGATCAGCCAGACACCCGTCGCCCAGGCCATCACCCGATAGCCGGTCAGGGCTTTGCGGACGGTGTCGATCAGCGGCGCGGGCGATTCGGGTGCGGTCACGTATCGGTTCCTGTCGGTGTCTGGACGTCGCTGTCGGCCTGGGCGAGTTCGGCGAGGTAGGCGTTGTACTCCCGCAGGGTGACGTCGGCCTCGGGCGGCGCGACGCGCGGGCGCTCCGGGAGCAGCCCGGCGGGGATCTCCGTCGGGGTGTCCTGGTGGTGCGGCACAGGTGGGGCGTCCTCGTAGCGGACGAACTTGTAGTACGCGTAGACGCAGAAACCGGCGAACAGCGGCCACTGCAGCGCATAGCCCAGGTTCTGGAAGTCGCCCGAGGTCGATTCGAAACGGGTCCACTGCCACCAGGCCAGCGCAAGGCAGCCGGATGCGGCGGCGATCACCAAGAGGATGAGCGCCGGCCTCCTACGCCGCGTAGTGGACACCGTATAACGGTACCGCGCAGTCCTTGGGGCCGACGAACTCATCGAGCATGGCGGTCGCCTCCTTGCGGTAGATCGACACAGTGTGAACGTCGGATCGCGTCCAGGTGATGCCCAAAAGATCGAGCGCGGCGGTGAACAGGCCGATGATGTCCTCGGAGCGGTTGCTGAAGTGGTACCTGAGGCTGCGGATGCCGCGATCGTTGGCGACGACTCGACACCCGTCGCTGTGCAGGAGTCCGAGCACGAACTCCTCGGTTTCGCGGTCAACGATCGCCTGCTGCCAGGGCTCCAAAACAATCCGCCTGTGGTGCTTGCGGCCGGGTCCGTGCTGAGGCAACAGGCACGGCCAGTGATTCGAAAACAGGTACACGTCTGCGCATCCTGTGGGACGCCAGTAGACGCCGGCGCGTTGCCGCGGAAAAAGCGCGTCGATCGCCGCCCGACAACGGTCGATGATCGCCGGATATCGCTTGTCGCAGGTGATACGAAGGTTGTAGGTGCGCCCTTGGCGCGAAATGCAACCGTCTCCTAGGTACATGCCGAGCACGTAGGCGTAGGGCGCCTCCGGGAGGGCGTCAAAGTCATGGCCGCAGTGGCCCGAACCCGTGCTACTCCGATACCGCGCTCCTGGGCGACGACGCCACTCCCAGACGGTTTTTCTCGGAATGCTTGTTTGCCTTGCAATCTCGCAGTCGTTCAGGCCCCTGAGAATCATGAGCTGGACAGCCTCGAACTCTTCTCTTGATCTGATGTCGACCCCTTCACCCAGTGCTGCAACCAGGATAGGGACGTGGTCCGACAGGTCGGATCAGTGAATGGCGCGCTAAGATCGGCGGGCCTGCGCGAGTGTCGGAACTGGCAGACGAGATGGATTTAGGTTCCATTGCCCGATGGGCGTGGGGGTTCGAGTCCCCCCTCGCGCACAGAACCGCCTCGGCAAGTGTGCGTCCAGAGCGACGATCCGGTGCGAATCTCGCCCTGGACGCACACCAGCCCCGCCGCTAGCCGACTTTCATCTCTCCCATCTCCGACCACCCGGTCGCGTCGATGGTCTGACTGATGATCAACGGCGTCGACGCGAGCAGCGCCGGGGTCTCGGCGACGAACTTCTTGAAGTGCTCGGCGGTGACGTGCTCCTCGCCCGCGTCGCCGTCACGGAAGCCCTCCACCAGGACGTACTCCGAGGGGTCCTCGAGGCTGCGGGACCAGTCGAACCACAGGTTGCCCGGCTCGTTGCGGGTGGCCTCGGTGAACTCGGCCATCAACTGGGGGAAGTTCTCGACGTGCTCGGGCTTCGGGCGGAACTTCACGACGATGAAGATCACTGTGGATCACGTCCTTCTACGGGATGAGGATGGCTCGGCCGCGGACGTTTCCGCTGTCGAGATCGGTGATGGCGGACTGGAAGTCGTCGAGCGAGTACTTCTGGGTGTGCAGGTTGACCGCGCCGCGGGCCGCGAGCGCCATCAGATCGCACAGGTCGTTGTACGAGCCGACCAGGTTGCCGATGAAGTTGATCTCGGTAGAGATGATGTCGATGGTCGGGACGTCGATGTTCTCGCCGTAGCCGACGACGTGGTAGTCCCCGGCGCGGCGCAGCATCGCCACCCCCTCGGCAGTCGCGCCGCCCTCGCCTACGAAGTCGACGACGACCTCGGCGCCGTGCCCGCCGGTCAGGGCCAGCACCTGCTCGACTTGGGTGCCGTCGGCGCGCACGCCGTGGTCGGCGCCGATCGCCTCGGCGAGTTTGAGCGCGTCGGGGTTGCGGTCCACGACGATCAGCTCCGCCGGCGACAGCGCCTTGAGCACCTGGATTCCGATGTGGCCCAACCCTCCTGCGCCGATCACCACGGCCCGGTCCCGCGGGCCGAGCCGCTTGGCGGCTTTGGCGGCGGCGTGGTACGCCGTCAGGCCGGCGTCCGCCAGCGCCGCGACGTCGGACGGTTCGAGCGCGTCGTCGATGCGGACGACACTGCGCGCCGAGGTCTTCAGGTACTCGGCATAACCGCCGCTGGTGTCGATGCCGGGGAACTGGTTCGCCTCGCAGTGCACGTCGTCACCGGACCGGCAGGCCCGGCACAGGCCGCAGGTGATCAGCGGGTGGACGATGACCTTGTCGCCCTCGGCGACGTTGGTGACCGCCGACCCGATCGCGGCCACCCAGCCGGCGTTCTCGTGGCCGATCGTGTACGGCAGTTGCACCTGCGACTTCTCGGCCCACTGGCCTTCGAGGATGTGCAGGTCCGTTCGGCACACCCCCGCCCCGCCGATCTTGACGACGACGTCGAACGGTCCGGACGGAGTGGGGACCGGTACTTCGGTCATCTCCAGGTTCTGGTGGTAACCGACGACCTGGACGGCGCGCATGGTGGACATGTCAGTGGGCTCCTTGGAGATTGGGCATCAGGGTGGACAGGGGGATGAACGTCGCGGGTTCGCCGCCGTACCGGGTGCGCAGCAGGCCACGGCAGAAGTGCGCGTTGCCGTCGATGGAGATCCGTGTCGAGCGGGCGCGGCGCAGCGCCATCGGCACGTCGTCGTAGGGTGCACCGGTTTCGTCGACCAGCACCAGATCGTCTGCTCGCGTGGACAACCCGAGTGTCGCGCGCCGGTGCAGCAGCGCCTCGGTCTCGGGGCCGGCGGGTAGGTCGCCGATCCGTACCGCTCCCATCGACTCCTCGGTGCGCGACGGATCGGCGCGCAGCAGGGAGGTCAGGCACCGTTCCATCGCGGCGGTGTGTGCCTTGCGTTTGAACGTCATCCGCAGGTCGTCGAGGGAGTCCTCGGCCTCGTGACCGAAGGTGCCCCGGTAGCCGGCATCGGCGGCCAGGCCCGCGTTGATGATGTCCGAATCGTGGTGATCGTCGAGCTCGACCACCACCTGGCGCGCCCAATCCAACCCGTTGAGAACGTCTTTGGCGTCCGAGGCCATCAGGTAGGCGAAGTTCGGCGAACAGAACGACGTCGGCAGTCTCAGGTTGAGCTTGACGTTCCCCGACGGCGAGACCACCAGCGAGTGGACGAATCCGAGCGCGGTGATGGGCTCGTCGAGTTCGGGGTCGACGACCGCGGTCAGCGCCGTCATCGCCTCGGCGTCGCGTGTCATGCGTTCGCCATCTCGTCGGCTCCGCGCGGGCCGACGGCCGGTTCGTCGGCGTCGGGCAACTGGAGCTCGGCGGGGACCGGGATGTCGTAGAGCTTCGCGGCGTTGAGGCCGAGGATCTTCTTCTTCTGGTCGACGCTGATCTGCGGGTACTCGCCGAGGTCGTCGGGAATGTTGAAGTCGACGAACGATTCGATCAGCCACTTGGGCGTCCACAGCGCGTAGTCCGACGAGAAGAAGATGCGGTCCTCGCCGACCCAGTACAGCAACTCGCCCATGATCTGAGCGAAGTACTTCGGCCGCGTGTGGATGAAGGGAATCGCGACGGCGAGCCCGGCGTACACGTTGGGTTCCTGGGTGGCGATCCAGCAGAAGTCCTCGAGGCGGGGCAGCCCGCAGTGTTCGACGATGAAGTTGAGGTCGGTGAAGTCCGAGGCGACGTGATCGACGTCGGCGACGTCGAACGCGTCGCGGTCCAGCGGCCGGATCGTCGGCCCCTTGTGGACGTGGATATTGCGGATGCCGAGTTCGCGGCACGCTTCGAAGTATCGGTATGCCCACGGATCGTCGAGCTTCCAGCCGCGGGATTCCCCGTGCCATTCGGCGGTGTAGAGCTTGACGCCCTTGAGGTCGTATTTCTCGGCGTCGAGGCGAAGTTGATCGAGGCCGACCTCGCCGTTGCGGGGGTCGAAGTGATGGTTGTACGTCAGCTTGTCGGGATGCGCCCTCGCCAGGTCCGAGGCCTCGGCGGTCTGGCCGAAACCCTTGTAGTAGAACTCGCCGAGGTGGGCCGGCTGGAAGATGGCGTGGTCGACGTAGCCGAGTTCGAACAGGTCGCGCATCAGCCGCTCGCCGCCCTGGTACAGGTAGTCCTCGTAGCTCCACACCTCGGAATCGGGGGAGAGGTTGCGGTGGTAGTCGTAGAAGCAGTCGATGAACTGCTTGCCGTGGATGTTGCGCTGGTTCTCGGGGCGGGCGTCCCACAGTGCGATGTGGGCGTCGACGATGAAATAGCTCGTGCCGTCTTTGGTGTACATGGATCTCCTTCGCGGGGGTGTGAGGACTGTCACACCACTGCGAGCGACGCTAGGCCGACTTCGGGCGCGCGAGCAGAGCCGACGTGTCTCAATCTGAGACGCTCACCGACCTGCGATGACGACGCCGACTTGCCACGCTTTGTAACGTGGATCACATGCCCGACGGACTGCCCGACCGGATCGGCGCCCGCCGTCTGGAACCCACGGCCGTGCCGGACCGGCTGCTCGCGTCCTGGCAGCGCAGTGAGGACTACGGCATCCCACTGGACGGTGTCGAACCGGTGTTCACGGGCACGGAGAATCTCGGCTCGCTGTTCTTCGAGTGCGGCAACGAGGTCCTGGCCGACCTGCACCGGACGTTGGCCGACGAGCCGATCAGCCTGATGCTCACCGACGCCGACGGCGTGGTGCTGTCGCGACTGTCCGGTGATCACTCCCTGCTGAAGGCCCTCGACGATGTCCACCTCGCGCCGGGGTTCGCCTACTCCGAGCGAGACGTCGGAACCAACGGTCTCGGTCTGGCGCTGGCCGACCGGGCACCGACCCTGATCCGCGCCGACCAGCACTACGCGCTGAGCCTGAACCTGTTCACCTGCGCTGCCGTTCCGGTGCTCGACCCGCGGTCGGGGCTCCTCGAAGGCAGCGTCAACCTCACCACCTGGTCACACTCCTCGAGCGATCTGCTGCTCGCGCTCGCCCGGTCGGCGGCCAGCAACACCACCGCGCTGATGCTGGCGCGCAACGCGGGTCGGCGTGCCCGTCCCACGCCACGCGGCCAGGTCTTCCGGGTGGAGGTCCCGCGGCTGGAGCCCGGATCGGGCACCTTGAGTGCGCTGTCGTCCCCGTGGACGGACGCCGTGGCGTACGCGGCGGACGCGATGTCGGTGGGCAGCATCGTGGCGGCGATCGGTGAGCCCGGGGCCGGACGGGCCACCGCGCTGGGCCAGGCCGCACGCCGCGCGCATCCCCGTGACCGGATCCTGTCTGCGGGGGCGCCGGAACCCGACGACGTTGCGACCTGGCTGAGCCTGTGGACTCCTGAGCTCGGAAAATCGCACACCGCGGTGATCGTGCGCGAGGTGGACTTGCTTCCCGTGTGGGCGGCGGAGCGACTGCGCGACCTGATCACCCGCGGCGCCACCACCGGGGCGGCGGTGCCGTTCGCGGTCACCGCGGAACGCTTCGCCGACATCCCGGCGGCTCTCGCACGCCTCGTCGACACCGTCGTCGAGGTGCCGCCGCTGCGCGATCGCCCCAGCGACGTGCTTCCTTTGGCCGCCCATATCGCGCGCCGGGCCCGGGGCCGTGACGTCGGCTTCACCCCGGCCGCAGCCCGGGCGCTGCACGGATTCGGCTGGCCCGGCAACGCCGATCAGCTCTGTTCGGTGGTCAGGCACGCGGTGAGCCGTACCGATCTCGTGGACGTCGGGCATCTGCCCTCGGAGGTGCTGGCCGGTAACACCCGCAGGCTGTCGCGCATCGAGGCGTTCGAGCGCGGTGAGATCATCCGGGTGCTGGCGTTCGGCGCGCCGACGATGGCCGACGCCGCCCGCGAACTCGGGATGAGCCGCGCGACGCTCTACCGCAAGATCGCGCAGTACGACATCGACGCCGCGCGCCTGCACGGCTGACCGGTCAGGCAGAGATCTCGACGGCAGCCGGTTCGTGGGCTTGAGCGGTGAAGCAGAAGATGCTCGCGGCGAAGCTGACCAGTGCGACCGCGCCGGCGAGAACCGCGAGGAGCGTCTCGGACAGCCCCCAGCTCGCGAGCGCGAAGGCGACCGCGATGATCGCGGTGACGAGGAGGAAGAGCCCCGTCGTGGCGACGGCCTCGTTGAACGGATCTTCTGCGTGGGCGTTGCCGGCCGTCTCGGCCATGGTGTTCCTCCTCGAGCTGCCTACCTACCGGCGTGTTGTCGCAGAAGTTACCCCCTCGTCAATCACGGAAAACCTCCGATGGCGTGACCATGGTCACCGCGATCGCCGCTCGTTGCGGTGCGCACGGTCCGGCGCGGGAAGGCGGTGGTTCTGCGACCATGAACGGCATGATCCGTCTCGAGCGGGGAAAGATCAGGCTATGAGCGACGTGAAGTTCCTGGATCTGCATGGCGACCGGCTCGCGTACCGGGACGAGGGCAGCGGTGACGACGTGTTGCTGCTGATCCACGGTATGGCAGGCAGTTCTGAGACGTGGCGGTCGGTGATACCCCGGCTCGCCAAGCGTTACCGCGTGGTCGCCCCGGACCTGCTGGGGCACGGGCAATCCGCCAAGCCGCGTAGTGACTACTCCCTGGGCGCGTTCGCGGTGTGGTTGCGTGACCTGCTCGACGAACTCGGCATCGCGCAAGCCACGGTCGTGGGCCAGTCGCTGGGTGGCGGCGTGGCGATGCAGTTCGCCTATCAGCATCGCGACTACTGCCAGCGTCTGATCCTGATCAGCAGCGGCGGGCTGGGGCAGGACGTCGGGTGGACCCTGCGTCTGCTCTCCGCGCCCGGTGCCGAGTTCCTGCTTCCCGTGATCGCGCCGCCGCCGGTGGTCAAGGTGGGCAACACGATTCGCGGCTGGTTGTCCGCCAGGAGTATTCATTCGCCGCGCGGCGCGGAGATGTGGAGCGCGTATTCGTCGCTGTCCGACGCCCAGACCCGGCAGGCTTTCCTGCGGACCCTGCGCTCGGTGGTCGACTACCGCGGGCAGGCCGTCAGCGCGCTCAACCGGTTGTACCTCACCTCCGAGATGCCGGCCCTGGTGATCTGGGGCGACGACGATCGGATCATCCCGGTGCAGCACGCCTATGCGCTCAGCGAACTTCATCCCGCATGCCGCCTCGAGGTGCTGTCGGGAGTCGGCCATTTCCCGCATGTCGAGAGACCCGACGACGTCGTCGACCTGATCGACGACTTCATCACCTCGACCGCCGAGCCGGTCGCCCCGCCGGTGACCGACCCGATCGGCTGAGCGGACTACCTCTTCCGGACCGGATGCCCGTTGCGCTCGGCCAGTGACCGCAACTGCTTGAGGGCGAACTGGCGGTTACGGCCGCCTTCGGGCAGCACGATGCCGGCCCAGAGCCCCACTGCTCCGGGCGTCACGCACGCCTCGCGGGCGCACTGCCACCGGCGAGGGCAGGACCTGCAGAGTTCCTTGGCGCCCTCGTCCGCCGTGGTGGTCCATCGGTCGGGATCGCGCGTGCACGGCGCGGTCCACGCCTCTTCGTCGATCGATACCGGATACATGGCCACACCCCATTCCCTGCCGTTCTCTGTCGGTTACGACGATACGCGTGTATCGCACCGACAATACATTTGTACCGTCGCCCGCGCTGGGCGGCGGTGTTGTCTACGGTTACCCACGTGATGTCCGACGCAGACGTAAAAACGGGTGGCGAGCCCCGCAACATCGAGCGAATCCGTGTTGCGGCGCTGCGCAGCTTCGCGCTGCACGGGACGGCGGCGACGACGATGCGCGGGGTCGCCGCCGCGGCCGGGGTGTCACTGGGGCTGGTGCAGCATCATTTCGCGACGAAGGCAGGTCTGATCAGCGCGGTCGACGAATACGTACTGAAGCTGCTCGTCTCGTCGCTGGCCGAGCCGCTGCCCGACCCGCCCGTCGACTCGGTCACCGAGATCGGTACCCGGGTCACCACGCTCATCGCCGAGCAACCGGATGTCGCGGCGTATCTGAGCCGGGCGCTGATGGACGGGAGCCCCATCGGCGCGCAGTTCTTCGACACGCTGCTCGCGGTGGGCATCTCGCGGTGGCAGCAGCGCATCGACCGGGGTGAGGTGCGCCCCGATATCGACCTCACCTGGGCTGCGATCAACGCGATGGTGCTCGCGCTCGGAACCATCAGCCTCAGATCCCATGTCGAGCGGCATCTGGGCGCGCCGCTCACCAGCCCGGGCCAACTCGAACGCTGGCAGAGGTCCGTCGACTCGCTGTTGCGTGACGGCCTGTTCCGCCCCGGACCGTCATCGTGACGGCGCTGCGGGGCGTTCGCCGGCAACTCGCTTGCGATACGTGCTGGGGGTCTCGCCGCTGAACGCGGCGAAGGCGCGGGTGAAGGAACTGATGCTGCTGAATCCGACATCGGTGGCCGTCTGTTGCACCGACTGTGCCGGGGCGGCGAGCAGCGCCATGGCCCGCAGCATCCGGGCGTGCAGAAGGTAAGTGCGCCACGGCATTCCGAGGGTATCGGCAAACAACCGGCGCAGCGTTCGCTCGGACACTGCGACCGCCCTGCTGACCTCCTCGCAGGTGACCGTACCGAGGTGCGCCTTGGTGTAGGCCAGGGCCGCGGCGACGAGCGGTTCCTCTGAGGTCGGCAGGCTCAGGGGCGCCTCGTGGTCGAGCGCCTCGCCGACGAGCGCGGCCAGCGTACGGAAGAACCCCTCGGAGACGCCGTCGTCCTCGGCGGTGCCCGGCCGGCGATCGATCGGCCAACGCAACGCGTAGATCATCATCTCCCGGATCAGGGGGGACACCGCGAGGATGCGGGCCCGGTCGCCGCCCTCGCGGAGCAGCGTGCGGTCGAACATCACCGCGACGGTCTTGACGTCGGGATTCATCACGGCCTGGTGTTCCAGTCCGGCGGGAATCCACGCCGCCTGTTGCGGAGGGAGGAGATAGTGCGCCGAGTCGGTCTCGACCTCGACGACACCGTGCAGGGCGTATTCGATCTGGTGGACCTCGTGGGAGTGCCAACCGGTGATCAACGCGTCGCCCTCGTAGAGATAGCTGCCGCCGAGCGCCTGCCCGCCGCGGCGCAGTTCGATCACCGGACGAGGCTTGGCCGCTGTGGACAAGAATCTGTCCGAACGCGCGGAGACGGTCACGAGATCTCACGGTACTACTGATCTCATGAACGCCGACGACCTGATTCTGGTGAGCATCGACGACCATGTGGTGGAACCGCCCGACATGTTCCTGCGCCACGTCCCCGCCAAGTACAAGGAGGAGGCGCCGATCGTCGTCACCGACGACAAGGGCGTCGACCAGTGGATGTACCAGGGCCGCCCGCAGGGAGTCAGCGGCCTGAACGCCGTCGTGTCCTGGCCCGCCGAGGAATGGGGACGCGATCCGGCGGGGTTCGCCGAGATGCGGCCGGGCGTGTACGACGTGCACGAGCGCGTCCGCGACATGAACCGCAACGGCATCCTCGCCTCGATGTGCTTCCCGACCTTCACCGGCTTCTCGGCCCGCCATCTCAACATGCACCGCGAGGAGGCGACGCTGGTGATGGTGTCGGCCTACAACGACTGGCACATCGACGAGTGGGCCGGCTCGTACCCGGATCGCTTCATCCCGATCGCGATCCTGCCGACCTGGAACCCCGAGGCGATGTGCAACGAGATCCGCCGGGTGGCCGCCAAAGGCTGCCGCGCGGTGACGATGCCCGAACTCCCGCATCTGGAAGGACTTCCGAGTTATCACGACGACGACTACTGGGGTCCGGTGTTCCGGACCCTCTCGGACGAGAACGTCGTCATGTGCCTGCACATCGGCACTGGATTCGGCGCGATCAGCATGGCGCCCAATGCCCCCATCGACAACATGATCATCCTGGCCACCCAGGTCTCGGCGATGTGCGCCCAGGACCTGCTGTGGGGTCCGGCGATGCGCAGCTACCCGGACCTCAAGTTCGCCTTCTCCGAGGGTGGCATCGGCTGGATCCCGTTCTATCTCGATCGCAGCGACCGGCACTACACGAATCAGAAGTGGCTGCGCCGTGACTTCGGGGACAAGCTGCCCAGCGAGGTGTTCCGCGAGCACTCGCTGGCCTGCTATGTCACCGACAAGACCTCACTGAAGCTGCGGCACGAGATCGGCATCGACATCATCGCCTGGGAGTGCGATTACCCGCACTCCGACTGCTTCTGGCCCGACGCGCCCGAGCAGGTGCTGGCCGAGCTGAACGCCGCCGGGGCGTCGGATACGGACATCGACAAGATCACGTGGCAGAACTCCTGCCGCTTCTTCGGCTGGGATCCGTTCGCGCGCACCGAGAAAGCCGACGCCAGCGTCGCCGCGCTGCGCGCCAAGGGGGCCGACGTCGACGTGTCGATCCGGCCGCGCGCCGAGTGGGCTCGGCGCTATCACGACAGGCAGCTCGCTCAGGCCTGAGTGAGACGCCGTACCGCGGCGAACGGCGACCACCGCCGCGGTGGACGGCGCCGCGCGTACGGCCAGGGCTGATGCCGCTCCGGAACCGATTCCGCGCGAACCAGTTTGAGTTCTGCGCGCAGGTGCGAACGCAGCTCGTGCAGGTCCGGATCGGTCCACCGGTTGACCGCCTCCACAGGATCCGCAGTGAGGTCGTAGAGTTCCCACTGGTCGTCGAGCGGATCGTTGCGGTACATCGGCCCACCCAGGCCGGTCGCCGCGAGGTGACGCACCCCCGGCTCGGTCCAGGTGGCGGGGTCGTCGAACGAGCGCACCAGCTTCCAGAGATGGCCCGCGCCCCCGGGCGCCGCGTCGTCTTCGACCCGCAGCACGAGGCCTTCGAAGTTCGCGGCGGTGTGGGCGGGGATGCGGATGCGCAGCGGCGCAGGCACATTCGTGGTCAACTTCAGCATCCGGGCCAGGCCGGACGCCCCGGTGTCGCCCTCGAGCACGTTGTCCCGTGTCATCAGGTAGACGGCGCGCGCGTCGTCGGCAGTGGCGCCGTCGACCACCGGCATCAGGTCCCGGCCGGGCAGAGGATGGACCTCGGTGAACGACTCGGCGAGCACCCGCGCGGTCGCCTCGACGTCGACTCCCGCGGCTGACAGCAGCGTCGGCACCAGGTCGACATGGGACGTGGGAGCGGTCACCGTGCGCGGCGACGACGTGCGCGCCCCGACCCGGGCGATGACGAACGGGACGCGCGTGGCTTCGTCGTAGAGGTTGAACCACTTCTGGTGCAGCCCGCCGTGCGCCCCCAGCAGGTCGCCGTGGTCGGCCGTGCGGACGAGCACCGCGTCGGCCGAGCCGCCGTCGGTCACCGCTCGGCGGACCCGGTCGATCGGGGAGTCGACCTCCGCGTGCAACCGGTAGTACAGGTCGCGGTAGGACTGCGCGTTGCGCCGGTACGTCCGCTCGATCGTCCGGGCGGGGCCGTACCCGGAGTAGTACGCCTCGCGGAAGGCGATCTGCGCGGCGGGCTTTCCCGCCAGATCCTCCTCGGCGGTGGGGGCCGGCGGCACGTGCGGTGGGTCCAGCGGGGACGGTCGTAACGGACTGCGCCGTGCCCAGGCCGGAAACAACACGATGTCGTGCGGGTTGACGAAGCTCGCGACCAGCAGGAAGGGCCGCGCCGCCTCGGGGTCACCGGCGCGGCGCCGGGCGTAGCGGTCCTCGAGCCATGCGACGACGCGGTCGGCGATCAGCGGATCGCGCCGCACACCGGCATTGGACAGCTTGGCGCCGTGCGGCTCAGGACCGACCCATCCGGAGAAGCCGTAGGGCGCAAGCGGATCCGCGTCGAGGTACCGGTGTACCGCATCGGGGTCGACGACCCCGTCGTCGTCGTTGGTGGCCAGCGATTCCCCGGTGGCGGGGTCGACGAGATCAGCGTGGGAGATGTGCCACTTGCCGTCGTAGTGGGTGTCGTAGCCGGCCGCGCGGAACCAGTTGCCCAGTGTCGGCACCTCGCCGCGGCGCAGCCAGCGCAGCCGGGAATCGTCGTGAGCCTTGCCGATCCCGTCGGTCTGGGTGACGCCGTGCAGGTCGGGATACTGGCCGGTGAAGATCGTCGGCCGGCTGGGCACGCAGGCCAGCGAGCCGGTGTAGTGGCGGGCGAAGCTGACCCCGTGCGCGTCGAACCACGCTCTGCCCGGCAGATTCTCGTGCCGCCACGCGGCCAGAGCCGCCGGTTCGTAGGGAGGAGCTGCGCGCTCTTCGTCGGTCATCACGATCACGATGTCCGGTCGCGCAGAGGTCATGACGAAACCCTTTCGGTTGCCGTGGCCAGTGAATCCAGCAGTGGTGCCGATCGTCTCGCCACCAGCTTCGCCGCGATCCGCTCGAGGATCCGGCCCAGTGGGCCGGCCGTCGTGCGCACCGATGTGGTCAGCGTGACGGTGGTCCCCGGGTCGGTCGGCGACTCGCCCCGGGGCAGCACGTCCCAGCGGTTGGACACCGACAGCCGCGGCGGTAGGCCGGCGATCTCGTACTGGAGGACGTGTGGCGCGCGGTAGTCGGTGATCGTCTCGACCACGGTGTCGCGGCCCATCTGCACCCGCCGGGTCAGCCCCAGGGGTGGCTTCGCCTCGACGTGGTTGAGCAGGCAGCAGTGGTCGACACCGGCCGCCCAGCCGGCCAGGTCGCCGAAGTCGGCGAGCAACGCCCAGACCGCCGCCGGTTCGGCGGACAGGGTGCAGGTCCGGCTGACCTGTGCCATGGGCTCATCATCGCGTGTGACGGCCGGCTGCGCTGGCCGATCAGGGCACACGCAGCCCGCCGATCACGGTGCGGGTGATGGATTCGGCCCGCCGGCGCGGGAAAGCGCGGCCTTCGGTCAGTACGGCGTAGACGATGCCGCCGACGATGGCGTCGGCGGCGTCGCGGGCCGCGTCGTCATCGCACCCGTGATCGAGCAACCGGTTACGCACGGTGTCGTGCAGCGGGGCCGAGAAGCCCGCGTTCAGCCGCGCCGCGGTGTCCGGGTGCTCCATCCCCGCGGTGGTCAGAAACCGCAGCATCGCATTGCCCCTGGCCGTGGTCAGCGCCGCCGCCAGGTCGACCGCCCAGGCGCAGACGTCTGCGGTGACGTCGGTGCCGGAGGCCACCGGGCGCAGGATCCGGTCGGCGTCTTCGAGGATGACGTCGGCGACCAGGGCATGCCTGCTGGGCCACCAGCGGTAGATCGTCTGCTTGCCGACGCCCGCCCGGGCGGCCACGGCCTCGATGGTGAGCTTGTCGAAACCGCGGTCGAGCAGCAGTTCGCGGGTCGCTGTGACGATGGCCCGGCGCGACTTCTCGCTGCGTCGCCGGGGCGCGGTGACCGCAACGGCCATCGGCGACCTCCTGACTGATCACGGCTTTACACGCAGGTGCTGCAGCCGTAGTGTGCCACAAGACGAGACGGTGCGTCTCGTGAGCGGCCGACGAGGGGTGAGATGTCCATGGCGGGAACGGCACTGGTGATCGGTGCCGACGCGACCCGCCGATCGACGACCGTGCGGGAGCTGACGTGACGATCGGGCTCACCCCCGAGCAGGACCAGTTGGCCGCCGCCGTGACGGATTTCGCCGAGCGGCACGCGCCCATCGAGAAGACCCGCCACACCTTCGACTCCCTCGCCGCGGGGGAGCTGCCCGCGTGGTGGGACGAGTTCGTCGCCAACGGTTTTCACGCCGTACACCTGCCCGAACGTGTCGGGGGACAGGGCGGGACGCTGACCGACACGGCCTGCGTGATCGAAGCCGCCGCTACGGCCATGCTGCCCGGTCCGGTGCTGCCCACCATCATCGCCGGCGCCGTGGCATTGCTGGCCGACGACACCGCCGCCGCTCAGGCGCTGCTCGTCCGGCTCGCCGACGGCGCGCCGGCGGCGCTGATCACCGACCGCGACGGGCTGCGCGCGACGCCGGCCGACACCGGCTGGACGCTGAGCGGCACCACGGCCGCCACGCCCGGTCTGTGTGCCGCGCAGGTGATCCTCGCGCCCGCACGCTGCGCAGGCCGCACCCTGTGGCTGATCATCGACCCCGCCGCACCGGGTGCGCAGATCAGCCCGCTCAGGGGCACCGACAAGACCGTGGACGTGGGTGCCCTCCAGCTCGACGGACATCACTGTGCGGAGAGCAGGCTGCTCACCGGCATCGACGACGAACGGGCGCGCTGCCTGGCGGTCGCGCTGACGGCCGGCGCCGCCTCCGGGGTCATCCGGTGGTGTGTGCGCGCCGTGACCGAGCACCTACGCACGCGCGAGCAGTTCGGCCGCCCGATCGGCTCGTTTCAGGCGCTGCAGCATCAGGCGGCCATGCTGCTGGTCAACAGCGAACTGGCGACCGCAGCGGCGTGGGATGCGGCGCGTTCGGCGTCGGAGTCCCTGACGCAGAACCGGATCGCGGCGGCATCGGCCGCACTGATGGCGGTCGGTCCGGCGCCCGACCTGGTGCTCGACTCGCTGACCATGTTCGGTGCGATCGGCTACACCTGGGAACACGACCTGCATCTGTACTGGCGCAAGGCCACCAGCCTGGCCGCCTCGATCGGACCGGCGAGCCGCTACGGCTACGAACTCGGGGAGCTCACCCGCGCCGAGAGCCGCGACGTCGCCGTCGATCTCGGCGACCTCGAGGCAGATTTCCGGGCCACCGTCGCCGGCGTCCTCGACGAAGCGGCCACGCTGCGCAACGACCGGCCGGGGCGGCAGGGGGACTACGAGAACCTCGCCACGGGTCCGCAGCGCACCCTGCTCGCGGACGCCGGGCTGATCGCCCCGCACTGGCCGCGACCCTGGGGCGTCGACGCCACGGCGCTGCAGCAGTTGATCATCGACGAGGAGTTCGCCAGGCGCCCACAGCTGGTGCGGCCGTCGTTGGGCATCGCCGAATGGATCATGCCGTCGCTGATCAGCTCCGCGCCCGAACATGTCGCGCAGCGGTTCATTCCACCGACCCAACGTGGCGAACTCGGCTGGTGCCAGCTGTTCAGCGAGCCCGGCGCCGGGTCCGACCTGGCGGCGCTGACGACGCGTGCAACGAAGGTCGACGGCGGCTGGCGGATCAACGGCCACAAGATCTGGACCTCCTCGGCGCACACCGCCGACTTCGGGGCCCTGCTGGCGCGGACCGATCCGGATGCGGCCAAGCACCGGGGCATCGGTTACTTCATCGTCGACATGCGCTCCGACGGCATCGACATCCAGCCGATCCGGCAGGCCACCGGTGAAGCGCATTTCAACGAGGTCTTCCTCACCGAGGTGTTCGTTCCCGACGAACTCCTGCTCGGCGGTCCGACGGACGGCTGGAATCTGGCGATCGCGACCATGGCCCAGGAACGTGTGGCCATCAGCGGTTACGTGAACTTCGACCGGGCGCGCATCCTGCGTGCGCTGGCCGATGACGGCAGCCAGGATCAGGTCCGGGTGCGCAGCGCGCTGGGGGAAGCCGACGCTTACGCCACCGCGATCAAGGTGCTGGCTGTGCGCGAGGTGCTGCGCCTGCTCGACGGCCAGGCACCCGGGCCGGCGTCGAGCATCGCCAAGGTGGCGATGAACGTGATGTTGCGCAGAACCTTCGCGGCCAGCCTCGACCTGTCGGCTCCGGCGGGCCTGCTCGAGGATGCCGGGCCGGGAGAGTCGCCGCTGATCGAGCAGTACTTCCACCTGCCGGCCGAACTCATCGGCGGGGGCACCAGAGAGATCCAGCTCAACATCATCGCTCAGATGATCCTCGGGTTGCCCCGCGCCTGAAAGACAGGATTGCACATGGGATTACGTGGCGAAGCCGCCATCGTCGGCTACGTGGAGCTGCCGCCGGAGCGGATGAGCAAGGCGACGGTCGCCCCGTTCATGATCGAGCAGTGGGCCGAGCTCGCCTCCGCCGCTCTGGCCGACGCCGGACTGGCCGGAACCGACGTCGACGGGATCGTCACCACCCACCTCGCCGAGTCGGAGATCTTCGTCCCGTCGACCGTTGCCGAATACCTCGGCGTGCGAGCGAACTTCGCCGAGCTCGTCGATCTCGGCGGGGCGAGCGCCGCGGGGATGGTGTGGCGGGCCGCGGCGGCGATCGAGCTGGGGATCTGCGACGTGGTGCTGTGCGTCATCCCGGCGCGCTACCTCACCCCCACCTCGGACAAGTTGCCCCGCCCGATGACCGACGCGGTGTTCTTCGGCGCGTCGAGCAACCAATACGGTTCGCCACAGGCCGAATTCGAGATTCCCTACGGCAATCTCGGCCAGAACGGTCCGTACGGTCAGGTCGCCCAGCGGTATGCGTCGATCTACGGCTACGACGAACGGGCCATGGCCGAGGGAGTAACCGTCGACCTCGACGAGTTCAGACTGTCATGAGCTCTTCGTGGATCGCCGTGATCGGTCGGCATGTTGAACGTCCACCAGTAGTNGGCAGCGCGTTGCCCGCGGTCCGGATGCCGGCGCCGACGTCGCGGCCCGCACCGCGAACCGGCCGGTGTGGATCAGAGGGTTCGGCGAGCAGGTGCCCTACAAGACGCCCACCTACGCCGAGGACCTGCTGCAGACGCCGATCATCCGGGCCGCCGAGACGGCCTTCGCCATGTCCGGACTCACACGCGCCCAGATGGACATGGTGTCGATCTACGACTGCTACACCATCACCGTGCTGTTGAGTCTCGAGGACGCCGGGTTCTGCGAGAAGGGCAAGGGGATGGAGTTCGTGGCCCGGCACGACCTCACCTTCCGCGGGGATTTCCCGGTCAACACCGCGGGCGGACAGCTGGGTTTCGGTCAGGCCGCCAACGCCGGAGGCATGCACCACGTGTGTGACGCCACCCGGCAGATCATGGGTCGCGCGGGCGCGGCCCAGGTGCCCGACTGCCACCGCGCGTTCGTCTCGGGTAACGGCGGCATTCTGTCCGAACAGACCACGCTCGTGCTGGAGGGGGATTGACCGTGGACCACACCTTCGCGCGGCCGATGCCGGTCAAGACACCCACCACGGCACCGTTCTGGGATGGCTTGGCCGAGCACCGGGTCGTCATCCAGTACTCACCCTCGTGGCAGTCCTACGTCTTCTATCCGAGGGTGCGCGCCCCGCGCACCCTCGCCGACGACCTGGTGTGGCGGGAGATCTCCGGGATGGGCACGCTGTACTCCTATACCGTCGCGCGCCGGCCGGTCGGCCCGCACTTCGTCGATGCGGTGCCGCAACTCCTCGCGATCGTGGAATGGGATGAGGGACCGCGGTTCTCGACGGAGCTGGTCAACGTCGAGCCGGCCGACATCTGGATCGGGATGCGGGTGCGACCGGTGTTCTGCGACCACCCCGATCACGGCGTCACCCTGCTGCGCTACGAGCCGGTCGCATGAGCGACGTCGCGGAGATCACCGACGTCCTGTTCCGCTATGCGACCGGGATCGACACCCGTGACTGGCCGTTGTTGCGCACGGTGTTCACCGAGGACTGCCGGCTGGACTACGGCGAGATCGGTGTCTGGCAGGGCGTCGACTCGGTGACCGAGTTCATGGCCGCCGCGCATGCGCCGGTTGGCCACACGATGCACCGGATCACCAATCCGGTGGTGACCGTCGACGGGGACGCCGCCCGGGCGCGCGCCTATGTCGACGCGCTCATCATGGCCGCCGACAACGAATCCGGCGTGCACGCGGCAGGTGTCTACGACGACGAGTTCGTCCGCACCGACCGGGGCTGGCGGCTCGCCCGTCGCCGATTCACCACCGTGCTGGTGGAAACGGTGGGCGCCTCATGATCTTTCGTTTTGGGTGACCAGCTTGCGCAGCGGACGGCGCGCTGTCTCGCGCATCGTCAGCACGGTCAGCAGCGTGACGAGGGCGGCACCGATCACGTAATAGGCCGGGGCGATCTGGTTGCCGGTCCGCGCCACCAGCCAGGTGGCCACATACGGGGCGGTGCCGCCGAACAGGGCCACCGAGATGTTGTAGCCGATCGAATACCCACTGGACCGCACGCGGGTGGCGAACAACTCGGCGCCCGCCGCCAGCGCCGTCGACGCGAACACCGATTCGATCGCGGCCAGGCCCGCATGCGCGGCGATCGCCGCGGCCAGCGAGCCACTGTTGAGCAGAAGGAACAGCGGATAGGTGAAGACCGCAAACAGCACCGAACCGGCGATCAGCAGCGGTTTACGTCCGATCCGGTCGGACAGCGCTCCCAGCGGAGGGATCAACGCGATCGCGACGACGCTGGCGACGGTGATGGACACGAAGGAATCGGTCTTGCTGAACTCCAGCGTCTTGGTGAAATAGCTTGGCAGGAAGGTGAACACGACGTAGAAGCCGACGTTGTGGATGATCACCAGCCCGATGATCTGCAGGATGGGCCGCCACGCGGTGGTGATCGCCTCCTTGAGCGGGGACGACGACACCTCTCCCGAGTCGCGCAGTTCCACGAACTCAGGGGTGTCACCCAGGCGCGTCCGAATGTACAGACCGACGGCGCCGAGCACGCCGGCGATCAGAAACGGTATCCGCCAGCCGTAGGCGTCCATGGCGGATTCGGACAAGACGGCCTCCAGCGCGGTGACGGTCACCGAACCGAGCAGGAAACCCACCACCACCGACCAGACCAGGAACGAGACCACGAACCCGCGGTGCCGGTCGGAGGCGAACTCGGCGAGATAGCATGCGCCGCTGCCGTATTCGCCACCCGCGGAGAACCCCTGCAGGCAGCGTAGGAGCAGCAGCAGGATCGGCGCGAACACGCCGATACTCTGATAGCTGGGGACCAGCCCGATGGCGAGGGTGGACGCCGACATCATCAGGATCACCAGCGCCAGCACCTTCTGCCGGCCGATCCGGTCACCGAGCGGACCGAAGAAGAAGCCGCCCAGCGGCCGCATGAAGAATGCGGCGGCGAAGATCGCGAACGTGTTCAGCAGCGCCGCGGTCTCGTCACCCGGGGGGAAGAACTTCTCGGCGATGTAGGTCGCGAGAAACCCGTAGATCGCGAAGTCGAACCATTCGACGGTGTTGCCGATCGCCGCGCCGCGCACCGCCTTGGCGACGGTGCCTGATGCGGCGTCGGTGCGTTGCGAGTGCTCATGATCGACGGTCATGACAATCCTCCGGGCAGTCGGGATGCAGGGGCCGCACTGTCGTAGTGCTCGTGGGGGAGGTCGGTGATGAACATGTGTCCGGGCGCATGGACGATCGCGATCGGCGGAGCGGCGCTCTGGACCGCCGTCTGCGGTGTCACCCCGCACGCCCAGAACACCGGGATCTCGTCGTCGGCGATCGCCACCGGATCGCCGAAGTCGGGACGGGCGAGGTCGCCGATGCCCAGCGCGGCCGGATCGCCCGCGTGGACGGGGGCGCCGTGCATGGCGGGGAAGCGCGCCGTCACGTCCGCGGCGCGGGCCAGATCGGTGGGCGGTATCGGACGCATCGAGACCACCATCGGCCCGCGGAACGGACCGGCGGGCACACAGGGCCGGTCGGTCACGTACATCGGAACGTTGGTGCGCTGGCGCTGATGGGCGAGAGGGATGCCGGCCGCGGCGAGCGCCCACTCGAAGGTGAAGGAACACCCCAGCAGGAAGGCGACCAGATCGGCACGCCAGTAGCGGTGCACGTCGGTCGGTTCGGCGATGCACTTCCCGTCGGTGAACACGCGATAGCGCGGGAGGTCGCTGCGCAGATCGGCGGTGGGGGCCAGCATCTGCGGGCAGGGGCTGCCGGTCGCGGTCACGTCGAGCAGGGGGCACGGTCCCGGATTCCGGACGCAGAACCGCAGAAAGTCGAGCGCGTACGCCTCGGGCAGGATCACCAGGTTGGTCTGCGCGAACCCCGGCGCCAATCCGCTGGTGGGCCCGGTATGCCGTCCGGCCCGGATGTCGGCGCGCGCCCGCCCCGCAGCGGTCACATCCCGGGCTGCCGCGGTTTGCATACGCGAGCATTCCCCATTCGCGCGCGGAACTAACGCGCAGGTGAACCGGGTGTGTAGAGGTCGGTGACGTCGGAGCGTCCCCGCAGGGTGGTCTCGCCCCCGGGGGACCAGTGGGCCTGTTCCTCCGCGCCGGCCCGATCGACGGCCGCGCCGGAACTCAACACCCGACCGGGGTGCTCTTTCGCGCAGTCGGCCAGCCGTGCCGCCTCGTTGACGGGGTCGCCGATCACGGTGTACTCGTAGCGGTTCTCCGCTCCGATGTTGCCTGCGAACACCGGACCCGCCGATACGCCGATGCCGAAATCGACGCTGAGACTGGTTAATTCGTCGGCGAGGGTGCGTGCGACCGCCAGTGCAGCCGACGCGGGGTCGGCGATGCGCAGCGGCGCACCGAACACCGCAAGCGCGGCGTCGCCCTGGAACTTGTTGATCAGCCCGTGCCGCGCGTCGACCTCGGCGACGACGATGCGGAAGAAGTCGTTGAGGATCCGGGCCACCTCGTGCGGTTCCCGCTCGACGGCCAACCGGGTCGAGTCGGTGAGGTCGACGAACAGCACCGCCACCTCCCGTTCGTCGCCCTCGGGCGACTCGCCCTGTTCCAGCGCGCGACGGGCCACCTCCTCGCCGACGTGCCGTCCGAACAGGTCGTGAAGCCGGTCACGTTCCCGAAGACCCGCCACCATGCGATTGAATCCGATTTGCAGACGACCGATCTCGGACCACTCGTAGACCTCGACGCTGCCGTCGATGTCGCCCCGCTCCACGTCGGCCATCGCCGCCACCACCTGGCCGATCGGATCCGAGATCGACATCGACACCACGAGCATCGCCCGCAATCCCAGGACGACGGCCACCAGAGCCAGCACCAGCAGTGCCAGTTCGATCGGACTGTCCTCGGTCAACAGCCAGTTGCGGTACCGCATGATCAGCAGGACAGCGATCGCGGTGCCCGGCAGCGCCGTACACAACGTCCACATCAGGATCAGTCGCGCCCGCACGCCCGGTGCGGCAGGTCGTTCGCCCGGTGGCACGCGGGCCATCAGCGGCCGCAACGTGCGAAGGGTGAACAGGAAGCCGGTGCACACCGCGGCGATCGCGCCGAAGAGCAGCGTCGTGGTGATCACGACGAACACCGACGCCTCGGCATCGCGGTTGAGCGGCACCAGCACCGCCGCGGTCAACAGCCATGGAGCCAACATGATCCCCGCCTGCCGACGGATGATCCTGGCGGTGGTGGCGATCTCGGCAGAGGTGGGCCGCCGTCCCGCCGACAGCCACCGCAGCGACGGCCGCAGGATGGCGACCGCTCCGAGTCCGACGGTGGCCGTACCGACGGTCACGACGACCACCAGGGTGACGATGTTGCCGAGCGTGACCACGCCACGACCGCCCAGCGCGCCGACGATGGCCGCGACCTCGACGACCGTGAGCAGGTAGGCCGTGGTCAGACCCACCGCGTACCGGGTCAGCAGCCGCCGTGGCCTCACACGGGGAGAAGCTATCAGTCGCTGGCGGGCAGCGGCTTGGCTTCCTTGAGGGTCAGGGCAGTGGATCCGATCGACAGCGTGCCCTTGCCGGCTTTCGTCACGAGCACCTCGGCGCCACCGTCGTCGACGTAGCGCTTGCCCATCAGGTTGCCGTCAGCGAGCGCCTCGTCGAGCGACAGGCCGGCATCGACGCTGTCGCCGACCGGGACCATCGGTGCGCCACCGGCCCGCAGATCGTCGAGGCTGTCGGCGCTGCGCACCACGATCACCTGGGTTTCACAGACCTGGCTCTGGAGGCGGGTGCCGTTCTTGATCATGCGGGCTCCTTCGACGTGGCGTTGAGTTCGTTGACGAGTTCACGGCGCAGCACCTTGCCGGTCGCATTGGTGGGGAGTTCGTTTCGGAACACCACCCGGTCGGGAGTGCGAGATCCGCGCAGCTGCGCGCGGACATGGGCGCGCAGATCCTCGATGTCGGGTTCTGTTCCCTGATGGGCGACGACGACGGCGACGATGATCTGACCCCATTCGGGATCGTCGGCGCCGACCACGGCGCAGTCGCGAACGTGCGGATGCTCGACGAGAACGTCCTCGATCTCGGCGGGCGCGATGTTCTCACCGCCGCGGATGATGGTGTCGTCGGAGCGGCCGCCGATGAACAGGTATCCCTCACCGTCGAGGTAGGCGACATCCTTGGTCGGGAACCAGCCGTTGTCGTCGAGGACGGATCCGATGTCGGTGTATCTGCCCGACACCTGCTCGCCGCGCACGAACAGTTCTCCGGGTTCGCCGGGGCCGAGCACCCGTCCGTCGTCGGCGCGGACCTCGACGTCGACGCCGGGCACCGGCCGGCCCACCGAGCCGAGCCGGCGGATGGCCGCCTCGTCGCCGGCGGCGAGTGCGGCGCGGTGATCGTCGGGGGTGAGCACGGCGATGGTGGAGCTGGTCTCGGTCAGGCCGTAGGCGTTGACGAAGCCGACCGTGGGCAGCAGGTCGAGCGCCTTGCGCACCAACGGCAGCGGCACCTTCGAGCCGCCGTAGGCCAGGGTGCGCAGGGTGGGCAGCGAGACGGCTCGTGCCTCCAGGACCGAGACGATACGGTCGAGCATCGTCGGCACGACGGTGGCCGACGTCACGCCCTCCTCGATCACCAGCCGCACCCACTGCTCTGCGTCGAAGTGCCTGAGGTACACCATCTTCCGGCCCGCGTACAGGTTCGACAGCGCCGCGCCGACCCCCGCGATGTGGTACGGCGGCACGCAGATCAGCGCGGCGTCTCCCGGCTCTGCGGAGGCGAACTCGACGGTGCCGGTGATGTAACTGGTCAGGTTGTTGTGGGTGAGTTCGACGGCTTTCGGTGTGGAGGTGGTGCCCGAGGTGAACAGCACGACCGCGACGGCGTCGGGATCGGCGAACACCGGAATGTCCGGGCCGGGCTCCGTTTCGCCTGCCTCGGCGAGGAATTCGGCGGATCCCAGTACCCGGTACCCGTCACCGACGGCCGCCCGGTACTCGTCGTCGACGACGACGAGTGGGTCGGGCAGGCGATCGAGAAGGGTGCGCAGGCCGTCGGGGGAGAGTCGGTAGTTCAGCGGCGTGACCGGTATCGCCGTGCGGGCCGAGGCGAACAACAGGAGGGGAAGCATGGCGCCGCCCGTGCCGACGTACGCGACGTGCCGGGTGCCCGAGGAGGCGATCACCTGCGCGCCGCCATCGGCGAGCGCGCTCAATTCACCGGTGGTGAGCCGGGTGTCGTCGTCGACCACCGCCGTCCGATCCGGATCGGACGACGCAGCCATTTCCAGCAGCAGGGAGATACTCATGACTTGTCCAGGAAGATATCCCACAGCGGGTCGTCCCCGCCGCCGTACGTCGACAGATCGGTGACGCCGGCGGCCGTCAGCACATCGGCGTCGATGAAGGTCCGGCCGTTCACCTCGTGGGCGGGCCTGGCCAGGATCGCCACCGCGGCGTCGCCCATGATGTCCGGGCTGCGGGAGGCGTCGACGAGTTGGTCGCCGCCGGGGAGGTTCGCCACCGCGGAGGTCGCGATATAGGTCTGTGGCCACAGGCAACTGAAGCCGATGCCCGCCCCGTCGCGTTCGCCGCGGAACTCCTCGGCCCACCCCAGCGACAGCAGCGTCATGCCGTATTTGGACAGCGTGTAGGACGGGTGCGCACCCAACCAGTGCGGACTCGTGTTCAGCGGTGGCGCCAGCGTGAGCACATGAGGGTTGGCCGACGTTCGCAGGTGCGGCAACGCTGCCTTGGTGAGCAGGAAGGTGCCGCGGACGTTGATGTCCATCATCAGGTCGAACTTCTTGGCCGAGAGTGCCTCGGTCGGTTCGGTGGCGATGGCGCTCGCGTTGTTCACGACGATGTCGATGCCGCCGAAGTGCGCGACGGCGGTGTCCACCGCGCGCACCACGTCGTCGGTGTTGCGCACGTCGCCGACCACCGCCACCGCCTTGCCGCCGGCGGCCTCGACCTCGGCGACCGCGGTGTGCACGGTGCCCGGCAGGCGGGGGTGCGGCTCGGCGGTCTTGGCCAGCAGCACCACGTTGGCGCCGCGCCGTGCCGCGGCCAGGGCGATGGCCAGGCCGATTCCGCGACTGCCGCCCGACACCACCATGGTGCGGTCGGTGAACGGCGACTCGGTGGGTACGTCGGACATCGCGCCTCCTTGCGGACACTGGATAGTGCCGTTCTCATTTTATGCGAATCGCGTAATCGCTGTGTACCGGGGCTTCGGAGTTGCGGTTCGGCCGCCGACACCCATCGCTGCGTGCATCTTTGCCTCAGACGGTATTGGCATTCTCATTTTTTGCAAGTACGTTATCCACTGATGAGCGACCCAGTACAGACACCCTCCGGGCTGCCGCTGGAGCCCGTGTACGGACCGGCCGACCGGGCCGGCGATCCGCCACCGCCGGGTACCTATCCGTTCACCCGCGGCAACTTCGCATCGGGATACCGCGGCAAGACGTGGACGTTCCGGCAGTACTCCGGCTTCGGCACGGCCGAGGAGTCCAACCGCCGGTACCGCTACCTGCTCGACCAGGGCGGCACCGGGCTGTCGGTGGCGCTCGACCTGCCCACCCAGTGTGGCTACGACTCCGACGATCCCGAATACGGCGAGGAGGTCGGGCGGGTCGGCGTGGCCGTGGACACGCTCGCCGATGCCGAGGTGCTGTTCGACGGCATCCCACTGGACGCGATCAGCACCAGCTTCACGATCAACGGCACCGCTGCGATCCTGCTGGCGTTCTACGTGGCCGCCGCCGAGAAGAAGGGCGTCCCGCGCGAGAAGCTCACCGGCACCATCCAGAACGACATCCTCAAGGAGTACGCGTCGCGCGGCACCTGGATCTGGCCGCCGGAGCCCTCGCTGCGGTTGATCGCCGACACGATCGAGTTCTGCGCCGACGAGGTACCGAGATTCAACGCGATCTCGGTGGCCGGCGCACACTTCCGCGACGCCGGCGCCAACGCCGTGCAGGAGATGGCCTTCACTCTGGCCGACGGTGTCACCTACTGCGACACCGTGGTCGAGCGCGGCCGGATGACGATCGACAAGTTCGCGCCGCAGATCTCGTTCTTCTTCTACACCCACGGTGACTTCTTCGAGGAGATCGCGAAGTACCGGGCGGGCCGGCGGCGCTGGGCGACGCTGGTGCGGGAGCGCTACGGCGCCACCACCGACAAGGCGTCGATGTTCCGGTTCGGCTGCGTGGCCGGTGGTGCGTCGCTGTATGCGCCCCAGGCGCAGAACAATCTGGTCCGTGTGGCCTACGAGGCGATGGCGGCGGTGCTCGGCGGTGTCCAGTCGATGTTCACCGCGGCCTGGGACGAGCCGTTCGCGCTACCCAGCGAGGAGTCCGCGACGCTCGCGCTGCGGACCCAGCAGATCCTGGCCTACGAGACAGGTGTCACCAAAGTCGCCCACCGCCGGGGCCGACCACGCCGTGTTCGTCGAGGTCAGCCCGCACCCGCTGCTGGGCTACGCGATCAAGGACACGCTGGCCGAGCAGCACCACCACAGCATCGCCACGACGGTGCCGACGACCACCACCACGTCGCCCNACCACATCCCCGAGCTGACCGCGGCGGGTCAGCGTGCGCTGCATCGAGGACGGCTACCTGCAGGGGCTGATCGCCGACGAGGCCTACACGATCCACCAGGAAGTAGAACAAGGGCATCGGCCCGTCGTCGGCGTGAACAGATTCGTCACCGACGAGCCGCCGCCCGAGATCGCCACCTACGAACTCGACGCCGAGGGACGGGATCTGCAGCTCAAGCGGCTCGCGAAGGTCAAGGCCGAACGCGATGCCGTCGCCGTCCGGCAGGCATTGACAGCGCTCGCGAAGAGCGCGGAAGGCACCGACAATCTGATGCACAACCTGATCGACTGCGCCAACGCCTACTGCACCGTCGGTGAGATGGTGTCCACGCTGAAGTCGGTGTGGGGCGAGTTCGTCCAGCCGGTGGTGTTCTAGTGACCACCCGGGTACTCGTCGCCAAGCCCGGCCTGGACGGCCATGACCGCGGCGCGAAGATCGTCGCACGCACGCTGCGTGACGCGGGCTTCGAGGTCATCTACACCGGCATCCGCCAGCGGATCGAGGACATCGTATCGATCGCTCTGCAGGAAGATGTTGCGCTGGTGGGTCTTTCGATACTCTCCGGTGCGCACGTCGCGCTGACCCGACGTACTGTCGATGCGCTGCGGGCGGCCGACGCCGGCGACATCGCCGTCGTCGTCGGCGGCACCATCCCGCAGGCCGACGTGCAGAAGCTGCTCGACGCGGGAGCGGCCGCGGTGTTCCCGACGGGGACCTCGCTCGAGGATCTGGTCCGTGACGTCCGCGAGCTGACCGAGACGGCGGACCGGTCATGAGACTGGGTGTCATGATCGGGGCCGAGCGCGGGGACATGGCGCGCAAGGTCGCCAAGCTGGTCTCCGACATCCAGTGGGCCGAGTCGGCCGGTCTGGACACCGCGTGGATGCCGCAGGTGCCCAACGACTTCGACTGCCTGACCATGGTCGCGCTGATGGCCGCCCACACGACGCGGATCGAACTCGGTACCGCCGTCGTGCCGCTGCAGGCCCAGCACCCGATCGCGCTGGCCCGCCAGGCTCTTTCGGTGCACGCGATGGCTTCCGGCCGGCTCGCGCTCGGGGTGGGCCCGTCGCACCACTGGATCGTGCGCGACATGCTGGGCCTACCCTACGACAAGCCCGCGGCCTACACCCGCGACTATCTCGAGGTGCTCGACGCCGCGCTCGCCGGTCCGGGCGACGTCGACGTCGAGAACGCGTCGTTCACCGTGCACAACCCGACGGTGCTGGCCGCCGAGACGCCGCTTCCGGTGCTGGTGGCCGCGCTCGGACCGGTCATGCTGCAGATCGCCGGCGAGCGTGCTGACGGAACCGTTCTCTGGATGGCCGACGAGAAGGCGATCGGCGAGCACATCGCCCCGAAGATCACCAGGGCCGCCGCCGAGGCCGGGCGTCCCGCGCCGCGCATCGTGGCTGGTATCCCGGTGTGTCTGTGTGCCACCAGCGAGATCGACGCCGCCAAGGAGCGCGCCAACCGCATCCTGGCCGAGGCCGAGACGTCGCCGAACTATCAGCGGCTGCTCGATCGCGGCGACGCGCGCAACGTCGGGGACCTCTGCGCTGCAGGCGACATGGAACACATTCTGGCGCGGTTCAAGCAGTTCGCCGACGCCGGCGTCACCGATCTGTCGGTACGACTGCTGCCGATCGGCGACACCCGCGACGAGCTGGTGGCATCGAAGTACCGCACCCGCGAGGTGATCGCGGAGCTGGCCAAGGCCGTGCAGTGAAGGGTCCGCTGGCCGGCATCCGCGTCCTGGAGGTCGGCGTCATGCTCGCGGGTCCGTACGCCACGATGATGCTCGCCGACCTCGGCGCCGACGTGCTCAAGATCGAGCCGCCGGGCGGCGAGATCTCCCGCCAGGTCAGCGACAGCTACTTCGCGAGCCTGAACCGCAACAAGCAGAGCGTCTGCCTGGATCTGCGGTCCGCCGAGGGCAGGCAACGGCTCGGCGAGCTGGTCGCGGATTCCCATGCGCTGCTGGTCAACATGAAGCCGTCGGCGATCCGGCGGCTGGGCCTCACCTACGAGTCGCTGCGACAGTACAACGAGGGCATCGTGTGCGTGGCGCTGACGGGCTACGGGCTCGACGGCGGGGACGACCCGGCGTTCGACTACGTGATCCAGGCGTCGACGGGAGTGGCGGCGATGACCGGCGACCCGGAGGGCCCGCCGACGCTGCCCGGGTATTCGTCGGCCGACAACTCCACCGGCCTCACTGCGGCGCTCGGCCTGCTGGCTCAGATCGTCTCCGGGCGCGGGGGACAGGTCGACGTGTCGCTGCGCGACGTCATGCTCTCGCAGCTGAACTACCGCGCCGCCGCGTATCTCAACGACGGCACCGAGCCGCGCCGGCACCCGTACGGCGCGCATTCGTATTACGTTCCGGCGCAGTTGTTCCCGACCGCCGACGGGTATCTCGCACTGTTCATCACCCACGACGCCTTCTGGGCGGCGTTCGCCGCGGAGGCCGGAATCGCCGGCTTCGCCACCATGGCCGAACGGGCGTCTCGGCGCGACGAGGTGCTGGAGCTGGTCGGCGCCGCGCTCGCGACGGACACCGCCGCGCATTGGGAAGCCCGGCTGCGGCCGCTCGGCATCCCGGTGTCAGCGGTGCGTACGCTGCCCGAGGCGTTGGCCGCCACCCCCGAGGCGGTGGTGACAGCGGGGGACTTTCGGTTGGTGCGCAGTCCGATCCGGATCACGGACCATCAACCCGAGTACCGTCCCGCGCCCCGTCTCGACGAACACGCGCGCACCGCTCACTCGTCGTAGGTGACCGTCACATCGGGAGTGTCCGGAACTGCCTGGCAGGTCAGCACGTATCCCTCGTCGACCTCGTCCTCGGTCAGCGCATCGTTGACCCGCATCGTGGCCCGGCCGGTCTTCAACAGCGCCATACACGTCCCGCAGTTGCCGGCCTCGCAGGAGAAGGGCGGCCCCATCCCGGCGCGGCGCGCGCTGTCGAGCAGCGTCTCCCCGGGTCTGGTCGGCACCGACGCGGTGCTCCCGTCCAGCTGAATGGTGATGGTGCCCCCGGTCAGACCTGTTTCGGCGTCCACGCGACGTCCCGCTCCTTCACCGATCGACATTGTCATTCTGATAATAGGAGAATACTATTCTCCTCGACAAACGGTATTCCTCTCATCATCATCCACGAGGAGGGCGCGCGCGACGTGAGTGAGCCCATGGCGCTCGCGTTCGGGGAACGGCAGTACAGTCTCGCCGACCTCGACGCCCAGGCCGAGGCGTTGGCCGCCGCACTGCGCCTGCGCGGGGTCGGTCCGTCGTCCCGGGTCGCCGTGATGTCGTCGAACCGGCCGGAGTTCGTGGTCGCGCTGCGCGCGATCTGGCGCCTCGGGTCGGCGGCGGTGTTGCTCAGCCCGGCGTGGAAGCAGGCGGAGGTCGGCCACGCGCTGTCACTGACCCGGCCGGCGCATGCGGTGGGCGACCACGCGGTGCTCGCCGCGGCGATGCCGATGCTGCATCTGGACGAGCCGATCCCACCGGCATCGTGCACGGCGGAGGCGATCGATCCCGGGGCGGACGCGGTCCTGGTATTCAGCTCGGGCACCACCGGGATGCCCAAAGCCGTTCGGCACACACACGCCTCGCTGGCTGCCGCGATCCGGCACTGGCGCGGGGCGCTGCAGCTCACCTCGGCAGATCGTCTGCAGGTGATGACACCCCCATCGCACATCCTCGGACTGCTCAACATCGTGACGGCGCTCGACACCGGGGCGTGGATCCGGCTGCATCCACGCTTCGACATCGACACGATGCTGCGCCACATCGAGGCCGACCGCATCACCGTCGACATGGCGGTCGCCCCGATCGCGCTGGCGCTGTCGGCGCACCCCGGCCTGGAAGCCCACGACCTGTCGTCCCTGCGCTACCTCATGTGGTGTGCCACGCCGGTCACCAGCAGCGTGGCCCACGCCGTCACCGAGCGCACCGGGGTCGCGTGGGTGACCGCGTACGGAGCCAGCGAACTGCCTGTCATCTCCTGCAACGATCTGCCCGCGGCGCGCCTGGACACCGTGGGCCGTGCTGTCGACGGCGTGCGCGTGCGGGTCGTCGACACCGAGACCGGGACGCCGCTGGGCATCGGCGCCGACGGGGAGATCCAGGTGCGATCGGAGGCCGCCATGGCTGGCTACCTCCCGGAAAACGCGACGGCCCAGGCATTTTCGGAGGGTTGGTACCGGACCGGCGACATCGGCAGCCTCGATGCCGACGGCTATCTGCGCATCACCGACCGCGCCCGCGAGATGATCAAGGTGCGCGGCTTCCAGGTCGCGCCCGCCGAGATCGAAGCGGTGCTGCACGGCCATCCCGCCGTCGAGGACTGCGCGGTGTTCGGTGTCCCGGCCCCCGACGGGGAGGCGATCATCGCCGCCGTGACGGTGGGCGCCACCGTGGAGCCCGACGCGCTGATCGCCGTCGTGGCCGACCGGCTGGCGTCCTACAAGCGGCCCAGCCGGGTGGTGATCGTCGACGAGATCCCGCGCCTGCCGTCGGGCAAGGTGCTGCGCCGAGTGCTCCGGGAGCGGGCGTTGAGCGGTTGCGCAGAGAGTGGAGGAATCCGTGGACGTTCGTCTGACCAGTGAACAGGAGCAGCTGCGTGCTGCGGCTGCCGAGTTGGCGGCCGGCCTGGGACCCGGGTCGGTGGCCGAGCTCGACGACGAGGTCCGCGTCGCGCGATTGGAGAAGGCGTTGGACGCGACCGGCTTTCGCGTGTTGCGCTCCGACGGGGCGTCCGCTGTGGAGGTCGCGATCGTGGCCGAGGAATTCGGCAGGCGGCTGGTCGACGTGCCGTTCCTGGGGCCTGTGCTCGTTGACGACCTGCAGCGCCGGCTGGGCCGCACGGTCGCGGTCACCGATGAGCCGCTGACGTCGGTGGATCTGACCGGCGCCCTCGTCGGCGTCGTCGAGTCGCCGCCGGAACTGAGCCGGCTGTCCGAGGAGGAGTCGGGCCGCTGGTATGCGCTCGCGCTGGCGACCAGCACCGCGGACATCCTCGGCGCGGCGAGGGGAACGCACGCATTGGCAACCGAATACGCCGCCGTGCGAGAGCAGTACGGCGCGGCGATCGGTTCCTATCAGGCCGTGGCGCATCTGCTCGCCGAAGGCCTGGCGCTGATCGAAGGGGCCATCAGCGTTGCGCGCCACGCCGCCTGGGCCGTCGACGAACTCCCGGTGGCCGAGGCCGTCGACGCCGCCCGGATAGCCAAGATCTACTGCGCGCGCGCCGCGATGACGGTGTGCGAGACGTCGATCCAGGTGCACGGCGGCATCGGCAACACCTGGGAGTGCCTGGCCCATGTCTATCTGCGCCGGGTCCTGGCCGCCACCGAGGTGTGGCCCGTAAAGCTGGAGGAGCTGACCATTGGACTTTCGTGATTCCGCCGACGAGGCCGCGTTCCGGAAGCGCCTGCGGGCCTGGCTGATCGAGCAGAAGGGCAGGTTCCCGACGTCGGGCGACGCTTATTGGGCCAAGGCCGGACAGTGGCACCGGGCACTGTTCGAGGCGGGGTTCTTCGGCACGTCGTGGCCGAAGGCGTACGGCGGTCATGATCTGCCGCCGGTGTACGACGTGATCGTCGACGAGGAGATCGCCAAAGCCGGCGCGCCCGCACGGCCGAGTCTGGGCTACCTCGTCGTCGGCCTGAGTCACCACGGCAGCGAGGATCTTCGGCGACGCTTCCTGCCCGGCATGATCAACGGCACCGAGCGATGGTGTCAGGGTTTCTCCGAGCCGGGCGCGGGATCAGATCTCGCGTCGCTGACGACGACGGCCGTGCAGGACGGGTCTGAGTACGTGATCCACGGCCACAAGATCTGGACGAGTTACTCCGACGTCGCCGACTGGTGCCTGGTGCTCGCGCGCACCGACAAGACCGTGCCCAAGCACAAGGGCATTTCGGCGTTCATCGTGGACATGCACCAACCCGGCATCGAGCAGCGTCCGCTGAAGATGATCAGCGGCGTGACCCGGGAGTTCGGCCAGGTGAGCTTCGACGGCGCCCGGGTGCCCGCCGAGAACATGGTGGGCGCGCCGGGCGAGGGGTGGAAGCTGGCCATGACGGTGGTCAGCCACGAGCGGGAGCCCTCCACGCTCGGGTTCTCGGCACGCTATGGAAAGACCGTGCGCCAGATGGCGTCCCGCGTCGACGGCGCACCGAACGCCGAGCTGCTGTGGGCGTGGGTCCAGACAGAGATGCTGCGGCTACATGTGCGCAGGCGGCTCTCCGAGCAACTCGACGGCCTGACCCACGGTCCCCAGGGGTCACTCGACAAGCTGCTGATGACCTGGGTCGAGCAGTCGGTCGGCCACGCGGCGCTGCACACGGTCGGCACCGGCGACGAGGAGTTGTTCGGCGCCTACATGTACAGCCGCGCCCAGAGCGTGATGGGCGGCACGTCGCAGATCCAGAAGAACATCATCGCGCAACGCATCCTCGGACTGGGGGCCTAGATGTACGACATGCCAGAAGAGATCGACGTCCGCGCCGACGGTGGGTTGCGCATCATCACGCTCAACCGGCCCGACGAGCTCAATGCGGTCAACGACGCGCTGCACGTCGGCCTGGCCCGGATCTGGGAGGCGCTCAACGAGGACGCCGACGTCCGGGCCGCGGTCATCACCGGCGCGGGGCGGGCGTTCTCGGCCGGCGGCGATTTCCACTATCTCGACGAGTTGCGCCGTGACGAGGCGTTGCGGCGCAAGACGATCAAGCACGGCCGCGATCTGGTCATCGGCATGGTGCGCTGCCGGGTGCCGGTCATCGCCGCGGTCAACGGTCCTGCCGTGGGACTGGGCTGCAGCCTGGCCGCGCTGTCCGACATCGTCTACATGGCCGAGACCGCGCACTTCGCCGACCCGCACGTCCAGATCGGTCTGGTCGCCGCCGACGGCGGACCGCTGGTGTGGGGGTCGCAGATCAGCCTGTTGCAGGCCAAGGAGTTCGCGTTGACGGGCGTGCGGATCAAGGCGCCGCGGGCACTGGAGCTGGGCCTGGCGAATCACGTTGTCGCCGAGCCGGTCTCCGAGGCGATCGCGTGTGCGAAGAAGATCATGGCGCTGCCCCAGCAGGCGGTCGAAGCCACCAAGCGGCTGATGAACATCCAGCTGGAGCGCTCGGTGATGGCGTCGCTGGACTACGCCAACCTCGCCGAGTACGTGTCGTTCGGCACGCCTGAGTTCAACACGATCGTCGACGGTCTGATCGCCAAGGACTAGGGCTTGTTGCGCCCCGAACGGCTGAGCCGCCACTCCGGCGGGAAGTTCAGATCGTTGTCCTTGACCACGTTGTTGAGTCCCTTCTCGAAGGTGCCCTCGGTGAGGTCGACGTCGGCCTGCTGATCGTTGCGGATGAGCGGAAGCATGCCCTCGACCATGCCGGTGAGCAGGCTGCCGAAGTACTCGCCCTTGTGCTGCTTGTAGAGCTCCAGGAAGGTCTTCTGCACCGCGACGGTGTCGGTGGGACGCGACCGCGAGCAGGCCAGCGCGTACTTGTGCGTCTCGGCTTCCAAGGCGTCGCGGGGCACCACGCTGTTGAGGAAGCCGCAGTCGTCCATTTCCTTGGCCGTGAAAGGCCTTCCGGTGAAGAGCATCTCGGAGAACTTGCGCAGCCCCATGGTCTCGGCCCACCACCACAGCCGCGGGCCCCAGCCCACATAGCGGAAGGCCGGGTGGCCGAACAGCGCGTCGTCGGAGGAGACCACCAGGTCCGCGTCACCGGCCTGGTAGAAGTGCCAGCCGTAGCAGTACCCCTTGGCCTCGACGATGCTGATCTTGCGCAGTTCCTGCAGCGGCCGGTTGCCGGCGGGCGCCTTGGCGTAGAAGTCGGTCACGGTGGACAGGTAGCGGTACGAGCCGCCGGGCGGATACTTCACGTCGTCGTCGTTGATCGCGACCTCGTGCAGCAGCGGCATGCCCGGGTTCTCCAGCATGTCCCGCTGCTCGGGCAGATCGCCTCCGCTGCCGAAGTCCTGGCCCTCACCGCGGATGACGACCACTTTGACGTCGTCGTCCACGTTGCACTTGTGGATCAGGTCGGCATAGAGCTGGCGCATGCCCAGCGTGGTCGAGTTCTGCGCGTCGGGCCGGTCGAAGGTGATCGTCGCGATCCGGTTCGCAGTGTCCTTCTCGAAGCGGATGTACTGCTCGGCGTCCTTCTTCATCTCCGCGTAGTCGTGGTCTGGCACGGCGCCTCCTTGATTCCGTCGAGCTCGAGGTCAGTCTCGCAGCGTTGGCGCCCGCCCGGACGATTTCGACTCTTCGCTTAAATTGCCGCGGAATAGCATTCCTGGTCGCTCACACGCGCTCAAAGTCAAGTGGTCATGACAACGGTTAGGCCGCTTGGTTAATGAGGGCGGCCATGCGTTGGGCTGGTGTGTCGAGGTCGAGGGT
>NZ_JYNX01000007.1 GCF_001044255.1 Mycolicibacterium chubuense
CCCCCAATTCTGTTGGGGGGCACAGGCATTTGTGTATCAGGCTGCTCAGATGAAGAGCGTCGGCACGGCCGGCGCGTAGCGCTTCTCCATCCCCAACAGCAACTTCTTGCGGTCCAGTCCGCCGCCGTATCCGGTCAGACTGCCGTTGGCGCCGATCACCCTATGGCACGGCACGATGATGCCGATCGGGTTGTGCCCGTTGGCCAGTCCGACGGCGCGGGAGGCGCCGGGCGACCCGATCTGCGCGGCGATCTCCCCATACGACTGGGTCTCCCCGTACGGGATCGTCCGCAGTGCCTCCCACACCCTGCGCTGGAAATCGGTACCGACCATGTCCAGCTCGAGGTCGAAGTCGACGCGCTCGCCGCGGAAGTACTCCCCGAGTTGTGCCACCGCGTCGGCGAAGGACTCCTCATCGGGCTCCCAGCCTTCACGGCTGGGTTCATAGGTCTGGTCCACCATCCGCAGATGCTGTAACCGGTCGCCGACACCCGCCAGGGTCAGCATTCCGACGGGACTGTCCATGGTCCGATAACGCACGCTGTCCATCATCTCTCCTTCGGGGGCCATTGGTTGACGGAGTGCTCGAGGGTGGTCCAAAGATGTTGTGTCACATAGGAACGCCAGGGCCGCCAACGTTCGCTGCGGCCGGCAAGCGCTTTCGGTTCGTCCGGCAGACCGAGCTGGCGGGCGGCCACCACCACCCCGAGATCGGTCGCGGGGAACGCGTCGGGGTCGCCCAGGCCGCGCATGGCGATCATCTCGGCGGTCCACGGCCCGATGCCCGGCAGGGCCAACAACTGTGTTCGAGCGCGGTTCCAGTCGCAGCCGGAGTCGAGAATCAGCTCGCCGGTGTCGATGGCCTCGATCAAGGTCATCACCGTGCGCTGGCGTGCCTTCGGCAGCGCAAGATGGCGCAGGTCGATCTCGGCGAGATCGGCGGTGGACGGGAAGACGTGCGTCAGTCCCCCGGCAGCATCGTCGACGGGATGTCCATAAGCGGCCGCCAGACGGGCCGCGTGGGTGCGTGCCGCCGCCGTCGACACCTGCTGACCCAGCACCACGCGAATCGCGAGTTCGTGCTCGTCGACGGTGCGCGGGATACGTTGCCCCGGTGACTTGGCGATCACCGAGGCGAGTTCGGCGTCGGAGCCGAGGAATTCGACGATGGCCTCCGGGTCGGCATCGAGATCGAGCAGGCGCCGGCACCGCGCGATCGCCGCGGGGAGGTCGCGGAAGTCATCGATCGACAGCTGGCAGGTGACGTGATCCGGACGCGGAGTGAGTCCGACGATCCCGCTGCCGTGCGGCAGCCGCAGCGTGCGTCGGTAGGTCTCTCCGCGCACCTCCTCGACGCCGGGTATGCCCGTGGCCGCGAGGTGCCCGAAGACACCGTCGTAGGCGAACGGCGTCCGGACCGCCAGCCGCAGCGTCATCACTCCGCTCGTCGGCACGTCGTCGTGCGATCGTTGAAGGGCGCGCCGGCGCAATTGGGTGGGCGTCAGGTCGCAGACCGCACGGACCGTGTCGTTGAACTGCCGGATGCTGGCGAAGCCCGCGGCGAACGCCACGTCGCCGAACGGCATGTCGGTGGTCTCGATGAGCACCCGGGCCATGTGCGAGCGCTGCGCCCGGGCCAGCGCCAGCGGCGTGGCCCCGACCTCGGCCTGCATCAGCCGCTCCAGCTGGCGCACCGTATACCCGAGTCGGGCGGCCAGGCCGCTGACGCCGTCGCGGTCGACGGTGCCGTCGGCGATCAGGCGCATGGCACGCGCGACGACGTCACCACGCACATTCCATTCCGGAGACCCCGGCGACGCGTCGGGTCGGCACCGCTTGCAGGCGCGGAAGCCCTCCCGCTGCGCGGCCGCGGCGGTGGGATAGAAGCGCACGTTGCGGGCGAACGGCGGACGCACGGGGCAGCTCGGCCGGCAATAGATCTTCGTGGTCAGCACCGCGGTGACGAACCAGCCGTCGAACCGCGCGTCCTTGGCCTGGACGGCGCGGTAGCAGCGGTCGAAGTCGGTGTGCATACCGTTGACGATGTCACGGCCCACCGACCATTACTAGCGGGAAAACGACATCGCAGCAGCGGGCCGCCCGCGGCTCAATTCTGACGGACCGGCGTGGCCAGCCGTGTCGGTTCGTCGTGCCCGCGCAGCGTCACCGTGTCACCCAACCGCCAGTGCGACCGTTCGGAATCAGTTGCGCTGTCCACTGTTTCCGACGACGCCACCAGACGTGACGGCTCGTTCTTGGCCAGCTCGCAGAGTCGCGCGGCCTCGTTCACCGGTTCCCCGATCACGGTGTACTCGAAGCGTTCCCGCGCACCGACGTTACCGGCGACGACGGTACCCGCCGCCACGCCGATGCCCGCCTCGCATTCGGGCACCTCGTCGCACAGTCGCCGGGCGATCTCCCGCGCCGCGGCCAGGGCCTCGTCCTCGGGGTGATCGAGTGAGACCGGTGCGCCGAACACGGCCAGCACCGCGTCGCCCTCGAATTTGTTCACCAGGCCGTGATGCCGGTCGACCTCCTCGACGATCACGGCGAAGAACCGGTTGAGCAGTTCGACGACCTCCACCGCCGGCAGGCTGGTGACCAACTTCGTCGATCCGATGATGTCGACGAAGATGACTGCGGCATAACGCTCTTCGCCGCCCAGCTGGGGCCGCTCCTTCTCTGCCAGCAGTGCCACCTCCCGGCCCACGTGACGGCCGAACAGGTCGCGCACCCGCTCCCGCTCCCGCAGCCCGTGCACCATCGAGTTGAAGCCGCGCTGCAACTGACCCAACTCGGTCCCGTCGAACACCACGAGATCGGTATCGAAATCGCCGCGCTCCACGCGGTTGAGCGCCTCGCGCACCACCCGCACCGGGGTGACCGTCAGCCACGCCAGGATGAACATCAGGATCGCGCCGAACACGAGCGCGAACAGGGCCAGGATCATCACCGCGACGGTGAACTGCGTCGGGGTCAGGTTGCGTTGCATCAGCGTGATCGCCGCGGCCAGGAAGATGCCGACCACCGGCACACCGGAACCCAGCACCCACACCAGCATGGTGCGTCCCATCAGCCCGTCGGCGATCCGCCGCGGCGGCTTGCCGGCCTCGAGCGCCTGAGCCGCCACCGGCCGCAGCGCGAACTCGGTGAACAGATAGCAGCTCGCCGAGACGACGATGCCCGGAAAGCTCACCCCCAGCAGCCACTTCGGGATGAAGTCGGTGTCCTGCAGGCCGTAGAGCGTGGTCAGCAGCACCGTGCCCAGACCCCACAGCACCAGCAGTACGCGGGTCAGCCGCCACGGCGCCAGGAACGTGTTGCGTTGATCCTCGCGGGTGGGCGGGCGTTCCTCGATGGCCCACCGCACGTTGTTCATCACCCGTCGCGTCGCCCAGAACACCCCCACGACGAGCGCGGCCACCAGATACGCGGGAACCACGATGAACGTGATCCAGCCGACCGAGGAGTCGAACACGCTGGGGATCGGGAACGCGACCGTCACCACCAGCGTCGCGACGCCGATCCCGATCAGGTTCGCGACCACCACGAAGGTGGTGAGGATGATCTGGATGCGTACCCGGCGGCGGCGCTGACTCTCCGAGACCCGGCCGAGAATCCACGATCCGTACTCCGGGGTGCCTGCGACTCTGCCGCTCTGGTGGGTCACACGTTCGAGCACGCGACCCAGCCGCTGTGCCGCTGTCCTGTTCGCGGTCATCGTGGCGTCAGCCTAGTGACCGCAGGGGGCGTTTAAGGTGGATCGGTGCGTCTCGTGATCGCCCAGTGCACCGTCGACTACGTCGGACGCCTCACGGCGCATCTGCCGTCCGCCCGCCGTCTGCTGTTGATCAAGGCCGACGGTTCGGTCAGCGTGCATGCCGACGACCGTGCCTACAAGCCGTTGAACTGGATGAGTCCGCCCTGCTGGATGGTCGAGGACGCCGACGGCCTGTGGGTGGTGCAGAACAAGGCGGGTGAGCAACTGCGCATCACCATCGAGGCCATCGAGCACGACTCGAGTCACGAACTCGGTGTCGACCCCGGTCTGGTCAAGGACGGCGTGGAGGCGCACCTGCAGGCGCTGCTGGCTGAACACGTCGAGCTGCTCGGCGCCGGCTACACGCTGGTGCGCCGGGAGTACATGACCCCGATCGGGCCGGTGGACCTGTTGTGCCGCGACGAGCAGGGCCGCTCGGTGGCCGTGGAGATCAAGAGGCGCGGAGAGATCGACGGGGTCGAGCAGCTGACCCGCTATCTCGAGTTGCTCAACCGCGACAGCGTGCTGGCCCCCGTCGCGGGGGTCTTCGCCGCCCAGCAGATCAAGCCGCAGGCCCGCACGCTCGCTGTGGATCGCGGAATCCGCTGCCTGATCCTGGATTACGACAAGATGCGGGGCATGGACAGCGACGAGTTCCGGCTGTTCTGATGGCGAGGCGACCGGCGAGAAAGCGCCGGCAGCACGATCCGCTGCCGCTGCCGCGGCGCATCGAGACCGGACCGGACGGTGACGACTACGAGGTGCGGCCGGTGTCGGGGGCCCGGGCGGTCAAGGTGTACCGGTGCCCCGGATGCGATCACGAGATCAGGCCCGGAGTCGCCCATGTCGTGGTGTGGCGGGCCGACGCGGGGGAGTCCGGCCTCGACGACCGCCGGCACTGGCACACGCCGTGCTGGGCCAACCGCGCGACGCGGGGACCGACGCGGCGCTGGTCGTGAGGACCCGCCGGATCAGTGCGCGTCGGTGGCCGGCTCGACGAGCTCGATGAGCACGCCGCCGCCGTCCTTGGGATGGATGAAGTTGATGCGGGAGTTCGCCGTGCCGCGCCGCGGTGCGTCGTAGAGCAACCGGACGCCTTGCTCGCGCAGCCGGTCGGTCAGCGCGTCGAGGTCGCTGACGCGGTAGGCGAACTGCTGCAGACCGGGGCCGCGCTTGTCGAGGAACTTCGCGATCGTCGAATCGTCGTCGATGGGGGCCATCAGCTGCACCTGCGTGCTGCCGACCGGAGCGCCGCGGACCGTGAGCATCGCCTCGCGGATGCCCTGCTCCTCGTTGACCTCTTCGTGCAACACGATCATGCCGAGATGGTCGTGGTACCACTTGATCGCCGCGTCCAGGTCGGGCACCGCGATGCCGACGTGATCGATGGCGGTGACCAGCGCGGTGGCCAGCACAGGACGGGCGTCAGTCTGCTCGGCGGTCATAACAGCGAAGTTACCTAACAAGATCGGTTTCGAATAGATCGGTGCCGATGTATAGCCTCATGGGAGGCGCTCGAAACTCAGTTGGAGGTTGTCATGACGACGTCGGTGATCGTTGCTGGAGCTCGCACCCCGGTGGGCAAGCTGATGGGTTCGCTGAAGGATTTCTCCGGCAGCGATCTGGGCGCCGTCGCGATTGCCGGCGCCCTGGAGAAAGCCGGAGTGCCCGCTTCTGCTGTCGAGTACGTGATCATGGGCCAGGTGCTCACCGCGGGCGCTGGGCAGATGCCCGCGCGCCAGTCCGCGGTCGCAGCCGGCATCGGCTGGGACGTGCCGTCGCTGACCATCAACAAGATGTGCCTCTCGGGTATCGACGCGATCGCGTTGGCCGACCAGCTGATCCGGGCCGGTGAGTTCGAGGTGGTCGTCGCCGGCGGCCAGGAGTCCATGACGAAGGCGCCGCACCTGCTGATGAACAGCCGGTCGGGGTACAAGTACGGCGACGTCACGGTGCTCGACCACATGGCCTACGACGGTCTGCACGACGTGTTCACCGACCAGCCGATGGGCGCCCTGACCGAACAGCGCAACGACGTCGACCAGTTCACCCGCGCCGAGCAGGACGAGTTCGCGGCGAACTCGCATCAGAAGGCGGCCCGGGCCTGGAAAGACGGGGTGTTCGCCGATGAGGTCGTGCCGGTGAAGATCCCGCAGCGCAAGGGCGATCCGATCGAGTTCACCGAGGACGAGGGCATCCGCGCCGACACCACCGCCGAGTCGTTGGCCGGGCTGAAGCCGGCGTTCCGCAAGGACGGCACCATCACCGCCGGGTCGGCGTCGCAGATCTCCGACGGGGCCTGCGCGGTCGTGGTGATGAGCAAGGCGAAGGCCGAGGAGTTGGGTCTGACCTGGCTGTGCGAGATCGGCGCCCACGGCGTGGTCGCCGGCCCGGATTCCACGCTGCAGAGCCAGCCGGCCAACGCGATCAAGAAGGCCGTCGCCAAGGAGGGCATCTCGCTCGACCAGCTCGACGTCATCGAGATCAACGAGGCGTTCGCCGCTGTCGCGCTGGCGTCGACCAAGGAGCTCGGTGTGGATCCGGAGAAGGTCAACACCAACGGCGGTGCGATCGCGGTGGGCCACCCGATCGGCATGTCGGGCGCACGCATCACCCTGCACGCGGCGCTGGAACTGGCCCGACGAGGCTCTGGTTACGCGGTGGCCGCGCTGTGCGGCGCCGGCGGTCAGGGCGATGCGCTGATCCTGCGCCGGCCCTGAGCGCATCGACCTCTGGCAACGACACTCTGTAGTAGCTAGCGTGCCGCTCCGGCACAATGGGGCCATGACACGCGCATTCGACGTCCGCAACGCCGCGGCGTGGTTCCGTCTGATCGCCTTCGCCGAGGCCCTCAGCTGGATCGGACTGCTGATCGGCATGTACTTCAAGTACCTCGGCACCCCGCGTACCGAGGTCGGCGTGAAGGTTTTCGGCCCGGTGCACGGCGGGGTGTTCATCGCCTTCCTCGTCGCCGCGGTGCTCACCGGCATGGCCCTCAAGTGGGGGGTCGGCACATGGTTGCTGGCGTTGCTGGGCAGCATCGTGCCGCTGGGCAGTGTGATCTTCCTCATATGGGCTGATAGGACGGGTCGCATGGGGTCGGATCCGGTCGCTGTGACGGCTGGGCAACCGGGACGGACGGCACCCGAAACGACGTGACAGACTTGGTCACGTGACACGTCCTGGACCCCGCATCTCGCCCGCCCTGGCGGGCGCCGTCGATCTGTCAGCCCTCAAGCAGCGACCGGCCCCCTCCGGTGACGGTCCGTCCGGCGGCGCTCCGGGCGGGGTGGAGGTCACCGAGGTCAATTTCGAAGCCGAGGTGCTGGTCCGCTCCAACCAGGTGCCGGTCGTCGTGCTGCTGTGGTCGCCGCGCAGCGACTCGAGCGTGCAACTGGCGGACATCCTGTCCGGGCTCGCACAGGCCGACGCCGGGAAGTGGGCTCTGACGACCGTGAACGTCGACACCACACCGCGGGTGGCGCAGATGTTCGGCGTCCAGGCGGTTCCCACGGTGGTCGCTCTGGCCGCCGGCCAGCCGTTGTCGAGTTTCCAGGGCATGCAGCCCCCGGAGCAGTTGCGGCGCTGGGTCGATTCGCTGCTCGAGGCCACGGCCGGAAAGCTCAGTGGCGGCCAGGACGTCGAGCAGGGCGAGCTCGTCGATCCCGAGGTCGAACGGGCGCGCACGCTGCTCGACGAGGGCGACTTCGACGGGGCGCGCGCCGCCTACCAGACCATCTTGGACGCCGACCCGAATCATCCCGAAGCCAAGGGTGCCGTCCGTCAGATCGGCTTCCTGCAGCGCGCGACCACGCACCCGCAGGACGCGGTCGCGATCGCCGATGCGTCTCCCGACGACGTCGACGCCGCGCTCGCCGCCGCTGACGTCGAAGTTCTCCAGCAGAACGTCGAGGCTGCCTTCAATCGGCTCATCGCCCTGGTCAAGCGCACCGCTGGGGACGAGCGCAGTGCTGTGCGCACCCGGTTGATCGAGCTGTTCGATCTCTTCGACCCGGCCGACCCCGAGGTCATCGCCGGACGCCGCAACCTCGCGAACGCGCTCTACTGACCCGCGGGGCCGACTAGGTCTGCTCCGGCTCGAACCACAGCGCGGCCAGCGGCGGCAACACCATCACCGCCGAGGCCGGACGTCCGTGCCAGGGCTCGTCGGTCGCCTCGACGGCGCCGTAGTTGCCGATCCCCGACCCGTGGTAGGTGTCGCTGTCGGTGTTGAGCACCTCCCGCCACGTGCCGGCGTGCGGCAGGCCCAACCGGTAGCTGCTGTGCTCAGAGCCGGAGAAGTTGAACACGCAGGCCATCATCGACCCGTCGTCGCCGAACCGCAGGAAGCTCAGCACATTGTTGGCCGAGTCGTTGGCGTCGATCCAGGAGTAGCCCTCGGGCTTGGTGTCCCGCGACCACAGCGCCCGCCTGTCCCGGTAGATGCTGTTGGCGTCGGTCATCATCCGCAGGATGCCGTCCGAGAAGCCCTGCTCGTCGAGCTGGAACCAGTCGACGCCGCGTTCCTCGGACCATTCGGCGCGCTGGCCGAATTCCTGGCCCATGAACAGCAGCTGCTTGCCCGGATGTGCCCACTGGTAGGCCAACAGACTCCGGATGCCGGCCGCCTTCATGTGGTCGTTGCCCGGCATGCGGCCCCACAGCGTTCCCTTGCCGTGCACCACCTCGTCATGGCTGATCGGCAGCACGAAGTTCTCGCTGAACGCGTACAGCAGCGAGAACGTCAGCTCGTGGTGGTGGTAGCTGCGGTGGATCGGATCGCGCTTGATGAACTCCAGCGTGTCGTTCATCCAGCCCATGTTCCATTTCATCGAAAAGCCGAGTCCGCCAAGGTTCGTCGGCCGGGTGACGCCCGGCCACGAGGTGGACTCCTCGGCGATCGTCACGATGCCCGGATTGATCTTGTGGACGGTGGCGTTCATCTCCTGCAGGAACTGCACCGCCTCCAGGTTCTCCCGCCCGCCGTAGATGTTCGGCGTCCAGCCGCCCTCGGGACGGGAGTAATCGAGATAGAGCATCGAGGCGACGGCGTCCACCCGCAGCCCGTCGATGTGGTACTCCTGCAGCCAGTACAGCGCGTTGGCGACCAGGAAGTTGCGCACCTCCGAGCGGCCGAAGTCGAAAACGTAAGTACCCCAGTCCAATTGCTCACCGCGGCGGGGGTCGCCGTGCTCGTAGAGCGCGGTGCCGTCGAATCGGCCCAGCGCCCATGCGTCCTTGGGGAAGTGCGCGGGGACCCAGTCCACGATCACGCCGATGCCCGCCTGGTGCAGCGCGTCGACGAGGTAGCGGAACTCGTCGGGGGTCCCGAACCGGGAGGACGGGGCGTAGTACGAGGTGACCTGGTAGCCCCAGGATCCGCCGAACGGATGCTCGGCGACGGGCAGCATCTCGACGTGGGTGAAGCCGTGCTCGACGACGTATTCCGTGAGCTGCTCGGCGAGTTCGGTGTAGCTCAACCCCGGCCGCCACGACCCCAGGTGCACCTCATAGGTGCTCATCGGCTCGAAGACCGGGTTGCGCAGCGCACGGCCGGACATCCACTCCTCGTCAGACCAGGTGTAGTCGCTGACGAACACCCGTGACGCGGTCTGCGGAGGCACCTCGGTGGCGAACGCCATCGGGTCGGCACGCTCGGTGACGGCGCCGTCCGCGCCGTGCACACGGAACTTGTAGAGGCCGCCCTCGGGGAAGTTGGGCCAGAACAGTTCCCACACACCCGTCGAGCCCAGCACCCGCATCTGGGCTTCGTTACCCCAGTGGTTGAAGTCGCCGATCACGCTGACGCCCTTGGCGTTCGGCGCCCACACCGCGAACGACACGCCCTCGACGACGCCGTCGGGCGTGGTGAAACTGCGCGGATGGGCGCCGAGGATCTCCCACAGCCGCTCGTGGCGCCCCTCGGAGAACAGGTGCAGGTCGATCTCGCCCAGCGTCGGCAGGAACCGGTAGGGGTCGGCCACGGTGTGGACGAAGCCGGACTCCTCGCCGGAGTAGTCCACCTCCAGCCGATAGTCGATCAGGTCGGTGAACGGGACCGCGACAGCGAATACGCCGGCCTCGATGTGCTGCAACGGGTACCGCACACCGCCGATCTGGGCGGCGACCTCGACCGCGTGCGGGCGGTACGCCCGGATGACGGTGTGGTCGTCGTACTCGTGGGCGCCGAGCACCGAATGCGGATCGTGGTGCTCGCCGTCGAGCAGTCGGTTCAGATCCGCGGTGTGCGGCCGCAGGTGCGGGCTGTCGATCTGTTTGGTCAGGTTCGACGCTTTCGCCATGTCGTCACTCCCTACGCAGTAGGTTCATTCGTTGGTCGGCCGGGATCTGGGGCATGTTGAGCACGTGCGCCACCGCACGGGCGGGTTCCAGGCGCACGTAGTTGCTCTGGCCCCACTGGTATTCCTCTCCGGTGATCTCGTCGCGCACCCAGAAACGCTCTGGGGTGTCCATTCCCACTGCGGCCATGTCCAACCACACCGTGCCCTCTTCGGCCCCGAACGGGTTGAGGGTCACGACGACGAGCACCTGGTCGCCGGAGATCGGATCGAACTTGCTGTAGGCGAGCAGCGCGTCGTTGTCGACGTGGTGGAACGTGATCGTCCGGGTCTGCTGCAGTGCGGGATGCAGCCGTCGGATCTCGTTCAGGCGGGTCAGGAACGGCTCGAGGGATTCGCCGTCGGCCAGGGCGGCGTCGAAGTCGCGCGGACGCAGTTCGTACTTCTCGGAATTCAGGTACTCCTCGCTGCCCTCCCGCACCGCACGGTGTTCGAACAGCTCGAAACCGGAGTACACGCCCCACGTCGGGCTCAGCGTTGCCGCCAACGCGGCCCGGATCGCGAACATGCCCGGCCCGCCGTGCTGCAGGCTCTCGTGCAGGATGTCGGGGGTGTTGGGCCACAGGCTCTGCCGGGCGTAGTCGGCGTGTTCGGCGATCTGGCGACCGAACTCGGTGATCTCCCACTTGGCGGTACGCCAGGTGAAGTACGTGTAGGACTGCGTGAACCCGAGCTTCGCGAGCCCGAACAGTCGGGCCGGCCGGGTGAACGCCTCGGACAGGAAGAGCACGTCCGGATCGGTGTTCTTGGCCTCGCCGATCAGCCAGGCCCAGAAGTTCGGTGGCTTGGTGTGCGGGTTGTCGACCCGAAACACCTTGACCCCGTGCGAAATCCAGAAACGGACGACCCGCAGCACCTCTTCGTACAGCCCGGCCGGGTCGTTGTCGAAGTTGAGCGGATAGATGTCCTGGTACTTCTTGGGCGGATTCTCCGCGTAGGCGATCGTGCCGTCCGGCAGCACGGTGAACCACTCCGGGTGCGCACGTGCCCACGGGTGGTCGGGCGCGCACTGCAGCGCCAGGTCGAGGGCGACTTCGAGGCCCTCGTCGCGGGCGGCCGCGACGAAATCGTCGAAGTCCTCGATCGTGCCCAGATCGGGGTGGACGGCGTCGTGGCCGCCCTCGTCGCTGCCGATCGCCCAGGGCGAGCCGACGTCGTGCGGGCCGGCGGTGACGCTGTTGTTGCGGCCCTTGCGGTGCACCTTTCCGATGGGGTGGATGGGCGGCAGGTAGGCGATGTCGAAGCCCATCCGCGCGATCCGCGGCAGCGCCTTGGTCGCCGTCGCGAACGTTCCGTGCACCGGGTTGCCGGAGCTGTCCCAGCCGCCGGTGGACCGGGGGAAGAATTCGTACCAGGAGCTGAACCGGGCCAGGGGCCGGTCCACCCAGATGCCGTACACCTCACCGCGGGTGATCAGTTCCCGCAGCGGGTACTGGTCGACGAGTTCGGTGACTTCCGGGGACAGCGCCGCACCCGCCCGATAGAACGGGTCGCCGGGGGTGCGCAGCCGCTCGGCGGCCTCGATCAGCGGGTAGCGATCCTGGCGGGGCACGCCCGCCGACGCCCGCTCCAGCAGTTTCGCCCCCACCAGGAGGTCGTTGGACAGCTCGCCTTCGCTCTGGCCCGCGTCGAGCTTGGCGATCACGTGGTGGCGCCACGTCGCGATCGGGTCGCTCCAGCCGTCGACGCGGTAGGTCCACAGCCCGACGGTGTCGGGAGAGAACTGGCCGTGGAAGACGTCGGGGGTGCGGCCCGTCGCCATCGGCAGCGTCATCGGCCGGGTCCGCGGGGCCGGGCTCACGACCTCCTGGATCGGCACGGCCTCGGTGGTGCGCACCCGGCCGGCCGGTTCGTCGGCCAGCGCCGGATAGGTGGTTCCGTGGTAGCGCACGACCAGCGTGGCCGCGACCGCGTCGTGGCCCTCCCGCCACACCGTCGCGCTCACCGGAACCACCTCGCCGACCACCGCCTTGGCGGGGAACCGACCTCCGGACACCACGGGCTGGACGTCGTCGATTTCGATCCGACCGGTGGTCACGTGAGAACTCCCTATCGCTTCGCACTCGACAGGCGGCGGCCGCCGCCCGTCGTCGTTGTCGGTCTCGTTCACAACTCGGTTGTGCAACCTCGTCGCGCCTATACCCACCGTAGTGTCGACCTCAACCCACCGGGCGGCATCGGACGTCACCGAAGCGTTGCCCACGGCGCGGCCGCACGGCAGTAAGGTGAGCACGCGTGAAAGCTCTCCGTCGGTTCACCGTCCGCGCCCATCTTCCGCAGCGTCTGGCCGCGCTCGAGCGGCTGTCGATCAATCTGCGGTGGTCATGGGACAAACCGACCCAGGATCTGTTCGAGTCCATCGACCCGGAGCTGTGGAAACTCGTCGACGGGGATCCGGTGGCGATCCTCGGGCAGGTGAGCCCGGCGCGACTGGAGGCGCTCGCGGGCGACGATGCGTTCGTCCACCGCCTCGAGGAGCTCGCCGCGGAACTGGACAACTATCTGACCCGCCCACTGTGGTACCAGCAGCTCGGCGCTGACAGGCAGGGCGGCAAGGACCCGGTCCTGCCCAACGGCATCGCGTACTTCTCGATGGAGTTCGGCGTGGCCGAGGTGCTGCCCAACTATTCGGGAGGCCTGGGCATCCTCGCGGGGGACCACCTGAAGTCTGCGTCAGACCTGGGCCTGCCGTTGATCGCGGTCGGCCTGTACTACCGCTCCGGCTACTTCCGGCAGTCCCTGAGCGCCGATGGATGGCAGCACGAGAACTACCCGTCGCTCGACGCCCAGGGTCTTCCGCTGCGTCTGCTCACCGACGCCTCCGGCGAGGCGGTGCTGATCAGTCTGGCGCTACCCGACGGCGCGCAGCTCTACGCTCGGATCTGGGTCGCCCAGGTCGGCCGAATCCCGTTGCTGCTCTTGGATTCCGACATCCCCGAAAACGATCACGACCTGCGGTCGGTGACCGACCGGCTCTACGGCGGCGACCAGGATCACCGCATCAAGCAGGAGATCCTCGCCGGCATCGGCGGCGTCCGCGCGATCCGCGCCTTCACCGAGATCGAGGGGCTGCCTGCGCCCGAGGTCTTCCACATGAACGAGGGGCACGCCGGCTTCCTGGGCACCGAGCGCATCCGTGAGCTCATCGAGGCCGGTCTCGATTTCGACACCGCGCTGACGGTGGTCCGCTCCTCGACGGTGTTCACCACGCACACGCCGGTGCCCGCCGGTATCGACCGGTTCCCGGTCGAGATGGTGGAGCGCTACTTCGGCCCCGATCCCGGTGGTGTGGGGTCACGGCTGCTGCCCGGGGTGCCGCTGGAGCGCATCCTCGCGTTCGGCGCCGAGGACGACGCGACGAAGTTCAACATGGCGCACATGGGCCTGCGACTGGCCCAGCGGGCCAACGGGGTGTCGCTGCTGCACGGCCGCGTCAGCCGGGAGATGTTCAACGACCTGTGGCCGGGTTTCGACCCCGCCGAGGTGCCGATCGGCTCGATCACCAACGGCGTGCACGCACCCACCTGGGCCGCGCCGCAGTGGCTGGAGTTGGGCCGCGAGCTGATCGGCAGTGAGGACCTGAGTTCCCTGCAGGAGCCCGAGACGTGGGAGCGGTTGCACGAGGTCGATCCCGGGCATCTGTGGTGGATCCGCTCGCAGCTGCGCGAGGCGCTGGTGCACGACGTGCGTGACCGGCTACATCGCTCGTGGCTGGAGCGCGGTGCCGCTGAGGCCGAACTGGGTTGGATCGCAACCGCTTTCGACCCCAACGTGCTGACCATCGGGTTCGCCCGCCGCGTGCCGACGTACAAGCGGTTGACCCTGATGCTGCGTGACCCGGACCGGTTGACCAAGCTGCTGCTCGACAAGGAGCGCCCCCTGCAGCTCATCGTGGCGGGCAAGTCGCATCCCGCCGATGAGGGCGGAAAGGCGCTGATCCAGCAGGTGGTCCGCTTCGCCGACCGCGCCGAGGTCCGGCACCGCATCGCGTTCCTGCCCGACTACGACATGTCGATGGCCCGCACGCTGTATCACGGGTGCGACGTGTGGCTGAACAACCCGCTGCGCCCCCTGGAAGCCTGCGGCACCTCGGGGATGAAGAGCGCGCTCAACGGCGGTCTGAACCTGTCGATCCGCGACGGGTGGTGGGACGAGTGGTTCGACGGCGAGAACGGGTGGGAGATCCCCACCGCCGACGGGCTCGCCGACGAGAACCGCCGCGACGACCTGGAGGCCGCCGCGCTCTACGACCTGCTCGAGCGCGCGGTCGCGCCGAAGTTCTACGACCGCGACGAGCGGGGCGTGCCGACCCGCTGGGTGGAGATGGTGCGCCACACGCTGCAGGTGCTGGGCCCCAAGGTGCTGGCGTCGCGGATGGTCCGCGACTACACGCAGAACTATTACCTGCCCGCGGCGCGGGCGCTTCGGCAGTCGATCGAGCCAGGCGCGTCCGGAGACGCCGAGCACGCCATGGCGTTCGGCGCCGCGCGCGAACTGGCGGAGTACCGGCAGCGGGTCGAGAAGGTGTGGCCGCAGATCCGGATCCTCGAGGTCGACAGCTCCGGGCTGCCCGACACTCCGCTGCTGGGCTCGGAGCTGACCCTGACCGCGCGGGTGTGCCTCGAGGGCTTGCGGCCCGACGAGGTGACGGTGCAGGCGGTTCTCGGGCGCGTCGACGCCGGCGACGCGCTGGTCGATCCGGTGACGCTGCCGATGACGCACGTCGGCGCCGCCGAGGGCGGGCAGGACGTCTTCACGGCGAGCACGCCGCTGCCCGTCACCGGCCCGGTCGGCTACACCGTCCGGGTGCTGCCGCACCACCGGCTGCTGGCCGGGGACAACGAGTGGGGGCTGGTCGCGCTCGCGGGGTGATCAGGGGAAGCGTTTGAAGCAGCGGTCCGCGTCGCCGAGGACGCCGACGCGGAACGCGTCGATGCGGGAGAACCCCGACGGCACCGATTCGCCGTTGACGTCGCTGGCCGCCAGACCGTTGGTCAGCATCCCCGACACCGCCTCGTCGACATCACCTGCCGTCAGCGCGATCGTGTTGCCGTCGGGGGTGGTGACCTGTTTGGACATCTTGACCGTCGCCACCCCGGTGAGGCACGCAGTGCGCAGGGCGGCCTCGGCGTTGTCGAGGGCCACCCCGCCGTGTGCCTGCTGGATCGCCTGCATGTAGCGCGACACCAGCACCGAGTAGGCGACGTTGTCGCCGGTGGCCAGGCCGCCGTTGTCGTCCTGGGCGCCGAGCTGCTGCAGTGCGGGCAGGTCGACGACGATGGTGTTGGTGGCCGGGCAGTACGACGCGGGCGGGCTCGGCCGGGCGTCGGCGCAGCTGCTCGCGGCCTGCGCGTCGAAGCTCAGCGCCGGCGGATTCTGCGGCGTGAACAGGATGCCCATCGCGTCGACGATCGAGCGCACCGAGTCCTCGTCGATCTGGAGTTCCCCGGTCTGGTCCTCGGGCAGCAGGACCGGGAGGTCACCGCGGCGCTGTCCGATCTCGCGCATGTCGATCCCGGCGCATGCCGCCGGGCCGTCGGTGAAGCCGAATTGGAACGCCGAGATGCGTTCGAACGCCGATCCGTGCTCGTCGAAACCGGCGTCGGGATCACCCTCCCGCAGCAGCGGATCGCGGAACGAGATGACGCCCGCCAGCACGTTGTTCAGACCGTCGCCGGTGCTGAGCGAGAACCGCGGGGAGTTGTCCTCGGCCACCCAGCGCATGTAGGCGCCGCCGAGGCAGTCGGCCTGCTGCTCGGCCACCAGTGTCTTGGTGTTGTCATTCGACAGCCCCGCCGCGCGCGAGACGGCGTGACCGTATTCGTGGGCCAGTACCATCGCCACCCCGATGTCGCCGTGAGCCCTACGCAGGCCGGGCAGCAGCTCCCCGCGGTCCCAGCCGATCGTCTTGTCGGTGTAGCAGTACGCGGCGTTGACCAACCCGTAGGTGTCCTCGTCACAGAACGTGCCGCCGAAGTCGTTGGCATCCCAGGAGATCAGGGACTTGACGGGGGTGAACCCCTCGTTGAACGTCTCGGGATACGCGGTCTCCCAGTACTGCTCGATGTCGCTGACCGCACTCGCGGCGAGGTTGTCGATGTCGCCGCCGTCGCCGCCGTCGACGTCGCGGCTGGGACCCTCGGCGCCCGGCCGCAGCCCGGTCGGACCGTCCGTGGCGGGCAGGCCGGCGACCTTGAACGGATCGTCGAACACCGATACGGCGTTGCCCTGCAACGTCGTCGAGCACGCGGCGACGATCAGGAGCGAGCACACCCCGATCGTCACGCCGAGTACCCGCCTGGGATTGATCGACGGACCCATGACGCCGCCTTTCGGGTCATTCCGCGGCCTGGACCACCGCACATGTGCGCTGTCGACAATAGTGATCCGGCGCCCCCGCTGCCCGGTAGACGCGGAACCTCGACGGTTCAGTGCGGCGCACACAGGCGCCGCAGTGCGGCGCGGACGGCATCGCCGTCGGTGGTCGCCCAGAACGGTGGCAGCGAGGACCGGAGGAACCCGCTGTAGCGGGCTGTCGCCATTCGCGAGTCCAGCACCGCCACCACCCCGCGGTCGTCGACGCGGCGCAGCAGCCTGCCGGTGCCCTGGGCCAGGAGCAGCGCGGCGTGACTGGCGGCGACCGCCATGAAGCCGTTGCCGCCCCGCGCGGCGACCGCGCGCTGCCGCGCAGTCAGCAACGGGTCGTCGGGCCGGGGAAACGGAATCCGGTCGATGAGCACCAGCGACAGGGAGGGGCCGGGCACGTCGACGCCCTGCCACAGGGACAGGGTGCCGAAGAGCGACGTCGCCTCGTCCTCGGCGAAGCGCGCCACCAGCGCGGCGGTGTTGTCGTCGCCCTGGCACAGCACGGGCGTGTCGAGCCGCTCGCGCATGATCTCGGCAGTGGCCTTGGCCGCGCGCATCGAGGAGAACAGGCCCAGCGTGCGACCCCCGGCCGCGGTGATCAGCGCGGCGATCTCGTCCAGCTGCTCGGCCGATCCGGTGCCGTCGCGCCCGGGTGGGGGCAGATGTGCGGCGACGTAGAGGATGGCCGCGCGGGCGTGGTCGAACGGGGAGCCGACGTCCAGGCCGCGCCAGCGGAGAGTCGCGTCGGGGTCGCCGGTGAGCCCCCAGGACGACGCCATCGTGTCGAAGTCGCCTCCGACGGTCAGCGTCGCCGAGGTCAGCACCGCGGTGGTGTGGCCGAACAGTCGGCTGCGCAGCAGTCCGGCCACCGACAGCGGGGCGACCCGTAACACGGTGCGGGTGCCGGAGCGGCCGTCGTCGGTGTGTTCCAGCCAGACGACATCGGTGCGGTCAGGGATGGCGGGGACGAACGACGCCAGGATCCGGGCCGCGGTGTCGGCGACGTCGCCGAGTGCCGTCGCCGCCTCCGCCCGCGCCGAGGCCGTCTTCGGATCGCTCGGCGCCGTGTCGACCGCGGTGCGGGCCCGGCCGGCGCTGTCGCGCAGCACACTCAGGTAGCTACCCAGCTCCTCGTCGAGCACGTCGATTCGGCCCGGCTGCGCGTCGAAGATCGCCGAGGTGAACGTCGCCGAGGCCGCCTCGAAGCGCTGCGCGAGCTCGGCGTCGACCACGCGGGCCGCGCGGCGCTGCGCGACTCCCAGCGACGTGGCGGACAGTTCCGCGGTCGCCACCCCGGTCACCCGGTCCACCAGCTCGTGGGCCTCGTCGACGATCAACAGGTCGTGTTCGGGCAGCACGTTGGCCTCGCCGATGGCGTCGATGGCCAGCAGCGCGTGATTGGTCACCACCACGTCGGCGCCGGCGGCGCGGTCGCGTGCCCGTTCGGCGAAGCAGTCGGTGCCGAACGGGCAGCGCGAGACGCCGATGCACTCGCGTGCCGAGACGCTGACCTGCGACCAGGACCGGTCGGGCACGCCGGGGACCAGCTCGTCGCGGTCGCCGGTCTGCGTGTCCGACGACCACTCGGTGAGGCGGGCGACGTCGCGGCCCAGCGCGCTGGAGGCGGCGGGCGAGAACAGCCGCTCCTGCGGTCCGTCGTCGGCCGGCTCGGCGGCTCCGTTGTGAATCTTGTTCAGGCACAGATAGTTTCCGCGACCCTTGAGCAGAGCGAAGGTGGGCTTGCGGGAAAGGTGCGGGGTGAGCGAGTCGGCCAGGCGCGGCAGGTCGCGATCGACGAGCTGACGTTGCAACGCGATGGTGGCCGTCGACACGACGACCGGCCGCCCGTCGGCCACCGCCTGGGCGATCGCCGGGACCAGATAGGCCAGCGACTTACCGGTGCCTGTCCCGGCCTGCACGGCCAGGTGCTCGCCGCTGGCGAATGCCGCCGCGACGGCCTCGGCCATCGCGACCTGACCGGCGCGGCCGGTGCCGCCGAGGGCGGCGACTGCGGTGGCGAGCAGATCGGTGACCTCGCCCGGCCGGGTGCCCATCCGGCCTACCGCCCGCGGCGCGGAGCGATCATCCGGGTCGGCACCGCGGGATCGCCCTTCGAGAGCTTGAGGCCGTCCCACGGCAGACTGCGCAGACCCTGCTGGACACGCTCGCGGGCGGCGTCGAGGCCGAGGTCGGCGACGGGCCGCCCGTCGCGCATCAGGGGGACGGTCACGGGGCGGCCGACGAGGCCCTGCGGGATCTCGGGCGGGTGGCCGGCGGGGTGGACGATCTCCTCGACGATGGTGCCCGATTGCTTGGCGAGCCGGATCGCCTGCTTGCGGCCCCCGTGTGACTCCTTGTGGCTGCTGCGCTTCTCCACCGGCAGGCCGTCCACCTCGACCAGCTTGTAGACCATGCTCGCGGTCGGCGCGCCCGATCCGGTGACCACGGAGGTTCCGACGCCGTACAGGTCGACCGGTTCGGCGCGCAGCGCGGCGATCGCGAACTCGTCGAGATCACCGGACACCACGATCTTGGTCCCGGTGGCGCCCAGGCCGTCGAGCTGCGCGCGGACCTGCCGGGCCAGCACACCGAGGTCGCCCGAGTCGATCCGCACCGCCCCGAGGCCCGGCCCGGCCACCTCGATCGCATTGGCGACCCCGGCGGTGATGTCGTAGGTGTCGACCAGCAGCGTGGTGTCGACGCCGAGCGCGTCCACCTGGGCCCGGAACGCCGCCTTCTCGCCGTCGTCGGCGCTCTGGCCGGCGTCGGTGTGCAGCAACGTGAACGCGTGCGCGCTGGTGCCCAGCGCGGGAACGCCGTGGCGGCGCTCGGCCTCCAGATTCGACGATCCGGTGAAGCCGGCGAGGTAGGCCGCCCGCGACGCGGCGACGGCGGCGTACTCGTGGGTGCGCCGCGAGCCCATCTCGATCAGCGGACGCCCGTCGGCGGCGCTGACCATGCGGGCCGCCGCCGAGGTGATCGCGGTGTCGTGGTTGAAGATCGACAGCGCCAGCGTTTCGAGCACCACGCACTGACCGAACGTGCCGTGCACCGAGAGCACCGGGGACCCCGGGAAGTACAACTCGCCCTCGGGGTACCCGTCGATGTCGCCGGTGAACCGGTAGTCGGCGAGGTAGGCCAGCGTGTCGTCGTCGAGGAAATCCGAGAGCGCGGCGAGCTCGTCGCTGCCGAACCTGAAGTCCGGCAACGCTTCCACCAGGCGCCCGGTGCCCCCGGTCACGCCGTAGCGCCTGCCGTCGGGCAGGCGGCGGGCGAACACCTCGAAGGTGGTCTGTCGGTGGGCGGTGCCGTCCTTGAGCGCCGCGGCGAGCATCGTCAGTTCGTACTTGTCGGTCAGCAGCGCCACCGACCGGAGAGGCGCAGCGTCGGCCGGGCCCGGGAGCGGCGAAGTCACGGCCCAACCGTATCGGTTCGGAGCCGGTGCGTGACCCCGGTATTCTTGCCGGCATGGTGACGCCGGCGAAGGCACGACCGGAGACCCGCGAAGAACGCGACGTGGACTCCGACGTCGCGGCCGACACCCCCTGGATCACCATCGTCTGGGACGACCCGGTGAATCTGATGACCTACGTGACCTACGTCTTCCAGAAGCTCTTCGGATACAGCGAGCCGCACGCCACCAAGCTGATGTTGCAGGTGCACAACGAGGGCAAGGCAGTGGTCTCGGCGGGCAGCCGGGAGTCGATGGAAGTCGACGTGTCCAAGCTCCATGCCGCAGGGCTGTGGGCGACACTGCAGCAGGACCGCTGAATTCGCTGTGCGTAAATGGAAGCGGGTCGAAGGCGGCGACGGCCCCCGGTTCCGGTCGGCGCTGGCCGCCCACGAGGCCGATCTGCTCTCCAGCCTGGTGTCGTCGCTGCTGGGCATGCTCGACGATCGCGAATCGTCGGCCCCCGTCGACGAACTCGCTGAGATCACCGGTATCCGTATCGGCAATTCGATTCCGCCGCAAGACGATACGATGAAGCGGCTGCTGCCGGACTTCTACCGTCCCGCCACCGATCATCCCGCGGGTTCGGGTCCGGCCGAAAGCCTGAACAGCGCGCTGCGCAGCCTGCACGAACCCGAGATCATCGACGCCAAACGTGCCGCGGCGCAACGCCTGCTGGCGACGGTACCGCCGGGCGGAGGCAAGTTCGAGCTGTCCGAAGACGATGCCCAGGCGTGGGTGTCGGCAGTCAACGACGTGCGCCTCGCGCTGGGCACGATGCTCGAGATCGGGCCCGACGGACCCGACCACTTGCCGCACGAGCACCCGATGGCCGGGCACCTCGACGTGTACCAGTGGCTGACGGTGCTGCAGGAGTATCTGGTGGTCAGCCTGATGGGCGGGCGCTGATGCCCGGCGCCATCACCGACGTCGGCGGCATCCGGGTCGGTCACCACCACGTGCTCGACCCCGACGCGGCGCTGGGCTCCGGCTGGGCCACCGGGACGACGGTGGTGCTCACCCCGCCGGGCACCGTCGGCGCCGTCGACGGCCGTGGCGGCGCGCCCGGCACCCGCGAGACCGACCTGCTCGATCCCGGCAATTCCGTACGCCATGTCGACGCCGTCGTGCTCACCGGCGGCAGCGCGTTCGGGCTGGCCGCGGCCGACGGCGTGATGACCTGGCTGGAGGAGCAGGAACGCGGCGTGGCGATGGACGGCGGCGTGGTGCCGATCGTGCCGGCCGCGGTCATCTTCGACCTGCCGGTCGGCGGCTGGCAGTGCCGGCCGACCGCCGACTTCGGGTACCGCGCGGCCGCCGCCGCGGGCAGCGACACCGGGATCGGCACCGTCGGCGCCGGTGTCGGAGCGCGGGCCGGGGTGCTCAAGGGCGGGGTGGGCACCGCCTCGGTGACCCTCGACATCGGCGTCACCGTCGGCGCCCTCGTCGTCGTCAACTCGGCCGGCGACGTCGTCGACCCCGGTACCGGGCTGCCCTGGCAGGCCGACCACATCGAGGAGTTCGGCCTGGTCTCGCCGCCCGCCCACCAGGTGGCCGCCTACGCCGACCGGCACAGAGAGTTCGGGCCGCTCAACACGACGATCGCCGTCGTCGCGACCGACGCCGCGCTGAGCAAGGCGGCCTGCCGACGGGTGGCGGTGGCCGCCCAGGACGGGCTGGCCCGCACGATCCGGCCCTGCCACACCCCGCTGGACGGTGACACGGTGTTCGCGCTGGCCACCGGCGCGGTCGAGGTGGATCCCGACCCGACCCTCCCGGCGTCCATGTCGCCGGAGGTGCCGTTGATGACGGCCGTGGGGGCGGCGGCCGCCGACGTTCTGGCCGGCGCGGTGCTCGCCGCGATGCTGGCTGCCGAGCCGGTCGCCGGAATACCGACCTACCGTGGCCTGTTGCCGGGAGCGTTCGAATGAAAGGAAACCGACGCCGGTGCTGACGATTCGTGCTGACCTCGTGGAGGCGATGGTCCGCCATGCCCGGGCCGATCACCCCGACGAGGCGTGCGGCATCATCGCCGGGCCCGAGGGCTCCGACCGCCCCGAGCGGTTCATCGCGATGGTCAACGCCGAGCGGTCGCCGACCTTCTACCGTTTCGACTCGGGCGAGCAGCTGAAGGTCTGGCGCGCCCTGGACGCGGCCGACGAGGCGCCCATCGTCATCTACCACTCGCACACCGCGACCGAGGCCTACCCGAGCCGCACCGACATCTCGTATGCCTCCGAGCCGGACGCCCACTACGTCCTGGTGTCGACCCGCGACCCCGAGACCCACGAGCTGCGCAGCTACCGCATCGTGGACGGCGTCGTCACCGAAGAACCCGTCACCGTCGTCGATCAGTACTGAGAAGAAGAGGAGTCTGCCCATGGCCGTTGAGGTGTCGATCCCGACGATCCTGCGCACCCACACCGGCGGCGAGAAGCGCGTGTCCGCCTCCGGCGCCACGCTGCAGGCCGTGATCGCCGATCTGGAGGCGAACTACTCGGGGATCTCCGAGCGCCTTGTCGATAACGGCAAGCTGCACCGCTTCGTCAACATCTACGTCAACGACGAGGACGTGCGGTTCTCCGGCGGTCTGGACACCGAGATCTCCGACGGGGACTCGGTGACGATCCTGCCCGCCGTGGCGGGAGGCTGATGACCCGATACGACTCGCTTCTCGACGCACTCGGCGGCACGCCGCTGGTCGGTCTGCAGCGGCTCTCGCCGGCCTGGGACGGTGACCCGCACGTGCGGCTGTGGGCCAAGCTCGAGGACCGCAACCCGACCGGCTCGATCAAGGACCGGCCGGCGCTGCGGATGATCGAGGAGGCGGAGCGCGAGGGCCGCCTCCACCCGGGCACCACGATCCTGGAACCGACCAGCGGCAACACCGGGATCTCGCTGGCGATGGCTGCCCTGCTCAAGGGCTACCAGATGGTCTGCGTGATGCCGGAGAACACCTCGATCGAGCGCCGCCAACTGCTCGAGCTCTACGGGGCGCGGATCATCTACTCGCCGGCCGAGGGCGGTTCCAACACGGCCGTCGCACACGCCAAAGAGCTTGCCGCGCAGAATCCTTCGTGGGTGATGCTCTACCAGTACGGCAACCCGGCCAACGCCGCCGCGCACTACGAGGGCACCGGACCCGAACTGCTCGCCGATCTGCCCGAGATCACGCACTTCGTCGCGGGCCTGGGCACCACCGGGACGCTGATGGGGACCGGACGTTTCCTGCGCGAGCACGTGCCCGGCGTGCAGATCGTCGCCGCTGAACCCCGGTACGGCGAAGGGGTGTACGCGCTGCGCAACATCGACGAGGGCTTCATCCCGGAGCTCTACGACCCGGACGTGCTGACCACCCGCTTCGCGGTCGGGTCCTTTGACGCGGTGCGGCGCACGCGCGAGCTGGTGCAGGCCGAGGGCATCTTCGCCGGCATCTCCACCGGGGCCATCCTGCACGCGGCGCTCGGCATGGCCGCCAAGGCGGTCAAGGCCGGTGAGCGCGCCGACATCGCGTTCACGGTCTGCGACGCCGGCTGGAAGTATCTGTCGACCGGCGCGTACGCCGGTAGCCTGGACGACGCGGAGGACGCGCTGGAAGGGCAACTATGGGCATGACGGGCGCCGGTGGGTATCCCGCCCCGGCCACAGGGCCGCGCAAGCGCCCCGCCTGGGTAATCGGCGGGGCCACCATCGTGTCGTTCGTCGTATTGCTCTGGTTGGTCGAGCTTTTCGACTCGATGAGCGGACACCGCTTGGACCAGAACGGTATTCGCCCGCTGGAAACCGACGGCCTGGCCGGCATCCTGTTCGCGCCGCTGCTGCATTCGAACTGGGAACACCTGATCGCCAACACCGTTCCCGCACTCGTGCTCGGCTTCTTGATGACCCTGGCGGGGCTGTCGAGGTTCCTGTTCGCCACCGCGATCATCTGGATCGTGGGCGGGCTGGGCACCTGGCTGATCGGCAACGTCGGCGCGCAGTGTCCTTATGTCGGGGTGCGGTGCGAGACCAACCACATCGGGGCCTCCGGTCTGATCTTCGGGTGGCTGACCTTCCTGATCGTCTTCGGGTTCTTCACCCGCAAGGTGTGGGAGATCGTCGTCGGCGTCGTCGTGCTGTTCGTGTACGGCAGCGTGCTGCTCGGCGTCCTTCCGGGCACATTCGGCGTGTCGTGGCAGGGACATCTGTGCGGCGCGGCAGCCGGTCTGCTCGCGGCGTATCTGCTCTCCGGCCCGGAACGCCGGGCCCGGGCGTCCGGCAGACGCAACACGGCCCCGCCGTACCTGCCCCGATGAGCGCCCATCTGCCCATCGGGATCTTCGATTCCGGCGTCGGCGGCCTCACCGTCGCGCGGGCCGTCATCGACCAGCTGCCCGACGAGGAGATCATCTACGTCGGCGACACCGGTAACGGGCCCTACGGACCGCTGACCGTTCCGGAGATCCGCGCGAACGCGCTGGCCATCGGCGATGATCTCGCCGACCGCGGCATCAAGGCGTTGGTGATCGCGTGCAACACGGCGTCGTCGGCCTGCTTGCGGGACGCGCGCGAGCGGTATGCGCCGATTCCCGTCGTCGAGGTCATCCTGCCCGCCGTGCGCCGTGCGGTCAGCACGACCCGCAGCGGCAGGGTCGGCGTGATCGGGACCGAGGCGACGATCGCCTCCGGGGCCTATCAGGACGCCTTCGCCGCCGCGCGCGACCTCGAGGTGTTCGCGGTCGCGTGCCCCCGCTTCGTCGACTTCGTCGAGCGGGGCGTGACCAGCGGGCGGCAGGTGCTGGGGCTGGCCGAGGGATACCTGGAGCCGCTGCAGCGTGCCGAGGTCGACACGCTGGTGCTGGGGTGCACGCACTATCCGATGCTGTCCGGACTGATCCAGTTGGCGATGGGCGACGACGTCACGCTGGTGTCCAGTGCCGAGGAGACAGCAAAGGACCTGCTGCGGGTGCTGACCGAACGCGACCTGCTGCATGCACACCCGGGCGACGACGCGCCCGCACCGCGCCGGGTGTTCGAGGCCACCGGCGATCCGGAGGCCTTCACCCGGCTGGCGGCACGTTTCCTCGGACCTTCCCTGGACGGGGTCCGGCCGGTGCAGCGTCACGCCGGAACGCGAACATGACGTTGGTCGCGCAAAGCGGCCATGTTTTCGCCATCGCGATCACGGGCATGGCAAGCTAGTGAGCGTGCGAATCACCGTACTGGGGTGCTCCGGCAGTGTGGTCGGACCCGATTCGCCCGCGTCCGGCTACCTGGTCACAGCACCCGACACGCCACCGCTGGTGCTCGACTTCGGCGGTGGGGTCCTCGGCGCGCTGCAGCGCTTCGCCGACCCCAACTCGGTGCACGTGCTTCTGTCGCATTTGCACGCCGATCACTGCCTCGATCTGCCCGGCCTTTTCGTCTGGCGGCGCTACCACCCGAGCCCCGCGCAGGAGCGCGGTCTGGTGTACGGACCCGCGAACACCTGGGCGCGTCTCGGCGCGGCGTCCTCGCCCGAGGGCGGCGAGATCGACGACTTCAGCGACATCTTCGACATCCGGCACTGGGTGGACAACCAACCCGTCGAGATCGGGGCGCTGACCATCGTGCCGCGGCTGGTGTGCCACCCCACCGAGTCCTACGGCATGCGCATCTCCGACCCGTCGGGCGCCACGCTTGTCTACAGCGGTGACACCGGCTACTGCGACGCGCTGATCGACCTGGCCCGCGACGCCGACGTGTTCCTGTGCGAGGCGTCCTGGACCCACGATCCGGCGCGTCCGCCGCGCCTGCACCTGTCGGGCACCGAGGCCGGGCGCGCGGCCGCCCGCGCCGGGGGTCGGGGAGCTCCTGCTCACCCACATCCCGCCGTGGACGTCGCGCGAGGATGTCATCAGCGAGGCCAAGGCCGAGTTCGACGGGCCCGTGCACGCGGTGGTGTCCAACGAGGCGTTCGACGTCACCCACTCCTGACGCCGGGCGCTGTCATGGCGACCGGTTAGGGTTGGCGCGTGTCCAGACGAGAAGACGGCCGGCTCGACGACGAACTCCGCCCGGTCACCATCACCCGTGGCTTCACCACCCATCCCGCGGGATCGGTGCTGGTCCAGTTCGGCGATACGCGGGTGATGTGCGCCGCGAGCGTCACCGAAGGGGTGCCACGCTGGCGCAAGGGCTCGGGCCAGGGCTGGCTGACCGCGGAGTACGCCATGCTGCCCGCCGCGACGCACGAACGCTCCGACCGGGAATCGGTCAAGGGCCGCGTCGGCGGCCGCACCCAGGAGATCAGCCGGCTGGTCGGCCGCTCCCTGCGGGCCTGCATCGACCTCGCCGCCCTGGGCGAGAACACCATCGCGATCGACTGTGACGTCCTGCAGGCCGACGGCGGTACCCGCACCGCAGCCATCACCGGTGCCTACGTCGCGCTGGCCGACGCGGTCACCTATCTGGCGGCCGCCGGCAAGCTCAAGGATCCGCGTCCGCTGTCGTGCGCGATCGCCGCGGTCAGCGTCGGCGTGGTCGACGGCCGCATCCGCGTCGATCTGCCCTACACCGAGGACTCGCGCGCCGAGGTCGACATGAACGTCGTCGCCACCGACACCGGCACGCTCGTCGAGATCCAGGGCACCGGCGAGGGCGCCACGTTCCCGCGCTCGACGCTGGACAAGATGCTCGACGCCGCGATGGCCGCCTGCGATCAACTCTTCGAGATCCAGCGTGCCGCGCTCGCGCTCCCGTATCCCGGCGTGCTGCCGGAGTCCGGTGAGCCGACCAAGAAGGCGTTCGGCAGCTGAGCCGGTTACTGGTTGCCACCCGCAACCTCAAGAAGCTGGCCGAGCTGCACCGCGTGCTCGACGCCGCCGGGGTGTCCGGGGTGACGCTGCTGTCGCTGGCCGATGTGCCGCCGTTCGACGAGGCACCCGAGACGGGTGCGACGTTCGAGGCGAATGCCCTGGCCAAGGCCCGCGACGCGTACACCGCCACCGGGCTGCCCGCAGTCGCCGACGATTCCGGGCTGGAGGTCGACGCGCTCAACGGCATGCCGGGGGTACTCAGCGCACGCTGGTCGGGCCGGCACGGCGACGACGACGCGAACACCGCACTGCTGCTCGGTCAACTCGGCGACGTCCCCGACGAACGGCGCGGCGCGGCATTCGTGTCCGCCTGCGCCCTGGTGCACGGGCCCACGGACGCCGACGCCGTCGTCGTGCGGGGGGAGTGGACGGGCACCATCGTGCGGGCGCCGCGCGGCGACGGCGGGTTCGGCTACGACCCGGTGTTCCTGCCCGCCGGCTCGGAGCGGACGGCTGCCGAACTCAGCCCCGAGGAGAAGGACGCGGCCTCGCACCGGGGCAGGGCGCTCGCCGCGCTGCTGCCCTCGCTACGTGCTCTGTTCTGAGGCGCCGTGACCCGGTGCAGCAGCCAGGCCGCAGGCACGGTCAGCGCCAGGGTGACCGCGATCAGCCCGGGCATCGATCCGGTGAACAGCGGCCAGCGCAGCACCAGATGCATCGTCAGCGCCATCGCCACCACATGCAGCAGGAAGATCTCGTAGGAGATCTCACCCAGCCACACCACGGGCCGGCTGGCCAGCACGCGCGTATAGGAGTCGCGGCTGCCCAGCGCCGCGGGCGCGACCACGAGCGTCGCGATCACCGCGTACAGCGTCGCCTTCACCGCAGGCACCCACCACGGGTCCGGGCCGAGGATCGCGCCGCCGAGCGACGTGGACACCACGAGATACAGCACACCCGCCATGGGCACCGCGATCGCCGCCGGGCAGCGCACCCGGAGTGTCTGCAGCACGGCCAGCGCCATGCCGCCGGCGAACCAGGCGAGGTGGCCGGGCAGCCACATGCCCGCAGAGTTCGGCAGCATGTCGGTGGTCTCGGCCGTGACCAGCCATGCCGGTGTCACCGCCGCGAGCGCCGCGAGCCCGACCAGGACGCGTGTCGGCCGCCACCGCCCGCGCAGCAGCGCGAAGGCCAGCGCGGGAAGCGCGAGGTAGAACGACACCTCGACGGCCATGCTCCACATCTGCGACAGGCCCGGATGCAGCAACGTGCCGAGGTAGTTTTCGCTGTAGATCTGCGTGAACGTCAGGTACCGCAGCAGGCCGTACAGCGACTGGCCGGGATTCGGGCCGGGGGTGAACACGGTGTAGATCTCGAACACCGCGACGACGGTGATCACGTAGGCGGGCAGGATGCGGCGCACCCGGCGCCGGCTGTATCTCCGGACGGACGGGGCCGGGGCTCCGTCGACGGCGGCGCGCACCCAGGGGCGGAAGAGCAGGTGACCGGAGAGCACGAAGAAGAGGGCCACACCGATGTCGAGCCGGGCAGTCAGTGCGCCGACGTAACCGTGGGTGATGAGGCCGGTCGCGAACGCGGCATGGGTGCCGACGACGGCCAGCGCGGCGACTGCCCGCAGACCGGTGAGGGCGGGATCCCGCCACACGGCCGGGTTACTCGCCGTGTTATCCCATGCCGAGGGTGTCCAGGTACCAGTCGAGCGTCTTCAGGTAGGTGGTCGACTGCAGGACGACGTGGCGGAGCCGTTGCACGCGGGCCGGCACGCGCGGCGGACGCACCGTGGCGTTGATCCGCGCACCGGCGCGCGCGGTGTTCGCCACCTGCGGCACCTGCACCG
>NZ_JYNX01000008.1 GCF_001044255.1 Mycolicibacterium chubuense
AGCCCGGCGGCGACGTCCTCGAGCTCGGCAACGACTGTCGCTGCCGACACGGCCGCGACCCGCGATCCCGGCAGCGCGGCGGGGTCGAGGGCCGGGCACGGCAGCGCCCCGATCTCGTCCGCGATCGCCCAGACCCGGTCGGCGACACCGCGCAGGCGTTCGACGTCGACCCGCGTGAATTCCCCCATGGCTCATGCTGGCACCCCGCGGGTGCCCACCCGCCGGGTTATCCACAGCCTTCTTTGGGCGTGGACAACCACGCCCGCGCCGAGCAGCGGCTAGTCTCGATGAGGTGCAGCGACGAATCATGGGCATCGAAACCGAATTCGGTGTCACCTGCACGTTCCACGGCCATCGCCGGCTCAGTCCGGACGAGGTCGCCCGCTATCTCTTCCGGCGGGTGGTGTCGTGGGGACGCAGCAGCAACGTCTTCCTCCGCAACGGTGCGCGCCTGTACCTCGACGTGGGCAGCCACCCCGAGTACGCGACCGCCGAGTGCGACAACCTGACCCAGCTGGTCACCCACGACCGTGCGGGTGAGCGGGTGCTCGAAGACCTGCTCGTCGACGCCGAGCAGCGGCTCGCCGACGAGGGCATCGGCGGGGACATCTATCTGTTCAAGAACAACACCGACTCCGCGGGCAACTCCTACGGCTGCCACGAGAACTACCTGATCGTGCGGGCCGGCGAGTTCTCCCGGATCTCCGATGTGCTGCTGCCGTTCCTGGTCACCCGCCAGCTGATCTGCGGCGCCGGCAAGGTGCTGCAGACGCCGAAGGCCGCGACGTTCTGCCTGTCGCAGCGCGCCGAGCACATCTGGGAGGGCGTCTCGAGCGCCACCACCCGGTCGCGCCCGATCATCAACACCCGCGACGAGCCGCACGCCGACGCCGAGAAGTACCGGCGCCTGCACGTCATCGTCGGCGACTCCAACATGTGCGAATCCACCACGATGCTCAAGGTCGGCTCGGCCTCGCTGGTGCTGGAGATGATCGAGGCCGGCGTCGCGTTCCGCGACTTCTCGCTGGACAACCCGATTCGGGCGATCCGCGAGGTCAGCCATGACCTGACCGGCCGGCGTCCGGTGCGTCTCGCGGGCGGGCGGCAGGCCAGCGCACTCGACATTCAGCGCGAGTACTACGCCCGCGCGGTCGAGTACCTGCAGACCCGGGAACCCAACACGCAGATCGGGCAGGTGGTCGACCTGTGGGGCCGGCAACTCGACGCGGTGGAGAGCCAGGACTTCGCCAAGGTCGACACCGAGATCGACTGGGTGATCAAGCGCAAGCTGTTCCAGCGGTATCAGGACCGCTACGACATGGACCTGTCCGACGCCAAGATCAGCCAGCTGGACTTGGCGTACCACGACATCAAGCGCGGCCGCGGTGTGTTCGACCTGCTGCAGCGCAAGGGCCTGGCGGCGCGCATCACCACCGACGAGGAGATCGAGGCGGCGGTCAACACGCCACCGCAGACCACCCGGGCCAAGCTGCGCGGCGAGTTCATCAGCGCCGCCCAGGAGGCGGGCCGGGACTTCACCGTCGACTGGGTGCACCTCAAGCTCAACGACCAGGCGCAACGGACCGTGCTGTGCAAGGACCCGTTCCGCTCGGTCGACGAGAGGGTCAAGCGGCTCATCGCCTCGATGTGAGTCGGACTCCTCAACGCGTCTCGTGCCTCGTCGCATGATCGTCGTCCGACGGATGTGAGCCTCGGCGGCGGCGCGCCGCGGACGGCCGTCCGAGCCCACCGCCGATTCGCCTTAAGCTCTACGGCGTGGGGATCTCAAAAGTCGAACGGTTGATGAACCTCGTCATCGCGCTGCTGTCGACGCGGACGTTCATCACCGCCGACCGGATCCGCGAGACCGTCTACGGCTATTCCGACGGGGCCAGCGACGAGGCGTTCTCCCGCATGTTCGAGCGCGACAAGAACGAGCTGCGCGACCTCGGGATCCCGTTGGAGACGGGCCGGGTGTCCTCGACCGACCCGACGGAGGGCTACCGGATCAACCGGGAGGCCTACGCGCTGCCCGCCGTGGAGCTGACCCCCGACGAGGCCGCCGCCGTCGCGGTCGCGACCCAGTTGTGGGAGTCCCCCGAGCTGATCACCGCGACCCAGAGCGCACTGCTGAAACTACGGGCCGCCGGCGTCGAGATCGAGGCCGTCGACGACCTCGACGTCGCGATCACCTCCACGGCCGCGCTGCCGGGGCTGCGCGGCTCGGAGGACGTGCTCGGAATCCTGTTGTCGGCCATCGACTCTGGTCGCGCCGTGCGCTTCCCGCATCGGCCGTCGCGCAGCGAGCCGTACGTGATGCGCACCGTCGAGCCGTGGGGTGTGGTCACCGACCGTGGCCGCTGGTACCTGGTCGGCCACGACCGGGACCGCGACGCGGTCCGCACGTTCCGGCTGTCCCGCATCGGCGCCGAGGTGACCCCGATCGGCGAACCCGGCGAGGTGGTCCGGCCGCCCGGGGTGAACCTGCGCGAGATCGTCGCGAAGGTGGTGGGCGACTGGCCCGGCGCTGGACAGGCCCGGATCTGGGTGGCCGACGGCAAGGCCACCGCGCTGCGCCGGCGGGCCACCCTCGTCGGTGCCAAGACGCTCGGCGGCCGCGCCGGGCAGGAGATCACCCTCGACATCGGCATGTTCGACCGGCTGGCCCGCGAGGTCGCCAGCTACGGCGCGGACGCCGTCGCGCTGGAGCCGGCCTCGCTGCGCGGGGACGTGATCGCGCGGCTGGCGGCCCAGGCCGGCGTCGAGCAGGTGCGGGCGTGACCGCCGTGAGCACGCGACTGGTGCGGCTGCTGAACATGGTGCCGTATTTCCAGGCGAATCCGCGGATCACCTACGACGAGGCCGCCGCCGACCTCGGGGTGAGCGTCAAGCAGCTGCGCGACGACCTCAACCAGCTGTGGATGTGCGGGCTGCCCGGCTACGGCCCCGGTGATCTGATCGACTTCGAATTCTCCGGCGACACCATCGAGGTGACGTTCACCGCGGGCATCGACCGCCCGCTGCGGCTGACCTCGCCCGAGGCCACCGGCGTGCTGGTGGCGCTGCGCGCGCTGGTCGACGTGCCCGGCATGGTCGACCCGGAGGCGGCCCGCAGCGCGATCGCCAAGATCGAGTCCGCGGCGGGCAGCGCGGGCCACGGGGTCGAGGGCGCGGCGGTCGACGAGCCGGCACCGGTGGAGAGCGAGGCCGCCGCCGCGGTGCGCACGGCGGTGCGCGGGGACCGGGCGCTGGCGATCGAGTACTACTCGGCCTCGCACGACATGCTGTCCAGCCGGGTGGTGGACCCGATCCGGGTGGTGCTCGTCGCCGACCACAGCTACCTGGAGGCGTGGTGCCGCACCGCCGAGGCGGTCCGGCTGTTCCGCTTCGACCGGATCGTCGACGCCCGGGTGCTCGATGAGCCGTCGGCACCGCCGCCGCCCGCGGTGCAGGCCGGCCCCGACACGTCGCTGTTCGACCCGGACACCGCCGATCCGTCGCTGCCGACGGCGACGCTGCGGGTGGACCGCTCGGCGGCGTGGATGTTCGACTACTACCCGCTGCGGGTGCTGCAGGAGTACCCCGACGGGTCGTGCGACGCCGCGATGACCTATGCCTCGGACGACTGGATGGCCCGGTTCGTGCTCGGCTTCGGCTCGGGGGTGCGGGTCCTCGAGCCGAAGCCGCTGGCCGAGCGGGTGCAGCGGGCGGCCGTCGCCGCCCTGGACGCCTATCGGGTCGGTGACGAGCGCCCCGGCGGGTAGACTCGGCGCAGACGTCTGGAGGTAACCAAATTGGGTGGTCTACAACCCTGGCACTGGATCATCGTCATCGCCGTGTTCGTGCTGCTCTTCGGCGCCAAGAAGCTCCCCGACGCAGCCCGCTCGCTCGGCAAGTCGATGCGCATCTTCAAGTCCGAGATCAAGGAGATGCAGGCTGAGTCGAAGTCCGACACACCGACTCAGATCTCCTCGGAGCGGGTGACCGACGCCGACCGGCCCGCCGGTGGCGCGACGACGCATACCGAACCGTCGTCGGACAAGCGCCCCGCCTGAAACGCCCCCTCGACACGGCGCGGGCCCCGTCCGCGCCGTAGTCTTGCGCCTGTGAACAGGTAGGCCCTCCTCGACGTGCAGATGCCCGGACTCTTCAAGAAGCTCGACCCGCGCCGCCGCCGGTCCCGGGTCAATCCCGACGGCACGATGTCGCTGGTCGAACACCTCACCGAACTGCGGACCCGGCTGCTGATCTCGGTGCTGGCCGTTCTGGTCACCACGACCCTCGGATTCTTCTGGTACAGCCACGGCGTGTTCGGGCTGCCCAGCCTGGGCGACTGGCTGCGCGGTCCGTACTGCTCACTTCCGGCGTCAGCGCGGGCGACGATCGCCCCCGACGGCGAGTGCCGACTGCTGGCCACCGCGCCGTTCGATCAGTTCATGCTGCGTCTCAAGGTCGGTCTGATGGCGGGGATCGTCCTCGCGTGCCCGGTGTGGCTGCACCAGCTGTGGGCGTTCATCACGCCCGGCCTGTACAGCAGGGAGCGCAGGTTCGCGGTCGCATTCGTCACGCTGGGGGCAGCGCTGTTCGTGTCCGGCGCCGTGCTCGCCTACATCGTGTTGTCCAAGGCTCTCGGTTTCCTGCTGACCGTGGGCAGCGATGTGCAGATCACGGCGCTGTCGGGCGATCAGTACTTCGGCTTCCTCATCAATCTGCTACTGGTGTTCGGGATCAGCTTCGAGTTCCCGCTGCTGATCGTCATGCTGAACCTGGTCGGTGTGCTGACCTACGCGCGGCTGAAGGCCTGGCGGCGCGGTCTGATCATGGGTCTGTTCGTCTTCGCCGCCTTCGCCACCCCCGGCTCCGACCCGTTCTCGATGCTCGCGCTGGCGATCGCGCTGACCCTGCTGCTCGAGGTCGCGATCCAGATCGCGCGCGTCAACGACCGGCGCAAGGCCCGCCGCGAGCTCGAGTCGGTTCCCGAGGACGAGGCCGCCCCGATCGGCCCGGCCGAACCCGTCCAGGCGCCGTCGGCGGTGCCCGCGCCGTCGCGGCTCGTCATCGACGACGACGCCACCTGACATGCCCTTCGACACCGACTCCGTCGCCGAGTCCGTCGCGGCGTTCACCGAGCTACTTCCCTTCGCGCTGGACGGGTTTCAGCGCCGCGCGTGTGACGCCCTCGCCCAGGGGCACGGTGTGCTGGTGTGCGCACCGACCGGCGCGGGCAAGACCGTGGTCGGCGAGTTCGCCGTGCATCTCGCGCTGGCGGCCGGGGGTAAGTGCTTCTACACCACACCGATCAAGGCGCTGAGCAACCAGAAGCACAACGACCTGGTGCGCCGCTACGGGGCGGAGCGCATCGGCCTGCTCACCGGCGATCAGAACATCAACGGCGACGCCGATGTGGTGGTGATGACCACCGAGGTGCTGCGCAACATGCTCTATGCGGATTCGCCTGCGCTGCACGGACTTTCCTTCGTCGTCATGGACGAGGTGCACTTCCTGGCCGATCGGATGCGCGGCGCGGTCTGGGAGGAGGTGATCCTGCACCTGCCCGAGGGGGTGCGGCTGGTCAGCCTGTCGGCCACGGTGAGCAACGCCGAGGAGTTCGGTGGGTGGATCCAGACCGTGCGCGGGGACACCACCGTCGTCGTCGACGAACACCGGCCGGTGCCGCTGTGGCAGCACGTGCTGGTCGGCAAGCGGCTGCTCGACCTGTTCGACTACCGCGCGTCGGGTCCGGCGCGGGCGGGCCGCGACCTGCTGGTCGACCCGGAACTGCTGCGCCACATCTCGCATCGGTGGGAGGCTGACCGGCTCGCCGATTGGCAGCCGCGGGGGCGCGGCCGGGCCGGGCGGCCGACGATCTACCGCACCCCGGGCCGCGCCGACGTCATCGGGGTTCTCGAGCAGCGCGATCTGCTGCCGGCGATCACGTTCATCTTCTCCCGGGCCGGGTGCGACGCCGCGGTCAAGCAGTGCCTGCGCTCGTCGCTGCGGCTCACCACCGACGAGGAGCGCACCCGCATCGCCGAGATCGTCGACCGGCGCACGGCCGACCTCGACGACGCCGACCTGATCGTGCTCGACTTCCACGAGTGGCGCGAAGGGCTGCTGCGCGGGCTGGCCGCCCACCACGCCGGCATGCTGCCCACCTTCCGTCACACCGTGGAGGAGCTGTTCACTGCCGGTCTGGTCAAGGCGGTGTTCGCCACCGAGACGCTGGCGCTGGGCATCAACATGCCGGCCCGCACGGTGGTGCTGGAACGGCTGGTGAAGTTCAACGGTGAGCAGCACCTGCCGCTGACGCCCGGGGAGTACACCCAGCTGACGGGCCGGGCGGGGCGGCGTGGCATCGACGTGGAGGGGCACGCCGTCGTGCTGTGGAACCCCGACGTCGACCCCGCCGAGGTGGCCGGCCTGGCCTCGACGCGCACCTTCCCGCTGCGCAGTTCGTTCGCCCCGACCTACAACATGACGATCAACCTCGTCCACCAGATGGGACCCGCGCAGGCCCACCAGCTGCTCGAGCGCTCGTTCGCGCAGTACCAGGCCGACCGCTCGGTGGTCGGGCTGGTGCGCGCCGTGGAACGCGGCGAGAAGCTGCTCGGCGAGCTGGCCGCCGAACTCGGCGGCCGCGACGCCCCGATCCTGGACTACGCGCGGCTGCGCGCCCAGATCTCCGAGCGGGAGCGGGCGCAGTCGCGCTCGTCCCGGCTGCAGCGCCGCCAGGCCGCCAACGATGCGCTGACGGCGCTGCGCCGCGGTGACATCATCACGATCACCCACGGCCGGCGCGGCGGGCTGGCCGTGGTCCTCGAGCCGGCCCGCGACGACGACGATCCGCGCCCGCTGGTGCTGACCGAGACCCGGTGGGCGGGCAGGATCTCCGCGGCCGACTACTCCGGGGCCGTCGCACCGATGGGGCGGATGACCTTGCCGAAACGAGTCGAGCACCGCAACCCGCGTGCCCGCCGCGACCTGGCCTCGGCGCTGACGTCGGCCGCGGAGGGCCTGGACGTCCCGTCCGCGCGGCGGCGGCGCAGCGGGCCGCAGGCCGAACCCGACGTGGACCCCGAGCTCGCGTCGCTGCGCGACCGCATGCGGGCGCACCGGGCGCACCAGCTGCCCGACCGGGAGGACCGGTCGCGGGTGGCCGAGCGGTACCTCAAGATCGAGCGCGAGAACGAGCAGCTGCGCCGCAAGATCGCGACCGCGACGAACTCGCTGGCCCACACCTTCGACCGCATCGTCGTGCTGCTCATCGAGCGGGGCTTCATCGACCAGACGGGCGACGCGCCGGCGGTGAGCGACGACGGCCGGCTGCTGGCCCGTATCTACAGCGAGAGCGATCTGCTGGTCGCCGAGTGTCTGCGCGCCGGGGTGTGGGACGACCTCGACCCGGCCGAACTCGCGGCTGCGCTGTCCGCGGTGGTCTACGAGTCGCGGCGCGACGGGCACGGCGCCGGGGACGGCACGGAGATCCCCACCGGGCGGCTCCGTCGCGCGCTCAACCAGACCCGCCGGCTGTGGAGCGAGCTGCGGGCCGACGAGCAGCGCCAGCGCATCAGCGCCAGCCGCGAACCCGATGACGGATTCGTCGCCGCGATCCACCGCTGGGCCCGCACCGGCGACCTCGCCTCGGCGCTGGCCGCGAGCGACCCGGGGAACGGGGTCACCATGCCCGCCGGTGATTTCGTCCGCTGGTGCCGCCAGGTCCTCGACTTGGCCGATCAGGTGCGCAACGCCGCACCGTCACCGGCGTTGCGGGCAACTGCGAAACGCGCGATCAACGACGTTCGGCGCGGCGTCGTCGCCGTTGACGCCGGGTAGTGTGTGGCCAGCTACACCAGACAGCCGTGCACGACCGAGGAGAGAAATGAGCGGACCGCAGGGATCTGACCCGACGCAGCAGCCGTGGCCGGGTCATCAGCCTGAGTCTGGCACGGAGCAGCAGACGGGTGAATCGTCGCATCAGGGCTGGCAGCCGCCGTCCGGGTCCGAGCAGCCGCAGGCGCCGGACCAGCAGTCCTGGCAGCCGCCGGCGTACACGCCGCAGCAGTATCCCCAGTACCAGCAGCCCACGCAGCCGCCGACCTACCCCCCGCAGCAGTACCCGTCGACCGAGCAGTACGGCCAGCAGACCGACTACAACCAGCCGGCCTATCCGCCGCCGGGGCAGTACGGGCAGCCCGGCGCGTACGGTCAGCAGCCGCAGTACGGCCAGCCCGGCGCCTACGGTCAGCAGCCCCCATACGGCCAGCAACCGGGCCAGCCCGGTCAGTACGGGCAGTACCCGAACTACCAGGCACCCGGCCAGGAGGAGGGCTCCAAGCGCTCGCTGGCCGTGGTCGGCGGCATCATCGGCCTGCTGGCCGCGATCATCGTCGCCGTGGTGCTGGTGCTCGGCTTCTGGAAGCCGGGCTTCTTCGTCACCACCAAGCTCGACGTCAACGCCGCGCAGACCGGTGTGCAGCAGATCCTCACCGACGAGACCAACGGCTACGGCGCCAAGAACGTCAGCAACGTCAAGTGCAACAACGGTGTCAGCCCCACGGTGAAGAAGGGTGACACCTTCAACTGCGAGGTCAGCATCGACGGCACCAAGCGTCAGGTGACGGTCACGTTCCAGGACGACAAGGGCACCTACGAGGTCGGCCGGCCCAAGTAGCCGTCAGGGGAGCGCGTCGAGCGCCTTCTGCAGCCGCCCGATCGAGGACGACACGCCGTAGCGCTCGGCCAGTTCGACGACTTTGCGGGGATGCGCGGCGGCCAGCGGCAGCGTGTCGTCCGTCGTCGAGAAAGTGACCGCCGCGTCGGTGGCGACCCGCACCACGGGAGCGGCCTTGGCGATGTAGTCGGCCGCCGACCGCAGCTTGGTCCGGTGGGCCCGGGTGAGCGTCGACCCGGCGTCGTCGGCCGCGGCCAGGATCGCCTCCAGCGAGCCGTATTTCGTGAGCAGGCTGGACGCCGTCTTCTCGCCGACCCCCGCGACGCCGGGAAGGCCGTCGGACGGATCACCGCGCAGCAGCGCCAGTTCCGCGTAGGCCGGGCCGGCCCGGTCGACGGGCACCCCGTAGGTCTGCGCCACCTCCACGGGACCGAACGTGGTGGCTTTGGCCAGGCCGCGGCCCAGGTAGAGCACCCGCACCGGCGTGGGCTCGTCGCGCACGACCTGCAGCAGGTCGCGGTCACCGCTGACGACGACGACCGGATCGCGGCGCTCGCGGTCGGCCAGGGTGCCCAGCACGTCGTCGGCTTCGTGGTCGGGCGCGCCGGCGGTCGCGATCCCGAACGCGTCGAGGATCTCCATGATCATGTCGACCTGTGCCGTCAGATCGTCCGGCACCTCCTCGACGTCGGGCTCGTCGCCGGGGTTCTCCTGCACCACCCGGTGCGCCTTGTAGGACGGCACGAGGTCGACACGCCACTGCGGCCGCCAGTCGTCGTCGCGGCACACCACCAGCCGGTGGGGCTGCTCGCGGGTGATCACGGTGGCGACCGCATCGAGGAAACCCCGCAGCGCGTTGACCGGGCGGCCGTCGGGAGCGGTGATCGACGACGGGACACCGAAGTAGGAGCGGAACCACATGCTCGCGCCGTCGAGGAGTACCAGGGGAGCAGTCACACCCGGTATCTTCGCGCACCGGCCGCGGCGCCGGACACTAGCCTGGGCGGCATGGCTTCCCCGTCCTCGCCGCCGGCCCGTTTTCCTACCGAGGTGTACGCCCACCGCCTGACCGCCGCGGCGCAGGCCGCCGCAGGGGCCGGGCTCGCGGGCCTGGTCATCACCCCGGGCTACGACCTGCGCTACCTGGTGGGGTCGCGGGCGCAGACGTTCGAGCGGCTGACCGCGCTGGTGCTGCCCGCCGACGGCGCCCCGACGATCGTCGTGCCGCGCCTGGAACTGGCCGCCCTGAAGGAGTCGGCGGTCACTGAACTCGGTGTGGCGGTGCGGGATTGGGTCGACGGTGAGGACCCGTACGCGCTGGTGGCCGACGCCCTCGGCGGGGTGGGGCGCGCGGTAGCGGTGACCGACTCGATGCCGGCGCTGCACCTGCTGCCGCTCGCCGAGGTGCTCGGCGTGGTGCCGGTGCTGGCCACCGACGTGCTGCGCACGCTGCGGATGGTCAAGGATCCGGCCGAGATCGACGCGCTGCGCAAGGCCGGGGCGGCGATCGATCGGGTGCACGCCCGCGTCCCGGAGTTCCTGGTGCCCGGCCGCACCGAGGCCGACGTCGCCGCCGATATCGCCGAAGCCATTGTCGCCGAGGGACATTCGGAGGTGGCCTTCATCATCGTGGGTTCCGGTCCGCATGGTGCGGACCCGCACCACGAGTGCTCGGATCGTGAACTGGCCGCCGGCGACGTCGTGGTCGTCGACATCGGCGGACCCTACGAGCCCGGGTACAACTCCGACTCCACCCGCACCTACAGCATCGGGGATCCCGACCCCGAGGTGGCACGGCGGTACGCGGTGCTGCAGCGGGCCCAGCAGGCCGCGGTGGCTGCGGTCCGGCCGGGCGTCACCGCCGAACAGGTCGACGCCGCCGCCCGCGACGTGCTGGCCGCCGAGGGGCTGGCCGAGGCGTTCGTGCACCGCACCGGGCACGGCATCGGGTTGTCCGTGCACGAGGAGCCCTACATCGTGGCCGGGAACTCGCTGGCGCTGCAGGAGGGGATGGCGTTCTCCGTCGAGCCGGGCATCTACTTCCCGGGCCAGTGGGGTGCACGCATCGAGGACATCGTGATCGTCACCGCCGACGGCGCGCTGTCGGTGAACAACCGACCGCACGACCTCGTCGTGGTGCCGGTCGGCTGACGGGTCAGCTCTCGCCGCGGTCCAGCAGTCCCGAAGAGCCCAGCACGCGCTCCACGCGGACCTCGATCACCACGCGCTTGGGGTTGGGCCGCGGGGTCCGGTAGCGCTGCGCGTAGCGCAGTTCGGCGTCACGGACCTTGTCGATGTCGGTGTACACCGAGGACTTGCCCTCCAGCGACAGCCAGCGCGCCCCGTCGACCTGGCTGAGCACCGCGACACCGCGCTGGTCGGCGTTGACCGCCTTCTGCGAACCGCCGGTGGTGATCACGCGGGCGATGTGGGTGGCGGGATCGAAGGTGAATCCGACGGCCACCACGTGCGGCGACTGGTCGGCCCGCAACGTCGTCAGCATCGCGAGGTGACGCTCGGTCAGGAACGCGATCGCGTCGGTGGTCAGCCGGGTGGTTGCCTTGCCCATCACGCCCACGCTAGCGCAGGACATAATCGCAGCCATGAAGGACACGGCGGAGGTGAGCCCGGTCGTGGTCTTCGGCGGCCGCAGCGAGATCGGCGTCGAGGTGGCGCGCAGACTGGCCGCCGGCGCGGCGGTCGTGCTCGCGGCGCGTCGCCCCGACGATCTCGACGCGCAGACCGCCGCCCTGACCCAGGCCGGTGCGACAGCCGTGCACCGCGTCGCCTTCGACGCCGACGATCTCGCGTCGCACCGCCGGGTGGTCGACGACATCGTGGCCGCGCACGGCACGATCGGGACCGCGGTGCTGGCCTTCGGGATCCTGGGCGATCAGGCGCTCGCGGAGAAGGACGCGGCGCACGCGGCGGCGATCGCGCACACCGACTACGTCGCGCAGGTGAGTCTGCTCACGGTGCTCGCCGACGTGATGCGGGAAGCCGGGCACGGCACCCTGGTGGCGTTCTCGTCGGTGGCCGGTGTGCGGGCGCGCCGGGCGAACTACGTGTACGGATCGGCCAAGGCGGGGCTCGACGCGTTCTGCAGCGGGCTCGCCGACGCGCTGCACGGCACCGGGGTGCGGCTGCTGTTGGTGCGGCCCGGGTTCGTGATCGGGCGGATGACCGAGGGGATGGCGCCGGCGCCGCTGTCGAGCACGCCGGCCCAGGTCGCCGACGCCACCGTCGCGGCGCTGCGCGCGGGCCGGCAGGTGGTGTGGGTGCCCAGGCCGCTGGCCGCGCTGGCTGCGGCGTTCCGGGTGACGCCGCGGTGGGTGTGGCGAAGGCTGCCGAGGTGATGAGCGCTCGCGCGAAGAACGGAGCCGGCATGATCGTCGTGGTCGGTATCGGGGCCGACGGTATGGCCGGGCTGGCTCCGCCGGCGCGCGCCGAATTGGCCAGGGCGACAGTCGTCTACGGCTCACCGCGACAGTTGGACCTGCTCGACGGCACGGTGGGTGCGGTCCGGCGGCCGTGGCCGAGCCCGATGCTGCCCGCGATCGACACCCTGCTCGACGGCGCCGACGGTGACGTGCACGTGGTGGCCAGCGGAGACCCGCTGCTGCACGGGGTGGGCAGCACGCTGATCCGTCGTCACGGCGCCGACCGGGTCGCGGTCCTGCCGCACGTGTCGTCGGTGACGCTGGCCTGCTCACGGGTCGGCTGGTCGGTGCAGGACACGGAGGTGATCAGCCTGGTCACCGCCGAACCGGTCAGCGCGATCCGGCGCGGCGGGCAGGCCGTCGTGCTGTCCCGGGACCGGACGAGCCCGGGCGAATTGGCCCGGTTGCTCACCGCGACCGGTCGCGGTGACTCCGAGGTGACGATCCTCGAGCAGCTCGGCGGTCCGCGCGAGCTGCGCCGTTCGTCGACGGCCCGGGAGTGGGCGGCGCGCCCGCCCGGCGACGTCGACGACCTCAACGTCGTCGCGGTGCGCTATCTGCCCGACGAGCGGCTGGCCGCCGTGCTGCCCGACACTGCCTTCTCCCACGACGGGCAGCTCACCAAGCAGGCGATGCGGGCGGTCACGCTGGCGGCGCTGGCACCGCGGCCCGGGGAGCTGCTGTGGGACGTCGGCGCCGGGTCGGGGAGCGTGGCGATCGAGTGGTGCCGCACCGGAAATGGTTGCCGAGCAGTGGCTTTTGAGCGCGACCCCCAGCGGCGGGCACGCATCGGCGACAACGCGCGCGCGTTCGGGGTGGTGCTCGACGTGCGGGCAGGCGCCCCGGAGTCGTTCGCGTCGGTGCCCACCCCGGCGGCGATCTTCGTCGGGGGCGGGGTCACCGGGCCCGATCTGCTCGCGGCCTGCTGGGACCGCCTGCCCACCGGCGGCCGGCTGGTCGCGAACGCGGTGACGGCGGAGTCCGAAGCCGTTGTACTGCACTGGTATTCACGTGTTGGCGGTGAGCTGCGCCGCTACCAGCACTATCGCGGCGAGCCGGTGGGTTCGTTCACCGGGTGGCGACCGGCGATGCCGGTCACGCAGTGGCTGGTGACGAAGCCCCATATGACCTGACGAGGTCGATCGCGTCGAGGTCGCGGATCGCCTGACACCCGCGGCTGAGCATCGTCAGGATCATCTCGTCGCCCCGCTCGGTGGACGCGGCGAACGCGAAGCCGAGCGTGGTCAGGAACGGTGCCTGCAGAACACCGAGACGGTAATCCTGCCAACACGTTTCGACGTCGTAGTCGGTGACGCCGTGGCGCAGCAGCGCGGCGTGGTAGCGCTGCACGAGGTCGCGCTCCACGGTGGGCCGGATCTCGGGGAGCAAGCTGGTCGCGGTGAAGTAGGCCAGGTCGCGCGTCGGCAGGCCCACCCCGATCGTCTGCCAGTCGACCACCGTGACCCGCGTGCGGTCGGGGTCGAACAGCAGGTTGTCCAGTCGATAATCGCCGTGCATCAGCGAAAATCGCTGCGGTTCGGCGAGCAGCCAGGGCGCCACCAGGCCCATCGAGGTCAGCAGCGTGTCGCGGTCCTCCTCGGTGACCTTGCCGCCGAGTTTCTCCAACGTGATGTTCGCCGCCATCAGCGCGATCTCGCCCAGACCGCCGGCGGCGGCCTCGTCGCCCGGCTTGGGCATGATGATCGACGCCAGGTCGCACCAGCGCCGCTCGCACCAGCTGGGACCGTGCAGGCCCGCCAGCGCCTCGACGGCCAGCGCCGCCTCGGCCGGGGTGCAGCCGGCGATCTGGTCGCCCTGCTCAGCGGGGGCCATGTCGGCCAGGACCAGCACGAAATCACTTCCATCGGAGGAGATCTCGCTGTGAAAGCAACCCGGCACCGGGATCGCGACGGCGTCGGTCACCGTCGAGTAGAACTCGACCTCCGACAGGTAGCCGAGTGCGACCCGCTCGCGCACGGTGTCGTCCTGGGCGGGCAGTTTGACCGCGAACGTGGCGGGCAGCCCCGCGGCGTCGGCATACGTCGCGGCCACCCGATAGGTGGCGCCGGTCTGGCCGGTGCCGATGGCGGTCACATCGACGTCGGTGACCTCGACACCGAGCACCGAACCGAGCCAGGCCGGAGTCAGATCGGCAGGGCAGCGGGGAATGCTCACGAGGTCACCTCATCGGTCGGTCGGCGCGTGTGCGCAGAGCCCGTGGTCTGCGGATAATGCCGGGGCGTGAACACCCGATCGGAGCTCTCGTCGCCCGAATACCACTGCGTCTGCGACGATCCCACGATCAGCAGGCACCGCATGTCGACGTCGGCGGGGTCGAGGTCGGCCAGCCGCACCACCTTCACCGACTCGTGGGGTCCCGCGACGTCCCGGCCGATCACCACCGGCGTCCCGGCGTCGCGGTGCTCGAGCAGCAGGTCCCGCATCGCGCCGACCTGCCAGGTGCGCGTCTTGGAGGCGGGGTTGTAGATGGCCAGCACCATGTCGGCCTGCGCCGCGGCGGCGAGGCGGGTCGCGATCACGTCCCACGGCTTGAGCCGGTCCGACAGCGAGATCACCGCGTAGTCGTGGCCCAGCGGGGCGCCCACCCGGCTGGCCACCGCCTGTGCGGCCGTCATCGCCGGGATCACCCGCACGTCCACACCTGGCCACTCCTTGGCCTCTTCGAGCACCGCGGTGGCCATCGCGAACACGCCCGGATCGCCGGAGGAGACCACCGCCACGGTGTGGCCCTGCTGGGCCAGCGAGCACGCCAGCCGGGCGCGGGCCGGTTCGTCGGTGTTGTCGCTGGGATGTCTGCGCTGGCCTTCGCGGACGCCCACGCGGTCCAGGTAGGGGCCGTAGCCGATCAGGTCGGTGGCCGCGGCCAGCTCGCGGCGGCTCTGCGGGGTCATCCAGTCGATGTCGCCGGGGCCCAGCCCGACCACGGTCACCAATCCGGTACCCGCCCGCACCCGTGGGCGGCCGGTCAGCATCGCCAGCGAGAAATAGGGGACGGAGGCGTCGTCGACCTCGCCGGCGGGCAGAACCCGCTGGCGCGCGGTGCTGGCGCGCTCCACGTAGAACGCGTCCTCCAGCCGGCCCGCGGTCGAAAGTGCCTCGCGCACTGCGGGATAGGACCGTCCCAGTTTGATGATGACCGCGGCGTCGGTGTCGGCCAGCCGGCGTCTCAGCTCGTCGGCCGGCAGCGTGCCCGGCAGGATCGTCAGCACCTCGTCACCCTGCACGAGCGGAGTGGCGATCGCCGCCGAGGCGGCGCTGACCGAGGTCACCCCGGGCACGATCACCGCGTCGAAGCGCCGGGTGAGGCGGGTGTGCATGTGCATGTAGGAGCTGTAGAACAGCGGGTCGCCCTCGGCCAGCAGCGCGACGTCGCGGCCGGCGTCGAGGTGCGCGGCGATGCGCTCCGCGGACTCGCGGTAGAAGTCCTCCATCGCGCCGGCGTAGCCGCCGGGATGCTCGGAGGTCTCGGTGGTGACCGGGTAGACGAGGTGCTCCTCGATCTGGCCGTCCCGCAGATACGGCTCGGCGATGCCGCGGGCGATGCTGCGGCCGTGCCGCGCACTGTGGTACGCGACCACGTCGGCCGCCCCGATGACCCGGGCCGCCTTGACGGTGACCAGTTCCGGATCGCCGGGTCCCAGCCCGACACCCCACAGCGTTCCCCGGCGCTCGCTCATTCGGCCACGGTCCCGATCGCGTTGACGGCGGCGGCGGCCATCGCGCTGCCGCCGCGGCGGCCGGTGACCACCAGATAGGACATGCCGCGCGGACGCTCGATCAGCTCGTCCTTGGACTGCGCCGAGCCGACGAAGCCGACCGGACCGCCGAGCACCGCGGCGGGCGGGGCGACGCCGCCGTCGACGATCTCGAGCAACCGGAACAGCGCGGTGGGGGCGTTGCCGATGGCCAGCACCGCGCCGGGCAGCCGGTCGGCCCACAGGTCGACGGCCGCCGCGGACCGGGTGGTGGCCTGCCGCGCGGCTAGGGCGGGCGCCCGGTCATCGGCGACCAGGGAGATGACCTCGTTGTCGGCGGGCAGCCGTGACCGGGTGATACCGGCGGCGACCATCGACGAGTCGCACAGGATCGGGGCACCGGCGGCCAGCGCGGCGTAGGCGCGGTCGACGACATCGGGGGTGAACGCCACGTGCTCGGTGACATCGGTCTGACCGCAGGTGTGGATCAACCGGACGACGACGCGCGCGACGTCGTCGGGGAAGCGGGACAGGTCGGCCTCGGCACGGATCGTCGCGAACGACTGCCGGTAGATCTCCCCGGCATCGCGGATGTAGTCGAGCACCCGATCACCCTACGGGTGGGCCCGCCGCGCCCGGTAGCCGTCTCCCGTCGCCACCAGCACCTCTCCGTCAGGCGGGCTGCCGCACGCGCGGTCGCAGCCGACGAAGTGCCGGTGCACCGCGGCGGTGGCGTCGTGGCGGGCCGCCGCGGCGTCGGCGCGCACGTCGGCGAGCGCGTGCGCGCAGCCGGGCCGGCCCGTGCAGGCCGACACCGATAGCCACGGCGACGCCTCGTCGAAGATCAGGCCGAGCGGGGCGAGCACCCGCAGCGCCGCGTCGGCGACACCGTCGTCGAGATCGCAGATCAGCACCGACCGCCACGGGGTGATGACCAGCGGCGCCTCCACCGCGGCCAGGTAGCGAGCCACCCCGGCGTCGAGCACGCCGAGGGGCACGGCGGCGCCCAGCGTGATCCGGCCGTCGTGCTGCTCGATCCAGCCCACCGGGGGCCGGGTCTGCACCGGCCACGTCCGGCCGGCTGGCGCCGTCGCCACCAGCGATTCCAGCAACGCCGCCGGATCATTCAGTTCTCTTATCCGCCAGGCTTTTCCGCGGATCTCGACGAAACGACGGGCGATCGACAGCAGGGTGTCGACCACGTCGGTGACGGCGATTCGCACCCCGGTGTCGGTTCCGGCGAGCAGCAGCGCGACGGTCTCGTCGTCGAGGACGTGCACCCCGGCGTCGGCGCCCAGACCGGAGATGTCGCCGCTGCCGTCGTCGATGCCGAACAGGAACCGGCCGGGCAACGCGGCTACGTCCGCATCCCGTTGCAGCGCCGCGTCGAGGGCGAGCACCGTCTCCCGGACATCGCGCACACCGCCGCGGCGGCCGGCCAGGGGAGAGGCGACGATGTTGCGGATCTTCTCGTGCGTCGTCGACGGCAGCAGGCCGGCGTCGGTGAGCCGGTCGGCGAGCGCGGCGGCGTCGCGCACACCCCGGATTTGCACGTTGCCTCGCGACGTCAGCTCGAGTGCCGGAGCGGCGAGGTCGAGTGCGGCCGTGGCCATCGCCTCCATCGCCGCCGCGGTCAGCATGCCGCCGGGCAGGCGGACCCGCGCAAGGTCGCCGTCGGCAGCCCGGTGGGTCTGCACCGCACCGGGGCAGGCGTCGGTGTCGCGGGCCCTGGTCACCCGTCCACGGTACGCGGTGGCAGGTAGCCGAAGCGCGGCACGCAGGTGGGAAACGGCCCGCCGCGCCGCGATTCGAGTACGCCGCTACCCGTGATCGTGATGGGTACCGAACCTACTTTTCGATGACGACGGGCCCGGACCGCGGGCCCGCGGGATTGCAGGAGTGGACGACATGACCGAACTGACCATGGGACTCGACGCACCGGCGCACACCGCATCGACCGACCCCGCCGTGCCGCAGCGCCGGCGGGCGCGGCGGCAGCGCACCCGGCGACCGGACTTCATCGAACAGGCCATGATGGCCCGGATGATGGAGCGGCTCTGATCCGCTCAGCTGGCCAGCCGCACCGGCACGACGATGTCGGAGTAGCCCGAGGCGTCCCCGGTGATCACCCGGCTGCGCTCGCCGTGGACGTCGACGGGGACGTCGCCGGCCAGCGTCACCCGGGTGAGCCGGCGGAACTGGTTGTCGTAGTCGGCGACGGCGTAGTGCTGGGTGGCCCTGTTGTCCCAGACCGCGACGTCGCCGAGCTCCCAGTTCCACCGAATGGTGTGCTCCAGCTTGGTGATCCGCGCCTGGAACAGATCGAACAGCGCCGCCGATTCGGTGCGTCCGAGTCCCACGAAACCCTTGACGAAGTTGCCGAGCAGCAGGACGCGCCGACCGGTCTCGGGGTGGATCCGCACGACGGGGTGTTCGGTCTCGTAGTAGTCGGACACGAACTCCTCCCGGTACTGGCGTTCGGTGTCGGCCAAGGCCTCTCGCCGGCCGTCGATGTCCCGGGCGTAGTCGTAGGTGTTGGTGTGCACCGCCCAGAGGTTCTCGGCGAGCGCGCGCAGCGGCTCCGGCAGCCGATCGTAGGCGGCCTCCGTCGACGCCCAGGTCGTCGTTCCGCCGTAGGGCGGCAGCGTGACGGCGCGCAGCAGCGAGGCCTTCGGGATGCGGTCGACGAACGTGACGTCGGTGTGCCAGCTGTTGGCCTTGTCGTAGCGCGAGTCGATCGGCAGCACCTTGGTCCCGCGGGAGGTCACCGTCGGGTGCGCGGTCGTCGGTGTGCCGAGGGCGCGGGCGAACGCCAACTGGCCGTCGTCGTCGAGACCGTGCTGGCCGCGGAAGAAGATCACCTTGTGCTCGAGCAGCGCGGCGTTGATCTCGGCGGCCGTCGCGGTGTCCACGCCCCCGGCGAGATCGACCCCCTCGATGCGCGCACCGATCACCGCGCCGAGCTTGACGACGCGAAGCGCTGACATCGCCCCACCTTTCCCACACACGCAGACGTTTGCCTCAACAGTCGCCCCGAAGGCTTGCGCCGACCACCCTTAGATTCACCGAGAACCGAACCGGCGCCGTTTCGCCACAGTCGAGATCGGGTAACGCTCGACACCAGAAGTGGTGATCGCCAGCAAAGGCGGGGAAAGTCGAGGGACCTGTGGGGCTGCAGCGGTGACCTCGAGCAACTCGTTGTGGAGTTACGTCAGCACCCACTACCCTCAGCTGGTTTTCGACTCGTATCAGCACGTCAGCGCAGTGGTGCAGAGTGTCCTGATCGCCACGGTGGTCGGCGTCGCGATCGGGGTGCTGACCTACCGGAACTCCATTGCGGCGAACCTGGCGACCGCGACGTCGAGTGTGATCCTGACCGTCCCGGCGTTCGCTCTGCTGGGTCTGCTCATCCCGCTGTTCGGCCTCGGGGTGATCCCGAGCGTGGCCGCGCTGGTGCTCTACTCGCTGCTGCCGATCATCCGGAACACGATCGTCGGGCTCAACGGCGTCGACCCCGCGCTGACCGACGCCGCCCGCGGCATCGGCATGAGCCGTCTGACCACGTTGACCCGGGTGGAGCTGCGGCTGGTGTGGCCGGCGATCCTGTCGGCGATGCGGCTGTCCACCCAGATGTCGATGGGTGTGCTCGCGATCGCGGCCTACGTCAAGGGCCCGGGACTGGGCAACCTGATCTTCGCCGGCCTGGCCCGGGTCGGCAGCCCCACCGCCCTTCCGATGGCGCTGACCGGCACGCTGCTCATCGTGATCCTGGCGCTGATCCTCGACGCCGTGCTCGTGCTGATCGGACGGCTCACGACATCGAAAGGCATTCGGTGACAACCCAGATCGACTCCCAGGCCGACCCGACCGGGGTCCGCATCGAGCTCGACCACGTGTCGAAGGTCTATCCGGGCGCCCAGCAGCCCGCTGTCGACGACGTGTCCCTCGACATCCCCGCCGGCGAGATCGTGGTGTTCGTCGGCCCGTCTGGGTGCGGGAAGACCACGACGATGCGGATGATCAACCGGCTCAGCGAGCCCACCTCCGGCCGCATCCTGATCGGCGACAAGGACGCGCTGTCGATCAAGCCGACGGAGCTGCGGCGCTCGATCGGCTACGCGATCCAGCAGGCGGGGCTGTTCCCGCACATGACGATCCGGCAGAACGTGGGCCTGGTGCCGGGGCTGCTGAACTGGAAACGCCCGCGGATCGACGACCGCGTCGACGAACTCCTCGACCTGGTCGGGCTCGAGCCGGCGCAATACGCCGACCGCTACCCCCGCCAGCTCTCCGGCGGCCAGCAGCAGCGCGTCGGAGTGGCGCGGGCGCTGGCCGCCGACCCGCCGGTGCTGTTGATGGACGAACCGTTCGGCGCCGTCGACCCGATCACCCGCAGCACGCTGCAGGACGAATTGCTGCGACTGCAAGGCGAATTGCGCAAGACCATCGTGTTCGTCACCCACGACTTCGGTGAGGCGGTCAAGCTCGGCGACCGCATCGCCGTGCTCGGTCAGCAGTCGAAGGTGCTGCAGTACGACACCCCGCAGAACATCCTCGCCAGCCCCGCCGACGACACCGTCGCCGGCTTCGTCGGCTCCGGCGCGTCGCTGCGTCAGCTCGGCCTGCTGCGGGTGAAAGACGTTGCGCTGGAATCGCGTCCGTCGGTACATCGCGACGACAGCGTGGAGCAGGTGCGCGCCACGATCGCCGGCAGCGACTGCGACTGGGCGGTGGTGCTCGACGACCGCGAGCGGCCGGTCAGCTGGGTGCGCGAGAACCGGCTGCGCCACGCCGCCTCCCTCGCCGACGCCGTCGAGCGCCTCGATGTCGTCAGCACCCAGTCCACCCTCGAGGACGCCCTGGAGGCGATCCTGGCCGAACAGCACGCCTCGGCAGTCGTGACCGGCGCCGCTGGTCGCTACGAGGGGGTGGTCACCCTCGACACGCTCATCGACACCATCACCCGGTTGCGCACCGAGGCCGAGGCCGACGGTTCCGGGGACGGGCCGTCGTGAGCACCGTCACCGACGCCGGCGCCACCGCGACGTCGGGCGCCCCGGCAACCACTCCGGCCGAGCGGCTGCGGTTGTTCATCCAGCCGGTGCTGGTGCTGATCGTCGGTGCCGCCGTGGTCTTCTGGGCGTTCGACCGCGACCTGACCGCCACCCAGCGGGAGAACATCAACCCGGGCAACGTGGCGACACTGATCTGGCAGCACCTGCTCATCACCGTGGCGGTGACGGCGATCGTGGTGCTGATCGGCGTACCGCTCGGGGTCGTGGTCACCCGCCCGGGCGCGAAAGCGCTGCGGCCGTTGTTCATCGGTATCGCCAACGTCGGGCAGGCCGCACCCGCGATCGGCCTGCTGGTGCTGCTGTTCCTGTTCACCGGGCGGACCGGGTTCTGGATCGGGGTGCTGCCGATCGCGCTGTACTCCCTGCTGCCGGTGCTGTCGAGCACAATCCTCGGCATCAGCCAGGTGGACCGCGCGTTGCTCGACGCCGGCCTGGGACAGGGCATGTCGCGCGCCGCGCTGCTGGCGCGTGTCGAACTGCCACTGGCGGTGCCGTTCATCCTCGCCGGGCTGCGTACCTCGCTGGTGCTGGCCGTGGGCACGGCGACGCTGTCCTTCCTGGTCAACGCCGGCGGTCTGGGCATCCTGATCGACACCGGATACAAGTTGCAGGACAACGTCACCCTGGTGCTGGGCAGCGTGCTCGCGGTGTGCCTGGCGCTGCTGGTGGACTGGCTCGGCGGGCTCGCCGAGTTCTACGTCGGGCCGAAGGGGCTGCGCTGATGCGGTGGGCGACGGCGTTGCTCTCGGCGGTGATGCTCGTCGTGGCCGGGTGCGGGCTGGGGTCGGGAAGCGCGGTGCCGCTGCAGGTCGGCCCCGGATCGATCAAGCCCACCCCGGGGTTGGAGGGCGTGAAGATCACCGTCGGCTCCAAGGAGTACACCGAGCAGGTCATCCTGGGCTACATCCTTGAGTACACGCTGGCCGCCGCGGGCGCCGACGTGCGAGACCTCACCGGCATCGTCGGATCCCGCAGTACCCGCGGCGCCCAGCTGTCCGGGCAGGTCGACGTGGCCTACGAGTTCACCGGGAACGCGTGGATCAACTATCTCGGTCACGAGACGCCGATCCCCGACACCCGCAAGCAGTACGAGGCGGTGCGCGACGAGGACCTCGCGCGCAACGGCATGGTCTGGCTCGAGCCCGGACCGATGGACGACACGTACGCGCTGGCCGCCAGCAAGCGCACCGTCGAGCGGACCGGGGTGCGCACCCTGTCGGACTACGCCGCACTGGTCATGCGGGATCCGGCGTCGGCCCGCACGTGCGTCGACACCGAGTTCCGCGCCCGGCAGGACGGCTTCCCCGGGATGGCCGCGGCCTACGGGTTCGATCCCGCCCGGGCCGACACCCCGATCCTGCAGGTCGGCATCATCTACCAGGCCACCGCCGACGGCACCCAGTGCGACTTCGGCGAGGTGTTCACCACCGACGGCCGGATCGCCGCCCTCGACCTCACGGTGCTGACCGACGACAAGCAGTTCTTCGCGCACTACAACCCGTCGGTCACGATGAAGCGCGAGTTCTTCGACGCGCACCCCGAGATCGCGGAGGTCACCGCGCCGGTGACCGCGGCGCTGACCAACGAGGTGATCATCGAGCTCAACAAGCAGGTCGACGTCGAGGGCCGGGATCCGAGCGTCGTCGCCCGCGACTGGATGGTGTCCCGGGGCTTCGTCACCGCCGGCTGAGTGTGACCGTTGTCACATTCGGACAGGGTTCGTTCCGTGCCGCACCTTCGCTGCTGTGAACCCGGTACCGGCGGTACCGTCCGCCTAGTGAATCCCGTCGTCAACGGGGTCACGGGAAAGGAACAACGATGTTCGCACTCATCGGTTTCGCAGCAGTCGTCGTCGGGCTCGCGGTCCTCGCGGGCCCGCCCTACCGGCAGACCTGGTACGGCCGCTGGCACGGCTGATCAGCGTCAGCCCAGGGACGGCCGGTAGGTACCGAAGCTCCAGATGTTGCCGTGCGGATCGCGCGCGGCGAACTCGTGGGAGCCGTAGTCCTGATCGCTGACCGGCTGCACGATCTCGGCGCCCGCGTCGGCTGCCCGGTCGTGGAGGGCGTCGACGTCGGCCGCGGTGTCGACGACGACGTACACGAGCACGGGGCCCGGTAGGCCGAAGACGCCGCCGCGCTCGGCGTCGTCGATCATCACCACGCCGGTGCCGATCCGCACTTCGGCGTGGCGCAGCGGTTGATCGGGGTCGGGCGGGACCACCAGCGTCGGGACGGCGCCGAACGCGCTCGCCAGCCACTCGAGGGCTTTGCGCGGCTCGGTGAACGGCACGACCGGCACGACGCCGGCCACAGTCTGCGGTGTTGTCATGGCCTCGACGGTAGGAACCTCAGCCGACCGGGTCTTGGACGGAATTGATCCCTTCGCGGAGCTCCGCGGGGGTGACGCCGGCGAGGTCGCGGACCTCACGGCAGAGGTGGGCCTGGTCGAAGTACCCGCAGGCCACCGCGACCACCGACAGCTCCGCGCCGCACCGCAGGCGCTCCAGGGCCCGCTCGAAGCGCACGATCCGCGCGACCGTCTTGGGCGGCAGGCCGACCGCGTCGCGGTACCGGCTGATCAGCCTGCGGTGGCTCCAGCCCAGTTCGGCGGCGAGCGGACCGATGGATGTGCGGCCCCCGCTTGCCGTGATGCGCGCCAGGGACCAGGCCACGCCCCGGTCGACGTCGGGAGCGTCGCCGAGGCGGCGCAGCAGCAGCTGGTCGACCAGAGCGAAGCGGTCCCGCCAGCACGGCGCCTCGCCGATGCGTTGCACCAGCGTCCTGCCGGTGCGGCCGAGCACGGCCTCGATCGGCACTGTCTGGTTGGCCAGCTCCGACAGGGGAAGCCCCAGGATGCGTCGGGCGCCCAGGGGGGTCAGGTCGATCTGCAGGCAGCGCGCGGAGCCGGCGTGTCCGACGAGAACCGGGGCGTCGGTGAGGCCTGCGACGAACGACCGCAGCCGCAGCGGAGGGCCGACGTGATCCCGGTGCGCGACCGTCCATCCCGCATCGAGGTCGATGATCACCGGTACGAACGTGCACGCCGTTTCGCGGAAGACGACCGGCCCGGCGTCCCGTGAGGTGAATCCTTCGTAGCGCAGCACCACGCTGCGCAGCGAGGGGTCCGGGGTGCCGACGGCGACGCCCGAGGTCATGCACATCACCGTAGTCCGGTACGAATGGGGGGTGACGACCGTTCTGCTGCTGTCCACCTCCGACACCGACCTGATCACCGCGCGTGCCAGCGGGGCGGGGTATCGGTGGGCCAACCCGTCGCGGCTCGTGGCCGGTGAGCTCGAGGAGCTGCTGGCCGGCGCCGACGTCGTCGTGGTCCGCATCCTCGGCGGCTACCGCGCCTGGGAGGACGGCATCGACGCGGTGGTCGCCAGCGGAGTGCCCGCCGTGGTGGTGAGCGGGGAACAGGCGCCCGACGCCGATCTGATGAACCGGTCGACGACACCCGGCGGCGTCGCGTTGCAGACCCACGTCTACCTCGCCCAGGGCGGCGTGGAGAACCTCGCGAACCTGCACGCGTTCCTGTCGGACACGCTGCTGATGACCGGATTCGGTTTCGCCGAACCGAAGAGCGCACCGGCGTGGGGAGTCCTCGAACGCCCTGCCGGCCGCACCGACGGGCCTGTCGTCGCGGTGCTGTACTACCGGGCCCAGCACCTGGCGGGCAACACCGCCTATGTCGAGGCGCTGTGCGACGCCATCGAAGAGGCCGGGGGCGCGGCACTTCCGGTGTTCTGCGCATCGCTGCGCACGCCCGAGGCCGCGCTGATCGAACTGCTCGGCACCGCCGATGCGATGGTCACCACGGTGCTGGCCGCCGGCGGCGCGACACCGGCGGCGGTGGGCGCAGGCGGTACCGACGATGCCTGGAACGTGGCTCACCTTGCCGCCCTTGATGTTCCGATTCTGCAGGGGTTGTGCCTGACGTCATCGCGCAGCCAGTGGGACGCGAACGACGACGGGATGTCGCCGCTCGACGTCGCGACCCAGGTCGCGGTGCCGGAGTTCGACGGTAGGATCATCACGGTCCCGTTCTCGTTCAAGGAGATCGACGACGAAGGCCTGATCACCTATGTCGCCGATCCCGAGCGGTGCGACCGGGTGGCCGGGCTGGCCGTGCGGCATGCGCGGTTGCGTTCCGTCGCACCCGCCGACAAGCGGGTCGGCCTGGTGTTCTCCGCGTATCCGACCAAGCACGCCCGCATCGGGAACGCGGTGGGGCTCGACACCCCGGCCAGCGCGATCGCGCTGCTGGAGGCCATGCGCGACGCCGGCTACGACGTCGGCGACGTCCCGGGCCTCGACGCCCGCGACGGGGACGCGCTGATCCACGCGCTCATCGAACGCGGCGGCCAGGATCCGGACTGGCTGACCGAGACACAACTGGCCGGCAACCCGATCCGGGTGTCCGCCAAGGACTATCGCGCGTGGTTCGCCACCCTGCCCGCCGACCTCGCCGACGCGGTGGTCGAGCACTGGGGGCCGCCGCCGGGCGAGTTGTTCGTCGACCGCAGCCGCGATCCGGAGGGCGAGATCGTGATCGCCGCCATGCGATCCGGGAACGTGGTGATCGTGGTGCAACCGCCCCGAGGGTTCGGCGAGAACCCGGTCGCCATCTACCACGACCCCGACCTGCCGCCCAGCCACCACTATCTCGCGGCGTACCGATGGCTGGACGGCGCTTTCGGCAACAGTTTCCGGGCCGACGTCCTCGTGCACCTCGGGAAGCACGGCAACCTGGAGTGGCTGCCCGGCAAGACGCTGGGCATGTCGTCGTCCTGCGGCACCGACGCCGCGCTGGGTGATCTGCCGCTCGTCTATCCGTTCCTGGTCAACGACCCGGGGGAGGGCACCCAGGCCAAGCGCCGCGCCCACGCGACGTTGATCGACCACCTGATCCCGCCGATGGCCCGCGCCGAGACCTACGGCGACATCGCCCGTCTGGAACAGCTTCTCGACGAGCACGCCAACATCTCGGCGCTGGACCCGGGCAAGCTGCCGGCGATCCGCCAGCAGATCTGGACGCTGATGCGGGCGGCCAAGATGGACCACGACCTCGGTCTGGAGGATCGGCCCGACGAGGATTCGTTCGACGACATGCTGTTGCACGTCGACGGCTGGCTGTGCGAGATCAAGGACGTCCAGATCCGCGACGGCCTGCACATCCTCGGCCAACGGCCCACGGGGGACAGCGAACTCGACCTGGTGCTGGCGATCCTGCGGGCGCGCCAGCTCTTCGGCGGTGAACAGACCGTGCCCGGACTGCGCCAGGCGCTCGGTCTCGCCGAGGACGGCCACGACGAAAGGTCGGCCGTCGACGAGGCGGAGGCGCGGGCACGCGAACTCGTTGCGGCACTGCAGGACAGCGGCTGGGACGCGGGCGTGGTCGACTCGCTGACCGACAACGACGACGTCGCGGCGATCCTGCGCTTCGCGGCGATCGAAGTGGTGCCGCGACTGAGGCAGACCTCCGGAGAGATCGACCAGGTGCTGCGGGCGCTCGACGGCCATTTCATCCCGTCCGGGCCGTCGGGGTCCCCGCTGCGCGGGTTGGTGAACGTGTTGCCCACCGGACGGAACTTCTATTCGGTGGACCCCAAGGCGGTGCCGTCGCGACTGGCGTGGGAAACCGGTGTCGCCATGGCGGATTCGCTGCTCGAGCGGTACCGGGCCGATCACGGGCGCTGGCCGGAGTCGGTGGGCCTGTCGGTGTGGGGCACCTCGGCGATGCGCACCGCCGGGGACGACATCGCCGAGGTGCTGGCGCTCCTCGGGGTGCGGCCGATCTGGGACGACGCGTCGCGGCGCGTCGTCGATCTCGAACCGATCCCGCTGGCCGAACTCGGCCGGCCCCGGATCGACGTCACCGTGCGGATCTCGGGCTTCTTCCGCGACGCGTTCCCGCATGTGGTCGCAATGCTCGACGACGCGGTGCAGCTGGTCGCCGGTCTGGACGAGCCCGCCGAGGACAATCTTGTGCGCGCGCACGCCCAGGTGGACCTGGCCGAGCACGGCGATCAGAGGCGTTCGACGACAAGGATTTTCGGCTCCAAGCCGGGGACCTACGGTGCGGGCCTGCTGCAGCTGATCGACAGCCGCAACTGGCGCGACGACGCCGATCTCGCCGCGGTGTACACGGCGTGGGGCGGGTTCGCCTACGGCCGCGGTCTGGACGGCGCGCCGGCCACCGACGACATGAACCGGGCCTACCGGCGGATCGCGGTGGCCGCCAAGAACACGGACACCCGCGAACACGACATCGCCGACTCGGACGACTATTTCCAGTACCACGGCGGCATGGTGGCCACCGTGCGTGCGCTCACCGGGACGGCGCCGGCGGCCTACATCGGCGACAACACCCGCCCTGACGCGGTGCGCACCAGCACGCTGTCGGAGGAGACCACGAGGGTGTTCCGTGCCCGCGTGGTCAACCCGCGGTGGATGACCGCGATGCGCCGGCACGGCTACAAGGGCGCCTTCGAGATGGCCGCGACGGTCGACTACCTCTTCGGCTACGACGCCACCGCCGGGGTGATGGCCGACTGGATGTACGAGCAGCTCTCGGCGAGCTACGTGCTCGATGACGAGAACCGCAAGTTCATGTCGGAGTCCAATCCGTGGGCGCTGCACGGTATGGCGGAGCGACTGCTCGAGGCAGCGGGACGCGGGATGTGGGCGGCGCCGGAGCAGGCGACGCTCGACGGACTGCGGCAGGTACTGCTCGAGACCGAGGGCGACCTCGAAGGCTGAGCTTTGTCGGTGGGCCGGTGTAAGGTCGGGTCATGTTCGAACACTTGTTCGATATTGATGCGACGGCCTCCGAGGCCGAGCTGCGCGAGGTGGTGGCCCGCTGTGAACGCTTGAAGGCTGCCGCGGCGGCGGCGCAGGCGCGGGCGACGGCGTTGTGGGCGGCGCAGCGCCGCGCGGCCGAGGACGCCGCCGGGGTGCCGGCGCGGAAGCGGGGGCGGGGGTTGGCGACGGAGATCGCGCTGGCCCGCCTGGACGCCCCGGTGTGCGGTAACCAGCATCTGGGTTTCGCGAATGCGCTGGTGCACGAGATGCCGCACACCCTGGCCGCGTTGGAGGCGGGGGTGCTNCGGGCCACCCTGATCGTCAAAGCCTCGGCCTGCCTCACCGTGGAAGACCGCCGGGTGTTGGATGCCGAACTGTGCGCCGATCAGCAGGCGCTGGCCGGGTTGGGCAACAAGCGCATCGAAGCCGCGTCCGCGGCGATCGCGGCCCGCCTGGATGCCGCCGCGGTGGTCGAGCGGAAGAACCGCGCTGCGCAGAGTGCGGGGGTGTGGACCCGGTGCGCCCCGAACGGGATGGTGTATCTGACTGCGCTGATGCCGCTGTCCCAGGGCATCGGGGTGTACGCCGCCCTCAAACGGGAGGCCGACACCACCGGTGATGGGCGGTCGCGGGGGCAGGTCATGACCGACACCCTCTACGAACGCGTGACTGCCCGCCCGGCCGACACACCATCCCCGGTCGCGCTGAATCTCGTGCTGGCCGACACCACCTTGTTCGGGGAGGACGACAGCCCGGGCTGGGTGCAGGGCTACGGCCCCGTCCCCGCGATGGTGGTACGCGACCTCGTGAGCGACGCCGTCACCGATGAGGACGCCAAAGCCACACTGCGGCGGCTCTACCGACACCCCGCCAGCGGGCAACTCGTGGCGATGGAGTCGAAGGCACGGCTATTTCCGAAGGGGTTGGCGGCGTTCATCGGGCTGCGCGACCAGACCTGCCGCACCCCGTACTGCAACGCCCCGATCCGCCAACCCCACCACAAGGGCGGAAAAACCAGCGCACTCAACGGGGCAGGGTACTGCGAAACCTGCAACTACGCCAAAGAAGCCCCCGGCTGGCAGGTCACCACCACCGACCACGACGGTCGGCACACCGCCGAATACCGAACGCCCACCGGCGCGACCTACCACTCCACCGCCCCACCACTACCCGGACCCACACGACAACACAGCACGATCGAGGCCAGACTGAGCGTCCTCCTCACCCACCCTCACGCCGCCTGACGCGGCGCGGATCCGGCGCGGTTACATTGTTGCCATGCCCGTGACGTTCGCCGAGGTCGCCAAGTCCGAGTACATCCTTCTCACCACGTTCACCAAGGACGGCCGGCCGAAGCCGACCGCGATCTGGGCGGCGCCGGTAGGGGACCGGTTGATCGCCATCACCCAGGAGAAGTCGTGGAAGGTCAAGCGGATCCGCAACACATCGCGGGTGACGATCGCCCCGTGTGACCGCGGCGGCAAGCCGAAAGGCGAGGCGGTCGAGGCGACCGCCCGCATCCTGGACAAGTCGGTCAACGGCGCGACCTACGACGCGCTCGGCAAGCGGTACGGCCTGCTCGGCAAGGCGTTCAATTTCTTCTCCAAGCTGCGCGGCGGCATGGACAAGAACGTCACGATCGAGCTGTCGGCGGCCGGCTGAGCATGCCTTCCACCTTCACCGACGTCTACCGCGAGAAGTACCTGCTGCTGACGACGTTCACCAAGGACGGCAAGCCCAAGCCCACCCCGGTGTGGGGCGTCCGCGACGGCGACAAGCTGCTCATCATCACCGACGACGGGTCGTGGAAGACCAAGCGGATCAACAACACCCCGCGGGTCACGATCCAGAAGTGCGGCGTGCTCGGCAAGGTCAAGGGCGAACCCGTCGAGGCGGTGGCCCGGATGCTGCCGAAATCCGAGACGCGGCGGGTGTTCGACATGATCATCCGGCGCTACTGGAACCACGCCTGGTATTTCATCCCGCAGGCGATCCTGCGCGGCGGCATTGACAAGGTGCACGCCGCGATCGAGGTGACCGCCCCGCCCGCCGACGGCTAGGAACCCGGTGGCCGCCCCGATCGTTGGCACAGCATGGCGATGAGGCTGTTCGCGCTCTATGTGGTGGTCGAGCTGGCGGTTGTGGTGGCACTGGCCTCCACGATCGGCTTCGGCTGGACCATGCTGCTGTTCGCGGCCACGTTCCTGGTCGGGCTCGCGCTGGCGGGCTCACAGGTGCGTCGCCACATCCGGCGTCTGCGCGGCGGGCTGACCGCCACCGACGCCGCCGGCGCCGTGACCGACAGTGCGCTCGTCGCGCTCGGTACGGTGCTCGTCGTGATCCCCGGCCTGGCCACCTCTGTCCTCGGCGCGCTGCTGCTGCTGCCCCCGACCCGCGCCGTCGCGCGTCCTGTCGTCACGGCGATGGCCGCGCGCCGCGCCCCGCTGATCATCGGGGTCAGCACCATGGGCGGCGCCGCCGGCCGCTACGCCACCCGTCCGGGGCGCACCGAGTACATCGACGGTGAGGTCATCGACGTGGTGGATGCCGCGGCCGAGCGGCCGAACGCCGAGCCGCGCCGCCTGCCGGAGTGAGCGCCACTCGTCTTCTGCTGGGCGGCCGCATCCACAGCCCCGCCATGCCCGATGCCACCGCGATCGCGGTGCGCGACGGGGTGGTGGCGTGGCTGGGCAGCGACGACGTCGGCCGTGCGCAGTTCCCCGACGCCGAGGTCACCGACCTCGACGGCTGCTTCGTCGCACCCGCGTTCGTCGACAGCCACGTCCACGTCACCGCCACCGGCCTGACCCTGACCGGCCTCGATTTGCGCCACGCCACGTCGCGCCGGCACTGCCTCGATCTGCTGGCGGCGTACTCCCGCGCCCACCCCGACGGGGTGCTGTGGGGGCACGGATGGGACGAATCGGGCTGGCCGGACGCCGAGCCGCCGAGCACCGCCGACGTCGACGCGGCGGTCGGTGCGGGGCGGATGGCCTACCTGGCCCGGATCGACGTGCACTCGGCGCTCGCATCGACCGCGCTGCAGCACGCCGCCGGTGTGCGCAGCGACGCACCGCTGACCGCCGACGACCATCACCGGGTCCGCCGGATCGCCCGCGATCACCTCACCGCTGCGCAGCGGACCGGGGCCCGCCGCGCCGCCCTGGACACCGCCGCGGCGCGCGGCATCGTCGCGGTGCACGAGTGCGCCGGACCCGACATCGGCGGCCTGGAGGACTGGCGCGAGCTTCGCGACCTGCAGCACGGCGTCGAGGTCGTCGGCTACTGGGGGCAGCAGGTCAGCACCGCCGAGCAGGCCCGCGAGCTGATCGCCGAGACCGGTGCCCGCGGGCTGGCGGGGGACCTGTTCGTCGACGGCGCGCTCGGTTCGCGCACGGCGTGGCTGCACGAGCCCTACGCCGACGTCCCCTCCGACTGCGCGGCGCCGACCGGCAACACCTACCTCGACGTCGACATGATCACCGCCCACCTGGCGGCCTGCACCGAGGCGGGGGTGACGGCGGGTTTCCACGTCATCGGCGACGCGGCGGCGTCCGCGGTGGTGACCGCACTGGACGCGGTCGTCGAGCGCGTCGGCAGCGTCGCGGTTGCGCGCTGCGGACACCGCCTCGAGCACCTCGAGATGGTCACCGCCGAGCAGGCGGCCAAGCTCGGCGGCTGGGGCGTGATCGCGAGCATGCAACCCGCCTTCGACGCCGTCTGGGGCGGTGCGGACGGCATGTACGCGCAGCGTCTCGGTGCGTCGAGAGCGGCCAGGATGAACGATTTCGCGCTGTTAGCATCCCAAGGCGTGCCACTCGCCTTCGGTTCCGATGCGCCGGTGACCGACATGGATCCCTGGGCCGCCGTGCGCGCGGCAACCACGCATCACACCTCCGGCAGCGCCGTCTCGGCGCGCGCCGCGTTCGCGGCCGCCACCCGCGGCGCCTGGCGTGCCGGCGGGGTCCGGGACGGGGTCACAGGAACGCTCGTGCCCGGAGCCCCGGCGTCCTACGCGATCTGGGAGGCCGACGCGTTCGACGTCAGCGCGCCCGCCGACGCGGTGCAGCGCTGGTCGACCGATCCGCGGTCCCGGGTGCCGCTGCTGCCGCGGCTGGACGGCCCGCTGCCGAGGTGCCGCCAGACCGTGCACCGGGGCGCGGTCCTCCATGGCTGAGGCCCAGCAGGCCCGCGAGGCGGACGACGCCGTCGCGGAAGGCCCGTCGCGGCTGCGCCGGTTCGGCCAGGCCGTCGTCGACCGGTTGCCCCAGCTCAGCGTCGCCATCGTCGCCGGGTTGGCGCTGTGCGCGAGCTTCCCGCCCTTCGGGTGGTGGTTCGCCGCGATCCTGGCGTTCGCCGCGCTGGGCTGGCTGCTCACCAGGCCGTCGACGACCGCGGCCGGCGGGTTCGGGTACGGGCTGCTGTTCGGTGTGGCGTTCTACGTGCCGCTGCTGCCCTGGATCAGCGGCCTGGTCGGCGCGGTGCCGTGGCTCGCGCTCAGCCTGGTCGAGGCGCTGTTCCCGGCGCTGTTCGGGCTCGCCGCGGTCGTCGTCCGCCGCGCGCCGGGCTGGCCGCTGTGGTTCGCCGGGCTGTGGTCGGCGCAGGAGTGGCTGAAATCGACGGTGCCGTTCGGCGGCTTCCCGTGGGGCGTCGTCGGTTATTCGCAGACGCGCGGCCCCGCCCTGCCGCTGGCCTACTTCGGCGGCGCCCCATTGGTGTCGTTCGCGACCGTCCTGTTCGGGTTCAGTATGGCGGCGCTGACATTCGAGGTGATCCGCTGGTGGCGCCGCGACGCCGCGGCCCGCGCCGCGGCGCCTCCGGCGGTCGTCCTGCCCGGGCTGTGCATCAGCCTGGTCCTGCTGACCGCCGCGCTGGCGTGGCCGCACGTGCGGAAGTCCGGCGCCGGCGCCGGCGACGAACCGCCCGTCACGGTCGCGGCCGTGCAGGGCAACGTCCCCCGCCTGGGGCTGGAGTTCAACGCCCAGCGCCGCGCGGTGCTGGACAACCACGTCCGCGAGACACTGCGGCTGGCCGACGACGTGCGGGCCGGTCGCGCCCCCCAACCGATGTTCGTGATCTGGCCGGAGAACTCGTCGGACATCGATCCGCTGGCCAACGCCGACGCCGGCCAGGAGATCTCCACGGCCGCGGCGGCGATCCGCGCGCCGATCCTGGTGGGCGGCGTGCTGGCGGCCCCCGGCTACAGCCGCGACAACCCCGTGTCGAACAACTCGGTGATCGTCTGGAACCCCGACACCGGCCCGGCCGATCGGCACGACAAGCAGATCATCCAGCCGTTCGGCGAGTACCTGCCGTGGCGCAGCTTCTTCAGCAAGCTCTCGCCCTACGCCGAGCGGGCCGGCTACTTCGTGCCCGGCCAGGGCGACGGCGTCGTGCGGGCGGCCGGAGTGCCCATCGGTGTGACGACGTGCTGGGAGGTGATCTTCGACCGGGCGGCCCGTGAAGCGGTGCGCAGCGGTGCCCAGGTGCTGGCGGTGCCGAGCAACAACGCGACCTTCGACGAGGCGATGAGCGAGCAGCAGCTGGACTTCGCCCGGCTCCGCGCCGTCGAACACGACCGCTATGTCGTCGTCGCGGGCACCGTCGGCATCAGCGCGGTGATCTCCCCGGACGGCCGCGAGCTGGCGCGGACCGCGTTCTTCGAACCGGCCTACCTCGATCAACAGATCCGGCTGCGGACCGCACTGACCCCCGCGACGCGGTTCGGTCCCTACGTCGAGGCGCTGCTGATCGGCATCGGTCTTGCGGGGATCGCTTCGGCCATGCTGCACAATGGTCTCTTCGTGCGAGCAAGAAACAGGGGTCGGCGATCGACGACCGACAACGGCAAAGGAGCCCCATGAGCGTCCCCGGTGGCCGAGAAGCCGTGGAAAAGCCCAGCGCACGGACACTGGTGATCATCCCGACGTACAACGAGCGCGACAACCTCCTCAAGATCGTCGGCCGGGTGAACGACGCGGCGCCGGCGGTGCACGTGCTGATCGTCGACGACGGCAGCCCGGACGGCACCGGTCGGCTGGCCGATGAGCTCGCTCTGGCCGATCCCGACCGGGTGCACGTCATGCACCGCAGCTCCAAGGACGGTCTCGGTGCGGCCTACCTGGCCGGATTCGCGTGGGGCCTGAGCCGCCAGTACACGGTGCTGGTGGAGATGGACGCCGACGGCAGCCACGCCCCCGAACAGCTGCACCGGCTGCTCGACGCCATCGACGCCGGCGCGGACCTGGTGATCGGCTCGCGCTACGTCGACGGCGGTGAGGTGCGCAACTGGCCGCGGCGGCGCCTCGTGCTGTCCCGGACCGCCAACGGATACTCGAGGATCCTGCTGGGCGTCGACATCCACGACATCACCGCGGGCTACCGCGCCTACCGGCGCGAGGTGCTCGAGAAGATCGACCTCGCGGCGGTCGATTCCAAGGGTTACGGATTCCAGGTCGATCTCACCTGGCGCTCGATCAACGCCGGGTTCACCGTCATCGAGGTGCCCATCACGTTCACCGAGCGCGAGCACGGCGTGTCGAAGATGGACGGCTCGACGATCCGAGAGGCGATCCTCAAGGTCGCGCAGTGGGGGTTGCGCGCCCGGCTGGACCGGGCCCGCGGCACCGCCCGCTGACTACCCGCGGCGGCGGGTCTTGATGATCTCGAGACGCTCCTTGAGCAGTTCCTCGAGCTCCTCGACCGAACGCCGCTCCAGCAGCATGTCCCAGTGGGTGCGCGGGGGCTTGACCTTCTTGGGCTCGGGAACGTCACCCTCGATCAGGGTGCCCTCCATGCCGTTGCGGCACAGCCAGGTGCCGGGGATCTCGGCGTCGTCGGCGAACGGGACGTCGAACTCCTCGCCGTTGTCGGTGCGGTAGCGGGCGACCTGCCGCGGCGCCAAGTCGTGATTGCGGTCGGTCTCGTAGCTCACGGCTCCGAGGCGGCTGCCCCTCAAGACACGATCAGCCATCGTCAACTCCTCTGTAAGCGCATGTGGTCCGGGTGTAACAACGCAGGTGTGCCACGCAGAGTTCCCGACTCGGCCCCTGATGATACCGGGATCGGAGGATCGGCCGGTTTAGAGTCGGGCCGTGACAGCCTCTCCTGGCCAGATGACCTCCCGCGGCGGCACCCGGAACCGTCCCCAGACCTGCCGCTGGTGCGGCCGGGAAGTCGCCGATGCGGGGCTGGGCCGGCGGCGCCAGTACTGCCGGCAGTCGTGCCGCCAGCGTGCCTACGAGCAGCGCGCGTTGGTCAAGGGCACCGCGGTCGCCGAGGACGCCGTGGTGCTCAGCGCCGAGGAGGCCTCCGAGCTGTCCGACCGCGTCTACCAGGTCCGGTGCGCGGCCGAGGACATGGCCATCGCGATCGAGGAGGGCGCCGGACCCGGCGAGCTGCGCGAGCTGTGTGACGCGGTGATGCGGGCCGCGCGCGCCGCCGACGGCTGGCGCTGAGCTCCTCCTGCTTTTTCTCACGCAGAATCAAACGCTTCAACGCTGCAGGGGCCGCGCGTAGCGTCGCCTCACCGTGACCAGTCCCGCCGATCTGGCCGTGCCGCTGGCACCCGCCGCCCCGCGCCCACGGGCTCAGCGCAGGTGGATGCTCATCCGGCTGGCCTCCCCGTTCGTGCTGCTGGCGCTGTGGCAGATCGGCAGCGCGGTGGGCCTCATCCCGCAGGACGTGTTGCCCGCACCCTCGCTGATCGCCGAGGCCGGGGTCGAGCTGATCAGAACCGGCCAGCTCGCGGATGCCCTTGCGGTGTCGGGTGTCCGGGTCGTCGAGGGTCTGGTGCTCGGCGGCGTGGTCGGCATCGCGCTCGGTGTCGCGGTCGGCCTGTCGAAGTGGTTTGAGGTCACCATCGATCCGCCCATGCAGATGGTGCGCGCGCTGCCGCACCTCGGCCTGATCCCGCTGTTCATCGTGTGGTTCGGCATCGGAGAACTGCCCAAGGTGCTGCTCGTCGCGCTCGGGGTCAGCTTCCCGCTCTACCTCAACACCATCTCGGCGATCCGCCAGGTCGACCCCAAACTGTTCGAGACCGCGCAGGTGCTCGGCTTCTCGTTCTGGCAGAAGCTGCGCACGATCATCGTGCCCAGTGCGGCTCCGCAGGTGCTCGTCGGTCTGCGGCAGTCCCTGGCGATCGCCTGGCTCACCCTGATCGTGGCCGAACAGATCAACGCGGACAAGGGAATCGGATTCCTCATCATGAACGCCCGCGACTTCCTGCGGATTGACATCATCATCTTCGGTCTGATCATCTACGCGCTGCTGGGCATCGGCACCGACGCCGTGGTCCGCGGGCTCGAGAAGCGGGCATCGAGGTATCGCGCATGACCCTCACCTCCGACGCGTCCACCTCCGTGACCGGTCCCCGCGCCGACAGCGCCGGCGAACTGCGCAGGGTCGACAAGTGGTACGGCGCCCATCATGTGCTGACCGATCTCTCGGTGCGCATCGGGCGCGGCGAGATCGTCGCGCTGATCGGGCGCAGCGGGTCGGGCAAGTCGACCGTGCTGCGGGTGCTCGCCGGGCTGTCGACCGACCACACCGGGGAGCGCGTCGTCGCCGGCGCGCCGGCGGTCGCCTTTCAGGAACCCCGGCTGTTCCCGTGGCGCGACGTGCGCACCAACGTCGCCTACGGGTTGACCCGCACCCGGCTGGGGAAGGCAGAAGCACTGTCCCGGGCCGAGAAGGCCCTTGCCGACGTCGGCCTTGCCGATCGTGCCGACGCGTGGCCGGCGACGCTGTCCGGTGGTCAGGCGCAACGGGTTTCGCTCGCCCGCGCGCTGGCGGCCGAACCCGAACTGCTGCTCCTCGACGAACCGTTCGGTGCGCTGGACGCGCTGACCCGGCTCTCGATGCGGGCGCTGCTGCTCGACCTCTGGCGCGAACACGGCTTCGGTGTGCTGCTGGTGACCCACGACGTCGACGAGGCCGTCGCGCTCGCCGACCGGGTGCTCGTGCTCGACGACGGGCAGATCGTGCACACCCTCGAGATCCCCGACCCCCGGCTCCCGCCCGGCGAGGGACACACCGACCGCTACCGCGCCGAGCTGCTCGACACACTCGGCGTGCAGTCCTGACCATCGTCGACGAGGGGACCAACATGAATAGGGTTGTTGCCGTGCTCGCCGTGGTGAGCCTGCTGCTCGCCGGATGCGTGTCACGACAGGATGTCTCGGGTGCCCAGCAGGCGCCCGAGACGGTCCCGCTGTCCGATCTGGCCGGCCTGACGCTGCAGGTCGGCGATCAGAAGGGAGGCACCGAATCCCTGCTGCGCGCCGCGGGCGCGCTTGACGGCCTGCCGTATCAGATCGCGTTCTCGACCTTCACCTCCGGGCCGCCGCAGATCGAGGCGGCGACGGCGGGCAAGATCGACTTCGCGATCACCGGCAACACGCCACCGATCTTCGGGGCCGCCTCGGGTGCCAAGGTCAAGGTGGTCGCCGCTTATGACGGTGGCGGCAACGGCGATCAGGTTCTGGTGCACCAGGATTCACCGATCACCTCGATCGCGGACCTGCGGGGCAAACGCATCGCGGTGGGCAAGGGGAGCTCCGCGCACGGGCACATCCTCGCCCAGCTGGAGAACGCCGGGCTGACCCCCGACGACGTCACGCTGATCTTCCTGCAGCCGGCCGACGCCCTGTCGGCGTTCACGCAGCGTCAGGCCGACGCGTGGGCGATCTGGGATCCGTACACCGCCCAGACCGCTGCACAGCTCCCGGTGCGCTCCATCGGGCAGGCCCGCGACGTCACCAACGGCTACTGGTTCGGCGTGGCGTCGGATCAGGCGCTGGCCGACCCGAAGCGCAACACCGCGCTGGCAGACCTGCTGGTCCGTTTCGAGAAGGCGGCGCGGTGGGCCCAGGAGCATCCCGACCAGTGGGCCACCAGTTACGCCCAGGCCGTCGGGCTGAGCCCCGAGGTGGCCCGGGTGTCCCAGTCGCGCAGCCTGCGGTTGCCGACCGAACTCGACGACCAGGTGGTGGCCTCGGAGCAGAAGATCGCCGACCTGTTCGCCGAGTCCGGTCAGATCGCCTCTCCTGCACCTGATTTCAACAAGTGGGTGGATCGCAGGTACAACGACGCGCTGCGGCCGCTCTTGATCGCGACGAATTAGGAATTCATGTCTTCAGCGAAATTCTTCTGGTTCCTGCCCACCAACGGCGACAGCCGCTCCATCGTCGGGGCCTCGCACGCCTCGGCACACCACATCGTGCCGGCCGGCTACCGGCCACCGAGCCGGCGTTACCTCGCCGAGGTGGCGCGGGCCGCCGACCGGCTCGGCTACGAAGGTGTGCTGACCCCGACCGGCACCTGGTGCGAAGACGCCTGGCTCACCGCGTCGGCACTGCTCGCCGAGACCGAGCGCCTGAAGTTCCTCGTCGCGTTCCGCCCCGGCCTGGTGCCGCCGACGCTGGCCGCCCAGCAGACGGCCACGTTGCAGCGCTACTCCGAGGGCCGGGTGCTGCTCAACATCGTCAGCGGCGGAGACGATCTGGAGCAGCGCCGCTTCGGGGACTGGCTCGACCACGACCAGCGTTACGCGCGCACCGGGGAATTCCTGCACATCGTGAACTCGATCTGGCGGCAGGAGTCGCTGGACTACAAGGGCTCCTACTACGAGGTGGCCGACGCGCGGGTGTCCGCACCGCCGGATCCGTTGCCGCAGATCTACTTCGGCGGCTCGTCGCCGGCGGCGCTGCCCATCGCCGCCGAGTACGTCGACGTCTACCTCACCTGGGGTGAGCCGCCGCAGGCCGCGGCGGCCAAGATCGCGCAGGTGCGTGAGCTGGCCGAGCAGCGGGGCCGCCGCGTGCGTTTCGGCATCCGGCTGCACACCATCAGCCGCGACACCTCCGAGGCGGCGTGGGCGGTGGCCGACGAACTGCTCGCCCAGCTGAGCCCCGATCAGATCGCGAAGGCCACGGCGCTGCACGCGAAATCCGAATCCGAGGGACAGCGCCGGATGACCGCGCTGCACGGCGGCCGGATCGACCAGCTCGAGATCTATCCGAACCTGTGGGCGGGCGTCGGCCTGGTGCGTGGCGGTGCGGGCACGGCGCTGGTGGGCTCCCACGAGGAGGTGGCCAACCTGATCCTCGAGTACCACTCGCTGGGCTTCGACGAGTTCATCCTGTCGGGCTATCCGCACCTGGAGGAGGCGTACTGGTTCGCCGAGGGCGTGCTGCCGATCCTCAAGCGCAAAGGGGTCGCCTGACCCCCGGATCCGGTGAGCGTCTGGTATCTCTTCTGGCGTGGACGAATGGTTCGAGCGCAGTCCGTTCGTCGGGTTCGTGCCCTGGATCGTCTACTGGGTGGTGGCCGACGGCCCGAGCACCTGGATGTTCGGGGCGATCTGCGCGGTCATCGCCACGTTGATCCTCGGCGTCTCGGCCGGTTTCGCCGGGGCGCGGCTGCTCGACATCGTGACCGTGGTGTTCTTCACCGGCGTGACGATCGCGGGGCTGATCGTGGGGGCCGAGGACCGCGACTGGATGGACAACTACGCCACCACGCTGTCGAGCGGGGTGCTGGCCGCGATGGCACTGGGCTCTTTGGCGTTCGAACCGTTCACCGCGCAGTACGCGCCGGCGTCTGCGCCGCGCCAGGAGTGGGAGGAGTTCGCGTTCCGGCGCACCAACCAGGTGCTGACGCTGATGTGGGCGCTGGTGTTCGCCCTCATCGCCGTGCTGGGCTATGTCGCGGCCATCTCGCCGTCGACGGTGCACTGGACCAAAGCCGTGATCCCCGTGGTGGTGATCGTCGGCGCGTTCGGAATGACGCAGGCCTATCCGAACCGGGCCCGCGAGAAGGCGCGTCCGAAGGACTCCTAGCGCCACTCAGCAGCGGAACGCGGCACCCACACCGGCGGGCGGTTGCGACGGTTGCAGGCAGCCGAACGGCACCACACCGTCCGCGCTGATCAGCACCGCCGCCCGGTGTGCGTAGTTCACGCAGTACAGGCCCGCGTCATCGCTGCGGCACCGGTCGTCGCCGAAGGACAGCGATTGGCCCGCAGGCAGTTCGGTGCCCGATCCGTTGACGAACGGGCCGGGATCCCCGCGCAGCGCGCCGACCCGCAGCTCGGTGCCGGGGAATTCGACCCAGCCCGCCTTCCACACCCCTTCGGCGTCGGTGGGGCGTGGCGGCGGGGAGGTGAGGTCGAGCAGACAGGTGAGGCCGCCGGCGACGGTGAGGCACTGCGTGGTGCCCAGCGGCGCGCCCGACGGCGCGGTGAACGCGATGTCCTCACCGAGGCGGGTGGTCACCCCGTCGCGAAACGCGACGTGGAAAGTGCCGGGATCGGCGGCGGCGCCGCCCTCGATGAATCGGATGACGTCGTCGATCGACGCATCGCTGCCCGGTGCCGCCGCGCTCGGCGGGCTCGAGGGTGCCGCTGCGGTGCTGGTGGTGGCCTCGGGCGGCACCGGAGCGGGGGACGACGACTCGGCCTGCCCGCCCACCGACTGCGAGCAGCCTGCCACCAGGGTCGCCACTGCGATCAGGCCGGCAACGCGCACCCGCCCAGGCTAGCCGCCCGACACGGGGCCGGTCCGCGAGGCGGGGCGGGCGCGGGTTCGCTACCGTCGGGAGGATGCATGAGCACACCGTGCGGGTGAAGACCGCATCCGGCGTCGTCGAGGGCTTCACCCGTGACGGTGTCCACCGCTGGCGGTCCATCCCGTACGCCAAGCCGCCGGTCGGCGCGCTGCGCTACCGGGCGCCGCAACCGGTGCGGCCCTGGTCCGGGGTGCGGCACTGCCACGGGTTCGGGTACTGCGCGCCGCAGCAGCGGATGTACACGATCCTGCGGCCCGGCAAGTACCAGCCGATGAGCGAGGACTGTCTGACGCTCAACGTCGTCGCGCCGGCCCGGCCGCAGGCCGAACGGCTGCCGGTGATGGTGTTCATCCACGGCGGCGGCTACATGCTGGGCAGTTCGGCCACCCCGATCTACGACGGCGCGTCACTGGCCCGCAAGGGATGCGTCTACGTCTCGGTGAACTACCGGCTCGGGCCGCTGGGGTGTCTGGAGCTGTCGTCGCTGTCGACCCCCGACACCCCGATCGACGACAACCTCTTCCTGCGTGACCTGGTGATGGCGCTGCGCTGGGTGCGCGACAACGCCGACGCGTTCGGCGGCGACCCGGACAACGTGACGATCTTCGGCGAGAGTGCGGGCGCGCACGCCGTGGGGACCCTGCTGGCCACCCCGGACGCCGACGGTCTGTTCGCCCGCGCGATCGCGCAGAGCCCCAGCAGCGGGATGACGCGTGGCGCCGACATCGCCGAGCAGTACGCGCAGCGGTTCGCCCGCCGACTCGGGGCCGAGGGACGCGACGCGGCCGAGGTGCTGCTGCGCACCCGCCCCGCCGATCTGGTGAACGCTCTCGAGCATCTGATCCTCGAAGGTCAGCGGGACATGCTGGGCGCCTTCGCCATCGGACCCACCTACGGCACCGAGTACCTGCCGCTGGACCCGGTCGAGGCCATGCGCACCGGCCGTGCGCACCGTGTGCCGCTGATCGTGGGCACCAACGCCGACGAGGGCCGGCTGTTCACCCGCTTCCTCAAACTGCTGCCCACCACCGAGACCGCCATCGAGCGGCTGTTCTCGCAGGCCGAGCCGGGCGAGCGGGAGCGCATCCTGGCCGCGTATCCGGGCTATCCGAATTCCGCGGCGTGCGTGCGGCTCGGCGGCGATTTCATCTTCGGGTCGGCGATGTGGCAGATCGCGCAGGCGCACAGCCGGCATGCGCCCACCCACGTGTACCGCTACGACTACGCGACCCGGGCACTGCACCTGAGTGGTCTGGGCGCGACGCACGCGATGGAGCTGCTCGCGGTGTTCGACGTCTACCGCTCGCGGTTCGGCAGGCTGCTCGCTGCCGGCGTCGACGCCCGCACCGCCGGCAAGGTCAGCGACGACATCCAGGCGCGGTGGCTGGCGTTCGCCACCCACGGCGTGCCCGGCGAGGACTGGCCGCGCTACGACCACGACGAGCGGCCGGTGATGGTGCTCGACCGGCGCCGCCGGGTCGAGTACGACCCGCACGCCGAGCGGCGCCAGGCGTGGGAGACGTTCTCCCTCGCCTCCCGATGACGGTCACCGAGTTGGGGTAATCCCCTGCTCGGCGGCGCGGGATGTGGTTGCGTTAGCGCGTGTCCGAGGCCCGTACCCATCCGCTTGATCCGCTCGGTGAAGAGGAGTTCCGCGCCGTCGCGGCGATCCTGCGCCGAGAGCACGGCGTGCAGCCGGCCGGTTCGGGCGAGCAGCGCGGGTGGCGCTTCGCATCGATCGAGTCACTCGAACCGTCGAAGGCCGAGGTGGCGGCCTTCGAGGCGGGCGGCCCGCGGCCGGCGCGCCGCGCCACGGTGGTGTGCTTCGACCGCAGCGCCAACGCCACCTACAAGAGCGTGGTGTCGCTGACCGACGATCGCGTGGAGTCGTTCGAGCACATCCCCGGCGTGCAGGCCAACTTCACCGTCGACGAGTTCACGGAATGCGACCGGCTGCTGCGCTCGCATCCCGACGTGCTCGCCGCGTTGCGCGGCCGCGGCGTTACCGACGTCGACCTGGTGTTCTTCGACACCTGGACCTACGGTGACGCGGTCGCGCCGCCGGAGTTCCGCGACCGGCGGATCGGGTGGTCGGACAGCTGGGTCAAAGCCGCGCCCGGCGCCAACCCGTATGCGCGGCTGCTGAGCGGACTGCACTGCGTCATCGACCTGAACGCGATGGAACTGCTGCGCGTCGAGGACGTCGGACCGTTCGCCGCCGACGGGGACGCGACGCCCCCGGAGGTGATGGGTGAGTACGTGCCGCGCCACATCCCCGAGCGGGTGCTCGGCCGCGGGCGCCGCGAGCCGCTCAAGCCGCTGCACATCACCCAGCCGGAGGGACCGTCGTTTCAGGTCGACGGCAACCTCGTGACATGGCAGAACTGGTCGCTGCGGGTGGGCTTCAACCATCGCGAGGGAATGACGCTGCACACCGTGCGCTACCGGGACGGCGACCGCGACAGGTCGATCGCGCACCGGATGTCGTTCGCCGAGATGGTGGTGCCCTACCGGGATCCCTCGCCGGACCACTACCGCCGCACCGCGTTCGACATCGGCGAGTGGGGCCTGGGCTTCATGACCACGTCACTGGAACTGGGCTGCGACTGCCTCGGCGAAATCCGTTATCTCGACGCCGTTCTGCACGACAGCGCTGGTGAGCCCTACACCATCACCAATGCGATCTGCATGCACGAGGAGGACAACGCCGTGCTGTGGAAGCACGTCGACCACGACATCGGCGCCGAGGTGCGCCGGATGCGGCGGCTGACGTTGTCCTTCCATGTGACTGTCGCCAACTACGAGTACCTGGTGTACTGGCGGCTGTATCAGGACGGCAACATCGAATGCGAGGTCCGTGCCACGGGCATCATGGTGACCACGCCGTTGCCGCCCGGGGCGCCCAATCCGAACGGCACGATCGTCGACGAACGCACGTACGCCCCGTTCCACCAACACTTTCTGGTTGCCCGCCTCGACATGGACATCGACGGCCCCGACAACACGGTGGTGATGTCGGAGTCCTACGCCGAGCCGATGGGACCGGACAACCCGCACGGTCTGTCGCTGGTGACACGCAACATCGCGCTGCGCAGCGAGGCCGAAGCCCGCCAGGACGTCAACTTCGCGACTCAGCGCGCCTGGAAGGTGGTCAACCCCAACGTAAAGACGGGTATCGGGGCCCATCCGGCCTACAAGCTTGTGCCCACCGGCGCCATCCCGCCCATGTTCGACCCCGGCTCGCCGGTGTTGCAGCGTGCCGGCGTGATCGCCCACACCCTGTGGGTGACTCCGAACAAGCCCGATGAGCGTTGGCCTGCAGGCGAATTCGTCAATCAATCGGTGCGCGACACCGGGCTCACGCAGTGGACCGCGGCCGACCGCCCGATCGAGAACACCGACGTGGTGCTGTGGTATGTCTTCGGCATCCACCACATCACCCGGCCCGAGGACTGGCCGGTGATGCCCGCCGATGTGGTGTCGTTCTGGCTCAAGCCCTTCGGGTTCTTCGACCGCAACCCGGCCCTGGACGTGGTCGGCACGCCGCCGGACGCGTGCCACACGTCCGCCACCAGCGCGCACCACTGATGGCAGGCTGGACGGGTGGTCGTCAAATCCGTCCTGCTGTTCGTCCTGGCCGCAGTCCTCGAGATCGGGGGAGCCTGGCTGGTGTGGCAGGGCATCCGCGAACACCGCGGATGGCTGTGGATGGGCGCCGGTGTGATCGCGCTGGGCGCATACGGTTTCGTCGCCGCGTTTCAGCCTGACGCGCACTTCGGCAGGGTGCTGGCGGCCTACGGCGGCGTGTTCATCGTCGGTTCGCTGCTGTGGGGCATGGCCGCCGACGGCTTCCGGCCCGACCGGTGGGACGTCGCGGGCGCGCTGGTCGCTCTGGCGGGGGTGGCGCTGATCATGTACGGACCCCGCTGAGCGTTCACCCCAGATGCGCGCTGTCGTCGTCGAGGTCGTCGCGGCGCAAACCCATCGGCGTCCCGGCGGGCACGTCGCCCGCGGCGATCACGGTGCGCGTGATCGGGGTCAGCGCCCGGAACAGGGCCTCGACCTCGTCGTCGTCGAGGGCGTCGAGCGCAGGCAGGGCAAGGGCGTCGGTGGTGTCCTCGATCCGCTGCTTGAGGGCGCGGCCGGCGTCGGTGAGTGCGCCGTCGGCCCCGAGCAGTCCCCGCCGGCGCAGCGCGTCGGTGTGCAACGCCCATTGCGCGTCGTCGTAGTCGCGGCTGCGTTTGATCATCTCCTCGGGCACCCGGCCCGCCGCGGCGTGCAGCACGTTGCATTCGCGGCCCGAAAGTCCCTCGGCGGCGAGCACGGCGACGTGTCCGTCGCCGCGGTGTTCGCGCAGCAGTGTCGCGGCGTGCCACAGCCGTGCCACCGGCTCCGACGGCCAGGACAGCGATCGGTTGGCGGCATACAGTGCCCGCCCGCTGACGTCGGCCCCGCTTGCCGCGCGAGCCGCCAGGTCGGCGGCCACGGCCGCGGCCGCGTCGGTGACGCCGCAGCGGCGCAGCGCCGCCGCGGCCGAGTCTTCCCGGGCGCCCAGCGCGTCAGCCGGTGACGCGATGTCCCACGCCGCGGGCAGAGCTTTGGCCACCCGTTCGGGGGTGAAGTTGTAGAACAGCGCGGTCACCACCTCGGCGGGCACCGGGCCCAGCGGTGCCGACCGGGCGGCGAGATAGCCCATCCAGAAGCCTCGGTACCCGAGGCCGTCGAGGGCGGTCCTGGACTCCGGGGCGAAGTAGGTGACGGCGTGCACGGGTTCGATCCGGTCGAAGAGCCGACGGGCCAGCGTCGTGGGCCGGCGCGGTTGTCTGTCCACACCGGCAGTCAATCACCCCGTCCTGGCGGGTCTGCTAACGTCCCCAGCACCTGGGGTCGGGGGTGACGGGGAAGCGGATGGCGAAGCTGATCAGTGCGGTCGCCGGACTGGCCGTCATCTGCGCCGTGCTGACGTCCTGCAGTTCGCCGGTCAGTTCCGATGCCGTGCCCGCGGTGGCCCCCGACGATCTGCAGGCCGACATCGCCCAGCGGTTGGCCGCCGCGGGGGAGAAGCCGCAATCGGTCACCTGCAAGGATCCCCTGGTCGGCGAGGTCGGGCAGTCGGCGCGCTGCGATGTCGTGCTCAGCACGACCAACAGCTTCGAACCGATCGTCACCGTCACCGGCATCGACGGCGGGTCGATCGTCTACGAGATGATCCCGGCGTTGTCGCGCGAACAGCTCGAACAGGCGGTGACGCGGCTGGCGGCCGATGCCGGCTCTGCCCCGGACACCGTCGCGTGCCCGACGGGCCTGCTGGGCCGGCCCCAGGCGACGGCTCAGTGCGACGTCACCGCCGGGGGCGCCACCCTGCGGCGCACCGCGGAGGTGACCAGTGTGGACGGGCTGACCATGAACTTCGACCTCGTGCCGCTGCTGACCAAGGCCGAGGTCGAGAACTCGCTGCTCGACGAACTCGCCACCCATCTGGGCAAGCGGCCGGAATCCGCGGTGTGTGGGGGCGACCTCGAAGGACGGGTGGGCAACACCGTGGACTGCACGGTGTCGGCCGGCTCGGAACGCGCCGAGCTGACGCTGACGGTCACCACCGTCGACGGGGCGAAGGTCGATTACACCTACGCACCGCGGCGGTGAGCAGGTCAATCGCCCTCTGCCACCGCCGAAGCCGCCTCGTCGATGATCGCCCGCATCGCGCGCTCGGCCGCGTCCTCGTCGCTCAACCGGATGGCGCGGGCCACCTCGTCGTGCAGGGCGATGGCCGCCGGGTTCGGTCTGTCCGGCATCATGCCGTGGTGCGTGCGGCCTGAGAGCACCTCGGCCACCACGTCGTTGAGCGCCCGGAACATCTCGTTGCCGCTGGCCTCCAGCAGGGTTCGATGAAAGATTTTGTCCGCCAACAGGTATGACTCGAGGTCGCCGGTGCGGCCGTGCACGACCATGTCCGAGACGGCGGCCGCCAGGATCCGGCACTGGTGCGGGTCCGCGCGGCGCGCGGCGAGTGCGGCGGCGGCCGGTTCGAAACCGCGGCGCAGTTCCGACAGCGACGCCAGTTGCGCGGCACGGTCATCGGAGTCCAGCCGCCAGCGAATCAGCCTGGGGTCGAACACATTCCATTTGTGCGACGGCTGGATGGTGATGCCGACGCGGCGGCGGGAGGCCACCATGCCCATCGACTCCAGTACACGGATCGCCTCGCGTGCCACACTGCGCGACACCCCGTGCCGCGCACTGACCCCGTCCAGCGTGATGACCTGCCCCTCGGAGTACTCGCCGGACACGATTGCGGTGCCCAGCGCCGTCAGCACACTGTCGTGCAGCGCTCCGGTCTCCAGCGTCACCCATTCATCTTGTCATACGATTTGCTGGATATGAATAAGTAGAACATTGTCGAGATACTCTTGCAATGGTATGACGATTGAGGCATGCTGTGTGATCGTAAGCACAACTGGGTAGGAGGTCCCGATGGCGTCACCCATCGTGGTCATGGGCGTTTCAGGGTCCGGGAAGTCGACTGTTGGCGCAGCGCTCGCGCAACGGGTGAGGGTGCCGTTCGCCGATGCCGACGACTTCCATCCGCCGGCCAACATCGCGAAGATGACGGCCGGCCTGCCGCTCGACGACGATGACCGCTACCCGTGGCTGGAAATCATCGGCGACTGGTTGGCTCAGCGGTGCGACACCGGTGGGGTCATGAGCTGCTCGGCGCTCAAGCGCAGCTATCGGGAGCAGTTGCGGCGGCACTGCCCGGACGTCGAGTTCCTCCACCTCAGCGGCACCCCCGAGGTCATCAGCCGACGCCAGGCGAGCCGGCCCGGACACTTCATGCCGGCGTCGCTGCTGGCTTCCCAGTTCGCCACCCTCGAACCCCTCGACGCCGACGAACGCGGCACCACCATCGACGTCGACCAGAGCATCGACGCGATCGTCGACACCTACTGCGCCACCACCGGGATCACCACCGAACAGGAGAAGAAATGAGTCCCCTCGCACTGACACTGCTGGCCGCCGACACCGAGTTACCGGAGCCCGTCGCGTCGGGCTGGCAACTGGTGATCGCCGCGCTGGCCGGCATCGCGGTGATCGTGGTGCTGATCACCGTCTTCAAGCTGCATCCCTTCCTCTCGCTCATCTTCGGCGCGCTGACCGTCGGCATCGTCGCGGGAATGAACATCGGCGACGTGCTGGAGTCGTTCTCCGACGGCTTCGGCACCACGGCCGCGGGCGTCGGCATCCTGATCGCACTCGGCGCGATGTTCGCCAAACTGCTCGCCGACTCAGGCGGTGCCGACGAGATCGTCGACACCATCGTGGGGCGGTCCTCGCCGCGCACACTGCCCTGGGCCATGGCGCTGGTCGGCGCGATCATCGGTCTGCCGATGTTCTTCGAGATCGGCGTCGTGCTGCTGATGCCGGTCATCTATCTGGTCGCCAAGCGCTCGGGTCAGTCCCTGATCACCATCGGAATCCCGGCGCTGGCAGGCCTTTCCGCGATGCACGGGCTCGTCCCGCCGCACCCGGGACCGCTGACCGCGATCGACCTGCTCGGCGCCGATCTCGGGGTGACGCTCGCGCTGGGCGTGGCGGTCGCGATCCCGACGGTCATCGTCGCGGGTCCGTTGTTCGGCAAGCTGGCCGGCCGCTGGGTCGTCATCGACATCCCGGACCGGTTCAATGCCGATGACCTCCGCGCCGACGGCGGCGGCGCCGGCGGCTCGGGCACAGGCGGCCCGGCCGGCGGCGCGGGCAGCGTGCAGACCGTCGCGCAGCGCACCCGCCCCAGCTTCGGCATCACGCTCTTCTCCGTGCTCCTGCCGGTGGCGCTGATGATGGGCAAGGCGCTCGTCGACATCTTCATCGACGACGAGAACAGCCTGGTGCGGCAGACGTTCGACATCCTGGGCCGGCCGCTGATGGCGTTGTTGATCGCGGTCGTCGTCGGCATCTTCACCCTCGGCCGGGGCGCCAAGATGACCCGCGATCAGATTGTGAAGTGCGTCGAATCCTCGCTGCCGCCGGTCGCCGGCATCATCCTGATCGTCGCCGCGGGCGGAGGTTTCAAGCAGCTGCTCGTCGACACCGGCATCGGGACGCTGCTCGCCGACTGGGCCAAGGGCGCCAACGTGTCGATCATCCTGCTGGCCTGGACGATCGCCGTCCTGATCCGCCTGGCCACCGGCTCGGCGACGGTCGCCACCATCACCGCGTCGTCGCTGATGCTCGGCCTTGTGGACGGCCTGAGCACCGGCGAGGTGTCGCTCGTCGTACTCGCGGTCGGCGCGGGCTCGCTGTTCTTCTCTCACGTCAACGACGCCGGGTTCTGGCTCATCAAGGAGTTCTTCGGGATGAGCGTCGGCCAGACCATCAAGAGCTGGTCGGTGATGGAGACCGTGCTCTCGGTGACGGGCCTGGTGCTGGTGCTGCTGCTCGGGATCTTCATCTGATCCCGGGCGCGCTCAGGCCTTGACGACCTGGGTGCCGCCGGCGAGCTCGTCGTGCTTGCCCTGCTTGGTGGGGCTGCTGTTGATGGTCACCGCGATCACGACGATCGCGACGACGCCGAGCAGCCCGCCGATGAACGGAATGATCGGCAACAGTGTCCACGAGTTGCGAATCGCGGACTGGGCGGCGGTGGGTTTGGCCGCCCCGCCCGGTCCGTGCACGCTCAGCCCGAGGATCTTCTTGCCCGGCGTCCAGCCCTGGGTCACCTCGAAGGCGACGTAGTAAGCGAACGTCAGGGCCCCGGTGAACAGTCCGGTGATCCAGACGTTCGACGCGGCCCCGATGACGTAGACGATGATCCCCCCGACGATGCCGACGATCAGACCGTCGATGATCCGGGCGCCGAATCGCAGACCGAGACCGCCGGGATGACCGCCGGGACCGGGCGGCGGATAGCCGCCCGAGTACGCGTACTGGCCCGGCTGAGGGGGGTAATCGCTGGTCATGGGTGGTCTCTTTCTCGCGGCGGCTGCGATTCGAGCTCACCGTACCCATGCGGGGACCCGGGCGAGCAGAGTTTCACCCGGGATGAGAGGAAATGGCCGCGCTCAGCTCCAGCGCTTGCGGCGCTTCTTGACCTCGGAGCCGGCAGTGTCGGCCAGATCGGCGGCCCGGGCGCGGGCCAGCTCGGCCGAGCGCAGTGCGCGGTCGCGGGCCGCGTCGGCCAGTTCGGGTGCGCGGTCGCGGGCCACGTCGGCGAATTCCTCGCCACGGGCACGCGCGACGTCGGCGAACTCCTCGCCGCGCTGACGCGCGACGTGCGCCAGCTCGCCGCCGCGTTCGCGGGCGATCTCGGCGAGTTCGCCGCCGCGCTCGCGGGCGATCTCGGCAAGCTTCCCGCCGCGCTCGCTCGCCACCTCAGCGAACTCGCCGCCGCGTTCCCTCGCGATGTGGGCCAGTTCGCGGCCGCGCTCGGCGCCGACCTGCAGGCCGTGGCCGACCTTCTCGGCGAGTTCACTGTCGGCCAGCGAACCGCCCGCGGCGGCGCCGACCGGAAGGGCCGCGGTGACGGCTTCGGAGACCTTGCGCGCCGCGCGCCGGCCACGCCAGCCCAGCGACGGCTTCCCCTCGGTGTCCACGGCGGCGATGATCAGGCCACCGATCAGGCTGATGTCGGTCACGAACGCGCGCCGCTCGTCGGCCTTGCGCTGCGGGTCGGCCTCGTTCCAGAAGTTGTGCCCGCCCAGCGAGCCCGGCACCACCGTCAGGGCCAGGGCGGCCGAGGCCACCCGGGGGAGCTTGCCGGTCGCGAGCAGCAGGCCGCCGCCGATCTGCACCGCCGCGTTGACACGGGCCACCGTCTCGGCGTTCGACGGCACGTTGGGGCCGACCGGGTCGGGCAACTTGCTGAGGCCCTCGAGGGTGTTCCGGGTGGCATCCGCCGCGGGCTTCGGGCTACGCAGAGCCTCGATCCCGCGGGAGATGAACACGGCGGACAGCATGGGGCGCGCGACACGACGGATCAACATGCCGGGTATGTTCCCACGCTCCAGAGCGGCCAAACCAGATACCGACGCCACCGTCACGCGGCGGTCATCGGCCCGTGAGGAGCAGCTCCGCCAGGTGCGTCGTGGTCGCCACCCCGTCGTCGTACCCGCCCGCGGAACCGAGGTCGTTCATCACCGCCAGCGTGTAGCGCTGCTGGGCGCCGGCGAATCCCACGCTGTTGGTGACCCAGCCGCTGTCCTCCCGCGACCAGCCGTCCTTGTTGCCCGGCGCCAGCTGCGGTCCCGCGCCCCACACACCCCACTGCTGGTCGGGTGCGACGTGTTGCAGTTCGCCGACGACGGCCGCGGTGTCGGCCGCGTCGAGAGCGGTCAGCGTGAACGTCATCAGCCGGTCCAGGTCCTCCGGCGTGGCCTTCTGGAATCCCCAGTAGGGATACACGGAGCTGTAGCCGGGCTGGGGCCGGAAGCCGGTCAGTCCCAGCGCGGCGAAATCGGCGTTGAAGGTCCGGTGGTCGGCGCCGCCGTAGCGGGCCCACAGCGTGTCGGCGGCGTCGTCGTCGGAGGAGTGCAGCATCGCGGTCATCAACTGCCGGTCGGATGCGCTGAGCGTGATCGCACCGCTGCGGTTCTTCACCAGCAGGTCGTCGACCATGGCCAGCTTGATCGTCGACGCCGTCCACACCGGCGCGGCCGCTTCGGCGTTGCGGTGGACGAATCCGGTCTGCCGGTCGCGCAGCACATAGCCGACCGTGCCGGGCCGGTCGGCGAGGTAGGCATCGGCGGCGGCGACCCGCCGCACCAGGTCGCAGTCGCTGTCGGCGGCGCACGCCGCTGCCGCCGGCGTCGCCCCGATCAGCGGCGCCACCGCGATCGACACCGAAGCCAGTGCGGTCCGCCATCTCGTCAGGGTCATCGAGGGTAGCTTCGCAGGCGTGCCACTCGTTGCGGGAGTCGACTCCTCCACCCAGTCGTGCAAGATCGTGATCTGCGATGCCGACACCGGGGAACCGGTGCGGTCGGCGTCCAGTCCCCATCCGGGCGGCACGGAGGTCGCGCCGGCCCACTGGTGGGATGCGTTGACCGCGACGATCGAGCAGGCCGGCGGCATCTCCGACGTGGCCGCGATCTCGGTGGGCGCCCAGCAGCACGGCATGGTGTGCCTGGACTCGTCGGGCCAGGTGGTCCGCGATGCATTGCTGTGGAACGACACCCGGTCCGCCCGGGCGGCCGAGGACCTGATCGACGAGCTCGGCGGGCCGGCCGCGTGGGCCGACCGGACGGGAGTGGTTCCCGTCGCCGCGATCACCGCGACGAAACTGCGGTGGCTCGCCGATCACGAGCCGGAGCACGCCGACGCCACCGCGGCCGTCTGCCTGCCCCACGACTGGCTGACGTGGCGACTGTCCGGCTCCACCGACATCACCGAGCTGACCACCGATCGCAGCGACGCCAGCGGCACCGGGTACTACTCCGCCGCGTCGGACAGCTACGACCCCGAGTTGCTCGAGTTGGCTCTGCGCGGTCGGCGCCCGGTGCTCCCGACGGTCGTCGCGCCGGCCGGATCGCAGGCGCAGACCGCGCACGGTGCCCTGCTGGGAGCCGGCGCCGGGGACAACGCGGCGGCCGCACTGGGCCTGGGCGCCGGTCCCGGTGACTGCGTCGTGTCGCTGGGCACCTCCGGGGTGGTCAGCGCCGTCGGAGCCGCGGCACCGCGGGACCCCGACGGCATCGTCGCCGGCTTCGCCGACGCGACCGGGCGTCAGCTCCCGCTGGTGTGCACGCTCAACGGGGCGCCGGTGCTCGCGGCCGTCGCGACGATGATCGGCGTCGACTTCGAGGAGTTCGACCGCCTCGCCCTGAAGGCGTCGGCCGGCGCGGAGGGGTTGGTCCTCGTCCCGTACTTCGACGGTGAGCGGTCACCCAATCTGCCCGACGCCGCCGGCGCCCTGCACGGCGTCACGACGCGAAACCTCAACTCCGCCAACATTGCCCGGGCCGCGGTGGAGGGTCTGCTGGCATCGATGGCCTACTGCATCGACAAGATCCGCGCGCACGGGGTCGAGGTGGACCGGATCATCCTCGTGGGCGGCGGCGCCCGCTCGGAGGCCGTCCGTCAGGTGGCCCCGGCCGTCCTCGGAGCGCCCGTGCACGTTCCGGCCCCCGCCGAGTACGTCGCACTCGGCGCCGCCCGGCAGGCGGCGTGGGTCCTGTCGGGGGGCGACGGTCCGCCGGACTGGTCGCTCGCCAGCACCACGGTGTACGAGGGTGCGCCGACTCCGGAGGTGCTCGACCGATACCGGACCGCACAGGAGCTCACCCTGCGGTGAGCGTGGTCAGGCCGGCGGCGGGCACCCGGCGTCGGGTCGCGGCCAGTGCGGCCGGGGCAGTGGCTCGCCGGGGGCCGCCCGCAGGCGCTCCAGCACGGCCCGCAGCGGCGGCCAGTCGGCGCGGCCGATCCGGGTGACGGCGTAGGCGGTCAGCACCACGTCGGGGTCGGTCAGCGGCAGCACCGTCACCCCCGGCGCGGTCGGCCGCGCGATCGGCAGCAGACCCACACCGAACCCGGCGACGATCAGATCCTCCACCAGGTCGAGGCTGTCGATCTGGTGCGCGATGCGCGGGGTGAATCCCGACAGCGAGGCCAGCGTCCGCACCGCGTCCTCGTCGGCGGTGTTGCGGGAGTTGACGATCCACGTCTGGTCGGCGAAGTCCGCGATTCCCGAGGTACCCCGGGCGGCGGGCGACGGGACTCCCAGCCCCCAGCGGATCGACCACAGCGGCACGGAGTCGAGCAGCGCCCCGGGGGAGGCCGGGGCGAGGTTGTAGTCGTAGGTCAGCGCGAGGTCGAGGTCGTCGGCGGTCAGCAGCCCGAACGCCTCGATCGGTTCGTACTCACTGATCACGAAGTCGACGTTCGGGAACCGGGTGCGCAGATCGGCGACGATCGGCAGCAGCGACACCCGGATGCCCGTGGCGAAGCCGCCCACCCGGACGGTTCCCGCAGGGTCGGCGTCGGCGTCGAGGTCGACCCGGGCGCGTTCCACCGCGGCCAGGATCGTGACGGCGTGGTCGGCCAGCCGTCGGCCGGCCGGGGTGAGCCGCACGCGCCGGCCTTCGGGTTCGATCAGCTGCGCCCCGGTCTCGCGGGCCAGTGCGGCGATCTGCGCGGACACCGTCGACGTGGTGAGGTGGTGTTCCTCGGCGACCGCGCGCATCGACCCCAGGCGGGACAGGGCCAGCAGCAGCTGCAGCCGACGGATGTCCATCTCAGCGATTCTGCCCGCCGTCGTAGGGTTGGGTGGTGGACATGCTGCTCGGTATCGACATGGGAACGGGGAGCACCAAGGGCGTTCTCGTGGATTCGACGGGCACGGTGGTCGCCTCGGAGACGATCAGCCACGGGATGGACCTGCCCCGGCCCGGGTGGGCCGAGGTCGACGCCGACGCGGTGTGGTGGCGTGAGGTCTGCGCGATCAGCGCGGCACTGACCGCGAAGCTGCCCGCAAACGCGACGCTGGCCGGTATGTGCGTCAGCGGCGTGGGGCCGTGCCTGGTGCTCTGCGACGCGGATCTGCGGCCGCTGCGGCCGGCCATCCTGTACGGCATCGACACCCGCGCGCACGCCGAGATCGCCTCATTGACAGAGGAATTGGGCGAGGAGGCGATTCTCGACCGGGCCGGCACCCTGCTGTCGAGTCAGGCCGTCGGCCCCAAGATCGAATGGGTGCGCAACCACGAGCCGGAGACGTTCGCCGCGGCGGCGGGGTGGTACGGCTCCAACTCCTTCATCGCCGCCAAGCTCACCGGCGAGTACGTGATGGACCACCACACCGCGAGCCAGTGCGATCCGTTGTACGCCACCCGGGAGTTCGCGTGGAACCGGGAGTGGGCCGAGCGGATCTGCGGCCCGCTGCCGCTGCCCGACCTGGTGTGGCCCAGCGACATCGTCGGCCGGGTGACACCCGCGGCGGCCCGCGAGACCGGCCTTCCGGTGGGCCTGCCGGTCGCCGCCGGGACCGTCGACGCGTATTCGGAGGCCTTCTCGGTGGGGGTTCGTCGCCCCGGAGATCAGATGCTGATGTACGGCTCGACGATGTTCCTGGTCCAGGTGATCGACGAGTACCACAGCGATCCCGCGCTGTGGACCACCGCGGGGGTGGATCCTCAGACGCTCGCGCTGGCCGCCGGGACCTCGACGGCCGGAACGATGATCAACTGGCTGCAATCGGTCACCGGGCGACCGTCTTTCGACGACCTGACCGCCGAGGCGCTCGAAGTGCCCGCGGGCAGCGAGGGTCTGCTGATGTTGCCGTACCTGGCCGGGGAACGCACCCCGGTGTTCGACCCGAAGGCGCGCGGCGTGCTCGCCGGGCTGACGTTGCGCCACGGCAGGGGCCACCTGTTCCGCGCGGCCTACGAGGGCATCGCGTTCGGGATCCGGCAGATCCTGGACAGATTCGACGACGCGCACGAAGCCACCCGCACCGTCGCGGTCGGAGGGGGACTGAAGAGCCCGGTGTGGGCCCAGGCGATCAGCGATGTGACGGGCCGTTCGCAACTGGTGCCCGAGCAGGCGATCGGCGCCAGCTACGGCGACGCGCTGTTGGCCGGCATCGGGGTCGGGCTGGTGCCGCCCGACACCGACTGGGCCACGATCGCCAGGGAGATCACCCCGAACCCGCGCAACCGGGCGCTCTACGACGATCTGTTCACCACGTGGGCGCAGATGTACCCCGCCACGCGAGACCAGGTGCACCGGCTGGCCGCCGCCGACCCCGACTGAGCAGGGGTCAGCCCATCGTGTAGCCGCCGTCGATCGCGATGTCGGCGCCGTTGACCATGCTCGCCGCGTCGGAACACAACCACACCACCGCGTCGGACACTTCGTGCGGAACGGCGAAGCGGCCCAGCGGGATCCGGGCCAGCATCGGGGCCGCCTTGGCCTCCTCGCCCCACACCCGCTGTCCCATCTCGGTGAGCACCACCGTGGGGCAGACGGAGTTGGCCCGGATGCCGTGCGGCCCGAGTTCGCGCGCCAGCACCTTGGTCGCCATCACCAGGCCCGCCTTCGAGGCGCAGTAGGCGTAGTGCTCGGGCAGCGGGGCCAGCGCCGCCGCGGAGGCTACCGTGACGATGGACCCGCCGGTGCCCTGCTCGACCATGAGCGCTCCGATCTGCGCGGCGAGCAGTGCGGGAGCGCGCAGGTTCACGGCGATGGTGGCGTCGAAGTTCTCCGCGGTCGTGCCGACCACCGACTCGGGCAGGGAGATGCCGGCGTTGTTGACCAGGATGTCGAGTCCGCCGAACGCCTCGGACGCCATCCGGGTCAGCGCGGCCGGTCCGTCGTGGTCGGCGAGATCGACGGCGGCCGAGCGGACGTCGACACCGAACTCGTCGCTCAGGGCGCGCCCCGAGCGGGTCAGCTCGGCGTCGTCGCGCCCGCTGAGCACGAGGTCGGCGCCCGCGGCGGCGAACGCGCGGGCGATGTCGGCGCCGATACCCTTGCCGGCGCCGGTGATCAGCGCCCGCTTACCGTCGAGTCGCAGTACCCCGGCATACCTCTGCTCGGCCACTGTGGTCACGAAACCTCCTGTGTCGCATCGCTGTTGCTGGCCGCCAGCAGTGCTTCGGCAGTGCCGGGGTCGGTGACCAGCCGGTTGAAGTAGCCGCCGCGGGCGCCGGCGGTGATGGAGTCGATCTTGTCCCGGCCGACCGCGACGGCGATGGTGACCGGGATGTGGCGGAGGTTGTCCAATTCCAGTGCGATCAATCGTTCTGCGCCGTCGAACTGCACCGGGTTGCCGTCGCGGTCGTAGAAGCGCGAGCACACGTCGCCGACCGCGGCGCGCAGCGACGTCGAACCGGTCGGCACGAACTGGGGGATGTCGGAGCGGGTCAGCGGCGGGGCGCCGACCCCCATCAACGCGCACCGCGCGTGCGGCCACTGATGCACCACGCGCTGGATGCTCGGATCCTCGAGCAGCGACTGATACAGCGCGGGGCCCGGAAGCGCCGGTGCGAAGAGGTAATTGGCACGACCGCCGACGCGGTTGGCGACCAGGCGGGTGATCTCGTTGGTCTGATACCACTCGTAGGGCTGGTCGTTGCCGCCCACGGTGGGGGTCACCACCACTCCGGGCAGTGGGGTGAGTTCGTGCTGGGCGAGTTCGTAGACGGTGCGGCCCGATGACACCAGCAGCACGTCGCCCGGCAGCAGACCCGCTTCACTGAGCGCGCGGGCGGCCGCGGGCGCGAGCACCCGACCCATGATGTCGACGACGCTGCGCCCGGGGCCGGGGTTGGGCAGTGGGGGAGACAGGTAGACGGTGTTGAGGTTCAGGGCCCGGGCCAGGCGGTCGGCCAGTTCGGTGGGCCCGGCGTCGGCCGGGGGCACCACCTCGATGCGCACGATCCCCTGCCGTTTGGCCTCCGCCAGCAGCCTGCTCACCGTTGCCCGGCTGGTGCCGAGTTGTTCGGCGATCTCGGCCTGCGTCGCGTCCTCTTCGTAGTACAGCCGTGCGGCGGTGTAGAGCAGCGTGGGCGAGAAATGGCTGCTCTCGGCCTCGGGTGCGGCACCGTCCGGCTTCGCGGCGGAGGGAGTGGGCGCGGCCGGCCTGGGCATGGGCAAAGTATGACACCGAACGCCTGCTCTGGAAAGAAGTTCACTGAACATCCGTTCTGGACAGATGTGCACCGGCTTCGATAGTGTGACTGCGAACACAGAGGGAGGAACACGCGATGGCCGCTCAGATCCCCGAGAAAATGCAGGCAGTCGTCTGCCACGGGCCCCACGACTACCGACTCGAGGAGGTCGCGGTTCCGCAACGCGGTCCCGGCGAGGCGCTGATCAAAGTGGAGGCGGTCGGCATCTGCGCCAGCGACCTCAAGTGCTACCACGGCGCCGCCAAGTTCTGGGGTGACGAGAACCGCCCGGCGTGGGCCGAGACCATGGTGATCCCCGGTCACGAATTCGCCGGCCGTGTAGTCGATCTCGACGATGCGGCGGCCCAGCGCTGGGGGATAGCGGTCGGGGACCGGGTGGTGTCCGAGCAGATCGTGCCGTGCTGGGAATGCCGCTTCTGCAAGCGCGGCCAGTACCACATGTGCCAGCCGCACGACCTCTACGGCTTCAAGCGGCGCACGCCCGGCGCGATGGCCAGCTACATGGTGTATCCGGCGGAGGCACTGGTGCACAAGGTGTCTGCCGAGGTGGCCCCCCAGCACGCCGCGTTCGCCGAGCCGCTGTCGTGCTCGCTGCACGCCGTGGAGCGCGCGCAGATCATGTTCGAAGACGTCGTGGTCGTGGCTGGGTGCGGACCCATCGGTCTCGGCATGGTGGCCGGTGCCCGCGCCAAGAACCCGATGCACGTGATCGCCCTCGACATGGCGCCCGAGAAGCTCGAACTGGCCAAACTCTGCGGCGCCGACATCACGATCAACATCGCCGAGCAGGACGCCGTCGCGATCGTCAAGGATCTGACCGGCGGCTACGGCGCCGACGTGTACCTGGAAGGAACCGGGCACCCGTCCGCGGTTCCGCAGGGGCTCAACCTGCTACGCAAGCTGGGCCGGTACGTCGAGTACGGCGTGTTCGGCAGTGACGTGACCGTCGACTGGAGCATCATCAGCGACGACAAGGAACTCGACGTCCTCGGCGCCCATCTGGGCCCGTACTGCTGGCCGGCGGCGATCAGGATGATCGAGTCCGGCGTGCTGCCGATGGATCGGATCTGCACGCACCAGCTGCCGCTGACCGAGTTCCAGCAGGGGCTCGATCTGGTGGCCAGCGGCAAGGAATCGGTCAAGGTCTCCCTGATCCCCGCCTGAACGAAGGACACCCCATGAGTCTTTTCTCCCCTGGTACCGGCGGGCCGCAGTTCTCGCGCAGGCAGATGCTGACCGCGCTGGGCGTGGCCGGTGCCGCCGCGGCCAGCGTGCCGGTGCTGAGTTCGTGCGGCGTCGGCGGCAAGGCCAGCGCCCCCAACGGCGCCGACGCCGTCACCGGCGGGTTCGACTGGCGCAAGGCTGCGGGCTCGACGATCAACATCCTGCAGACCCCGCACCCCTACCAGCAGTCCTATCAGCCACTGCTCAAAGAGTTCACGGACCTGACGGGCATCAACGTCAACGTCGACCTGGTTCCCGAGGCCGACTACTTCACCAAACTCAACACCGAGCTGGCCGGCGGATCGGGCAAGCACGACGCGTTCATGCTGGGTGCCTACTTCATCTGGCAGTACGGGCCGCCCGGCTGGATCGAGGACCTCGGGCCGTGGTTGCAGAACAGCTCGGCGACCAACGCCGAGTACGACTTCGAGGACATCTTCGACGGACTGCGCACCTCCACCCGCTGGGACTTCACGCTGGGCAATCCGCTCGGCACCGGCGGACAGTGGGCCATCCCGTGGGGGTTCGAGAACAACGTCGTGGCCTACAACAAGCGGGTGTTCGACGAGAAGGGCATCACCAAGCTGCCCGACAACCTCGACGACTTCATCCAGCTCGCCGTCGACCTCACCGACCGCTCGCAGAACCGCTACGGCATCTCCACCCGCGGCTCGAAGTCCTGGGCCACCATCCATCCCGGCTTCATGACCCAGTACACCCGCCAGGGCGCGGTGGACTACAAGTGGAACGGGTCGGAGCTGATCGCCGAGATGGACAGCGACGCCGCGATCGACTTCACGAAGAAGTGGATCGAGATGCAGCACGAGGCCGGCCCGACATCGTGGACCACCTACGACTACCCCAATGCCACCGGCGATCTCGGCGACGGCAAGGCGATGATGGTGTTCGACGCCGACAGCGCCACCTACCCGAAGAACAAGCCGGGGGCGAGCAAGGAGGCCGGCAACATCGCCTGGTACGCCGGGCCCGCCGGGCCGGACGGCAACTACAAGACCAACCTGTGGACGTGGAGCTGGGCGATGAGCGCCAACTCCCGCAACAAGCTGCCCGCGTGGTTGTTCATCCAGTGGGCGACCGGCAAGGACTCGATGAACAAGGCCGTCGAGGGCGGGAAGTACGCCGACCCGGTGCGAAAGTCGGTGTTCGACACCACGTTCAAGCGCGTCGCAGCCGACCAGTTCGGCTACCTGGAGGCGTTCGAGACCGTCATCGGTCAGTCGCGGATCCAGTTCACCCCGCAGAAGAAGTTCTTCGACACCACGCAGAACTGGGCGGTCGCGCTGCAGGACATCTACGGCGGTGAGGACGCCGCCTCGCGGCTGCGCAGCCTCGCCAAGACCAACACGTCCAAGGTCAATCTCTAGGAGCTCTGGCATCGATGACCACTCAGACATCCAAGGCGCCCGCCTCGTCGCAGCGCCCCGATGCCTCGGCCGGCGGACGCAAACTCCCCGAGGTGCCCGCGTGGCGGCGCAAGCTGCGGCCCTATCTGCTGTCGATCCCGGCTCTGGTGATCGTCATCGGGATCCTGTATCCGTTCGTCGTCGGGGCGTACTACGCGTTCCTCAACTACGCGGCGGTGAACCCGGATCCGCACTTCGTATGGTTCCAGAACTTCGCCTCGGTACTGGGCGACAAGGTGTTCTGGAAGAGCGTGCAGGTCACCGTGATCTTCGCGGTCGCCGCCACGGCGATCGAGACGGTGCTCGGCGTCGGGCTCGCGCTGCTGCTCAACCGGTCGAGCATCATCGGGAAGATCTTCGAGAAGGTGCTCATCCTGCCGCTGATGATCGCGCCGGTGATCGCCGGCGTGATCTGGAAGCTGATGTTCAACCCGCAGTTCGGCATCCTCAATCATGTTCTGGGCCTGGGTAACACGTTCGACTGGCTGTCGGCGGGCAATGCGCTGTTCTCAGTGATCCTGGTCGACATCTGGATCTTCACCCCGTTCGTCGCGATCCTGGTGCTGGCCGGTATCCGGTCGCTGCCCAAGGAGCCGTTCGAGGCGTCCGACGTCGACGGCGCGAGCTGGTTCTACATGTTCCGCAAGCTGATGCTGCCGATGCTGTGGCCCTACATCCTGGTCGCCGTCATCTTCCGGTTCATGGACAACCTCAAGGTGTTCGACCACATCTTCGTGCTCACCGCCGGCGGACCGGGCGTCGCCACCCGCACCCTGCAGATCGGCGCCTTCGAGGACTCGATCATCAACCTCGACTACTCCCGCGGCAGCACCTACATGCTGCTGCTGTGGATCATCGTGTTCATCACGGCGCGCTACCTGGTGAGCGTGCTCGGAAAAGCGCAGCGTCGCGCTGCCGGAGCGGAGTCGTAACCATGCCCAATCTCAAGGCGCTCACCCCGTCCCGCGCAGAACTGCAACCCGGCCAGCGACGCTGGTCCATCGGCGCCGTCGCCGCCGACGTCGGCCTGGTCCTGTGGTTCGTGTTCTCGCTGTTCCCGATCTTCTGGATGCTGATGCTGGCGCTCAAGAACGCCGAACAGCAGACCACCACGTACTTCTCGTTCAGCCCGACGTGGTCGAACTTCGCCACGGTGGTGTCCGAGAAGGGCACCCAGATGACCAGCGTCGACTTCAAGGCCTCGCTGGTGACCAGCCTGCTCAACTGCGGCGGGGCGGTGATCGTGTCGCTGGTGATCGGCATTCCCGCCGCGTACGCCGCCGGTCGCTGGCAGTACCGGGGCAGCAACGACCTGATGTTCCAGATGCTGTCGTTCCGGTTCGCGCCGGAGCTGATGGTCATCGTGCCGCTGTTCGTGATCTACAACCAGATCGGCCTGTTCGACACCAAGGTCGGGATGATCTGGGTGCTGCAGTTGGTGACCATGCCGCTGGTGGTGTGGATCCTCCGGTCGTACTTCCAGGATCTGCCCGAGGATCTCGAACAGGCGGCGCTGCTGGACGGCTACACGCGCCGGCGAGCCTTCCTGATGGTGGCGCTGCCGATCGTGCGTCCCGGCATCGCCGCGGCGGCGCTGCTGGCGTTCATCTTCGCCTGGAACAACTACGTCTTCCCGCTCATCCTGGCCGACAGCAATGCCGGCACGGTGACCGTCGCCATCACGAAGTTCCTCGGCGGTGGCGGGCAGGCGTACTACAACCTCACGGCCGCCGCGGCACTCATCGCCGCGCTGCCACCACTCGTCCTCGCACTGACCATCCAGCGATACCTGGTGCGGGGCCTGTCATTCGGGGCGGTGAAAGCCTGATGGCCACGGTAACGGTCACCAACATCCGCAAGACCTACGGCAAGAACGTCACGGCGGTCGACGATGTCTCGCTCGACATCGCCGACGGCGAGTTCTTCGTCATCCTCGGCCCCAGCGGGGCCGGCAAGACCACGACGCTGAAGTCGATCGCCGGTCTGGTCGACGTCGACTCCGGTGCGGTGTCGATCGGCGGGGTCGACATGACCGCGGTCGAGCCGTATCACCGCAACGTCGCGATGGCCTTCGAGAGCTACGCGCTGTATCCGCAGAAGACGGTGGCCGAGAACCTGGCTTCGCCGCTGAAATCCGGCCGGACGGGCAAGTACTCGGATGCCGAGCAGGCCAAGCGGATCGATCAGGTCACCACGACGCTGGGAATCGACCAACTCAAGAACCGGCTGCCCAAGGAGCTCTCTAACGGACAGCGCCAGCGGGTGGCGCTGGGTCGCGTCCTGGTCCGCCCCGCGGATGTCTACCTGCTCGACGAGCCGCTGAGCCACCTCGACGCCAAGCTGCGCGCGGCGATGCGCGCCGAGCTCAAGCAACTCGGCGCGATGTCGAACACGACGACGATCTACGTCACGCACGACTACCAGGAAGCCCTGGCGCTCGGCGACCGCATCGCGGTGATGCGGGAAGGGCGGCTGATGCAGATCGGCACGCCCGAGGAGATCTGGCGCCGGCCCGCCGACACGTTCGTCGCGCGAGCTCTCGGACAGCCGGAGATCAACCTGCTCGACGGCGTGGTCGACGACGGCCGCATCCGCCTCGGCGACGGCTCGCTCGACGTCCCGGTTCCGGCGGACGCGCCGTGCCGGCGCGGCGACCGTGTGCGGGTCGGGTTGCGGCCCTCCGATATTCACGTCACGTCCCGCGAGGGGTCGCTACGGGGCAGGGTGCTTCTCGCCGAGCGGCTCGGCCGCAACATCGAGCTCACCGTGGACGTCGGCGGCGCGCAACTGATCGCGCTGACCTCCGGCCGGCACGGCGTCGGTGAGGGCGACACGGTCACGATGCGCATCGCCGAATCCGACGTCCACGTGTTCACGCCGGGCGAGGGTGACACCAGCCGGCTCAGTGACCAGACCCTGGAGGCAGTGCAGTGAGCGTCGCGACCGAGAAGACGGCACAGCAGACCGCGCAGAGCCTGACGCTGCGCGATCTGGTCAAGACGTACGCGGCCCGCGGCCGGGCTGCGGTGACCGCGGTCAAGGGCATCGACCTCGACATCGAACCGGGGGAGCTGGTGGCCCTGCTCGGCCCGTCGGGCTGCGGCAAGACGACCACGCTGCGGATGATCGCCGGGCTGGAGACGGTCACCAGCGGCTCCATCAAAATCGGCGACCGGGAGATCTCTCAGTTGCCCGCGGCCAAGCGGGGAATCGGGGTCGGGTTCGAGAGCTACGCGTTGTACCCGCCGCTGTCGGTGCGCGACAACCTGCTCTACGGCCTGAAGGCGCGCAAGGTCAAGGGCGCCGAGCAGATGGTCGCCTCGATCAGCGACCGGTTGGAGATGAACGACCTGCTCGACCTGCGGCCCGCCGGGTTGTCCAGCGGCCAGAAGCAGCGCGTCGCGCTGGCCCGCGCGCTGGTGCGCAATCCACCGGTGCTGCTGCTCGACGAGCCGCTGAGCCACCTCGACGCCTCGGCGCGCAACCGGGTGCGCCGCGAATTGAAGGTGCTGCAGCGCGAATTCGGCTACACGACCATCGTCGTCACCCACGATCAGGTGGAGGCGCTGTCGCTGGCCGACCGGCTCGCCGTCATGGACGGCGGCGTGGTGCAGCAGTTCGGCACACCCGACGAGGTGTTCGACGACCCGGCCAACCTGTTCGTCGCCGAGTTCGTCGGCGAACCGCAGATCAATGTCCTGCCCGGGGTGGTCCGAGTCGACGGCGGCCGGGCCCGGGTCGAAATCGGCTCCGGTGCAGGCTCTGTCGAGACCGCGGTGACGGGTGTGGCCGACGGCACGCACGTCACGGTCGGGATCCGGCCGCAGGACTGCGCGCTGAACGCCCGCGGCGGTGACGGGATCGAGGCGACCGTCGCCTACTTCGAGCATCTCCTCGAGTTCGGGCTGGCGACGAGTACGGTGTCCGGGATCGAGGAGGGCATCGTGGTCCAGACGCCGGCCGAGCAGACCTACGAGTCAGAGCAGCAGGTGACGGTGACCGCCGCGGCAGAGCGGGTATACCTGTTCGACAAAGACTCCGGGGAGCGCCTGCGATGACCAAGCTGTACAACGATCCGGCCCGTTTCACCGAGGACATGCTCACCGGCTTCCTCGACGCGAATGCGCGGTATGTGGCCGGGGTACCCGGCGGCGTCGTCCGCGCCCACCGCACCCGGCCGGGCAAGGTGGCCGTCGTCATCGGCGGCGGCTCGGGTCACTATCCGGCGTTCTGCGGGACTGTCGGACCCGGGTTCGCCGACGGCGCCGTCGTCGGCAACATCTTCACCTCGCCGTCGGCCGAGGAGGCGGCATCGGTGGCCCGTGCCGCGCACGGGGACGCCGGTGTGCTGCTCACCACCGGCAACTACGCCGGCGACGTGATGAACTTCGGTTTGGCGGTGACGCAGCTGCGCGGCGAGGGGATCGACGCCCACTACTTCGCCGTCACCGACGACATCGCGAGCGCACCGCGCGGGGAAGAAGACAAAAGACGCGGCATCGCAGGCGATTTCACGGTGTTCAAGTGCGCCAGCGCCGCCGCCGAAGAGGGTCTCGATCTCGCCGGGGTGGTCCGGGTCGCCGAAGCATCCAACGCGGCGACCCGCACGCTGGGGGTGGCGTTCGACGGGTGCACGATGCCCGGCGCCGACCATCCGCTGTTCACCGTGCCGGAGGGCCAGATGGGCGTGGGGTTGGGCATCCACGGGGAGCCCGGCGTCGCCGACGAGCCCATGCCCACCGCCGAGGCGCTCGCGCACACACTCGTCGACGGCGTGCTCGCCGATCGTCCCGACGCGGAGTCCGCCCGTCTCGCGGTCATCCTGAACGGACTGGGCCGCACCAAGTACGAGGAATTGTTCGTGGTCTGGGGCACCGTGGCGCGGCTGCTGCGCGAGCGGGGCTACGAGATCATCGAACCCGAGGTGGGTGAGCTCGTCACGAGCCTGGACATGGCGGGCTGCTCGCTGACGGTGATGTGGCTCGACGAGGAGCTGGAGCGCTACTGGACGGCGCCGGCGGACACGCCCGCCTACCGCAAGGGTGCCGCCGCGGACACGGGCGCCACCGGTGAACGCCGCAGCGCCGAGGAGCTGGAGGCCGGGGCGTCGTCCCCGGCGTTGGACGAACTCTCCGACGAGAAGGGGCGCCGCGGCGCCCAACTGGTCGCCCGTGCGCTGGACGCGATGGCCGGCATGCTCGCCGACGCCGAGGACGAGCTGGGTCGCATCGATGCAGTCGCCGTCGACGTGGGGAGCCTCGAGAAGGTGGGTGATCTGAGCGATCATCAGCGGCACCGCCGGTGCGCT
>NZ_JYNX01000009.1 GCF_001044255.1 Mycolicibacterium chubuense
GTCGCGCAGGGCCATCGCGATGCGCATCTGCGCCGAGGCGCGGCGCTGTCCGATGCTCAGCGCGGCGCCGATGTCGACGGAGGTGGCGGCCCACAGATCAAAGCTCCAGCGGGAGCGTTCATCGTCGTCATCGACGGTGCGGTGGGTCAGCTCGGCGATCGCGGCGAGTCGCCGCGCACTGGCCTGGGCCTCTTCCACAGCGGCCTGCTCGATCGCGCCCAGCAACGCCTCATCGGCGACGTCGGCGAACAGCTGATCGAACATACGTACGATTCTGAGCGCGATCGCGCCCAGCCCGGTGCCGATCACCACGCCGGCGACCGCCTGCCAGAACGTCATCCCGAAACACGAATCCCGCCGCCTGTGGATGAATCCGGGATTGGGGATAACCCCGGCGCCGCAACAGTTCTCGGCCACGCCGAGCGTGCATGAAATGTCCGCCGAAAGCGGCGTGTCGACCGAAGACACGCACGCTCGCGCCGGACGGGCGGAGGCCTCAGTCCAGCAGATCGGTGATCGGCGCGCCGGCGGCGATCTTGGCCCGCACCTTCATCACCTTGCCGGGGAACCCGCCGCCGACCACGCCGACCACGACACCGTCGCGCTCGTAGTAGGCCAGGAACTTGCGCCCGTCGTCCTCCACGATGTGCACGGTGTCGGTGGCCTCCGGCTCCCCGAGGGCCTGGATCTTGACGTCGTACTGGTCGCTCCAGAAGTACGGCACCGAGACGGCCGCCGGCGCGTCCTGGCCCAGCATCGCCGGCACCAGCACGCGGGCCTGATCCGCCACATTGCTCCAATGCTCGACGCGGACTTGACCTTTCACGTCGTCGCGCCAGGACGCGCAGTCGCCGATGGCCCACACGTGCGGTGCGCTGGTGCGGCCGGCGTCGTCGCACACCACACCGTTGTCCACCGTGATCCCGCTGCCCTCGAGCCAGTCGGTGGCCGGATGCGAGCCGATGCCCACCACGACGATGTCGGCGTCGATCTGCTCGCCGTCCGACAGCGTCACCGAGCGCACGCGGTCGTCGCCAGTCACCTCGGACACGCCGACGCCGCACCGGACGTCGACACCCTCAGCCCGGTGCAGTCGGGTCACCAACTCCCCGATCTTCTCCCCCAGCACCGACGCCAGCGGTGCGGGCTGCGGTTCGACGAGCACCACGTCCACGCCGAGCTTGCGCAGGCTCGCCGCCACCTCGCAGCCGATGAAGCCGGCGCCGACCACGACGACACGGCGGGCGTCGGCCGCCTCCCGCCGCAGCGCCAGACTCTGGCCGACGTTGCGCAGCACGTGAATCCCCGGCAGGTCGGGGAACGACCGAATCCGCTTGGGCACCAGGCCCGTCGCGATCACCAGCTCGTCATATCCGAGCGTGCTGCCGTCGGCCAGCGTCACCGTCTTGGCGTCCGTGTCGACCGATCGCGCGCCGTTTCCGAGCAGCAGCGTGATGTCCTTCTCTGCGTAGAACTCCGCCGGCTTCAGGCTGACGTCGTCGGTCTCGGCGCGCAGCACCTCCTTCGACAGCGGCGGCCGGTCGTAGGGCAGATGGTCCTCGTCGCTGACGATCGTGATCGGTCCGGAGAACTCGGCACGACGCAGTTGCTCGGCGGTGCGGGCGGCGGCCAGCCCGCCGCCGACGATCACGACCCCTGAAGTGCTCATCTGGGCTTTTTACACGATCAGGCGAATCCGTTGTGCGCCACCCCACGCGTGGGCGCTCAGCCCCGCGCCCGCTCGATGATGTTGGACAGCACCACGATGCTCTCGCTGCGTTCGATGTCGGCGCTCGAGCGGATCCGTTCCAGGGCCTCCTCGAGGTGGCGCATGTCCCGGGCCAGCACATGCAGCATCGCATCGGCCGTTCCGGTCACCGTCGCCGCGCCGACCACCTCCGGGATGTCCTGCCACGCCGCGCGCAACTGGTCAGGAGCGATGGTCCCGTGGCAGAACACCTGAACATAGGCCTCGGTGGTCCAACCGAGCGCGTTGCGGTCGATCACCGTGGTGAAGTTGCGGATCACGCCGGTGTCGAGCATCCGGTCGACACGACGCTTCACCGCGGGCGCCGACAGGTTCACCCGCTGCCCGATCTCGGCGAACGTGGCGCGGGCGTTCTCGGCGAGTTCGGCGAGGATCAACTCGTCGGTCGCGTCCAGCCGATCCATATCACTCCTTGTACGCAACAAAACAATGCAAAGTCGATTTTGGCACAACAAACAGCATGTAGACGCGCAATGGGTGTTGATTGATTGCGCGAGCGACCCGAAATATCGTTGATCCATGACGATGGACCTCGCCACCGCCACCTCCCCGGCCCAGGACACCGCACCCGCCCGCACCGCCCGGCCCCGACGGTATGTGATGACGTGCCCGGAGTATTTCTCCGTCGAGTACGTCATCAACCCGTGGATGGACACCTCGACCCCGGTCGACACGCGCCGCGCCGTCGCGCAGTGGGAGGCGCTGCGCCAGACCTATCTCGACCTCGGCCACACCGTCGATCTCGTCGCACCCGTCGCCGGCCTGCCCGACATGGTCTACGCCGCCAACGGCGGAATGGTGGTCAACGGCAAGGCCGTCGTTGCGCGCTTCGCCTATCAGGAGCGGGCCGCCGAGGCGGTTGCCTACGCCGCATGGATGGCGGACAACGGCTTCGCCGCCACCGAGACCCGGCACGTCAACGAGGGGCAGGGCGATCTGCTGCTCGCCGGATCGATGATCCTGGCCGGCCACGGCTTCCGCACGGACCGGCGGGCCCACCACGAGATCGCCGAGCACCTCGGCATGCCGCTGGTCGGCCTGGAACTGGTCGATCCGCGGTTCTACCACCTCGACACCGCGCTCGCCGTCCTGGATGACACCACCGTCGCCTACTACCCGCCGGCGTTCGACGAGCACTCCCGGACCACGCTGCGCGACCTGTTCCCCGACGCCATCGAGGTGGCCACCGCCGACGCCTACGTGCTCGGGCTCAACGCCGTCTCCGACGGCCTCAACGTCGTCCTGCCCGCCGCCGCCACCGGCTTCGCCGATCAGTTGCGCGACAACGGCTTCCGGCCGATCGGCGTCGACCTGTCCGAGCTGCTCAAAGGCGGCGGCTCGGTGAAATGCTGCACCCTGGAGGTACATTCATGACCGCTATGCACGCCGCCACACACACCGCCGACGCGATCGCCCTCGACAACCGCTGCGTCGCGCACAATTACTCGCCGCTGCCCGTCGTCGCCGCCAGCGCGGACGGCGCCTGGATCACCGACGTCGAGGGAAAGCGGTATCTCGACTGCCTGGCCGCGTACTCGGCGGTCAATTTCGGCCACCGGCACCCCGAGATCATCGCGACCGCACACGCCCAACTGGATCTGGTGACGCTGGTCAGCCGCGCATTCCACTCCGACCGGCTGGCGCCGTTCTGCGCCGCACTGGCGGAGCTGTGCGGCAAGGACATGGTGCTGCCGATGAACAGCGGCGCCGAGGCCGTCGAGAGCGGCATCAAGGTGGCGCGCAAGTGGGGTGTCGACGTCAAGGGTGTGCCCGCGGGGACCTCGAACATCGTGGTGGCGCAGAACAACTTCCACGGCCGCACCACGACGATCATCAGCTTCTCCGACGATGAGACCGCCCGGCGCGGATTCGGTCCGTACACACCGGGTTTCCGGTCGGTGCCGTTCGGGGACGCCGATGCGCTGGCCCGGGCGATCGACGAGAACACCGTCGCCGTGTTGCTTGAACCGATCCAGGGTGAGGCCGGCATCATCGTGCCGCCCGAGGACTACCTGCCGCGGGTGCGCGCGCTGTGCACCGAGCGCAATGTCCTGATGATCGCCGACGAGATCCAGTCCGGTCTGGCCCGCACGGGCCGAACGTTCGCGTGCGACCACTGGAACGTGGTGCCGGACATCTACCTGCTGGGCAAGGCGCTCGGCGGCGGGGTGGTCCCACTGTCGGCGGTGGTCGCCGACCGGGACGTGCTCGGCGTCCTGCATCCGGGCGAGCACGGCTCGACGTTCGGGGGCAACCCGTTGGCCGCGGCCGTCGGCACCACCGTGGTCGACATCCTCGCCGGCGGTGAATTCCAGCGGCGCGCAGCCGAACTCGGCGTACACCTCCACACCCGCCTGAACGAGTTGATCGGGCGCGGCGTGCTCGAGGTGCGCGGCAAGGGCATGTGGGCCGGGGTGGACATCGATCCCGTGCACGGCACCGGCAAGCAGATCAGCCTGCGGCTGGCCGAACGCGGGGTGCTGGTCAAGGACACCCACGGTTCCACACTGCGCTTCGCCCCGCCGCTCGTCATCACCGCAGACGAAATCGACTGGGCCGTCGACCAACTGGCCGAGGTGCTGGCCCGCTAGTACTTGGCGGTGCCGCGGTCGACGGCGATCTGAGAGCCGGAGATCGTCGCCGACCCGTCCCCCGCCAGCCACGCGACCACGTCGGACACCTCCTCAGGCGTCATGAACTCCTTGAGCCCCTTCTTGCCCTGATGATTCACCGGGTGATACGGCATCGGCGAAAAGCTGTGCAGGAACGCCGGATACTTGCCGAAGATCTCCATCATCGCCTCGGGCTGCACCATCGGCGTGTCGATCGAGTAGGGGTGGATGGAGTTGACCCGGATCCCGAACTCCCCCGCCTCGATCGCCAGTGCGTTGGTCAGCGCCACCAGGCCGTGCTTGGACGCCGAGTAGTGCGCGTTGCCCGGGGTGGCCTTGGTGCCTGCCGACGAGCTGACGATGATGATCGACCCGCCGTTCCCGGCCTCGATCATCGCGGGCACCGCCGCCTTGATCGTGCGCCAGGTGCCGTTGAGGTTCACCTCGATGACGGTGTCCCACTGCTCCTCGGACATCTCCCAGATCCGGCCCCAGCTGAGGATGCCGGCGTTGGCCACCACGATGTCGAGCCGGCCGAACTGTTCCACGGCGTCGGCCACCAGCTGCTGCTGCGCGCCCAGATCGCGGATGTCGATCTCCCGGGCGATCACCTTGCGGCCCGCCTCCTCGACCAGGCGCGCGGTCTCGGCCAGATCGTCGGCCGTCGGCATCGGGTAGGTGACGGTGTCCGACACCGGCTTGCAGATGTCGATCGCGACGATGTCGGCGCCGTCGCCGGCCAACCGGACGGCGTGCGCGCGGCCCTGCCCGCGCGCCGCTCCGGTCACCAGCGCGACGCGGCCTTCCAGGGGTGCATCTGAGGTCACCGGGTCAGGCTAACAGGCAAACTAGAACGCGTTCTAGATGTCTACAGGTCGGCGATGATCTGCTGCCGTTTGGCGGCGTATTCGGCGTCGGTGATCGACCCGGTGGCCCGCAGCGTCTCGAGTTCCTGGAGGCGCTGCGCTGTCGTCGGTTCGGGCGAGGGCATCGGCGGCGCCCCGGCCGGCACCGGGGGCGGCGGGGCATGCTGCGCGCCGGCGCGCCGGACGATGGCCTGCACCTGTGCGCGGGCCGCCGGGTTGGCCCGCAGGTCGATCATGCTGTCCATGCCGATGCCGTTGGCCTTGAGCACCTGCAGGATCTCCATCAACGGCTCGGTCTGGCCGGTCAGATCGTAGGTGCGGTTGTCCTCGGCCACAGTGAACGTCGCGGGCATCATGCCGCTCACCAGAGCGCTGCGCTCCCAGTCGATCTGGTAGTCGTTGGTGGCGGGGTCGACGAGGGCGACCAGCTTGCGGCTGGTGATCATCGGCAGCCGGCTCACCGACGCGATCACCGTGTCCTGCGTCGAGAACGGGGTGATGCCGGGCCCCGAGACCTGCAGGTTGATCTTGACCAGGGGCTGGTCGTTGATGCGGGTGTTGGTCTCCTGGATGCCGACCACCTGAGCCAGTGCGAGCACGCCGGTGGCCTCGAGGGCCTGGGTCTTGGCGGCCTTACGCGTCCCGGCGCTGGTGATGCCCAGCGCGATCAGGACGTCGACGGCCGTGATGAGCAGGCCCGTCCAGAACATCCACTTCATCAGCGGACTGGCGCCCGACGCGAAGTAGATGACCAGGAAGATCGGCCCGACGATGCCGCACAGCAGGACGAACAGCTGAACCCGGACATACCGCCAGAAAGTCGACACGGGTCAGATTATGACCCCAGCAGGCCGTCCCCGGTCAGGATCCGGCGGCCACCTGCATCGGATTGGCGTCCGGAACCGCGACCGGCCGACTCTGCACCAGACGGAACAGCGGTGCGGTCCAGGCGTCCATTGCCGACGCGTTGCGCGCATAGCTGGTGTGCACCGCGACCGCGGCCGGGTTCATGTCGTCCTCGGCGTCGGGGTCGTAGTCGCACACGGCGTCCCCGAGGTCGCAGACGCTGATCGTGCGGGCGCCCATCGCGGGCGTCAGCGGAGCAGGGGTGTGGGCGAGGATCGGCCAGTCCTGCGCGACGCCCTTCCCGCGCCCGGGCACCGCCGTGACGGAGCCGAGGTTCAGCGTCGGATCGGCCGGGAGGCGGTCGCCGTCGGCGACCAGCAGCGCCGCGGCCAGGTTGGGGCTGGTCTCGAGCGCCGCCAGGTTGCGGTGCACCACCATCGCGCCCTGCGAGTAACCGGCCAGCACCACCTGGGTCGTCGGGCACTGCGCGACGAACGCCGCGTACTGCGAGGCCAGCGCTGCGGCGCCGGTGTCGACGCTGCCCATGAAGCCGAGCCAGCCCATCGCGCCGCCGTCGGCGGGTACCGGGACGGCGGGATACTCGACGGCCTCGGCGGTGATCGTGCGGCCGCTGCTCTGCACCAGCCCGGCGAAGTCCCGGTAGGACTTGTTGACCACGCGGCCCATGCCGTCATCGGCGGCGATGTCGGCGGGGGTGCGCTCGCCCGATCCGGCGGCTCCCATCCAGTGCACGTCCGGGCAGGCCGGTTGTGCGGAGGCGGTGCCGGCCGACAGGCCGAACATGGCGGCGCCGCCCACGAGGGCGGCGGCTGCGAAAGTCGAAATACGTGTACTCAACGAATGATCCTCTGGCCCACACCACGACAAAGTGAAGGCGGCGGACCCCTCGACCGCCGCCGTACAGTACATCGCCGGCCGCGAGATCAGCGTTACACCTGCTCCCGGACACAAAAGTGGCGCCCACCCCGAAGGGTGAGCGCCACTCTCGCAGCAGAAGCTAGATCACTCAGAGGATCACCGTAGGCGGAGCCTACTTCAGGATCTTGGTGACGCGGCCGGCGCCGACGGTACGGCCGCCCTCGCGGATCGCGAAGCGCAGGCCCTCGTCCATGGCGACGGGCTGGATCAGCTTGACGGAGATGTCGGTGTTGTCACCGGGCATCACCATCTCGGTGCCCTCGGGGAGGGTCACCACGCCGGTCACGTCCGTGGTCCGGAAGTAGAACTGCGGACGGTAGTTGTTGAAGAACGGCGTGTGGCGGCCACCCTCGTCCTTGGACAGGATGTAGACCTGGCCCTCGAACTCGGTGTGCGGGGTGGTGGTGCCCGGCTTGATGACGACCTGGCCGCGCTCCACGTCCTCGCGCTTGATGCCACGGACCAGCAGGCCGACGTTGTCACCGGCCATGCCCTGGTCGAGCAGCTTGCGGAACATCTCGACACCGGTGACCGTGGTCTTGGTGACGGTGGGGCGGATGCCGACGATCTCGACTTCCTCGTTCACGTTGATCACGCCGCGCTCGACACGACCGGTGACCACGGTGCCGCGGCCGGTGATCGTGAAGACGTCCTCGACGGGCATCAGGAAGGGCTTGTCGGTCTCGCGGACCGGGTCCGGGATCGACTCGTCGACCGCGTCCATGAGGTCCTCGACGGACTTGACCCACTTCTCGTCACCCTCGAGGGCCTTGAGCGCCGAGACGCGCACGACCGGGGCGTCCTCGTCGAAGTCCTGGGCGGCCAGCAGTTCGCGGACCTCCATCTCGACGAGCTCGATCAGCTCCTCGTCGTCCACCGCGTCGGCCTTGTTCAGGGCGACCAGGATGTAGGGCACACCGACCTGGCGGGCCAGCAGCACGTGCTCGCGGGTCTGCGGCATCGGGCCGTCGGTCGCGGCGACCACCAGAATCGCGCCGTCCATCTGGGCGGCACCGGTGATCATGTTCTTGATGTAGTCGGCGTGACCGGGGGCGTCGACGTGCGCGTAGTGACGCTTCTCGGTCTGGTACTCCACGTGGGAGATGTTGATCGTGATGCCGCGCTGACGCTCCTCAGGCGCGTTGTCGATCTGGTCGAATGCGCGCGACTCGTTCAACTCCGGGTACTTGTCGTGCAGAACCTTGGTGATTGCTGCAGTGAGGGTGGTCTTGCCGTGGTCAACGTGACCGATGGTCCCGATGTTGACGTGCGGCTTCGTCCGCTCGAACTTCGCCTTCGCCACTGTGTTGTCCTCCTGGACTGTGTTGGTGCTTCTTCTAAAGCAGGGTTGATCTTTGCAGTTGTGGTTCTCAGCTGAGCAACCGGGCTACTGCCCGGTCGCCTTCGCGATGATCTCCTTCGACACGTTCGCCGGAACCTCGGCGTACGAGTCGAACACCATGGAGTAGTTCGCCCGGCCCTGGGTCTTCGACCGAAGGTCGCCGACGTAGCCGAACATCTCCGACAGCGGCACCTGCGCCTTGACGACGCGCGCACCGCTGCGCTCTTCCATGGCCTGGATCTGACCACGGCGGGAGTTCAGGTCGCCGATCACATCACCCATGTAGTCCTCGGGGGTGGTGACCTCGACGGCCATGATGGGCTCCAGGATGACGGGCTGCGCTGCCTGCGCGGCCTTCTTCAGCACCTGCGAGCCGGCCACCTTGAACGCCATTTCCGACGAGTCGACCTCGTGGAACGCGCCGTCGAGCAGGGTGACCTTCAGGTTCACCAGCGGGTAGCCGGCCAGCACGCCGTACTGCATGGCGTCCTGCGCACCGGCGTCCACCGACGGGATGTACTCGCGCGGGATGCGGCCACCGGTGACCTTGTTCTCGAACTCGTAGGTCGCCCCGTCCTCGCCGCTGAACGGCTCGAGGTCGATGAGCACCTTGGCGAACTGGCCGGAGCCACCCGTCTGCTTCTTGTGGGTGAACTCGACCTTCTCGACCTTGCGCTTGATCGTCTCGCGGTAGGCCACCTGCGGCTTGCCGACGTTGGCCTCGACCTTGAACTCGCGACGCATCCGGTCCACCAGGATGTCCAGGTGCAGCTCGCCCATGCCGCCGATGACGGTCTGGCCGGTCTCCTGGTCCAGGTGCACCTTGAAGGTCGGGTCCTCTTCGGCGAGCTTCTGGATCGCGGTGCCCAGCTTCTCCTGGTCGCTCTTGGTCTTCGGCTCGATGGCCACCTCGATGACCGGATCCGGGAACGTCATCGACTCCAGCACGATCTGCTGGTTCGGATCGCTCAGCGTGTCACCGGTCGTGGTGTCCTTCAGACCGATCACGGCGTAGATGTGGCCGGCCGATGCGCGCTCGACAGGGTTCTCCTTGTTGGAGTGCATCTGGAACAGCTTGCCCAGCCGCTCCTTCTTGCCCTTGGTCGCGTTGATGACCTGGCTGCCCGACTCGACGGTGCCGGAGTACACGCGCACGTAGGTCAGCTTGCCGAAGAACGGGTGCGTGGCGACCTTGAACGCCAGCGCCGAGAACGGCTCGTCGGTCGACGGCTTGCGGGTGATCAGCTCGTCTTCCTTGTTCGGAGCGTGACCCTCGGCGGGCGGCACGTCCAGCGGCGACGGCAGGTAGTCGATCACCGCGTCGAGCATGGGCTGCACGCCCTTGTTCTTGAACGCCGAGCCGCACAGCACGAGGTAGGCCTGCGAGCTGATCGTCAGCTTGCGCAGCGCGCCCTTGATCTCCTCGATCGTGAGCTCTTCGCCGCCGAAATACTTCTCCAGCAGGGCCTCGTCGGTCTCGGCGACCGCCTCGAGCAGCTTGGTGCGGTACTCGTCGGCCTTCTCCTGCAGATCGGCCGGGATGTCGACGACGTCGTACTTCTCACCGAGCTTGGCCTCGGCGCTCCACACCTTGGCCTTCATCTCGACCAGGTCGACGACGCCGGAGAAGTCACCCTCGGAGCCGATGGGCAGCTGGATCGGGATGACGTTGGCGCCGAGGCGCTCCTCCATGGTGCGCACCGAGAAGTAGAAGTCGGCGCCCAGCTTGTCCATCTTGTTGACGAAGCAGATGCGCGGCACGTCGTACTTGTCGGCCTGCCGCCAGACCTGCTCGGACTGCGGCTCCACGCCTTCCTTGCCGTCGAAGACGGCCACGGCACCGTCGAGCACACGCAGCGAACGCTCCACCTCGACGGTGAAGTCGACGTGGCCGGGGGTGTCGATGATGTTGATCTGGTTGTCGTTCCAGAAGCAGGTGGTGGCAGCCGAGGTGATCGTGATCCCTCGCTCCTGCTCCTGCTCCATCCAGTCCATCGTGGCGGCACCGTCGTGCACCTCACCGATCTTGTAGCTGATACCGGTGTAGTAGAGGATGCGCTCGGTCGTCGTCGTCTTGCCGGCATCGATGTGCGCCATGATGCCGATGTTGCGGACCTTCGTGAGGTCGGTCAGCACGTCCTGTGCCACGGCTAAATTCCCACTCTTTCGCTTGCTTGTCGGGTGTTCAGTTGCGCCCTGCGGTCCTCAGTGACTGCAGGGTGTGCAATCACCAGCGGTAATGCGCGAAGGCGCGGTTGGCCTCGGCCATCTTGTGGGTGTCCTCGCGGCGCTTGACCGCGGCACCCAGGCCGTTGCTGGCATCGAGGATCTCGTTGGCCAGACGCTCGACCATGGTCTTCTCGCGGCGTTGCTTGGAGAAGCTGACCAGCCAGCGCAGCGCCAGCGTCACCGAGCGGTCCGGACGAACCTCGACCGGAACCTGGTAGGTGGCGCCACCGACGCGGCGGCTGCGGACCTCGAGCGAGGGCTTGACGTTGTCCATGGCCCGCTTGAGCGTGACCACCGGATCAGTGCCGGTCTTGTCCCGGGCCTGTTCGAGCGCACCATAGACAATGCGCTCGGCCAGTGATTTCTTCCCGTCCAGCAGCACCTTGTTCACGAGCTGGGTGACCAGCTGCGAGCCGTAGACGGGGTCGTTGACCAACGGACGCTTGGGCGCCGGTCCCTTGCGCGGCATCAGCTCTTCTCCTTCTTCGCGCCGTAACGGCTGCGGGCCTGCTTGCGGTTCTTCACGCCCTGGGTGTCCAGCGAGCCGCGGATGATCTTGTAGCGCACACCCGGAAGGTCCTTCACACGACCACCGCGCACGAGCACCATCGAGTGCTCCTGCAGGTTGTGGCCCTCACCCGGGATGTAGGCGGTGACCTCGACCGCGCTGGTCAGTCGCACACGCGCGACCTTGCGAAGCGCCGAGTTCGGCTTCTTCGGGGTCGTGGTGTACACGCGGGTGCACACACCGCGACGCTGCGGGCTGCCCTTCAGCGCCGCGGTCTTCACCTTGGCGATCTTGTCGCGGCGACCCTTACGGACCAGCTGGTTGATGGTTGGCATGTACCGGCTTCCTGTGTTGCTTGCGTCTTCTTTAAGTTTCGTGTCGCGGGCTACCCCGCATCCGGGCGTGTCGCATGCGGCCGCCGCGTGAATCTCGGAGTAATTTCCAAGGCGCCCGCGGCGCTAGACATGCAAAGTGGCCCGGCGTGCAGGCGTGCTTGTGACTCAGTCAAGCCTCAAGCGCCTTATCTGCCAGGCACGACGATCCACAATACCAGGGCCGCGGACCTCGACAAAACCCGCTGACCTGCACCGCTGCGGCTGCGACCCGTCACCGGTGCCGCATGCCGGCGGCCAGCCGCATCACCATGTCGCTGAACACCGCGTCGGTGTCGAGGCCGCTCATCACCCCGGTCATCTCCAGGAGCACGAACCCGTGCATGGCCGACCAGAACTCCAGTGCGGCGAAGAATGCCGACTCCTGGTCCAGACCGTAGGCGGACAGGACCGCGATCACCGGCGCGGCCGCGGCGTGCGTGGCCTCGGTGAACTCCGGGTCGTCCCCGCCGAGCGGCATCCGGGTGAACGCCGAGTACCTGCCCGGGTGGTGGTGCGCGTAGCTGCGGTAGGCACCGGCCATCACCATCACCGCATCGTCGGGCGTACGGCCCTGACCGACGGTGTTGAGCATGTCGATGATGTCGCCGACCACGCGCATCCGCACCGAGCGGCGCAGATCGTCGAGGCTGTGCACGTGGTTGTACAGCGACGGACCCTTGGTGCCGAGTTGGGCGGCGAGCGCGTTGATGGTCAGGGCGTCCCAGCCCTCGCGGTCCAGGAACGTCAGCGCGGCGTTGACGATGGCCTCGCGGCTCAGCTTCGCCGTGCGCGGCGGCCGAGTTGCCATCTTCGTGGTTCCCCCTTCGCCGCGGCCGACCCGAACGCTACGAGGGTCGACGAGAGACTCTAGTTCACCCGCTCCTGGCTGAGCTGCGCGAGTTGACCGACGATCGTGCACAGATCCGGCAGTGTCTCCGAGTTCATCGTCTGGATCGACCACGTGATGACGTCGCCGCCCTTGGCCACGTAGATGCTGCACGCCGAGTCGTCGGACGCCTTGAAGCCCTCGTTCCCGTCGATCGCGAGCTCGGTCAGCGTGCGGCCGGCCTGCTGCTCGAGTTCACGCTCGGTGTCCATGTCGCTGCCGCGGTACCACCACGTCGAGATGCCCATGCCGGCCCCGACGTTGCCGATCATGGTGTTCTCCTGCCAGAAGCACCCGGCGTCACTGACCACGGCGGGGGTGAACAGGTTCGATCCCGCGGCCTTGGCCACGTCGGCATCGGTGATGCCGTTGCAGTCCACGCTGCGGAACCCACCGCCTGCCGCGCCGGAGCCGCCGCCGGACGACGGCTCGGCCGGACGCTCGGGGCCTGAGCAGGCGGCCAGGGTGAGCGTCAGGCAGAGCCCGGCGACGAGGCGAACGGCGGTCATCTCACATGTCCGAGCGCAGGGTGGCCGTGAGGAGCTTCTGCGCGTCGACGCACGGGTCGCCCGTCTTCTGGCCGCGGTACTGCACCCACCAGCTGAGCACCCCGGTACCGGCCGCCGCGGTGGCCGAGCAGGCGGCGCCGGTGACGTCGCGGCGCGCGGAGAACGCCTGATGCCGTTCCACGACGGTGTCTTTGACGACGGCGCCGCGCCGCGCGGCCAGTTCGTGTTCGCGGGCCAGGTTGCCGGTGTCGAACCAGGAGAACGTCACGTCGATCGTGCCGGAGCCGGGCCGAGACAGGATGTACTGGCACACCGCACCGCTATAGGGCCGGATCACCTCGGCTGCGCCCAACGTCGCCTGCACCGTGCTGTCGTCGAGCAGTCCGCAGCGGTCGTCGACGTAGCCGTAGGTGCGGTCCGGGTCGGGGACGGTTCCGTCCTCCCGTTGCGCCACGCCTTCGACGGTCTGCGCGCAGCCCCCAGCGGTCGCGGCCCCCAGGACAGCAACGGTGAGGACTTCGAGGACACGTCGGCGCATCGCAGCTCACGGTACCCAGCACAACTGGCTGTGGCGACTCGTCCGACGTCGTAGGCTGCCGGTGTGACCACAACGGGACGAATGCTGGGCGCGTGCGTGCTGACGATGTCCGCGGTGCTGACGCTGAGTCCGCCGGCGCAGGCCAAGAACGGTGACACCCACATCACCGGCCAGGGCGTCTCCCGCACCATCGACTGCAACAACGCGACCCTCATCGTGGTGGGGACCGGCAATCAGATCACCGCGGTCGGAACCTGCTGGGCGGTGACGGTGCAGGGGTCCTCGAACGTGATCGTGGCCGACAACGTCATCAACGACGTCACGGTCTACGGCTACGACCAGACGGTGTTCTACAAGAACGGCGCGCCCATCGTCTGGGACCGCGGTCGCGAACTCGGGATGACAAATCGCATCGATCGGGTACCCGCCTGAGCGTGTATCCCCTTCGAGTACTCGCCGGTGCCGGTGTCGCGGCGCTGTCAGCAGCCACATTCGGACTCTCCGCGTGCGGGTCGAACAGTTCCGACACCGACAGGCCGTCGGCCACGGCCGGCTCCTCCGGCGCGCAGATCGAGATCGGCAACACGATCAATTACGGATCGTTCGGCACGACGGCCGACATCGACTGCGCCGACGGGAAATCCCTCAACGTCGGCGGCTCGAACAACACGCTGACCGTGACGGGCACCTGTGCGAACGTCAACATCGGCGGGGCCGACAACAAGATCACGTTCGACCGGGTCGACGCCGAACTGTCGGTGGTGGGACTGAACAACACCGTCACCTACCGCGACGGCGACCCGAAGGTCAACGACACCGGCAGCAACAACACGATCAGCAAGGGGTAGGTCGCTGCCCGACTTCGCGGCGGCGTTCCACGCGATCGCGGGTCGTTTCCGACACAGGAAGATCAAGTCGACGGCGTTCGACGAGAGCAACGGACACGCGCCGTTCAACGCCTCCGGTGTGGTACAGGTCGGTCCTGGCCGGTTCGTGTTCATCGACAACAACGACCCGACAGCCGTGTTCGAGCTGGCGCTGGGAGCCGATGACGAAGAGGCAGAACGGATTTCGCGGCGCCCCCTGGCCGGCATCGCCGAGGGCCAGTTGCGCGATCCCGAAGGGCTGACGCGCATCGACAGCGACGGCGAAATCTTCCTCATCATCACCTCCTCGCTCTGTGTGTCCGAAGAAGGGCACCGAGTCAGTGACGGACTGGTGCGGGTCCGATACACCCACCACGGTGACCTTCACGCAGAATGCATGCACGGATTCCGCGATTGGCTGCTGCGCCTCATGCCTTCGCTGGCCGCGGCCGGCCGGCGCACCCCCGACGACGGCGGGTTGAACATCGAAGGCCTCGCCTGGGACCCGCGCACCCGGACACTGCTGTTCGGCGTGCGGGCACCCAACGCACCCGGAGCGGCCACCGTGATCCGGATTCCCGTCGACGCGGTCCGTGCCCCGTGGACGGTGCCGTCACTGGGCGCGCCGTCGGCAGTGCAGATCCGGCTCCCCCGGTCCACCGCGGCGCAAGGCATCCGCGACCTGTCCCACGACGAACAGACCGGAGACTTCCTGGTGCTGCTCGGGCGCTCCATCAGCTCAGGCGACGATCCGTTCCAGCTCGGCACATGGAGCGGCGCCGGCCATCAGATCGAGTTGCTTGACGTCACCTTCCACCGATCGATGAAGCCCGAGGGCGTCGTCGCGTTCTCCCGCGGCGGCGACCGAAAACTCCTGATCGTCGACGACCGGGGCGGCTACGCGGTCTGCGATCACCCCGCGGGTGGTCAGTAGAAATAGAGGTTGGAGCCGGGCAGCTCCTGATGCACCCTGGCCCTGCCACCCGGAGTGAGATCGAGCCCGAACTTCGCCATCTCCGTCGTCCGCACGCTGACCAGATTGAAATAGCCGGTATAGGCGAACCGGCCCGGCGGGTTCGCCGGATCGGTGACCGGGACGGGGACCGGGGCGATCGTGAACTCTTCGGCGTGCTGGTCGTTGCTCGGCGCGCAGGTGTAGAGATACTTGTGCCCCTGCGGGGTGACCTGCGACGCGCTCGCATGCAGATTCCGGCTGAAAGCCCTGCTGGTCAACGACTTTCCGGTCCCGAGGTCGTCGATCGCCCACAGGTCGGCCGGATCGTTGTCGTCTTTGAGCGGTTGGTGGTAGACCTCGAAATTCGCCGGGGTGGGTGTGCCGGGCGGAATCGACTCGGTGTTGCTGGCATGCAGGCAAGCACTCGTATCGTGCTTGAGGATGTAGACGGGATCGGCCGGGCCCGGCAGACCCGTGGCGATGTATCCGGCCGATTCGGCCAGTCGCAGTTGCTGCCGCACCAGGTCGATTTCCGTGACGATGTCGGGGACGCCGAATCCCGTCAGCAGTGCCTGCATCTCGTCGATCAGGGGCCGAAGGACGGTCTGCTGGTTCTCGCGGCTGAAGATCGTGTCGCGGTAGGCCCTGATCTGGTCGAACAACTGCTTGCGGCGTGCGTCGTCATTGCGCACCAGTTGGGCGATCATGCCGTCACGGCCCAACTTGAACGGCCTGTCGGGCTGCAGTGTCTGGTCGATGCCCCAGGGAATCATCTTGAACCTGATGTCGCCCACACCCGGTGCCGCGACGGCTGTGACGTCGTTGTAGAGGTAGGTGTTGTTGGTGTTGTCGGCGTAGCCGTCCCAGTGCTTGAGGAAGAACTCCATCGCGTAGATCTTGAGGAACTGACCCATGTCGAACACCTGGTCGGCACCCGCGAGGCCGTTCGCCTTGATGTGAGCGCACGCGAACGTGAGATCGGCTTTGTCCTCGAATTCAGACAGCGCCTCCACGCCGATGAAGTCGAGTCTCTCCTCGACGACATCGTCGTGGTGCTCGAGCTCGTACAGGTTGCCCTTCATGTTGCCGTTGAAGTTGCGCTCGATGTAGCGCTTCATCACCGGCTCGGCGTTGACATAGACACCCGGGGCTCTGGCGCCGCCGGCCCCCTGACCGACCGGCGTTCCGTTGACGAACACGCGGGCGTAGTTGCAGCGTGAATGGGGCAGTCCCGCCATGCCCAGCAATCGGTAGCCGAGCGCTTGTTTGATGTAGGACCTGTCCTGGATGGAGTTGTTGAGTGTGACGTAGCGCGACCCGATCAGGGCCTCGATGCCGGCGACGTTGGCGTCGCCCAGTCTGCCGAAGTCGACATGCAGGCAGGGCTTGTCGCTGTCGATCGAGCCGCAGAACGACTTCTTCTTGAGTCCCACGTCAGTGAACGTGGTCGCAGCCGGGAACTTCGTGCCGGATATCTCGACCGAGTCGGCCTTGCGCCAGGTGTACCTGGCGCCGTCGGCGAACTCGAAGTTGCAGCGACCGCCCTTGGGCTCCTCGTTCCGCAGCGCATCCCACTCCGCCGCTGGCATCGTGATCTTGATCGTGATCACGTTGTCGATCGCGTAGAACGAATCGAGCGCTTGTTGCTGAAGAGCAGTCATGGTCACGTCTCCCGGTGCGTCGCGGCGTCCCCTCAGGGTGCGACGGGGCATTCCGTTGCGCGTGAGTAGGACGCTACTCGCTTTCCGCAGCCATCGTGCCCGGACCGGGCAGGTATTGCGTCGTCGACGCCGCGCCGGCGCCGTGCCGGCCGGCGCCGGCGGCGAAACGTGCTGCGCCCTGCAGTGATTCGGCGGCGACGCGCGACATGCTGCCGAATTCGAAATCCATCGCGTCGGCCTCCGACATCCCCCACTGGGTGAGCGCGGACATCCGGTCGTTGCGCAGACACAGCTGCGGGAGCCTGGCCAGTTCAGCGGCGAGTTCTTCTGCCGCGGCGCGGGCTTGCCCCCTCGGCACGACGCGGTTGGCCAGGCCGATGGCGTGGGCTTCCTCGGCGCCGACCGCGCGTCCGGTCAGGATCAGGTCCATCGCCCGGCTCTGCCCGATCAGCCGTGGCAGCCGCACGGTGCCGCCGTCGATGAGCGGCACCCCCCACCGTCGGCAGAAGACACCCATCACGGCATCCTCCTCGACCACCCGCAGATCGCACCACAGCGCCAGCTCCAGGCCGCCGGCCACCGCGTAGCCACTCACCGCGGCGATGACGGGTTTGGAGAGCACCATCCGGCTCGGCCCCATCGGACCAGGACCGCTGCGATGCACGGCATTCGATTCCGGGGTTCCGAAGGCCTTGAGATCCGCGCCCGCGCAGAAGGTTCCGTTGTCTCCCCACAACACGGCCACCGACGCAGAGTCGTCCTTGTCGAACGCGTCGAACGCCACGTACAGCTCGGCGGCCGCGGGGCCGTTGACCGCGTTGCGGGCCTGTGGCCGATCCATGATCACCGTGGTGACCGGGCCGTTCTTCTCGACTCGCACGCCGCCCTGAGTCATCGCGCCTCCATCATCTCGTCGTCGCGCCGCGCGGCCAGTTCCGCGGCGAAGTCGTGATACGCCGCGCGCAGTGGGGCGCCCGGCCACCCCGCGGGCAGCAGTTCCTCGGGGAGCACGGGGTCGGTGCGCAGGTGGCGCACGATGCCCGCGGCGGCGGTGAACCGGCCCGGCACATCAGGGGCAGCGGTGATCTCGGCGAGCAGATCCTCGCCGGCGGAGATCCAGCCCGGCAGATCCCACAGCGCAGCCGCCAGACCCGCGGGATCATCGTCGTGCGCGCGCATGGTCCGACTGTGCCCGGCCACCTCGCCGGGCAGCTCGACGTCGAGATTGGCCGGACGCAGCCATACCCCTTCTCGGAGCTCACCGAACCTGTTGTCCTGCAGTGCACTTCGGATCGAAGCGCGAGTGCGCGCATCGTTGCCGACACTGGTGACGACCACCGCGGTCCACGACCCGTCCCAGCGCCGGGTGCGCGGGTCGAGCGCGGCGTCCTGCCTGCGCTGGCGCGCCAGGAGCCGGTCGGAGAGTCGGTAGCCGTCATCGGAGCGCACGAGGTCGCCGGCGCTGACCATCCGGGTCAGCGCCACCCGCACCGTCGGCTCCTTGAGGTCGAAATCCGCGGTGAGCCTGAGCAACTCCGCCGCGGTGGCCCAGGCCGGATGGGCACCGAGCAGCACGCTGAGCACCACCGAGCGTGCCGTCATCCGCCTCACCGGCTCGGGCACCTAAACCCCCGAGGTGGCGCGGCCGTGATCGCCGAACGGTTCGTCGCGGCGACGTACCGCCTCACGGAAGCCGTGTTCGCGCGCCTCGGCGACGAAGGCGTGTCCCTCGGGCGTGTGCCGTGCCACGCCGTCGAACACCGTGGAGATCATCGCGCTGTTGGCCACACCCTGGTTGTAGAGCGCGCTGTTCAGGGCGAGCTTGACCATCATCAGCTGGTTCACCGGCATGGCCGCGATACGCTCCACGAGGCGCTCGGTACGCTCGTCGAGATCCTCGGGCGCCGGCGCCTCGACCGCCAGTCCCCACTCCGCGGCCTGCGCACCGGTGATGCAATCACCGGTCAACAGAAGGCGTTTCGCACGCTGATCGCCGAGCCGGTGCGCCCACAGACCGGCCGCCGGCACCCCCCACACACGGGTGGGTGGGTAACCGATCTTCGCATCCGCGGCGGCGATCACCTGGTCGGCGTGCAGCGCGATGTCGGTGCCCCCGGCCACGCAGTATCCGTGGATCTTGACCACGGTCGGCTTGTCGGCGCGCATCAGGCTGGAGAACCCGCGGACGAACCGGCTCATCATCTGGTAGTCGATCATCGGGTCCCACGGCTGATCGGGCAGGTGGTTGATCGCCTGCGTCTTCCCCGACAGCACGGTGTCGCGGTAGGGGCTTCCGCCGCCCGCCGACGACGAGCCCTCGGCGTAGGCCGACAGGTCGAAACCCGCGCAGAACCCGGCGCCGCGGCCCGATACGAGGATCACGTGCACGTCGGGGTCGAGATCGGCGCGCTCGACGAGGGCGGACAACTCCAGCGGGGTGTCCGCGACGATCGCATTGCCCTTCTCCGGGCGGTTGAAGGTGATCCGGGCGACCCGGTCGGTGACCTCGTAGGTCATCGTCTTCAGATCGTCGAAGTCGACGGGTCTGAGTCCATTCCCGGGTCGCTCCGCTCCTGCCCGCCGGTCTGCGTGGGTCATGCCTTGACCATCGCGCGCTCGAGGATCGGCGCGAGATCCAGCCCGGTGGGCAGCGTGCCGAACGCGCCGCCCCACTGGCCGCCCATCCGGGTGGCCAGGAACGCCTCGGAGACCGCGGGATGGCCGTGGCGTACGAGCAACGAGCCCTGCAGCGCCAACGCGATGTCCTCGGCCACCTGCCGGGCGCGGTACTGGATCGACTCGAGATCGCCGAGCTGCGGCCGCAGTGTGCCCACATGCGCATCGAGGCGCGGATCGTGGCCGGCGGTGGTGGCGAGCTCGTCGAACAGAACGTCGATGCACTCGGGGCGAGTCATCATGGCGCGCAACGTATCCAGCGCGCTGACGTTGCCGGAGCCCTCCCAGATGCCCATCAGCGGCGCCTCCCGGTACAGCCGGGGCATGCCGGAGTCCTCCACGTACCCGTTGCCGCCGAGACACTCCATGGCCTCGGCGGCGTGCGGTGTCGCACGCTTGCACACCCAGTACTTGGCAGCGGCCAACCCGATTCTGCGGAGCAGGGTTTCGCGCTCGTCGCCGCGCACGGCGTGATCGGTGGCGCCGGCCATCCGCATCGCCAGCATCGTGGCCGCCTCGGCCTCGACGGCGAGGTCGGCCAGCACGTTGCGCATCAGCGGCTGATCGATCAGGTAGGCGCCGAACGCCTTTCGATGCTGGGCGTGGTGGATGGCACGCATCAGTCCGTTGCGCATGCTGGTCGCACTGCCCAGCGTGCAGTCCAGCCTGGTCAGGTTGACCATCTCGATGATGGTCGGCACGCCGCGGCCTTCCTCGCCCACCAGCCAGGCCGTGGCGCCGTCGTACTCCACCTCGCTCGAGGCGTTGGCGTGATTGCCCAGCTTGTCCTTGAGCCGCTGCAAGAACATCCGGTTGCGGCTGCCGTCGGGCAGGATGCGCGGCAGCAGGAAGCAGCTCAGGCCGCCGGGCGCCTGCGCGAGCACCAGGAAGATGTCGCACATCGGCGCCGAGGTGAACCACTTGTGCCCGCGCAGCGAGTAGGTGCCGTCACCGTTCGGGGTGGCCTCGGTGGTGCCGGCGCGGACGTCGGACCCGCCCTGCTTCTCGGTCATCGACATGCCTGCGGTGATGCCGGCTTTGGTGGTGGGCACCTTCAACTCGGGGTCGTAGCTGCGGCTGGTCAACAACGGCTCGTAGACCGCGGCCAGTTCGGGGTTGTGCCGCAGGGCCGGGACGACGGCGTAGGTCATCGAGATCGGGCAGACGTGGCCCGGCTCCGGCGTCCACACGGACGTCTTCGCGGCGCGCACGACGTGCGCACCGGGGCGGTCGTCCGCCCAGGGTGCGGCGTGCAGGCCGTGACCGATGGCGACGGTCATCAGCTCGTGGTAGGCGGGGTCGAACTCGATCTCGTCGATCCGGTGCCCATACCGGTCGTGGGTGTGCAGCACCGGCCGGTTCCGGTCGGCGAGTTCACCCCAGCGCTGGGCGCGGGTCGAGCCGCCGAGTGCCCCCAGCTCGTGGACCTCGTCGGCGCCCCATTGGCCGCCCTCGCGGATCAGCGCCTCGGCCAATACGGGCGAGGCCGCCGGGTTGAAGTTCTCCAGCGGAGGGACCTGATTGCTGACGACATGGGTGTCCATGTCGTCCACTGTTACATTTGTGCGACGGTCACACAAGATCTGTAACAGGGTTGATCACTTGGCGCAGAGCTCGCCCAGCGTGTTCCGGCTCGACTCGGCCGCCTTGATCCGGTCGGCCTGGGCCGGATCGGCGTTGTCGGTGCCCGCGATCGCGTTCATGCCGATCACCTGCAGTTCACTGCCGAACTTCCGGGCTGCGTCGGCGATGTCGCCCGGAGTATCGGCGCTGATCTGGCTGAGCAGGTAGTCGCCGCCTCCGAGCATCGACAGCCGCGCATTGGCGGCCACCGCCTCCAGCGCGGCGGGTTCGGTGCCGATGCGCACATTCGTCTGTATCTGCACTCCCATGGCCACCAGCTGACCGGCATCGCAGACACGGGTCTTCGGATCGCCCGAGAGCTGACGCTCGGCGGTCGGGGACGCATCCGGGACGCTCAGCAGCGCCCAGACCGCGACACCGATCGCGACCAATGCCGCCAGCAAAGCGATCGGCGCCAGTGGCGACCGGTTGCGCTCGACCTTCTGAGGGACGCGCGAGACACGCGGTTCGGAAGTACTTGCAAGCGAAACTTCTTGATCATCAGCCACGCTCGCGATCGTAAGGGCACGACGGGCCTTCACAGGTCGGGAATGTCCGAACGGTATGGATCGGCGACCGGATCGTCATTTCGGTTACTGCTTTTCGCAAGAACAGTTTGTGTATTGTCAGCCGTCGGGGTGTTACAGCTTTCTTGGGGGTACTGATGTCGATCGATACGGCGTACATGCGGGAAGCGATGGCCCGGAAGTTGCTCCGGCGGGGCGTCTCCAGCGGGAAGATCTCGCTGCCTGCGGTTCCCGGCATGCTCGACGAGTACGTGTCGCTGTGCGACAACACTTTTTCCGCGCTCGGCCGAAAGTTCTCCACCGAGGAACGCGACCATCTCCGTGCGTTACTCGCCAAGGAGTTGGCCAACGCCTACTCGGCCTCGAACCGGTCCAACATCGTGATCAGTTACGAGGCTCCGATCGGCACCGTGGTCAACTACTTCATCCAGCCCGAGGCGTCGACGCTCGAAGAGACGTACGACAACTGGGTGGCCACCCGCAAACCGCCGCTGTTCGGCACCATGCCCGACGCACGGGTGTCGGCGCTCGCCGCGGAGGCCGACGATCCCCGAACGGCTCGCGTTCTCGACATCGGTGGCGGCACGGGACGCAACGCCTTGGCGCTGGCCCGGCGGGGCCATCCCGTCGACGTCGTCGAGCTGACGCCGAGATTCGCGGAGATCCTGCGCGCCGACGCCTACAAGCAACTCCTCGACGTCCGCGTAATCGACCGCGACGTCTTCGAGAGCATGGAGGACCTGCAACACGACTACCAGCTGATCGTCCTGTCGGAGGTCGTCTCGGACTTCCGGTCACCGGAGCAGCTGCGTGCCATCTTCGAGTTGGCGGCTCAATGTCTGGCCCCGGGTGGCCAGTTGGTGTTCAACACCTTCACCCCCCGCCCCGGCTATCTTTCCCACGACGCCGTCAACGAGCTGGCGGAGGCGGCCCGCGAACTCGGGCAGCAGATGTACACCTCGATCTTCACCGGCGATGAGATCAACGCGGCGGTGGCCGGTCTGCCGTTCGAGTTGGTCAGCAACGACTCGGTGTACGACTACGAGCAGGCCAATCTACCGGCCGGGGTGTGGCCGCCGACCGGGTGGTACGCGGACTGGGTGAGCGGGCTCGACGTGTTCGACGTGCCGCGGGAGCAGTCGCCGATCGAGATGCGCTGGTTGGTCTACCAGAAAACGGCGTAGCCGCCATGACCGGAGCGGTGCCGGCGATCTGTCTCAACATGATCGTCCGCAACGAAGCGCACATCGTCCGCGAGGTCCTCGACTCGGTCGCGCCCTACATCTCCTCGTGGGTGATCGTCGACACCGGCTCCGACGACGGCACGCCGGACGTGATCCGCAATCACATGGCCGCACTGGGTATCCCGGGGGAACTGCACGAGCGGCCGTGGCGCAACTTCGGCCACAACCGATCAGAAGCTCTGGCGCTGGCGGCCGGGCACGGCGACTACATCTGGGTGATGGACGCCGACGATCTTCTCGTCGGCACGCCGGATTTCAGTGGCCTGACCGCGGACCTGTACCAGCTTCACTACGGGCCGGACGTCAGTTACTGGCGCCGGCAGCTGTTCCGGGACGGGCTGCCGTGGCGCTACGTCGGCGTGCTTCACGAGTACGCCGACTGCGACCGACCCTGTGTCGAGGAGCGTCTCGACGGCGACTACTACATCGAGTCGCGCCGGCTCGGCGGCCGCAGCCTGGACCCGGAGAAGTATCTGCGTGACGCGGAAGTGCTGCTGGCCGAGGTCGAGCGGAATCCCGACGATCCGCGATCCGTGTTCTACCTCGCCCAGAGCTACTTCGACTACGGCGATATCGCGAGCGCCCACACGTGGTACACCCGCCGCGCCGAGATGGGCGGCTACGACGAAGAGATCTACTACTCGATTGCCCGGATCGCCGAATCCATGCTGCGCCTGGACTATCCCTGGCCCGACGTGCAGGACGCGTATCTGCGCGCGTGGGAGTTCCGACCCATCCGAGCCGAACCGCTTTACGCCATTGCGCACTGGTATCGCAGCAATCAGCGCTTTCAGCTGGGATATCTGTTCGCCGAACGGGCGACACAGATCCCCGTGCCGCAGAACGACTCGCTGTTTCTCGGCGCCGAGGTCTATGCGTGGCGGGCACTCGACGAGCAGGCCGTCTGCGCGTCGTGGATCGGCAAGAGCGACGAAACTTTCGCAATCTGCCGGCGACTGCTGAGCCGGGACGACATCGGTGACGAAGACCGGCAACGCATCGCCGCCAACCGGGATTGCGGAGCACGACCGCTGATCGATGTGGCGCAGGCGTATCCCGAGGACCGGGTGCGCGCCCTCTCAGCCGGCCCACGGGACGGCGACGTCACGGTCACGGTGGTCGCCGGGCCCGAGGTGGCGGCAACCGAGCGCACGCTGAATTCGTTCTTGCACTGCTGTACCGATCTCTCCCGCGTCGGCCCGGTGCTGGTCGTCGACGTCGGTCTGTGGCCGCAGGATCGCCAGGCACTCTCGGCGCGGTATCCCTTCCTGGAGTTCCGGCAGTTCGCTCCCGGGACGTCGGTGTCGGAGATCCGTGAGGTCATCGGCACCCGCTTCTGGCTCAATCTCGGCATGGGCTGGCAATTCTTCGCCCGCGACGACTACCTCACGCGGCTGACGAGCGTGCTGGAAGCGGAGCCGAACGTCTACCAGGTGGGAGTCAACTTCGATGACGCCGACAAACTGACCGGACTGGTACCGCCCCGGAGCGTGCTCCGTCGCATCGACGGCGCGGGCCACTACGTACTGACCGACGCCGCCGCGATCGGGCCGGCCATGTTCGACTGCTCGCGCTGGCACGCGACCGAAACATATTCCGGCACGGCCACTCTCGACGAAGTGCTCTGCGTCCTGCAGGCGTGATCTCGTGAGCGAACACACCGGTAGCGACATCCGCGGCCCCAGGGACATCGGTCGAATACTGCTCAGATGCGCCGATCGACCCGGACTGGTCGCCGCCGTCAGCACGTTCCTCGCCGAGATCGGGGCTAACATCATCTCTCTGGATCAACACTCCACGGAGCCGACCGGCGGAACGTTCATGCAGCGCACGATCTTTCACCTCCCGGGACTGCCAGCCGCCCGGGATCAGCTCGAGCGCGACTTCGCTGACCGCGTCGCGGGACCGTTCGGCATGGACTTCCGGCTCACCGAGGCCGCGAAACCCAAGCGTGTTGCGATCATGGCGTCCACTGAGGATCACTGTCTGCTGGACCTGCTGTGGCGCAACCGGCGCGGCGAGCTCGACATGTCGGTGGTGATGGTGATCGCCAACCATCCGGACCTGGCCGACGCGGTGCGGCCGTTCGGTGTGCCGTTCCTTCATGTGCCGGCGCGCAAAGACATTCGCGACGAGGCCGAGGGGCGACAACTCGATCTCCTGCGCGGGAACGTCGACCTCGTGGTGTTGGCCCGCTACATGCAGATCCTGACGCCGAACTTCATCGGGCAGGTCGGGTGTCCGTTGATCAACATCCACCACTCGTTCCTGCCCGCGTTCATCGGCGCGTCGCCGTATCGGCGGGCCAAGGAGCGCGGGGTCAAACTCGTCGGGGCGACGGCCCATTACGTGACCGAGGATCTCGACGAGGGGCCGATCATCGAACAGGATGTGGTGCGGGTCGATCACCGGCACAGCGTCGACGATCTGGTGCGCCTCGGCGCCGACGTGGAACGGGCCGTCCTGTCGCGAGCGGTGTTGTGGCACTGCGAGGATCGCGTGATCCGCTTCGGCAACCAGACCATCTGTCTGTAGTTCGCCCGCTCTGCACCAAGGGGACGGCCCCCCTCCCGAAGGAGGGGGGCCGCCCCGATCGGTAACCGGACCTTACTCGTTCGCAGAACCCCCGGCACCACCCGAGCCGCCCGAGCCACCCGAGCCGCCGCTGCCGCCGGAGCCTCCCGAACCGCCTGAGCCGCCCGCGCCGCCGCCGCTGCCCGAGGCACCCGAGCCTCCGGAGCCGCCCGAACCGCCCG
>NZ_JYNX01000010.1 GCF_001044255.1 Mycolicibacterium chubuense
GCTTCACCAAGGGTGTCCGCCGGCTCGTGCACGCGTTCCGCCGCACCGGCATCGCCCGGCCCGCGATGCCCGCGCTGCCAGTTCGGCGACGGCGCGTCGAAGGCCCGCACCACCGCCGGCCGCGGACGCAGCGGCCACTCCAGCCGGGCGCCGTCGGCCCCCACCGGCGCGGCCCACATCACCGCGAGGACCAGGAGAACCGCCAGCACACGCATCCCGCGAGTCCACCGCGCGGCTGCGGCGCCGGCCAGCCCCGATCGGGACGGCTGGGGATGGCTGGTCGCGGTGGTCAAACCACCCCTGGGCAGCGTGTAAACTCCCTAGCGCAGCTCGCTTGCGCGGGCTGACTTCGCGCGTCTGCACGAGCCCCCCGGGTTCGTCACCTGTTTGCCGGCGGTCCCGTTCTCGCGATCGGGTCCGGCATCGAAGCAGTCGCCAGGGTCCGGCTCACCCGATGCCGGACGACAACCGACAACTGAAGGTATCTGACAACCATGGCTGTTGTGACCATGAAGCAGCTGCTCGACAGCGGCACCCACTTCGGGCATCAGACCCGGCGCTGGAATCCCAAGATGAAGCGGTTCATCTTCACCGACCGCAATGGCATCTACATCATCGATCTGCAGCAGACGCTGACCTACATCGACAAGGCGTACGAGTTCGTCAAGGAGACCGTCGCGCACGGCGGCTCCATCATGTTCGTCGGCACCAAGAAGCAGGCGCAGGAATCCATCGCCGAGGAGGCGACCCGCGTCGGCATGCCGTACGTGAACCAGCGCTGGCTCGGCGGCATGCTCACCAACTTCTCCACCGTGCACAAGCGGCTGCAGCGCCTCAAGGAGCTCGAGGCGATGGAGCAGACCGGCGGGTTCGAGGGTCGCACCAAGAAGGAAATCCTGATGCTGACCCGCGAGAAGAACAAGCTCGAGCGATCGCTCGGCGGTATCCGCGACATGCAGAAGATTCCGTCGGCGATCTGGGTGGTCGACACCAACAAAGAGCACCTCGCGGTCGCCGAGGCCCGCAAGCTGAACATCCCGATCATCGCGATCCTCGACACCAACTGCGATCCGGACCTCGTCGACTACCCGATCCCGGGCAACGACGACGCCATCCGCTCGGCCGCGCTGCTGACCAAGGTGGTGGCCTCCGCGGTCGCCGAGGGCCTGCAGGCACGTGCCGGCGCCGGTTCCGGTGGCGACAAGTCCGATGCCGAGGCCGCGGAGCCGCTGGCCGAGTGGGAGCAGGAGCTGCTGGCCGGTGCCACGGCGTCGCCGACCGCGGCAGGTGCCGCGCCGGGAACGCCCGAGGCCGACATCCAGACCGAACCCACCCCCGCCCCGAATCCCTAGGACACATCAATGGCTAACTACACCGCTGCCGACGTCAAGCGCCTGCGGGAGCTGACCGGCGCCGGAATGATGGACAGCAAGAACGCGCTCGTCGACGCCGACGGCGACTTCGACAAGGCCGTGGAACTCCTGCGCATCAAGGGTGCCAAGGACGTCGGCAAGCGCGCCGAGCGCGCCACCGCCGAGGGCCTGGTGGCCGCCAAGGACGGCGCGCTGATCGAGCTCAACTCCGAGACCGACTTCGTCGCCAAGAACGCCGAGTTCCAGGCCGTCGCCGACCAGATCGTGGCCGCCGCGGCCGCGGCCAAGGCGACCGACGTCGACGCCCTCAAGGCCGCTCAGGCCGGCGACTCCACGGTCGAGCAGGTCATCGCCGACCTGTCGGCCAAGATCGGCGAGAAGCTCGAGCTGCGCCGCGTCGCCTACTTCGACGGCACGGTCGAGACCTACCTGCACAAGCGTGCCGCGGACCTCCCGCCGGCCGTGGGTGTGCTGGTGGAGTACACCGGTGACGACAAGTCGGCCGCGCATGCGGTCGCGCTGCAGATCGCCGCGCTGAAGGCCAAGTACCTCACCCGTGAGGACGTGCCCGAGGACATCGTCGCCAACGAGCGTCGCATCGCCGAGGAGACGGCCCGCAACGAAGGCAAGCCCGAGCAGGCGCTGCCCAAGATCGTCGAGGGCCGCGTCACCGGTTTCTACAAGGACGTCGTGCTGCTCGACCAGCCGTCGGTGTCCGACAACAAGAAGACCGTCAAGGCGCTGCTCGACGAGGCCGGCGTGACCGTGACCCGGTTCGTCCGGTTCGAGGTCGGTCAGGCCTGACCCCAGCTCCGCAACGCGGCCCCCGGAACCTCGGTTCCGGGGGCCGTCTGCGTAGCAGGTGGACAATCGCGGGGCGCGTCGGATGTTTTTGCCAGATCCGCGCGGCCGGTATCGACAATCGTTGATCGCGACAATAATTCCGTGTTCCGAGGTTCGCGGGACAGGGCGCTACAACGGACCGACGCTTTTGCCGGATCTCCGCCCGGGGACACGTAGCAAACTCTTGACCGGTCACTCAAATCGTTCCGTTGCGACGTCAGAGCGTCAAATGCCGACAGATGCGGCCGCGCAGAGTTAACCTTCTGTCGTGGAGGCAGCCGAGATAGCGACTGGTCAACAATGACCGGCATCGTCGACTCGCCGCGCCCGGCAAAGGCCTCGCTGTCGCCCGTGCACCGGGATCCGGTGCTGCCCCTCGAGCTGGTGCACGCGTCGCGCCGCAAAGGGCGCGGATCTCTTGTCCTCGCGGCGATCGACCTGTCGACGGCGTCGCTGGCGGTCGCGGTCGGGATGACGTGGGCGAATCTCAGTTCCAACACGTTGCCGCCGAGCAAGATGATGTGCTTTTTCGCGCCGACGGTGGTCGCTCTCTTCGCGATTCGCGGCCTCTACAAGCGCTCGCTGAACCGCTCCTTCCTCGACGAGCTGCCCAAGATCGAGGCGCTCACCTCCGTCGCGGCGATGTTGCTCCTCAGCGGGCTCATCCTGAACCCCGACCTCGACGGTCTCAACAGGGGCCCGGCCGTGGCCAAGGTGTGGATGTGCGCAGCGGTTCTGATCCCGCTCGGCCGCCTGGTGTGGTTCCTGATCCGCAACCATCAGTTCCGTCGCGACCGGCTGATCTCGCCGACCCTCATCGTCGGCAACGGCAGGATCGCGGCCAAAGTCGTGGAGCGGCTCGAGGTCACCCCGCAGTACGGGTTGCGGCCGGTCGGGCTGATCGACGACGACGTGCCCTCGATGGGCCTGGACCGCGACAAGCCGGCGAGCATCCCGTATCTGGGCAAGCTCGAAGGCCTCGAGGACGTCATCACCCAGACGGGCGCGCAGTGTCTCATCGTCGCGTTCTCCCGGACCCGCGACGACGCCATCACCGCCGCGGTGAAGGTCGCGCACAAACGCGGGATGGCGGTGTGGATCGTGCCGCGGATCTTCGACACGATCGGCGTGCACGCCCACATCGACCACATCGGCGGCCTGCCGCTGATCGCGGTCCCCAGCACCGATCCGCGCGGCTGGCAGTTCGCGGTCAAGCACATCTCCGACCGGCTGTTCGCAGCCCTCGGCCTGCTGGTGATCTCGCCGTTGTTCCTCACACTGATGCTGCTGGTCCGGCTGAGCTCGCCGGGGCCGATCTTCTTCGGCCAACCGCGGATCGGACGCGACGGCCGCGTCTTCCAGTGCCTGAAGTTCCGCTCGATGCGCCCGCCGAGCGATGCCGATGCGGCTTTCCAGCGCAGTGCCGACCGCGCGCCCGGCGGCGTCGAGGGGGAGGACCGCCGGACCCGGATCGGCAAGATCCTGCGGGCCACGTCGCTGGACGAACTTCCCCAGCTGGTCAACGTGATCCGCGGTGAGATGAGCCTGGTGGGTCCGCGGCCGGAGCGCCCGGAGTACGTCGACCTGTTCAACGTCCAGATCGCCCGCTACGGCGACCGGCACCGCGTGAAAGCGGGGATCACGGGCTGGGCCCAGGTGCACGGCCTGCGTGGCCAGACATCGATCGCCGACCGCGCGGAATGGGACAACTTCTATATCGAGAACTGGTCGCTGTGGCTGGACTGGAAGATCCTGGCCATGACCGTCGGCGCGGTGCTGCGCCGCGCTGAGTGAGGAGCCCCGGCCCGCGCCTGCCCCCCGGTACGCTTTGGTACCGTCGCGGCCATGGACCGTGTTGATGCTTTCGGCGACGACGCCCTCGGCGACCTGGATGCGGTGGGTGCCGTGGAGGCGCTGCGGGGCGGGTCGGTATCTCCCACCGAACTCGTCGACGCCGCCATCGCCCGCGCCGAGGCGGTGAACCCGGCACTCAACGGCCTGGCCTACGAGGCGTTCGACCGCGCGCGGGCCCGAGCCCGCCAGGCAACGCCCTACGGCGGCTTCTTTGACGGGGTGCCGTCGTTCATCAAGGACAACGTCGCGGTGGCCGGCATGCCGACCCGGGAGGGCGCCGACGCCTGGGAGGCGCGACCCGCCCCCGCTGACGGCGACTTCGCCCGCGCCTACCTGGCCACCGGACTGGTGCCGCTGGGCAAGACGCAACTCTCCGAGTTCGGCTTCAGCGCCTCGGCCGAACATCCCCGGCTGGGCCCGGTGCGCAACCCGTGGAACGTCGAGCACACGGCCGGTGCGTCGTCCTCCGGGTCGGGCGCGTTCGTCGCCGCCGGCGTCGTGCCGATCGCCCACGCCAACGACGGCGGCGGCTCGATCCGGATCCCCGCGGCGTGCAACGGCCTGGTCGGTCTCAAGCCCTCGCGCGGACGTCTGCCCCTGGACAAGAACGTGCGCCAGATGCCGCTGCGCATCGTGCACAACGGCGTCCTCACGCGCTCGGTACGCGACACCGCGGCGTTCTACCGGGAGATGGAACGCATCGTCGCGGGCCCGAAGCTGCCGCCGGTGGGCGACGTCACCGGTCCTGGCGCCGAACGCCTGCACGTCGCGGTGTGCACCCGGTCGATCGCGCGGGACTCGGCGCCGGAGATCGTCGAACTGACCCTCAAGACCGCCACGTTGCTCGAGGAACTCGGGCATCGGGTGAGCGTCATCGACAACCCGATCCCCGCGCGATTCATCGACGACTTCCTCCTCTACTGGTCGTTTCTGGCGTTCGCGTTGGTCCGCGGCGGGCAGCGCATGTTCGGGGAGACGTTCGACCGCAGCAGGCTGGACAATCTCACGCTCGGCCTCGAGCGGCACGCCGCCCGCAACCTGGTCCGCCTGCCGACCGCGCTCGCCCGGTTGGCGCGCACCCGCCGGATCACCTCCCGGCTGCACGGGACCTACGACGTCCTGCTCACGCCGACGCTCGCCGACGTCACGCCGCGGATCGGGCACCTCGATCCGACGGCCGACTACCAGCAGGTGATCGACCGGCTCATCGAATGGGTGGCGTTCACGCCGCTGCAGAACGTGACGGGGGAACCGGCAATCTCGTTGCCGCTGGCCCATTCTGCGTCGGGGATGCCGGTCGGCATGATGTTCTCGGCGCCGCTCGGCCACGACGCCCGGCTCCTCGCGCTGGCCTACGAGCTCGAGCAGGCGCGACCCTGGCGCACGATCTCGGACTGACCACCGACGAAATCCGTTGTGCGCCCGACACCGTGACGTAACGGGACCCGTGGTGAGTTAACACCGCCGACATTGCCGGTGGCTGCGGCCGTTACGTTGTGCTCGCAGCATCGCTTCTCGTGGAGACCAGTCAGGTCGGCGACGCGCCCACGGTGGTCCGATCACCGCAGATCGCCGTCGGCTCGCAGAACACGGTTCTGTGCCTCGTCCGGTTCGCCCTGGCCAACATCAGGCGGTGGCCCGAACGGTTCGTGCTGTCGGTGCTCGGCATCGCACTGGCGATCGCCTGCGTCACCGTGGTGCGCACCGTATCGGCGAGTTTCGCGATCACCGGCGAGAATTCGGTCACCGACGTGCTCGCCGGCGGGGCGCTGTGGGTGGTGCCCGCCGCGGGGGTGCACTACGACCCCGACGTCCAGGCGTTGGTCGCCGACGGTCCCGCACCCGACATCTCCGCCCCGCCGGGCTGGGGTGCGAGCCGCGTCCTGTCCGGGGTGACGCAGGTGAACGGCCAGTCGGTGTCGCTGCGCGGCAGCGACGCCGTCGCCGCGGGCGAGGCGTCGGTGGGCTCAGGACTGGGCGAGCGGCTCGGACTCGGTGCCGGTGACCGCGTCACCGTCGGTGGACAGAGCCTGCAGGTCACGGTCGACGGCACCGGCGAATCCCTGACCGTGCCGACAGAGGTGGCCGAAAACGTTGTGGGACAGAACGGTTGGTGGATCGTATCGGCGGCGGCCGGGTCGGCGCAGCGCCGCGATCTCGCGCAGATCTTCGGGGCCGCGGTCAGCCTGCCGTCCACCCCGGATCCAGCGGTACGACCCGACCCTGCCGGTGCCGGGCTCATCTACGACACCGTCGGAGGATCCGGCCCGCTGACCTTCGAGCAGAAGTTCTCGGCGCTGTTCTCGGGCAAGGTGACGGGATCGACGCTCGGTCTGATCTCCACCATCGGTCTCGCCCTCGGCTTCGTGATCGCGGTGTCGTCCTTCCTCGCGGCGGTCACCGAGCGGCGGCGCGAATTCGGCATCATGTCCAGCATCGGGCTGGCCGACGAGGTCCTGTACTTCTTCCTGGTCGAATCGGCGATCGTGTTCCTGGCCGCCTACGTCGTCGGCATCGCTGCCGCTGGAATCGCTGTGGCCCTGGTGATTCCGGGGATCGCGACCCCGACGGCGTGGCTGCAGGGTGTCGCGATGACCGCGATGTTCCTGCCCGCGATGGCGATCGTCGGCGCGCTGGTCCCGGTGCACCGGTTGCTGCAGCAGCGGCCCGTCGCCCTGCTGGGGGCCCGATGATCGGCAACGGCCTGTCCTACGGCTGGCTGGCGGCGCGGCGGCGGATCCGCGAGATGGTGCTGCCGGCCGTCACCACCGCCACCGGTGCGTATCTCGTCGTGCTGGTGTTCGGCATGTCCGACGGGATCCGCACCCAGTCCGCCGCGTTGGGCCACGCAGACGAGATCAGTCGCGCGGTGGTGCTGATCGCGGTGACCGTGCTCCTGGTCGGCGTCGCCGAAGTGGCGGTGGCGACCACCCGGACCGTGGCGCACCGCACCCGCGAGTTGGGGGTGCTGGGCGCCAACGGCATCCCCCGCGCGCCCGTCGTCGCCGCGCTGCTCGTCGAACCCGTGATCGCCGCGCTGGCAGGAGCTCTGATCGGGGCACTGCTCGCCGTGCTGACCGGTGTCGTGCTCGCCGCAGCCGGAGTCGTCGGTACCGGGGTGTCGACGGTGGGGCTGGCGGTCGGGGCCGGGGTGGCCGTCGCGGTCAGCATCGTGGCCGCGTTGGCCACCAGCGTCGTGCCCACCTGGAAGGCCGCCTCCCGTCCGCCCATCCGATCGCTGACCGAAGGAAGCTGACATGACCGCACCCGCCCCCGTGATCGAGATCTCGGACGTGTGGAGGCTGCACAAGCTCGGCGACGAGGTGGTCAAGGCGTTGATGGCCGCCCAATTGACGGTGATGCCCGGCGAATTCGTGTGCCTGATGGGGCCCAGTGGCAGCGGCAAGTCCACCCTGCTCAACATCATCGGCGGGCTCGACCGGCCGACCAAGGGCACCGTCCGGGTCGCCGGCAAGGACACCGCGGCGCTGACCGAGAGCCAGTTCGCGGCGCTGCGGCACGACACCGTGGGCTTCATCTTCCAGAGCTACAACCTGATCCCGTTCCTGTCGGCGGTCGAGAACGTCGAGCTACCACTGATGTTCGAGCCCTACGACCGTGCCGCGCTGCGCCGGCGGGCCATCGAGCTCCTCGAACTGGTCGGCCTCGGCCACCGCATCGATCACCAACCCACCAAGATGTCGGGCGGCGAGCAGCAGCGCACCGCGATCGCGCGGTCGCTCATCAGCAACCCGACGCTGGTATTGGCCGACGAACCGACGGCCAATCTGGATCACCGCACGGGGGAGACGGTGGTGCGGATGTTGCGTGACCTGTGCTCGACCATGGGCGTCACCGTGGTCGCCAGCACCCACGACCCCACGGTGGCCGACGAAGCGAGCCGTGTCGTCCGGATGAAAGACGGACAGATCGTCAACTGACACAACAGATGTGGGAGAAGGCATGACACAGACAGAGCCCGCGCCGCCTGCCGGTCGCGACACGCTCATGACCACCGAGCTCGTCCCCGAGCAGATCCTGCCCAAGGTGATGACCACCTTCGGTCTGACCGCGGCATACGTCTTCATCATCTGCTGGGTCACCGGTTCATCGGTGATGGCGGCCGGTGGCTGGACGGCGATCCCGATGTGGGTACTGGGCATCCTGACGTTCCTGATCCCTGCCGGCATGGCCGTCGTCGAGCTCGGCAACCTGTGGCCGGGGCAGGGCGGGGTGTACATCTGGGCCACCCGCACGATGGGGGAGACGTGGGGCTTCATCGGCGGCTACCTGTCCTGGGTGCCGGTGATCCTCAACGCCGCGTCCTCGCCCGCGGTGGTGCTGCAGTTCCTGCTGCTGGCCTTCCACGCCGAGCTCGGCTTGACCACGAGCATCATCCTGCAGCTGGTGATCCTGTGGACCGTGATCGGTCTCGCGTTGGCGAAACTGGCTGCGAGCCAGCGCATCATGAACATCGTCTTCGTCGTGTACGGCCTGCTGACGCTGACGATCTTCATCTCCGGTCTCCTGTTCGCGGTCAAGAACGGGTCGGCCACCCCGTTCAGCTGGGCCGAGGCCACCATCCCCAACTTCGCCGTCGCCGGCTTCCTCTACGGCACGGTGCTGCTGTACCTTCTCGGCGTCGAGACGCCCTACAACATGGGCGCGGAGTTCCTCTCGGTACGCAAGAGCGGTCCGAAGATGATCCTGTGGGGGTCGGCCGCGCTCGTCGCGATCTACCTGCTGACCACGCTCGGCACGATGATGGCGTTGCCCACCGACCAGATCGACCCCGTCACCGGTGTGATCGGCATGCTCGACGTCGCGGGCTTCCCCGGGTTGATGGAGGTGTGCGCGATCGTGCTGGCGTTCATCATCATCGTCGCGTTGATGACCTATCAGGTGGCCTACTCCCGGCTGATCTTCGTCTCGGGTCTCGAGCGGCACCTGCCGCGCCTGTTCACCCACCTGAACCCGCGCACCCGCAACCCGGTGACCGCCATCCTGATCCAGGGCGTCATCTCGTCGCTGATCCTGGTCGGCCTCTACTCGCAGAGCAGCATGGCCAACGTCACGATCTACCTGCAGGGCGGGCTGTCGACGGTGTGGCTGCTGTCCGGGTTCTTCTTCCTGTTCCCGGTGATCATCGCCCGCCGCAAGTACGCCGACCGCTACGCCAACGAACAGTTCTGGCGCATCCCGGGCGGGATGACCGGCGTGTGGATCACCGTCGCCGTCGGCACTCTCGGCACCATCGGCGGCGTGTACTACTCGTTCGTCACGCCGTGGATCGACGTGCCCACCGCCACGTGGATGACGTGGGTAGGCGGCATCAGCCTCGGCATGTTCGCGCTCGGCCTGACCGTCTACATCTTCGGGCGCCGCTCGGCGCACAAGGTCTCACAGGAGGACGCGCTGGCCCACCTGGCCGTCTTCGATCTCACCGGCAGCGACGACAAGGAAGCAGAGGGAATCGACAAGTGACGATGGAGGACACCCGCACGCCCGGTGCGGAATCGGCCGGCATGTCCGGCCAGTATCCCCTCGACCCGCTCACCGGGGCCGAGATCGAAGCCGCCGCGGCCGTGATCATGGCGAGCGAATTCGCCACCCCCACTTTGAAGTTCGTGATGATCTATCTGGCCGAGCCGGCGAAGACGGCCTCGCTCACGTTCGCCGGGGCGGATGTCGCGCGGTGTGCGTTCGCGACGATGTACGACGCCGCGGCCAAGATGATCTACGAGGCCGTCGTGGACCTCGGGGCGCGCGTGATCGAGTCGTGGACGCCCATTCCAGGCCGCTTCCCCTCCTACCTCGTCGAGCACATGACGGGCGTGGAGGAGAAGGTCCGGGAGGATCCGCGGTGGCAGGAGGCGATGCGCAAACGGGGGGTCACCGATTTCAGCCTGGCGATGATCGACCCGTGGCCGGCCGGCTACTACGGCGGTCAGGACCACTACGACAACTCCCCGCTGATCTGCCGGCCGCTGACGTTCATGCGGGCGGCGCCGTCGGAGCACGGGTACGCCCGTCCCGTCGAAGGCCTGATCGTCACCTTCGACCTCGATGCCATGGTGGTGATCGATGTCGAGGACCATGGCGTGGTTCCGCTGCCGCCGACCGCGGGCAACTACTCCGAAGAGTTCATGTTCGACCCGAACAACCGGCCGGCGTTCACCGAGTTCCGTCCCGATGTCAAGCCGATCGAGATCACCCAGCCCGACGGGCCCAGCTTCACCGTCGACGGGTGGAACGTGACGTGGCAGAAGTGGTCTCTGCGCATCGGGTTCAATCCGCGTGAAGGTGTCACGTTGCATGAGGTGACCTACACCGACCGCGGGCAGACCCGTCCGATCCTGTACCGGGGCTCGCTGTCGGAGATGGTGGTGCCCTACGGCGACACGTCGCCCACGCACTGGAACAAGAACGTCTTCGACATGGGTGAGGTGGGCATGGGTTTCTCGGCCAACCCGCTGACCCTGGGGTGTGACTGTCTGGGCGAGATCCACTACTTCGACGGCACGGTGAACGACTCCAGTGGCAACGCGGTGACCATCCCGAACGCGATCTGCATGCACGAGGAGGACTACGGGATCTCCTGGAAGCACACCGACTTCCGCACCGAGGAAGTGGAGGTCCGGCGATCGCGCCGGCTGGTCATCTCGATGATCTGCACCGTCGGCAACTACGAGTACGGGTTCTTCTGGTACTTCTACAACGACGCCTCGATCGAGGTGGAGGTGAAGCTGTCGGGGGTATTGACGACCGGGGCGGTTCTCGACGGGGAGTCGCCACGCTGGGGCAAGTTGGTGGCGCCGGGCATCTACGGCCCGAACCATCAGCACTTCTTCAACTTCCGGCTCGACATGAGCGTCGACGGGCCGAACAACAGCGTGTACGAAGTGGATTCGGTCCCCGAACCGGATCCGGCGCTCAACCCGCACCGCAACGCGTGGATCGTGCAGGACACGCTGGTGGGGTCCGAAGCCGAGGGAGCGCGGGACTGGAACTGGTCGACCGGCCGGTACTGGAAGGTGGCCAACCCGTCGAAGGTGAACGAACTGGGTAGCCCGGTGGCCTACAAGCTGGTGCCCAAGGACATCGTGCCGGTGATGGTGCAGGAGGGTTCCCACATCTACGACCGCGCCCGGTTCGTGCAGCACAACCTCTGGGTGACCCGGTACGACCCGAAGGAGATGTTCGCCGCCGGCGACTACATGTATCAGTCGGCCGACATGCAGGGTCTGCCGGAGTTCATCGCCGACGACGCCCCGCTGGAGGACACCGACGTCGTGCTCTGGTACACGCTGGGTGCACATCATGTCGTGCGTCCGGAGGACTGGCCGGTGATGCCGTGCGCCTACACCGGCTTCCACCTCAAGCCGATCGGCTTCTTCGACGGCAACCCGGCGCTGGACCTCCCTCCGTCACCGCCGAAGGCCTGCCACGCGAACCATGCCGGGCTGCCGGTCGCGGAACGCGCGATGGAGTCCTGAGAGCGTCCGGCGCCACCGGGCCGACCTTTCACCCACTCACAGTTTCAGCGACATTTATTTGCATTGCTAAATACACGTGTCAGCGCATCTTTCTCCCGCCAGAATGACTCTTGACTTTCCTGGGTTCAGATGAGGAGAGTAGGCGTCATCAGCTAAAAAGCCTGTTTCTCGTGCTGCTGGAACTGTGAGGTGCCACCATGGGGGCAATCCGCTCGCCAAACCGCCCAGAATGAAGAAAAGTTTGCCGTTGATATCGATGGCGAACTTAGGTGAGGGAATCCTGGCACTGCTAAAGGGGGAATGAGAATGGTGTACGCAACAGACACTCGGCGGACAGCCATATCCGTCGCGGTCATCGACTCGAACGTGATCGCCCACGCCGGCGTCAAGCCTCTTGTGGCCAAGTCGGGAAACCGAATACGGATCGGCGAGTGCTACGGCAGTCCCGACCACTTCTTCGCCGCACACCCGGAGCGCGCGGGCACCGTCGACGTCGTGTTGTTCGACGTGGACGTCGACCGGCAGGGGCCGGACTTCGCGTCGCTGGCCAAGATCACCGGCAGCGGTCATCGGGTCGTGGTGTACACCGAGTTGGCCAACGACGAAGTCATCCTCACGAGCCTCGACCTCGGGGCGGCCAGTTACGTGATCAAGTCCGAGGCCTGTCAGTACCTGATCGAGGCGCTCAACTCCGCGCATCGACAACTTCCCTATGTCGCGCCGCGGATGGGTCGGGCGCTGCTCAACCACAAGCGGCTGGGCCGGCCGGGACTGAGTCAGCGCGAGCGTGAGGTCCTCGTCGCCTGGTTCAGGAACGGCAGCATCGAAGGCGTCGCCGAAGCGCTGCGCATCGAGCCGTCGACGGTGCGGACCCACCTGCAGCGAGTGCGCGCCAAGTACGCGTCGGTGGGGAGGGCGGCGCCGACGAAGGCCGCCCTGATCGCCCGCGCGCTCCAGGACGGCCTGCTGCGGGTCGGCGACCTGTAACCGTTGAGGGGGGCCCGATGAGGATCATGGTGACGGGAGGCGCCGGGTACATCGGGGCGCACGTGGTGCTGGCGTTGCGGCGCGATGGGCATGACGTGGCAGTGATCGACGACCTGTCGACGGGGGCACCGGACCGGTTGACCGATGACACCCCGTTGTTCGTCTGTTCGGTGCTCGACACCGAGCAGGTGGCCGAGAACCTGCGCGCGCACGGATGCGAACTCGTCGTTCACGTCGCGGCGAAGAAGGCCGTCGAGCAATCCGTTGCCGAACCGCTGATGTACTACCGGGAGAACGTCATCGGCATGCACAGCGTGCTGACCGCGATGGTGCAGGCGGGCGTCGGCAAGATCCTGTTCTCGTCCAGTGCTGCCGTCTACGGGGCACCGACGGGCGACCTGGTGGGCGAGCAGGCGGTCACGGCGCCGGCATCGCCGTACGGCTGGACCAAGCTGATGTGCGAGCAGATGATCCGGGATGTGGCCGCCGCGACCGCGCTCGACTGGGTCGCGCTGCGGTACTTCAACGTGGCCGGCGCTGCCGATCCCGATCTGGCTGACCGGGGAGAGAACAATCTGATCCCGAGGGTGTTCCGGGCGATCTGTTCCGGCGTGCCACCGCAGATCTTCGGCGATGAGTATCCGACCCGCGACGGCACGTGCATCCGTGACTACATCCACGTCGCCGATGTCGCCGACGCGCACGCCGCGGCGGTTCGCGGGATGAGTGCCGGTGCTCCGTCGGCGATCTACAACATCGGCACCGGATCGGGGACGAGTGTGCTCGAGGTGATGCACACCGCGCGGCGCATCACCGGACTGGACTTCGACTGGGACGTGCGGCCGCCTCGCGCCGGCGATTCCCCGGCGGTGATCGCGGACGCCGCGAAGATACGGGCCGGACTGGGTTGGCAATCCCGATACGACCTCGACGACATCATCGGCAGCGCGTGGCAGTCCTGGTCGAACAGGAGTGAGATGCCGATTGCCCGCTGACCGGCCGCGCCGGAGTTCAGCCGAGTTCGGACAGGATGCGGCGCAGCTCGCGCTGATCCTTATCGGAGAGGTCACCGAGCACCCGCTGTTCGGCGGCGCGGATCCCGTCGTTGGTGCGGGCGAGCAGGGCCCGGCCCTCGCGGGTCAGTTCGGCCGGTAGGGACCGGCCCGACGGGACGGTCGCCGGCCGAGATACCAGGCCACGTTCCTGCAGGCCGCGTACCACGATGTTCATCGCCTGCGGCGACACCATCACGTCGCGGGCGAGTTCGGCGTTGGACTGCCCCGGCCGGCGTGACAGCAGACGCAGGCAGATGTACTGGGGGAAGGTCAGATCGAGCGGCTCGAGCACCGCGGCGGTCACGTCGGCGCGCAGGGCCGAGGAGAGCCGGTGCAGCAGGTAGCCCAGCGGCGCGTCGTCGCGGTCACTCATGTCAAGCATCTTGACGCATATCAATCTGGTTGATACCAAGGTGTGTATGACGAATCCGACCGGTGAGATGTTCGATGCCGCGTACCGCGGTGAGACGCAGGAGATGGGGGCGGGCAGTCGCCCACCGTGGAGCATCGACGAACCCCAGCCCGAGATCCGTGCGCTGATCGACGCGGGAGCGTTCCACGGGGAGGTGCTCGACGCCGGCTGCGGGGAGGCCGCGACCTCGATGTACCTCGCCGAACGCGGCTTCACCACGGTGGGTCTCGACCAGTCGCCGACGGCCATCGCACTCGCTCGCGAGGAGGCGGCCCGCCGCGGCCTGACCAACGCGTCGTTCGACGTCGCCGACATCAGTTCGTTCACCGGCTATGACGGCCGCTTCGGCACGATCGTCGATTCCACGCTGTTCCACTCCATGCCGGTGGAACTGCGCGAGGGCTACCAGCGCTCGATCGCGCGTGCGGCGGCGCCCGGCGCGTCCTATTACGTACTGGTCTTCGACCGGACCGCGATGCCCGCGGACGGACCGGTCAACGCGGTCACCGCCGACGAACTGCGCGACGTGGTCGCCAAGCACTGGATCGTAGACGAGATCCGGCCCGCACGCATCCATGCCAACGTGCCGCCGCACTTCGCGGAGCACTTCGAGGCGTTCGCCGGCGCCGACATCCGCCACGAGGACACGGGCCGCACGTCGATGGCCGCCTGGCTGCTGAGCGCGCACCGGGAGTGACGCGCGCCGACCCCAGACGTGGTTCGCGCCTGCGATGAGGCAGGATTAGGGCAGCCGTCCGCGGCACTCGCGGGGACGGCGAATCTATGCGAGACCCCGAAGGAGTCGGATGGCGGAAGGCACCAGCAGCAACGGGGAGAGCGCGTCGTCGATCCGGCCCGCATACACCCGCGTGCTGCTCAAACTCGGCGGGGAGATGTTCGGTGGGGGCCAGGTGGGTCTGGACCCCGACGTCGTCGCCCTGGTGGCACGCCAGATCGCCGAGGTGGTGCGCAGCGGCGTCCAGGTGGCCGTCGTCATCGGCGGCGGCAACTTCTTCCGCGGCGCCCAACTGCAGCAGCGCGGTATGGAGCGCACCCGCTCGGATTACATGGGCATGCTCGGCACGGTCATGAACAGCCTTGCGCTGCAAGACTTCCTGGAGAAGGAAGGTATTCAGACGCGCGTCCAGACCGCCATCACGATGGGTCAGGTCGCCGAGCCGTACATCCCGTTGCGCGCCCAGCGGCATCTGGAGAAGGGGCGCGTCGTCATCTTCGGCGCCGGCATGGGTCTGCCGTATTTCTCCACCGACACCACCGCTGCTCAGCGCGCGCTGGAGATCGGGGCGGAGGTGGTGTTGATGGCCAAGGCCGTCGACGGTGTCTTCACCGCCGACCCGCGCCTCGAGCCTGACGCCGAACTGCTCACCGCGATCAGTCACCGCGAGGTCATCGACCGCGGCCTCAAGGTGGCGGATGCGACCGCGTTCAGCCTCTGCATGGACAACGGAATGCCGATCCTGGTGTTCAACCTGCTCACGGATGGCAATATCGCCCGTGCCGTGGCAGGTGAGAAGATCGGCACACTGGTCACCACCTGAGGGGAACCGCGGGGGAGCCGGCGACAGTGACGGGAGAGGGCATGCGAGCGAAGCGACGGGAGAAGACCTAGGTGATCGACGAGACGCTCTTCGATGCCGAGGAGAAGATGGAGAAGGCCGTGTCGGTGGCACGGGACGACCTGGCGTCGATTCGCACCGGGCGCGCCAACCCCGGCATGTTCAACCGCATCCACGTCGACTACTACGGTGCCGCCACCCCCATCACCCAGCTGTCCAGCATCAACGTCCCCGAGGCGCGGATGGTGGTGATCAAGCCCTACGAGGCCAACCAGCTGCGCAACATCGAGGACGCGATCCGCAATTCGGACCTGGGGGTCAACCCGACCAACGACGGCAACGTCATCCGGGTGTCGATTCCTCAGCTGACCGAGGAACGGCGGCGCGACCTGGTCAAGCAGGCCAAGTCCAAGGGTGAGGACGCGAAGGTGTCGGTGCGCAACATCCGCCGCAAGGCGATGGAGGAGCTGACCCGCATCAAGAAGGACGGCGAAGCTGGCGAGGATGAGGTCACCCGGGCCGAGAAGGATCTCGACAAGACCACCGCGCAGTACACGACGCAGATCGATGACCTGGTCAAGCACAAGGAAGGCGAACTGCTGGAGGTCTGAGGATGACCGACCAGCAATCGACTCCCGTGCCAGACAAACCGGTCGGTGAACCGCCGACGGAGAAGAAATCGCGCGCCGGCCGCAACCTGCCCGCCGCCATCGGCGTCGGCGTGGTGCTCGGCGCCATGGCGATCGGCATCCTGCTGTTCGCGCCGATTTGGTGGCTCCCGCTGCTGGCGGCGGCCATGGCCATCGCCACCCACGAGGTGATCCGGCGGCTCGGCGAGCACGGCTATGCGCTGCCCACCATCCCGCTGCTGGTCGGCGGCCAGGCGATGATCTGGCTGACCTGGCCGTTCGGGACGGCGGGTCTGCTCGGCGCCTACGGCGGCACCGTCGTGGTCTGCATGGTGTGGCGGCTGCTCGGTCAGGGGCTGACCCGCCAGCCGGTGAACTATCTGCGCGACATCGCCGCGACCGTCCTGCTGGCGACCTGGGTCCCGATGTTCGGGGCGTTCACCGCGCTGCTCATCTTCGCTGACCACGGCGGCGTGCGGGTCTTCACGGTGATCGCGACGGTCGTCTTCGCCGATATCGGGGGGTATGTCGCCGGGGTGCTGTTCGGCAAGCACCTGATGGCGCCCGCCATCAGCCCCAAGAAATCATGGGAGGGCCTGGGCGGATCGCTGGTCTTCGGTGTCACCGCCGCCGTGCTCTCGGTCACGTTCCTGCTCGACAAGCCGGGGTGGGTCGGCGTCCCGCTCGGCCTGATGCTGGTGATCACCGGCGTGTGCGGTGACCTGGTGGAATCGCAGGTCAAGCGCGATCTGGGCATCAAAGACATGGGCACGCTGCTGCCGGGCCACGGCGGTCTGATGGACCGCATCGACGCCATGCTGCCCTCGGCCGTCGCCGGATGGATCGTGCTCACCCTGCTGGCCTGAGATACTGGCGGTACTCATGCCTGAATCCTCCGGGGCCAAGCCTGCCGTGCCCCTCGTCTTCGATGCCCCGCGCCGCGCGATGCCGCCGCGGCACTTCGCCGATCTCGACGACGCCGGCCGCGCCGCTGCCGTCGCCGAACTCGGCCTGCCCGCGTTTCGCGGTAAGCAGCTGGCCAACCAGTACTTTGGGCGGCTGATCGCCGATCCCACGCAGATGACCGACCTGCCCGCCGCGGTGCGCGAGCAGGTGGGTCAGGTGTTGTTCCCGACGCTGTTCGGGGCTGCCCGCGAGATCGAGTGCGACGCCGGCGAGACCCGCAAGGTGTTGTGGCGCGCGGTGGACCAGACGACGTTCGAGTCGGTGCTGATGCGCTACCCGGACCGCAACACGGTGTGCATCTCCTCGCAGGCCGGCTGCGGGATGGCCTGCCCGTTCTGCGCGACGGGTCAGGCCGGGTTGACGCGCAACCTGTCGACCGCCGAGATCCTGGAGCAGGTCCGCTCCGCGGCGGCCGAACTGCGCGATCGCGACGGGTCGCGGCTGTCGAACATCGTGTTCATGGGCATGGGGGAGCCACTGGCCAACTACAACCGCGTGGTGGCCGCGGTGCGGCGGATCACCGCGGCGCCGCCGGCGGGCTTCGGCATCTCCGCCCGGTCGGTGACGGTGTCGACGGTGGGGTTGGCGCCGGCGATCCGCAGGCTCGCCGACGAGAAGCTCAACGTCACCCTCGCGCTGTCGCTCCACGCGCCCGACGACGAACTGCGCGACACGCTCGTCCCGGTGAACAACCGGTGGAAGGTCAGCGAGGCCCTCGACGCGGCGCGGTATTACGCCGACGCGACCGGCCGGCGTGTGTCGATCGAGTACGCGCTCATCCGTGACGTCAACGACCAGCCGTGGCGGGCCGACCTGCTCGGCAAGAAGCTGCACGGCGCGCTCGGGCCGCTGGCGCACGTCAACGTCATCCCGCTGAACCCGACACCGGGCAGCGAGTGGGACGCCAGTCCCAAACCGGCCGAGCGGGAGTTCGTCCGCCGGGTGCGCGAGCGCGGCGTGTCCTGCACCGTGCGCGACACCCGCGGGCGCGAAATCGCCGCCGCCTGTGGGCAATTGGCCGCGCAGGGCTGAGCCACCTGTCGCCGTCAGCTGTTCCTGATGCCCACGCAGTGGCGTAGCTGGGCGAGGAACTGGTCGGCGTCGTCGCTGCGCACGATGTAGTGCGACACGGCCACGCGCACCGCGGTCGCGGCCTTGACCGCGCCGTTGGGGCCGGGCAGCAACTTCTCGAGCTGGTCGCGCATCGCCGGGATGATGTGGGCCAGCCGGCCGATCACCACCTCGGGTTCGATGTCGACCAGCCGCACCCCGGAGTAGGACTGCTGGTAGTCGACGATGAACCGCATCGCGGCGTCCACCCGGTCGTTGCCCCGCAGCCCGGCGGTGGCCTTGGCGATCCCCGTCTCGAACATGTCGCGCTCGTAGATGCCGAAGGCGGTCAACAACTCCTGCTTGTCGGCGAACCAGCGGTACAGCGTCGGGCGGGACACCCCGGCCTGAAGCGCGACCTCCGACAGGCTCAGTTTGGTCTGTCCGCTGCGGCCGAGCACCTCTGCGGTCGCCACCAGGATCCGGTGCCGCGTCGAGGTGTCCTCGCCGTCGGAGCGGTCGCGTGCGGGGTGGTTCACGGGCTCGTCTTTCGCTCGGTTCGCCGTCGATCCTAAGCGGTCGGTCACAGGGATCTCCTCAGCGCAGCGACGGTGTCGAGATCCTCGAGCGCGGCCAGCGCGTGCTCGAGGCCGCGCATCGCGACGTCCTCGGCCTGCATCCCGCCCAGGCCGGCGGTGGTGAGCGCCGCGACGTAGGGGTAGAGCGCACCCTGGCGGTAGCGCTCCCACAGGTCGTCGCGATCCAGGTCGGGCCCGCCCCCGGCCGCCAGTGCCCGGCGGTAGAGGTCGAGCAGATCGCGCTCGGCGTTGCGCCGGTCCTCGGGGGCCATGCCGGTCACCAGGGTGTAGGCCAGTTTTCGGCGGGGCAGCGGGCGCCACCGGCCCGCCACCGCGTCGGTGCCGATCCGGCGCGCACCCCGGCCCAGGTGTACGAGTACGTCCCCGACGGACACGCAGGCCTCCTAGGCTTGGACCCGGTAGTCACAACAGGCTTACAAGTTAAGCGTGATTTGTAAAGCGAGGATCATGGCGGGTCCGCTGGAGGGCATCAGGGTCGTCGAACTGGGCGTGTGGGTGGCCGGGCCGGCGGCGGGCGGGATCCTCGCCGACTGGGGTGCCGACGTCGTGAAGATCGAGCCGCCGACGGGCGACCCCGCGCGCAGCTTCGGCCGGATGATGGGCATCGAGGAGTCGAGTCCCCCGTTCGAGATGGACAACCGCGGTAAGCGCAGCGTCATGCTGGACGTCACCACCGACGACGGTCGGGCCGCCGCCTTCGCCCTGCTCGAGGACGCCGACGTGTTCCTGACCAACGTCCGGCCGGCCGCCCTGCGCCGGATCGGATTGGCCTTCGAGAATGTCGCACAACGCAATTCGCGGCTGATCTACGGGCTGATCACCGGATACGGCGAGAGCGGACCGGACGCCGACCGTGCGGCCTACGACGTCGCGGCGTTCTGGGCGCGCGCCGGTCTGGCGCACCTGTTGACCCGGCCCGGTGACACGCCGCCCTTCCAGCGCGGCGGGATGGGTGACCACACGGCGGGGATGACGCTCGCGGGGGCGGTGTGCGCGGCCCTGGTTGCGCGCAACCGAACGGGCACAGGGCAACTCGTCACCACGTCGCTGTACCGGCAGGGTGCCTACACCGTGAGCTTCGACCTCACCACGTTCCTGCTCACCGGGCATACGATCGCCATCGGGCAACGCGAGACGATGGGCAACCCCTGCATGAACAACTACGCCGCCGGTGACGGACGCCGGTTCTGGATCGTCGGACTGCAGGCCGGACGGCACTGGCCCCCGCTGTGCCGTGCGGTCGGACGGCCCGAGTGGCTGACCGACGAGCGCTACGTGAGCGCACAGGACCGCGCGGCGCACGCACCCGAGCTGATCGCCGCGCTCGACGAGATCTTCGCGACCCGCTCGCTCGACGAGTGGGCGGACGCCTTCGCGGCGGAGCCCGAACTGTTCTGGTCGCCGATCAACACGCTCGAGGACGTGGTCGCCGACGATCAGTTCCACGCCGCCGGCGGCATCGTCTACGTCCCCGACGCGCATGACCCCGGGGCGTCGGTCCCGATGGTGGCCAGCCCGGCGGACTTTCACGGCACACCACTCGAGATCCGTTGCAGCGCACCGCGGCTGGGCGAACACACCGAGGAGGTGCTGGCCGGGCTGCGCTCGTCATGACGGCGTGCGCCGCCGGACCAGCACCGACTGCTGGATCGCGCCGACCGGCCCCAGCTCGTCGAACAGGGTGCCGATCGTCGTGCCGATGCCGTCGGGACCGTAGCTGGTCTCGGCGCGGATACCGGTCCACTCGCCCTGCGGGACACGATGCACGTGCACCGCGAGATCGGAGTTGAGGAACGTCCAGCGATGGATGTCGAGCTTCGTGCCGATGCCGTTGGCATTGTCGGCGACGGCGAACAGACGCTCGAGCGGTGTCATCGCCTCACCGTCGACGAGGCCGGCTTCCGGCCGGATCCACGATTCGCCGGGTTGCTCGCCGCGGGGCGTGGTGAGCCAGCGCCAGTCGACGCTGTGCAGATAGTTGCGGTCCCAGTCCTTGCGCATGTCCCGGCTGACCGCCTCGCTGCGCGGCCGCAGCGGCGGTGCCGAGGCGCCGGCCACCTCGACGGTGTCCTGGGTCTGGAAGCGCCATCCGCTCGCGCGGGCCACCGGCCGCGGCGCACCGTCCGGGCCTGGGGCCGACATCTCGGCGCTGAGCAGCTCGATCTGCCTGCCGGCGCGATCCCGTCGCGCCCGCACCCACAGGTCGCCGTCGGCGGGCACCGGCCCCAGCAGGTCGATCAGCACCCGGCTCAGCCGGGTGTCGTCACGCCGCTCGCAGCGCTGCAGGCCGCGCACCAGCAGCGCCGACACCGGCCCACCGTGCTGGATGGTCGCCGTCCAGGTGCCGCGGACGAAATCGCTCGCGCGGAAACGCTCGCCCCGTTCGTCGCTGTCGAGCAGCTCGAAGTACGAGTCCGCCATCAGACCGTGATCGCGTCGAGGCGCGAATCCGAGGTTCCGCGCAGGGTTTCCGGATATGCGCTCACCGACGACAGCAGGAACAAGGTCTGCCCGTCGGGGCCGCCCAGCGCGCAGGCGATGGCCGCCCGGTCACCGAGGGTGATCCGCTCGGTCACGATGTATCCGTTCGTGCCGAGCGGCTCGATCCGCGCGAACTCGTGTGCCAGAGTCAGCGCCACCCACACCCCGCCCTCGGCGTCGAGGCAGATACCGTCCGGTGGTCCTTCCAGGCCCTCGGCGAACACCCTTCGCTCGCGCAGCGTTCCGTCTTCGGCGACGGTGAAGGCGGTCAGCCGGCGTCCGGTGGATTCGGCGACGATCAGCGTCGTCCCGTCCTCGGTCAGCGCGATTCCGTTGGGGAACTCGAGGACGTCGGCGACCACGGTGGCACGCTCATCCGCCGGCGCGTCCGGGTCGATCCGCACGAGCACCCCGCCGTTGCGTGCCTGGGAGCCGACGTACGCGCAGCCGTGCCGGTCGATCGCCATGTCGCCGAGGTCGGCGGGCACCAGCGCCGACAGGTCGGCGACGACCGTGACCGTCTCCCCGTCGTAACCGAGGATCTGCCGGCGCGTGGCGGACACGATCAGCAGGGTTCCGTCGGGGCGGAAGCCGAGTCCGGACGGTGCGTGCCCCGGCAGCGGCAGCGTGCTCTGTTCACCGCCGAGCGTCACGGTGTGCACCGCTTCGCCGAGCATGTCGGAGAACCACACCAGCCCCTCGAACCAGCGTGGGCCCTCGCCGAAGCAGAAGCCGTTGGCCAACGGGGTCAGCGACATTCGGCGGCAGCTTCCGCTGCTTTACAAAACACTCGATAAGTGTCACGCTCGCTGAGTGCAGCTGTCAACTACCTGCAGCCCCCGGGTGCTGACGTGACCATGAAGAAATACCACAGCCACACGCTGCTCTACCTGCACGAGACCATCGATCTGGGCGCGGCGGGAAGCGACGAGTTCGTCGCGCAGTTCAGCGGCCTCTACCACCCGATAATGACCGACCTCGGCGCGCGACTGTTCGCGATGTGGGAGACGACCCCCTACAACGGGCACTGGCCGCAGGCGACGCTGATCTGGGAGCTCGACGCGTTCGCCGACTACGCACGCATCGGGCGGGCCCAGGCGCGCGGCGGAAGCCATGAGGCTGCGGCCGCGGCGTGGGCGGGTTTTCTGCGCGACGTCGGCGCCCGCGGCGAAGGCCGCATCATGTACGCCGGTCGCAGCAACAGGACGCTGGCCCAGCTGACCGAGGCGAAGGTGACGGCCGGCCTGGTGATCCAGGAGATCATGCAGACCAAACCCGGCCGGCAGGACGATTACATCCGGGAACTGGAACGCCTCTATGTGCCGTGGTCAGAGGCCACCGGCAAGCGCTGGCTCGGCTCGTTCATCACCACGTTCCGGTTCAACGAGGTCATCCACTACTGGGCCCTCGACGGCGACTGGGCCTGCTTCGAGAACCACTACCCGTCGTGGAAGGACAGCCCGCCCGCCGAGATCGTCACGTGGATGAGCGTCGCCCCCGCACTACGTGACGGCTGGGAGGACTCCATCCTGGCCGCCCTGCCACCGTCGCCGCTGCGATGAGCTTTCGCTACGACCCGTTCGACCCCGCGGTGATGACCGACCCGCTGCCGTACTACCGGGTGCTGCGCGAGCAGTACCCGGTGTACTACCTCGAGCAGTGGGACACCTACGCGTTGTCGCGGTTCGCCGACATCTGGAAGGTGTTGGAGGTCAACGACGGAACGTTCGTCGCCTCAGAGGGCACGTTGCCCTCGGCGGCGGTGCTCGGCGCCCACAACGACGGGCCGGTACCCGACCCGCCGCTGCATCCGTTGCCGTTCCACGCCCATTTCGACGCGCCCCTCTACGACGAGGTGCGCCGCGCCACCGCCACTCCCTTTCGGCCCAGGAAGATCGCCGCGCTCGCCACGCGGATCCGCGAGCTGGCCAACGAGCGGCTCGATGTCCTGTTGCCGCGCGGGCACTTCGATCTCACCGCCGAGTACGCCGGCAACGTCGCCGCTTCGGTGGTGTGCGAACTGGTCGGCCTGCCCACCGATCTCGCCGGGGAGGTCCTGGCGACCGTCAACGCCGGCAGCCTGGCCGAGCCCGGCTCCGGTGTCGAGGTTGCCCACGCCCGGCCCGGGTATCTGGATCACCTGATCCCGGTGGTGGCGCGTCGGCGCGCGGGCGAGGGGGATGAGGTGCCCATCGCCGACAACCTGCTGGCCTACCGGTTGCCGGACGGGACCGCCCTGACCGACAGTGAAGCGGCCGTCCAGATGCTCGGAGTCTTCATCGGCGGCACCGAGACGGTGCCCAAGATCGTGGCGCACGGGCTGTGGGAATTGAGCTCCCGGCCCGACCAGCTGGCCGCGGTGACGGAGGACCTCGCGGCCACCGTGCCGATCGCGCGGGAGGAGATGATCCGCTACTGCGCGCCCGCGCAGTGGTTCGCGCGCACGCTGCGCCGGCCGTTCACCCTGCACGACACCACGATCCGGCCCGGGCAGCGGATCATCTCGCTGATCGCCTCGGCCAACCGGGACGAACGGGAGTACGCCGCACCCGATGACTTCGTGTGGAACAGGCCCATCGAGCGGCTGCTGGCCTTCGGCCGCGGGCAGCACTTCTGCCTCGGCTCCCATCTGGCGCGCCTCGAGATCACCATCATGGTGACCGAATGGCTCAGGCGCGTGCCCGAATTCCACGTCGATGCCGACCGGGCGTCGCGACCACCGTCGAGCTTCCAGTGGGGCTGGAACCGCGTCCCGGTCGAGGTCGGCTGACATGTGGTGCTACCGCCTGACCGCGCCCTACCGCTTCGAGAGAACCGAACGGCCGCAACCATCGCCGGAATCGCTGGCCGAGGGTCAGGTGCTGCTGCGCTTTCTCGCCGGCGGCATCTGCGGCAGCGACCTGCCCGCGTTCCGGGGGGCGCAGGGCAGGCTGGCGGGCGATACCGGCGCGCATGCCGCCGAGATGGACGGGTTCCCGGTTCACGAGGTCGCCGGCGAGGTCCTCGCGAGCAGACACGCCGCGCACCGGCCCGGTGACCGGGTGGTTGGGTGGGCCTCGGGTTTCGACGGGCTGATGGAGCAGGTCGTCGCCGACGGCGAGGGGTTGGTCTCCTACGATCCGGCGCTGCGGCCCGAGCACGCGGTGGCGCTGCAACCGCTGGCCTGCGTGCTCTACGCCGTCGAGCAGCTTCCCGACGTGACGGGTCGCCGGGTGGCGGTGCTGGGCCAGGGCTCCATCGGCCTGCTGTTCTCCTACGTCGCGAAAACCGCAGGGGCAGCGCACGTCACCGGCGTCGACCCGCTGGATCGCGACGACGTCGGGCCGTCGTTCGGGGTCGACAGCGTCGTCCGGGCCACCAGCGACCGGTGGGTGCGGCATCTGCGCCCGGAGGCCAAGCCGGACATCGTGATCGAGGCGGTCGGGCATCAGGTGGCGACGCTGTCACACGCCCTGGAGGCGGCGGCGTCCGGGGGGACGGTGTTCTACTTCGGTGTCCCCGACGACGACGCCTATCCGATCAGCATGCGCACCATGCTCCGGAACAACCTGACCCTCAAGGCCGGAGTGACCCTGGAGCGCCGCCGTGTCCTGCGCCGCGCCGACTCCTTCGCCCGCCAGCATCCCGGCCTGCTGGACCGCTATCTGACCCACACCTTCGGAATCGGCGACGTGCAGGAGGCTTTCGAGGTGGCGAGCAGACCCGTGCCCGGGCGCATCAAGATCGCGATCGTGGCGTGACGGCGAGCAGACTGCACGACGCGCTGGCCACCAAGACACAGGTGTGGGGCGGTTGGATCACCGGGCCCACCGCGCTGGGCCCCGAGGCGTTCGGCGGCGCCGGATACGACTATGTGGGTTTCGACGTCCAGCACGGTTATCTCAGCGACGTCGACGTCGCGGTGATGCTGCGTCGCCTGCAGCACACGGCTGTCGCGACGGTGGTGCGCCTGCCCGGCGTCGACGCCGCCCCCATCGGTCGGGTGCTCGACGCGGGCGCCGACGGTGTGGTGATCGCGATGGTCGAGACGGCCGAGCAGGCCGGGCAGGCGGTGGTGTCGGGCAGTTGATATCGCGTCACCGCGCACTCCTTTGTGTCGGGGTCGTCCCACCACCATAGGCACGCGCGTCAACGGGGACGGCAGCGTGACC
>NZ_JYNX01000011.1 GCF_001044255.1 Mycolicibacterium chubuense
CGCCGGGCCCGCCGCTGCCTGTGGGTCCGCCGGGGATCGCACCGCCCCCACCGTCGGCGCCGCCGCCACCGGTCGCACCGCCGGGAGCGGTTCCGGTGCCGCCGCCCGGAGCCGGGCTCGTGCTCATCGACGGCGCGGTGCTCGTCGACGTCGGGGCCGTGGTGGTGGCGCTGGTGGTCTCGGTGGTGCTCGAGGTGCTGGTCGATTCACCGCCGTCACCGCCGCCGCAACCCACGGCGAACACGAGCAGGGTCGCACCGCCGAACACGGCGAGAGCGGTCCTCGGATGGGATTTCATGGGCCACCTGACTGTCGAAGGGTGTCCCGCTGGTACCCGAGCGCCGTGCGCTCGAAACGCCCGGACGGTTCGTCAGGCCGAGGGCGCGTCGCTGTCGTCGCCCCGCGCCGACGGTGCCGCCGAGGACGTCGACGGCCCGGTGTCTCCCTGCGAACGCTCGACGCCGGCGGTCTGATCGTCGGCCGACGCGCCGGACGCGGCCTCACCGTCGTCGCCGGACGTCGACGGCGCCGGGGCGTCGGCATCGTCGGACGCGGCGGGGAGGTTCTCATCGGCGTGAGGCCTTCCGCTCGCAGGAGCGGCGGGGCGGTCGTCGTCCGGGGTGGCAGGCTCGGGATCGGCGGGCTCGCGATCGGCGGCCGGCGCTGTCACCGTCACCGTCGGCGATCCGAGGTCCGGGACCACGGCCGGACCTGCCACCGGCGTCGGCGACGCCGGGGCCGAGGAGGAGATGGTGTCGCCGATGCCCTGCAGCGAATGGATCAGGTAGTCGACCGGCCCGGAGATCTGTTCGGAGACAGGCGCTTCCACCATCTTGCCCAGCAGCCCGAAGTACTCGTCGTGCTGTCCGTCGACGCGGCCGTTGAGCAGTCCGTCGGCGATACGGGCCGGAACGTTGAGCAGCCCACTGACGGCGTTGACGAGATCGAGGTCGGCGAACGCCTTGACCACGTCGGTCATCGCTGCGCCGGCAGCGAGCACGCCGCTGACCACCGGAAGTGCCAGCCGGACCAGCATGCTGCTCGCGGTCTCGAACGGTTCCCCGCTGCCCACCACTTTCACCACGCCGGTCACCGGCTGGCTGATCGCGGCGACGACGGCGCGCACGAACGCGCCGGGATCGAGCGCGGCGGCCGCGTCGACGACGTCGGCCAGTGCTCTGTTCTGGTTGTCGGCGATGGCGCGCACGATGGGGAGGGGATCGGCGAGATACTCGCGGACCAGGTCATCGGCGTTGGACGCCGAGCGCTGCAGCACCTGCGGGTAGTACTCGAAGGGGCTGGGCGCTTTCTCGACCAGTACGGCCGCATTCTCCACGCGCACATCGGATTTCGCGGCCGGCTCGAGCGGGGCCACCGAGACGGCGCCGACACCGACGATCGCCACAGCCGCCGTGAGCCACGGACGGACGGACTTCGGCATGTCGCACCCCCTGCTGGCGATGACGCGTCGCGCTGCCCCCCGCATGTGGCGACCGGTGGTCATCTCTGCGCAAACTAGCATGTCTGCAGGTCAGAGGGCGATCGATTACCGCGTGTCGGGCGCGCGGGACGGCGTGTCGGCGGTGTGGCCCCGTGGCCGGCCCGAGTCGACGCGCCGCCCGGTACCCTTCGGGCCATGACCGCAGAAGCGATCAGAGGTATCCGATGAGTGGGGGGCTGTTCGCCCTGCTCGACGATGTGGCGGCGCTGGCCCGATTGGCGGCCGCCTCGGTGGACGACCTGGGCGCCGCGGCGGGCCGGGCGACGGCCAAAGCCGCAGGGGTCGTCATCGACGACACGGCGGTGACCCCGCAGTACGTGCACGGCATCACCGCCGACCGGGAACTGCCGATCATCAAGCGCATCGCCATCGGCTCCCTGCGCAACAAGATCGTCTTCATCCTGCCGGCGGCCCTGCTGCTCAGCCAGTTCGCGCCGTGGGCGCTCACCCCGATCCTGATGCTCGGCGCCACCTATCTCTGTTACGAGGGCGCCGAGAAGGTCTTCGGCCGTCTCCTCGGCCACGCGGCCCACGACACTCCGGCAGCGGCCGAAGGTCCCGACGCCGAACGCTTCATGGTGACCGGCGCGATCCGCACCGACTTCATCCTGTCGGCGGAGATCATGGTCATCGCGCTCAACGAGGTGGCCGACCAGTCGTTCTGGCCGCGACTGATCATCCTGTTCGTCGTCGCGATCGTGATCACCGCGGCGGTGTACGGGGTGGTCGCCGGCATCGTAAAGATGGACGACGTCGGGTTGAGCCTGACGCAGCGATCGAGCGGACTGGCCAAGAAGATCGGACGCGGCCTGGTGGCGGGAATGCCGAAGCTACTGAGCTTCCTGTCGGTCGTCGGCACGGCCGCGATGCTCTGGGTCGGCGGCCACATCCTGCTCGTCGGCACCGACACTCTCGGCTGGCACGCCCCCTATGGCCTGGTCCACCACGCCGAGGAGTACGTGCACCATGTCGCCGGCGTGGGCGGGGTGCTGGCGTGGCTGGTCAACACCGCCGCGTCGGCGGTGATCGGACTGATCGTCGGCGCGCTGGTGGTCGGCATCGTGTCGGTGCTGCCGTTCGGCAAGAAGAAGTCGCACGCCTGAGGCGTGCCGGCCGTCACTGCGGGAACGGCGCGAACCGCACGTCGTAACCGGTTTGGCGCCTCGCGAGTTGAGCAGCCCGCTCCGCCGCGGTGAAGGCGGGGGTGCCGGCCGGGAGCACGTCCGGAAGCTTCTCAAGCGGCACGAGCACGGCCCGCACGGTCGGTGAATCCGGCGAGGCGGGGTCCAGATCCTGGAAACGCAGCGACAGGGTGCCCCGGTTCAGTCCGCCCGTCGACACCCAGTTCTCGACGCCGGGGTCGGTCGGAGAGATCACCAGCGTGTACGTCCCGTCGGCGTTGGGCCGCGCCTGAGCGTTGTTCAGACTCGTCTGCTCGTTCCGGTAATCGCCGGTGATCGTCCACAGATCGGTCACGGGCACAGTGAAGTACCCGGCGTTGCCGGGATCGACGGTGACGACCAGCGCCTGGTCGTCGGCGATGTCGAAGTAGCCGGCACTCTGCAGTTGAGTGGCCAGGAATTCGGCGTTGCGCGACGGGTCGCGCAGCACGTTGGGGGTGACGCGCTCGCCCGTCTGCGGGTCGGTGGTGGCGACCTTGATGTAGGTCGCCTCGCGGGACAGGCCCAGCGCCATCACCACCGCGGTGAGCGTGCCGCGCAGGATCCGCGGCGGGTTCTTCATCGGCGGAATCACCGACACCAGCGTGGTGAGCAGACGGCTGCTGCTCACGGTCGGGCCGATCACCGGGATCGCGAAACCTCCCAGCTGGGCGAACAGGCTGTCCCGGGGCCCCGAGACCCGGTCGACCGACAGCTCCATCGGAGGCTGAGAGTTCCAGTCGGACAACGTGTTCCGCACCGCCACCAGGGTGGAGTCCGCGGTCAGCTGCAGGTGGTTGCGCTCGCCGGGTGCGGCCGGATCGCCGCTGAGCGTGATCGTGAACCTCCCGTCGTCGTCGATCTGCAGATCGCGCGCGCTCAGCACCGCCGCGGTCGTGCCCGACAACCCGGTCAGCACGCTGAACGTGGTGTCGGCGGGCATGTCGCCGGTGAAGCGTCCCGAGAGCACGTATGTCGAGGTCTTGTTGACCGCGGTGAACCGGTAGATCGTGTCCGGGTTGTCGTAGAGGATGCGCGAACCCGGCACCTCGTTGCCGTACCAGGTGTGCGGAGGCGCGACCTGCGCGACGACCGTCGGCCGCATCGGGTCGAGCAGCTGCTGCTGGAACGCCGCGCCCATCGCGTACTCGTCGACGGCCTTGTCGAGGCGGGCGAGGTTCTCGGCGTCGACGCCGCCGTCGTACTCCCGTTCGGCGGTGCGGAGCCAGGCCTTCCGGAGTACCCGCTTCATCACCTTCACCGGCAGGGTCTGGACGGTCTCGGCGGCCACCTGCTCGGCCTCCAGCTGCTGCTCGGTGCCCAACGGCGACGTGCTGCCAGCGGCGTCGATGCCGAGTTCGCGGCGCGCCGCCCCGGCCAGGGCCCACACCGCGGGAGACGCGTCCGGAGTGGCCGGCCGGGACGGTGCATCGTCGGCCGCCGTCCGGGTCAGCCGGGCGCGCGGACGCAGCGGGACGTCGGCACGGTCGGACTGCGTCCTGGCTTGATGCCTCTTCGGGCGACTCTGCGGGTCGGCGTCCCGGTCGGCGGTCCGTGGATTGGAGGCCGGCGTCGACGCCGCCGCGGTGTCGTCGGCGACTGCGACGCCGGGATGCTGGGCGATCGCCACGCCGATGCCGAGCGCGACGGCCAGTGCGCCGACCCGTCCGATGACCTGTGCCGACAGTTGCTGAGTGCGGGCCACGGCGGCGTCCTCTCCGAGCGTTGCGGGAGCCGAAGCCGCCGCAATCGACGGGCCACTCCCGCGGACACGGTAACGCCGGTCTTTGCCGGCGGGGCACCGAATGCGCGGAAAAGCAGGTCAGTCCTCGCTGCTGTCCCGGTCGGCGAGATAGGCCAGCAGACGCGCGTCGGCACTGGTGAAGCGGGCCGCCTCCTCGCCGCCGTCGCAGCGCAGCAGCGCGACCGTCACCGACTCGGCCGAGCGGGAGAGGACCCGCCACACCGCGCCCGCGTCCTCCCAGCGCTGCAGTTCGGCGACGCGGTCCATCACCTCACCCTGCCACCGTAGGCTCCGGGTGTGCACGCTGGTTCTGCCGTCGCGGCCGCGGCGACGTTCATGTGGCTGGGCATGGTGCTGGCGATCTCGTTCCTCGAGGCGCCGCTGAAGTTCCGCGCGCCGGGGGTCACCCTGCAGGTGGGACTCGGCATCGGGCGCCTGGTGTTCCGGGCGCTCAACGCCTGCGAAGCGGTGCTCGCCGTGGTGGTGATCGTCGGCCTGCTGGTGGGGCGCACGGCCGCGGACGCCGTCGTGGCCGCCGCCGTCGCCGTGGCGATGCTCGCCGTCCAACTGGTGTTCGTCCGTCCCGCGCTGACCCGCAGATCGGATCGGGTGCTCGCCGGCGCGGACGGGCCCCGCTCGCGCGCGCACCTGGTCTACGTCGGCGTCGAGGTGGTGAAGGTGGCCGCGCTGATGGTCACCGGCGTGCTGCTGTTCACCGCGGCAGCGTAGGCGACCCGGCCGCCGGCCACTGCGCTAGGCTCTGCGGTCACGATGAGTGACGTCCTGCCGATCCTGCCGCGCGAGCTGACCGACCTCGGTGACGACGTCCGTGCAGTGCCGGCGCCGCCGATCCCGGATCTGGCCCCGCCCTTCGCGATTCGCGCCGCCGACCCCGACGCGGACGCGGACATGATCGCCGAGTGGATGAACCGCCCGCACCTCGCCGAGGCGTGGGAGTACGACCGGCCGGCGCACTGGTGGCACGGCTATCTGCGGGCACAGCGGGCAGGCACGTACTCGCGCCCGCTGATCGGCAGCTACTCCGGTGTTCCGTACGGCTACGTCGAGGTCTACCGCGCAGCCAAGGACTCGATCGCACCCCGTTACGACGCCGATCCCTACGACCTCGGATTGCACGCCGCGATCGCCGACGTGGACGTCGTCAACCGCGGTTTCGGCCCGATTCTGTTGCCGCGGTTGGCCGCCAGCTTATTCGCGATCGAGACACGCTGCCGCAGAATCATGTTCGATCCGGACCATCGCAACACCGGCGCTCGTCGGCTGTGTGAGTACGCCAAATGCGAATTCCTCGGCGAACACCAGATGAGCAACCGGCGGATGGCGTTGTATGCCCTGCACCGCCCTACAGCGCCGCGTCCCTGACCATCTCGGCGTAACCGTCGACGTCGGGTTTCATCCCCGCGGCCACCAGCTCCCACAGCACCTCGTCGGTGCCTCCGCCGACCCGTGCCAGCTTCATGTCCCGCCACCACCGACCCAGCGGCGTCTCGTCGACCAGGTATCCCGAGCCGCCGAACAGATGCATGCATTCGGAGAGCACCTCTTCGCCCAGTCGTGCGGCGGTCACCTTCACCGCCGCCGCCGCACGCAGATCGAGCCGGCCGGCCGCGGCGATGCCGTCGAGGCCGTGCCGCAGGAGGTCCACGCGCGCCTGCAGGTCGGCCATCCGCATCCGCAGCGCCTGATGCTCGAACAGTGCCGCTCCGAACTGCTTGCGCGCCAGCATGCGTGCGTGAGTGACGCCCAGTACCCGCTGACACGACGACGCCACCTGCCCCGCGATCGACATGCGTTCGTGGGCCAGCCCCCACGAGATCGCGGCGAGCCCGGTGCCCGCCCGCGCGACCAGATGATCGGCGGGCACCCACGTGTCGATGTGCACGGCCGCCGTATCCAGGGGGCCCGCACCGACCTTGCGCCACGGGGTCTGCACGTCGACCTGCGTGGTCGGGACCGCGATCACCAGCACGTTGCCGTGCCTGCTGGCGGGGTCGGCGTCGACGCTGCGCGCCACCACCATGATGTGATCGGCGATGGGGGACAGGGACACGAACTTCTTGATGCCCCGGATCGCGAAACCCTCGCGCTCGCTGCGCACCTCGGTCTCGACGATCTGCAGGTCCGAGCCTCCGGACTCCTCGGAGGCGCCGATACACAGCACCGCCTCGCCGTCGATGGCCTGTTCGCAGATCCGCTGCAGGTGAGCGGATCTGCCGAAGCGGCGCAGGATCGCGATCGCCGAGTCGTGCAGGCTGACGCCCACCCCGATGCCCGCCGAACCGAGGCGACCCAGCGCGAACGCGAGCGCATTGAGCCGGGCGACGTCGGGATGCTGGCCGCCCTCGGCGGGCCCCCACTTTCCACGAAAGACTCCGTGGGCGCCGAGATGTTCGATCAGCTCCCGCGGGAACCGTTCGGCGGCTTCGGCTTCCGCGGTCCACGTGGTCACCTGGCCGTCGAAGACCCGGCCGAGGAGGGCCTGGTAGCCGGCCAGGTCAAGGTCGAGGTGGGTGGTCATGCGCGGGCCGCCTCGAGGTTCTGCCGGACCTGGAGCCGCCGCAGCTTGCCCGACGACGTCCGCGGCAGTGTGCCCGGCGCGACGAACACCACCTCGGCCGGCACCACGCCACACTGGGAGGCGACGCGTGCCACCACGTCCCGGCGCGCCGCGGCTTCGTCGGGTCCCCTGAACTCCGCGGCGATCAGCAACCCCTGACGTGCCCCGTCCGCGCCGACCGCCACCACGGCGCCGTCGCGCACGCCGCGCACCTGTGCGGCGATCCGCTCGACCTCCGTGGGGAAGATGTTGCGGCCGGCGACCGTGATGAGCTCTTTGACCCGTCCGCACACCACGAGCCCGGCGTCGTCGAGATAGCCGAGGTCCCCGGTGCGAAACCACCCGTCCATCGGCTCCTGCCCGAGGTAGCCCGACATCATCGATGTGCCGGAGATCTCGATCTCGCCGACCTCGCGGTCCCCGCTCGTGGCGTGGTCGCCCGGAACGATACGTATCCGCATCCCGGGGATGGGCTGCCCCAGGACGGCGTGCCGGCGCACGGATCCCGTTGCCGGGTCGACGGTCTCGTCGACGATCAATCCCGTGCCGGGGACAGGTGCGGTGACCGCGCACGTCGCCTCGGCCAGACCGTAGGACGGTGCCGCGGCGCTGCCGTCGAGTCCGAAGCGGGCCAGTTCGGTGAGGAACAGCTGGTAACCCTCGCAGTCGATCGGCTCACCGCCGTTGAGGGCGAAGCGCACCCGGCCGAGGTCGACGTCGGGGATCCGGCGGGCGTACCTGCCGATCACCGAGTAGGCGAAGTTCGGGGCGGCGGTGAGGGTGGCCCGGCTCTGCGACAGCCACGTCAGCCATCGGAACGGTGAGGCGGCGAAAGCGGCCGTCGGAGCGAGCCATATCTCGGTACCACTCATCATGCCGCTCAGCAGGAACACCAGCCCCATGTCGTGGTAGAGCGGCAGCCACGTGCATCCGACGTCCTCGGTGGGCCGCACGCCCACGTGGTCGATGAGCCCCGTGACATTGGCCCGCACAGCGTCGGGGGAGAGCGCAGCGGTGCGGGGCACACCGGTCGACCCGGCCGTGCCCTGCAGCACCGCGGGGGTGCCCGCAGGCGCCGTCGCCGGCGTCAAGCTCGTCGACCGCCTGGCGTGTCCGGCGGCTGCCACGTCACCGATGGCCTGAGAACTGTTCGTGTGCAACAGGTCTCGCTGGGATCCATGGCTGAAGACCTGCGAGACGCCGATCCCGGTGAACCGCTCGAGGGTGGCCGAGGCCCACTGCCCGTCGTCGGCGCCGCGGACGGGCCCGGGAAGGATCGACAGCGCACGGCCGGCCAACCAGGCGCCCTGGATGGCGGCGACGAACTCCACGGTGGGCTCGCCCACCAGTCCGACGGCGCCGCCGGGTCCCTCGGCGATGCGTTCGGCGACGTTCTCGGCGCGGGCGTGCACCTCCTGCCAGGGGTGGCGGATCCACTGCCCGCTCGCGCGGTCGAGCAGGACGAGGTCGTGGGCCGACCCGGTCATCGCCTCGGTGAGCGCGGTGGCGAGGCTGCTCACCGGCCCGCGGGCGCCTTCGCCGCGATCGCCGCCTCGAGATCGCCAACCGTGTTGCAGGACAACAGATCCTCTTCTGACAGGGCGATCCCGAGCTTGTCCTCGATCGCCACCATCCCGACGGCGAAGGCGACGGAGTCCAGCCCGACGTCGTCGATGAGCCGGGACTCGGGCGTCACGCGGCGGGTGTCGATGTTCAGGTCGTCGCGCAGGATCTCCTCGAGGGCCGCGCTGACGGCGTGCGGGGATGACGTGTCCATGCGCCGGGACGTTACACCCAGAAGTTAAGCAAGGCTATGCTTACCTCGTTGGCCTCAGTCGAGGGTCAGGCTGCCCCTACGCTTGTCGCCGTTCACCGCGATCAGTGCGGGGACCGGTTCGCAGGTGACCACGCCGTGCTCGGCCGTGACCGCGTCGACGATCCCGTAATCGGCGGCCATGGTCTCCGCGGTGTCGACGAGGACCGTCGTGACCGGCACCCGGCGGCCCAGCTGCAGGAAGCGGTCGCCGTGCGGGCGCTGCGATCCGCGGAAGCCCCAGAGGCCACGCAGCGCTGTCGCCCCGCCGGCGTGGTCGGTCGCCCGCAGGCGTGCCATCAGCGCCCGGTGCACCGGGCGTCCCTCGTGACGGGTGTCCTCGGAGGTGTGCACGGTCAGCTTCTGCACCGGCCAGCTGCGCGGGGGAGTCGCCAGGGTGCGGCCGTCGATCTTGCACACCACGACGGGTCGCAGACTGAACAGCGGAGAGGCCAGCATGCCGGTGAGCTCGTCGACCGCGGCGAGTGCCTGGGTGCGCGTGCCGATGCCGGTGATGAGGACCGGCACGTCGGTGTTGTGGCTGAAGAAGCGAGCCCGACGGCGCTCGCCGGCGACCGTGCCGTCGACGCCGAGGAACACGTCGGCGGCGACGAATCCGAGGCGATGCAGCACCTCACACACCGCCACGTACCCGGGGACGCCGGCGACCGGTTGCTTGCGGCCGAGATACAGCGACAGACGCACCCACCCGTCGAGGTCGGCGGGGAGTGATCCGGGCAGCAGCCAGGCGCGTTCGAGCGTGATGAGGCCACGTCGGGTCAGGCCGACCGCGGCGTCGGCGAGTGTGCGGATCCGGTCGGGGAGGTCGACGGCGGTGACGGTCACCGGCGGATCCTCCGACAGGGTCAGCGAGCGGTCGGTGCGCAGGACGTGGGTGGTGCCGAAACCGGCGATGCCGCGCAACATCATGCTGGCGGCGACGCCTTCCCGTTCGAACAGGTCGAGCATGGCGTCGGCCAGGAAGCGCTCGCCGCTGCGTTGCCGTTCGGCGAAATAGGCTGTCAAAGAGAGGATTTCGGTCACATTCCGGCCCCCAGATGTTGTCCCAGCCAGGCCGCGAGGAGACCCAGCGCGACGCTGACCCCGATGTTGGCCGCCGCCGAGACGAGCTGCCGTTCCTCGGCGAGCCGCTGGGTTTCCAGCATCCAGGTGGAGAACGTGGTGTACGAGCCGACGAACGCGGTGCCGGCCAACAGCGCCAGGTGCGGGCTCAGAGCCAGTCCGCCGAGGAAGCCCAGCAGGAATGCGCCGCTGATGTTGACGGCCAAGGTGCCGAAAGGGAAGGGCCGCGACACCCGGCGCGACACCGCCTTGTCGACGGTCAGCCGGGCGACCGCGCCCACGCCGCCGATCAGCATGACGCCCAGCCACACCAGTGCCGTCGTCATCGGCGGGTCCGCACCCGGCGCACCAGCGCCGTGGCCAGATACACGGCGGCCAGACCCGCGACCAGACTCGCCGCGGTGTAGGCGACCGCGAGGCCGTAGTGACCGTGCTCAAGCATCTTCACGGTCTCGACCTGCATCGTGGAGAACGTCGTCAAACCGCCGCACAAACCGGTGCCCAACAGCGGCCGCCGATAACTCGACACCGGCAGGCGTTCGAGCAATCGGGTGACGAACAGGCCGAGCAGGAACGCGCCGACGATGTTGACGGTGAAGGTCGGCCAGGGCCAGCGGGCCGGGTCGGACACCGCGAGTTCCTCGAGGCCGGCCCGGGCCAGCGTGCCCACCGCGCCGCCGGCGAACACCGCGGCCAGTTCGCGCCGGTCAAGGGGCATGGCCGAAAGTATGCCGATTGCTCACCGGTCCAGTGTTCTGTGGGGGCGGCTGACGGGGCAGAATCGAACCCATGGCGGCGAACCCCCGTGCCGGTAAGCCGGCGCAATCCGAAGACCTCATCGACATCGCTTCGGTGGTGACGTCCTACTACACCGTGATTCCCGATCCGGACGACATCGACCAGCAGGTCGCCTTCGGTACCTCGGGCCACCGCGGATCAAGCCTGGACGCGGCGTTCAACGAAGCCCACATCCTGGCCACCACGCAGGCGATCGTCGAGTATCGGGCTGCGCAGGGCACCACCGGACCGCTGTTCATCGGCCGGGACACCCATGCCCTGTCGGAGCCGGCGTGGGTGTCGGCGGTCGAGGTGCTGGCCGCCAACGACGTCGTCACGATGATCGACTCGGCCGGTCGGTACACCCCGACGCCGGCGGTGAGCCACGCGATCCTGTCGTACAACCGCGGTCGCGACACGGCGCTGGCCGACGGCATCGTCGTGACCCCGTCGCACAATCCGCCGCGCGACGGCGGGTTCAAGTACAACCCACCCAACGGCGGCCCGGCCGACACCGACGCGACGAAGGTGATCGCCGCGCGGGCCAACGAACTGCTGCGCGACGGGCTGCGCGGGGTCAAGCGCGTCCCGCTGGCACGGGCGATGAGCAGCACGCAGCGCCACGACTATCTGGACGCCTATGTCGCGGACCTGCCCAACGTCGTCGACATCCACACGATCGCGGCCGAGGGCATCCGCATCGGCGCCGACCCGCTCGGCGGGGCCAGCGTCGACTACTGGGGTGCGATCGCCGAACGGCACAACCTCGATCTCACCGTGGTCAATCCGCTCGTCGACGCGACATGGCGGTTCATGACGCTCGACACCGACGGCAAGATCCGGATGGACTGCAGTTCGCCGAACGCGATGGCGTCCCTCATCGCCAACCGCGACTCCTATCAGATCGCGACCGGCAACGACGCCGACTCTGACCGGCACGGCATCGTGACCCCGGATGCGGGGCTGCTCAACCCGAACCACTATCTCGCGGTCGCGATCGAGTACCTGTTCACGCACCGGCCGGAGTGGGCCGCGGAGACGGCGGTCGGCAAGACGGCGGTGAGTTCGTCGATCATCGACCGGGTGGTCGGCGGGTTGGGACGCAAGCTGCTCGAGGTGCCGGTGGGCTTCAAGTGGTTCGTCGACGGATTGGTCGGCGGCACCATCGGTTTCGGCGGCGAAGAAAGCGCCGGGGCATCGTTTTTGCGCCGCGACGGTTCGGTGTGGACCACCGACAAGGACGGCATCATCCTGGCGCTGCTGGCCTCGGAGATCCTCGCGGTCACCGGATCGACGCCGTCGCAGCGGTACGCCGAACTGGCCGACAAGTACGGTGCGCCGACGTATGCCCGCATCGACGCGCCCGCCAACCGGGAGCAGAAGGCGCGGCTGGCGAAGCTCTCGCCGGAGCAGGTCAGCGCGACCGAACTGGCGGGCGAGCCGATCACCGCGAAGCTGACCACCGCTCCGGGCAACGGCGCTGCCCTGGGCGGACTCAAGGTGACGACGGAGAACGCGTGGTTCGCCGCCCGGCCGTCGGGCACCGAGGACGTCTACAAGATCTACGCCGAATCCTTCCGCGGCCCTGAGCATCTCGCCGAGGTGCAGGAGGCTGCCCGGGAAGTGGTGTCGGCGGTCATTTCGTGAGTTCGGTCGCCGACGGCGACTGTCGGGAAGCGACCAAGCCGCGGCTGCCGCGCGAGGTGTGGGTGCTCGTCGCCGCCAACGTGGTGGTGGCGCTGGGCTACGGCGTGGTGGCTCCGGTGCTGCCGCAGTACGCCCGGCACTTCGGCGTCAGCATCAGCGCGGCGACGTTCGTCATCACGGCGTTCGCGGTGATGCGCTTGGTCGGAGCACCGCCGGCGGGTCTGCTCGTGCAGAGGCTGGGGGAGCGACGGATCTACATCAGCGGACTGCTGATCGTCGCCGTGTCGACCGCGGCCTGTGCGTTCGCCCAAACCTATTGGCAGTTGTTGATTTTCCGGTCTCTCGGCGGGGTGGGATCGGCGATGTTCACGGTGTCGTCACTCGGGCTGTTGATCCGTATCTCCCCGCCCGACGCGCGGGGCCGGGTGTCCGGGCTGTTCTCGTCGGGGTTCATGGTCGGCTCGGTCGGCGGGCCGATTCTGGGCAGTCTCACGGTCGGGCTCGGCCTGTCGGCGCCGTTCGTCATCTACGGCATCGCGCTGTTGGTCGCGGCGGCAGTGGTGTTCGTCAGCCTGCGCAACTCCACGGTGGTGGGCCGGTCTGACGACGACGACGCGACGCCGGTGTCGTTCCGGACGGTGATTCGGCACCGGGCCTACCGTGCCGCGTTGTTCTCGAACTTCGCGACCGGGTGGGCGTCCTACGGGCTGCGGATCGCGCTGGTGCCGCTGTTCGTCGTGGAGGTGCTCGGCCGGGGGCCGGGTGCGGCCGGGGTGGCGCTGACGGCGTTCGCGGTGGGCAACATCTCCGTGGTCATTCCCAGTGGGTACCTGTCGGATCGCCTGGGCCGGCGCAAGCTGTTGATCTTCGGGCTGAGTCTGGCGGCAGTCTCGACCGCGCTGGTGGGTTTCACCACGTCGTTTCCGGTGTTCCTGGTGGCGGCCTACGTCGCCGGCGCGGCCACCGGCATCTTCGTGTCGCCGCAGCAGGCCGCGGTCGCCGACGTGGTGGGAAACAAGTCGCGAGGCGGGACGGCGGTGGCGACGTTCCAGATGATGGCGGACTTCGGCTCGATCGGCGGATCGCTGCTGGTGGGTCTCATCGCGCAGTACACGTCGTTCGGGTGGGCGTTCCTGGTCAGTGGGATCATCCTCGGGGTGGCCTGCATCGGATGGGTGTTCGCGCCCGAAACCCGCCCGCGCGTCGCCCGGGAGCGCACCGAGGTCCGCCCGCTCGGCCCGGAGGCCGGCGGAGAATGCCCGTGACCTGGGATTTTGAACGGCAACCCGTCGTGGTGTAGCTTCGATGAGCACAACAAGGGGCTATGGCGCAGTTGGTAGCGCACCACACTGGCAGTGTGGGGGTCAGGGGTTCGAATCCCCTTAGCTCCACTTCGATAACGGTAAGGGTCACCCTCTCAGACCCGGCGCGGTGATCGTGGCAATCAGCCCTGTGCGTCCGGAGATCACGTCACTTGGACCTGCCGACGCTGCTGCTGGCTCCCCGGTACCGTGCACCGCAACAGCAAGTGTGAACCCCTGACAGGGTCCTGCTGAGGTCACCTGGTGCCGTAGCAACCCACAGACTGGTCTCAGATCTGAGATGCGGTTACGTCTTACCGTCAGACCATGCTCAAGCGCTGGCCTGACACTTTCGCCCGCTGGTATGACGCTCAGGACATTTTCATCAGATTCGTGTTCTGGCAGAGCTTGATCTCCCTGACCATCCTGACGTCGGTGCTCAGCGCCCCGCTCATCACCTACGTGTTCGAGGGTGAGTGACTTCAGACCGCAGAAGATAGCGTCGGTCCATGGGGAAGCTCAAAGGGTGGGGAGATTCTTTTGCTCGCTGGTATTACGCCCAGGGGAAGGGCACACAGTTCGCCCTCTGCTTCGGCCTGTTCTCGATGATCGTCCTCGGCTTGGTGCTGATCGCACCGATGAAGCCGGAGGCGAAGGAGGTGGAAGTGTGGTGTTCACCCGACGGCTCATTCAAGGTCTTCCTCAGTCCCGATGATCCTCGATTGCAAGCTGTAGGGCCAAACGGGGAGCTTGGGCTTGGTGTCAGTCTGTGCGACCTCACCATGTGACCCCAGAAGCGGAAAGCCCCGCCCTGTAATCCCGGACGGGGCATTTCTGCGTTGCGGGCCCAGCGGCTGATGCCGTGCGCCAAGGAGACCTCGCAAAAGCCCTCGGTGCCGGCGCCGCCACGATGCCGCGATGGTCGATCACGTAGCGGGTTCTGGCGCGGACAGGGGTCAGACCCTTTGGCGAAACACGGCGTGGGCTCGCGTAGGTTCTAGAAGACCCAGCCCGAGAACACACCCAACGAAAGCCGTCATGCCCGAGGATCACACCACAGACGTTCCGCCGAACCACCTTTCCATCGATCCACGCAGCCCCTTCTACGACGAAGAGGTGCTCCGTCGTGATGTGGGTGTCCGCTTCAACGGCGTCGAGAAGACCAACGTGCACGAATACAACGTGGACGAGGGCTGGGTGCGGGTCGAAGTCCCTACGGCCAGGGACCGCCGCGGGAATCCCATGGTCGTGAAAGTCAGTGGCACCGTCGAGCCCTACTTCCGCTCGCCGGAGTGAAGCGCGCCTGACGCGTCGGTGATCAGTGGCGGCCTTCAGGCCGCCCGGCCGTCCGGGGGTGCGGGTCCACCGGGTTCTGCGGGGTCGTCGGCCGAGGTGGGTGGTTCAGCGTCGGTCGGTTCGACCGGCTCGCCTGGTGGCGCGGGCGGGGCGGTTGCCGGTGGTTCGTCGTCGGGTGGGCGCAGCAGCACCTCGGGGCGGTGGTGGGTGTTGACGCGGGTTTGGCCGGTGTCGAGGTGCGGTGGTGGGGTCCATTCGACCTCGTGACGCCCGTTCATCGCGGTGCTCCAGCCGCCTTTCTTAACCGCGCGGTTGTCCGGGGGGCAGGCCAACCCGAGGTCGTTGATGTTGGTGTTCCCGCCGGCGGCCCAGTCGCTGGTGACGTGATGCGCCTGGGTGCCGTAGGCGCCGACGGTGCAGCACGGTTTGGTGCAGCCGCCGTCGCGGGCGATGAGCATGATCCGCTGCGCGGGGGACGCGACCCGTTTCGTGCGGAACAGGTCCAGCGCCGACCCGGTGGCCCGGTCGAACACGGCGAGGTAGTGGTTGGCGTGGCCGGCCATCTTGATGACCTCGGCGATGGGGAGGCGGGTGCCGCCGCCGGTGACGCCGATCCCGGCCCGGGATTCGAGGTCTTGGAGGGTGGTGCGGATGATCACCGATACCGGTAACCCATTCAACTGACCGGCCTCGCCGCTCATCAACGCGATGCGTCCGACGGCGAGCAGGGCGTCGTGTTGGCGTTGGGCCAGGCTGCGGTGATCGTTGTCGATCTGGGCTTGGGTGGGGGTGCCGGAGGTGCACGGCTGCGGGTCGTCGGGGTTGCACATGCCGGGTGCGGCGTATTTGGCGAACAGCACTTCCCACACTGCCCACGCTTCGGGGGTGAGCCGGGCGGTCAGGTCGGTCATGGCGTCGCGGCGCTGCGCGTGTTTGGTGACTCCGCGTTGGCGGGCGCGGTCGTGCTCGTCGGGGGCGGGGCCGTCCTGATCGAGCTTGAACAACGTCAGGTCGGCGGCGTCGCGCAGCTCTTTGGGTCCCACCCCGACCGCGGTGCGGACCAGGTCGACCTCGAACTGGTCGCGGGTGGTGGTGTCGACGAAGCCGGGGAGTTTGTCGACGGATTTGCGGATCACCTCGACATGCTCGGCGTTGATCAACCCCAGCTGTTGGGCGACCGCGGTGGCATGCAAGACCGGCGGCAGCGGGGGTCCGGTGACGGGTTGGCGCGGCGCCAACAGCGCGGCGTCGGTGAGGCGGCGGTGGGCTTCGCCGGTGGAGATGCGCCACCGGATGGCCAGGACGTCTTTCCAGTTCTTGGCGCCCATCTGCTGCGGGGTGGTCTCCACCTGCAGCCGCGCCAACAGCCGGTGCCGCAGCGCGGGCAGCCGACACCTCACCGTCTCCAAATCATCGAGCACGTCGACGAGTTCGGCGCGGGTCGCCAGGTCGGCATCGCAGGCGGTCAGTTCGTCGACGGCGGCCACCAGCGCGGCCACCGCGGCTCGCAGATCCCCCGTCGACATGATTCGAACATACATTCGATCACCGACAAATCCACTGACTCAAAACTTTCTGTCAGGGTCGCCGAGCCGAGGGGTGCCTAGTGATTCAGCGATCCTGGCAGCCAGTCGACGCCGATCTCGTCGCAGATCGGCGGAATGATGATCAGCGCCCCACGTGGGCTGCAGAACGGCGTTCCGGGCGGCGGTCCCGGCGGCGGTGGCGCCGGTGTGAACACCGGAGCGGGACCATCGGCGTAGATCCAGCTGTCGAGCGCATCCCCGTTCAGCGCAACCATTTTCACGTTTCCTTTTCCGGATGGGACGGTGTACCACGTGTGGCAGGTGTTCATGTCCCAGCGGATCATCGGAAACGGCAACGCCTGACCCGGGCACCAGTTGTTCGCCGGAGGACTGAACGGCTGAGCCTCGGCCGCGCCCGCGGTGACGAGGAGGGCGGCTGCTGCGGCGGCGGTCGTCGCCACCAGTCGTCGGACGTTCATGCGGTCTTCCTTCGTCGGCCGACGTCGTCGCGTGTCGGAGTGCACCGAGTACACGGCGTCGTGGCGGCTACCGATCCCAGGATTATGTTCCCGAACAGGCCCCGCTGCGGCCGGAATGCGCAGGCTGCAGCGCGATCGACGTCGGACTGCAGAACTCGCGGGGTTTGCCGACCGATTCCTTCGTCGGGTAATACGATGTCGCCTCGGGGAAAGGCGGGCCGTGTGCGATGAACGCTTCGGGTATCGGTCGGGTGGGGGCGCTGGCGGTCTTCTTAGGAGTCGGGGCCGCGGTCCTGATTCCCTGTGCGGTGGCGTCGGCGGCTCCTGACTCATCCACCTCCGCGTCGCAGTCGGCGGCGAGTGACCCGACGCCGCGCACCCATGCGCGCACAAGGCCGGCGGAGGAGACCGATGCCGTCTCTGTTCGATCGACGACGTCACGAAGCGACAGAGATGGCCGGCGGCGAACCCGCGAAGCCAGGGTGCAGGCGCGTGAAGAGCGGCGCCAGGCGGCGCAAGAACGTCGACTGACGGCGGAACAACCATCCGAGTCGGAACACGTTGCGCCGCAAACCCAGACGTCCACCATCTCCGTCAAGCGCACCCCGCTGTCGGACCGGACCGCCGCGCGGGCGCACCGTGATCCTGTCCCTCCCGGGGTGGTGAGCCTCGCGCTGACATCCGCGCTCGAGATCGCGGTCGCGGTGTCGGCGTCGATCCTGAACTTCGCGCCGCCCAGCCCGACGGCGGCGCCGCCGAGGCTGAAACTCCACGGATACAGCCTGGTGCCCAGTTCCACCGAAGAGGTCACCTCGTTCTACGGGCAGTGGACATATCTGCCCGGCGCGCCGAGCCTGGTGCAAGGCACCCAGCACTTCGACATCGTCGACCCCCGCACGAAGGACACCGTGGGGGATTTCGACGCGCTGGTGAGCAGGGGTAACGGCTACAACTACACCTCGCTGCTCGTCACAGCCAACGACGGCACCGATGTCGGCACCGCGGCCGGGCAGGTGCCGCCGGTCGGCTCCCTGATCGCGACCTTCCGGTTCGGGCCCGTCGGTTGGGCGTACTCCGACATGCCCTCGCCGTCGGGGAACGTCATCTCACTGGCCTTGGTGACGCCCTTCGGGAACATCCCGCTGCGCAGTACATTCGACGGCGCCAAGGGCATCGCCGACCACACAGTCGACGACAGGCCGGTCAGGCTCACCAACGGCTACAGCATCGCGCCGTCCGATCCGCTCGGCGAAACCATCACGGCGACAAGCGGAGTGCTTCCACTGTGGACCTCCGTGCAGGGCCACCAGGTGTTCGGGATCTTCGACCAGACTGGCACGCAAGTCGGAAGCTTCGACGGGGTCTTCACCACCACCTCGGACATTCTCGGCACCTACACGCAGGCCATCCTGGTGACCGACAACGACGGCGTCAACGTCGGCACGGGCGCGGGGCAGGTGCCCCCCGTCGGCTCCGTCTACAACGTCGTCTACGCCGGTGCCGACACCGACTACGTGCTCTACACGTCGATGCCATCGGCGGGTGGCGATGTCGTCACCGTCGAGCAGGTGAACTCCGGCACGGTTCAGACGAGCCCGCGAACGTTCATCGACGCGTCGGAACCGCAGTCGACGCAGCCGCTGTCGATCTCGCGCGGCCTGACCCTTGTTCCTGTGTCACCGCTACAGCGCACGGGAATCAACGGTCTGCCACCCAGGGAAGTGCAATACCAGGGCTACCAACAGTTCGACGTTTACGACGCAAGGGGCGCTCGCATCGGAAGCGTCGACGCAACAGTCTTCACCCAGCACGATCTGTTCGGCATCCAGAGTCGGGCCGTCCTGGTCACCGACGTGACCGACGGTGTCGCCGGGATCACGCGGGGCGACGTGCCGCCCGTCGGATCGGTGTTCAACGTGATGTTGCTGGGAGACAGTGGATTCGGGACCGTGCAGTCTGTTCTGCCCACGCCGTCGCGAGACGTGAAGACGTTCGCGTTCGCGACGCCACTGGGCGAGATCCCGGTGTTCCATGCCCGCAAGCGGGTGCCTGATCGCATCGACGTCTCGTTTTTCGACCCCTTTGTCGAGGTCTGAGGGGGTCGTCGCTCAGCCGGCGTGCTGGTCCGCGACGTCCAGCGCGGCGTCGAGGATCCGAAGGCCTTCTGCCACTTCGTCATCGGTGACGTTGCACGGCGGCACCGCGTGGATGCGGTTGAAGTTCGCGAACGGCAGCAGACCGCCGGACTTGCACGCCGCCAGCACCGCCGCCATCGCAGGGCTGCTCCCGCCATAGGGCGCGAGCGGCTCGCGGGTCGCCTGATCGGCCACCAATTCGATCGCCCAGAAGACGCCCAGTCCGCGGACTTCCCCGACGCTGCGGTGCCGGGCGGCCAGTTCGCGCAGACCCGGACCGAGCACGTCGGCGCCGATGCGCGCCGCGTTGCCGACCATGCCCTCGTCGTCCATCGCGGTGATGGTGGCCACCGCGCAGGCGGTCGCCAGCGGATGACCCGAGTACGTCAGGCCGCCCGGATAGGCGCGGTCGGCGAACGTGGCGTAGATCGCGTCGTTGATCGCCACGCCGCCGAGCGGGACGTAACCGGATGTGACGCCCTTGGCGAAGGTGATCAGGTCCGGGACGACGTCGAAGTTGTCGATCGCGAACCACTTCCCGGTCCGGCCGAAGCCGGCCATCACCTCGTCGGCGATGAACACGATGCCGTAGCGGTCACAGATCTCGCGCACGCCGGCCATGTATCCCGGCGGCGGCACCATGATGCCCGCGGTGCCGGGCACGGATTCGAGGATGATCGCTGCGAACGAGTTCGGGCCCTCCATCTGGATGAGCCGCTCGAGATGCTCGAGCGCCCGCTGCGTCTCCTGCTCCTCGGTCTCGGCGTGGAACGCCGAACGGTAGAGGAATGGACCGTGGAAATGCACGACGCCGCTGCTGGCATAGTCGTTCGGCCAGCGGCGCGGATCCCCGGTCAGATTGATCGCGGTGTCCGTGCCGCCGTGATACGAGCGGTACCGCGACAGCACCTTGTACCGGCCGGTGTGCAGCCGGGCCATCCGGACCGCATGCTCGACGGCGTCGGCGCCGCCGTTGGTGAAGAAGATCCGGTTGAGGTCACCGGGGGTGCGCTCGGCGATCAGCCGGGCTGCTTCCGAGCGCGCGTCATTGACGTGCTGCGGCGCGACCGTGCACAGCGTCGCGGCCTGCTCGGCAATGGCCGCAACGACTTTCGGGTGCTGATGGCCGATGTTGGTGTTCACCAGCTGCGACGAGAAGTCCAGCAGCCGGTTGCCGTCACCGTCCCACAGGTAGGAACCCTTGGCGGCGAGAACCGTCATCGGGTTGATCTGTTCCTGCGCCGACCACGAATGGAAGACGTGCTTGCGGTCCAGCTCGTAGGCGCGCCGCCCCCGCGCGATCGCGGTGTCGATGTCCTCGCCGGTGGGAAGGCCGCTCAAAGTCGTTGTCATCGTGAGGTTTCCTGAAGACTCAGTTGGTGGGGAAGCCGAGGTTGAGGCCGCCGTGGCTGGGGTCGAGCCAGCGGGCGGTGATGGCTTTTTGGCGGGTGTAGAAGTGGATGCCGTCGAGGCCGTGGGCGTGGCTGTCGCCGAAGAGGGAGGCTTTCCAGCCGCCGAAGCTGTAGTAGGCCATGGGTACGGGGATGGGGACGTTGATGCCGACCATGCCGACTTCGACTTCGTTTTGGAAGCGGCGGGCCGCACCGCCGTCGTTGGTGAAGATGGCGGTGCCGTTGCCGTAGGGGTTGGTGTTGATCAACTCCAGGGCTTGGTCGTAGGTGTCGACGCGTAGGACGGAGAGGACGGGGCCGAAGATCTCGTCGGTGTAGACGCTCATGTCGGGGGTGACCTGGTCGAGCAGGGTGGGGCCGAGCCAGAATCCGCCGGGTTCGCCGGCGGGGGTGACCTGGCGGCCGTCGAGGACGACTTTGGCGCCGGCGGTTTCCCCGGCGTCGATGTAGCCCGCGACTTTGTCGCGGTGCGCGGCGGTGACCAGGGGTCCCATGTCGGCGTTGCGGGTGCCGTCGCCGGTGGTGATGGTGGCGGCGCGTTCGGCGATTTTGGCGACGAGGTCATCGGCGATGGGGCCGACCGCGACGGCGGCGGAGATGGCCATGCAGCGTTCACCGGCGCTGCCGAAGCCGGCGTTGACCATGGCGTCGGCGGCCAGGTCGAGGTCGGCGTCGGGCAGGATCACGGCGTGGTTCTTGGCTCCGCCGAGGGCTTGGACGCGTTTGCCGGCGGCGGTGCCGGTGGTGTAGACGTACTGGGCGATGGGGGTGGATCCGACGAACGACACGCTCTTGATCTTCGGGTTGGTGAGCAGTTCGTCGACGGCGGTTTTGTCGCCGTGTAGGACGTTGAACACCCCGGCGGGCAGCCCGGCTTCTTTCCACAGCGCGGCCAGCCACAGCGAGGCGGAGGGGTCTTTCTCGCTGGGTTTGAGGACGACGGTGTTGCCGGTGGCGATGGCGATGGGGAAGAACCACATCGGGACCATGGCGGGGAAGTTGAACGGGAGCGGAGGGGTCTTTCTCGCTGGGTTTGAGGACGACGGTGTTGCCGGTGGCGATGGCGATGGGGAAGAACCACATCGGGACCATGGCGGGGAAGTTGAACGGGGAGATGATGGCGACCGGGCCCAGGGGTTGGCGCAGGGAGTAGACGTCGACTTTGGTGGAGGCGTTCTCGGTGTAGCCGCCTTTGAGCAGGTGGGGGATGCCGCAGGCGAACTCGACGACTTCCTGACCGCGGGACACTTCGCCNCGTCGACTTTGGTGGAGGCGTTCTCGGTGTAGCCGCCTTTGAGCAGGTGGGGGATGCCGCAGGCGAACTCGACGACTTCCTGACCGCGGGACACTTCGCCGAGGGCGTCGGAGACGACTTTGCCGTGTTCGGCGGTGATGATCTCGGCCAACTCGGTCTTGCGCTCGTTGAGCAGTTCGCGGAACCGGAACAGGATCTGGGTGCGTTTGGCCAGCGAGGTGTCCCGCCAGGCGGGGAACGCTGCGGCGGCGGCGTCGATCACGTGGCGGGCGTCCTCCACGCTGGCCAACGCGACCTGCCCGGTCACCACCCCCGTCGCCGGATTCGTCACCGGCGCCGTAGCACCACTAGAACCAGCAAAAACCTCGTCATTGACCCAATGGGCAATCTGCGTAGCCATACGTCCAGCCTCGCGCGCCCGCGAGCCCTTCGCCAGATGCAGAGTGTCAACGAAGGAGGACTCCGCATTACACTGTGTCAATGCCGTTGACCGTCGGTGAGGTGATCGGACTGCCCGCGGTGCAGCGCGGTGCGCCCGAGGTGCTCAGCGCGCGACGATGGGACGAGCCGATCCGGTGGGTGCACAGCAGCGATCTGGCCGACCTGTCCAGTCTGCTCCAGGGTGGCGAGCTGGTGCTCACCACCGGCGCGGCACTGGCCCGCTCACCGCGAAAGTATCTGCGGGGCTTGGCCGATGCGGGCGCCCTCGGCGTCGTCGTCGAAGTAGGTTCGGAGGTGGAGGAGCTGCCGGCCGGTGTCGGCGGCATCGCCGACGATCTCGACCTCGCCCTGGTCGCTCTGCACCGCACGGTCCGGTTCGTCGACATCACCGAGGCCGTACACCGCCGCATCGTCGCCGAACAGTACGAGGAGGTCGCTTTCGACCGCCGCGTGCACGAGACCTTCACCGATCTCAGCATGAAACGGGCCTCGCTCAACGGGATCGTCGACGCGGCGGCGCGCATGCTCGACGAGCCCGTCGTCCTGGAGGATCTGTCGCATCAGGCGCTGGCGGCCTCCACCGGCATCGCTGCCGATCTGCTCGACGACTGGGAGCGCCGGTCCCGTCGCCACACCGGACGGGGGGACACCGCCGAGCCCTGGACGGTCACCGGCGTCGGGCCGCGATCGCAGCAGTGGGGGCGCCTGGTGGTACCCCGGGCGCCGGCCGACGCGCTGCGCACCACGATGGTGCTCGAGCGCGCCGCGGCCGCGCTGGCCATGCACCGGATGATCGAACAGGACAGGACCGGTCTGCAGCAGCAGGCCCAGAGCGGCCTCATCGACGACGTGCTGCGCGGCCGCATCACCGACGAGCGCGACGCGGCGGCACGGGCACAGGCGTTCGGGCTGCGTCGCTGCGCCCAGTACTTTCCGGCGGTGGTGCGCGCCGCGCGCGTGGCGCCGTCGGCCGATCCGGTCGCCGACCATCGCCGCAACATCGCCTTCCTCGACGCGGTGGCGCACACCGTGAAGGCGGCCGGCCACTCGGGGCTGTTCTCCCGGCGCGGCGATGCCGAGGTCGGAATGGTGCTGGCGCTCAAGGACTCGCGCTCGGTCGATCGTGCGCTGGAGTCCCTGGGCAACCGGTTGCGCGAGGAGGTGCACCGGGTCGACGGGGTCACGACGTCGGTGCTGGCGCTCGGCCCGCCGGCCGAGCAGATCACCGACGCCGTCGCCGGGTTGGCCGAGGCGGCGCACATCGCCGAGGTCGCCTCGGCGCTGCGGCCGGGGGAGCGCCCCTACTTCCGCGCGTCGGACGTCCGGCTGCGCGGGCTGTTGTCGCTGCTCCGTGACGACCGGCGTGTGCAGCGGTTCGCCGAAACGGAATTGAAGGCCGTGCTGTCCGACGATTCGGGGGCGACGCCGTCCGATCTCGAGGTGCTGCGGGAGTATCTGCGTCTCGCCGGCAACAAGGCCGCGCTGGCGCAGCGCCTGCACATGAGCAGGCCCGCACTCTACAAGCGCCTCGCCGCCATCCGCGACGCCTTGGGCGTCGACCTCGACGACGGGGAATCGATGACGTCGCTGCATGTCGCGGTGATGGTCGTGGACGCCGCCGCGGCGGAGCGCAGCCGCTAGCCCGACGCGAGTGACCGCGACGGCCGCCAGGCCACGAACCCGATGATCAAGCCGGCGAATGGAATCGCGGCCAGCACCGTGCTCAGTGCCGCGCTGCCGCCGGTGACCAACGTGAAGTTCGACAGCACCAGCCACAGGCTGGCCAGCAGCCCGAGCACGGCCAGCGCGGGCGCGACGCGCGTCGACCACAGGCCGCCGGCCGCGCGGTCGCGGTGGCGCAGAAAGAACACCAGCACCGCGATGGAGGTGGTCAGCATCAGCACCACCATGCCGACCGTCGCGACACCGGCCATCGAGCCGAACACCCCGACCAGCGGGTCGATACCGAGGATCGCCAGGATGCCGACGATGATTGCGGCAGTGACGGTCTGGACGACCGAGGAGAACGACGGCGACAGGTGGTCGTCGTGCACCGCGGCGAGGCGTGCGGGCAGCAGTCCCTTACCGGCCAGCACGAACTGGTAGCGGGCGATCACGTTGTGGAACGACAGCACGCAGGCGAACAGGCTGGTGAGCAGCAGGACGTTGACGATGTCGCGCCCGACCGTGCCCAGCGTGGCGCCGGTGGTGTCGAGCAGCATGTTGCCGTTCCCGTCCAGGGTCTGCTGCGCCACCGCCGTCACCTGGTCGGGACCCAGGGCGACCACGAACGCCCACACGGTGATCGCGTAGAAGGCGCCGATGATGATCACGGCGGCGTACGTCGCCCGCGGGATGGTCCGCTCCGGATCGCGCGCCTCGTCGCGGAACACCGCGGTGGCCTCGAAGCCGATGAAGCCGGTCAGCGCGAACAGGATGGCGATCCCGATCGTGCCCTGGGTGAACACCGCCGGGTCGAAGGACGCGAACGTGACACCGGCCGGGCCCGGTTTGGCGACCATCACCACGTCGAGGATGACCACGATGCCGATCTCGAGCGCCAGCGCGACGCCCAGCACCTTGGCGCTCAGCTCGATGTGCCGGTAGCCCAGGACCGCGACGATCGCCAGTACCGCGAAAGAATAGACCGGCCAGGGAATCTGGGGTCCGTGATAGTGCGCGACGGTGTCGGCGATCGCCCAGCCGATGTAGCCGTAGATGCCGATCTGGATCGCGGTGTAGGCGATCAGCGCGACGACCGCGATGCCCTTTCCCATCCGCTCGCCGAGACCGACCGTGACATAGGAGAAGAAGGCGCCGGCCTCGGGGACATGGGGTGTCATCGTGACGAATCCGATGCTGAACACCAGCAGCACCAGCGCCGCGATGACGAATCCGACGGGCGCGCCGGCGCCGTTGCCCAGGCCCATCGCGAGCGGCATGTTGCCGCCGATCACGGTCAGTGGTGCGGCCGCGGCGACGACCATGAACACGATGCCGACGGGTCCGAGATGTCCGGTGAGGCGCCGGGTGTCCGGTGTGGTGGAGGCGGTCATGAGGTCTCCTGCAGTCGAGGGATCGAAAGTGCTTGGCAGAGCAGGGCGTGGTCGAGCGCGTGGGCGGTGACGCCGTTGCGGCCGGTCATGGTCGTCGCGGCCACCATCGCGTTGACGATGGCCTCCTCGGTGGCCTCGATCGTCAGATCGAAGAGCCGGGTCATCAGTTGCGGCGCCACCATCCGCACCGCCACCTCGGGGTACGCCGTGCCGGCGTCCTCGTCCCACGCGTAGGGCGGGATTCCGCGGTTGCCGGTCGAGAAGGCCAGCATCAGGTCGCCGCTGTACTGTTCACCGGTCCCGCCGAGCCGGCTGACCGCCAGCGCCGAGCGCTGTGCGAGCCGCGTGCACTGATGGGGGAGCAGTGGAGCGTCGGTCGCGACGATCACGATGATCGACCCCGACCCCGGCTCGTAGCGGTCGGGCAGCTCGGGCAGTGGCACCGCCGCGGGCCCGATCGCCTCTCCGACTCCGATTCCGTTGATGCGCAATCGTTCCCGGCGCCCGTGGTTGGCCTGCACCAGCACTCCCACGGTATAGCGGCCCAGCGTGGTCTCGGTGGTGCGCGACGAGGTGCCGATGCCGCCCTTGAAGCCGTGACAGATCATGCCGGTGCCGCCGCCGATGTTGCCCTCGGCGGGTCGTGCGGTCGAGGCGTCCGCGAGCGCGGAGCGGACATGCTCGGGCCTGACGTGAAATCCGTTGATGTCGTTGAGCAGGCCGTCGTAGGTTTCCCCGACCACCGGCAGCGACCAGTAGAGACCCTCACCGCGGGCGCGCACCTGCGCGGCCACCAGTTCGTCGCGCACGACGCCGACGCTGTGGGTGTTGGTCAGGGCGATCGGCGTGGTGAGTTCGCCGGACTCCCGGATCCACTCCAGTCCGGTCAGTTCGCCGCTGCCGTTGAGGCGGTGGGAGCCGGCGAACACCGGCTCGGTCCAGATGTCGTCGTGCGGGATGACGACGGTCACGCCCGTGTGCACGGCCGGCGGGCCCGCGGCGTCCAGCGTCGTGTGCCCGACGCGCACGCCGGCTACGTCGGTGATCGCGTTGGCGGCTCCGGTGGGGTGGTCCCCGATGACGATGCCCAGATCTCTGGCCCGCATGCTGCGCTCGTTTCCGTTTTTTTCCGTAGTGGAAAAGAACTATGCGCCCGTGTGCGGCGCCGCGCAAGGGGAGGAGCAGAATCGGTGCGGCACGGACCCGGCGCGCAGGAGGTGAGGACACCGTGGGGCGGCCCAACACACAGGCGCAGCGACGCCGCGACATCATGGACGCGGCGATCTCGCTGATCGAGCGCCACGACCTGGCCGCGCTCAAGCTCGCCGACGTCGCCGCGGAGATCGGGCTGACCACGAATGCCGTCCGGTACTACTTCCGGGACATGGCGCAGCTGCTGTCCGAGCTCGCGCTGCGCTCCGACGTGCGCTTCTACGACGAGCGGCGCCGCCTCGGGGAGCAGACCGACAATCCGGCCGCGCAACTGGCGATGACGATCGCCGCCGGACTGCCCACGGGCGCCGACGACGCGGAATGGCGGGCGATCTGGCGCGCGGTGCTCGCCGCGGGGTTCGAGCTCGACCAGCGCCGCGACGTCCAGGGCATCTATCACCGGCAGGTCGGTCTCTACGCCGATCTGCTGGAGTCCGGCGCCGCCGCGGGAGCGTTCGCGCTGACCGCGCCCGCCCGTGACATCGCGATGACGCTGATGGCGATGGAGGACTACCTCGGCTACCGCATCGTCGCCCGGGACCCGCAGCTGGACCGGGCCACGGCGCTGCGGCTCATGCGCCAGTACGCCGAATCATCAACGGGTGCAACGCTTCCCGACGTCGATTGAACGGCGTGGGGTCAGCTTCGGTGGTAGGCCGATTCGATGCGGGACCGCATCGAATCGACCTGGTCGGGATCGGGGGGCGCCTTCTCGAGGATCGGCAGCACCGGTTCGTTCGTCAGCACGAACGTGGTGTTCCCGCGGTTCCAGATCTGCAGGGACGGATCGTTCAGGTCGACGCCCTCGTAGTGCGGATGGATGAACAGCTTGCCCAGATCCGCGTTGCGCACCGCATCCGTGTTGCCCTTGTCCTGCGGTGAGTCGGCGAACCCGTCGTAGCGCCGCGCGACGTCGACGATGTGCCAGGGCGTGTCCGTCGGCGTCGCCAGCCCGGTGGTGCGGCTCGTCGGGTGACCGACCTTCTCGCCGCCCGAGGCGCGCAGCGGGTTGCCGAACAGCACGAACGTGAGGCGGTCCGGGCCGGGAACCGTCGGATCCTGCGCGTGCTGCCGCATCCACTCCGACGCCACCTGGGCGCCCTGGCTGTACGCCAGCACGATGAGGGTGCCCGGCGTCGCGCGGATCGCTTCGTCGATGTTGGCGACGCCGGTCGGGATGGACGCCTTCGTCAGATCGCGGGGATAGTCGATCACGTTCATCGTGTACGGCGGCCTGCTGAAGGCACCGCCGAACTCCTCGGGCATGCCGTTGCGCAGGTGGAGGTCGGCGCCGGGCAACGCGAGAACCGTCGCCCCGGCCGGGATGCCCAGTCGGGTCCGGGCCTCTGCCGACAGGGTGGACGCCTGTCGCGACTGCGGCGCCGCCCACCGGTGGGCCAGACACCCGGAGCTCAGCAGGAGAACCACCACGATCACGAGGGTGGTGGCGCTGCGTGTCACGCTGCGATGCCGAGACGCGCGCACAATTCCAGGAATGTTGCCGCGAAGGGATTCTCGGCGGTCTGCTCGCGCAGAAGCGGCCAGTCGAGCTGCTCGCGGACCGAGCGCACCACGGGGAACAGGGGTGCGAAATCGCAGTGATGTTCGTGCAGGGACCTCAGCTTCTGGAGCATCACCTGCGTGGGAGTCAGCACCGGCATCGACAGGGCGAGTACATCCAGGGTGACCGCGTCGGCGATCATCGCCGCGTCGACGGGCACGCGGTTGATCTGATGCAGCACGTCGACGAGGTCGGGGCCGTCGATGCTGAGCGCGGCCTTGAACAACCAGTCCTCCGGCGGTCGGCGGATGTCGAAGCCTGCCTTGATCAGCGTGCTCGCGGCGGCCTCGACGTCGCGTTCGGCCACCACGAAGTCGACATCGTGCAACGGTTCGGGCGCTCCGTGCGCCCAGAGCGCGTAGCTGCCGGCCAGCGCGAAGTCCGGTCCGTCGGCCTTGAGCGCCGACGCGGCCCGGCGCAGCGCGTCGCGCAGATCATCATGGGTCATTCGCATCACCGTGGGTTTCGACTGCAGGGTGGGTAGTGGGTTACCCATGAAGCTGGTGACCTTCAACATCCTGCACGGCCGCACCGTGGGCGCCGGGGTGGATCTGGACCGCTTCGCCGACACGGTCGCGGGTCTGGATCCCGACATCCTGGCACTTCAGGAGGTGGATTCGGTTCAGGAGCGGTCCGGACTGGCAGATCTCACGGCGCTGGCCGCCGAAGCGATGGGCGCGCGCAGTCACCGCTTCGTCGCGGCGATCGCGGGCACGCCGGGCGCCACGTGGATGGCGGCCACGGGTGAGGAACAGCCCGGCACCGCGGCCTACGGCGTCGCGCTGCTGTCGCGGTACCCGGCATCGAACTGGCAGGTGGTGCGGTTGCCCCGCATCCCGTTCCACTTTCCGCTGTACCTGCGGGCCCCCGGCCGGGTGCAGGTCATCCACGAGGAACCACGTGCCGCGGTGATCGGCCACTTCGACACCCCGCTCGGTGACCTGACCGTGGTGAACACCCACCTCTCGTTCGTTCCGGGCTGGAACCGCTATCAGCTGCGGCGGCTGCTGCGCGACGTGCGGGGGCTGCCGTGGCCCCGGGTCGTCACCGGGGATCTGAACATGTCGCCGGCGGCCGCGCGCCGTCACTCGGGCCTGCGTCCACTGGCTTCCGCGGCGACGTTTCCCGCCGACACACCCACCCAGCAGCTCGACCACGTCCTCACCGACGACCCTGGGCTGCACGCCGGGGCCTGCCGGACACCGGCGGTGGCGATCTCTGATCACCGCCCGCTGGTGGTGGATCTGCACCGGAACTGACCGCGCAGAAGAGGGACTTTCGTCCCATTCCACGGTGACCCAGTCCTCCGGACCTGCGACTTCGCCGGCGATAGCGTCGACGTACGAGGTGGTGTCCATGATCCGGACGCCGCCGGTCAGGTGAGGAGGCATCCCATGTCCACCCAACCCGCACCGCTGGGCATCGTCGTGGGCGTCGACGGTTCCGCCGCGTCCCGCGTCGCGGTCGACTGGGCGGCGCGCGACGCCGCCAGCCGCCGCGTTCCATTGACGCTGGTCCACGTACTTCCCGGGGCGGCCATGCAGTCCTGGATCCAGGTTCCGCTGCCGCCCGCCTATCTGGAGGACGAGCAGAAGGCAGCCAAGGAGGTCCTGACCGACGCGGTCGGGGTGGCGAAAGCGGCCGCCGGCGACGAGCTGTTCTGCATCAACCAGAAGATCGTGTCCGGACAGGCTGTACCCACCCTTGCCGACCTGAGCAAGGACGCCGAGATGATCGTCGTCGGCAGCCGGGGACTCGGGAAGTGGGAGCGGCGGCTGCTGGGCTCGGTCAGTTCCGGTCTCGTCCACCATGCGCGGTGCCCGGTCGCGGTGATCCACGACGAGGATCCGCTGATCCCGCATCCCGCACAGGCGCCCGTGGTCGTCGGGGTCGACGGGTCGCCGGCCAGCGAGCACGCCACCGCGATCGCGTTCGACGAGGCCTCGCGTCGCGGTGTCGACCTGGTTGCGGTGCACACCTGGAGCGACGCCGGATACGAGCTGCCCGACGATGTGTGGACCGAGATCCAGCCCGAGGAGGACATGCTGCTGGCCGAGCGTCTCGCCGGCTGGCAGGAGCGCTACCCCGACGTGACGGTGCGCCGGGTGGTCCGCCGCGATCAGCCCGCGCGCCGCCTGCTCGAGGAGGCCGCCAAGGCCCAACTGCTGGTCGTGGGCAGTCACGGCCGGGGCGGATTCGCCGGCATGCTGCTCGGCTCGGTGGGCTCGCAGGTGGTGCAGTCCGCGCGGATGCCGGTGATCGTCGCCCGCGGTTCCTGACCTAACCGCGGGTGAGCGCCGCGTACCGGCTGAGGTGGTGATCGGTCGAGCCGAACTCGTACTGCAGCGCGGTCAGCCGCTTGAAGTAGTGCCCGATGGCCAGCTCCTCCGTCATGCCCATACCGCCGTGCAGCTGGACCGCCTGCTGGCCCACGAAGCGTGCCGCCCTTCCGACGGTGGCCTTCGCCGCGGACACCGCTCGCGCCCGGACGGCGTCCTCGGCGTCGAGCCGCAGGATCGCGAGACACACGGCGGCTGCGGACTGTTCGACCTCCATGTACATGTCCACCATGCGATGCTGCAGCACCTGGAAGCTGCCGATGGGCTGACCGAACTGCTGGCGCTGCGTGCAGTACTCGACGGTGTCGGCGAGCACCTTGCGCATGGCGCCGACCGCCTCGGCGCACACCGCCGCCGCGCCGTCGTCACGCGCGCGGGCGAGGGACGGCCACGCCGCGCCCTCGCCGCCGAGCAGGGCGGACGCGGGCAGCCGCAGACGCTCGAGCGTGAGGTCCGACGCCCTCCGGTCATCGATGGTGCGGTAGTGATGCATCTCGAGAGCTGTTGTGGCCGAATTGATCTCGATGACAAACAGCGATATGCCGTCGGCGTCGGCCTGGTCCCCGGAGGTGCGTGCGGTGACCAGCACATGGTCGGCCAACGGCGTGCTCGCCGACACGATCTTCGACCCGGTGAGCACCCAGTCGTCGCCGTCGCGCTCGGCGACGGTCGACACGTGCCGCCAGTTGCCTCCCGATGTCGGTTCCGTGGCGGCCAGCGTGACCACGGTGCTCCCGGACACGATCCCGTCGAGCAGTGCGGTGGCGACCTCGCCGCCCGCGCGGCGCAGAAGTCCTGCGGCCACGACCGCGGTGTCGACGTACGGTTCCACCACCAGTGCGTGGCCCAGCGCCTCGGCGATGATCATCATCTCGACCGGGCCGCCGCCGATGCCGCCGCAGTCCTCGGGCAGCGCCGCTCCGAGGATGCCGAGGTCCTCGGCGAACGCGCGCCAGATCTCCGGTTGCCAGCCGGTTCCGGTCTTGGCCGCGGCCCGGCTCTTCTCGAGGTCGTAGCGGGTGGCGAGGAATCGCGTCAATCCGCCGCGGAGCAGTTCCTGCTCGTCGTTGAGTGTGAAGTCCATCTGTCGTCCCCCTAGAGCCCCAGTGCGGCCTTGGCCAGGATGTTGCGCTGAATCTCGTTGCTGCCGGCGTAGATCGAGCCGGCGCGGTCGTTGAAGTACCGCAGCGGCGCCACCGCCTGCCACGGTTCCCCGCTGACGTATTCGTCTGCGGGCGGGTCGAAGTCGGCGATCGGACCGCCGGGAGAGGTCGCATGCGGCTGATAGACCCGGCCCCGCGGTCCTGCGGCCTCCATCGCGAGCTCGGTGATCGACTGGCTGAGCTCAGTGCCGAGCACCTTGAGCATCGACGACTTGGCGCCGGGATTGCCGCCGGCGGCAACGACGGCGAGGACCTGGTACTCGAGGATCTCGAGGACCTCGGTGCGGATCCGCGCGTCGGCGAGCTTGCGGGCGAACGCCGGGTCGTCGAGCAGCCGTCCGCCGTCCGGCCCGGGTTGATCGGCTGCCGCCGAGGCGATCTCCTCGGCCATCACCTGCAGTGCCGGCGCCGCCGACCCACCGCCGCGCTCGAATTCCAACAGGTACTTCGCAACGGTCCAGCCGTCGTCGACCTCGCCGATGACGTTGGCCTTGGGTACACGCACCTCGTCGAAGAACACCTGGTTCTGCACCTCTTCGCCCGACGTCATGACCAGGGGCCGGATTTCGACACCCGGTGACGTCAGGTCGATCAACACGAACGTGATGCCCCGCTGCTTCTTCTCGCCGCGCGTGGTTCGCACGAGGGCGAACATCCAATTCGCCTCGCGCGCATGGGTGGTCCAGATCTTGCTGCCGGTGCACACCAGGTCGTCGCCGTCGTCACGGGCCGCCATCGACAGCGCCGCGAGGTCCGAACCCGCCTCGGGTTCGGAGTAGCCCTGGCAGAAGAAGACCTCGCCGGTCAGGATGCGCGGCAGGAAGAAGTCCTTCTGTTCCTCGGTGCCGAACCTGATGATCGCGTGGGCGACCATCTTGATACCCATCGGCGACAGCGTGGGGGCGCCGGCCAGGGTCGACTCCCTGCTGAAGATGTAGTGCTGGGTCAGACTCCAGTCGCATCCGCCGTGTTCGACCGGCCACGCCGGGGCTGCCCAGCCCTTCTCGTGCAGGATCCGCTGCCACTCCATGCTGGCCTCGTGGTCGGCGTAGACGCTCGTCATCAATCGGCCGGCACGCCGCAGACCCGGGGTGAGCTTCTCCTCGAGAAAAGCGCGCACCTCGTCACGGAAGGCGAGATCGGTCGGTGACCACTGCAGATCCATCGTTCTCCTTATCAGCCGGACGCCCCACACAGAGTAAACCTAGTTAGTTAGGTGTGGAGACGGCCGGGTTTTCGCCGCGGTCTGCGGGATGCCGCCGATGGTAGGTTTGTTGGTGTTGCCACACCTTGTGACGGCAAATGTCTGTACGACGTCGGTGGCCCATGGCAGCCCTTATGCGTCGGCAGCCCTCGCAAGGCCGGTGTACTGGCAAACTAAAGGCGGATAACCGTGGAAGCAGAATTGGCGTGGGACGACGTCGTCGACGTCGTGTGTACCGACGCCGGCTACGCCGGCATGATCTGCGCTATCGCGACGTCCGAACACGGCGGTGACGTGATGGTGGCCGGTCAGCAGCGGCGCACCCGAACATGGTTCGACACGCTGCGCGGCGACGCCGCGACCACAGCCTACGTGGCCGAACTGGCCGGTGACATCGACCTCAAGCGGCTGGCGGTCGAGGACACCGCCCTGCCCGTCCGCGCGGTACGGGCGCACCGGGAAGCGCCGACGAACCGGCGGCGACGCACCATCCCGGCCTTCGACGGCGGGCGTCTGCGCCGGTGGGCCGCCGATTGCATCGCCTCCCCGACGGGCTACCTCTACACCCGGGTCACCGACTGGCCCTCCGACACGGTCCAGTCGGCCGACGGCGACCTCCTCGAGGTGGCCGCGCTCGATGTCGCCGCCGCGCGCACCGACGCCGAACTCCTCGACGAACTGACTGCGCAGGCCCGCGCCCACCGGGTGCGCGTGCAGCCCGTGGACGCCGTCGCCCGCCTGGTGTTCGAGGACACCGTGGTAACCGGGGTGGTCTTCTCGACCTCCGACGGGCCGCTCGCCATCCGGGCCCGTCACGGTGTGCTGATCTGCGGCGGCGCCCCCGGGGGGCCGGCCGGCCCCGTCGCCGCCGGGCTGCGGCCGGCGCTGGTCGGCAGGACCGCCAGCCGATTCGGCCGTGCCGAACTCCTCGCGCAGGAGTGACTCAGAACTGCACCGGAATGCGGCCCTTGGCCAGGAGTGACTCCATCGCGGCGCCGGCGATCGGGCGCGACAGCAGGAATCCCTGCGCGCGATGGCATCCGTGCCGCAGCAGCGTCAGCGCCGCGGCCTCGGTCTCCACGCCCTCGGCGACCAATTCCAGACCGAACGCCTCGGCCAGCGCGATGATCGCCCGGACGATCGCCAGATCGCCTGGATCAGAACCCAATTCGCGAACGAAGCTGCGATCGATCTTGAGGGTGTCCACCGGCAGCGACTTCAACTGCGACAGGGCGCTGTAGCCGGTACCGAAGTCGTCGATCGCGACCTGGACGCCGGCGGCTTTGAGCCCCGCGAGGGTGATGCGGGTGGTCTCGATGTCCTGGACGACGACGCTCTCGGTGATCTCCAGACACACCGAGCCGCGAGCGAGGTCGAACTCGGCCATCGTGCCCGCGACCGTCTCCACGAAGCCGTCGGTCACCAGCTGCACCGGGGACACGTTGATCCGCATCACCGCGTCGGTGCCGACACCTCGGGAACGCCAGGCGGCGAACTCGGCGCACGCAGTGCGCATCACCCAGCGACCGAGTTCGCCTGCCATGTTGATCGACTCGGCGACCCCGATGAACGCGTCGGGCGCGAGCAGACCGCGCGTCGGGTGCTGCCACCGGACCAGGGCTTCGCACGCAACGATCTCGCCCGTGCGCATGTCGACCTCGGGCAGGTAGTGCAGAAGCAGGGCACCGTTCTCGATGACGGTCTGCAGGTGCAGTTCGATGTCGTTGCGGAACTCGTTCTTCATCGACATGTCGTCGGTGAAGACGGCGACCTGGTTGCCGCCCGAGCCCTTGGCGGTCAGCACAGCCTGGTCGGCCCGGCGCAGCAGGTCCGACGTGCTGTCGCGACCGGGGACGCCCAGCGCCACGCCGATGCTGACCGTCCGGGTCAGCATCTCGCCGTCGATCGACACCCGTTCGCGCAACACCGATTGCAACCGGTGCGCCAACGCCTCCGCGGCGTCGGCGTCCATCGGGGTGGTCGGCACCACCACGAACTCGTCGCCGCCGAGCCGGGCGATCAGATGGGGCCCCTCGGCGCCGCGGCGCAGGCGCTCGGCCAGCACCCGGATGAACCAGTCGCCGGCGGTGTGGCCCAGGTAGTCGTTGATCGCCTTGAGCCGGTCGAGGTCGAAGAACAACGCCGACACCGGGCCCGGCTGGCCCTCGGCGAGCCGCGCGTCCAGGTGGCTCAGCAGCGCGCGACGGTTGTACAGACCGGTCAGGTCGTCGTGTTCGGCCAGATACCGCAGCTGCTCCTCGGCGTCGACGCGGGCCTGGACCTGAGCGAACAGCGATGCGATCGCCTTGAGCGCGTTGAGTTCGGCCTCCGTCCAGTCGCGGTCGCCGAACTTGACGAAGCCCAACACACCCGAGGTCACCTCGCCGGAGAGCAACGGAACGCACGCCATCGACGTGGCGGGGATCTGCCGGCCCTCGTTGATGGTGCGCTGGTAGTCGTCGGTGGACGGCTCCGGCCGGAAGACGACGGGTTCCTTCTGATGCTCGGCGAGGGCGAACACCGGATCGGCATCCTGGAAGTAGACGACCGCGAGCGGATCGGGATCGGGTATCCCCGGACGCACCGGCCACTCGGCCACCAGCACGGACGCGTGCAGGGTGTGGTCGTTACGGCGCAGGAAGCTCACATCGACGCCGAAGTACTCGACGAGCTCGGCGAGGACACCCTGGCTGACGTCGACCGCGGTCGCCGCGGTCGCACCCATGAGCCGGGTCGCGACCGATGTGACCACCAGGTCCAGGCTCTCGGGCAAGCGACTCGCTCCGTATCCGCATCAGGTCATCGGTGATGAGTGTTCCCCCTCGCCGCGACGCCGACTCGTCACCGACGGGCTCGGTGCCCGGGAGAGCCTCAGGACCAAGGCCAGTGATTCCTCGGCGTGCGCGGATACCAACTGCCGGAAAGTGTATTGCAGGTCGACGAGCGCATCGGCGAAGCGGGGCGACAGCGCGGTGAACTCCTGCCGGTCGGTTGCATAGAGAAACACCGGGGAGACCGGCTGGACGCCCAGCCCCTGCTCCTGCGCCTCGATCCACACCGCCTCCACCGCCGATCCGGCGCGCGCGTAATCGGCCAGGGAACGGCCCTCGACCGTGACGACGCCGAGCGCCGCGGCGGCGGCCACCTTCGTGAAGCTGTCCTCGCCGAGCGCGCCACCGGCGTCCCAGCGGGCGAGGTGCCCCATCACGTCGCCGCGGCGCAGGATGTCGAGCAGCACGACGTCGGCGTCGTCGAGCTCGAGGCTGCGCACGTCGATGCCGGTGTCCGGACGCGGATCCCCGGGCCACCGCAGCTCGTCGAACATCTGCGCGTGCAGCATCGGGGTCAGGTAGCGGATCCGATCCGCCGCCGCGAGAAGGGATGCCGCGCCGCTCAGGTCGTTCGGATCGGTCAACAGCCGTAGCCGCGCGCCCTCGGTCTCGGCGGCCGCGGTCAAAGCGGCGACGGTGTGGTCCTCGAGGGCGGTGCGGGTGCCCTGGTGCCTGTTGGTCTCCCGCCGCAGCATCGCATCGAAGAGACCGGCCAGCCGCGGATCGTGGTCGCCGGCGGCCAGCGTCACGTCGGCACTCAGCGGGTACCGCTCGTCGCCCGCCCGAAACTCGACGTGGGCGCGGTATCCGCGCGCCGCCGCGGCGACCCGCGCGTTGAACGCCGCGGCCCCCACGGCGACAGCGCTCCCGCGGAACCCCACGTCCATGGCCGACGTGAGCGCCGGGTCGAGATGAATGCTCACCGCGTCCGGACGTTCCTCGATGCGCCAGGGCTGACTGTTGCCGCCCGAGGGCGCGCGCCCGGCGGCATCGGCGACGGCGGCGATCACGTCATCGGCCGGTCGGGGGCCCCGGCCGGCCGGCGCCGCGTCCTGCGGGCGCCCCTGATCCTCGGGCTCGGTGATCCCGTCGAGCAGCGCGGGAATGTCGATCCGGACCCGTCCCGACGGCAGCGGTTCGCCGAGTCCGATCCGGCGGACCGCTTCGGCGACCGACGCGGCGCCCACCGCCACCTCGGAGGACAGCTGCGGCCACGTCGTCAGGGTCGAGCCGACCTCGACGAGCGAGGCCGCCATCCGGGACGGCAGGGTGGCCGCATCGATCACCCGCAGCACCCGGGGCACCTTCTCCTTGGTGCTCAGTCCCGCCAGCTGGGCGGCGTCGATGTCGCCCAGCAGCCCGTGCAGTACCGGCCGGGTGGGCTCGGCGTCGAACCGTTCGACGTCGAGCAGGCCACCGCTGCTGGTCGCCATCAGCACCGGAATGCCCCGGGCCCGCGCCGCGGTGCGCACCAGCACCTTCGCGTCGAGCGAGTCGCACTCCTCGACGAGGACGTCGAGCCCGTCGAGGAAGCCGTCGACGGTGTCGGCGGTGAGTCCGGCCGGTTCCACGGTGACTGGCAGATACGGGTCCAGTTCGGCCAGTCGCCGGGCGCACACCACCGCCTTGTTCACGCCCACGTCGAGCACGGTCGCCGGGACCCGGTTCAGGTTCGACAGGTCGATCTGGTCGAAGTCGGCCAGGCGCAGCTCCCCGCACAGGCCCTGGGTGGCCAGCGTGTGAGCGATGGCGTGTCCGACGCTCAGGCCGACGACGCCGACGCGCAGGCGCGCGAGGACGTCGAGTTCGTCGGGTGCGATGAGGTTGCGATTGCGGTCGAGGCGCAGCAGACGGTACGCGCGGGGGCCCAGGACCGCGGCCACCGTGCGACGCCACGGGTAGTACGCCCACCGGGGCGGCTCCTCGGCGATGTCGGCGGTGACGGCCGGGCGCAGGGCGGCCAGCTCCGCGCGCTGCTGCGCCACGGTGTCGACGATCTCGGTCCCCGGGTCGCGGCGCAGCTCGGCCAGCCGCGCGGCGTCGCCGGGGACCGTGGTGTCGAAGACGGTGGCGGTGTGGACGTCGGTCATCCCCGCTGCCACGCGCCGGCCCCGACGGCGAGCTCATCGGCGTCGGCAGCCGGCGGCATCATGCCGCGCTGGTCGGCCAGGAACGCGGCGAGCTGGCGCGGATGCGCGTGATTGGCGAATGTCAGGCGGTCCCACCACGCCAGCCGCGTCTGGTATCGGACATCCGGATACGGGGTCGCCGGGATCTTGGTGGCCAGCACACCGCCCGAGGACAGCCATCGCTTCAGCACGTACGACGCGGCCGTCGCCACGATGAACTGGATGCCGAGCAGATCCATCGCATGCAGCGGGGTGCGGGCGATGGCGTTCGTCAACCGGCGACTCTCCTCGACGTCGTCGGTCACCCACGCCGTCTTCATCTCCGCCACGCCGAACGGCAAGCGGTCGGCCACCATCTTGCGCACCGCGCTCTCGCCCGGCTGGCCCGCCCATTCCTCGATTGCGTGGCACTCCTCGACAGACTTATACGGACCTTTGGCACGCAGTCCGCCCACGACTCGGCCCGCTCGATTGACGCATGCGGCGAAAAGAGCGGTGTCGTCCCCGCGGCGCAAGGCGCCGACGTCGATGGCAGTACCGATGCCGTGCTGTTGGTAGCTGTGAAATGCGCCGTCGATGTAATCGGCCCACAGCTCCCGCTCCACCGACGGGCGCGCGTAAACGATGGTGCACTCCGTGGCCGGGTCCCAATAGTGCGGGCTGGCGTCCAGGCGGGAGGTGTCGTCGTCAGCAAACGCGAACTGGGGGAACGTCATTTTCGTCCATTCGTCAGGCAGCGCAATGGCGGGGGCGGGTACTGCGCGGGGCGTGCAATAGCGTGCACATTGTTGAGTATCTCGCCCTCACTCACAGGAATTCCAGCTAGCGAAGGGAACTCGACCGGGAATTCAAGCGTCCGCAACGGTAACGATCTGGTCACGATCTCGCTCGCGATCGCAATGGCAATCTCGGACTTCCCGGTTGATGCAGGTCATAAACGGGATGTGGTAGCCACGGCGAACTCACAAGGCCCTTCGGCGGCGGTTCGGCCACCTGTTCCATAAGCGTCCTGATCTTTGCTCCCGGTGCCCCCCGCGGGGGCCGCCCAGCCTGCGTGATCAGCGCTCGGCGCTGCCGGCCCCATCGGTTACCCCCCGGTAACCTGCCGGTTCGGTCGGCGCGCGCTCGGGTCGGGCAATGCGTCGCCTGCGGAGCTGCTGCCGGCCGGCGCGGGCCGCCGTCGCGGTCGCCAGTCATGCAGGACCGCGCGCGTCGCGATGACGCCGGGCAACGATCCGATCAATGGAACGAATGGGAAGTGGGTTTGCCAAATCTGCACAGGCGCGTGAATATCGAGGATGAATACGCGCCATTTCCGCGATAATGCGAGCGAACGGGAATGCAATTCGCGATCTGCGGCAGCGCTTATGCCGGCGGCGCGATCGGAGGCGGCGAGCAACGAAATGGCACAACCATTCGTGACGGTCGATTGCGGGAGGAATGACGGCATGATGTGTCACGTTCGCGCGCTGTGTTCGCCGTCGGTGCGGACGCGGAGGACCGCTGTGGCACTGTGAGGACCGCACGTGACGGCGCGTCGAAGGAGACACTGGTGAAGAAATTCAACGATCTAACCGAGTTCGTGGCGGCCGAAGGCACCCAGCTCGGCCCCACCGAGTGGCTCGAGATCACGCAGGAGCGCGTCAACCTGTTCGCCGACGCCACCGACGACCATCAGTGGATCCACGTCGACCCCGAGCGGGCGGCCGGCGGACCCTTCGGCGGCACCATCGCGCACGGGCTGCTGACCCTGTCGCTGCTTCCGCACTTCACGCATCAGCTCTACACGGTGGACAACGTCGCGATGGCGATCAACTACGGATACAACAAGGTCCGGTTCATCACGCCGGTGCGGGTCGGAGCACGGTTGCGGGCGCGCGCCGTCATCTCGGCCGTCAGTCAGCTCGAGAACGCCGTGCAGGCCACGGTGAGCACGACCGTGGAGATCGAGGGATCGGAGAAGCCGGCGGCGATCGCCGAATCCATCGTGCGTTTCATCGGCTGACCCGTCTATGTCCGTCAGGTCATCGCTGAGTTGCCTTGGCGGCCTTCACCAGACCGCCTCCGATGATGAGCCGCTGGATCTCGCTGGTGCCCTCGTAGAGCCGGAGTAGGCGCACGTCCCGATAGATGCGCTCCACCGGGACGTCGCGCATGTAGCCGGCGCCGCCGTGGATCTGAACGGCCAGATCGGCCACGCGGCCCACCATCTCGGTGCAGAACAGCTTCGCGGCCGAGGGGGCCAGCCTGCGGTCCTCGCCGGTGATCCACAGCCGGGCGGTGTCGCGCACCAGCGCGCGGCCTGCCATCACCCCGGTCTGCTGGTCGGCGAGCATCGCCTGCACCAACTGGAAGTCCCCGATCGGTGTGCCGCCCTGCGTCGCGGTCGCCGCGTAGGCCACCGATTCGTCGAGGGCACGCTGGGCGGTGCCCACCGCGAGCGCGGCGATGTGCACCCGGCCGCGGGCCAGGGAGGTCAGCGCCGCCCGGTAGCCGATGTCCTCGGCGCCGCCGACCAGCGCGTTCTGACCCACGCGGACGTCGGCGAACGTGACATCGGCAGTCCAGGCGCCTTCCTGTCCCATCTTCTTGTCCTTGGCTCCCACGGCGACACCGGCCGTGTCGGCGGGGACCAGGAACACCGCGATGCCGGCCCCGTCGGCATCGGCCGGGCGGGTCCGGGCGAACGTCACGAACAGATCCGCCGTGGGCGCGTTGGTGATGTACTGCTTGCTGCCGTTGATGATCCACCCGTCGCCATCTCGAACAGCCTTGGTGCGCAACCCCGATGGATTCGATCCGGCGCCCGGTTCGGTCAGCGCGAACGATGCGACGACGTCACCTGTGGCGATGCGCTCCAGCCACGTGGACTTCTGTTCCTCGGTGCCGTAGCCGACGAGGACCTGTCCCGCGATGCCGTTGTTCGTGCCGAACATCGAGCGCAGGGCCAGAGAGGTGTAGCCGAGTTCCATTGCGAGTTCGACGTCCTGGGCAAGGTCCAGGCCGAGGCCGCCCCACTCCTGGGGGATGGCATACCCGAACAGGCCCATCTTCTTGACCTGCTCACGCAGGTCGTCGGGCACGCGGTCGTCGGACAGGATCTCCTGCTCGCGGGGGACGACGGCGGTGCGGACGAAGTGCCGGGTCTGCGCCAGGATCTCGCGGAAGTCCTCATCGCTGACTTCGGGGGTGCTCATCGCAGTGTCCTCCTCACAGGGGTGCTGACCGCAAATATCGTATATGAAATACGATGAGCCCCGATCGGGTCCCGACGAGGTGAGGATGGATTGCAGTGGCACTACTGGCTGGTCAGACCGCGGTGGTCACCGGGGGAGCGCAAGGCTTGGGTCTCGCCATCGCGCAGCGGTTCGTCGACGAGGGCGCCCGGGTGATTCTCGGCGACGTGAACCTGGACGCGACACAGGCGGCGGCCGACTCCCTCGGAGGCGACGACGTCGCACGCGCGGTGCGCTGCGACGTGACGGATTCCCGAGAGGTCGACGCGCTGGTCGCGGCCGCGACCGAGCACTTCGGCGGTCTGGACATCATGGTCAACAACGCAGGCATCACCCGGGACGCCACCATGCGCAAGATGACCGAGGAGCAGTTCGACCAGGTGATCGCGGTGCATCTGAAGGGCACGTGGAACGGCCTGCGGGCGGCGGCGGCGGTGATGCGGGAGAACAAGCGCGGGGCGATCGTGAACATGTCGTCCATCTCCGGCAAGGTCGGCATGGTCGGGCAGACCAACTACTCGGCCGCCAAGGCCGGCATCGTCGGGATGACGAAGGCGGCCGCCAAAGAACTCGCCTATCTCGGCGTGCGGGTCAACGCCATCCAGCCCGGACTCATCCGTTCGGCGATGACCGAGGCCATGCCGCAACGCATTTGGGACTCCAAGGTGGCCGAGGTGCCGATGGGGCGCGCCGGGGAACCCGACGAGGTGGCCAAGGTCGCACTGTTCCTGGCCTCCGATCTGTCCTCGTACATGACGGGCACCGTCCTCGAGATCACCGGCGGGCGCCACCTCTGATGCGCGAGGCGGTGATCTGCGAGCCGGTTCGCACGCCGATCGGGCGGTACGGCGGCATGTTCCGTGATCTGTCCGCCGTCGACCTCGGCGTCGCCGCGCTGCAGGGGCTGCTCGAGCGGACCGGTGTGGCGCCCGAGGCGGTGCAGGACGTGATCGTCGGGCACTGCTACCCCAGCATGGAGGCGCCGGCCATCGGCCGGGTCATCGCGCTCGACGCCGGGTTGCCCGTCACGGTGCCCGGGATGCAGATCGACCGGCGGTGCGGCTCAGGACTGCAGGCGGTGATCCAGGCGTGCCTGCAGATCGGCAGTGGCGCACAGGAACTCGTGGTCGCCGGCGGTGCGGAGTCGATGAGCAACGTGGTGTTCCACTCGACCGAGATGCGCTGGGTCCCCCCGCGCGGCGGCATCACCGTGCACGACGGACTGGCCCGCGGCCGGACCACCGCGGGCGGCAGACATCACCCGATACCCGGCGGCATGCTCGAGACCGCGGAGAACCTGCGCCGCCGGTACGACATCTCGCGGGAGGAGCAGGATGCGCTCGCCGTTCGGTCGCATCAGCGGGCGGTCGCCGCACAGAACGACGGCCTGCTCGCCGAGACGATCGTTCCCGTGACGGTCCGCAGCCGCTCCGGTGAGAGCCTGGTCGACACCGACGAGCATCCGCGCGCCGACACCTCCGTCGAGAAGCTCGCGGCACTGAAACCTGTTCTGCGCAGCGCTGATCCGCAGGCCACGGTCACCGCCGGGAACTCCAGCGGACAGAACGACGCGGCCTCGATGTGCCTGGTGACCACCCCGGAGAAGGCTGCGGAACTCGGACTCACCCCGCTGGTGCGGCTCGTGTCGTGGGCGGTCGCCGGTGTGCCGCCCGAGGTGATGGGGATCGGACCGGTGCCGGCGACCCAGGCAGCGCTGCGCCACGCCGGCCTCGAACTCGCCGACATGGACCTCATCGAGCTGAACGAGGCGTTCGCGGCGCAGGCCCTCGCGTGCATGCGCGAATGGTCTTTCACAGCAGAGGATCTGGAGCGCACCAACGTGCACGGCTCGGGCATCTCGCTCGGGCACCCCGTCGGCGCGACCGGAGGCCGGATGCTCGCCACACTCGCGCGGGAACTGCACCGTCGGCGGGGCCGGTACGGCCTGGAGACCATGTGCATCGGTGGCGGTCAGGGACTGGCCGCGATCTTCGAAAGGGTGGACGCATGACCAAACTCGCGCAGACACTCGGGCTCACCGAGTTCCAGACTGAGATCATCGCCACCGTACGGCAGTTCGTCGACAAGGAGATCATTCCGGCCGCACAGGAGCTCGAACACACCGACACCTATCCGCAGGCCATCGTCGACGCCATGCGCGAGATGGGGCTGTTCGGCCTCATGATCCCCGAGGAGTACGGCGGACTCGGCGAATCCCTGCTGACCTATGCGCTGTGCGTGGAGGAGTTGGCGCGCGGCTGGATGAGCGTCTCGGGCGTCATCAACACCCATTTCATCGTCGCGTACATGATCCGTCAGCACGGCACCGACGAGCAGAAGCGCCATCACCTGCCGCGGATGGCCACCGGCGAGACCCGGGGCGCGTTCTCGATGTCCGAGCCCGAGCTGGGTTCCGACGTCGCGGCCATCCGGACCCGGGCCACGGACAACGGCGACGGCACCTACACCATCGACGGCCAGAAGATGTGGCTCACCAACGGCGGGAGTTCCACCCTGGTCGCCACGCTGGTGCGCACCGACCTGGGCGCGGACAAGCCCCATCGCAACCTGACCGCCTTCCTGATCGAGAAGCCCACGGGTTTCGGGGAAGTGGCGCCCGGGCTGACCATTCCTGGCAAGCTGGCCAAACTCGGGTACAAGGGCGTCGACACGACCGAGATGGTCTTCGACGGGTACCGGGCCGCGGCGGCCAACATCCTCGGTGCCGCCCCGGGACAGGGCTTCGCCCAGATGATGGACGGCGTCGAAGTGGGTCGGGTGAACGTCGCCGCCCGCGCCTGCGGAGTCGGCATCCGGGCCTTCGAGCTGGCCGCGCGGTACGCCCAGCAGCGCAGTACCTTCGGCAAGCCGATCGCCGAGCACCAGGCCATCGCGTTCCAACTGGCCGAGATGGCGACGAAAGTCGAGGCGGCTCATCTGATGATGGTCAACGCTGCCCGGCTCAAGGACTCCGGGGAGCGCAACGACGTCGCCGCGGGAATGGCGAAGTACTTCGCCAGCGAGGTGTGCGCGGAGGTGACGCAGCAGAGCTTCCGGATCCACGGCGGGTACGGCTACTCCAAGGAGTACGAGATCGAACGGCTGATGCGCGACGCCCCGTTCCTGTTGATCGGCGAGGGAACCAGCGAGATCCAGAAGAACATCATCAGCAAGCGGCTCCTCGCCGACTACCGGGTGTAGTCGGTGAGCACCTTCGATTTCGCGGTCAGGCCGCAGCTCGCCGAGGACGTGGCCCGGATCGTGCGGCAGCGGGTCTTCGATGGAACCTATGCCGCCGGCGCGTATGTCCGGCTCGACCAGCTCGCGGCCGAACTCGGCGTCAGCGTGACCCCGGTGCGCGAGGCGCTGTTCGAACTCAAGGCCGAAGGGCTGTTGGATCAGCAGCCCCGTCGGGGTTTCGTGATCCGGCCGGTGACGGTGCGTGACGTCACCGATGTGGCGCAGGTGCAGGCCCATATCGGCGGCGAACTCGCTGCGCGCGCCGCGGCCGCGATCACCGATGCCGCGCTCGACGAGCTGACCGCCATCCAGTGCGAGTTGGAGGCCGCCTACGCCGCCGGCGACGGGGAACGGGCCGTGCGGTTGAATCACGACTTCCACCGGGCGATCAACGTGGCCGCCGACTCGCCGAAACTCGCGCAGCTGATGTCGCAGATCACCCGGTACGCGCCCGAGGCGGTGTTCCCGACGATCGACGGTTGGCCCGAGGAGTCCAATCGACACCACCGCCGGCTGCTGGATGCCCTGGCGGCTCGGGACGAGGACGGGGCCCGCACCGCTATGTCGGAGCATCTGGCCGCGGGCGCGGCTCCGCTGATCGAGCATCTCACCCGGCGCGGCGTGATCGCCTGACCTCGGGCCCACTGCAGCCGGCGCTACAGTATCTGCTACTTTTGTAACGTCCGTCAGATGCGTCCGCCTGCCCGATCCCGAGGTCGAAACATGCCCACTCCCGTCATCGTCGGCGCCGCCAGGACGGCCATCGGCCGATCCTTCAAAGGCACGCTGGTCAACACTGCGCCCGAAACGCTGATCACCACGGTGCTGCCCGAGGTGGTGCGGCGCTCCGGCGTCGACCCGGCGGATGTCGACGACATCATCTTTGCCGAATCCCATTACGGCGGAGGCGATCTCGCCCGCTATGCGGCCACCGCGACCGGCCTCGAGCATGTGCCGGGACAGTCGGTGAACCGGCACTGTGCGGGTAGCCTCACGGCGATCGGAAACGCGTCGGCGCAGATCGGCTCCGGAATGGAGCGGGTGCTGATCGCCGGCGGCGTGCAGTCACTGTCGATGACGCCGCTGGTGAACTGGCGCATCCCCGGCCCCGAGCTGAGGTTCGAGGAGCGCTGGATGCCGCCGACGCACGTCGAGACACCCGACGCGCCGGCCAAGGACATGTCGATCACGGTCGGCTGGAACACCGCACAGGCCATCGGCATCACCCGCGAGGAGATGGACGCCTGGGCGGCGCGCTCGCACCAGCGCGCCGTCGCGGCCATCGACGCCGGCAAATTCGTCGAGGAGATCATCCCACTGAAGGTGACGCAGTTCGACGGCTCGGTGACCGACTTCAGCGTCGACGAGCATCCGCGCCGCGACACGACCGTCGAGAAACTGGCCGGGCTCAAGGTGCTCCATCCCGAGATCGAGGGATTCTCGATCACCGCCGGTAACAGCAGCGGTACCAACGACGCCGCCGCCGGGGTCGCGCTGGTCGAGGCCGACTACGCCGCGGCGAACGGGCTCACCGTGATGGCGACCGTCCGAGCCTGGGCCGCTGCGGGTGTCGCCCCGAGAGACTGCGGACTCGGCGCGCTGAAATCGATCGACAAGGTGCTCGACCGGGCGGGCCTGAAGGCCGCCGACGTGGCGCTGTGGGAGATCAACGAGGCGTTCGCATCGGTGCCGATCGCGGCGTGCCGCGAGTTCGGCCTCGACGAGGAGTTGGTCAACTTCTCGGGCAGCGGCTGCAGCCTCGGCCATCCGATCGCCGCCTCCGGCGCCCGGATGGTCACTACGCTGGTCTACGAACTGCAGCGCCGCGGCGGTGGCATCGGCGTCGCCGCGATGTGCGCCGGCGGCGGGCAGGGCGGCGCCGTCGTCGTCGAGGTCTGACCTCGGGGCGACACCACACGAAAGGTCAAGGGAGACAGTGGCAGAAGAGGTTCTCACCGAACGCCGCGGGCGCGTTCTGATCATCACCATCAATCGCCCCGAGGCGCGCAACGCGTTCAACCTCGCGGTGGCCCGGGGCCTGGCCGATGCGATGGACGAACTCGATGAGAGCCCCGATCTGTCGGTGTCGATCATCACCGGCGCGGGCGGCAACTTCTGTGCAGGGATGGATCTGAAGGCGTTCATGGCCGGCGAGGTGCCCGCAATCCCCGGCCGGGGCATCGGCTTCACGGAGCGGCCGCCGCGCAAACCCGTGATCGCCGCGGTCGAGGGTTACGCGCTGGCGGGCGGCACCGAGATCGTGCTGGCCACCGACCTCGTGGTGGCGGCCAGGAACGCGAAGTTCGGCATCCCGGAGGTCAAGCGCGGTCTGGTGGCCGCGGGTGGCGGACTGCTGCGGCTGCCGCACCGCATCCCGTACCAGAAGGCACTGGAACTCGCCCTGACCGGAGACAGCTTCACCGCTGAGGAGGCCGCGCAGTGGGGCTTCGTCAACGTGCTCACCGAACCCGGCGAGGCGCTCGACGGCGCCCTGGCGCTCGCCGATCGCATCACCGCGAACGGCCCGCTCGCGGTGGCGGTCACCAAGGAGATCATCATGAAATCCGCGGACTGGAGCGAGAGCGAGATGTGGCGCAGACAGGGCGAACTCATCGCTCCCGTGTTCTCGTCCAAGGACGCCATGGAGGGGGCGACGGCGTTCGCCGAGAAGCGCAAGCCCAACTGGACCGGCACCTGACCGGTCCGCTCAGCGCGGGTCGATCAGATCCCGCAGCCGCTCCGCCGGGACCACCCCGGCCCCGCCCGATCTGACCCGGTCGGCCAGGGTCCGGTCCGAGGTGGCGACCACGACGTCGTCGGGGCGGGCCTGCGCACCGACCAGCCGGACGATCTCGTCGTCCGCGGAGTTCGGGCCTGCCGTCGGAGCATGCGCGATGGTGATGACATCGGATTCGATCGGGGGGACGGGCGGCTGCTCGAAGACCACCGTGACGTCCAGCTGCTCAGCCAGCGACCACCGCTCGAGGCGGTGGACCAGACCCGTCATCGCCCGGTGCCGGTCGCGCCACCACCCGTCAGGCCGCGTTCCGATCACGTTCATGGCATCGACAATCCAGCGCACCCCCTCCAGGCTATCCGGGCAGACCTCGGGAAGGGCTTTCGTCCATGACCGTGCATCACACGACGACGTTCTGCCGGATCTGCGAGCCGCTGTGCGGCACAACGCCCCGCTGCTGATGCGCGGCGACCGTGGTCCGCGCGGTCTGGTCAACGTCGACGAGGTCCGGGTGAGCTCGCCGCGCGGCCAGATCCGGATGCGGCTGACCGGAGTGCCGGTTCGGCTGGACGTGGTCTGGCCCCGCATCGACCTTGGGGACCACTGCGGTTGACAGATCCGCCGGTCCGTGTTGCTGGCTGCAGCGGCGCCGGAATCTCCCGAAAAACCCGCCGTGTCGATTTGCTCCCGGATTTTGGGCGGTCAGCTAACCTTGCCGCAGGTAGAGATATTACGTAGTAGTCAATATCAAGGCCGCGTCGGGGGAGAAGCTGTGAGCGGCCTGGCAGAAACTTGTGTCCCAACCGAGATCTGCCCAAACCGCTGACAGCCTGTGTAGGGCACGGTAACTTCCACAGAGAAACGTCGACGTAGTAAGTTTCGTTTGCTGCAATTGCGGAGCCGCCCCATGGCTCATAGCCTGTGACCTGCTAGCGCTACCATCTCGCCACCACTTGACAGGGGGATCGGCTCATGACGCTTCCAACTCTTTACTTCTCTAGGCCGGCCTCCGTGTTGCCTGAGAAGGCGATGGACAACGACGAGGTGCTCAGCATCGTTCGCGAGCAGTTCACAGGGCCCGCATCGGAATGGGACGGCGTCGAGCAAACCATCCGATACGTCTTCGACCGGTGCAACACCAAGACGCGCTACCTGGATCAGAGCACGACCTTGTCCCCGGGCGAGTTTGCGTCTCAGGCCGCGATCGCCTGCCTCGAACAGAACGGGGTGGCGGCGACCGACCTCGACCTCCTCGTCTACGGCGGGATCGCCCGGGACAACTTCGAGCCCGCCACCGCGGCCGAGGTGGCAGGCCGGATCGGCGCCCGGCCGCTGCATGCGACCGACGTGACGTGCGCGTGCGCCGGGCTGATCGAAGCGATGCACACCGTGGCGGGCTACTTCGCGCTGCACCCGGAGATGAAGACGGCGCTTATCTGCTCCGGCGAGCTCACCCGCGACCGCATCACCTACGACATGGGTTCGCTCCAGGACGTCGCGGTGTTCGCGGCCGGCCTGACCCTGGGCAACGCCGCGACAGCGCTGCTGGTGTCGCGGGAGCCGCTGGCCGGCGGGAGCGCGCGCCTGGAGGGCATCTTCCACAAGACGCTGTGCGAGCACTACGGACTGTGCAAGACCCCGGTCGACGGGCATTTCACGTCGAAGTCGAAGGAACTGTTCGCCCTCTCGGTGCACGTGCCGCCGGCGATCCGGGAGATGCTCGGTGATCTCGGATGGTCCTCGGAGGAGGTCGACCACTACGCCTTCCACCAGCCCAGCGAGGCCGTGCTCGAGCGGGTGTTCACCGAACTGGGCGCCCGCCCGCAGGCCTGCGTCCATACGCACTCACTGTTCGGCAACACCGCGAGCACCGCCTGGGCGCTCGCGCTCGAGTACCGACTCGAACACGGCACCGTGGAGCCCGGGGACAAGATCGTGATGGCAAGTGCCGCAGCCGGTTTCACCATCGTCGGTGCTGCCGCCGTCTGGGAGGGCTGAATGAGGCGCTACCTCCGCGTCTACCGGGTCATCAACAAGACGTTCGGTCTGTGGCTGCGGCCGCTCGGCACGTTCCTCATCCTGCAGGTGCGGGCAGGCCTCTCCGCCGTGACGATGGGTCTGGACCGGATCGTCTTCCCGAAGTACCGCGAGGAGCCGCTCGACCGACCCATCTTCATCATCGGCAATCCCCGCAGCGGTACCACGTTCCTGCACCGTTTCCTGTTGGGGACCGGGGACCTGGCCGCGTTCGAGCTGTGGGAGATGCTGTTCCCGGCGATCACCGCGCGCAAGCTGCTGGGCCGTATCGTGCCCCGGCTGGACCGGCTCTCGCCCGCGCGCTATCACCCGTCCGATGTGCACGACACCAGCCTGCGCGGCATCGAGACCGACGATCCCGCGTGGTTCTTCCACACGCTCGACGGACCGTTCGCCTGGGCCTACTTCCTGGCCTGGCAGGACACCTGGGGCAGCGATCTGTCCCGCCGGTGCTTCGGCATCGACGGCGTCAGTGAGCAGGAGAAGGAACGCTTCTTCCGTTACTACGAAGAGCTCTGGCGAAGGAATCTGTACTACAAGAAAGATCGCCGCATCCTCGCCAAGACGAGCATGTTGACGTTCCGGCTCGACGAGGTGCTCCAGCGCTATCCGGACTGCAAGCTGGTCTACATCGTCCGGGATCCGGTCGAGGTCATCCCGTCGGGGATGTCGCTGATCGCGAGCGTGCTCGAGAACGGCTACGACGCGTTCAACCGCACCAGTGCCGAGGACCAGGAGCGGTGGGTGGAGAACCTCTACCAGGCCTCCTGCGCCATGCTGCGGGTGTTCTACGACGCCTACACCTCCGGCGCGATTCCCGAGAAGAACCTGTGCGTGGTGCGCTATCCCGACCTGATCCACAACCTGGAGCCGACCATCGCGCGGATCTGCGAGTTCGCCGAGATCGAGCCCACCGCATCCTTCCTCGACGAAGTGCGCGCCCAGGCCGAGAAGCAGCGGTCGTACAAGAGCAAGCACCAGCACGCGCCGGACCGGTTCGGCCTGAGCGCCGAGCGGATCCAGAACGACCTGGCCTATGTCTACGACGCCTTCGACCTGCCGCGGCGGGTCGGCTGAGACGACCGAGGGGCGACCAGGGTATGGACGGCGCCCAGCAAAAATGCGAAAGTTTTCTGGATGACGTCGGAAACAGGCGATCGAGGCCGTCCCGACTTGTATAGTTTCGGTCACATGTCGCTGGTAGCCCCTGGGGGATTGCAATGAATGCTGGTTCGTACGTCGGTCGCATCGGTGGACTGGCTGTCGCGCTCGGAGTAGGCGCGGCGGTGTTCACCGGCCACGGAGTCGCTTATGCCTCCACCGACTCGGATTCGTCCGCCTCGGGCGGCGCATCCGGAGCGAGCGGCGCCTCCGGCACGACATCCGAGTCGTCCGCCACCTCCGGCACGCAATCGACCGGCAAGTCCGACACCGACACGTCGTCGTCCGACAAGGGCTCGAGCGACAAGGGTTCGAGCGACAAGCCCGACGCCGACACCGATGTCCCCGGCACCGGCAAGAAGGACCGCCACACCCTCTGGTCGGACCTGTTCGGCGGTCACAAGCCCAAGCCGGGCACCGAGACCGATGACCCCGATGCCACCCCGGACCCGTCGGACGGCACGGACGAGACCCCGTCCGACGGCACCGACGAGACCCCGCAGCAGGGCGCCGACGACCCGGCCGCGACCGGCAAGACCCCGCCGAAGAAGCCGCGGTGGTCGTGGAAGCCCGCCGAGGATTCGGCACCCGCCTCGACCGACGACACCAGCACCGTCGACACGACCCCGACCAAGAAGCCGCTCAAGTCCCTGCTGGCCAGCATCACCGTGGACGCACCGGAAACCACCAAGACGGCCTCCACCCTGGTGGACGTGTCGACGGCCGCGATCACCCCGGAGACGACCACGGCGGAGGTCCCGACGGACACCGCAGAGGCGACGGACACCACGGTGTCGCAGGGCCCGTTGGCCACCCTGTTCAAGCGTTTCCTCGACATCTTCAGCGGCAACGCGCCGACGTCGCCGGCGGCGAATTCGCCGTTCGCCTGGGTGGCGGCCGCGGCGTCGCGCCGTGAGCTCGCCGCTGCGCAGACCGACGACCCGACGATGTACTGGAACGGCTACGAGGTGGTTCCCGTCGGCGAACCCAACATCACGCAGTTCTACGGCGAGTACACGATGGTCCCCGCCTTCCCGGGCATCGTGCAGGGCACACAGGACTTCGACCTGGTGGACGAGAACGGCACCACGGTCGCCACCATCCACGGTCTGGTGACCTACAACAACGACGTCGGCTCCGGCAACCGGCTGCTGCAGATCCTCGTCACCGACGCCGATTTCGGGGACGGCGTCGAGTACGGAACGGACTTCAAGGACATCCCGCGTCCCGGCTCGGTGTTCGCCAGCGTGAGCAACGGCAAGTACGGCAACGTCTACTCCGCTCTGGACAACCCCAACGGGGACGACGTCGTCACCTACAAGTTCGTGACGTCCAGCTTCTCGCTACCGCTTAACCCCGACCCGTTCCGGATCAAGTTCAGCTCCGCCGACTTCCTGTACGACAACGAGGGAGTGAACCGGCCGATCTACACACAGGACGGCTACTACATCAAGCCGATCACCAACACGACCCCGTGGACGGCGTACGCGGCCTATCAGCCGCTGTTCAACGCCATCCAGGGAGCGAACACGTTCGGCGTCTACGACGCCGACACCGATCAACTGATCGGAACCTTCGACGGCGTCGTGACCGTCACGTCCGACTTCTGGGGCACCACCAGCGAGGCCATCCTCGTCACCAAGGCCGAGGGCGACCTCGTCGGTGTCGGGGCCGGCCAGATTCCGCCGGAAGGCACGATCTACAACATCATCTACTGGACCGCGGATCCCGGCGACTACCTGCTCTACTACGCCAAGCCGGACGAGCGGCCGAACTCGAACGTGATCAAGACGATCCTGGTCGATACGAAGAAGTCGGGCAGGGTGGACACCCTGGATCTTCAATTCCGCTTCGACGCGGCCGCACCCCCGGTCCGGACGTCGCTGGACGTCCCGGGCCGCAACGGCACCGGGTACAGCCTCAGGCCCGTCGGGGACTTTGAGTACTCCGGGGTCAACGGCCTCCCGCCGCGCGAGGCCATCGTCCAGGGCTATCAGCAGTACGAGGTCTACGACTCGGACGGCAACTACCTCGGCAAGGTGAACGCCGACGTGACCAAGCAGTGGAACCTGGCCGGCAACAGCTCGGAGGCCGTCCTCGTCACGGGCATCGTCGACGGGGACGCCGCCCCGGAGGCGGGCAAGGTGCCGCCGGTCGGTTCGGTGTTCAACTTCAGCTACACCGGCACGACCGGGTTCGGTGAGGCGTACTACGCGCTGCCCACGGAGTCGGGCAAGAGCAAGATCTCGTTCCAGTACGTGACCCCGTTCGGCGGCATCCCGGCGTTCAAGAACTACGACGCGGCCAAGGAGCTCGGCGACTACAACTACTACAGCCCGTTCGGCGGTAGCCAGAACCTGAACCTGCTCAGCGCATCCGGCGCCGAGTCCGGTGCGCTGCTCGGCGCCAGCCAGCCGCTGTGCGTGCTCGACGGCTCGGCCTGCGAGGTCTGAGCCTGACGTTTCGCTCGACAACAGCGGTGCGATCGCCTGAATCAGGCGGTCGCACCGCTGTTTTCGGGGCTCAGCGTCCGCTGATCGCCTGCTCGCGGGCCCAGCGGTAGTCGGCCTTGCCCGCTGGGCTGCGTTCGATCACAGGCCGGAACACCACCGCCTTCGGCAGCTTGTAGCGCGCGATCACCTGTGCCGCATGGTCGATGAGCTCCTCCGCCGATGCGTCCCCGCCGTCGGCAAGGGCGACCACCGCGACGACCTCCTGGCCCCAGCGCTCGCTGGGCCGCCCGGCCACCACGACGTCGGCGACGGCGGGATGCGACGCGACCGCCGACTCCACCTCCTCGGCGAAGATCTTCTCGCCCCCCGAATTGATCGTCACCGAATCGCGGCCGAGCAGCTCGATCGCGCCGTCGGCGAGGTGGCGGGCGCGGTCGCCGGGGACCGAGTAGCGGACACCGTCGATGACCGGGAACGTCGCGGCCGTCTTCACCGGGTCACCCTTGTAGCCCAGCGGAACATATCCGCGCTGCGCGAGCCAGCCCATCCCGTCGTGGCCCGGTTCCAGCAGGGCGCTGAGATCCTCTGCGGCGACGGAAGTGTCGGGCCCGGCAGTGAAGGTGCCCGTCGACACCGCGCCCTGACCCGACATGTGGGTCATCTGCGCACCGGTCTCCGAGGAGCCCACCCCGTCGACGACCATCAGGTTCGGCTTCGCGTCGATCAGCCGCTGTTTGGCGGTCGGCGTGAGTTGCGCTCCGCCGTTGGCCACCACCGCGAGCGACGACAGATCGGCCCCGGTGCGCTCGAACGCATCGGCCAGCGGCCGGGCCATCGCATCGCCGACCACGGTGACCGCCAGGACCTTCTCCCGCTCGACCGTGCGCACGACGTCGTCGACGTCGAGATGGTCGGTCACCGCGGAGAACACCACGGACTGCCCGGTGGTCATGGCCGTCAGGACGGCCCACTGCGCGGCACCGTGCATCAGCGGCGGCAGCACCATCAGCGTGGTGCCGGGGGATTCCGCGCACCGGGTGGCGATGTCGTCGTAGGAGCGGGCGGCCTCGCCGGTGTAGAGGCTGCGGCCGCCGAACGAGGTCATGAAGATGTCGTGCTGGCGCCACAGCACACCCTTGGGCATGCCGGTCGTCCCGCCGGTGTAAAGGACATAGAGATCGTCGGGCGACGGCTCGACCGGCGGCGGGTCGGCCGGACCTTCCCCGACGATCGACTCGTAATCGATTGCACCGGGCAACAATTCGTTGCCCGAGTCGTCCGCGATCTGGACGAGCACGCGCAGCGCCGGAAGGTCGGGGAGCACCTCGGCCAAGCGCGGGGCGAACGCGGAATGGTAGAGCAGCGCGGTGGCGCCCGAATCCGACAGCAGGTAGTGCAGCTCGCTCTTGACGTAGCGGTAGTTGACGTTGAACGGGGCGACGCGGGCGCGCCACGCGCCCAGCATTCCCTCCACGTACTCCGGGCCGTTGTGCGCGTAGATGCCGAGCAGATCCTGGCCCACCTCGTGCCCGGGCAACTCGCTGCGCTCGGTGTGGCACCCCAGCCCCTGGGCGTGCAGGAACGCCGCAAACCGGTTCGACCGCTCGACGATCTGGGCATAGGTCAGACGCCGGTCGCCCTGGATGATGAACTCGCGGTCACCGATGACCCGGACGACCGCGTCGGCGGCGCCGGGAACGGTGAACTCATTCGGCTGAGGCATGCGTTGGACTCTAGACCGACCCGGTATCCGGAGTGAACACCTGCGGCCGAGTTGTATGGTCAGTGGCGGGCCGTCCCCGGTTGGAGGTGTCGCGATGACCCGTACCGCCCGCGACGTGGTGGAGCAGTACAACCTCGTGGTCTGGAATCGGCGCGACGTCGCGCTGGCGGGGGAGCTCCTCGGCGAGACGGTGATTCGGCACGAGGTGGGTGAGGCCGTCACGCTCACGCACGACCAGGCGGTCGCGCGCGTCGTCGATCATCTGGCGATGTTCGAGACGATCCGCTTCGACCTGCACCTGGTGGTGGCCGGCGACGACGGCGAGCATGTCGCGGTCGTCTACCAGTCACCCATGCGGCTGACGGACGGCACGGAGACCACCATCGGGAGTATGGAGATCTTCCGCGTCGTCGATGGCAGGATCACCGAGGTCTGGAACTGCGGCTACAAACAAGGAGTCTGGGCGTGACGGATACGAGCGACGCGACCCCGGGAGGTCGTCGGGTGCTCGACGAGCTGGGGTTCTATCTGCTGGCCGGCGCCGGCGGCGACGGTCCCGCCGGGTTGATGGACGAGGCGCGCCGCGGCGAGGAACTCGGCTTCGGCACGGGGTTCATCTCCGAGCGCTGGAACGTCAAGGAAGCCTCGTCGCTGACCGGTGCCGCGCTGGCCGTCACCTCGCGGATGCGGATCGCCACCGCGGCCACCAACCACAACACCCGGCATCCGCTGATCACCGGGTCGTGGGCGACCACGATGCACCGGCTCTCCGGGGGACGGTTCACCCTCGGGATCGGGCGGGGCATCGCAGCGATGTACAACGCGTTCGGCGTGCCGGCCGTGACGACCGCGCAGATGGCGGACTTCGCGCAGGTGATGCGCAGGCTCTGGAACGGCGAACTGGTTTTCGGCCACGACGGCCCGATCGGCGAGTACAACCTGCTCTTCCTGGACCCCGACTTCCGCGAGGACATCCGGCTCGCGATCGTCGCGTTCGGCCCGCAGACGCTGGCGCTGGGCGGACGGTTGTTCGACGACGTCATCCTGCACACCTACTTCACCCCCGAGACGCTGCAGCGCGCCGTCACCACCGTGAAGGGCGCCGCCGAGCAGGCGGGCCGTGACCCGGCCGACGTCCGGGTGTGGTCGTGCTTCGCGACGGTGGGGGACCACCTGCCCGAGGAACTGCGGCTGAAGAAGACGGTGGCCCGGTTGGCCACCTATCTGCAGGGTTACGGTGACCTGCTGGTCCGCACCAACGGCTGGGATCCCGCTGTGCTGCAACACTTCCGGGACGATCCCGTGGTGCAGTCGATCCCGGGCGGCATCGACCACAAGGCCACGGCCGAGCAGATCGAGCACATCGCCACGCTGATTCCCGACGAGTGGCTGGAACCGGCGGCGACGGGCTCTGCGCAGCAGTGTGTCGACCGGCTGCGTCAGGAGTTCGACTACGGCGCGGACGCGGTGATCATGCACGGCGCCACGCCCGACGAACTCGAACCGATCGTGGCCGCCTACCGCGCGTCCGACCGTTGACCGCAGCCGGGGTGAAGGTCGACGCGGCCGTCGTCGGGCAGCTCGCGCAGGTACCCGAGGGCGCCCGTGCCCTCGAGCGGTGCGGCTACGACGGATGCTGGACGGCCGAGATCAACCACGATCCGTTCCTGCCGCTGACGCTGGCCGCCGAACACACCCGGCGTATTCAACTGGGCACCAGCATCGCGGTGGCGTTCGCGCGCAATCCGATGACCGTGGCGCAGATCGGATGGGACCTCCAGGACTATTCGCAGGGTCGATTCCTGCTGGGGCTCGGTTCCCAGATCAAGCCGCACATCGAGCGACGGTTCAGTATGCCGTGGGACCGTCCGGTGGCGCGGATGCGCGAATTCGTCGCGGCGATGCGGGCCATCTGGACCTGCTGGCGCGACGACAGCCCGCTGCGCTTCGAGGGCGACTTCTACACGCACACGCTGATGACGCCGATGTTCACGCCGCCGGCACACGGCTTCGGCGACCCGGCGGTGTTCCTCGCCGCGGTGGGTGACCGCATGACCGAAATGTGCGGCGAAGTCGCCGACGGGCTTCTGGCGCATGCTTTCTCGACGGAACGCTATCTGCGTGAGGTGACGATCCCGACGCTGACCCGCGGATTGGAACGGGCGGGCCGGCAGCGTACCGACATCGAGGTGGCCAGCCCGCTGTTCGTGGTGACCGGTCACGACGAGGCGGAACTGGCCGCGGCGGCCGTCGGCACCCGCAAGCAGATCGCGTTCTATGCATCCACCCCGGCCTACCGGGGTGTGCTCGAACTGCACGGCTGGGGTGATCTGCAGACCGAGCTGCACCGGTTGTCCCGGGTTGGGGACTGGGATGTCATGGGATCGCTGATCGACCACACGATGCTCGACACGTTCGCGGTGGTGGCGCCGGTCGACGAGGTGGCCGGCAAGATCCTGGACCGGTGTGCCGGGGCGATCGATCGCGTGCTGGTGGGGTTCCCGGCGACCGTGAGCGAGGCCGAGATCGCCGAGTTGACGGCGACCCTGCACCGCGGCACCCGCTGACGCCACAACGTGGGGGAGGCAGTCAGCAGCAGCGGGCGCCGGGGTTGGCGTCCGCGGCGGCGTGCCGATGCCGCCAGTACTCCCGTTCCGACATCACCGGTGCGCCCGGATGCGCGCGCGCCCGATGCTCCACATACCGCCGGTAGTGGTCGTCTCCCATCAAGGACCCGACGTACCAGCCGATCTGGCCGAATGCCCGGCGTGCTCCCGCGGTAACCCGTCCCACTGCTTCTGCACCTCCTTCTCGGCGGCGGTGACGAACATGCCCGACGGGGCGAACATCCGCGACGGGACGGGCTCGTCCTCTGTCAGCGGGGCACCCTGGCCGCGAATTGCCTTGACAGCCATCGCGACACCGGCGGCGAAGACGATCAGCGTGAGTGCTGCGAAGACGATCGACAGCGTGCCCTGGATGAACGTGTTGCGGATGACGGCGTCGAGCTGGCCGGGGTTCTTGGCGGCCCCGAACGCGGTTTCACCGGCGTCCCTGGCGTTGCGGTAGGAGAAGTGCTGCGTCCAGTACCCGACCTTCGGGTCGCCGGAGAAGATCTTCTGCCACGACGCCGTCATGGTCACGATGAGATCCCACGTCAGCGGAATGCCGGGGATCCACGCCCATTTCAGCAGGCCGCGCTTGATGACCACCACGGTGACCACGGTGAGCGCGATCGCGGCCAGCAGCTGGTTGGCGATGCCGAACAGCGGGAACAGGGTGTTGATCCCGCCCAGCGGGTCGGTCACTCCCATCAGCAGGATGCTGCCCCATGCGGCGACGACGATCACGCTGCACACCCACGCGCCGACGCGCCAGCTCGGATTGCGCAGCTTCTTCAGCGGTCCGCCCAGGTTGCCCAGTGCGTCGGACAACATGAATCGCGCCACGCGCGTCCCGGCATCGACGGTCGTGAGAATGAACAGCGCCTCGAACATGATCGCGAAGTGGTACCAGAACGCCTTGAGCCCGGTGCCCCCGAACACCTGGTGCAGCACTTCGGACATGCCGAAGGCGAGCGTGGGCGCTCCGCCGGTGCGCGAGACGATGGTTTCCTCCCCGACACCGCGGGCGGCCTCGTCGATGTCCTGCGGGCTGATCGGCGCCCCGGACAGCCCGAGCCCGTTGACGTAGTCGGCGGCGCTCTGCGCCGTGGTCCCGGTCGAAGCCGATGGGGCATTCATCGTGAAGTAGAGGTGCTGATTGATGATCGCCGCGGTGATCAGCGCCATGATCGCCACGAACGACTCGGTCAGCATGCCGCCGTACCCGATCAGCCGCATCTGGCTTTCCTTCTCGAGCAGCTTCGGCGTGGTGCCCGAGGAGATCAGGGCGTGGAAGCCCGACAGCGCGCCACAGGCGATCGTGATGAACAGGAACGGGAACAAGGAGCCGGCGAAGACGGGACCGGTGCCGCTGGCAGCGAAGGACGAGATGGCCGGGGCCTCCATGACCGGGCGGGCGATCAGGATCCCGATGGCCAGCAGCGCGATGGTGCCCACCTTCATGAAGGTGGACAGGTAGTCGCGCGGGGCGAGGAGCAACCACACCGGCAACACCGAGGCCGCGAGGCCGTAGAGGATGATGCACCACGACAGGGTCACCTTCGACAGCGTGAACCAGTCCACACCCCAGGAGGTTTCGGCCACCCAACCGCCTGACACGACCGCCAGCAGCAACAGCGCCACGCCGATCACCGACACCTCGGACACTCGGCCGGGCCGCAGGAACCTCAGGTAGAGACCCATGAAGATCGCGATCGGGATCGTCATCGCGATCGAGAACACGCCCCAGGGGCTCTCGGACAGCGCGCCCACCACCACCAGCGCGAGCACGGCCAGCAGGATGACCATGATCACCAGCACGCCGACGATCGCGGCGATGCCGCCGACCACGCCGAGTTCGTCGCGCGCCATCTGTCCCAGCGAGCGGCCCCGGCGGCGCACCGAGATCGACAGCACGAGATAGTCCTGGACGCAGCCGGCCACGACGGCGCCGATGATGATCCAGATCGCCCCCGGCAGGTAGCCCATCTGCATCGCCAGCACCGGACCGACCAAAGGGCCCGCTCCGGCGATCGCGGCGAAGTGATGTCCGTAGAGCACCCGCCGATCGGTCGGCATGTAGTCGGTGCCGTTCTCGAAAACCTCGGCGGGCGTGGCGATGTCGTCGCGCGGTCGCACCACCTTCATCTCGATCAGCCGGGCGTAGAACCGGAAGCCGATGACGTAGGTGCAGATCGCGGCGATCACGAACCACACCGCGTTCACGGTCTCCCCGCGGAAGAACGCGATCATCGCCCACGCCAGCGCCCCCAGCACCGCGACGACGGCGAAAATGATCTTGTGTTTCGTGGTGATCGGCGACCGGTCGATGATCGCGACGGGCGGCAGATCCCTGTCGGTCTTCACATAGGTGATGTCACCGACGGTTTCCTCGATGCGCCCTGACGGTGCGGCAGTGGGTGTGGCCATGATCCTCCGAGTCCCTCCCTCGTCGGCTCGACGCGCGTGCCTCGTGTCGATACTCGCACCGGACAATCCGGTCCCGGCGCGGAACCCCCGTTTCCAGACTCAGGTGGCCCGGTCGTAGTGTGCGCGCACGGTGTCGACGGTGTCGGCCTCGGCAGCGCTCTTGTCGTCGCGGTAGCGCAGGACCCGGGCGAACCGCAGCGCCATGCCGGCGGGGTAGCGCGTCGAGGTCTGGATGCCGTCGTAGGCGATCTCGACGACCTGCTCGGGGCGCACCCGCACGACGTAACCGTCGGTGGGCCCGTCGGCCAGGTCGAGGAACCGCTGCGTCTGCCAGTCCAGCATCTCGTCGGTCATGCCCTTGAACGTCTTGCCGAGCATCTTCAGCTCGCCGGTTGCGGGGTCGCGCGCGCCGAGATGGATGTTCGAGAGCTTTCCTGTTCGCCGCCCCGAACCCCACTCGACGGCCAGCACCACCAGGTCGAGGGTGTGCACCGGCTTGACCTTCAGCCAGCCCGCGCCGCGGCGCCCTGCCTCGTACGGCGCGTCGGCCGCCTTGGCCATCACCCCCTCGTGACCCGCCGCCAGTGTCGCGTCGAGGAAGCGTTGAGCCTCGTCGGCGTCGGTGGTGACCAGCCGGTCGACCCGGTGGTGGCCGGGCACGATCGCCGCCAGCGCCGCGCTGCGCTCGTGTGCCGGACGGTCGAGAAGGTCGGTGCCGTCGACGTGGAGCAGATCGAAGTAGAAGACCGACAGGCGTTGATCGCCCGGACCGGCGCCGCCGCGGCGACCGAACCGCGACGCGGTGACCTGGAACCGGTGCGGGCGCCCGTCCGGCTTGAGCGCGATCGCCTCGGCGTCGGCGATCAGGGTGTCGACCGGGAGTGCCAGCGTCGCATCGACCACCTCCGGGAGCCGCGCGGTGACATCGTCGAGGCTGCGGGTGAAGATCGACACCGATTCTCCGGCGCGGTGGATCTGCACGCGCGCGCCGTCCAGCTTTGCTTCGAAGGCAGCGCTGCCGCCGAGACGCTGCAGGGCGTCGGCGACGCCGGTGGCGGTCTGGGCGAGCATGGGTCCGACCGGCTTGCCGACACGCAGCGTGAACTGCGCCAGCGCCTCCTGCCCGCCGGTCAGCGCCGCGGCGGCCACCGCGGGCAGATCGCCGCCGAGCATGGCGGCCCGTCGTACCTCGGCGGGCGGCAGGCCGGCGGCGGAGGCGACGGCGTCGGCCATCACCCCGACGAGTGCTCCCTGCCGGAGTTCGCCGCCGAGCAGCCTGCGCAGGAACGTCTGCTCGACGTCGGTGGCGGCCGCGAAGAGCCGGCCCAGCAACTCGGCGCGCCGGGCCTGCGACCCCTTGCCCGCGGTCGTCCCGATCTCGGTGAACAGGGCTTCGACCTCGCCGACGGTGAGCCGGGGTTCGGCACCGGGTGCGGGTAGGGAGCGCAGCGCGGCCCAGCCGACGCCGATCTGTCGCTGCGTCAGCTCGCCCGACAGCCAGGACACCACCACGGCCACCGCGTCGGGGTCCTCGGCGGCCGCGACGCGCAGCAGGTCGCCGAGGCGGGCGGTCTTCGCCCGTCGCGACGACGAGGCGGCCACGTCGGCCGACGCACGGGCGACCTCTACCAGGAGCACGGGGTCAGACTGGCACGGGCCACCGACATCCGGCTCACGTGACCTTGAAGGTGATGGAGTGCCAGCCCGTCGCGCCGTCGGGGACCGGGTCGGCGCGATCCGGGGTCTGGGTGTAGCCGGTGTTGTCGGTGGCCCGCACCGTGATCTTGTGGAAGCCCGGACCGGCCGCCTCCCAGTCGAAGCTCCACAGCCGCCAGGTGTCGTTGGAGTAGGAGGCGCCGAGAGTGGCCTGCTGCCAGTCGCCGTCGTCGATCTGCACCTCGACGGTGCGTACGCCCCGGTTCTGGGCCCACGCGACCCCGCCGAACGTGACCGGGCCGGCGGGGACGTCCTGGCCGGCGCGCGGGACGTCGATGCGCGACTCGGTCTTGATGGGACCGCGCGGCGCCCAGCCCAGTTTGGTCCAGTACGCCTCGGCACGGTCGAAACGGGTGAGTTCGAGGTCGACGAGCCATTTGGTCGCCGACACATAGCCGTACAGCCCCGGCACCACCAGCCGGGCCGGGTAGCCGTGCTCGATCGGTAGGGGCTGGCCGTTCATGCCGATCGCCAGCAGCGCGTCGCCAGAGGTGAGTGCCTCGACCGGCGTGCCCGCGGTCCAACCGTCGACCGACGTCGACAACACCATGTCGGAGCCGGCGTCCACCCCGGCCTCGGCGAGCAGGTCGGCGACGCGGTATCCGGTCCACACGGCATTCGAGATCAGTTCGCCACCAACGGGATTGGAGACACAGGTGAGCGTGACCACGCGTTCGACGGGGTCGAAGCGGTCCAGGTCGGAGAAGCGCAGGGTCACCTCGCGGTCGACCATGCCGTGGATGCGCAGTTGCCATGCCTCGCGGCTGAGCTGCGGGACGGTCAGCGCGGTGTCGATGCGGTAGAAGTCCTCGTTGCTCGTCACGAATGACGGCAGCGCAACGTCTTTCGGCTGCACCGTGTCGGGGATCGGGGCGGCGGGCTGGGAAACACGGGGCAGCGCGAACGCGCTGCGGTCGCCGGAGACCGAGGACGCCAGGCGGGTGATCACCACACCGGCGACCCCGCTGACCGCGCCTGCGGCGAGCAGTCCCAGAGTGACCAGCGAGCGGCGCCGGCCAGCGTCGGGGGAGTCTTCGGCGGCATCGCGGTCCCGCAAGCGGCGCGAGATCACCAGCCTCAGTGCGGCGATCCCGCACACGACGCCCACCAGTGTGGGAATGGTGTCCACGGCGGTCGCCCCGGCCCGCGACAGCACCGCCGCGCAGCCCAGCGCGCCTGCGGCGGCGATCATCGCGCTGCCCAGCGGGCGTCGTGGGCCTTCCAGGATCCCCGCGACGGCGGCCAGCGCGGCGATGACGAGCAGCACGGCGACCGAGAGCACCAGTTTGTCTGCGGTGCCGAAGGTCTGGATGGCCCATTCCTTGACCGATCCGGGCGTCAGCTGGATCACCGCGGAGCCGACGGCCGTCCGCACGTCGGCCTGCGGGCCGAACGCCGCGCCGACCAGCTGCGCCACTCCGACGGCGACGGCGGCCGCGGCGACGCCGCCCGCAGCCCGGGCACCCAGAGTGGTCATGGCGCCAAACTACCGGCGCAGCGAACCCGAAACCCTTACCGATTCGTGTCATCCGCTAGGTTGCTTTACAGATTGACCACGAAATGCAACGTTGGTCGACGGGAAGGGAGCGAGATGGAGATCGAGGGCAAGAAGGCCGTCGTCGTCGGAGGCGCGTCCGGATTCGGCCGGGCGACGGCCGAGGCGCTGGCCAAGCGTGGCGCGAGCGTCGCGGTGCTGGACCGCCCGCAGTCCAGGGGGGCCGAGGTCGCCGACGCGATCGGCGGCGCCTTCCACGCCGTCGACGTCACCGACTTCGACGGCACCGAAACGGTTCTCGATCAGGCGGTCCAGGGGCTCGGCGGCCTGCACATCGCCGTGACGACCGCGGGTGGCGGCCTCGCGGAGCGCACCGTGAAGAAGGACGGTCCGCACAGCCTGGAGTCGTTCCGCAAGAGCATCGACCTGAACCTGATCGGCACCTTCAACATCAGCCGTCTCGCCGCCTGGCACATGTCGAAGAACGAGCCCGTCGACGACGAGGCCGAAGAGCGCGGGGTCATCATCAACACCGCCTCGATCGCCGCCTTCGAAGGGCAGATCGGGCAGGTCGCCTACACCGCGTCCAAGACGGCGATCGCCGGGATGTGCCTGACGATGGCACGCGATCTGGGCAGCCTCGGGATCCGGGCGCTCGCGATCGCGCCCAGCCTGTTCGCCACCGGCTTGACCGAGGGCATTCCCGACGAGTTCGCCACCGTGCTGACCAAGGACGCCGCGTTCCCCAAACGCCTCGGCAAGCCCGAGGAGTACGCCAAACTCGCCGTCGCGATCGTCGAGAACCCCATGCTCAACGGGCAGTGCCTGCGGCTGGACGCGGGCCAGCGTTTCGCCCCCAAGTAGCGGCGATTTCGGCGTGGTCGGTTGCGCTGAGCGCGACCGATCACGCCGAAATCACTAAGGTCGAGGGGTGGCTACTGTCGCTGATCACGTCATCACCGCCCTGCACACCAGCGGCGTCCGGCGCGTCTACGGGCTTCCGGGCGACAGCCTCAACGGGTTCACCGACGCGCTGCGCCGCTCCGGGGAGTTGACCTGGGAGCACGTGCGACACGAGGAGACCGCCGCGTTCGCGGCGGCCGCCGACGCCGCGCTGACCGGAGGACTGGCGGTCTGCGCCGGCAGCTGCGGGCCGGGCAATCTGCATCTCATCAACGGCCTGTTCGACGCGCAGCGCAGCCGGGTGGCGGTGCTCGCGATCGCCGCGCACATCCCGCGCACGGAGATCGGGTCCGAGTACTTCCAGGAGACCCACCCGCAGGAGTTGTTCCGGGACTGCAGCGTGTACTGCGAACTGGTCAGCACTCCCGAGATGCTGCCGCGGATCCTGCACATGGCCATGCGGGCGGCGGTCGAGGAGCGCGGCGTGGCCGTCGTGGTCATCCCCGGCGAGATCTTCCTGCAGAAGGCCGCTGCGACGGCCTGGGAGTCCCGACCGGTGCGCGCCGCCGCGACGGTGGCACGCCCCGACGACGAGTCGCTGCGGCAGGCGGCGGCGATCCTGGATGCGTCGCAGGCCGTCACCATCCTCGCGGGCGCGGGCGTCGCCGGTGCGCACGACGAACTGGTCGCGCTCGCCGACGCCCTGAAGGCCCCCGTCGTGCACGCGTTGCGGGGCAAGGAGTTCATCGAATACGACAACCCCTTCGACGTCGGGATGACGGGACTGCTCGGTTTCGCGTCGGGATACAAGGCGATCAAGGAATGCGACACGCTGCTGATGCTGGGGACCGACTTCCCCTATCAGCAGTTCTTTCCCGACCATGCGCGGGTGATCCAGGTCGACATCCGCGGTCGCCACCTCGGCCGGCGGACCCCGGTGGACCTCGGTCTGGTCGGCACCGTCGCCGACACCTTGCCGCCGCTGAGATCCCTGGTGCGGCCCAAGGCCGACACCGCCCACCTGGAGCGGTCGTTGCGGCACTACCGCAGAACCCGCAAGACGCTCGACGAGCTCGCCGTCAACGATCGCGACCGCACCCCGATCCGGCCGGAATACGTTGCCGGACTGATCAATCGGCTCGCCGCCGATGACGCGGTGTTCACCGTCGACGTCGGATCGCCGGTGGTGTGGGCGGCGCGCTACCTGCGCATGAACGGGCGCCGGCGCCTGATCGGTTCGTTCAACCACGGCACCATGGCGTGCGCGCTGCCGCACGCGATCGGCGCGCAGACCGCGGCGCGCGGCCGGCAGGTGGTGGCGCTGGCCGGTGACGGGGGCCTGACGATGCTGTTCGGCGAGCTGATCACGCTCGTCCAGAACCGGCTGCCGGTCAAGCTCGTCGTGTTCAACAACTCCTCGCTCAACTTCGTCGAACTGGAGATGAAAGCCGCCGGAATCGTCAACTACGGCACCGACCTGGTCAACCCGAACTTCGCCGACGTGGCCCAGGCGATGGGGATCTTCGGCCGGCGCGTCGAGCAGCCGGCGGACCTGGAACAGGCGCTCGACGACGCGTTCGCCGTCGACGGACCGGCCGTCGTCGACGTCGTGACCGCACGTCAGGAACTGTCCATCCCGCCCGCCATCACCGCCGAGCAGGCCAAGGGCTTCTCGCTCTACGCGATCCGCACCATCCTCGCCGGGCGCTCGGACGAGCTGCTCGACCTCGTCACCACCAACGTGGCCCGCCGCATCCTCGACTGATCGTCACTGTCGTCGGCGCCCACCTGACACTATGGCGGTCATGCCAGTCGAGGTGATGCTGACCGATGCCGACACCGAGGCGCTGCAGTCCTGGATCCGACGGATCGGGCTCGGATCGACCGTCTCCGACGTCACGCCGCTCACGGGCGGGTCGCAGAACATCGTGGTGCAGTTGTCGGTCGACGGCCGGCCGATGGTGCTGCGCCGCCCGCCGGAGCATCCCCGACCCACCAGTGACAACACGATGCGCCGCGAGATCGCGGTGCTGACGACGCTGGCCGGTTCCCCGGTTCCGCACCCCGAGTTGATCGCCGGCTGCGACGATCTCGACGTGCTCGGTGTCGTCTTCTATCTGATGGAGGCCATCGACGGATTCAACCCGGGCACCGACGTCGACGACGCGTATGTCCGCGATCCGAGGATGCGCCACGATGTCGGCATCTCCTACGCGGCGAGCCTCGCCGCGCTGAGCGCGGTGCCGTGGCAGGGCAGCGCGCTCGCGCAGCTCAAACGTCCGGGTTCCTTTCTCGCGCGGCAGGTTCCGCAGTTCATGCGCCTCCTCGAGAGCTATCGCCATGACCGCTACGCGCCGGAGTCATTCCCGTCGGTCGCCGGTCTCGCCGAATGGCTCGAGGCCCACCGCCCGCCGGACGCCGACCCGGCGATCATGCACGGCGACTGCCACCTCAACAACGTGCTGCTGCGCCGCGACGTTGCGGAGGTGGCGGCGTTCATCGACTGGGAGATGTGCACCATCGGCGACCCCCTGCTCGATCTGGGCTGGATGCTGGTGTGCTGGCCCGACGGGCCGAACCCGATCGATGCGGGTGCGGCGCTCGCCTCTCTCGGCGGGTTGCCCACCCGGACAGAGTTACTCGCCGCCTACCGCGACGCCGGCGGGCGATCCACCGAGCGGCTCGATTGGTACGTGGCCATGGCCTGCTTCAAGCTCGGCATCGTCATCGAGGGCACGTGGTCGCGGTACCTGGCCGGGCAGGCCAGCGCGGAGGCCGGCGAGCGGCTGCACGCCTCGGCGGAGAACCTGATCGAGCTCGGAACCCGGGTTGCGCACGGCGACAACGTGTTCCTGTGAACCTCAGCGGTAGGTGTCCCACCCCAGCTTGATGGCCAAGGCCAGACCGGCGAGCCCGATCGCCACCCGCATCGGGCCGGCGGGCGCGTGGCGCACCACGACCGGTCCCAGACGCGATCCGAGCAGGCAGCCGAGGCCGAGCGCCGCGACCGCGGCCCACTGCACCGGCGCGACGATCGCGAACACCACGGCGGCGCTGCAGTTCGAAGCCCCCAGCACGACGTTCTTGGTGGCGTTGGCGTGCGCCAACGTCGTTGTGCCCGAACGCAACAGCAACGCCAGCAGCAACACACCCGCAGCCGCACCGAAGTAGCCGCCGTAGACGCAGATCGCCGCGATCGCCGCCGTCTCGGCCAGCAGACCGGCCAGCTCGCGTCTGCGGCCCCGCTCGACGTCCGCGCGAGGCCGCACCGGCAGCAGGATCGCCACGGCCGCCACACCGAGCAGCACCGGCACCGCCCTTTCGAAACCCTCGGCCGGGGTGGACAGCAGCAGCGCCGCTCCGGCCACGCCGCCGAGAATCGCGAACGGCACGATCCGGGCGAGCCGACGGCCCTGCCCCGCCAATTCGGGTCGCGAGCCCAAGACCGACCCGATGCCGTTGAAGACCAGGGCGACCGTGTTGGTGACGTTGGCGGTGACGGGCGGCAGGCCCACGACGAGCAGAGCCGGATAGGTCGCCACCGAGGCCAGCCCCGCGATGCTCCCGGTGAGACCCCCGAGGATGCCGGCCGCGACGAGCAGCACCGTCTGCGACCACGACACCGGGCTCATTGTGCCAATCGCGGACGGGGCCGGCAGCGCCACACCCTCCGAGGCGAATGTGGTTGCAGCGGCGGCGCGGGCGGGGCTAGCATCGTCGACGTGCCGAGGCGACTCGTAGTAGCAACCCGCAGCGGGGTCTGATCCAGACCGACCCCTCGCTGTGGGTCGTTGCTCGTTCGTCGGTCGCTTTCCCCTTCATCTCGAGGCCGGCACCCATGAACTCCTCCATCGCCATCACACCCCTGTCGTCGTTCGCCGCATGCGTGGATGGCCGTGTGCCCCGCCCGTTGCGTGCGGACGCCGAGACGAAGACCTTCGATGCGTTCGTCGGGGAGTACGCGCCGCACGCCGGGCCGGTGCGCCTCGGGCAGTGGTCGTGCGTCGACGGCGACCGTCCCGCGGGCCGGCTGGGCCCGCAGGCGCGTACCTATCAGGCCACGCTGGCAATGGGGGACAGCATCGGCACGGCGCGGGCCGCCGCGTGCGGTCCGGTGGCCGCGCTGACCGCGATGCTCCACGAACGCGGGGTCGCCGTCGAGGTGACGGCCTTCCACCAGCTGCGCGCCGGCGGGCAGACCGCGACGTTCCTGTGCGGCAGCGGCGCCGGGCGTGCGGAGTGGGCGCTGGGCTGGTCGGACGACCCGGTCCAGTCAGCGTTGCGGGCGGTGGTCGCCTGCGCCAACCGCCTGCTGGCCTGAGGTCCGTCAGCGCAAGGGGCGCAACACGATCGGCATGCCATCCAGCGGCACCGGCATCCCGCCGTAGTCGTAGCGCGGGGTGTAGCCGGCCTTCGGCAGCTCGAGCCGGTAGCGGCGCAGCAGCCGGTGCATGACCGTCTTGATCTCCAGCTGACCGAACACCATGCCGATACACTTGTGCGCTCCGCCGCCGAACGGCGCGAACGCGTAACGGTGTCTCTTGTGTTCGTTGCGCGGCTCGGCGAAGCGCTCCGGGTCGAACTTCTCCGGATCGGTCCACAGCTCGGGCAGCCGGTGGTTGATCGACGGCCACGTCACCACCGCGGTGTCGGCCGGGATGTAGTAGCCGAGCAGCTCGGTGTCGCGCACCGTCTGGCGGAAGTTGAACGGCAGCGGCGTCATCATCCGCAGCGACTCGTTCACCACGAGGTCGTAGGTCTCGAGCTTGTCCAGCGCCTCGATGTCGAGCGGCCCGTCACCGATCCGCTCCGACTCCTCGCGCAGCCGGTCCTGCCACTGCGGATTGGCCGCCAGGTGGTAGGCCATCGTCGTCATCGTGGAGGTCGACGTGTCGTGGGCCGCCATCATCAGGAAGATCATGTGGCTGACGATCTGGTCGTCGGTGAAGCTGCCGCCGTCCTCATCGGCCGAGTGGCACAGCACGCTGAACATGTCGGTGCTCTCCGAGCGGCGCTTCTCACCGATCCGGCTGGAGAAGTAGTGCTCGAGCGTCTCGCGGGCCTTGATGCCCCGCCACCAGGTCAGCGGCGGCACCGGCTTGCGGACGATGGCGTTGCCCGCCCGGGTGGTCGTGGTGAACGCCTGATTGATGGTGGTAACCAGTTCGCGGTCGGTCCCCGCCGGGTGACCCATGAACACCTCGGAGGCGATGTCGAGGGTCAGTTCCTTGATCGCCGGATAGAAGAGGAACCGCGGATCGTTGGGCACCCAGTCGTTGGCGAGCACGCGGGTCGCGACCGAGTCGACATGCGGCACGTAGCCGGACAGCCGGGTACGGGTGAACGCCTCCTGCATGATGCGGCGGTGGAACAGGTGCTCGTCGAAGTCGAGCAGCATCAGACCGCCGTCGAAGAACGGGCCGATGATGGGATCCCAGGCGCGCTGGGAGAAGTCCTTGTTCCGGTTGGTGAAGACGGCCTGGGTGGCGTCGGGGCCCAGCGCCATCACCGCCGACAGCGCGGGCGACTGCGAGTAGTAGATGGGCCCGTGCTTGCGGTACTGCTCGAGGATGAAATCCGGACCGCCGCGGAACGTCTCGATCATGTGCCCGATCACCGGCAACCCGGCGTCACCCTTGATCGCCTTGAGTCCGCTGCCCGCCGGCGGCTCGGCGAACACGAACTGGTCCCACTCGGTGTTCTTGAGGCGCTTCTCCACCGCGCCCATGCCGGGAATGGTCACCGGTGTGGGCTTCAATCGCCGTTTGGCCTGGTCAAGCCAGTAGTCGGTGGCGCTGATCGTCGGCATCTTCACACTCCTGACTGAGGGTGACTGTGGTCGATGTCACTGGCGACCATCCTGGTCGAGACACTTGACGCCTGTCAAGTTTCGTGGAGTTTGTGTCCCGCGCGCCGCGATGCCAAGGTTGACTGCCATGACAGCCGATCCCGCCACCACCGATCCGCGGCGCAGCCGCGGCGATCGGCAGCGGGACGCCATCATCACCGCCGTGCGTGAACTGCTGCAGGAGCGCTCCTTCGCCGACCTGTCGGTGAGCACGATCAGCGAGCGCGCGGGCGTGGCGCGCTCGGGCTTCTACTTCTACTTCGACTCCAAGTACGCGGTGCTCGCCGTGATCGTCGCCGAGGCGATGGCCGAACTCGACCAGCTCACCCACGACTTCGCCCCGCGTGAGGCGGGGGAGACGCCGTCGGCGTTCGCCACCCGGATGGTGGGTTACGCGGCCGCGGTGTTCGCCTCGAACGACCCGATCATGGGTGCCTGCAATCTCGCGCGCAGCACCGACGCGCAGATCCGCGAGATCATGGACGACTTCCAGGACACCGTCGTCAACAAGATCGTGGGACTGGTCGGGCAGGACCAGGGCGCACGCCCGATCTCCGACGACCTGCCGGCGCTGGTCCGCACCCTCACCGCGGTCACGTCGATGACGTTGGCGCGCGACAGCGCGTTCGTGGGCCGCGAGGTCGACCCGGCCCGGGCCACCGAGATCGCCGAGCGGCTGTGGCTGTACGGACTCTGGGGCGGCGCCGACCTGCGCGGCGAGTGAGCGAGATCGGTGCGCTGGACGGCCGGTAGTGTCGCTGCCATGGGTTCTGGCGACGGGCGCGGTGCCTATTTCACTGGCAAGCGGTGCTTTCTCACCGGTGCGGCCAGCGGGATCGGACGCGCGACGGCGCTGAAGCTGGCGGCGCAGGGTGCCGAGCTGTATCTGACCGACCGCGACGCCGAGGGGCTGTCGGCCACCGTGGCCGACGCGCAGGCGCTGGGCGCCGCGGTGCCGGCCCACCGTGCGCTCGACATCACCGACTACGACGCGGTCGCCGGATTCGCCGCTGACATCCACACCCGGCACGGGTCGATGGACGTGGTGATGAACATCGCGGGGATCTCGACCTGGGGCACCGTCGATCAGCTCACCCATCACCACTGGAAGTCGATGATCGACGTCAACCTGATGGGCCCCATCCACGTCATCGAGACGTTCCTGCCGCCGATGGTGGCCGCCGGTCGCGGAGGACACCTGGTCAACGTGTCGTCGGCGGCCGGCCTGGTGGCGCTGCCGTGGCACGCCGCCTATTCGGCGAGCAAGTACGGCCTGCGCGGCCTGTCCGAGGTTCTGCGTTTCGACCTGGCCCGGCACGACATCGGCGTGTCGGTGGTGGTGCCCGGCGCGGTCAAAACCCCACTGGTGCAATCGGTTCACATCGCCGGGGTGGACCGCGAGGACCCGCGGGTGCAGTGGTGGACGGATCGCTTCGGCGGGCATGCCGTGTCGCCGGAGACCGCTGCGGACAAGATCCTGCGCGGCGTGGTGCGCAACAACTTCCTCGTGTACACCTCCGCCGACATCCGTGCGCTCTACTTCGCCAAGCGCACCTTCTGGCGGCCCTATGCGATGGCGATGGAGCGGGTGAACGTCGTCTTCACCCGGGCCCTACGGCCGCACCCGCGCCAGCGCTGAGTGTCATCGCTTGCCCCAGTCCCACGGCGGAGTGGTCAGCAGTTCCTGGCCGCACACCTTCGTCTCACCCCAGTCCTTGACGAGCTCGATCTCCCACGCGTCGCCGTCGGAGCCGATCGGCGTCGCGCCGATCCGCTCGCGCAACGCCGCCGAATGTGTGACCACCACGACCTGGGTCACGGCGGCGGCCGCGGTGATGAGGTCGGCCAAGGGCGCGACCAGGTCGGGGTGCAGCGATGTCTCCGGCTCGTTCAACACCATCAGCGACGGGGGCTGCGGGCTCAGCAGCGCGGCCGTCCACAGCAGGAATCGCAGTGTGCCATCGGAGATCTCGGCGCTGCGCAGCGGCCGGAGCATGCCGCGCTGGTGCAGGTTGAGGTCGAACAGGCCGTCGGTGACCGACACCGAGACCGAGGCGCCGTCGAACGCGGTGGCCACCGCGCGGTGCAGATCCTCGGTGCCGGTCTCCAGGATCGTCTGTACCGCGGCGGCGAGGTCGGCGCCGTCGTCGGCGAGCACCGGTGTCCGCGTGCCGACGTGCGGCCTGCGCGCCGGAGCGTGGGCGTCGGCGCGGAAGCCGTCGTAGAAGCGCCAGTCACGCAGCCGTTCCCGCACCATCACCAGTTCCGGTGCGGCCCCCGCCCAGTCGGCCAGCACGCTGCGGTGCGCGGGCAGGTTGCGGGAGAGCTCGTCGAATCCGCGGCTGCCTTCCGAGGCCACCTCGACCAGCCCCCGCACCCGGCGCACCAGCGTGGTGGTCGGCCGCGCCACCGGCCCGGCGAAGATCAGTTCCCGTTTGACCTCGGGGTCGCGGGCGAACGCCGTCTCGACAGCCTGAGGAAGTCCGAAGTCCACCAGGTAACCGAAATCATCCGCGGCATAACCTAATTCGATGGAGACCGGACGGGTGCGCCGGGATCCCTGAGCGGTCCCGGTGCGGCGCGCCCCGGCGAGTTGCTCGGGGCCGGCCCACAGCGCGGACTCGACACCGCCCTCGCGGGCGAAGGACCCGATCACCTCACCGCGGCCGCAGTCGGCGAGCAGGCGCAGCGCGCGGTAGAGCGACGATTTTCCGGTGCCGTTGGCTCCGGTGACGACGGTCAGCCGGCGCAGGGGCAGCACGAGATCCCGGAGCGAGCGGTACCCGCGCACCGCGACTGTCTGCAGCATCGAAAGGCGACGCTAGCTCTCGGTACCGACAGCGGCGACGGGGCGCTCGGTCATCGCCAGGTCCAGCCGGACGCCGAGCAGTCGCACCGGCCGGCTGAGATCGAACTCGCCGAGCAGGTCCGACGCGGTGCCGACGACGATCTCCGGGTCGGTGCCGGGCGCAGGCAGCGTACGGATCTTGGTGCGGGTGAAGAAGGTGGCGGTGCGCACCGTGACCGCGACGCGGGTCACCACCCGGTGCTCGTCGACGATCTCGGTCAGCGTGCGGCGCGCGAGATCGGTGACCGCGGTCGCCATGTCGTCGCGGTCGGTCAGATCCTCGGGGAATGTGACGACGTGGCTGCGGGAACGGGGCACCCACGGCGCCGCGCTGACCGTGGTGTCGCCACCGCCTTTGGCAAGCAGCAGGATCCACAGCCCGGTGGTGGGACCGAACGTGGCCGTGAGCGTCGACGCGTCGGTGGCCGCGAGGTCGGCGACGGTCGAGATGCCCATGGCGGAGAGTTTCTTCGCGGTCTTGGGGCCGACGCCCCACAGCGCGTCGACGGGCCGGTCACCCATCATGGTCATCCAGTTGTCGTCGGTCAGCGCCGCGATGCCGGCCGGCTTGCCGAAGCCGGTGGCGACCTTGGCGCGTTGCTTGTTGTCGCTGATTCCGACTGAGCACGTCAGGCCTGTCTGCGCGGCGATCGTCTGCTGGATGCGGCGCGCCAGGTCAAACGGATCCTCGGTCGGACCGGCGCCCACATACGCCTCGTCCCAGCCCCAGACCTCGACGGGATGGCCGAGGTCGCGCAACGCCTGCATCACCTGCGTCGAGGCGGCGTCGTAGGCGTCGGGATCCGACGGCAGGAAGGCGGCGTCCGGACACCGCTTCGCCGCCGCCCGCAGCGGCATCCCGGCACGCACGCCGAACGCGCGGGCCTCGTAGGACGCGCACGTGACCACCTTGCGGGCTTCGGTGGGATCACCGCTCCCGCCGACGATGACAGGCAGTCCGACCAGGTCGGGCCGGCGCTGCAGTTCGACCGACGCGAGGAACTGATCCAGATCGACGTGCAGGATCCACTGCGCCGGCGAACTCATGTCCCGCAGAGTTTGGCGACCAGCGTGTCCCATGCGTCGCCGAGGTCGCTCAGGGTGCGGCCGCGTTCGGTGGTCTCGTGGCGGACGTAGTCGGCGTCGAGCAGGGCCAGCAGCGCGGTGGTCTGCGCATCCAGATCGCCGCTCGTGTGTGCCTGGTCCAACAGCATCCGAACGTGGCTGTGGTGCAGCATCATCGGGGCGTTGAACCGCATCTGCGGATCTCGGCCCACGTCGGACAGCAGCGCGTGGTGGGTGTCGACGAACGCGAGGCGTTCGCGGCCGTAGGCCCGAAGCCGGTCGGCCGGCGCAGCGCCGGGGCCCAGCGGCGGCGGTCCGAACAGGAACGCCTGCTGCAGGGCCTTCTCGTCCTCGTCGAGCAGCACGATCATCAGCCCGGCGCGGCTGCCGAACCGGCGGAACAGCGTGCCCTTGCCGACGCCCGCGGCGGCCGCGATGTCATCGGTGGTGACCGCCTCGGCGCCGTGTTCGGAGACCAGCCGGCGCGCCGCGTCGAGAAGCAGGGCCCGGTTACGCGCAGCGTCTCCCCGCTCCGGGGGTCCGGGCTCGCTGACGGACAGGGTCGTCAGGCCGTCGGAGACGCTCACCTGGCAACTTTAACTCAGCCGGAATTAATCGGACTGCGGTCCGGTTAAACTCTGCGAGTATCGACCGCGACGACGGAAGGGAACGAAGTGGCAGACAGCACGGTATTGGTTCTGGTGGGAAGTCTGCGAGAGGCGTCGGTGAACCGCCAGCTCGCCGACCTGGCGGCCGAAACAGCCCCCGCTGGGGTGACCTTCGAGCGCTTCCACCGGTTGGGCGAGTTGCCCTTCTACAACGAGGACATCGACAACGAGTCGGTCCCCGAGGTGGTGGCGGCGCTGCGCGACGCCGCAGCCCGCGCCGACGCGGCCCTGGTCGTCACCCCGGAGTACAACGGCAGCATCCCCGGCGTGCTGAAGAACGCGATCGACTGGTTGTCCCGGCCGTACGGCAACGGCGCACTCAAGGACAAGCCTCTGGCCGTCATCGGCGCCGCGCTGGGGCAGTACGGCGGAGTGTGGGCGCACGACGAGACCCGCAAGTCGTTCGGCATCGCCGGGCCCCGGGTGGTCGAGGACCTCGAGCTGTCGCTGCCGACCCAGACGCTCGACGGAAAGCACCCGCGCGAGAGCGCCGAGGTCGCGGCCAAACTGCGCGACATCGTCGGCAAGTTGGTCGCCGAGATCGGCTGACCTCCTCTTCACGCGCTCGCCCGGCTTTGCTGACAGGCAAAGCCGGGCGATTTCGTTTGCTGAGCGGTGCGCACGAGCGGATCGGCCTGCCCGGCGATGTCGGTGGGTACTGGTAGACCGTCATCGGAAGGCCCGACACGTGCGGATGTGACGTGCGACACGCCGACACGACATCGGGCGAAGTGCTTACGACCTGGGAATTCCAAAAATGTCATTCAGAACATCTTGTATCTCTTCTGATTGTCGGACACCAGGTGTAGTGTTTCGAACACCGACAGACCCCCACGATGTAGGGGTCGGCCGGAGCCAGAAGTTCCGGCAGTGTCGGGTCATCGTCAGTCGGTGGTGCGGCTCGGTCGGCCCGGAATTTCGGAGGCCTTCGGGCCGCTGAACCGTAGTGACGCGCACCAACCGAGCAGTTGCCAGTCCTTCCCTTCGCCCGTCTTCGCAGAGGAGCCCGCGCCAGATGTCCACCTCACCCGTCACCGTGTACACCAAGCCGGCCTGCGTGCAGTGCAACGCGACATACAAGGCGCTCGACAAGCAGGGCATCGCCTACGACGTCGTGGACATCAGCCTGGACACCGAGGCGCGTGACTACGTGATGGCCCTGGGCTACCTGCAGGCACCCGTCGTGGTGGCCGGCAACGACCACTGGTCCGGCTTCCGTCCGGACCGGATCAAGGCGCTCAGCGGCGCGGTGACCGCGACGGCCTGAGACGTCGGCGGAGCTGGAGAAGACAGGGGATGCGACGGTGAGCTCGATCGTCTACTTCTCCAGCGTCTCGGAGAACACGCACCGCTTCGTCGAGAAGCTGGAACTGCCCGCGACCCGCATCCCGCTGCGTGACCGCATCGAGGTCGACGAACCCTACGTGCTGATCCTGCCCACCTACGGCGGCGGGCACGCGAACGGTCCCGATCCCGACCGCGGAGGCTACGTGCCCAAGCAGGTCATCGCTTTCCTGAACAACGAACACAACCGGTCGTTGATCCGCGGCGTCATCGCCGCGGGTAACACCAACTTCGGCGCCGAATTCGGCTACGCGGGGGTCGTCGTCTCCCGCAAGTGCGGCGTCCCGTTCCTGTACCGCTTCGAACTGATGGGCACCACGGACGACGTCTTCGCCGTCCGCGCGGGCCTGACCGAATTTTGGGCCCAATCCCGGAAGGACCAGACGTGCCACCAACCGTCACTGCAGAACCGCTAACCACCGGCGCGCACGCGCTCCCGGGCGAGATGGACTACCACGCCCTGAACGCGATGCTCAACCTGTACGACGCCGACGGCAAGATCCAGTTCGACAAGGACGTGCAGGCGGCGCGGGAGTACTTCCTGCAACACGTCAACCAGAACACCGTGTTCTTCCACAATCAGGACGAGAAGCTCGACTACCTGATCCAGAAGAACTACTACGAGCGCGAGGTCCTCGACCAGTACTCGCGCAACTTCGTCAAGACGCTGCTGGATCGCGCGTACGCCAAGAAGTTCCGGTTCCCGACCTTCCTCGGTGCGTTCAAGTACTACACCTCCTACACACTCAAGACGTTCGACGGGAAGCGCTACCTGGAGCGCTTCGAGGACCGTGTGGTGATGGTGGCGCTCACGCTGGCCTCCGGCGACACGACGCTGGCCGAGAAGCTCGTCGACGAGATCATGGACGGCCGCTTCCAGCCGGCCACCCCGACGTTCCTCAACTCGGGCAAGAAGCAGCGCGGCGAGCCGGTGAGCTGCTTCCTGCTGCGCATCGAGGACAACATGGAGTCCATCGGGCGTTCCATCAACTCGGCACTGCAGCTGTCCAAGCGCGGTGGCGGAGTCGCCCTGCTGCTGAGCAACATTCGCGAGCACGGGGCGCCGATCAAGAACATCGAGAACCAGAGCTCCGGCGTCATCCCGATCATGAAGCTGCTCGAGGACTCGTTCTCCTACGCCAACCAGCTCGGCGCTCGTCAGGGTGCCGGCGCGGTGTACCTGCACGCGCACCACCCGGACATCTACCGGTTCCTCGACACCAAGCGCGAGAACGCCGACGAGAAGATCCGCATCAAGACGCTGAGCCTCGGTGTGGTGATCCCCGACATCACGTTCGAGCTGGCCAAGAAGAACGAGGACATGTACCTGTTCTCGCCGTACGACGTGGAGCGCGTCTACGGGGTGCCGTTCGCCGACATCTCGGTGACCGAGAAGTACTACGAGATGGTCGACGACGCGCGCATCCGCAAGACGAAGATCAAGGCGCGCGAGTTCTTCCAGACGCTGGCCGAGCTGCAGTTCGAGTCGGGCTACCCGTACATCATGTACGAGGACACGGTGAACCGGGCCAATCCGATCGAAGGCAAGATCACCCACAGCAATCTGTGCTCGGAGATCCTGCAGGTGTCGACCCCGTCGCTGTTCAACGAGGATCTGAGCTACGCCAGGGTGGGCAAGGACATCTCGTGCAATCTCGGCTCGCTGAACATCGCCAAGGCGATGGACTCGCCGGACTTCGCGCAGACCATCGAGGTGGCCATCCGGGCGCTGACCGCGGTGAGCGATCAGACCCACATCTGGTCGGTGCCCTCGATCGAACAGGGCAACAACGAGTCTCACGCGATCGGGCTCGGGCAGATGAACCTGCACGGCTACCTCGCCCGTGAGCGGATCTTCTACGGCTCCGAAGAAGGCGTCGACTTCACCAACATCTACTTCTACACCGTGCTCTACCACGCGCTGCGCGCGTCGAATCGCATTGCGATCGAACGGGGCTCGGCGTTCGGGGGGTTCGAACGCTCGAAGTACGCGTCGGGGGAGTTCTTCGACAAGTACACCGATCAGGTGTGGGAGCCCCAGACCGACAAGGTGCGCCAGTTGTTCTCGAACGCGGGCATCCGGATCCCGAACCAGGACGACTGGAAGCGGCTGAAGGAGTCGGTGCAGGAGCACGGCATCTACAACCAGAACCTGCAGGCGGTTCCCCCGACGGGATCGATCAGCTACATCAACCACTCGACGAGCTCGATCCACCCGGTGGCCAGCAAGATCGAGATCCGCAAGGAAGGCAAGATCGGTCGCGTCTACTACCCGGCGCCGTACCTGACCAACGACAACCTGGAGTACTACCAGGACGCGTACGAGATCGGCTACGAGAAGATCATCGACACCTACGCCGCGGCCACCCAGCACGTGGACCAGGGGTTGAGCCTGACGCTGTTCTTCAAGGACACCGCGACCACCCGCGACGTCAACAAGGCGCAGATCTACGCGTGGCGCAAGGGCATCAAGACGCTGTACTACATCCGGCTGCGCCAGATGGCTTTGGAGGGAACCGAAGTCGAGGGTTGCGTCAGCTGCATGCTGTGACGAGGACGCTGCCGCCGGTCAGTCGTGAGACTGGTCGGCGCGCAGCGCCTTGAGGCGCCGCTGCTCGCGCAGCACCTCCTGGTAGCTCTCGCGTTCGGCGACCAGCCAGTCGGGCTTCTCCTCGAGCAGCGCGGTGATCTGTTCGGTGGTCAGCGCCTCGGTGATTCCCCCGCGGGCCAGGCCCGCGATCGAGACGCCCAGCTTGGCGGCCACCAGATTCTTCGGATGCGGCCCGTTCTTGCGGAGGTCCTGCAGCCACTGCGGCGGGTCGGCCTGCAGCGCGGCGAGCTCCTCCCGGGTGATCGCGTTCTGCTGAAAGTCCGCCGGCGTCGCGGGCAGGTAGACGTCCAGCTTCTTCGCCGCCGTGGCGGGTTTCATGGACTGCGCGTTCGGCCTGCTCATGGGCAGAGCTTATCGATAGCCTGATGCGGTGAACGCGCCCTCGCTCACCGTCGGTTACGTCCCCGGGGTGACACCTGCGAAATGGGCGCGCAACTGGTCGCAGCGACACCCGCAGATTCCGCTGCACTTGCGCACCGTCGCGGCCGCGGACGCGGCCGCCGCGGTGCGCGACGGCACCGTCGACGTCGCGGTGCTCCGCCTGCCGTCCGACACGACCGGGCTCGCGGTCATCCCGCTCTACGAGGAGACCACGGTGGCCGTCGTGCCGACCGACCACCTCCTCACCGCCTCCGACGAGATCACCGCCGCCGATCTCGACGGCGAGCCGCGCCTGCTACCGCGCGACGACGTCGTCGACTGGACCGGCGCCCCCGGCACCCCGGTCGATCACCGGCCCGAAACCGCCGGCGAGGCAATCGAATTGGTGGCCGCCGGCGTCGGGATCCTGGTCGTGCCGCAGTCGCTGGCGCGTCTGCATCACCGCAAGGACGTCACCTACCGGCCAATCACCGATGCGCCGCCCTGCCCGGTGGCTCTCGCCGTTGCCGACGGTCCACAGCCGGCGCTCATCGAGGACTTCATCGGCATCGTGCGCGGCCGCCGACCGGGTTCGTCGCGGGGGCAGACACCGCCGCCGCCGAAGCGCACCGCCCGCGAGAAGACCCTCGCCAAGCAGGCTGCCCGCTTTGCCGCGGGCAAGGTGGCCCGTAAGCCGGGGCGGACCCGCGGTCGCTGACGTCCTCTGGTGTGCGATCAGATCGTCCTGCGGGCCCGAAACGCGATCTGCCCGCACACCAGCGCTCAGATCGTCAGCGTGCCGTCCTCGTTGATCGTCCACTGCGGATTCAGTGCCACCTCCCACACATGACCGTCCGGGTCGGCGAAGTAGCCCGAATAGCCGCCCCAGAACACCCGCTCGGCCGGCTTGAGGATGGTCGCGCCCGCGGCGGCGGCCTGCGCCAGGACTGCGTCGACGTCCGCCTCGGAACGCTGGTTGATCGCGATCGTGATGCCGCTGAAGCGGCCGTCGACCGGGTGGTGGGCGTCCTCGGCGAGGTCCTCGCGGCCGAACAGCGCCAGCGCGATACCAGGCAGTTGATAGAACACCACGCCCTCGGGCGCATCCTTGGGCTGCCAGCCGAGGCCTTCCTCGTAGAAGCGGCGAGCACGGGCGAGATCGTCGACGCCGAGCGTGATCAGGCTGATGCGTTGCTCCATGGGCTCAGGTCTACCCGCAGACACCGACAGGTCAGCTGACGTGGTCCGACCAGAAGGCCACGGTCGGCGTCGCGACCGGCCGCGCATCCGGCCGTTGCTCTCTGTCGATGTAGTCGAGCAGGTCGGCGGCGCAGACGCTGATAGCGGTCTGATAGATCGACAGCACCGGGTGTCCTGGCACTCCGGCCGGCAGATAGTGGTGCGAGCACACCGGGACCATGCGGGGAACGCGGTCCAGCCGGTACTTCGCGGTGCGGAGTGCGTCACGCATCCGGGCCGGGCGGGCGCCCCAGCCGTCGTCCCAGAAGTCGCGCCACTCCACGGCGAACAGGATGCCGTCGACCGGCAGCTGCAGCCGCGTGGCCAGACTTCTGCGACCGGCGTCGCGCCAGTCCGGCCAGGTGCCACCGACAGGTAGGCCCGCGGCGAGGAACGCCCGATGATCGTCGGCGAAGGCGAAACCGAACTCGGCTTCGATGCCGGTGAGCTCGGCCTCGGAGAGCCCGGGTTCGATCGCGACGGTGCCGAGCGCGGCCAGGTGCTCCGCAGCGGTGCTGCCCAGTCGGGACATGCCTGTCACGGTAGGGGAACGCAGAAACCACACCGCCGGGTGTGAACTGGAACTCCACACCCGGCGGGGCGCCGACGATGCGGCGGGGTGGTTCCTAATAGGTGTGCTGCGGGCCCTGCGCCTTCTTGTAGAGCGACTTGAGCATCCGGTCGCGGAAGTAGGCGTTGTCGATCAGCTTGATGCCGGTGTTGGCGACCGCCGGAATGCCCGCGAGCTTGTGGAAGTACCTGCCGCGCTTGTACTCCCGGCCCCACGCGGCCTCCATGCGCTGACCGTAGTTCGTGAAGTCGTCGGGCCCGCCGTTGGTCAGAGCGGCGATCGCGCATTCGCCGGCGGCCAGGCCGGACTCGAGCGCCTTGGAGATCCCCGCGCCCGACGCCGGCTTGCCCGCTCCGAGCGAGTCGCCGGTGAACAGCACGCCCGGGCGCCACGCCGGCCAGGCGGTGAAGCCCATCGGCAACCGCCAGGCACGCACGCTCTTGTTCTTCTTCAGCTCCTCGATGGGCGGCAGATCCCACTCACGCGGCAGCGTGCGCAGGAAGTCGCCGAGGAACTGGGTGGCGTTGATCGACTGCCAGTTCTTGTAGCTGTTCACGTAGCCCAGGCCGATGTTGAACACGCCCTGGCCCATCGGGAACACCCACCCGTAGCCGGGCAGCTGATCGCCCTGGAACTGCAGCTTCAGATAGATGTCCAGGCTGTCGGAGTCGGCGCGGTTGGCCGGCATCTCCGAGCGGATCGCGATCGCCGAGTAGCCGTTGTACTCCGAGTCGATCTTGAGCGCTCGCTTGATGGGGGAGTAGGCGCCGTCGGCCGCGATCACCGCGTCGCCGTAGACCTTCTCGCCGCCCTTGAGCACCACGCCGATCACCCGGCCGTTGGCATCGAGCTCGGGGCCCGCCACCTCGGCGCCCTGACGGACCTCGGCGCCGGCGGACTCGGCGTGCTTGAGCAACAGGGTGTCGAGGTGCTCACGGCTGACCGTGTGGCCGTGATCGGGCATGCCGGGCCGCTTCGGGAACGACAGCTCCCAACGGCTCGGGCTGAACACCGTCACCCGGTTGACCCGGTGGAAGGTGGCGACCTCGTCGGCCAGGCCCATCTTCTGCAGGTAGCTGACCGCGCGTGCGGTCAGGCCGTCACCGCACGGCTTGGCCCGCGGGAACTGCGCCTTGTCCAGGACCACCACTTTCGCGCCGGTCTGCGCGGCCTGCCATGCGGCGGCCGATCCCGACGGCCCCCCGCCTGCGATGACCAGGTCGTATCGCTGCGTCATATCTCTCGTCTCGTTGAGTGGCTGTCGCACGAGATAGTACCGAAAGTCCCTGCACGCATCGCGGCGGACGAGCTGACGTCACCAGTTGGTCCCAGGCCCGTGGCCCGCGCGGTCTGGGCAGGTCAGCGATGCCCGAGCGGGTACAGTGATCGCGTGCGACGAGGGTCGAGGGCACGTCCTGCCGACGAGTCGGGCGTCAAGGTGGACGCCCGCAGTGAGCGCTGGCGCGAACATCGCAAGAAGGTGCGCTCGGAGATCGTCGACGCCGCCTACCGCGCCATCGACCGGCAGGGTCCCGAGGTCTCGCTGCGCGAGATCGCCGAGGAGGCGGGCACCGCCAAGCCCAAGATCTACCGGCACTTCACCGACAAGTCCGACCTGTTCCAGGCGATCGGTCAGCGCATGCGGGACATGCTGTGGTCGGCGATCTTCCCGTCGATCGACATCTCGACCGATCCGGCGCACACCATCATCCGCCGCGCCGTGGAGCAGTACGTCCGCCTGGTCGACGAGCACCCCAATGTGGTGCGTTTCCTGATGCAGGGCCGGTTCGCCGAGCAGAGCGAGTCGACGATCCGCGCCGTCAACGAGGGCCGGGACATCACGCTGGCGATGGCGGACATGTTCAGCAACGAGCTGCGCGAGATGGAGCTCGACGGGGCTGCCTTCGAGCTGGCCGCGTTCGCGACGTTCGGGGCGGCCGCGTCGGCCACCGACTGGTGGCTGGGCTCCAGGCAGGACACCCCGCGGCGGCTGCCCACGGAGAGGTTCGTCGACTACCTCACGACCATCATGATGGGCTCGATCAACGGCACGTGCGAGGTGCTGGGCATCCGCATCGATCCGGACCTGCCGTTGCACGAAGGCGTGACGCGGCGCGACAAGGTCGCCTGAGCGCCGGCGATCCACCCGCCCGCAGCGCGAAGGCGTCGAGCGGCTCCGGCCGATCACGGAGCTGCAGTGTGCGCCGCGGTGTGCCCTCCATCAGGTGGTCGGCCACTCCAGCGGCGACGAGCAGTTCGCCGCCCGCCGCGTGCCCCTGCATTCGGGCGGTGACGTTGACGGGATCGCCGAGCGCGGTGAAGTCGACGACCTGTCCGCCGACGTTGCCGACGAACGCGATCCCCGCATTGACCGCCACGCCGACCTGCAGCCACGGCGCACCGTCGCCGTCCCTGACCGCGGCGAGCAGGTCGAGTCCCGCCCGGACCGCGAGGTCACGGTAGTGGGGGCCGCTGATGCCCCGGACGAAGAACGCCATCACCTCGTCGCCGATCAGCTTGTCGATCACCGCGTCGTGACGGAGCAGCGTGTGGGTCGCGGCGACGTAGAACCTGTTGAGCAGCGATGCGAAGTCGGTCGCGGCCGCGGCCTGACCCAGCGCGGTCGAGCCCCGCACATCGGCGAACAGGACCGCGACATCCACCTCGGCGCCTCCTGCCGGCAGCGCATCGCAGCAGCGGCTGCACAGGTTCGGGTTCTTCCGGGACGGGCTGAATCCGGCGACGGACAGCACCCGCCCGGCAACCCCGCCGAAAGGGTTGTTGCACAGCTTGCATCGGGGCGCTGACGGTAGGTAGCGAAACAACCGCCGAGCCCGGACCAACGACGCGTGACCGTCGGTGAGCACCGCATCCCAGGGGTTCTCCCGCGCGGTGGAGGAGGTGGTGCGGGGCTCGATGATCGTGGTCATGCGGCGATGTTCGCGTGCGGGTGCGCGATACACATGAGGCAATCGCCTCATGCTGTCGTTCCGGTCCGCACGCACGATCAGGGGCGTGCGAATGACGACCCCGGTGCACAATGAGCGCGTGCACCCGTCGGGGATCGGCTCGGACAGGGGACTGCGCAGGGCGGAACTGCTGGCCGCGATCTCCCTGGCGATCGACCTCGGCCTCGGCCAACCCATGGAACACATGCTGCGGTCTTCGCTGATCGCGACCCGGATCGCCGAGCGCATGGGGCTCGACGCGCAGCGCCGCGCCACCGTCTACTACGCCAACCTGGTTGGCTGGATCGGGTGTCATGCCGACTCCCACGAGCTGGCTGCTCTCTTCGGTGACGACATCGCCTTCCGGGCGGACACCTACGGCGTGGACATGGCCGGGTTCCCGTTCCTGCGTCTGATGGCGAGCCACGTCGGGCGGGACTCGCCGGGATGGGAGCGCGGGGTGCGCACCGCCGCATTCCTCATGACGGCCCGCCACCAGGTCGGCGAGCTGATCCACTCGCACTGCAGTTCCGCGGGAGTGCTGTCCGATCGGATGGGTCTCGATCCCCAGGTCGGACGGGCCCTGGCATATATCTTCGAACGGTGGGACGGCCGCGGAATGCCCAATGGTGTTCGTGGACAGGACATTCCGGACGAAGTCCATATCGTCCGGCTGGCCGACGTGGCCGAAGTGCATCTGCGGACCGGTGGCGTGTCACACGCCGTCGAGGTCGCACGGGCGCGGCGCGCCACGCAGTTCAGCCCGGAGGTGGCCGACGTGTTCGTCCGCGATGCCGAGGCGATCGTCGACGGGCTTCTCGACATCGACGTCTGGACCGCTGCGCTGGCGCAGGCACCCGATCGTCATCGCACCCTGAATGCCGACGAAACCGATGACATGCTGCGCGCCGTCGCCGACTTCGTCGATCTCAAGTGCCCGTGCTCGCCCGGATATTCGCGTGGGGTCGCCGACGTGGCCGCGGAGGCCGCCCGGCGACTGCGCATGCCGACGGTCGACGTGTCCCGCCTGTACCGGGCCGGCCTGGTGCACGGGCTCGGCCGGTTGGGCGTGTCGAACCAGATCTGGAACAAGAAGGGGCCGCTCACCACGGCCGAGTCGGAGCGGCTCGAGTTGTACCCGTATCTGACCGGGCGGATCCTCAGCCGGGTCGGTGGTCTGGAGTCGGTGGTGTCCATCGCCACCAAGGGTGAGGAGCGCATCGACGGATCCGGCTTTCCCCGCGGGCTCGTTGGGGCGGAGCTGTCGGCCGCCGACCGCCTGCTCGCGGCGTCGGTCGCCTACCACCAGCTGCTCGAGCCGCACCGCGACCGACCCGCCCTCGACATCCCCGGCGCCGCGCGGACGATGCGGGAACACGCCCGCGCGGCGCGCCTCGACAACGACTCCGTCGAGGCCGTCCTGGCGGCGGCCGGACATCAGACTCCGCGGCGTACGTCGCGCGACGGTAGCCTCACCCCGCGCGAGATGGAGGTGCTGCGACTCGTGGCGCAGGGCCGGTCGAATCGCGAGATCGCCACCGCGCTGCACATCGCGGAGAAGACGGCGCGCAACCACGTCGAGCGGGTGTACGCGAAACTCAACGTGAACAACCGAACGCAGGCCAGTCTCGCGGCGATCGACCGCGGTCTCGCCCCGTTCGTCGCCGACGCACGGTAGTCGTACGCATCGTATCCCGCTGTTGGACAGGGAAATTCGTCATTCGGCAGTTGATCGCAGAGTTGAGGCAGATGCCCCATGTGATCCCGCCTCGGCCCGTCGAGTATCGAGATGACACGACAGGGCACACTCACGAAGGATTTCCCATGACCGACAACGCAATACATCTTCAGACACGACGGGGCGGGCGGATCGACGCCGTCGGCGTCACCTACCGGGCCGGAGGGCGGCAGACCCTCGCCGAGCTGTCGCTGACCGTGGAGCCGGGGGAGCTGCTCGCCATCGCAGGCGGCAGCGGGGCGGGCAAGACCACGCTGCTGGAGGTGCTGGCCGGACAGCGGCGGCCGTCGGCCGGCCAGATCCGCTTCGACGGTCTGCCGCCCGGGGCGTGCAGCGCCGACGGCGTGGGTTACGTCCCGCAGGACGACATCATTCACCTCGAGATGCCGTTGCGGCGCACGCTGCGCTACGCGGCGCGGCTGCGGCTGCCTGCCGGGACGTCCGCCGACGAGGCCGACCGTGTGGTGGAACAGACGATGGCGGACCTCGATCTCGCACACAGAGCAGATGTTCCGGTCCGCATGTTGTCCGGCGGGCAGCGCAAGCGTGCCAGCATCGCGGTCGAACTGCTGACCAGGCCGCGGCTGTTCTTTCTGGACGAGCCGACATCGGGACTCGACCCCTCGACGTCGGCCGAGGTGATGCGCCTGCTGCGGCGACTCAGTGATCGCGGCGTCACCACCGTGGTGACGACCCACGAGCCGGGCGCCATCGAGATGTGCGACCGTGTCGTCTTTCTCGCGCGCGACGGGCACCTCGTTTTCGTCGGTACCCCGGCAGAGGCGCGGCGTCACTTCGGTGTGACGGACCTCGCCCAGGTGTACGAGCGGCTCGCGTCAGAGGACACCCCGGAGGTCTGGGCCCGGCGCTTCGCGCAGCGACGGGTTCCGCTGCCGACGAGCGAGTCACCGGCAGCGTCGGTGACGCCGCCGGGGCGAAGGCGCACCGGTGCGGTCCGGCAGTGGTGGCTGTTGACGCGCCGCAACGTCGACGTCCTGCTGCGCAACCGTCTGACCCTGGCGATCCTGCTCGGCTCGCCGGTGCTGGTCACCGCGATGATGGCGACGCTGTTCACCCGCGACGCGTTCGACGTCCGCACCGCGGGTACGGCCCCGGCGCAGATCGTGTTCTGGATCGCCTTCGACGGCTTCTTCTTCGGCCTGACCTACGGTCTGCTGCAGATCGTCGGCGAGATGGCCGTCTTCCGGCGGGAGCGCGTGTCCGGCCTGAGGGTCGGCGCCTACGTGTTGTCGAAAGTGGCGACGCTGCTTCCGGTACTGGCCGCGGTCTGCGCGGTCCTCCTCGCGGTGCTGCGACTGCTCGGCCGCCTTCCCGACGCCGGCTTCGGCGTGTACACCCTGCTGTTCCTCACTATGCTGGTCGAGGCGACGTCAGCGCTTGCGCTGGGGTTGTTGGCGTCGGCCGCCGTCTCCAACGCCGCCCAGGCTGCCCTGGCCCTGCCGATGCTGTGCTTCCCGCAGGTGCTCTTCGGCGGGGCGATCGTTCCCGTCGACGCCATGGCGGGGCCCGGCCGATTGATCAGCATCGTGCTGTCCAACCGCCATGCCTTCGAGGCGCTGGGCCGACACCTCGGGCTCGACCGGTACACCGCGTCCGTGCCGGCCATGGCCGCCTACCGCGACACCTTCACCGGCGGCGCCGGTCACAGCATCGGCGCGCTGGCCGTGCTCACGGTCGTGCTCACCGCGGCCACCGTGTGGGTGCTGGCCCGACGATCCGCCCCCGCCACGGGGAGGTCCGCCGGCGTCCGGATGCCCGTGGACACGGCCGGCCGAGTGCGACGCGACACGCCAACACAAGATGTGGCGTCGTCACCCGTTTTCGCACCCAACAAGTTGTAGTGTCGGTGGTGGCCTGTAGAACAGCTCACACAGGTGAAAATCCGGCGAAATGGGGTCCTGGTGTCCGAGGGAATGAAGCTGATCGACCGCGTCTCCGCGATCAACTGGAACCGCCTGCAGGACGAGAAGGACGCCGAGGTGTGGGAACGCCTCACCGGCAATTTCTGGCTGCCCGAGAAGGTGCCGGTCTCCAACGACATCCCGTCGTGGAACACGCTGAGCGCCCACGAGAAGCAGCTCACGATGCGGGTCTTCACCGGCCTGACGCTGCTCGACACCATCCAGGGCACCGTCGGCGCCGTCAGCCTCATCCCCGACGCGCTGACGCCGCACGAGGAGGCGGTGTACACCAACATCGCGTTCATGGAGTCGGTGCACGCGCGCAGCTACAGCAACATCTTCTCCACGCTGTGCTCGACCGCCGACATCGACGACGCGTTCCGCTGGTCGGAGGAGAACCCGAACCTGCAGCGCAAGGCCGAGATCGTCATGCAGTACTACAAGGGCGACGAGCCGCTCAAGCGCAAGGTGGCCTCCACGCTGCTGGAGAGCTTCCTGTTCTACTCCGGTTTCTACCTGCCGATGTACTGGAGCAGCCGGGCCAAGCTGACCAACACCGCGGACATGATCCGGCTGATCATCCGTGACGAGGCCGTGCACGGCTACTACATCGGCTACAAGTTCCAGCGCGGGCTGGCGCTGACCGACGACGCCACCCGCCAGGAGCTCAAGGACTACACCTACGAGCTGCTTTTCGAGCTCTACGACAACGAGGTCGAGTACACCCAGGACCTCTACGACGAGGTCGGGCTGACCGAGGACGTCAAGAAGTTCCTGCGCTACAACGCCAACAAGGCGCTGATGAACCTCGGTTACGAGGCGCTGTTCCCGCGCGACGAGACCGACGTCAACCCGGCGATCCTGTCGGCGCTGAGCCCGAATGCCGACGAGAACCACGACTTCTTCTCCGGCTCGGGGTCCAGCTACGTGATCGGCAAGGCGGTCAACACCGAAGACGAGGACTGGGACTTCTAAAACGCCAGCTCAGGGCCATATCAGAGGCTTGGTCACGGGAGCTGTGACACCGGACCCGGCTGGTGTGCTCACTTGGTCTACGAGGTCTTCTGCCCACATTTCTCCTACTCTGTGGGCATGGCAGTCGTCGCGGCGTACGAGACCAAGGCAGGCAAGCGCTACCGAGTTCGGTACCGCACGCCCGAGGGCAAGCAGACCGACAAGCGTAGGTTCACACGCAAGCGCGATGCCGAGCAGTTCGCCGCTACCGTCGAGGTGGCCAAGATGCGCGGCAAGTATGTGCGCCCGTCCGACGCCCGAGCGACCCTCGACGGGAAGGTCACTAGCACTCGACGGGCTGTGAACCCGGGCGGTTACCGGCTCGGCTGAGCGTCGAAGCCGTGGGCTCCTTGCATCCCCTCTCCGCACTGGCTGGCCAAACTCCGGCCGCGAGACGAGCACGCCCGTCAGTCGCAAGGCGGATTCGGTCTTCACTCAGACCCAAGTTCGCTCTCATCGACACTTCCGACGTAAGCGGGCACCTGGGCTCAAGTGCAGTCCCTCGCTAGGGGCATTCGCCCGCGTGGATGCAGAAACAATGGGGACAGATCGCGCTGCGGAGGGCGGCCTGCTCGCGCTCTGCGCGACCATTGTCGTCGCGCCCCACGGGCCAGCTCGGTGGTGCCTGGCGTTCGTACCAGGCCAGGTCGGGGAAGGTGTCGTATGCCGGCAAATGGCTGCCGGTGCGGCACCGTGCAACCTCGACTCCCTTGATCCTAATCACGCGCTCAACCTCAGCGGTGTCGCAAGGGTCAATGTCAGGCTCGCCCACCGCCTCCTGGAGCAGCGAGTAGTGCGCCCAGATCGCACGGCGCGCAGCTCCACGCACAACGCCGCGATCCTTGCTGACCACCTCGTTGGGGTAGAGCGCCAGCACTCTCCCCAGCTCCCATCCCTTGTTGTAAAGCAGGTCGGCAGCCTCAGCGCGAGTCTGCGGGTTAGGCCACAACGCCAGTCGGCGTTCGACTACGCGGTTCACAATGACACGATGATTTGACTCACGGACCGACGCCTTCCCCCGTTCGCGGTCGCGGATTAATTGAAGGAGCGATCTCCGTCGGTCCTGAAGTTGCAGATACCAGAACCCACGCGCCAGCTACTTCACTGACCATGGCAGGTGACTTCCCATCGTCCGTTCAAGCCTGACCAGTGCGTCTCTCCTACATTGTCGATAAGACGGACGGCTTCGGTCTCAGACATGTTGAAATGTTGCGTCAGCCATGCGACGGCCTCGTCGATCTCAAACGGCATCTCGCCGTTGGTCCGATCGAGGTGGCGCTGGTTCTCCGCGCAGAACGCCTCACCTGGCGTCTGTGCACTGGCGAGCGGTACGGAGACAAAAGCGATGAGGCAGCTCAAGGCGGCTGTGCTCACGCAAATTTTCATCAACGCCATATCGATTCCTCAGCAGTTGTGAAGGGCAATGTCCTTGCCCACGTACGGGTCGTAACCGCGACTCACCACGTAGTCCGACACGGCGCGAACGCAGTCGCTCTGGTCGCTGGTCGTCACGATGTCGGCAACCATGGCACAAGTCGCGTCACGATAGGTGCCCACATGATGGACTTCCTGCGGAATAAGTAGGTTGCCGAGCTCGCAGTAGGCATCCGCGTGGGCTGCGGGCATCGCCCCCACAACCGGTACGGAGAAGGCTGCGGCGGCGACGGCGGCAATCAACTTGGACATCAGAAATTCTCGTCGTAGACGCAGTTCCCAGGGATGCGCATCTCTGTAACGACCTGCAGCGCTACCTGACTGGAAACTTCGTAGCGACTCGCAAGGTTGTCGATAATCTGGCCGTCCGACCAGCCCAGCAAGATGTCCTCGCAGGCATTGGTGGTGATCATGCTGTCGTGGTACGGAGTGATGTCAGCGTAAGCCTGAGCGGCCACACCTAAACCAAGTCCAGCCGCCGATATTGTCCCGACTACGGTGATCGCCGCCCAACGACGCCTGGCCGGGAATTTTGGCATGGCACGAATGCCTAAGACGGATTCACTACCCACTGCCCCTCCTTCCAGTAGATCTCCACTGGGTAATGATCGACGCCGCCGCCGAGACCGGCGGGACGGTAGTGGCGGGCGGTCCCGTGTCCGAGCGGCATCCACCGATTTTCCGCGTTCGACCAATATGAGACACCGTCCCAAGCGATGTCCTCCACTGTCAGCTCACAGATAACCTGAACATGATCGGGATAGTCGAGCGAGGTGGCGTAGTAGTTCGACTCGATAGTTGGTGTCCACGCACATGCGATCGCTGGCGCGCTTGTGTAGATCATTCCACCGCCTGCCGCTACAAATATCATTGCGGCGGCGACGGTCCGATTCGACAACATCTGATTCACTGAGCCATCTCCGGGCAGACGTGAAGGTTGACAGCGCGAGCGATCTGCTCGGCAGTAGCGAGGCCGAAGTCGTACTCGTCGGCGATCCCATGGGCCGACGAACCCTTGCACACTGCCTCGGCTGCCAGAGCCACCGGAATGCCGCGACCATCGACCAGGTAACCCAGGTCGTGGTTCTGCAGTGCACCGACATATGTTGCCGCCCAATCGAACTCGCTCTCGCGGCAGTCGGCCTGAGCATGGGCAGCCACCCCGAGGCCAACGGTTAGTGCCGCCAGTACGGCGATCACCATCATTTTCATCTCGATCGAGCACCCTAGGTTCCTTGGGAGTCGGTAACGCCGCACCAGAGATGCTCGCGAGCTGGTAGGTCTCATGCTGGGACGGACTCGGTGTTGCCCAAGCACGGTGGCCCCCACAGGCCGCGCTGGGATTCCTGCGCTTCTCGTTGTGCACGGTCTATCAGGTCGTAGCGGGCGACAAGTTTGTTGTCATACACATACGACTTCGCTGCACCGGCGCGGGCAGCCTCTACCGAGTAGTCCCAACCGTCAGCACGCACCAAGTAGGCCAACGTACGGCCATAGCGGTCGGTGCGGTCCTGCGTCGGATCGGTGACGACTGCGACCCGTTGCCCCACCATCGTCGACCGAGCGAACTCTGTCGCCTCCGGCCCCCAGCAGCCGACGGTGTACCCCGGTTTCTTAGTTTCCGGTGTGTCGATCCCAAGCAGGCGGACACGCAATCGCCCGCGAACGTCATCACGGATGTCGATGGTGTCTCCATCGACAACCTTCAACACCGTCGCAGTAACGACTGCCGGATTCGCCGCCACCAAGGACGGTGACACAAGGGCGGCAAGAGGCATCACCGCCACCACGCTGAGCGCGACGGCGTTAGCTACCGCGCCGCCGAACCCAAGTCGCACCACATCAACTCTCACAGCCGATGCCGTCGAGATCGGAATCGAGATGCTCGCCGTAGTACTCCGAGTTCGAGGGAATGTCCTCATAACCCGCATCACGGGCGGCGGTGCAATTTCGGAATGGCTCGGCGTTCGCCGGAATGGCTCCACCCAGTGAAACTGCGCCGACAGCAGCTCCAACAATAAGTGCACGAAAGATCATGAATCCCCCCCTCGGTGATTGCTATCTGCGCGACGCCCCCCGACGTCGGCCCAAAGAGTAACTGGGCTGTGCTCAAGATCACAAGTTAGCTGATGACGCAGATTACTGACGCACCCCGAGCGGGCCGCCAGTAAGTCAGCCCTGGGCCGACCCCTTCGGCTACCGGCCTACTCTGGAGTAAGACAGGCTGACAACTGCCGCAGGCTCAATGGTTGCCGCACTCCGTCATCCATCTGTAGCCTGCCGACCTGCCATGTCGTCGACATTCGCTAGATTTCGGTTCGTGGCGCTTATCGACATCACCCGTGACGCAGTCCTTCAAGCGATGAACGAGTAAAACGAGCTGGGTGCGGCTGCGTTCCTGACCAGGTACGGTTTCGCCGAGGCGAGGCTGTATCGCGTCGCCGAGCGCGGACGGCAATACGACTCGAACGCCATTGTCGTTGTCGCGCATGGGTATTCGACGGGGCAGTTTTGGACGGCCAGCGACTTCTCTGCTGGGCTGCAGACTGTCGTGAAAACGTTTGAGGCGCTTGGCTTCACCATCGCCCCTGCGACCGCTGAAGAGACCCGCGCCTGGCTGGTGACCACAAAGTCGGACTACCGACGCCTCGGCGGCTCCACGAAGTACGACGATGATCCCACAAGCCACTACAGCTACGACAGCAACGTGGCTAACTCGCTGCAGGTGGCGGTCGGAGACCGTTTGGTGTTCTGGGACGAGGAAAGTCTCATCGGCGCTTCCACCGTGGCCAGCATCGACCAGCGGCCAGGGACCACACCTCAGCCGATGCCCAGTCTGCTCCAAAGACGAACATTGCAGCACGCAAGACCAAGTCACCGCGTTTCCGCTGCGATGACTGCCACGCCGAGTTTGAGGCTCCCGTCATCGACGAGGCTGAGGTAACGGTGTATCAAGCCGACCATCAGCAGGGTTGGGTTGATCTTGCAGATCTGCTCGCCGGCCCAGCGCTGCGGGCACTCACGGGTTATTCGCAAAACAGCATCCGGCGCATCGACTGGGGCAAGTTCGCATCCGCCATCGAGGCTGTCGCCGGACCCACCGCCCTCACCCCGTCAACCTCGCTCAAACGCAGGTGATCGGGGGCGGACACACCGTCCGCCAAGTAAGCGTCCGTATCGGACAGCCCGCCTTCCGCGCCGAACTTGTGCGCAAATACGGGTCCGTGTGTGCGTTCTCTGGACCCGCTCCTTCCGAGGCTCTGGAAGCCTGCCACCTCTACAGCTATGCCGAAATCGGGTGACACGACATCGACGGCGGCCTACTGCTGCGACGCGATCTACATCGCCTCTTCGATCAGGGCCTGATCGCGGTTACTCAGGGCGGCACCATTGACGTCGCCGACTCCCTGCAGCCCCAAGGCTTGTACTTCACTCTGCACGGTCAACAGCTACAAGTCACCGCGTCGCCACGCCAACGAGAGTGGCTCGCCTTGCACTGGAACGACTGGCGATAGGTCACGACTCGTAGTCACGTTCCACTCAGGACCGTCCCAAGAGTGCTCGCCGTAGCTGGACCCGTCCCCGCCAAGAGAGCGGAGGAAGAGGAACACTTTCTCGCCAATGCGTTGCGCGAGTAGACCGCAAAGGGCCAGTGGAAGTCTGCTGTGGCGGGGAAGTTCGAGATCACCAAGGACAGGGCTGGCAAGTACCGGTTCCGGCTCGACGCTGGTAACGGCGAGATCATCACCGCCAGCGAGGCTTACGACACGAAGGCAGTGCCAACAACGGAGTGGAGTCGGTGAAGAAGAACGCCGCCGACGCCGCCGTTGACCTCACCGAGAGTAGGTCACTACTCGCAGGCCACCCCGTCGCCGTCTCGGTCTAGGCCCGAGCGGTATCCCGGTTCGCCCACGTAGAGGGGTGCTGCCCCCGCTGCCCGCGCTGCGGCGCAGTTGGCGTAGTAGGCGCTCGTGGGGGTCTGCGGTACCAACGGGACAATCGGCGGTGGTGCGTAGGGAGTTGTCGTAGCAAGTGGCGGTTCAGGTTCCGCAGGAATTACTGCCGGAGGGGGCGGTTCCGCACTCACTGTCTCGGTGACGGTGACCGTCGAGGGCGGAGCAGTGGAAGTCACTGTCTGGGTCACCGTAGACGTGGTTGAAGTAGAGCGATCATCACCGCCGCCGCAGTTCCCCAGGAGGATGAGTAATAAGACGAGGCCAGCGATGCCGCCGATGATGAACTTGCGTCTGTCGGTGGGCGGCTGCGGTAGCGGTGAAGTCCACGCTTGCCCGTCCCAGTAGGCCCGACCGGCTCTGCCAGCAGGATCGGGATACCAGCCGGGCGCAGGCAGACCGGAACTACGTGTCACGAACCCCCCAAGGGCTCCATGGTGCCTCGGTAGGAGACACCAGCTTGAGTGATGGACCGTACGGGAAGGAGCTAGCAGAGCTGGTGCTCAGCGGCCTCCACCAAGAACATGCCGTCAGGCATCGACAACGATAGACCCATGTCCTGTTGCGCCCACCCCACAGCCTTATCGGCCTTCGCCCGCGCAGAGCCGAACGACAGTCCTGAGTTCACTCCGTCGCGAATCGCATCGCAGGCAACGGCGGTTTCAAGGGGTCGATGCAACACCCCGTGTGATTGAGGAGTGTTGCGATGGGTCGCGTGCCGTTGCGGTCGCGGATGCCGGCGT
>NZ_JYNX01000012.1 GCF_001044255.1 Mycolicibacterium chubuense
CAATCGGGACGCGGCGTCGTGCAGGGTGGCGGCGTGGCCGCTCGCAGCGCAGCCGTAGCCGCGCACCGTGTCGGTGTCGACGGACAGTCGGGCGAACATAGAGGGTTAGACGCCGGGAAACGCCGCCCGGTTCCCGTTAAGGTCTGACCCCATGGATGTGCGCGTTGTCGACCACCCGCTGGCCGCGGCGCGGCTGAGCACTCTGCGCGACGAGCGGACCGACAACGCCGGCTTCCGTGCGGCGCTGCGCGACCTGACGTTGATGCTGGTGTACGAGGCCACCCGCGATCTGAGCGTCGAGACCATCCCGGTGCGCACCCCGATGGCGGAGACGGCCGGCGCACGGCTGGCGAACCCGCCGCTGCTGGTTCCGGTGCTGCGCGCGGGGCTGGGCATGGTGGATCAGGCGCACGCGCTGATCCCCGAGGCCCAGGTGGGGTTCGTCGGGGTGGCCCGCAACGAGGAGACGCATCAGCCCACCCCGTATCTGGAGTCGCTGCCCGACGACCTGAGCGCACGTCCGGTGATCGTGCTGGACCCGATGCTCGCCACCGGCGGGTCGATGGTGCACACGCTGGAGCTGCTGTTCGCCCGCGACGCCGTCGATGTCACCGCCATCTGTGTCGTCTGCGCTCCCGAAGGCGTTGCGGCACTGGAGAAGGCGGCGCCCGAACTACGGTTGTTCACTGCGAGCATCGACTCCGGTCTCAACGAGATCGCCTACATCGTCCCAGGTCTCGGCGACGCCGGCGACCGCCAATTCGGTCCGCGCTGACCCGGCGCTACACCAGCGAGCGAACGTCGTCGGCGAGCGCGGACTGCACCCGCGCGGCCCGCTCCCGTGCCGCCGCGAGCTCGCCCGTGCACCGAACTTCCAGGTAGCACTTCAGTTTCGGCTCCGTACCCGACGGCCGCACCACCATCCGCACCGACGTCGTGTCATCGCCGCCGGTGAACACCAGCGCATCGGTGCGCTCCGCCAGATCGCTGACGTCGACGGAGAAGCCGGCCAGTCGGGTCGGTGGCTCGCTGCGCAGGCTCACCATGACTTCTGCTGCGGCCGAGGGTGATTGGACGCGCCGGGTGACGGCGGTGGTGGTGTGCACACCGTGGCGGCGGGCCAGCTCGTCCAGCGCGTCGGGCACCGACCGTCCCTCGGCGCGCAGTGCAGCCACCAGGTCGCATGCCAGGACGGCGGCGCTGATGCCGTCCTTGTCGCGCACCGCGGCCGGATCCACGCAGTGCCCGATCGCCTCCTCGTAGGCGTACACCAGCGTCCCGGGCACGTCGGAGTCGGCACGTGCGAGCCACTTGAACCCGGTGAGCGTCTCGACATGCCGCGCGCCGTAGCTCGCGGCGATGCTCGCCAGCATCCGCGACGACACCACCGTGCTCGCCACGACCGCCGTCGATGCATCGCCCTGCGAGAGAAGGTAATCGCCCAGCAGCCAACCGGTTTCGTCGCCGGAGAGCATCCGCCAGCCGGCCTCAGTCGGCACGCCGATGGCGCATCGGTCGGCATCGGGATCGAGCGCGACGGCGATGTCGGCGCCGACGTCGGCCGCCAGCGCCAGGAGTGCGTCCGTGGCGCCGGGCTCTTCGGGATTGGGAAACGCGACGGTGGGGAAGTCGGGGTCGGGCGCGAATTGCGCCGCCACCACGTGCACGTCGGCGAAACCGGCGAGCGCGAGCGCGTCGAGGGCGTACTCGCCGCCGACTCCGTGCATCGGTGTCAGCGCGATACGCACCGATCCGGTGGCGCGGCGTACGCCGGCGGCTCGTTCGACGTAGGCGCGGATCTGCTCGGCGCCGGACACCGCGACGGGGGAGCGGGGGATCTCGTCGGCGGGCGGGGCGGTGGCGATGGCCGCTTCGATCTCCGCGTCGACGGGCGGGATGATCTGCAACCCGCCCGGGAAGTACACCTTGTAGCCGTTGTCCGACGCGGGATTGTGCGACGCGGTGATCTGCACGCCGGCCGCCGCGCCGGTGTGCCGAACCGTGAACGCCACCACGGGAGTGGGCACCGGCGCGAACATCAGGAGAACCGGAAAGCCCTGTGCAGCAAATACTTCCGCACAAGCACGGCCGAACTCCGCGGACCGGTGCCGGGCGTCGTAGCCGACGACGACGTGATCGTCGCCGAGTCCGCGCCGGCTCAGCACCGTCGCCACCGCCCACGTCGCGCGCAGCACCACCGCGAGGTTCATACCGTTGGGGCCGGCGCGCAACGGGCCGCGCAGGCCTGCGGTGCCGAACGTCAGCGGCGCGGCGAAGCGATCGGCGAGGTCGGTGTCGGTGCAGGCGGCCAGCTCGGCGGCCGCGTTGGGATCCGGGTCGTGAGCCAGCCACTCCCGGACCGCCGCGTGGAGGTCGGACGTCACCTAGGTCAGTGTGCCCGTATCGGGGTCGGCGAGCTTGCGCAGGATGGGCGCCACGAGCATCAGCAGATCGAACTCGAGGGTGGACAACCGTTCCCGCATGGTCGTGTGCAGCCACGCGTCGCGCTCGGCGCGGTCGGCCTCCATCAAGGTGGTGCCGTCGGTGGTGATCTCGACGAGTTGGCGGCGGCGGTCGGAGGCGTCTGGCCGCCGGGCCACCAGCCCCCGCGACTCGAGCTCGTTGAGCGAATCGGTCAGCGACTGCGCCTTGACGCCCAGCCGCACGCCCAGTTCCGCGGGTGTCGTGATGCCCGCCCGGCTGATCTCACCGAGAAGCTGCATCTGACTCAGCGTCAGCCCGTTGTCCGGACGGTGCCGCCGCAGCTGCCGGGCGACCGCCATCATCGACTCCCGCAGTTCGGTCGCCGCCGACGCCTCGATACCCATTACCAAGTTATACCTTGGCATCACCGCGCAAGTCACGCACGAAACCGCCGTTTGAGATCTTGATTTGCCAAGAGCATACTTGCCATTGATGACGACGCGATTGCTGAGGTGGACGGCACTGCTAGCCGCGACGGTGGCGGTCACCGCCCCGTTCACGCTCCTCGGGGTGCCGTCGGCGGCGCTGTTCGCCGCGCTGGTGGTCGGCATCGCGTTCGCACTGCTGTCGGCGGGCCCCGCCGGCGTACCCCGCACCCTCGGCGTCGCGGCGCAGGGCGTGCTCGGCGTCTACATCGGCACGATGGTGCAGCACGACGCGCTGGGCGCCCTGGGCGGGGACTGGCCCGTCGTCGTCGGCGTGGCGGCCGGCACCCTGCTGCTCAGCGTCGTCGCCGGCGCGCTGCTCGGCCTGCACCGCAACGTCACCCCGCTCACCGGATCGCTGGCGCTCGTGGCCGGCGGCGCGTCCGGGCTCGTGGCGATCGCCCGGGAACTCGGCGGTGACGACCGTGTCGTCGCCGTGGTGCAATACCTGCGGGTCGGGCTGGTCACCATGTCGATGCCCGTCGTGGTCACGCTGATCTACCACGCCGACACGTCCCGCGGCAGCGCCGACGCCGTGACGCCGCCCGGGCGGGCTCCGTGGTACCTGAGCCTGGCGATACTCGTCGTGCTCGTGCTGGTCGGCGCCACCGTCGGACGGCTGATCCGGCTGCCGGGCGCCGGCCTGCTCGGCCCGCTCGCGCTCACCGTCGCCCTGGAGGTCAGCGGGTTCTCGTTCGGTCTGTGGGTGCCGACGCTGCTGGTGCAGGCCGGTTACGTGCTGATCGGCTGGCAGGCGGGTCTGGCGTTCACCCGGGCGTCGCTGCGCGCGGTCAGCCGGCTGCTGCCCGCCGCGATCACGCTCATCGTCCTGATCGGCGTCGCCACCGCGGGTCTGGGCGTGCTGCTGGCCCGGGTCGCCGGGCTGACGCCGTTGGAGGGGTACCTCGCGACCAGTCCCGGTGGCGTCTACGCGGTGCTGGCGACCGCGGTGGAGACGGGGTCCAACGTGACGTTCGTGATCGCCGCGCAGGTGGTCCGGATCCTGATGATGCTCTTCGCGGCGCCGCTGCTGGCCCGCGCCGTGGTGTGGGCGAGCCGGCGGATCGGCGGCGATCAGAGCCGGGAGATCACGGCCGAGAGCAGGGAACCCATCCGCGTGGCCGACTGACGGCCGGCCTCGAGCACCTCGTCGTGGCTCAGCGGCTGCCCGGTCATCCCGGCGGCCAGGTTGGTCACCAGCGACACCCCCAGCACCGCCGCGCCGGCCGCGCGCGCCGCGATGGTCTCGTGCACGGTCGACATCCCGACGAGATCGGCGCCGAGGGTGCGCAGCATCCGGATCTCGGCGGGCGTCTCGTAGTGCGGTCCGGGCAGGCCGGCGTAGACGCCCTCGGCGAGGGTCGGGTCGATCTCGCGGGCGAGGGCCCGCAGCCGCGGCGCGTACGCGTCCACCAGGTCGACGAACTGTGCGCCGACCAGCGGCGAGCGGGCGGTGAGGTTGAGGTGGTCGCTGATCAGCACCGGTTGACCCACACTGAACTCCGGGCGCAGGCCGCCGGCGGCGTTGGTCAGCACCACGGTGTGCACGCCGGCGGCGCAAGCGGTGCGCACCGGATGCACGACGTGGCGCAGGTCGTGGCCCTCGTAGGCGTGAATCCGGCCCAGCAGCACCAGAACCCGGTGCTCGCCGACCCGCAGGGAGAGCGCCTGGCCGCCGTGGCCCTGCGCGCTGGGCGGGGTGAAACCGGGCAGCTCGGCCATCGGGACGACGGCGGTCGGCTCCCCGAGCCGCTCGGCGGCCGGTGCCCAGCCCGATCCGAGGACGACGGCGACGTCGTGGCGGTCGACGCCGGTGCGTTCGGCCAGGGCCCGGGCCGCCTGCTGCGCGGCTGTCCCGGGATCCTCCACGACCGGCAGCTTAGTGGGGGTGTCGGGGCAGTGAGATACTTGCCTGCATGCCTACCGCCGCCGCGTCGTCGTCTCATGCGTCGACGACCGTCGAGGACGTGGTGCGCCGGCGCAGCGGCGAGTTGCTCGAGTTGTCGCATTCCCTGCACGCCGAGCCCGAGTTGGCCTTCGACGAACACCGCAGCTGCGCCAAGACGCAGGCCCTGGTCGCCGAGCGCGGCTTCGACGTGACGGCGAACGCGGGCGGATTGGACACCGCGTTCCGGGCCGAGTTCGGCAGCGGGCCGCTGGTCGTCGGGATCTGCGCCGAGTACGACGCGCTGCCGGGGATCGGGCACGCCTGCGGGCACAACATCATCGCCGCGTCGGCCGTCGGCACCGCGCTCGCGCTGGCCGAGGTGGCCGACGACCTCGGGCTGACGGTGGTGCTGCTCGGCACCCCGGCCGAGGAGGCCGGGGGAGGCAAGGTCCTGATGCTCGACGCCGGGGTGTTCGACGACATCGCCGCGACGGTGATGCTGCACCCCGGTCCGATCGACATCGCCGCGGCGCGCTCGCTGGCCCTGTCGGAGGCGACGATCCGCTACACCGGCCGCGAAGCGCACGCCGCCGTCGCGCCGTATCTCGGCGTCAACGCCGCGGACGCGGTGACCGTCGCGCAGGTCGCGATCGGCCTGCTGCGCCAGCAGCTCGCCCCGGGGCAGATGTGCCACGGCATCGTCACCGACGGCGGTCAGGCCGCCAACGTCATCCCGGCGTCGGCGGAGCTGCGTTACACGATGCGGGCGACGAATTCGGAGTCGTTGCGCGCGTTGGAAACCCGGATCGCGGGCTGTTTCGCTGCGGGGGCGGTGGCCACCGGTTGCGAGCACACCGTGGAAGAGACCGCGCCCGCCTACGCCGAGTTGATCCCGGATCCGTGGCTGTCGGCGACGGTCCGGGCGGAGATGCTGCGGTTCGATCGCAGCCCGGTTCCCGAGGAGGTCGAGGCGTCAGTGCCGTTGGGCAGCACAGACATGGGCAACGTCACGCAGGTGATGCCGGGTATCCACCCGATCGTCGGCATCGACGCGGGGGGCGCGTCGATCCACCAGCCGGAGTTCGCCGCCGCCGCGGCCGGGGAGAGTGCCGACGCCGCGGTGATCGAGGGGGCGATCATGCTGTCCCGCACCGTGGTGGCGCTGGCCGGTGACGCCGCCCAGCGGGACAGGGTGCTGGAACTGCAGCAGAGGCGGGCGTCATGAGTGTGTTGGCGCACGCCGCGGCGCGTTTCCTGTCGGCCCGCTACGACGACCTCGTGGCGTGGCGGCGGCATCTGCACATGCATCCCGAGCTCGGTCGTCAGGAGTTCGCGACCACGCAGTTCGTCGCCTCGGTGCTGGCCGACGCAGGGCTCAACCCGAAGGTGCTGCCCGGTGGGACGGGTCTGACGTGCGATTTCGGTCCTGACGACGGGCCGCGGGTGGCGCTGCGCGCCGACATGGACGCGTTGCCGATGGCCGAGCGGACCGAGGCGCCCTACGCGTCGGTGGTGCCGGGCATCGCGCACGCCTGCGGTCACGACGCGCACACGGTGGTGCTATTGGGCGCCGCGCTGGCGCTGGCGTCGGTGCCGGAACTGCCGGTGGGGGTGCGGCTGATCTTCCAGGCCGCCGAAGAACTGATGCCCGGCGGCGCGATCGACGCGATCGCGGCGGGCGCGTTGACGGGGGTGTCGCGGATCTATGCGCTGCACTGCGACCCGCATCTGGAGGTGGGCCGTGTCGCGGTCAAGCCGGGCCCCATCACGTCGGCGGCCGATCAGCTCGAGGTGGTCCTGCATTCGCCGGGCGGGCACACGTCGCGGCCGCATCTGACCGGCGATCTGGTCTACGGGATCGGCACGCTGATCACCGGCCTGCCGGGCGTGCTGTCGCGGCGCATCGACCCGCGCAACAGCACGGTGATGGTGTGGGGTGCGGTGAACGCGGGGGTGGCCGCCAACGCGATCCCGCAGTCCGGCACGCTGGCAGGCACCATCCGCACGGCCAGCCGCGAGACCTGGGTGACGATGGAAGACCTTGTCACCGAGACGATTTCGTCACTGCTGGCGCCGCTGGGCATCGAGCATGTGGTGAACTACCGACGCGGCGTCCCGCCGGTGGTCAACGAAGAGGTGTCCACGCGCATCCTCACCCACGCCATCGAGTCGATCGGCCCGGATGTGCTCGCCGACACCCGGCAGTCCGGCGGCGGCGAGGACTTCTCCTGGTATCTGGAGGAGGTGCCCGGCGCGATGGCGCGGCTGGGCGTGTGGAGCGGGCAGGGCCCGCAGCTGGATCTGCACCAGCCGACGTTCGACCTCGACGAAAGGGCGCTCGGCGTCGGGGTGCGCCTGCTGGTCAACATCATCGCCAACAGCGCCTGACCCCTAGCCTCCCGGGCCCGGGCCGATGTTGCTCGACGGCCGCGTCCGCAGGTCGTACACGTATTCCGCTGGCGCTCCGGCGATTTCGGCCGCGTCGGCCATCACGCCGAGGTAGCGTGCCGACGGGATTCCGCCCTCCCAGGCGTCCACCACGTACAGCCACGCCAACGCGGGGTCGGTGTCGGTGTCGGACGCGGTGCGTTCCACCCGGCAGCGGATCTTCTTGTGGATGCCGAGCTCCGAGCCCTCCCAGCGGTCGAGGTTCTCCTCGTCTTCCTTGGTGACGTCGTAGAGCACGACGAACACCTTGGACCCGGGATCCTCGACGATGGTGGCCAGCGCGCCTTCCCAGCCGATGTCCTCGCCGCCGAACGTCAGCCGCCACCCGTGCAGCCAGCCCGTGCCCGCCATCGGCGAATGAGGGGCCCGTTGCAGCATCTGCTCGGGATGCATGTTCGACCCGTAGGCGGCGTAGAGCGGCACGCGAGAAGCTTAAACGCATCTCTGTGCAATAGGTTGGTGGCGTGGTAACGCGGATCGTGATCATCGGCGGCGGGCCGGCGGGCTACGAGGCGGCGCTGGTCGCGGCCGCTCACGGACGGGACGTCGCGCAGGTGACCGTCGTCGACTCCGACGGCCTGGGCGGCGCCTGCGTGCTCTATGACTGTGTGCCGTCGAAGACGTTGATCGCCTCCACCGGCGTGCGCACCGAACTACGCCGCGCGCAGGGACTGGGCTACGACATCGGCATCGATGCGGCGCCGATCTCGCTGCCGGACATCAACAACCGCGTCAAGACGCTGGCCGCCTCCCAGTCCGCGGACATCGGCAGTCAATTGCTCAACCAGGGCGTCACGATCATCGGCGGCCGCGGTGAGCTCGTCGACGACATCGCCGGCATGGCCCACCACCGCGTCAAGGTCACCACGCCCGACGGCAAGGTCGGTGTGCTCAAGGCCGACATCGTGCTGATCGCGACCGGCGCCAGCCCGCGGGTGCTGCCCAACGCGGTGCCCGACGGCGACCGGATCCTGACGTGGCGGCAGGTGTACGACCTCGAGACGCTGCCCGAGCACCTGATCATCGTCGGTTCCGGGGTGACGGGTGCGGAGTTCTGCAACGCCTACACCGAACTCGGTGTGACGGTGACGGTGGTCGCGAGCCGCGATCAGATCCTTCCCCACGAGGACTCGGACGCGGCGGCGGCGCTGGAGGAGGTGTTCAACGAGCGCGGGGTGACGCTGGTCAAGAACGCCCGCGCCGACTCGGTGACCCGCACCGACACCGGTGTCCGGGTCGCGATCGCCGACGGCCGCGTCGTCGAGGGCAGCCATGCGCTGATGACCGTGGGTTCGGTGCCCAACACCGCGGGCCTGGGCCTCGACCGCATCGGTGTCGACCTCAAGCCGGGCGGCTACATCCCGGTCGACCGGGTGTCGCGCACACCCGCGTCAGGCGTCTACGCCGCCGGCGACTGCACCGGCCTGCTGCCGCTGGCCTCGGTCGCGGCGATGCAGGGCCGCATCGCGATGTACCACGCGCTCGGCGAGGGCGTCTCCCCGATCCGGCTGCGGACCGTCGCGTCCGCGACGTTCACCCGCCCCGAGATCGGCGCGGTCGGCATCCCGCAGTCGGCGATCGACGACGGCAGCGTCCCGGCCCGCACGCTGATGCTCCCGCTGAACACCAACGCCCGCGCCAAGATGTCCCTGCTCAGGCACGGTTTCGTCAAGATCTTCTGCCGCCCGGCGACAGGTGTGGTGATCGGCGGGGTGGTCGTCGCGCCGATCGCCTCGGAGCTCATCCTGCCGATCGCGCTGGCGGTGCAGAACCGCATCTCGGTGACCGACCTGGCCCAGACGCTGTCGGTGTACCCGTCGCTGTCCGGATCGATCGTCGAGGCCGCGCGCCGGTTGATGGCGCACGACGATCTGGACTGAGCCACGTAGGCTGGACCCGTACTGACCGGTAACAAGGAAGGTGCGCGTGAGCAACCAGGCCCCGGACTCGTTTCTCGGCCCAGATCAGCGTGCGCGAGCGTGGCAGCGGCTCGGCGCTGAGCAGTTCGACGTTGTCGTGATCGGCGGCGGCGTCGTCGGCGCCGGCGCGGCGCTCGACGCCGCGACCCGCGGGCTCAAGGTCGCGCTCGTGGAGGCGCGCGACTTCGCGTCGGGCACGTCGAGCCGCAGCAGCAAGATGTTCCACGGCGGACTGCGCTACCTCGAGCAACTCGAGTTCGGTCTGGTGCGTGAAGCGCTGCACGAGCGCGAGCTGTCGCTGACCACGCTGGCGCCGCATCTGGTCAAGCCGCTGCCGTTCCTGTTCCCGCTGACCAACCGCTGGTGGGAACGGCCCTACATCGCGGCGGGCATCTTCCTCTACGACAGCCTCGGCGGCGCGAAATCCGTTCCGGCGCAAAAACATCTGACGCGGGCGGGTGCGCTGCGGCTCTCGCCGGGCCTGAAACGCAGCTCGCTGATCGGCGGCATCCGCTACTACGACACCGTCGTCGACGACGCCCGGCACACCATGATGGTGGCCCGGACCGCGGCGCACTACGGGGCGGTGGTGCGGACGTCGACGCAGGTGGTGGCGCTGCTGCGGGAAGGCGACCGGGTCACCGGTGTGCGGGTGCGCGACTCCGAGGACGGCACCGTCACCGAAGTGCGCGGGCACGTCGTCGTCAACGCCACCGGGGTGTGGACCGACGAGATCCAAGCGCTGTCCAAGCAGCGGGGCCGGTTCCGGGTGCGCGCCTCGAAGGGCGTGCACATCGTGGTGCCGCGGGACCGCATCGTCAGCGAGGTCGCGATCATCCTGCGCACCGAGAAGTCGGTGCTGTTCGTGATCCCGTGGGGCACGCACTGGATCATCGGCACCACTGACACCGACTGGAAACTCGACCTGGCTCATCCCGCAGCCACCAAGGCGGACATCGACTACATCCTGCGCACGGTCAACACCGTGCTGGCCACCCCGCTGACCCACGACGACATCGACGGTGTCTACGCGGGGCTGCGCCCGCTGCTGGCCGGGGAGAGCGAGGAGACCTCGAAGCTGTCGCGCGAGCACGCGGTCGCGGTCCCGTCGCCCGGACTGGTGGCGATCGCGGGCGGCAAGTACACCACCTACCGGGTGATGGCCGCGGATGCGATCGACGCTGCGGCGGAGTTCGTACCGACCCGGGTGGCGAAGTCGATCACCGAGAAGGTCCCGCTGATGGGCGCCGACGGCTACTTCGCGCTGGTGAACCAGACGCAGAGCGTGGGCAAGCATCACGACCTGCACCCGTACCGGGTCCGGCACCTGCTCGACCGCTACGGCTCGCTGATCGACGAGGTGCTGGCGATGGCCGACGATCGGCCCGAGCTGCTCGAGCCGATCACCGACGCGCCCGTCTACCTGAAGGTGGAGGCGGCGTACGCGGCGGCCGCCGAGGGCGCGCTGCATCTCGAGGACATCCTGGCGCGGCGCATGCGGATCTCGATCGAATACCCGCACCGCGGTGTCGACTGCGCGCGCGAGGTCGCCGAGATCGTCGCGCCCGTGCTGGGCTGGAGCCCGCAGGACGTTGATCGCGAGGTGGAGACCTACCGCGCCCGGGTGGAGGCGGAAGTGCTGTCGCAGACCCAGCCAGACGATGCGTCGGCCGACGCGTTGCGCGTCGCGGCGCCCGAGGCCCGCGCGGAGATTCTCGAGCCGGTTCCCCTCACGTGAGGCGTCCCGCACCGCTTCCCGTGCGCGACGGGCTCGGGCCGGCGCGGGTGCGGTTGCGGGGCGGTGCGGTGCTGGTCGAGCTGGCCGACCGCTTCGGCGAGCAGGCGGCTGCCAAAGTGCTTGCCGGAGAGGTGCTCTGCGCTGACGGTACGGCCGTGACGGCGTCGACGGTCCTTCCGCCCGACGCGCACGTCTACCTCTACCGGGATCTTCCCGACGAGGTGCCGGTGCCGTTCGACGTGCCGATCCTGTACCGCGACGAGAACCTCGTCGTCGTCGACAAGCCGCACTTCTTGGCGACGATGCCCCGCGGCGGTCACGTCGCGCAGACGGCGCTGGTGCGGCTGCGCCGCTCACTCGAGCTGCCGGAGTTGAGCCCGGCGCACCGGCTGGACCGGCTGACCGCGGGCGTGCTGGTGTTCACCGCGCGCCGCGAGGTGCGCGGCGCGTATCAGACGCTGTTCGCCCGCGGGCGGGTGACCAAGACCTATCTGGCGCACGCACCCGTCGACGCAGGCCTTACGTTCCCACTGACGGTGCGCAGCCGCATCGTCAAACGGCGCGGGTGTCTGCAGGCCGTCGAGGAGCCCGGGGAGCCGAACGCGGAGACGGTGATCGAGCGCTGCGACCCGGTGTACCGGCTGACACCGCGGACGGGCCGCACCCACCAGCTCCGCGTACATATGGGGGCGCTCGGGATTCCGATCACCGGTGATCCGCTGTATCCCGACGTCATCGACGTGGCCCCCGACGACTTCTCCACGCCGCTGCAGCTGCTCGCCCACAGCCTCGAATTCGACGACCCGCTGACGGGCGTCAGGCGCCGGTTCGCGAGCATGCGCACCCTTGCCGGCCCCTAGTGTGCGCTCAGATCGCAACTCCCCTCGGACAGTGACGCGCGATTGCGATCTGAACGCACACTGTGCGCCCGATGAGCGCACCCCCGAAATGTACGACATCGTCAAGAAGTTCGCTGGACGAATCGTTGATGTCATCAAACACTTCCTCACAAGGGATTCTGTGGAAAAAGTCGGAAAACCGACCTTTGCTCATAGCTGTCGCGTAACCGCTACGTCAGGTCGCCGTAGCGCCGACCCCGCCGCAATACCCGTGTACTGTGCAGACGCCGAGCGCCGATGCGCGGACGTCGCCTGCTGGCAAATCGCCGCCCGTCGACCGTCGTCGCCCTCGTCTGCGTCCGCCGGGCGTGTTCGGCCGCGGGGCGAAGCGCCGACTGCCACAATCGACGCGTGTCCGCGGGCCCGCCGCGGGGGAGAAGGAGTGTGCGTGCGCATCACCTGGCTCGTCGCAACCGCCGTGATCGTGGGTGGGGGCTCGGCGCTCGTCCCGGCGCCGCCCGCGCAGGCCATCTGCGGATCGGTCGGCGGCCCGCACCTGGACGTCAGCGGCTGCTCGGATCCGTTGTACGAACTCAACGACGTGCTGGACTACCCACCGCCACCGCCACCGCCTCCGCCTCCGCCGGGTGCGCCGCCGCCTGCTGACGCCCCGCCCCCGCCACCTCCGCCACCTCCGCCGCCGCCACCACCTCCCGTGGCGTACGCACCGAACGTCGCGGTCTGCGCCGACGTTGGGCGACGGATCAGCGTCGGCGGGTGCATCTAGTGGACCGCTCCTCGTTCGACAGGCTGTTCGACATGACCGGCCGCACGGTGATCGTCACCGGCGGCACACGCGGGATCGGGCTCGCCCTGGCGGAGGGTTACGTGCTGGCTGGCGCCCGGGTGGCGGTGGCCAGCCGCAAGGCCGACGCGTGCGAGCGGGCCGCGGCACATCTGCGGGAGCTCGGTGGGGAGGCGATCGGGATCCCCACTCATCTCGGGGAGGTCGACGATCTCGGCGCGCTCGTCGACCGTACGGTCGCCGAGTTCGGCGGGCTGGACGTGCTGGTCAACAACGCCGCCAACCCGTTGGCGCAGCCGCTGGAGCAGATGACGGTCGACGGGCTGACGAAGTCGTTCGACGTGAACCTGCGCGGCCCGGTGTTCCTGGTGCAGGCCGCACTCCCGCATCTGAAGGCGAGCGAGCACGCCGCGATCCTGAACATGGTGTCGATCGGGGCGTTCATCTTCGCGCCGATGCTGGCGATCTACGCGTCGATGAAGGCGGCGATGATGTCGTTCACCCGGTCCATGGCCGCCGAGCTGGTGCACGACGGCATCCGCGTCAACGCGCTGGCGCCCGGACCCGTCGACACCGACATGATGCGCAAGAACCCGCAGGAGGCGATCGACGGGATGGTCAGCGGGACGCTGATGCGCCGGCTCGCCACGGCCGACGAAATGGTCGGCGCCGCACTGCTGTTGACGTCCGACGCGGGCAGCTACATGACCGGACAGGTGATCATGGTCGACGGGGGCGGCACCCCGCGCTAGCCCGTCCTCCCTTCCGCCGAACTTGCATTCCGGCAGGCCTCGTCTCGCACTTTTCCTGCGTGGGTGCAGTCTCGGCGGGGGGTCAGGCTTTGCGCAGCACCTTCGACGCGGCCTCGCGCATCTCGCCGCTCGTCGACGCCAAGATCTGGCTGCGGTTCTCCAGGTGCAGGGCCGCCTCGAGGCTGCCTGCGTCGAGGTTGGCCCACAGCACCTGCTTGGTCGATTCGACACCGAATTTGCCGTATTGACAGAGTGTCTCGGCGATCGTCAGCGCCTCGTCCAGTGCGGAGTCGGCGATCCGGGACACCAGTCCCAGGCGCAGTGCCTCGTCTGCGTCGACGGCCCGGGCGGTGAGGATCATGTCGAAAGCCGCTCCCGCGCCGACGATCCGGGGCAGCGTGTAGCTCACCCCTATGTCGCTGCCGCCCAGCCCGAGCTTGATGAACTGGGTGCAGAACCGCGCCGACGAGCCCGCGACTCTGATGTCGCAGGCGGCCGCGATACCCAGCCCTCCGCCGTAGGCGGCGCCGTTGACGGCCGCGATCACCGGTTGGCGCAATCGATGGATCTTCGCGGTGAGGTCGGCAATGCGTTCCTGCCAGCGCATGCCCGACCGGGGGAACTCGGTACCGCCACCGGCCTCGTCGGGGCTGGGGGCGCCCAGGTCCAGGCCGGAGCAGAATCCGCGTCCGGCGCCGGTCAGCACCACCACCCGGCAGGTGTTGTCGGCGGCGAGGGCGTCGAGTTCGGCGTGCAGCGCTTCGACGAGTTCGTAGGACAGGGCGTTGAGCTTGTCGGGCCGGTTGAGGGTCAGCACCGCGATCTCGGGCCGGGGGTGTGTCACTTCCAGAGCGGACGCCATGCCCGTCACGCTATCCATCGCCGGTTCGGCGCCGGGAATGGGTCAGCTGCTGCGCCAGCCGGCCACGCCGATGGTGATCATTCGCAGTTGTTTGATGGCGATCCGCCGGATCTCGGCCACGGTCGTCGGGTCGGTGGTGTCCTCGAGTGATTCGGCGATCACGATCATCGAGTTGACGAACACGCTGGCCAGGATGTTGAGGTCTTCGCCGCTCCAGGTGTTCAGGCCTGGGAAGCGGGCGAGGTCGATCGCGAGTTCGGAGGTGATGAGCCGGATCTCGGTGCGGATGGCGTAGCGCAGTACCGTGACGCCGCTGTTGCGTTCCCGTCCGATGAACAACCAGTGTTCGCGGCGTTCCTGCACACCGTCGATGAGGATGTCGACCGACGATTCGATCACCCGATTGGGATCGAGCTTGCCGGCGCGTGCGCCGCGCAGCATGTCGCGCAGGCTGCGGAACGACTCGTCGATGAGCACCAGGCCGAGCGATTCCATCGACTCGAAGTGGCGGTAGAACGCGGCGGGCACGATCCCGGCCTCGCGGGTGACCTCGCGCAGGCTCAGCGCGGTGAAGCTGCGTTCGGCGAGCAGGTGCAGTGCGGCGTCGACGATGGCGCGCCGGGTGGCTTCCTTGCGCTGCTCGCGGGTCAGGCCGGATCTCTCGCTGTCCCTGGTCCGAGACGAATCGCGCGACCTGCTCGACCTCCCGGACCGGTCAGAGTGTGATCTGGGCGTACGACTGTTCACTGCCTGTGAAACCTACCACAACCTGCAAGGACCCATTGACACGAGGCGGTCGATTGTCCAATGGTGTACACATGTTCACTGAAACGTTGACCACGCGGGTGCGGCGGTCGGGGCTGCTGGATCTCCTCACGGGTCCCCACGGCGTCGACCGCTACACCGAACTGGTCGACCCGACCTGGACGCGCGGCCAGGCCCGCGCCCGGGTCGTCGCGGTGCGCCGCTCCACGCCGCGCAGCGTGACGTTGACCCTCGCACCCAACCGGGCGTTCTCGGGTTTTCGGGCCGGCCAGCACATCAACCTGTCGGTCGAGATCGACGGTCGCCGACGCACGCGGCCGTACTCGCCGGCCAACGCCGAGACCGACCGGCACATCGAGCTGACCGTCGGCCGCCACGACGGCGGACTGGTCTCCACCTATCTCTTCGACCACGCCCGGCCCGGCATGATCGTCGGCCTGGACTCGGTGGCCGGCGAGTTCACCCTGCCGCAGCGACTGCCCGAGCGGATCCTGTTCGTCTCCGGTGGCAGCGGCATCACGCCGGTGATGTCCATGCTACGGACGCTGCGCGCACGCGGTCATCGAGGGGAGGTCGCGTTCGTGCACTACGCGCGATCGGCGCACGAGGCGTGCTATCGCGGGGAACTCGCTGAGATCGCGACGACGATGCCGAATGTGACTGTCCGCCATGGGTTCACGCGCGAGACGGCCGAGTCGGAGCTGTCCGGCCGGTTCGCCGCCGACCACCTGCCGATCGCAGATCCCGAGGCGGTGTACGTCTGCGGGCCGCCTGCGCTGGTGGACGCAGTCCGCGAGATGTTCCCGTCCGCCCAGTACGAGAGCTTCGTGCCGCCGGTCTTCGAGGGTGAGGCCTCCGGCGGGCAGGTCACGTTCAGCGACAGCGGGATGGCTGTCACCGACGACGGCCGGCCGCTGCTCAACCAGGCCGAGGATGCGGGTCTGACTCCGGAGAGCGGCTGCCGCATGGGCATCTGCTTCTCCTGCACACGACGCAAGACCAGCGGCGTGGTGCGCAACGTCGTCACCGGTGCGGTGTCGTCGCCCGAGGAGGAGGACGTGCAGATCTGCGTGTCCGCCCCGGTCGGTGACGTCGACATCGCGCTCTAGACCACCCAACCCAGAACATCACGCTCTCCGAGAGAGGAACCGAGATGACCGAAACCTTGGACACCACCACCCCCCAGGCCAAGACACTGACGAAGACGGTCGGCGGCCGAACGGTCACGCTGACCCCCGAGCAGGCCGAGGCCTTCGGCCGTGAGCTCGACGCGCTGAAGGAAAGCATCATCGCCGACCTCGGCGAACGCGACGCGACCTACATCCGTCGCATGATCAAGGCGCAGCGCGGCCTCGAGATCGGCGGCCGGGCACTGCTGTTCGGCGGCATCTTCCCGCCGTTCTGGCTCGCGGGCACCGCGATGCTGGGCCTGTCGAAGATCATCGACAACATGGAGATCGGCCACAACGTCATGCACGGCCAGTACGACTGGATGGGCGATCCGGCGATCTCGTCGCGCGGCTTCGAATGGGACACCGCATGCCCGGCCGAGCAGTGGCGCCATTCGCACAACTACATGCACCACACCTACACCAACATCGTCGGGATGGACCGCGACGTGGGCTACGGCATCCTGCGGATGAGCCCGGACCAGAAGTGGTCGCCCTACTTCCTGGGCAACCCGGTGTACGCCTTCCTGCTGATGGTGCTGTTCCAGTACGGAGTCGCGCTGCACGAGTTGGAGACCGAGCGGATCCGCGCCGGTGAGATCACCATCGCCGACAAGCGGGACATCCTCGAGGGCATCTGGCGCAAGACCAAGCGGCAGACGCTCAAGGACTACGTGGCCTTCCCGCTGCTGGCCGGGCCGTTCGCGCCGTGGGTGTTCGCGGGCAATCTCACCGCGAACCTGATGCGCAACGTGTGGGCCTACATGATCATCTTCTGCGGACACTTCCCCGAGGACGTGCAGGAGTTCTCGATCGAGGAGACCAAGGCCGAGACGCGGGGGCAGTGGTACTTCCGCCAGGTGCTCGGGTCGGCGAACCTGACCGGCGGCAAGCTGTTCCACATTCTTTCCGGCAACCTGAGCTTCCAGATCGAGCACCACCTGTTCCCGGACATCCCGGCGTTCCGGCACGCGGAGATCGCGCCGAAGGTGCGCGACATCTGCGAGCGCTACGGCGTGCCCTACAACAGCGGCCCGCTGCCGCGGCAATTCGCGACGGTGGTGCGCAAGATCGTCAAGCTCGCGATGCCCTGGAACTGACCTCCCTCAGCGCCGAACTTGCATTCCAGCAGGCTTCAACTCGCACTTCCTCTGCCGGAATGCAAGTTCGGCGCATCGCCGTGTGCGCGACGCCGCGGAGATGCGTAGGCGTAGCGGGGGATCTGCACCGCACCTCGCCACCCGCGCGCGACCAGTGCCTCGCGCAGGTCTCCGATCACCCGGACCGGATCGTCTTCTTTGACGACGCTGATCACTGTCCAGCGGAGCCGGCGGAGCTCGGGGATGACCCAACGGTCTTTGAGGTACTGCGTTCGATCGGTCTGGTGCTGGTCGCCGTCGTACTCCACGGCGACCTGGAATTCCCTCCAGCCGAAGTCAAGATATCTCACGTGCCGACCGAACTCGTCGACGACTGGGATCTGAGTCGTCGGCTTCGGGAACCCCGAGTCGATGACAACCTCTCGCCACCAGGACTCCATCGGTGACTGGGCGCCGCCGTCGACAAGGGGGAGAACGGCTTTGAGCTTGGCTACTCCTCGAGCGCCCTTGTATCGCTCGGTAAGCCGCATGACATCGTCAACGGTGTAAGGCTTCACCTGCATGAGCGCGTCGAGCCGGGACAAGGCGTCGTACCGTCGAAAACGACCGAGGTCGAACGCTGTCCGCTCGGCGGTCGCCACCGGGATGCCGGCGATTCGCGTCCATTCGTCCGCTTGGATGCGGTCGTCGCGGGCAATGATCCCGCGTGGTGCTCGGGGGAACTTGAAGACCAGTTCGATGTCGATATCGCGATCTACCCATGCCGAGCCATGCAGCGCCGATGCGGCGAGGCCAGTGACGATCCCTTCCCGTCGTGAGAACAACCATGCCGCAAAGATGCGGTCGCGCAACGTGATCATGCGGTTCTTGGGTGCGTGAACGTTCCCGAAGATCGGCCGGTACCACCGCTGCAGTTCGTAACGGGTGACGACGCCGTCCCTGACAGCTTCGGTGCCGATGATGATGTCTTCCATGGCCGAATACTGCGCGAGCCCACCGACAGCACGGGCTCTCTCACGACGAGCTTGCCGTGGAGCAGAGGTTCACTCGCACTTCCTCTGCTGGAATGCAAGTTCGGCGCGAACGGGGACGGGGGCGGGTCAGCGCTGGCAGGTGGGGCACCAGTAGGTGACGCGATCGCCGTCCTTGTCGGTCTCGATGCGCGTGCCGCAGCGGCGGCACGGCAGCCCGGCGCGCCCGTACACCCAGACGTCCTGGCCGGGCCGGGTGTTTCCGGTGGTGGTGCGGTTGATCCGTAACCGGTTGAGCCACAACATCTGCTGGGCCCGACTGACCACCCGCAGCGGATCGGTGAGCTCGCCGACCGGTGTGGTGGGCCGCAATCCGAACACGAACGACATCTCGTTGGCGTACACGTTGCCGACCCCCGCCATCACCCGTTGATCGAGCAGCGCCTCGGCCACCGGCCGCGACGGGTTGGCCATCAGATTCGCCGCCGCTGTCTTCGCGGCCTCCGCCGACCAGTCCGCGCCGAGCAGGTCCGGCCCCAGGTGCGCGACCGCGTCCATGTCATGCGCGCGCTCGAGGACCTCGAGTACCCCGAGGTCGATGCCCGACGCCACCGAATCGGCCGTCCCCAACACGATGCGAATCTTGTACGCCGGCGCCCGAACCCGGCCGATCACCCACGCCCCGTCCATCTTCAGGTGCGAGTGGATGCTGGCCTCACCGACCCGGATGAACAGATGCTTGCCGCGGCTGATCACCTCGTCGACCACCTGACCGCTCAGGTCGACCGCGGCGTAGCGGGGGACGCGGACGTCGCAGCGCGTCAGCGTCTTGCCCTCCAGCGCGGTGCGCAGCTTGTCGGCGGTGCGGAAGACGGTGTCACCTTCGGGCATCAGCGCAGCCGCAGCCCGCGCGGCGTCCGGGAGAATCCGGCGTGCACCAGCGACTCGGCCGCCAGCGAGTCCCGGCTCTCGAGCACCGGCACACCGTCGATCCGCTCGACGAGAAGCGCCGGCACGCGTTGCCGGGTGACCAGTTCCGCCAGTGCGGCCGCTGCGGCGTTGTGCACTTCGGCGTCAGCGGTGAAGCTCAGCAGCGACCGTCCACCGCGCTCGACGAACCACGCCAATTCCCCGTCGACGAGCACTACCAGCGCGCCTGCCTTGCGGCCGGGCCGGTGCGCGGCCTCGCCCTGGGCCGGCCACGGCAGCGCCGCCCCGAACGGATTGGCCGGGTCGGTGGCGGCCAGCGCGATCGCGCGGAGGTTCTGCTGTTTGTCGTCGATGCTGTCGGCGTGGCTGCGCAGCCGGTCGACCGTGCTGGCGGTCGCGAATTGCGCACCGCCCAGCGATTCGACGAAATAGCCGCGCTGACAACGCCCCGCTTCCTCCATCGTGGTCAGCACCTTGTACATCGACGCGAAACCGCCGGCGATGTTCTCCGCGGCGACGGCGCCTTTGGTGAGCACCCCGTGCCGGGCCAGAAGCTGGTCGGCCTGGTACGACGCCCGCACGGTGGTGTCGACCTCGGCCGTCGGCAGCGCGGCCCACCGGCCCGCCACCGTCGGATCGGTGTCACGGTGCGCGCCCAGCCCGGCCGTGCTGATGCTGTAGCGGCTCAGCCGCGGCGCGCGCCGGTGCCGGTGCGCCGGGGCGGCGGTGCGCCGAGTACCGGAGCCGCGGGTGCCCGCCAACAGCGCCCGCACCGGGGCGAAGGTGTCACCGCCGACGTAGCCGGCCCAGATCAATTGCCACAGCGCTTCTTTGAGCGATTCGGTACTGACCCCGTCGACGCTGAGTTGGCGGAAGAAGTACGCGCCGCCGCCGCTGAGTGCGCCGAGGACGGCGTGATGGGTGTCGGTGAGGTCGAGTTCGCCGGGCGGAGCGAGCGAGAGCGGCGCGGTGTCGGCGGGATGGAAGGCGACCCAGCCGTCGGACGACGACAGCGACCCGGCGCCCGACCACAACACCTCGCCGGACGCCAACAGCTCGTCGAGCATGCCGGGCTGATAGTCGCGCACTCGCTGACCGAAGATCAGCGGCTCGACCGCCGACGCCGGCACCGGCACGCCCGCCAACTGGTCGATCACCGACGCCAGACCGTCGACCCCGGACACCCTGTCGTTGCCCAGTTGCTGCCACGCCGGCAGGAAGCGGCCGAACGCCGCGGTGCTGACCGGCTCGATCTGGGCGCGCAGTGCCGCCAGCGAGCGCCGGCGCAGGATCCGCAGCACCTCGGCGTCGCACCACTGGTCGCCCGAATCGACCGGCGTGTCGGTGAATTCGCCGCGGACCAGCTTGCCGTCCGCGGCGAGGCGGCCCAGCACGTCGGCCGCCACCCGCAGCCCGAGCCCGAACCGCGCCGCCGCCTCACCGGTGGTGAAAGGCCCCCGCGTGCGGGCGTACCGCGACAGCAGCTCGCCCAGCGGATCGACGACCGGCTCGAGGAACGCGATCGGCACACCCACCGGGACCGCGACCCCGACGCCGTCGCGCAGCCGGCCGATGTCCTCGACGCTGGCCCACCAGGTCTGACCGGCATAGGACACGCTGACGATCCGTTTGGCGGTGAGCAGCCCTTCCAGCCATCCGCCGACGTCGTCGGCCGTGCAGCGCGTGGTGATCTCGTCGACCGTCAGGGGACCGAGCATGCGGAGAAGGTCGGCCACTCCTTCGGCGTCGCGCACCGTTCGTTCGGGCGTCAGGTGCTGGAGCTGCCGCGTGGTGTTGGCCACCACGTCGGCGTCGAGCAGTTCGCGCAGTTCGACGCGGCCCAGCAGCTCGGCCAGCAGTGTGGGATCCAATGCCAATGCAGCGGCGCGCCGTTCGGCCAGCGGGCTGTCACCCTCGTACATGAACGCGCCGACGTAGCCGAACAGCAGGGACGCCGCGAACGGTGACGGGGTGGGCGTCTCCACCTCCAGCAGCCGCACTCGGCGTTGCGCGATGCGGGCCATCAGATCGGTGAGCATCGGCACGTCGTAGACGTCCTGCAGGCACTCGCGCACGGCCTCGAGGACGACGGGGAAGTCGGGATAGTTGCGGGCCACGTCGAGAAGTTGCGCAGCGCGCTGACGCTGGTGCCACAGCGGGGACCGCTTGCCGGGGTGGCGGCGGGGCAGCAGCAGCGCCCGGGCGGCGCATTCCCGGAACCGGGAGGCGAACAGCGCCGATGAGCTGACCTCGGTGGTGACCAAGGGTTCGATCTCGTCGGGGTCGAACACGAAGATGTCAGCGCCCGGGGCGGTGTCGTCGGTGTCGGGCAGCCGGACGATGATCCCGTCGTCGGAGGCGGTGGGCTTCTCGTCGATGCCGAACCGCTCATAGAGCCGCTTGCCCACCGCGAGAGCCAGCGGGCCGTGCACCCGCAGGCCGTAGGGGGAGTGCAGGATGATCCGCCAGTCGCCGAGCTCATCGCGGAACCGCTCCACCACGAGCGTGGTGTCCGACGGCACCGCCGACGTCGCATTGCGCTGCTCGTCGATGAGCTGCCACAGGTTGTCGGTGGCGAACGCGTCGAATCCCACGCTCTGACAACGTGTCTCGAAGGCGCCGCGATCCAGGCGGGCCAGTTCGCCGGTGAAGGCGCCGATCGCCGCACCCAGTTCGGCGGGCCTGCCGACGCCGTCACCGCGCCAGAACGGCAGCCGGGCGGGTTCACCGGGGGCGGGGATGACGAGCACCCGGTCGTGAGTGATCTCGGTGATCCGCCAGCTGGTCGCGCCGAGTGAGATGACGTCACCGGGGCGGGATTCGTAGACCATCTCCTCGTCGAGTTCGCCGACCCGCGAGGGCTTTTCGGAGTCCGCGCTGGAGGCGAGGAACACGGTGAAGAGTCCGCGGTCGGGGATGGCGCCCCCGGAGGTGACCGCGAGCCGCTGCGCGCCGGGCCGTGCGGTGAGGGTTCCCGCGTCGCGGTCGTAGACGATGCGGGGTCGCAGCTCGGCGAATTCGGTCGACGGGTACTTCCCGGACAGCAGGTCGAGCGTCGCCTCGAACGCGCTGCGCGGCAACGTCGCGAACGGTGCGCTGCGCCGTACGGTGTCGAACCACGACTCGGCGTTGATCGGCTCCAGCGCGCAGGCGGCCACGGTGTGCTGGGCCAGCACATCGAGCGGGTTGGCCGGCACTCTCATCGTCTCGATCTGACCGCCCAGCATGCGTTGCACACTGACCGCGCAACCGATCAGGTCGGTGCGGTGTTTGGGGAACAGCACGCCCTGGCTGATCTCGCCGACCTGGTGGCCGGCCCGACCGATGCGCTGTAGCCCGCTGGCCACCGACGGCGGCGTCTCGACCTGGATCACCAGATCGACCGCGCCCATGTCGATGCCGAGCTCGAGGCTGGACGTCGCGACGACGGCCTTGAGCCGGCCGCTCTTGAGCGCGTCCTCGACGTCGGCGCGGGCCTCCTTGCTGACCGAGCCGTGGTGGGCCCGGGCCAGCAGCGGCTCGGCGCCGTAGGACTGCCCGCTGCCCATCAGATGCGCGGGCGCACCGCCGGCCACGCCCGGGTTCGGCCCGCCCAGTTCGATGCCGTTGCGTTCGGCGTGGATCTCGTTGAGGCGGGCGGTCAGCCGCTCGGCCAGCCGGCGCGAGTTGGTGAACACGATCGAGCTGTTGTGTGCCTCGATCAGGTCGACGATGCGTTCCTCGACGTCGGGCCAGATCGAGTTGTTCTCCAGGTTGGCCATGTCCGGCACCGGGACCTGCACGGTCAGGTCGAACGTCTTCGCCGCGGGCGGCGCCACGATCGTCGTCGGCGCGGCTCCGGACAGGAAGCGGGCCACTTCCTCGGGGGGACGCACCGTCGCCGAGAGCCCGATGCGCTGCGCGGGCCGCTCGAGCATGGCGTCCAGCCGCCCCAGCGACACCGCCAGATGGGCGCCGCGCTTGGTGCCCGCCACCGCGTGCACCTCGTCGACGATGACGGTCTGCACGCCGGCCAGCGTCTCCCGCGCGGCGGAGGTCAGCATCAGGAACAGCGACTCCGGCGTGGTGATCAGGATGTCGGGCGGTTTGGTGATCAGCTCGCGGCGCTTGGCGGGCGTGGTGTCCCCGGAGCGGACGCCGACGCTGATCTTGGGCGGCTCCTGACCGCCGCGTTCGGCGATGCGCGAGATCCCGGTCAGCGGCGTGCGCAGGTTCCGTTCGACGTCGACGGCCAGCGCCTTGAGCGGGGATACGTACAGGACCCGGGTGGCCGGCTCGGACGCCGGGGACCTGGCCAGACCGTCGATCGCCCACAGGAAGGCCGCGAGGGTCTTCCCGGATCCAGTCGGGGCGATGACCAGCGTGTTGTCCCCGTCGGCGATGGCGTTCCAGGCCTGGGCCTGGGCCGGCGTGGGCTCGACGAACGTGCCCGCGAACCACTCGCGCGTCAACGCGCTGAAGCGGGAGAGCGGATCGGTGTTCAGGGGCACGTGTCCATGGTGCCAAGGTCCACCGACAACACCGGCGTCCGCGCCCTCAGAGGGTGAAGCCGCCGTCGACGTTGAGCGTGGACCCGGTGATGTATCCCGTGTCCCGTCGGGCGAGGAATGCCACGGCGTTGGCCACGTCGGCGGGCTGGCCGTAGCTCCCGGTCGCCAGCATCGGCCGGAGCTGATCGGCGAAGTCGCCCTCGTCGGGATTCATGTCGGTGGCGATCGGGCCCGGCTGCACGTTGTTGACGGTGACGCCGCGAGGTCCGAGTTCCCGGGCGAGACCGCGGGTCAGGCCCGCCACGGCGGCCTTGGTCATCGCGTAGACCGAGAAGCCCGGTGTGGGCACGCGGTCGGCGTTGACACTGCCGATGTTGATGATCCGGCCACCGTCGGTCGTGGCGAGGTGCGGAACCGCGGCCTTGGTGGCGGCGAAGACTCCGCGCACGTTCACCGCGACCAGGCGGTCGAACTCCTCGAGGGTGAAGTCCTCGATGACCGCGCCGGACGCCACGCCCGCATTGTTGACCAGGATGTCCAGGCCGCCCAGCCGCTCGACGGTCTCGGCCACCGCGGCTGCGATCGCGTCGGCGTCGCGGCTGTCGGCCTGCAGCGCCACGACGGTCGGTCCCGACGCGGCGGCTTCTGTGGCCAGTTTGTCGGCGGCCTCAGCCGACGACTGATACGTGAACGCCACCGCGGCGCCGTCCGCGGCCAGGCGACGCACGATCTGCGCGCCGATTCCCCTCGCGCCGCCGGTGACCAGTGCCCGGCGGCCGTTCAGTGGTCGTCCGGTGGTGTCCGGTGCGCTGTCGGTAGCTGTGCTCATGTGTCCATCCCGTCGTCGGCGTTTCCCTCGGCAAGCCGTGTGGTCGTCGCATCCATTCCCCATGTGACGGGCGTCACACCAACAGCAGGGGGCGGAAGACGGTGGGTCGGCCTCCGAGAAGACGTGATCCATGGTGCCGACGACGCCTGACAGCATGGTCAATACGTTTGTTCACCAGTGACAACGAGGCGAAGCCGCCTACGATGACGCCGTGGTTGCGGGGGATTGGCGGGCGTACGTGCCGACGGCCACCGTGGGGCGTCCACGGATCGTCGACACCGCCCTGCCGCGCGCCGACCTCGTGGATCAGCTCGCCGCCCGCGGCGACGCGCACCTGGTCACGGTGACGGCTCCGGCCGGCTACGGCAAGACGACCGCGGTGGCGCTGTGGGACGACGCCGATCCCCGACCGTTCGCCTGGGTCCGTGTCGACCATCTCGACGAGGATCCCGCGCACCTGCTCCTGCACATCGCGAGCGCCGTCGCGGCGGTACGTCCTGTCGACTGCGCCGTCCTGACCTACCTGCGCGGCCCGGGTCGCGACCCCCTCACCCATCTGCTGCCCGCGCTGAGTGCAGCTCTCGAGGCCACCGGACCCCTGGTGCTGGTCATCGACGACGCCCATCACCTGAGTGCGGCCGACGCCGTCGCCGCTCTGCACGCAGTCATCTTCACTGCGCCGGCGCATACGGCAATCGCAGTGGTCGGGCGCCACCAGCTTCGCATCGAGCTCGCCCGGCGCCGATTGATGGAGGAGGTCGTGGAGATCGACGCGTCGGCACTGCAGTTCTCCGACGAGGAGGCGGCGGCGCTGCTCGTGTCGGTGAGCGGCCTCGATCGCCGGGCTCGTGCCATCCCGGCGGTGGTCGAGCTCTGCGAGGGATGGCCGGCCGGAATCATGTTGACGGCCATGGCCCTTCGAGGCGGCGCGTCGGTCGAATCCCTCGGCGGCAGACGCGGGCCACTGGCCGACTACCTCGTGGAGGAGGTGCTCGACCTGATCGAACCCGCGACGGCGAGGTTCCTTCTCGAATCGTCTGTGCTGGAACGCTTCACCGCAGCCCAGCTGGACGCGATGCTCGGCCGCGACGACTCCGCGCGGATGATCGACGCGCTCGCCGACGCGGGCAACCCGTTTCTCGTCGTGCTGGACCAGCACGGTATCTGGTTCCGCTATCACCGCCTCTTCGCCGACGTGCTGCGTCAGCGGTTGCGGACGATTGCTCCGCACCGGTTCCGCGAGTTGGCGATCCGAGGAGCCGATCTGCTGGAACGCGAAGAAGACATCGATGGCGCCCTGCAGCTTGCGCTCGCTGCCGGTGACGAACCCCGGGCGGCCGCACTGGTGGGCCGCGACGCGGTCCGTCTCGGATTCGACGGCCGCGCCGGTGTGCTCGCGCGGCGCTTGGCGCTGCTCGAGCCCAGGGTCTTCGCCGAGTATCCCGACGCGGCGCTGGCCCGCGCGTGGCTGGGCGTCACCACCGGCGATGCCGACGCGATCCATCGGTCGCTGATGCTGGCTCATCACGCGGATCGTGGAGCTCCGCTCGCCGACGGTACCCCCTCGGTGAAAGTCGCTGCGGCGCTGGTCGGTTCACTGATCGGAGTCGGCGGCATCGAGGAGGTGCTGCACTGCGCCGACGTCGTCCGCGCCGCCGGAGACAGCCTCGTCAATCCGTGGTGGGGGGCGGCGACGGTGATGAAAGGCGCCGCAGAATCGATGCGCGGTCAGACCCCGCAGGCTCGGCTGCTTCTGGAATCGGCCTTACCGGTGACCGACGATCTGCCGGGCTTCCAGGCCGCCGCCCTGGCGCATCTGGCACTGCTCGATCTGGCGGCGGGTGACGACGCCGGGGCCATCGAACGGAGCGACGCCGCAAGGACTCTCGTCGACAAATACGACCTGTGTGACGTCGTCCCGATGGTGGTCGTCTACGCGGTGAGCGCGGTGATGGCGGCGCGGACCGGCGACGTCTCGACGGCACACGAGTCTGTCGAGGTGACCGAGCACCTCCTCGACCGGCTGGGGCGGCTGGCGGCGCGCACGGCGCTGCTCGGCTACGGTCTGCTGGCGTGGACCGATGCGGTCTTGGGCGACCGGGATCTGCTCGCCGTCCATCTCCACGCCGCCGAGCGGGCCCGTCGACGCGAACCCGGGGCCATCGCGCTATCCGCTCGCGTCGACCGGGTGCGCGCCATGGTGGCGGGCAACGCTCACCCCCTGACGGCCGCGGAGTTGCGGCTCCTGCCTCTGTTGGCCACCCACTTTTCCCTGCAGCAGATCGCCGACGACCTGATGATCGGTCGCGAGACCGCCAAGAGTCAGGCGACGTCGGTCTACCGCAAGCTCGGGGTGTCCACACGCGCCGCCGCCGTGGACGAGGCACGACGGATCGGGCTCCTCAGCGGATAGCCGGCCGCGATCAGGGCATGGTCACGAGGTTGTGCCACAGCTGGCGCAGACTGTCGGTGCCGCCGAACAGCGTGGTGAAGTGTGTCGAGTCGACCAGCACGATGTCCCCCGCGCGGTCGCCGGTCGGGGGCATCCAGATCATCGCGTTGAACTCGGTGTTCCCGGCGGCGGTGAACGGATGCGGCCGGGTGGGGTCGACGCGTTGGCGCGCCAGCACGCGCAGGGTGGAGTCCGCGGCGGCCGTGAGCTCGTAGTGCGGCAGATGCTGGTGGAAACTCAGCGTCGGCACGTCGCGCAGGAGACCGCGGTCGTCCAGATCGCGAAAGGTGGTCAGCGGGGCGATCTCTGCAGTGCCGTCGATGACTGCGGGTCGCAGACCCCACGTGTTGTGCACCGGAACGTCGAGTGCCCGCATCAACGACCGGGTGTACTGGCTGAAGCGTTGTTGTCGAGGGACCAGTCGATCGCCGTGGTGCTCGTACTCCATTTGACGCTGGGCGAGGTCGTCGGTGAAACCGACGTCGTGGTGGGGCGCGAGAAGCAGGCACGTCCCCTCGCGACGGAGCCACTCCTGGATGGCCTCGACTTCCGTGGACGTCACGTCCAACCCCGAGATGAGGTGGTCGAGTCCGAACACCATCAGCGTGTCGGTGTCGGCCAGGATGCGTTCGTCGATCGGCTGGTGATAGCCGGCTTGGTCGACGCGCTGGAACACGGCCACCGGGTGCCCGGTCGCGTCACCCGCGAGGTTCTGGAACGACAGCGCGGAGCGGTGGAACAACTCGAGCGTCCCGGCGATGCCCTGCAGAAAATTCGCCGCGTCGAACTCCGGCGTCTCGTAGGCCGGGTAGATGACGTTGCGCACCTCAGTGATCGTCGAGAATCGGTTCGCCATCGCCGCCGGGTCGCGTTGGGCCTCAGCGGGATAGCTCCACGTCCAATAGATACTGACGCGGCGCCCCCCGGTCGCGGGGCGGGCGACGTGGGTTTGGTTGTACGTGCGTGCCGACGAGGAACTCATGGTCGGCCCCCCTTCCCGAGGCCCGCCAGATAGCGCAGTGCGCCGATGCCCGGCAGGAAGAAGTAGGCCCCGCCGGTCAGGGTGGTGAACGCCGGAATACCCCTGTGCACCTTCCGGATCGGCCGTTTGGGCACGGTGAAGTCCAGCGTTCCGTCCTGCGTTCCGCAGATGGGATCGTGTTCGTTGCCCAGTTCGTGGAAGGTCTTGTCGTTGATCCACACGTTCTGGGCGAACTCGAACTGTCGGACCAGACTCGCGCAGATGATGAACGCGGCGATACCGCGGTCGACGCCGTCTTCGGGGGCGCCGTCGGGCAGTGCGGCGCCATAGGTGGCGCCGCGGCGGATCATCCGTCGCCGGTTCATGTTCGGGGCGGTGTCGCGCGGATTCAGGCGTCGGGCGTGCGACCCCAGGGGGCAGGCGTAACCGAACGGATCCATGTCCCTGTAGCCGAAGTTGTTGTTGCGCAGGGGATCAGCGCCGAGGTCTGGGTCGTCCCCGTCGGGCGCCAGCACCAGGGGCGCGCCGCTGCGCCAGCGGCCCATGAACTTCGCGGCGAGCAATTCCTGCTCCGCAGGTGTGCCGGCGTGGTCGGCCAGATAGCCGCGGAACGCGCCGACGTGTTCCTGCAGGCGACGGTACGCCATGTAACTTCCATTGCGAGAGAGGATCTCGGGCTGGGGAAGGTCGGTGGGCGGACCGTATTCGTCGGGATAGCCGAGGATGAACTCGCCGGGTTCCAGGGCATCGCCGGAGCCGGGGGTGGGTGGCTCGCCGGAACCCTTGATCGCCGGTTGCGACAGCCGGTCGCGAAAGCCGAAGTGGTCGTGCGCATAGTTGAACGGCGGGGTGGCATTGAGATCGAGATACGACAGCGTGCGCACGCCGTCGCAGCGCGCGACCAGCGCGTCATGCTCGCCGACACACCGGCGATGCTCGGCGTCGTCGCGCGCGAACAGGATGGCGATTGCATGGACGTCGTCACCGGCGAGACCACCGATCCAATTGCTCGGGTGATTCGGGCCGGTGTCACCGAGGATGTCGGCCCGCGACGCCATCCCTTCGCGGAACTCGTCGGGAAACGTTGCGAGCGCCTGGTCCGGCACGCCCAGCGCCCGCAATCCCGTCCAGGTGAACGCGAGCGTCACCCACCGGCGAGAGCTGTCCATCGTCTCGCCCACGTCCGCTGCCGACTGCACGACGTCGAGCAGTTCCGACAGCCACGCCCGACCCGCCTGCGGGGTGTCGAAGGTGAGGAACTCGTAGCGCCCGGTCATGGCCGGCGTGCGCGTCAGCAGGATGTGCTGAATATCGTCGAGCTCGAGTGTCACTGCATCTGGTCGAGCATGTCGGAGAAGGCCGACTTCAGCCGGAGCGCCTTCTTGATCTCTTCGGCGGTGACGTAGGGGTATTCGCCGTATTCGAGGAAGCTCGGGCATTGGTGGTCGCGGACGAACGCGATGAACGCCTCGGGATTGGTCTTCCAGTCATCGGGAAAGCCCTCGAGATTCGTGAAGACGGTCGTGATGCCGGTTTCACTGAACAGTCGGACAGCGTCCTCGGTGTACTTGTCGAAATCGGTGTCGAAGATTCCCTGGTACTGGAAGTGCAGCCCGGAGCCGACGTCGAACAGCACCCAGCGCAGGTAGTGCAGCCGGAGCGGGGCGAGGACGTCGGGGCTGCCGGCGACCGCTTCCTCGATCTGCTTGCCGTAGGCGCGGACCGCCTCTTCGCGACCCTCTTTGACCTTCGCGATGATCGAGAATCCGTAGCAGGCGGGCGTCCGCGGGTATGTCGGCCCGTACCGTCCGCGCTCGAGCTCGAAATAGCCCTCTGGGGGAATCGCCTGTGCCGCTGGGCGGGACCAGTCCTCGTCGTGTACGGCCATGGCGCCCCCTTGCAGTTGCCTCTCAACGACACTACGACCAGAACGCGAAGGAAGTCGCCCCCCGATTCGGGGGACGCGGCCAGCCGGCCGGCGAGGCCTGGGGTCAGCACCAGAGTGCGGCGCAAGGGAAGGCCGGCGCTGCGCTGACCCCAGGCGATTGGCAGATTACTCCGGGGGCGGACCGTTCGCGTTGAGATTCGACATTTCACCCGTTGTGGGGGATGCCGGGTCTCAGGACGCGCTCCTATCCTCACCTCACCGGGGTGCCGTGGTCGGTTGACCATGCGCTCACCGAGGAAGCGGGGCAGTGATGAGAATCGTCGAAGTTGTTGTCGGCTCAGTCCTTCTGGCGTCATCAGCGGCATGGAACTCGGTGGCGACCGCACCCCTCGCCGTGGCTGGATGCGTGAAAAGCAGCGGTATCACCGTCTGCGATCAGGAGAACGGCAACACCTCCGGACCTGCTGTGCCGTACCCCTGCGATCTGGACTGGTACTGCTACGACGGTTCGACATGGGACCTGGGGATAGACATCGACGCGCCGCCGCCGCCGAGGCCTGACAACAGCCTGCCCCGGCCCGATGTCGGACGGCCGGGAACGCCAGGCAACCGGCCCGGCGGAGGCGGCGGTATCGGCGGTGGTGGCGGTGGCCGGCGCTGAACCTCCTGCAGGCCAGCATCACCCGATTCGGGGGATGCCCCGGGCCGATCAGGGTCCCTATGCTCGGCATGAGCATGGTCGTTCGACCACGCGCGACCACAAGCGGGGACTGTTGACGATGCGATCAGCCTACGTTTTCGCCTCGGGGATTCTGATCGTCGCCCTGGTCGAAGCCGCACCGCCCGCCAGTGCCGACTGTGTGAGCTCTGGGGGCACCACGGTGTGCTCACAAGGTGATGTTCGCGGTGCCGACAACGGCGCGGGTCCCGGCACGGGATCGGGGCCGTACGTGCCCTATCCGTGCTCGTACGACTGGTATTGCAACGACGGCGTCACGTGGGACATCAACATGGATTGGGATCCCGGAGTCGGTATCGGGGCGCCAGGCAGGCCTGGAAACCGGCCCGGCGGTGGCGGCGGCGGCCGTGGGGGCGGCGGCCGTGGGGGACGACGTTGACGACAACAGTGACGATCGAGGAGAAGACAGTGGTCATGCAATTCATCACCGCGCGAAGGCTGTTGGCGGCAGCACTCGGGGTCGCTGCCGTCATGGCCGGCAGCGCGGTGCCCGCGCAGGCGCAACCCAACTGCACGGCAGCAGATCTCGCGGGCATCATGTCCGGCATCACCGCTGCGACGTCGGCCTACCTGTTCACGCACCCTCAGGTCAACGACTTTTTCACGTCCCTCAAGGATGTGCCGAAGGAGGACCGCCAGGCGGCGCTGTCCGACTACGCGACCGCCAACCCACAGGTGCAGGCCGAGCTGCAGGGTATCCGGCAGCCCGCGGTCGACTTCCGCAACCGTTGCGGTTGAGCGGAGACCGCGCGAAAGAGCTCCGTCCCTCGAGCATTGACGCTGACGGTATTGCCCAGAGCGATCAAGCGATGTGTCTCAGGGTCGAGGGCGGACCCAGCCGTGTTCTCCGACTGCGTGCAGACCGGCGCGGCAAGAGCATGGCCACTTCACACCGACGGATGAACGAGAGAGCAACATGGCCACTAGTTGTACGTCGAAGCAACGCGGAATGGCCGCCCTCGTCGCGGCCACCGTGTCGGGTGGATTCATTGCAGGCGCCGGTCTTTGGTCCGCGCCTCCGGCCGAAGCGACATGTTTATCGGCCTTCGGCATCGGCAACAGCGCCAGTTGCAGCAGCACGCTGTTCGGGGTCGCGTTTGCGCTCGGGCAAGGAGCGGAAGCCCACGCCGAGGGGTTCTTCGGCGCCTCGTTCGCCATCGGCGACAGTGCCTCCGCCACCACCAGTGACGCTTTTACGCTGGCCAGCGCAGTCGGCAGGAATTCCTCTGCCGAGGCCCGTGGTCTCGGCGGACTCGGTCTCAGCCTCTTCGGCGACGACAACCACGTGGTGGCCGGGGGATCGGGATCAGTGCTGACCATCGCCACCAATTGGTTCGGCAGCGGCAACAGCGTCACGGTGCAGGCCGGCGGCCTGTGGAATCGCGCTGGCAACTACGGCGGCAGGGACAACGCGGTCACGACACAGGGCAGCAGGTTCAACCACTCGCGCAGCATCTTCGGCAGCAACAACGTGGTGTCGACGACAGGGGGCTACGGCAACGCGGCGCAGAACGCGTTCGGCAATGGGAACGACGTCATCCAGACGGGCGGGACCTACAATCTGGCGAAGAACTTCTTCGGCAACGACAACCCGGTCCAAATTGACGGCGGGTACGCGAACTTCGCGCGGAATCGATTCGGCGACCGCAACCAACTGACGATCGTCGGCGGCAATCGCAACCTGGCGAGCAACATCATCGGCACCGACAACCAGGTGGACGTGGCAGGCGGATTGTTCAACAGAGCAAGGAACGCCGGCGGCAGTGACAATGAGTTGTCCGCCGGCGGTGTCAACAGTCGCTTCAACTTCGTCTACAACGTCGGCGGGGGTGGCAACACAGTGGACGCCGGCGGCCCCGGCAGCTTCAACGCGGGCTTCAACGTCCTCGGTTCGGACAACACCGTGAAGGCGGGACCGGGTCCGTTCGCCTTGGCCGGCACCCTCTTTCAGGACGGTCGATCCGTGACCAAGTCCGGTCCCGGCATCGCGATCAACAACATCCGCATCGGTGGCGCCTCGACCGTACGTCAGCGCGGTGACTCGGAGTCGACGGCACGGGCCGATTCTGTCAGGCCGGCACGCAAGGCCACGGTGGAGCGAGTGGGAAAGAAGCAAAGGAACGAAGAGAGAAGCGCTCGGCGGACAAAGGCATCATCGAATTCTGACGGCGAGTAACGGGCCCAGGTGTGGGGCCTGCACCCTATGTTCCGCGATCGATGGAATCGAACACATTCAGCGATTGCTCGAACGGCGCGGATGTGACGCCCAGTTCGTTGCCGAATGGATGATCCAGCCAGAAGACGACGAAGAGAAGCAGACCCAGTAGGACGGCGACCGCACCCAGCAGGAACAGATGCGCACGTGCACTACCCAGGCGCATGAAGCCGCCGATGCCCAGTAGGACGACGCCGCCGAACAGCAGACCGGTCCACAGCAGCCCCGGGATCCGCGGGGTGGCGTCGAGAATTCGCTGATTCCGCTGTGAGGCCAAGGTGGTGAGTTGGTCCAAGAACTTCTGAGTGATGGGATTCGTTGCGACGCTGGAATCCTGATCGCCGAGAACGGTGTACATCTCATTGAGGGCATCGCGCGCCGTCTCTGTTCCCATGCCGGCGCTCAGAGAATTCCGCCACTCGGGGCCCTCGACAGCATGCGCATACTTCCGCAGCAGGGTCCGCATCTGCGCCTGCTCGGACAGCGGCATGGCGACGGTCTGCCGGTACATGGTGACGATGGTCGACGCCTCGTTGGAGACGTTCGTCTCCGCGGAAGAGAACTGCTCCCATGCGACAACGATGGTGAAGCCCAGCAGGGCACCGTAGACCAAACTCACACAGGTCAGAAAAGGAGAGAGCGCCGAATTATGGCCCTCGTTAACGGTTTTGGGCAGCGTCCGGTTGGCGATCAGAACGGCGCCGGTCGCGATCAGGATCGAAACTACGAGGGATCCTGCCAGCAGGATCCACAGACCCGCCATACCGTAACCGCCCATGACCAACTCCCCAGAAGTCGCCGCTGTCGCTGAAACCGTCGCCTACCCACCACCACGATCGCTCGCTGAGTACCCGGTCGAGGCGGAGATTACCGGCGCCCCGAACAAGGGGAAATGAGGGCACCAGAGAGCCTGACAGATGGTAGGGAGGACACGTGGACTTGGCGAGCTGGAGCCTGGGGCTGTCGCTCATCGTGCTGACGATAGCGATCCACACGACGGCGGTGGTCGGGATGGCACTGGGACTCGAGAAGAGAGTGGCCGGCCGTTCGGGCGCTCTGGCGCCCACTCGGCGGAAAGCAATCCCGATCGTGATCATCCACATAGGGACCATCGCCGTGCTTCTGGCTGCCCTTCACGGAGTCGAGGGCGTCATCTGGGCGGTGGCATACCGATGGCTCGGCATTTTCGATTCGTTCACCGATGCGTCCACGTACTCGCTGGCAGCCATGACGACGTCCGAAACCTTGGCCGTGCCGCGCGCGTCGCGGTGGCCAATGCTCAGTGCGCTGGAAGCCGTCAACGGTGGGCTCCTGTTCGGGATCAGCACGGCCTTCCTCTTCGCTGTCATCCAGGTTCACTGGCAGACCCTCCTGCACCGGCGTCACACCTCCCCGGACCGCTGACTCGGAGCCCCGTCGGCTGCCGCGTTTTGCCGTTCCGCGAAGGCGTACCGGACTAGAATCTCCCGTGCGGGGAACAGTGTTCGATGATCGAGGGTGGTCCGGGATGAAGTCATCGAACAAGAATGCGCGAGCTCGGATCGCATGCGCCGGCAGGACGTTGACGACCTTCGGCGTTGCGGCGGCGCTCGTCGGTGCGGTGACGATCGTTCCACCGTCTAATCCACCGCCACAGCGAACGGTGCCTGCGGTCGACCTCACCGCCGCCTACCTTCCCCTGGCACTGCAACAGCAGCTTCACGAGTTGAGTGCCCGCGCCGTCACCCTGCCACAGCAGCTGAATGAGGCTACCCCTGCGCCGAGCACGCGCCGGCCGACGTTTCCGACGCCACCCACTATCCCGCCGCCGGTGGTCACTGCCTTCGAGTTCGAAGACGCGATCATCAACACCTATCACGCCATCGAGCCCTGGGTTCGTTACGGATTCGAACTGGGGACCTACGTCGTCGGTTGGGTGCCGTGGGTGGGTTGGCTGGCGCCACAGATCATGATCTTCTACAACTTCGGCGAACGCATCGTCGAGAGTCTTGTGGTCAATTCGGCCAATTGGCTGTGGGGCCCGCTCCCCTTTGGCGAGGGTCTGGCCAACGTGGCGCGGGACAGCTGGAACGCTCTCGTGCAATTCGGCCGAGACGAATGGAACTTCTGGCTGCCACCGCTACCGCCTCTGCCTTTCACCGCCGACCAGACGGCAGATCCGACGCAAGACGGCATCGCGGGCACGGTCGACGAGTCAGCCGCTCCGTCGGCCGGGCGGCCGCACCCTGTTCGGGATGCCCTTGCCCGTCTGCTCCCAGCTCTCGATCCGGCCGCGCCGCACAAAGCACAGCGGCCGCGATGGTTCGACCGCATCGTCGGGCACCCCACCACTGCCGACGCCGAGGCTGCGACACCGATAGAGGATCCGGAAGGGCAGCCCGCACAGGTCGATTCGCACGACGGCAGCAGCGCCCTCACCGAGCCCGACCGGTCGGCCCCGGACGCGATGGATCCTTCCGATGCCTCCCCACACGAGGCGCGCTCGGCCGACACGGCCGACGACGAGAGCGCGAACATGGGCTCGCCGGATACCGATGGCGCCTCGCACGAAACTCGCTCAGACGACGGGGCGAACTCAAGGGCCTCCCGCACACCCCGTCTTCGCAACACGCGGGATGGCGGCGGCAACGGCGTCCTGAACCGACATGCGCTCCGGGACTCCGGCGGTACCACGTCGGACTGACCGGGTCAGCGCTGCGGCGCCGCGACCGCGTCGGCGAGCACCGCCGGAATCCCCGGCAGTCGGCCGACGCCGTCCATCAGGGTGTGCGCGCAGAGGTCGGCGATGAGGTCGACGTCCAGCGACGGGTCCATCAACCGCTGTCGGCACATCTCGAACGTGAACGCCAGCCAGCCGTACACCGTCGCGCGCAGGTCCCGCTCCACCTTGTCGTCCATCGGCCCGCCGATGACGGCGGCCATCCGGCCGAGGATGCGGTCGGCCTGGCGGTCGTTGTCGATGTCCTCGATGCCCCGCAGCAGTGGATCCGTCCGGCCGATGCCCGTCGACGCGGCCCACGCGCGGTGCGGATGTTCCTCGTCGTAGCGCAGGTACGCCAGCACTCCGAAGCGCACCTGCCCGAAGAGTGTCTGCCCGGGCAGCGGCGGTGTGTTGGTCGCTTCGAACAGGCGCTCACCTTCGGCGCGCACGACGGCGGCGAAGAAGGCTCGCTTGTCCGGGAAGTAGTGGTACATCAGTGCGCGGGAAACCCCGGCCCGTTCGGCGATCTCGTCGATGCGGACGTTGTCGTACGGCCGCTGGCCGAACACCTCGGCGCCGAGTGCCAGCAGTTCGGTGCGGCGCGCGTCGGGTGACAGGCGTCGGCGTGGTCGCGCCATGACGCCGATCCTGACACATGTCCGACACCGGTCGAGCGCAGGCTCGCCGCCTAGGCCTGCGACGCCTCCCGGTCGGGTTGCACCCCGCTGGGGCCGAACCGCGCCCCGGTGCGCCTCAGCCGGCGCTCGAACAGTCGCTGCAGCGGTGTGGCGACGAACGTCGTGATGATCGTCATCACCGCCAGGATCGTGTACAGCTTGCCCGAGATCAGGCCCGCCTCCAGGCCGATGTTGAGCAGGATGAGCTCCATCAGGCCGCGGGCGTTCGCGAGTGCGCCCATCGACCCGGCCTCGTACCAGCTCATGCCCTGCCAGCGCGCCGCCAGCCCGACGGCGCCGAACTTCGCGGCGAACGACACCAGCAGCACGATGGCCGCCATCAGCAGGGTGGAGCCGTCGAGGATCAGCGTCAGCTGAGTGTTCAGGCCCGAGTAGATGAAGAAGCCGGGCAGCAGCAGGTAGGCGGTCAGCGGTTCGAAGCGCTCCCGGACCGCGTCGAGCAGCGCGCCGCGCGGCATCACCAGCCCGGCCACGAAAGCGCCGAACACCGAATAGATGCCGACCAGGTCGGTGAACCAGCTCGCGGTCAGCACGACCAGCAGGATGATGCTCAGCTGCGCGATCGGCAGGCCGCCGGTGCGTTCGGTGTCGCCGCGGCGCGGCGTCCACGTCTCGAGGCGCGCCAGCAGCGGCCGGCCGAGATACACCATGAACAGCAGGTAGAGCAGACCGCCGCCGACGGCCACGACGGCGCCGAGCACGCTGCCCTTCGCCGTCGCCACCACGGTCGCCAGCAGCACCCACGAGCAGGCGTCGTCGACCGCCGCGCAGGACAGCGACATCGTGCCCAGCCGGGTGTTGAGCAACCCGGAGTCGTAGACGATCCACGCCAGCATCGGGAACGCGGTGATGGCTACGGCCGCCGCCACGAAGAGACCGCCCTGCCAATGCGCGACCTTGTCGGTGAAGTAGCCGCCGGAATCCACCATCCACCAGCCGAGCACACCGCCGAGGACCAGCGGGACGCCGATGCCGGCCGCCGACGTCGCGCCCGCCTGCCGGCTGTGCGCGCCGAGGATGTCGAGCTTGAACGACGAACCGACCAGGAACATGTAGAGCACGAGCCCGAGCTGGCCGACGACGTAGATGGCGACCAGGTTGGGATGCGTGATGGTCTCGGCGCCGACGGTCAGCGTCTTGGGGAACAGCCAGTGCTGCGCGGCCGGCCACAGCCACCCGAGAACCGAAGGGCCGAGCAGGAATCCGGCCACCATGATGGCGACCACCTGGACCTGGCCGAGGCGGCGGAACAGCGGCCACAGCAGCCGGTAGGTCGCCAGGATCACCACGATCTGCAGGAAGAAGTGGTAGGTGATGGTCAGCAGCGGCGGCATGTCAGCGCTTCTCCGTCCATCGGAACACCCGCAGGCAGGCCAGCAGACCGACCACGGTCCACGCGGCCAGCACCAGGAAGATCCGCCCGTGCTCCCAGCTGCCGGCCGGCTCTGCGGTGACCATCTGTGGGGGGAGCAGCACCGACCGGAAACCCTGGGCCATCCACTTCACCGGGAACAACGATCCGATGACGAGCATCCAGCCCGGGAGCATGATCAGCGGCACATAGGTGCCCGAGACGAACTGCAACCCGACCGCGGGGCCGTTGGTCAGCACCGCCGCCGACACCGCGTTGTTCGCGATGTTGCTGACCAGCACCCCCAGCAGCGAACAGCTCGTGATGCCGAGCGCGAAAACCCAGCCCAGCGTCCACCATTCGGCCAGGCCGGTCGGCAGCCGCAGACCGAACACGAGCACCCCGACGGCGAGCAGGATGACCGCCTCGGCGAGGCTGGCGATCGCGACCAGTGCGATCTTGCCGACGAAGTACGACGTGGCGGTCGCCGGGGTGCCGCGCAACCGGCGCAGCGCCCCGGTCTCGCGGTCGGCGGCGACGCTGATGCCCAGGTTGATGAACGACGTCGAGAGGATGCCGTAGGCGAGCATGCTCGCCGCGATCACCGCTCCGGTGCTGACGTCGCTGCCGGGCATCGCCGCCGAGAAGATCGATCCGAGCAGCAGGCAGATGATCGCCGGCATCGAGAACGTCAGCACCACCTGCTCGGGGCGCCGGTAGAACATCTTGAGTTCCGGCACGATACGCGACACCCCGATGCGCAACGCCGAGGGCAGCGCAGGCGACGACGGGGCGGCACTGTGCCGGGCCCGTGCCGGCTGGTCGACACGGTTGGTCGCCATCACGGCTGCCCGATCAGGGTCAGATACGCGTCCTCGAGCGTGGGCCGGGTGACGGTGAGGTCGGTCATCTCGGTGCCGTCGGCCGACCGGGCCCGGATGAACTCGGTCGGGCGGTCGGTCTCCACGATGCGGGTCTCGCCGTGTTCTGTCCACCGCACCGTGGCCACCGAGTTCGCCTGCGCGGTCAGGCGTTCGGGCGTGTCGACAGCGACCACGCGGCCCCCGGCGATGACCGCGACGCGGTCCGCCAGCGTGGCGGCCTCCTCCAGGTAGTGGGTGGTGAGCACGATGGTGGTGCCGTCGGCGGCGAGAAGCCTGATCAGATCCCAGAACTGGCGTCGCGCCTCCGGGTCGAAGCCGGTGGTCGGTTCGTCCATGAACAGCAGTTCGGGGGTGGCGATGATGCCGAGCGCGACGTCGAGCCGGCGGCGCTGGCCGCCCGACAGGGTCCGCACCCGGGAGTCTGCGGTCGCCGCGAGCCCGACGAGGTCGAGCACGTCGTCGGCCGCGCGGGCCCGTCCGTAGCACTGCCGGAACATCTGCACGGTCTCGGCGACGGTGAGCACGCCGAAGTCGCTGGCCTCCTGCAGCACGATGCCGATCTTGGCCCGCCACTGCCGATCCGCGGTCCCGGGATCTTCGCCGAGCACCCTTACCTGCCCGGCATCCCGCGCGCGGTGTCCCTCGAGGATCTCGATGGTCGTCGACTTGCCCGCGCCGTTGGGTCCCAGGATCGCGACGATCTCGCCGTACGCGACGTCCAGGTCGACGTCGCGGACGGCGGCCAGCCGGCCGTAGGACTTGCTGAGCCCCCGGACATGGACGGCAGGCGCCTGATCTGCCGCGGTCACCGCTAGCCGGCCCCTTCCAGGTCGTCGAGCAAGGCACGCAGTTCGTCGTCGGACAGCGTCTCGATCAGGCGGTCGAAGTCTTCTGCGGGATCCGCGGTCTCGGCGTCATGGCCGGCGGCCTCGGCCTCGCTGTCCGCGTGGATCTGCCGGAGCTCGGAGAGTATCCGTGCCGCCAGCGAGTTCACGCTGACACCGCGCAGGATCTCGAGCACCGGCAAGTCGATGGAGAACATGCTGTTCACCCGCACCCGGAACTCCATCGCCATCATCGAGTCCAGGCCCAGGTCGTCGAGCATCACCTCGGGATCGATATCGCCTGGTGCGCAATCGAACACGTTGGCCACCACCGTACGGACGTGTTCGGTCACGACGCCGAGCCGTTCGTCATCGGGGGTGGCGGCCAGGATGTCGATGATCGAGGCCCCTCCGGCGTCCCCGCCTGCGCCGCCGGTGTCCTGGAGGTCGCCGAAGATCGCCGGCAGGTGGGCGCTGAAGCTGGACTGGCGGGCGCGCCCCCAGTCGGCGGTGATCGCGACGACGTGCGGCGTCTTCTGTGCGAGGAGCCGATCGAGGATCCGCACGCCCGCGCCGGGGGTGATCAGCTCGATGCCCCGCTGCGCATAGATCCGTTCCAGCTTCAGCTCCTCGACCATGCCGACCGACCACGGACCCCAGCCGATCGTCAACGCGGGCAGCCCGCGCAGCCGCCGGTAGTGTGCGAAGGCGTCGAGGTAGGCGTTGGCGGCGGCGTAGTTGCCCTGCCCGGGGGAGGCGATCACCGAGCCTGCCGATCCGAACATCACGAAGAACTCGAGCTCGGCCTTCTCGAAGGCGTTGTGCAACAGCCGGGTTCCGATGACCTTGGGGGCCATCACGGTGGCGAAATCCTGCTCGGTCATATTCACCAGCAACCGGTCGTCGACCGATCCGGCGGCGTGCACGATGCCACGGATGGGCGGCAGGCCGCCCTGCAGGTACTCGTCGCGCCAGCGTTCGACCTGCTCGGCATCGGTGATATCGACGGCGGCGCAGCGCACCTGGGCGCCGAGGCGTTCGATCCGGCGGATCGTCTCGACGGTCGCGGCATGCGGGTCATCCTGCGGCAGATGCGGCCACAGGGCGCGGGCGGGGATCTTCCGGCGGCTCAGCAGCGTGATGTGCCGCGCACCGCGCTCGGCGAGGTAGAGGGCGACGCTGCGGCCGAGCGCTCCGGTGCCGCCGGTGACGACGTAGGTGGCGTTGGCGCTCAGCTTGGTCGGGAACGGCTTGGTCAGCGTCGCGCAGGGACGCAGGCGGGGCGCCAGCGTGGTGTCGCCCCGCAGCGCGATCTGATCCTCGCCGTCGGTGCCGAGTAGGTGCCGGCAAAGCCGTCCGGCGGTCAGGTCCACGTCGTCGGTGTCGTCGATGTCGACCAGTCCGCCCCACAGTTCGGGGAATTCCTGGTGTCCGATGACCCGGCCCAGACCCCACACGGTGGCCTGGTCGACCGCCAGTTCCTCGGTGCCCAGCGCCGGTTGCGCGTTGGCGGTGACCACGTGCAGGCGCGGCTTGGCCCCGTCGAGTTGGGCGAGCGCGTTGACCAGGTGCAGCAGCGTGATGACACCGAGCCGGTCGTCGGAGCCGGCGTAGATGTCCACGGGCCAGAGGTCGATGACGCCGGTCAGGGCGCCGTCCCGTGCGGCCAGCACGGCGAGGAGTTCCCGAACCTGTTCTGCCCGTTGCGGGTTGACGGCGTACCCCTCGTCGACCTCGGTGAGGGCGTCGACGGGTTGGTGTATGACCTCGCAGACGCGGTGCCCGCGTGCGCGCAGTTGCCGACCGAGTGCCGCGCCGAATCCGACGGTGTCGTCGAAGATCAGCCACGAGCCGTCCTCGGCCTCCTTGGCCTCCTCGGCCTCAGCGATCGCCGGAAGTGCTTGCCACTGCACCTCGTAGAGGCCGCGGTCGATGCGCTCGGTCGACATCGCCGAGGATGCGCTGAGCGACTGGACCGTGAACCCGTGCAGCACCGCCAGGGTCTCGCCGAGCCGGTCGACGATCGTGATGTCGCTCTCGATCTCCTCCCGCCCGGCCGACACGACGCGCACGTGGACCGTCATGTCCTGTTGCGGCCTGCCGTAGACGGCGCTGTGCCGCACGCGCGTCGGGAGATAGGTGCCTGCGTCCGCCCCGGTGACGGCTGTCGTGCCGAACAGCGTCTGGAACGCGCCGTCGATCAGCGCGGGATGGAAGTGGAAGTCCTCGACATCGGTGGCGACCCCGGCCGGGACGGCGAGTTGCGCTCTGGCCCAGCCCTCGCCGCCGGCGACGTCACGCACCGAGCGGAACACCTCTCCGTACTCGAAGCCGAGCGACGCGGTGCGGGCGTAGAACTCGTCGGCGCTGAGGTGTACCGCGGCCCGGTCGTCGGTGGCGACGTCGTGCGCGGGCGGCGAGCCGAGGGTGTTGAGTTCGGCGGTGGCAGTCACCGTCCACCCGAAGTCGCCGTCGCCGATCGCGGTGAACGCGGTGAACTCGATCGTGCCCTTGGCCTCGTCGAGGGTCGTCCGCACGACGGGGTCGCAGGTGTCGTCCAGGATCAGGGCGCGATGCAGCACGAGATCGTCGACGCTGCAGGCAGATCCGTACGTCACCGACGCTGCGGCCAATGCCATCTCGAGGAACACGGCGCCGGGGACCACCACGGTGCCCTGAACCTGGTGGTCGGCCAGGAACGGCAGCGCGGCGGTGCTGAGCTCGACCTCCCACGCCGGGTGTGCGCCCGCCACCGGCTGTCCCAGCAGCGGATGCACCGGCTGGTAGTGCAGGTCCTCGGCCGCCTCTGGGGTCTCGTTCCAGTACCGCTTGGACTGCCACGGGTAGGTCGGCAGCCCGACGAGGCGCGCACCGTCGGCGGGATGCACCGTCTCCCAGTCGATGTCGTGGCCGTGGCTGTGCACGGTGGCGACGCAGTTCATCAGGGTGCGGGCGTCGTCGTCGCCGCGCCGCTGGCTCGGCACCGTGAGCACGCGTTGGGACCCGGCGATCTCCAGCAGTGACGCGGCCAGCACGGGGTGCGGGCCCAGCTCCACGAAATGGGTGTAGCCGTCGTCGAGCATCCGGCGCGCGGCGGCTTCGAAAAGCACGGTGGCGCGGGTGTTCTGCCACCAGTAGGCGGCGCCGGCGGCGTAGTCGGTGAGCCGTTCGCCGGTGACGGTCGAGTACAGCGGGAGGGTCGCCGTCGCCGACGACAGGCCGTCGAACGCCGCGTACAGGTCCTCTCTCACGGTGTCCATGTAGTGCGTGTGATACGGCACCTTCACGGCGAGGTAGCGGTTGAAGATCTGCGCCTCGTCGAGTTGACGGACGATCTCGGCGAGGACGTCTTCGTCACCGGCGATCGTCACCGCGTGCGGGCTGTTGATCGCCGCGACGGACACCCGATGGCCGAATTCCGCGGCGCTGGCGGGATCGATCGTCTGCATCAGCGCTTCGGCGCCGAGGCCCACGGCGACCATTCGGCCCAGACCGGTGGTGCGTTGCTGCAGCCGGCTGCGGTGGTAGATCACCGACACGGACTGCTCGAAGGTGAGCAGCCCGGCGAGATGGTGCGCGGCCACCTCGCCGGCACTGTGCCCGATCACCGCGTCGGGCACCACACCGAAGTGGCGCAGCTGTTCGGCCAGCGCGATCTGGATCGCGAAATTGGCCGGCTGCGCGACCTCGGTCTCACCCATCCGGGTCGAGTCGTCGTCGCGCCGCAGCTCTTCCAGCAGTGACCAGCCGCTGTGGCGGGCGAACTCGCGGTCGGTGCGTTCGATGCTGGCGGTGAAGACGGGGTAGACGTCGAGCAGCCCCCGGCACATCTGCGCCCACTGCGGACCCATGCCGGTGCAGACGAACGCCAGCTTCGGCGTCTCCGGCCCCGAGCGTCCGAGGACGGCCTGGCCGCCGCCGGCGGCCAGGGCGTCGAGCTGATCGCGGGCGTCGTCGATGCCGTCGACGGTCAGGGTGCGGCGGTAGCTCAGGTGCGATCGGCGCCGACTCAGGGTGTAGCCCAGGTCGGCCAGCGCCAGATCCGGTTGCGCGCGAAGGTGATCGGCGAGCTGGCGGGCCGTGGCGGTCAGCGCCTCCTCGGAGCGCGCGGACAGGGGCAGCAGCGTCAGGGCCGGGTCCTGACGAGGCTCACGTGGAGCAGGGGCGGTCGGCGGTTCGGCGAGCACGACGTGGGCGTTGGTCCCGCCGAACCCGAACGAGTTCACGCCGGCGACGCGCCGCTTCCCGCCCGGGAACGGCTGCGCGGTGCGCGGGACGTCGAGATGCAGTTCGGCCAGTGGGCTGCTCGGGGTGGTCAGGTGCAGGCTCGCCGGGATCGTCCCGTGCTGCAGCGCCAGCGCGGCTTTGATCAGCCCCGCGACGCCCGCGCCGGCCTCGAGGTGGCCGATGTTGGTCTTCACCGAGCCGATCAGCAGCGGGTCGTCGGCGGAACGGTCGGCGGCGAGCGCACCGGCCAGCGCCCGCGTCTCGACGGGGTCGCCCACCGGGGTTCCGGTGCCGTGCGCTTCGACATAGCCGACGTCGCCGGGCTGCACACCGGCCCGCTGCAACGCGGTGGTGATCGCTGCCCGTTGGGCGTCTTCGCTCGGCACCGTGATGCCGTCGGTGTGTCCGTCCTGGGTGACCGCGGTGCCGAGGATCTGGGCGTAGATGTGGTCGCCGTCGCGCAACGCCTCGGACAGGGGTTTGATGACGACGACGGCGCCGCCCTCGCCGCGGGCATAGCCGTCGGCGGATTCGTCGAAGGCCTTGCAGCGGCCGTCGGGGCTGAGGAAGCCGCTCTTGGATTCGGCGATCGCGGTGTTGGGGCCGACGATGATGTTGACCCCGCCGGCCAGCGCGAGCTCGCAGTCGCCGTTCCAGATACTCTGTGCGGCAAGGTGAACGGCGACCAGCGAGCTGGAGCAGGCGGTGTCGATCGCCATGCTCGGGCCGCGGAAGTCGAACGCGAACGAGATCCGGTTCGCGAGCATCGTCATCATCATCCCGGTCGCGGAATGCGGCTTGAAGCGGAACCGGCTGGTGCGGCCCTGGTTCTGCAGGAGCTGATAGTCGAGCGTGAAGCCGCCGATGAACACGCCGACGTCGGTGCCGGCCAGTCCTTCTGCGGGGATGCCGCCGTCTTCGAGCGCCTCCCAGGTGGCGTGCAGGAGCAGGCGCTGCTGGGGATCGAGCAGGTTCGCCTCGCGCGGCGAGATGCCGAAGAACGCGGCGTCGAACTGGTCGATCTCCTCGAGGTATCCGCCGCGGCGGGTGACCATCTTGCCGGCCTTGCCCGGATGCGGATCGTGGAATCGGGGTGCGTACCAGCGCGATTCGGGGACCTCGCGGGTGGCGTCGGTCTCACTCAGCAGGAGCCGCCAATAGTCCTGCGGCGAGTCGACTCCGCCGGGCAGGCGGCATCCGATGCCGACGATCGCCAGCGGCTCCCGGTGCTGGTCGGCAGGTTCGGTCATGCCTGTCATCGTGCCGCTGCGGTGCACAGAACCCAGTCGGTGCTGATCGGGTTGATCGCCTGCTGCTCGCGGTACACCGACCGGAGTTCGCGCAGCAACGAATCCCGCTGCCACGCCTGGGCCTGGGCCATCACGTCGTCGTCGGAGAAGCGCGACGCCTTGTCGGTGAGCACCTCGTCGATCACCTGGCCGGCGACCTGACGCAGCAGCAGCGCATTGGCGTCGAACTGCTCACGCACCGCCGTGGACGTTCCCATCATCGAATGATGCAGTGTCGCCATGAAGTTCAGCGGCACGTACAGGTCGACGAACCGCGGCGGGGAGGGGTCGTGCTCGACGGCGGCCCACTCGCGCAGGAACTGCTGCATGCGGTTGCTCAGGTCGATCAGCCCCTGCAGGTACGGCACGAGTTCGGGATCGTCGGCGACCTGTGTGAATCGGTCGTTGCTGTAAAGGAATCCGATGAAGCCCCAGTAGAACGCGATGTCCCAGATGACCTTGACCGCCATCACCGTCGGCGAGCCCATCAGCACGTACTGATCGCGGTAGATGTTGCACCACATGTCGGTCAGCGAGCGGAACAGGGAGTCGCTGATGGCCGCGCGGGCGACCACGTCGGCGCCGTCTAGCTCGCGGGTGATCAGGTCGGTGACCAGTCCGTTGCCGATCGCGACCAGGTCCAGCCCCGACGAGTAGAGCGGATCGAGGAAGACGCCCGCGTCACCGGTGAGGCACCAGCGGCTCTGTCCGTCGTAGACCTTGTCGACGGTGTGGCTGTAGTTCTTCATCACCCGGAAGTCCTGGATCTGCTCGGCGTGCTCGTCGAGCACCGCGGCGCACTGCGGTTCGTGCCGGCGCAGCCAGGTCATCGCCTTGTCCAGGGTGTTGTACTCGTCGAAGGGGTGGAACGCCGGGTCGGCCACGATGCCGACGCTGGTGGCGCCGGAGGCGAGCCGGATCAGCCACACCCAATAGCCCTCGCCCATCAGGTGATTGGTCGAGAATTCGCGTCGGCCCTCGGTCAGCCGGGAATGCCAGGTCGGGTCGTCGCTCCAGCCGCCGACGTCGATCTCGGTCTTGATGCGCAGCCACGCCGCGCTGCACTGGTGTCCGTTGGCGCGCTTGAGATCCAGTTCGCGGGGGAGCAGCCGGTTGCGGCCGGACGCGTCGACCACCCAGCGGGCGGTGGTCTCGGTGACGTCGTCGTCGCGCTGGATGGACAGCCGGTGCGGCGCGGTACCGGCGCCGAGGTCCACCGACCGGACGCGGCCGGTGGCGAACGCGACACCGTCGGCGACGCAGCGGCGGTAGAGCTCGTTCTCCAGCCGGCCGCGGTCGATCTGATAGGTGGTCTGCGGCACGAACGCGCTGCTGCCGACCTCCACCCGCTGGGCGATGTCGGTGTTGCCGTTGTTGGTGAAGAACATCCGCAGCCCCATCTTGCGCAGCTGGGCGTCCTGCAGGTGGTCGGCCAGGCCGAGCCGGTCACGCAGATAGTGCGCGGAGATCTCGACCGTGGACTCACCGACGGTGTGGGTGATCTCGGGCACGGGGTGCGGTGTCGGCTCGACGACCAGGACCCGGGTGCCCGGCCGCTCGGAGCGCAGTTGCAGCGCCAGCGTCAGGGCCGCGACACCGCCGCCGATGATCGCGACGTGGTGCTCGCTCGGGTCGTCGCCGGCCGCGGCCAACCGCGATTTGATGCGTCGGGCGAGAGCGTCCCGTGCCTTGTCATCGAGTTGCGACACCTGCGCTCGCACGTCCACGGTCGTCCTTTCCTCGAAGGCCGGAAGCGGCCGTCCAGAGTTCGGAGATTACACGCGGGGCGTGCCCCGCCCGGGCGAAAGAAAACGGCTGACCAGCGACGAATCGACGCTCCCGCGGGTGTACTGGGCGGCGCGGGCGCCGCCGACGACTGCGCGACCGCCACCCCTGCCGGCAGCCGGTGTTTGCCGGCGGGTGCGGGGACGGGGACGACATGCGGGTGCTGACCGGTGTGTTGTTTGCGAGAAGTGGCTCACCCGGCACGGTCGCCATGCGCACGATGCGCTGGTCGTTACGGGTTTCTTACGAATCCGCTGTTCTGGTCAGGCGGGGCGGTGCACGGCGATCAGCGCGTCGGCCTGCCGGGCGCACCGTCGTAGCGCGGCGAGGTCGCGGATCGTCACCCCGTGGTCGTCGAGGGTGATCCAGCCGTTGGCGACGAAGGCCGCGAGCGCGTCGGTGCCGGAGGTGTGCCCGGCGCCGGCCAGCTGGGTGAGGTCGTCGTTGTGCAGCCCGCACGCGATGTGCACGGTGCCGTCACTGCGGGTGTCGAAGCGCGACGCGAGGTGCACGAGCTGTCCGGCGATCCGGCCGGCGACCCCGGTCGACGCGAAGCCCACCAGCTGCGCCTCCACGTCGTCGAGCCGCTCGGTCAGCCGTTCGAGCAGCAACCAGCACCACTGCGGGTCGTCGGTGAGCACGGCGCGCAGCATCTGCCGCGGGACCCTGGTGGCGATCACGCGGGACAGCGCGGTCGCCGTGCTGGTGCGCGGCCCGGGATCGAAGACGGCGAGCTCACCGAGCACGTCGCCGGGGCCGAGCACGGCCATCAGGAAGTCGCGGCCGTCGTGGCTGCGGCGTGAGACGCGGACGTGGCCGCTGCGGATGACGAGCATGTGATCGCCGGGATCACCCTCACCGAAGATCACGGTCGACTCTCCGAACATCACGTCCGCGTTCAACCGGTCGAGCTCGCGCAGCTGCGCACGGTCGAGACGGCCCTTCATGGTTCACGACGCTACGAAGGGGGCCTCTACCGCATAAGGGCCTTTCGGCCCTCGCCGCCTGCGTCAATGGGCCTCAGACTCTCGGCATGGACGACCATGGGCATCATCACGACGTTCTCAACGACCTGCGGCCGCAGCATCGCGCGCTGCGGCAGATGATTCCGGACGTCTACAAGGGGTTCGCCGCGTTGAGCGAGGCGGCGCTCGTCGACGGTGCCTTGAGTCAGAAGGTCAAGGAGCTGATGGCGATGACGATCGGGATCGTGCACGGCTGCGACGGCTGTATCGCCTCGCACGCGCGGTCGGCCGCGCGTGCCGGTGCCACCTCAGAGGAGGCTGCCGAGGCCATCGGCGTGACGATCATGATGCACGGCGGCCCGGCGACCATTTACGGAGCACGGGCGTACTCGGCGTTCTGCGAGTTCGTCGGAGACGGCGCCGGATAGGCTCGCCGCTCGTCAGAACGCGCGCAATGTCCGCTGGTAGCGCCGCATCCCGGAGATCCAACGGTCGTAGTCGCCGCCCTTGTGCCGGTACATCCCCAGCAGCTCGGCGTGGGGCAGCACCATGAACCGGTCGGCGAGCATCGCGTCGATCGTCGCGGTCGCGACGTCGGCCGCGCTGATCACCGAGGCAGACTGCTCGACCGACGACGCCCCGAGCCGGCCATCGGGATCGTCGGTGCTCCGGACCGCCTGCAGCAGCGGTGTTTCCACCCCGAGCGGGCACACACAGCTGACACCGATGCCGTCGTCGCCGTAGGTGATGGCAAGCCACTCGGCGAACCCGACCGCCGCATGCTTGCTCACCGCGTATCCGGCCGCGCCGAGTTGCGTCAGCAGTCCCGCCGCCGACGCCACCGCCACGAAGTACCCGGAGCCCCGCGACTGCCAGTGCGGGACAACCAGTCTCGCCGCTCGGATGTGCGCGCGCAGGTTCACGTCGAGGATGACGTCCCAGTCGGCTTCGGACCCCAGTCCCGGGGCCCCCATGACGCCGGCATTGGCGACGTAGATGTCGACCGGATCGAACTCCCGACTGGCCAGCGTGATCATGCCTTCGATGTCGACCACGTCGGCAGCGTCCGCCCGCAGCGCCACCGCCTGGCCTCCGGCCGAGCGGATCGCCTCCGCCGTCGCGTGCGCGTTCTGCTCGTCGAGGTCGCCGACGACCACCCGCACTCCGCGCTGCGCGAGACCGTCGGCGATCGCCGCCCCGATTCCTGAGCCTGCGCCCGTGACGATCGCGACCTTGCCGTCCAATTCCATGTGCTGATTGTCGACTGCGAGCGTGCGTGAACTCCCGGTCTGAGGCGGCGTGTCGGCCGCAGACACGCCCGCTCGCGCGCAAAGGGGCCTCTACCCGAAGTGGACGCCCTGGGCCAGCGGGAGCTCCGAGGAGTAGTTCACCGTGTTGGTGGCGCGCCGCATGTAGGCCTTCCACGCGTCCGAGCCGGACTCGCGGCCGCCGCCGGTCTCCTTCTCGCCACCGAACGCCCCGCCGATCTCGGCGCCGGACGTGCCGATGTTGACGTTGGCGATCCCGCAGTCCGACCCGTCGGCGGCCAGGAAGCGCTCCGCCTCGCGGACGTCGAGGGTGAAGATCGCTGACGAAAGTCCCTGCGGCACCGCGTTGTTCATCGCGATGGCCTCGTCGAGCGTCTCGTAGGTCATCACGTAGAGGATCGGCGCGAACGTCTCGAGGTGCACGACCTCGCTCTGCGCGGGCATCCGCACCACCGCGGGACGGACATAGAACGCGCCCTCGTCACCGACGTCCACGCGGTCGCCACCGGTCACCTCGCCACCCTCGGCGGCGGCCTGCTGCAGCGCGCCGACCATGTCGCGGTATGAGGTCTCGTGGATCAGCGGGCCCACCAGCGTGCCGTCGGCCGACGGGTCGCCGACCGGCAGTTGGGCGTACGCGGACACGATCCGCGACACCAGCTCGTCGGCGATCGAGGAGTGCACGATCAGCCGGCGAAGCGTCGTGCAGCGCTGACCGGCCGTGCCGGCCGCCGAGAACACGATGCCACGCACCGCGAGGTCCAGGTCGGCCGAAGGCGTCACCACCGCGGCGTTGTTGCCGCCGAGTTCGAGCAGCGCCTTGCCGAAGCGCTGCGCCACCCGCGGGCCGATCTGCCGGCCCATCCGCACCGAGCCGGTCGCCGAGAGCAGCGCGATGCGGTGATCCTCGACCAGCCGCTCGCCGACCTCGCGGCCACCCTGCACCAGCTGCGAAATGCCCTCGGGGGCGCCGACGTCGGCGCACGCCCGGGCCAGCAGCGCGTGGCAGGCGATCGCGGTCAGCGGGGTCAGCTCGGACGGCTTCCACACCACCGTGTCACCGCACACCAGCGCGACCGCGGTGTTCCACGCCCACACCGCGACGGGGAAGTTGAACGCGGTGATGACACCGACCACGCCCAGCGGATGCCAGGTCTCCATCAGCCGGTGTCCCGGCCGCTCGGAGGCGATCGTCTTGCCGTAGAGCTGACGGGACAGTCCCACGGCGAACTCGCAGATGTCGATCATCTCCTGCACTTCGCCCAGCGCCTCGGAGGTGATCTTGCCCGCTTCGATGGTCACCAGCGAGGCCAGCTCTTCTTTGTGCTCGACGAGCAGCTGACCGAGCCGGGCCACCAACGCGCCGCGCACCGGCGCCGGCGTGGTCCGCCACGTGGCGAACGCCTCCGCGGCCGCGGCGATCGCCGCGTCGACCTGATCGGGGGTCGACTCCGCGACGGTGAACAGCACGTCGCCGTTGATCGGCGAGCTGGCGGTGACGCCGCCGGCGTTCGGCTCGCCGAGCGGCACCTGCGCGCCGACGGCGGTCATCGCCTCGCGTACGCGGGTGCGCAGCGCGTCGGAGGTGGGCAGGGGGGATGTCACAACGGTGGTCATGAGCACGCGACTTTCTCGTAGAGGTCGTACGGGTCGTGAATGTGATGGCCGATGCGGCCGGCCATCCAGTCCTGGCTGTAGGAGGTGTTATCGGCGCCCTCGGCGGCCGGGGATTCGCTGTCGAGGTTGGAGCGGAAGATGCCGGCCGCCGACGCGGGCAGGAAGTCCTCGTACACAACGGGTCTGGCGGGGTCGCCGTCGTGGTAGTAGGCCAGCCCGGAGCCCGCCATCTCGGCGTCGGTCGCGGGGAAGTGCTGATCCCACACCGCGGCCGGGTCGGGGCACGCCATCGCCGCGTCGTAACGCTGCCGGCCCAGCGGGGTCAGTGCGACCCCGCGCTGCTCGACCTCGCCGAAGCGTACCCGCAGCGTCCCGTCCACCACGGAACCGTCGGCCAGCCGGAACCGGCGCGGCTCGGTGAGCGCCCGAAACGAGGTCTGCCGCAACAGCACCTGCGGGCCATCGGTGCGCGGCGGGCCCTGGATGTGGTCGATCATCGTGATACCGCGCGCGGTCATGGCGCGCTGCAGCGCGTCGATGTCGAGCACCCGCGGGGTCAGGTGATTGATGTGGGTGGAGCGCACGCCGGCGATGTCGGCGGCCACTGCGGAGACCGCGGAGAGTTCGTCGTACCAGCCCCGGTCGATGGGCTCGCGCGACAGCGCGAACGCCGACACCGCGGCGGCGACGAAGTCGTCGGCCTCCGCTGTGGGGCACCCGCCGTCGGCGGCGATGCGCCGCGCCGCCGCGACGAGCGCGGGGTCGAACAGCCGGCGTGTCTCGAGGAAGGCCGCCACCCGCGCGCGCAGGTCGGCGGAGAAGAACCGCCGGTCGGCTGAGGCCAGGACGGAGGTGAACACACGGAAGGGGTTGCGCGCCAACTCCTCCGGATCGAGCGGCCGGAACGCCGTGGAGACCACGGGGACGGGGGAGGCAGCCTCGCGCAGGTCGTAGAAGCCGACGGGGTACATGCCGAACGCGGAGAACAGGTCGGCGACGTCAGCGAGTTCCTCGGCGGTGCCGATGCGGATCGCTCCGTGCCGTTCGGCGGTGACCCGGTCCAGCGAGCCGAGCCGCACGGCCTCGCCGTCGGCGGCGACAACGCCGCGGTTCACCTCTGAGCTGACCTCGACGAGGGTGTGGTAGGCGGGGACCTCGGCGCCGTACATGGCCGCCAGCCCGGCCGCGAATTGCGCCCGCAAACGCCAGGTTTCAGTGATGGACACGGACGCATGCCCCCTTCCGATACAGTGCGGCCATGACCGGCCCCGAGGAATGCCCGCCGCTCGACGACATCGATCGCGTGCTGGTGCGTGAACTGGTCGCCGACGGGCGCGCCACACTGGCGCAGCTAGCTGCGACGGCGGGGCTGTCGGTGTCGGCGGTGCAGTCGCGGGTGCGCCGGCTGGAGTCGCGCGGCGTGGTCACCGGGTACACGGCCCGGATCAACCCCGAGTCCGTCGGCAACATGCTCTCGGCGTTCGTCGCCATCACTCCTCTCGATCCGTCTCAACCCGATGATGCGCCTGCCCGGCTCGAGCACATCCCCGAAATCGAGTCCTGCTATTCGGTGGCCGGGGAGGACAGCTACGTCCTGTTGGTGCACGTGGCGTCGGCGCGGGCGCTTGAAGGTCTGCTGCAGCGCATCCGCACCGCGGCCGATGTGAAGACCCGCAGCACGATCATCCTACATAAATTCTACAGCGACAGACGCTACATACCGGAGTAGTAGCGGTCAAAAGTGGCTTTGACGGTAAATATTCCGTTAGGATGCCCGTATGACTGATGTTCTGCCGGCGCGCGTCCAGAATGCGCTCACCCCCGCCGACGTCCGCCCCGTGCTGGCCCGCAGCATCCTGGCCGACGGTCTGGACCTGGTTCTCGACATCGAGCGCTCGCACGGCTCGTATCTGGTCGACGCCCGTACCGGTCGTGGCTACCTCGACATGTTCACGTTCTTCGCGTCCTCGGCGCTCGGCATGAACCATCCGGCGCTGGCCGGTGACGAGGAGTTCCGCGCCGAGCTGACCGCGGCCGCGCTGAACAAGCCGAGCAACTCCGACGTCTACAGCGTCCCGATGGCGCGCTTCGTCGACACCTTCGCGCGCGTCCTCGGCGACCCCGCGCTGCCCCACCTGTTCTTCGTCGACGGCGGTGCGCTGGCTGTCGAGAACGCACTCAAGGTCGCGTTCGACTGGAAGAGCCGCCTCAACGAGGCACAGGGCCGCAGCCCGGAACTCGGCACCAAGGTGCTGCACCTGCGCGGCGCGTTCCACGGCCGCAGCGGCTACACGATGTCGCTGACCAACACCGACCCGAACAAGGTCGCGCGGTTCCCCAAGTTCGACTGGCCACGCATCGACGCGCCGTACCTGCGGTCGGGTGCCGATGTCGAGGCGCTCGAAGCCGAGTCGCTGCGGCAGGCCCGCGCGGCGTTCGAAGCCGCTCCGCACGACATCGCGTGCTTCATCGCCGAGCCGATCCAGGGTGAGGGCGGCGACCGGCACATCCGCCCGCAGTTCTTCGCCGCGATGCGCGCGCTGTGCGACGAGTTCGACGCGCTGCTGATCTTCGACGAGGTGCAGACCGGCTGCGGCATCACCGGAACCGCTTGGGCGTACCAGCAACTCGGCGTGATGCCCGACGTGGTCGCGTTCGGTAAGAAGACCCAGGTGTGCGGCGTGATGGCCGGCGGCCGGGTCGACGAGGTGCCCGACAACGTGTTCGCGGTCAGCTCGCGGATCAACTCGACGTGGGGTGGCAACCTGGTCGACATGGTGCGCTCGCGCCGCATCCTCGAGGTGATCGAGGCCGACGGCCTGTTCGAGCGCGCCGCCGAGAACGGCCGCTATCTGCGTGACCGGCTCGACGAGCTGGCCGCCGCGTTCCCGACCCTGGTGCACGACGTGCGCGGCCGCGGGCTGATGTGCGCGTTCAGCATGTCCAGCGCCGCGCTACGCGACACGCTGGTGGCCCGGCTGTGGGACGCCGGGGTGATCATGCTCGGCTGCGGACCCGACAGCGTGCGGTTCCGGCCCGCGCTGACGGTGTCGCGCGACGAGATCGACACGGCGGTCGACGCGGTCAGCGCGGTGCTCAGGTCGATGTCGGTTCGATCGGCTGGGTGAGCCGGCGGATCGTCGAGCGCAGCCTCGGCAATTCAGCGCCGCCGACCAGCTCACACCCGTGCAGTTCCGCGAGCTTGCGTGCGGCAGGGGTGAATTGGTGGTTGGTGACGACCATGGTGCGGGTGCAGTCCTGCATCGGGGCGCCGGCCACCACCTCCTGCACCGCGCCCGTCCCGACCGGCCGTGACTGACGCTTGCACTGCACCGCCAGGCGGTGCGGTCGGTGGCCGACGATGAGGTCGACGCCCCAGTCCCCGGACAGCGGCGTCATGATCACGGGCACGCCGACCGAGCGCGCGATCCGCGCCACGTAGTCCTCGAACTCGGTGCCCGACATCTCGTCCCGCACGGCCCGCTCCCGCTCGCCCGGGGTGGCCGCGCCGACGACGATCGCGGCCAGGAAGCGCGGCAGCAGCGGTGTGACCGCCGCGAGCACCACACACCACCAGCCCGGCACCCCGAGCAGATACGCGCAGGCGCCCGCGGCGACGCCCAGCGCCATCGCCAGTCGCCAGCGTGTCCAGCTCACACCCGGATCGTAGGGGCGCACCCCGACACACCACGTTTACCCGCGGGGGTGTCCGGGAAGTCACGATTGCATGACGGACCTGTCAGGCCACCGGAGCCGGCACGGCGTCGATTACGACGACCACGGTGTGCGCGACGCCGTGCGCGCCGGACTGGGTTTCGCGGCGGCGGGTCTGCTGTTCCTGATCACCGCCTCGCTGTGGATGAGCACCTGCACGGGTTCGACGGTCGACGCGCTGGCG
>NZ_JYNX01000013.1 GCF_001044255.1 Mycolicibacterium chubuense
CCGCGTCGTATTCGGACACCTACACACCGATCACAACAACCGTCACCCCGCTTGCCAAACAGCAGCGGCTTGACATAGGAGAAACCCATGGTGGTGCCGTCGTCGACACCCGAGGCGCAACGTGTGCTGCGGGTCCTGGTCTACAGCAGCAATCCGAGGACTCGTGAGCAGGTTCGGCTGGCCCTGGGCAAGCGGGTGCACCCCGAGCTCCCCGAACTGAGCTACCTGGACGTCGCCACCGGCCCGATGGTGATCAAACAGATGGACGAGGGCGGGTTCGACCTGGTGATCCTCGACGGCGAGGCCACCCCGGTCGGGGGGATGGGGATCGCCAAACAACTCAAGGACGAGATCGAGCACTGCCCACCGGTGCTGGTGCTGACGGGGCGGCCCGACGACGCGTGGCTGGCCAACTGGTCCCGCGCGGAGGCGGCGGTCCCCCACCCGATCGACCCCATCCGGCTCGGCGACGCCGTCGTGTCGCTCCTGCGCGCCGCGGCCTGAGCCGCCGACACGCGAAAAACCCTGCTGGCCTTGCCTTTTGGAGGCAAGGGGGGATCCCGAGGGGACGCCACTAGCGATACTAATCAAAATGTGTGGCTTGCATCCCGAACAGGGCTAGGCTGTGTGATAGCTCACATCGACAGCCCCCGAGGAGCGCCCGCGCAGCATGAGCCTGTACACGCCGATCCTGGTTCTTGGTGCGATTGCTGCGGTGTTCGCCGTCGGTTCGGTGGGCATCGCGGTGTTGATCGGACCCCGCCGCTACAACCGCGCCAAGCTCGAGGCCTACGAGTGCGGTATCGAACCGATGGACGCCTCCGACCCCGCGGCGGCGGCCACCGGCCAGCGCTTCCCGATTCGGTACTACCTGACCGCGATGCTGTTCATCGTCTTCGACATCGAGATCGTGTTCCTTTACCCGTGGGCGGTCGCTTTCGACAGTCTCGGTCTGTTCGCACTGGTCGAGATGTTGCTGTTCATGATCATCGTCTTCGTCGCCTACGCCTACGTGTGGCGCAGAGGAGGCCTGCAATGGGACTAGAGGAACGCCTTCCGGGCGGCATCCTGCTGTCCACCGTCGAGAAGGTGGCCGGCTACGTGCGCAAGGGGTCGCTGTGGCCGGCGACTTTCGGTCTGGCGTGCTGCGCGATCGAGATGATGGCCACCGCCGGACCGCGGTTCGACATCTCGCGGTTCGGCATGGAACGGTTCTCCGCGACGCCGCGCCAAGCCGATCTGATGATCGTCGCGGGCCGGGTCAGCCAGAAGATGGCGCCGGTGCTGCGGCAGATCTACGACCAGATGGCCGAGCCCAAATGGGTGCTGGCCATGGGGGTGTGCGCGTCGTCGGGCGGGATGTTCAACAACTACGCCGTGGTGCAGGGCGTCGATCACGTCGTGCCGGTGGACATCTACCTCCCCGGCTGCCCGCCCCGGCCCGAGATGCTGTTGCACGCGATCCTCAAGCTGCACGACAAGATTCAGCAGATGCCACTCGGGGTCAATCGCGAGGAGGCGGTGAGGGAGGCCGAGCAGGCGGCGCTGGCGATTCCGCCGACGATCGAGCTCAAAGGGCTGTTGAGGTGAGCACCGACGGCAACGGCGGTGGCCCCGAGGTCATCGGCGTGCGGCGCGGCATGTTCGGCGCCAAGGGCAGCGGAGACACCTCGGGGTACGGGCGCCTCATCCGGCCGGTGGCGCTGCCCGGGAGCACGCCGCGGCCCTACGGCGGCTATTTCGACGGCGTGGTCGACGCGTTGACGGCCGCACTCGGCGACGACGTGGTCGCGGAGTCCATCGAGCGCGTCGTCGTGTTCCGCGGCGAACTGACGCTCGAGGTGCACCGGGCCCGGCTGCTCACGGTGGCCCGGGCGCTGCGCGACGACGCCGCACTGCGCTTCGAGCTGTGCCTGGGCGTCAACGGCGTGCACTACCCCGAGGACAGCGGCCGCGAACTGCACGCCGTCTACCCGCTGATGTCCATCACCCACAACCGGCGCCTGCGCGTGGAAGTGGCCGCGCCCGATGCCGATCCGCACATTCCGTCGCTGTTCTCGGTCTATCCCACCACCGACTGGCACGAGCGGGAGACGTTCGATTTCTTCGGCATCGTCTTCGACGGCCATCCGTCGCTGACCCGCATCGAGATGCCCGACGACTGGGTCGGCCATCCGCAACGCAAGGACTACCCGCTGGGCGGGGTGCCCGTCGAATATCACGGCGCGCAGATACCCCCGCCCGACGAGCGGAGGGCTTACAACTGATGACGATTTCCCAAGGCCCACCCGAGCGGGTGGTCGTCGTCGGCGGCCAGGATTGGGACCAGGTGGTCATGGCAGCGCGGCAGAACGCGGCCGAGCATGCCGGCGAGCGCATCGTCGTGAACATGGGACCCCAGCATCCGTCGACCCACGGGGTGCTGCGCCTGATCCTCGAGATCGAGGGCGAGACGATCGTCGAGGCCCGTTGCGGTATCGGCTATCTGCACACCGGGATCGAGAAGAATCTCGAATTCCGGACGTGGACACAGGGTGTCACCTTTGTCACCCGGATGGACTATCTGGCAACGTTTTTCAACGAGACGGTGTACTGCCTCGGCGTAGAAAAGCTGCTCGACGTCACCGACGCCATCCCCGAGCGCGCGTCGGTGATCCGCGTGATGATGATGGAGCTCAACCGGATCTCCAGCCACCTTGTCGCTCTGGCCACCGGCGGAATGGAACTCGGCGCGATGACCGCGATGTTCCTGGGTTTCCGCGAACGCGAACTGATCCTGTCGGTGTTCGAGACCATCACCGGCCTGCGGATGAACCACGCCTACGTCCGGCCCGGAGGTGTGGCCGTCGACCTCCCGCCCGAGGCCATGCCGCAGCTGCACGACCTGCTGAACCTGCTGCCCGAGCGGCTGCGCGATCTGGAGAACCTGCTCAACGAGAACTACATCTGGAAGGCGCGCACGCTGGGGATCGGCTACCTCGATCTCACGGGATGCATGGCGCTCGGCATCACCGGACCCGTGCTGCGCGCCACCGGCCTTCCGCACGACCTGCGCAAGGCGCAGCCGTACTGCGGCTACGAGACCTACGATTTCGACGTCATCACCGACGACCGCTGTGATTCCTACGGCCGCTACCTGATCCGGGTCAAGGAGATGCGGGAGTCCCTGAAGATCGTCGAGCAGTGCGTGGAACGTCTGGAACGGCTCGCCGATCAGCCGGTGATGATCGAGGACAAGAAGCTGGCGTGGCCGGCCGATCTCGAGGTCGGCCCCGACGGTCTGGGCAATTCACCCGAACACATCGCCAAGATCATGGGCCGCTCGATGGAGGGCCTGATCCACCACTTCAAGATCGTCACCGAGGGAATCCGGGTGCCCGCGGGGCAGGTGTACACGGCAGTGGAGTCGCCCCGCGGGGAGCTCGGGGTGCACATGGTCTCCGACGGCGGGACGCGGCCGTACCGGGTGCACTACCGGGACCCGTCGTTCACGAATCTGCAAGCGGTCGCGGCGATGTGCGAGGGGGGCATGGTGGCTGACGCGATCGCGGCGGTGGCGTCGATCGATCCGGTGATGGGCGGGGTGGACAGGTAGTGAGTATCTTTCTCGAACTCGGGCAGCGGCCCGACGAACCCGGTCCGCCGATCCACGGCCCGGCCGGCTATCCCGCCGACGTCACGGCGCGACTGCGCGACGACGCCGCCGTCATCATCGACCGGTACCCCGACTCGCGGTCGGCCCTGCTGCCGCTGCTGCATCTGGTGCAGGCCGAGGACGGCTACCTCACTCCGGCCGGGATCGCCTTCTGTGCTGAGCAATTGGGCCTGACCGCTGCCGAGGTGACCGCGGTGGCGACCTTCTACTCGATGTACCGCCGCACCCCGACCGGCGATTACCTGGTCGGCGTCTGCACCAACACGCTGTGCGCGGTGATGGGCGGCGACGCGATCCTGGAGACCTTGGAGGACCATCTCGGGATCGGGGCCGGGCAGAGCACTCCGGACGGCCGAATCACGTTGGAGCATGTCGAATGCAACGCGGCGTGCGACTACGCACCCGTCGTGATGGTGAACTGGGAGTTCTTCGACAACCAGACGCCGTCGTCGGCGCGCGACCTCGTCGATGCGCTGCGCGAGGGCGAAAGGCCGACACCGTCGCGCAGCGGGACGCTCTGTACCTTCCGTGAGACCGCGAGAATGCTTGCCGGGCTTGCCCATTCGGGCAGCACCGACGACGCGGGCGCGGTGGGCGCGGCGACGCTGGCCGGGCTGCGCATCGCCCGGGAACGCGGCATGAGCGCCCCGGACACCGACGGACCCCCCAGCGACAGCACCGCCGACGCCCCACGAGACGAGCAGGCCGAAGCGGCCGAGGCCGTCAAGGACGAGGCGGCACCCGCACCGTCGGCCGATGTTCCCGCCCGCGGGCACACCGCGGAGACCGATCCGACCGCGACGGACACGCCATGACCCCTTTGACCCCCGTGCTCAGCAGCTTCTGGGACGAGCCCCAACCGTGGACACTCGAGACCTATCGCCGACACGGCGGCTATCAGGCGCTGGAGCGCGCCCTGTCGATGAGCCCCGATGACGTCATCACCACGGTCAAGGATTCCGGGCTGCGGGGTCGCGGCGGCGCCGGCTTCCCGACGGGGACCAAGTGGTCGTTCATCCCGCAGGAGCGGAGCCCGCGGAGCGACCAGAAGGCACAGGGTGACGAAGGTCCCGCGGCCAAACCGCACTACCTGGTGATCAACGCCGACGAGTCCGAACCCGGCACGTGCAAAGACATGCCGCTGATGCTGACCACACCGCACTTCCTGGTCGAGGGCGCGATCATCGCGGCCTACGCGATCCGTGCCCACCACGCGTTCATCTACCTGCGCGGTGAGGTGCTGCCGGTGCTGCGCCGGTTGCAGACCGCCGTCGCCGAGGCGTACGCGGCCGGCCATCTGGGCACCGACATCGGCGGTTCGGGCTTCGATCTGGAACTCGTGGTGCACGCCGGTGCCGGGGCCTACATCTGCGGCGAGGAGACCGCGCTGCTGGACTCCCTGGAGGGCCGCCGCGGCCAGCCCCGACTACGGCCGCCGTTCCCGGCGGTCGCGGGCCTGTACGCCTGCCCGACCGTCGTCAACAACGTCGAGTCGATCGCCAGCGTGCCGCCCATCCTGCGCAACGGCGTGGACTGGTTCCGGTCGATGGGCACGGAGAAGTCGCCCGGGTTCACGCTGTATTCGCTGTCAGGGCACGTGACCACTCCGGGCCAGTACGAGGCGCCGCTGGGAATCACGCTGCGCGAACTGCTCTCCTACGCAGGCGGTGTGCGCGCCGGGCACGAGCTGAAGTTCTGGACCCCCGGCGGGTCCTCGACTCCCCTGCTGACCGCCGAACATCTCGACGTGCCCCTCGATTACGAGGGCATGGCGGGCGTGGGGTCGATGCTGGGCACCAAGGCCTTGCAGATCTTCGACGACACCACATGCGTGGTGCGCGCGGTGCGCCGCTGGACGCAGTTCTACGCGCACGAATCCTGCGGGAAGTGCACCCCGTGCCGGGAGGGCACGTACTGGCTGGCGCAGATCTACGAGCGCCTCGAGACCGGCCGGGGCACCGAGGAGGATCTCGACAAACTGCTCGACATCTCCGACAACATCTTCGGTAAATCGTTCTGCGCGTTGGGTGACGGCGCCGCCAGCCCGATCCTGTCCTCGCTGAAGCACTTTCGCGACGAGTACGAGGCGCATCTGGATCCCGCCGGGTGTCCCATCGACCCGTACGCGTCGATGCTGGCGGCACCGGAAGGAGTGGGCGCATGACGCTGGCCGAGCACAGCCACGACGCACCGCCGGTCGAGATGGTCACGCTGACGATCGACGGCACCGAGGTGAGCGTCCCGAAGGGCACCCTGGTGATCCGCGCCGCCGAGCTGATGGGGGTACAGATCCCCCGCTTCTGCGACCATCCGCTGCTCGACCCCGTCGGCGCCTGCCGTCAGTGCCTGGTCGAGGTCGAGGGGCAGCGGAAACCGTTGGCGTCCTGCACCACCACCGTGTCCCCCGACATGGTGGTGCGCACGCAGTTCACCTCCGAGGCCGCCGACAAGGCGCAGCACGGGGTGATGGAACTGCTGCTCATCAATCATCCGCTGGACTGCCCGATCTGCGACAAGGGCGGCGAGTGCCCACTGCAGAACCAGGCGATGTCGAACGGCCGCACCGAGACCCGTTTCGACGACGTCAAGCGCACCTTCCCCAAACCGATCGCGATCTCCTCGCAGGTGCTGCTGGACCGCGAACGGTGCGTGCTGTGCGCGCGGTGCACACGCTTCTCCGACCAGATCGCCGGGGATCGTTTCATCGACCTGCTCGAACGCGGGGCGAGCCAGCAGGTGGGCATCGCCACCGGGGAGCCGTTCCAGTCGTACTTCTCCGGCAACACCGTGCAGATCTGTCCGGTCGGGGCGCTGACGGGCACCGCCTACCGGTTCCGCGCCCGGCCGTTCGACCTGGTGTCCAGCCCCAGTGTCTGCGAGCACTGCGCTTCGGGGTGCGCGCAGCGCACCGATCACCGTCGCGGAAAGGTGCTGCGCCGGCTGGCCGGCGACGACCCCGAGGTCAACGAGGAGTGGAACTGCGACAAGGGCCGCTGGGCCTTCACCTACACCGGGACCGGTGATCGACTGACCACACCGCTGATCCGTGAGGACGGTGCGCTGCGTCCGGCGTCGTGGTCGGAAGCACTCGGCGTGGCGGCAGGCAGGCTGGCGGCATCCGCCGGCAGAGCGGGTGTGCTGGTCGGCGGCCGGTGCACCGCCGAAGACGCCTACACCTATGCGAAGTTCGCCCGAATCGTGCTGGGCAGCAACGACATCGACTTCCGCATCCGGCAGCACAGTGTCGAGGAGGCGGAGTTCCTCGCCGCGCACGTCGCCGGCCGGCCGATGACGGTCACCTACACCGATCTCGAGAAGGCCCCGGCCGTGCTGCTGGCTGGGTTCGAGCCCGAGGAGGAGTCGCCGATCGTCTTCCTGCGGCTGCGCAAGGCGGTGCGGCGGCACGGTGTCCGCGTGTTGTCGGTGGCACCGCTGGCGTCGCGCGGTCTGCGCAAGCTGTCCGGCGAGGTGTTCCTCACCGCCCCGGGCGCCGAACCCGCGGCGCTGGACGGCCTGGCCGGCAACGAGCTGCTGTCGATGCCCGGCGCACTCATCCTGGTCGGGGAACGGCTCGCAGCCACGCCGGGTGCGCTGACGGCCGCGGCGCGGCTCGCGGCCTCGACCGGGGCACGGTTGGCGTGGGTGCCCCGCCGGGCCGGTGAGCGCGGAGCCCTCGAAGCGGGGGCGCTGCCGAACCTGCTGCCCGGTGGACGCCCCGTCGGCGACGACACTGCACGGGCGCAGATGGCTGCCGCGTGGAACGTCGACGGGCTGCCGGCCGCGCCGGGACGCGACACCGCCGCGATTCTCGCGGCCGCCACGGCCGGCGGGCTGGACGCCCTGTTGGTCGGCGGGGTCGACGTCGACGACCTGGTCGACCCGGCGGCCGCCGTCGCGGCGCTCGACGCCGCACCGTTCGTGGTCAGCCTGGAGCTGCGCCACAGTGCGGTGACCGAGCGTGCCGACGTGGTCTTCCCGGTCGCCCCGGTCGTGGAGAAGGCCGGCTCGTTCGTCAACTGGGAGGGCCGGATCCGGCCGTTCGAGGCGTCGTTGCGCACCAACGCGATTCCCGACCAGCGGGTGTTGACCTACCTGGCCGACGAGATCGGGATCGACCTCGGCCTGCCGAGCGCCTCGGCCGCGGCCGACGAACGCGCCCGGATCGGACTGTGGGCAGGAGCCCGCGACGCCGCCGGACAGGCCGCGCCACCATCGCCCGCACCGGAGCGGGGTCAGGCGGTGCTCGCAACGTGGCGCCTCCTGCTGGACAACGGCCGACTGCAGGACGGCGAACCGCATCTCGCGGGCACGGCCCACCGCCCCGTGGTGCGGCTGTCCGCCGCCACGGCCGCCGAGATCGACGCCGCCGCCGGTGACCCGGTCACCGTGAGCACCGAACGCGGCACGATCACCCTGCCGTTGGCCGTCACCGACATGGCCGACCGCGTGGTCTGGCTGCCGATGAATTCACCCGGCAGCACGGTTCATTCGACGCTGGGCGCGACGTCCGGAGCTGTCGTATCGATCGGACGGGAGCAGCCGTGACCTATCCCGACCCGACGCTGTTCGGGCACGATCCATGGTGGTTGATCCTCGCCAAATCGCTGGGCATCTTCGTGTTCCTGCTGTTGACGGTGCTCACCGCCATCCTGCTCGAGCGAAAGATCCTGGGCCGCATGCAGATGCGGTTCGGCCCCAACCGGGTCGGTCCGCACGGACTGCTGCAGTCGCTGGCCGACGGCGTCAAGCTCGCCCTCAAGGAGGGATTGATCCCCGCCGGGGTGGACAAGTGGATCTACCTCGCTGCGCCGGTGATCTCGGTCATCCCGGCGTTCATGGCGTTCGCGGTAATCCCGCTCGGTGGTGAGGTGTCGATCTTCGGCCACCGCACCGCACTGCAGTTGACCGACCTCCCCGTCGCGGTGCTCTACATCCTGGCAGTCACCTCGATCGGCGTGTACGGCATCGTGCTCGCGGGATGGGCGTCGGGCTCGGTGTATCCGCTCCTGGGCGGGCTGCGCTCGTCGGCGCAGGTGGTGTCCTACGAGATCGCGATGGCGTTGTCGTTCGCCGCGGTGTTCATCTACTCGGGCACCATGTCGACCTCGGGCATCGTTGCCGCACAGACGGACACGTGGTTCGTGTTCCTGCTGCTGCCGTCCTTCCTGGTCTACCTGACGTCCATGGTGGGCGAGACCAACCGGGCCCCGTTCGATCTGCCCGAGGCCGAAGGTGAGCTCGTCGGCGGTTTCCACACCGAATACTCGTCGCTGAAGTTCGCGATGTTCATGCTCGCCGAGTACGTGAACATGACGACCGTGTCCGCGCTGGCCACCACGCTGTTCCTCGGCGGCTGGCACGCTCCGTGGCCGCTGAGCCTGTGGGAAGGCGCGAATACCGGGTGGTGGCCGCTGCTGTGGTTCACCGCGAAGGTGTGGGTGTTCCTGTTCGTGTTCATGTGGCTGCGGGCGACACTGCCCCGCCTGCGTTACGACCAGTTCATGGCGCTGGGGTGGAAGATTCTGATCCCGGTCTCGCTGGGCTGGATCATGATCGTCGCGACCACCCACACGCTGAGCAACCACGGTTACCAGACATGGTCGACCGCGGCGATCGGGCTCGCGGTCGTGGTGTTCGCGGCTCTGGGCACGTATCTGTGGCGGTCGCGGCGCGCCAAGTCGCCGTCTCCCCCGTCCCCCGTCCGTCCGGCGGGTCCCGGCGCCTTCCCGGTGCCGCCGATGCCGGTGAAGGAGCGTGCAGATGTCTAAGTTCTTCGACGCGGTGGCGGGTTTCGGCGTCACCTTCGGGTCGATGTTCAAAAAGCCGGTCACCGAGGAGTATCCGGAGAAGCCGGGGCCGGTGGCCAAGCGGTACCACGGCCGCCACCAACTCAATCGGTACCCCGACGGTCTGGAGAAGTGCATCGGGTGCGAGCTGTGCGCCTGGGCCTGCCCCGCCGATGCGATCTACGTCGAGGGCGCCGACAACACCGATACCGAACGGTTCTCGCCCGGGGAACGCTACGGCCGCGTGTACCAGATCAACTATCTGCGCTGCATCGGCTGCGGCCTGTGCATCGAAGCCTGCCCCACCCGCGCGTTGACGATGACCAACGACTACGAGATGGCCGACGACAACCGGTCGGACCTGATCTACGGTAAGGACAAGCTGCTGGCCCCGCTGGCTCCCGGGATGGAGCCGCCGCCGCACGCGATGGCGCCGGGCAGCACGGACGACGACTACTACCTCGGCAACATCACGCCGCCGTCGGCGAGGAGCACGCATGGGTGAGACAGTGCTGTTCTGGGTGCTCGCCGTCGTCACGGTGGCGGGCGCGCTGGGTGTGGTGTCCGCACCTAAGGCGGTCTACTCGGCGATCTCGCTGGCCGTCACGATGATCGCGCTCGCGGTGCTCTACATCGCCCAGGACGCGCCGTTTCTCGGCGTGGTCCAGGTGGTGGTGTACACCGGCGCGGTCATGATGCTGTTCCTGTTCGTGCTGATGCTCATCGGCGTCGACTCGTCGGAGTCGCTGGTGGAGACATTGCGCGGGCAGCGGGTCGCGGCGATCGTGATCGGCGTCGGTTTCGGTGTGCTGCTGATCGCCGGCATCGGCACCGTGTCAGCGGCCGGTTTCACCGGGCTGTCCCAGGCCAATGCCAACGGCAACGTCGAAGGCCTCGCCGCGTTGATCTTCACGAAGTACCTGTGGGCCTTCGAGTTGACCGGTGCGCTGCTCATCACGGCCGCGCTGGGCGCGATGGTGTTAGCGCACCGGGAACGCTTCGAGCGGCGCAAGACCCAGCGCGAGCTCGCGGCCGAACGGTTCGCCCCCGGTGGTCACCCGACCACGCTGCCCAATCCCGGGGTGTACGCCCGCCACAACGCCGTCGACGTGCCCGCCCGGCTGCCCGACGGAACCGGCTCCGAGTTGTCGGTCAGCGCAATCCTGCAGCTGCGGCCGGTGCCCGACGACCGCGGTGCCGACCACGGCGGGAACGGCGAGAGCCGATGAACCCGGACAACTACCTCTACCTCTCGGCGCTGCTGTTCACCATCGGCGCGGCCGGAGTACTGTTGCGGCGCAACGCGATCGTCATGTTCATGTGCGTCGAGCTGATGCTCAACGCCGGGAACCTCGCGTTCGTCGCGTTCTCCCGGATCCACGGCCAACTCGATGGACAGGTGGTGGCGTTCTTCACGATGGTCGTCGCGGCCTGCGAGGTCGTGATCGGCCTGGCGATCATCATGACCATCTTCCGGACCCGGCGCTCGGCGAACGTCGACGACGCCAGCCTGCTGAGGCACTAGGCCACCATGACGCTTCCCGTGTGGCTGCTCATCGCCCTGCCGCTGGCGGGCGCACTGGTGCTGTTGCTGGCCGGCCGACGCTCCGACCCCTGGGGCCACCTGCTGGGCACCGCCGCGGCGCTGGCGTCGTTCATCTGCGCGGCAGTGCTTTTCGCCGACATGCTGGGCCGGGACGCCGAAGAGCGCGCGATGCACCAGAGCCTGTTCAGCTGGGTGCCCGTCGGCGAGTTGCGCGTCGACTTCGGCCTGCAGCTCGACCAGTTGTCGATGTGCTTCGCGTTGCTGATCACCGGTGTCGGCTCACTGATCCACATCTATTCGATCGGCTACATGAAGGAGGACGTCGGTCGCAGACGATTCTTCGCGTATCTGAACCTGTTCCTCGCCGCGATGCTGCTGCTGGTGCTCGCCGACAACTACCTCGGTCTCTACATGGGCTGGGAGGGTGTGGGTCTCGCGTCGTACCTGCTGATCGGCTTCTGGTCGCACAAGCCGTCGGCCGCCACCGCGGCCAAGAAGGCGTTCGTCGTCAACCGGGTCGGTGACATCGGGTTGGCCGTCGCGCTGATGGTGATGTTCTCCGCCATCGGCGCGGTGTCCTTCAGCGGCGTATTCGGTGCCGCGCCGCAACTGGGCGAGGGCACACTCACCGCGATCGGTCTGCTGCTGCTCCTCGCCGCGTGCGGCAAGTCGGCCCAGGTCCCTCTGCAGTCCTGGCTCGGCGACGCGATGGAGGGTCCCACACCGGTGTCGGCGCTCATCCACGCCGCGACCATGGTCACCGCCGGGGTGTACCTGATCGTGCGCTCGGCGCCGGTCTTCGACCTCGCCCCGCACGCGCAGACCGCGGTGGTGGTCGTCGGCGCGGTCACGTTGTTGTTCGGCGCCATCGTCGGCTGCGCCAAGGACGACATCAAGAAGGCGCTCGCAGCGTCGACGATGAGTCAGATCGGCTACATGGTGCTGGCCGCGGGTCTGGGACCGGCCGGCTACGCGTTCGCGATCATGCACCTGCTGACCCACGGCTTCTTCAAGGCCGGCCTGTTCCTCGGCGCCGGGTCGGTGATGCACGCGATGAACGACGAGGTGAACATGCGCCGTTACGGCGGGCTGCGCAAGGCCCTGCCGGTGACGTTCGTGACCTTCGGCCTCGGCTACCTCGCGATCATCGGAATCCCGCCGCTGGCCGGGTTCTTCTCCAAGGACGGCATCATCGAGGCCGCGCTCGGCGCAGGCGGCATCAAGGGCGTCATCCTCGGCACGGCAACGATTCTCGGAGCCGGGATCACCGCGTTCTACATGACCCGGGTGATGCTGATGACGTTCTTCGGGGAGAAGCGCTGGGCTGCCGGGGCGAGCGAAGCGACGGGAGAAAGACCCGTGGCGCATCCACACGAGGCGCCCGCGGTGATGACGTGGCCGATGATCCTGCTCGCGGTGGGCTCGGTGACCGCCGGTGGCGCGTTGGCACTCGGCGGCACCCTGGAGCACTGGCTCGAACCGGTGGTCGGCGCCCACGAGGCGCACCACGCCGTGCCGGTCTGGGTGGTGACCGTGGTGGTGCTGGCCGTGGTCGCGGTCGGGATCCTGATCGCCTACCGCATGTACGGGACGCGCGCGGTGCCCGCCGAGGCGCCGGCAGGATCGGCGCTGACCGTCGCCGCGCGGCGCGATCTCTACGGCGATGCGTTCAACGAGAGGGTGCTGATGGCGCCGGGGGCGCAATTGACCAGGGGACTCACCGAACTCGACGACGAGGCGGTCGACGGCGCGGCCAGTGGCCTGGCCGCGGGGATCGGCCGCCTGTCCGGGCGGCTCAGACAGGTGCAGACCGGATTCGCGCGTTCCTACGCGCTGTCCATGCTGGCCGGTGCGACGTTCGTCGTCGCGCTGATCCTGGCGGTGAACCTGTGGTGACGACCGGAACGTCTTCGATGTCCCTGCCGTGGCTGACCGTGCTCTGGGTCCTCCCGATGCTGGGCGCGGTGGTGGTGATGGTGCTGCCCGCGGCCGCCCGTTCGCTGGCCAAGTGGGTGGCGCTGGCCGTCGCACTGGCGGTGCTCGCCGTCACCGCGGTCGTCGCCGTCGGCTTCGACCCCGGCGGCGAGCAGTACCAGTTCGTCGAGAATTACCGCTGGATCCCGTCTTTCGGCACCGGCTACATCCTCGGCGTCGACGGCATCGCACTCGCCCTCGTGGTGCTGACGGCGGTTCTGGTGCCGCTGCTGATCGTCGCGGGCTGGAACGACGCCGGCGACCGGCTCAGCTGGGGCGGCCGCTCGGTGCACATCTACTTCGCGCTGACGCTGGCCGTCGAGGGGATGGTGCTGATCTCCCTGGTTTCGCTGGACATCCTGCTGTTCTACGTGTTCTTCGAAGCGATGCTGATCCCGATGTACTTCCTGATCGGCGGATTCGGCGGACGCGACCGCAGCCGAGCGGCAGTGAAGTTCCTGCTGTACAACCTGTTCGGCGGTCTGATCATGCTCGCCGCGGTCGTCGGACTCTATGTCGCGACGTCCACGAGCGGCGCGTTCGACGGGGGCACCTTCGACGTGCGGGCGATCGTCGCGGCGGTCGCCGGCGGCGAGTTCACGATGAACCCGGTGGTGATGCACCTGCTGTTCGGTGGCTTCATGTTCGCGTTCGCGGTGAAGGCGCCGCTGTGGCCGCTGCACCGCTGGCTGCCCGACGCCGCGGTCGAGGCCACCCCGGCCAGCGCGGTGCTGATGATGGCGATCATGGACAAGGTCGGGACGTTCGGCATGATCCGGTACTGCCTGACGCTGTTTCCGGACTCCGCGAAGTTCTTCAGCCCCTTGATCATCACGCTGGCGGTGATCGGCATCATCTACGGCGCGGTCGTCGCGATCGGTCAGACCGACGTGATGCGGTTGATCGCCTACACGTCGATCTCGCACTTCGGCTTCATCATCCTGGGGATCTTCGTGATGACCACGCAGGGCCAGTCCGGGTCGACGCTGTACATGGTCAACCACGGCATCTCGACCGCGGCGCTGTTCCTGATCGCCGGATTCCTGGTGTCGCGCCGCGGTTCCCGCCTCATCAGTGCCTACGGCGGTGTTCAGAAGGTGGCGCCGGTGCTCGCCGGCACCTTCCTGGTGGCGGGGCTGGCCACGCTGTCGCTACCCGGGCTGGCACCGTTCATCAGTGAATTCCTGGTTCTCATCGGCACCTTCACCCGCTACCCGGTGTTCGGTGTGCTGGCCGCCGGCGCGCTGGTGCTCTCGGCGATCTACGTGCTGTGGATGTACCAGCGGATGATGACCGGACCCACCCCGCCGACCCTCGCCGAGGGCGACACCCGGCTGCCCGATCTGCGGGCACGCGAGATCGCCGTCGTCGCACCGCTGATCGCGCTGCTCCTCCTCCTCGGGGTGTATCCCAAGCCCGCACTCGACGTGATCAATCCCGCGGTGACGCACACGCTGACGACGATCGACCAGCCCGACCCGGCACCCCGGATGGCGGAAGGCCCGGCGCGATGAACCTGCCCACCCCGTCCATCGAGTACAGCCTGATCGCGCCGATGCTGATCGTCTTCGGCGCGGCCGTCCTCGGGGTGCTGCTGGAAGCCGTCCTCCCCCGCCGGCTGCGCTACCCCGCGCAGGTCGCGCTCAGCCTGGCGGCTCTGATCGGCGCGTTCGTCGCGGTCGTTCTGGTCGCGCGGGACATGCACGGCGGCAACGGAACAACTGCGGTGATGGGGGCGGTGGCCGTCGACCGGCCCGCGCTGTTCCTGCAGGGCACCATCGTGCTCGTCGGCATCCTCGGGGTCCTGCTGATCGGCGAGCGCCGGATCGCCGTGCCCGACCGCGGCGCGGAGCGCGGCGGACTGGACGCCTTCACCCCCCAGGCCTCCGCGATCGCCGGCAGCGTCGCCGAGAAGCAGGCGACCGCGGCGGGCGTGATCCAGACCGAGGTCTTCCCGTTGACCATGTTCGCCGTCGGCGGCATGCTGCTGTTCCCCGCGGCCGACGATCTGCTGACGATGTTCATCGCGCTCGAAGTCCTCTCGTTGCCGCTGTATCTGCTATGCGGGCTGGCGCGCCGGCGACGGTTGCTGTCCCAGGAGTCCTCCCTGAAGTACTTTCTGCTGGGGGCGTTCTCGTCGGCGTTCTTCCTGTACGGCGCGGCGATGCTGTACGGGTATGCCGGCACGCTGTCGCTGCCGGGCATCGCCGAGGCAGTGTCGGCGGACACGGGTTCACGGTCCCTGGCGTTGATCGGCATTGCGCTGCTCCTGGTCGGCGTGTTGTTCAAAGTCGGTGCCGTGCCGTTCCATTCGTGGATCCCCGACGTGTACCAGGGCGCGCCGACGCCGATCACCGCGTTCATGGCCGCGGCCACCAAGATCGCGGCATTCGGCGCGATGCTGCGCCTGTTCTACGTTGCGCTGCCCGGCCTGCACGACGACTGGCGCCCCGTGCTGTGGACCATCGCGATCGCCACCATGGCCGTCGGCACCGTCACCGCCGTCACGCAGAACGACGTGAAACGGATGCTGGCGTATTCGGCGGTGGCGCACAGCGGGTTCATCCTCACCGGCGTGGTCGCCGGCAACGAGTCGGGGCTGTCGTCGACGCTGTTCTATCTGTTCGCCTACGGGTTCTCCACCGTCGGGGCGTTCGCCGTGGTCGGCCTGGTCCGTGATGCCGACGGCGAGGAGGACACCGCGCTGGCGCGGTGGGCAGGGCTGGGGAAACGCTATCCACTGGTCGGCATCGTGTTCTCGCTGTTTCTGTTGGCGTTCGCCGGGATTCCGTTGACCAGCGGGTTCGTCAGCAAGTTCGCGGTGTTCAAGGCGGCCGGCGAAGGCGGGGCCATCCCGCTGGTGGTGGTCGGCGTGGTCGCCAGCGCGATCGCGGCGTACTTCTATGTGCGCGTGATCGTGCTGATGTTCTTCACCGACCGTCCCGACGACGCGCCGACCGTGGTGGTGCCCAGCGTGCTGACGACGGCCGTCGTAGTGGTCACCGCGGCGGTGACGTTCCTGCTCGGCGCGCTGCCGCAACCGCTGCTCGACCTGGCCAACGCGGCCAACCGCTTCCTCTGATGTCGACCGATCTCGTGCTCACCGAAGACCATGGCGCCGTCCGCGTGATCACGCTGAACCGCCCGCAGGCGCGCAACGCGCTCAGCCGCGATCTGATCCGCGCCTGCTACGCCGCGTTGACCGCCGCGGACGCCGACGAGTCCGTCCGCGCAGTGGTGCTCACAGGTGCCGATCCCGCATTCTGCGCCGGCGTCGACCTCAAAGAAGCTGCGCGCGATGGCCTTTCGTACTTCGAGGAGTTCCGCTCGCAGAGCTGTATCGCCGCGGTGGCCGCCATGCGGACCCCGGTGGTGGGAGCGGTGAACGGGGCCACGTTCACCGGTGGTCTGGAGATGGCGCTGGGCTGCGACTTCCTGATCGCCTCCGAGCGGGCGGTGTTCGCCGACACCCATGCCCGGGTGGGCATCCTGCCCGGCGGCGGCATGACGGCGCGGCTCCCCCAGCTGGTCGGTGCCGCGATGGCGCGGCGTCTGTCGATGACCGGAGAGGTGGTCGACGCTGCGCGCGCCGAGCGGATCGGTCTGGTCACCGAGGTGGTGCCGCATGGCCGGCTGCTCGAGCGGGCCGTCGAGCTCGCCACCCAGATCGCCGACGTGCCCGGGCCCACGATGCGCGGCCTCAAAGAGATCTACACCAGCGGCGCGGCCGCCGTGACCGATCCCGCGCTGGCCGCCGAGGAACGCATCGCGTTCGCGCAGCACCGCGAGTTCGACACTCTCGGCGACCGCTTCACCGCCGTCGCGCAGCGCAACAGGGAGCAGATCAACCCGGGCTGACTACGGCGCTGCCACGCCGTGCAGCAGGATCGACGTGGTGTTGTCCACCCACGCCGCACTCGCCAGGTAGTCGGGGGCCTGCAGCAGGGCCAGCATCGTCGCGCCGCCGATGAGGTGAACCAGGCCGTCGGGATCCACGTCGTCGCGCACCTCGCCCCGGTCGACCGCGTCACGCAATCGGGTCCCCACGGCGGCGAACAGGTCGGTGAACCGTGCGCTGACGCGGCCCAGCATCGCGGGGTCGGCCGACATGTCGGAGATGAGCCCGGGCAGCGCCGCGGCCACCACGGGGCTGGTGAACACATCGCGCGCCGCCGCCACCATCGCCCGCAGATCCGCGGCGATGTCACCGGGCGGGGTGTCGATCGCCGACGGGGTGACCGGGAAGGCCGCCTCGTGGACGAGTTCGGCCTTGCTCGACCACCGGCGGTACAGCGCGGTCTTGGTGGTGCCGGCGCGCTCGGCGACTGCGGCCATCGTGACGTTGGCGTAGCCGATTTCGACAAGGAGATCCGCCGTGGCCCGCAATATGGCAGCGTCGATACGCGGGTCGCGTGGGCGTCCGGCACTCGGGGCCTTGTCAGCCGAGGACGGGTCTGCTTTCATATCGCTACCCACCGTATCGTATTGGCAGGCGCCAGGACCTCGATTCGTGGCGGGAAGGACTCTCTCGTGACCACTGACCCAGCCGTCGAGGACGTCGACCGGCTCCAACGGTCCAGCCGCGACATGACCAACGTCCCTGCCGCGCTGTCCACCTGGCTGTCGACGGTGCTGCCCAACACCACCCCCGAGATCACCGTCGACAGCGGCGTCGACGCCAATGGCATGTCGTCGGAGACCATCCTGGTCTCGGGCCGCTGGGTGCAGGGCGGTAACCCCGTCGAGCAGCGGTGGGTCGCGCGAGTGGCCCCCGCCGAGGCGGACGTGCCGGTCTTCGAGCACTACCGGCTCGATCACCAGCACGAGGTGATGCGCCTGGTCGCCGAGTTGACCGATGTCCCGGTGCCACCGGTGCGCTGGCTCGAGCGTTCCGGTGACGTGCTGGGGCGGCCGTTCTTCCTGATGGACCGCGTCGACGGGATTGTGCCGCCCGACGTGATGCCCTACACCTTCGGCGGTAACTGGCTCTTCGACGCCGATCCGGAGCAGCAGCGCCTGCTGCAGGACAACACCGTGAAGGTGTTGGCCGCGCTGCACTCGATCCCCAACGCCCAGCAGACGTTCGGCTTCCTGCAGGACATCGACCCGCCCGGGGAGACCGCGCTGCACCGGCACTTCGGCTGGCTGAAGAGCTGGTATGAGTTCAGCGTTCCCGACATCGGGCGCTCACCGCTGGTCGAGCGGGCGCTGGCGTGGCTCGAGGAGCGTTTTCCCGCCGACGTGGCCGCGACCGAACCCGTACTGGTGTGGGGGGATTCGAGGATCGGCAACGTCATGTACCGCGACTTCTCCCCCGTCGCGGTACTGGATTGGGAGATGGCCACCGTGGGTCCGCGCGAGTTCGACGTCGCGTGGCTCGCGTTCGCGCACATGGTGTTCCAGGAGTTGACCAAGCTCGCCGGACTCCCCGGGATGCCGGACTTCCTGCGCGAGGACGACATCCGGGCCACCTACCGCGACGTCACGGGCGTGGAGGTCGGCGACCTCGACTGGTTCTACGTGTACTCCGCGGTGGTGTGGTGCTGCGTGTTCATGCGCACCGGCGCCCGGCGCGTGCACTTCGGCGAGATCGAGAAGCCCGCCGACGTCGAGACGCTGTTCTACCACGCCTCACTGCTGAAACGACTGTTAGGAGAAGCGCTCTGATGCTCGGACCGATGGACGAGTACCCGGTACACCAGGTTCCGCAACCGATCGCATGGCCGGGCTCCTCGGACCGTAACTTCTACGACCGGTCCTACTTCAACGCCCATGACCGCACCGGGGACATCTTCGTCGTCACCGGCATCGGCTACTACCCCAACCTCGGGGTCAAGGACGCCTTCCTGCTGGTTCGGCGGGGGGACACCCAGACCGCGGTGCACCTGTCCGACGCCATCGACCAGGACAGGCTCAACCAGCACGTCGGGAACTACCGCGTCGAGGTGATCGAGCCGCTGCGCAAGCTGCGCATCGTCTGCGACGACACCGAGGGCATCGCCGCTGACCTGACATGGGAGGGGTTGTTCGACGTCGTCCAGGAGCAGCCGCACATCATGCGTCGCGGCAATCGGATCACGTTGGACGCGCAGCGCTTCGCCCAGGTGGGCACGTGGAGTGGGCAGCTGTCGATCGACGGTGAGGACATCGCGGTCGATCCGGCGCGCTGGATCGGCACCCGCGACCGCTCCTGGGGGATCCGGCCCGTCGGCGAGGCGGAGCCGGCAGGACGCCCCGACGATCCGCCGTTCGAGGGCATGTGGTGGCTGTACGTGCCGATGGCGTTCGACGACTTCGGCATCGTGATCATCATCCAGGAGGATCCGCAGGGTTTCCGCTCGCTCAACGACTGCACGCGCATCTGGAAGGACGGCCGGGTCGAGCAGCTCGGCTGGCCGCGCGTGAAGATCCACTACCGCTCCGGCACCCGCATTCCCACCGGAGCGAGCATCGACGCCACCGGAAGCGACGGCGGCGCGCTGCATTTCGATGTCGAGTCGAAGCTGGCCGTGCCGATCCACGTCGGCGGTGGCTACGGCGGCGACTCGGACTGGCTGCACGGTGTGTGGAAGGGCGAGCGCTTCACCGAGCGGCTGACCTACGACATGAACGATCCGGCTGTCGTCGGCCGCGCCGGGTTCGGCGTGATCGACCACGTCGGCCGCGCGGTGTGCCGCGACGCCGACAGCGCCGAATGTGAGGGTTGGGGGCTCTTCGAGCACGGCGCGCTGGGGCGCCACGACCCGTCGGGCTTCGCCGACTGGCTCACCGTCGCCCCCTGACCCGTCGCCGAAGGCGGAAACGAGGGTCAGGCTGGGTGCGCTTCGCGCTCCCCCGCGCGGCCGAACACCATCGATTCCTCGATCGACTCCAGGCGCTGGCCGATCGCATCGCGGACATAGGTGTGGCTGAGCATCCACGGCCGCCGTATCCCCGACTTGGGGAGGGCGCTTAGGCCTCTCAACACGTATCCCGACTTCAGGTTGAAGGCCGGCTGCTCGCCCATGGCCTCGTTCCCGAGGTGCGGGTAGGCGTGGGTGTAGCCATGAGAGTTCATGTAGGCCAACAGGTTCGCGACCGCACGTGCCGTCATGTCGGCGCCCAGCGTCCACGACGCGTTGGTGTAGCCCATGCACCAGGCCGCGTTCGGCACGTCCTCGAGCAGATGTCGGCGGTACATGAACCGTTGATGCGGTTCGACTTTCTCGCCGTCGACGGACAGGATGGCACCGCCGAGTGCCTGCATCTGCAGTCCGGTGGCGGTGATGACCGCGTCGGCGTCCAGACGACGACCGGACCTGAGCACGACGCCGTGGGCGTCGAAGTGATCGACGTGGTCGGTGACGATCTCGACGTCACCGGCCGCGACGGCCTTGAGCAGGTCTGCGTCGACCATGAAGCACATGCGCTGGTCCCACGGGTCGTACGGCGGCCGGAAGTGGATGTCGACGGGATAGTTCGCCGGCAGCTCGCGCTTGGTCATCCAGCGCAGTAACCGCTTGCTCAGGGCGGGCGCGCCCCGCGAGACCAGCCACAGCAGCGAGCCGAACATCGACATGACCCAGCGGGCCGCCAGATGCCCGGTGCGCCCGGGCAGGACTCGCCGGATCGCGTTGATGGGCGGCAACACCCGCGGCACCGAGAACAGGTACGACGGAGTGCGCTGCAGCATCGTCACGTGCGCGGCCTTGCTTGCAAGCGATGGGATCATGCTCACCGCGGTGGCACCGCTGCCGATGACGACGAGGCGCTTGCCGGTCGTGTCGAACTCTTCGGGCCAGAGCTGCGGGTGGATCACCTCGCCGCGGAAGTCGCCGAGACCGGGGAAGTCAGGCGCATAGGGTGCGCTGTAGTCGTAGTAGCCACTGGCGAAGAACAGGAACCGGGCCGTGAAGACGTTCTCCGTGCCGTTGTGGTCGGCACGCACAGTCCACGTGTCCGTCGCGGAATCCCAGTCCGCGGAGCGCACCTCGGTCTGGTATCGGATGTGCCGGTCGATCCCGTGTTTGCGTGCAGCGTCGGCCATGTACTGCCAGATGTCGGGGCCGTCGGCGATGGCCTCGGGTCGCGTCCAGGGTTCCCACGGGAACGACAGCGTGAAGATGTCGCTGTCCGAGCGAATCCCCGGATAGCGGAACAGGTCCCACGTCCCGCCGAGCCGCTCGCGTCGCTCCAGGATCGTGAAGGTCAGGTCCGGGTTCTTCTCGCGGATGCGGTACGCGGCGCCGATCCCGGAGAAACCGGCCCCGACGATGATGACGTCACTGTATTCCGACTCGCGCGCATCCATGACCAACCCCCTATGCCGACGTGACCGCCCTCACCGCCGCGCGGCCGAACACCATCGACTCCTCGATCCGGTCGAACCGGTGGTCGATGACGTCGAGCACGTAGTTGTGCCGCACGTTCCACGGACGGCGGGTGCCCGAGCGCGGTAACGCGTGCGGGGCGCGCTTGATGTAGTTCGCCTGCAGGTCGAACGCGGGCTTCTCCGCGATCGGCTCATCACCTCGGTGCGGGTAGGCATGCGTGTAGCCGTGAGAATTCATGTAGGCCACCAGCTTCGCGAAGGCCTTCGCGGTCATGTCGGCCCGCAACGTCCACGAGGCGTTGGTGTAGCCGATGCACCACGCGATGTTCGGCAGATCCTCGATGAGGTACTCCTTGTAGACGAACCGGTCTGTCGGGTCGATCTCGCCGCCGTCGACGAACACCCGGATGCCGCCGAGCGCCTGCAGCTGCAGACCCGTGGCGGTGACGATGATGTCGGCGTCCAGGCGTGCGCCGGAGCTCAGCACGATCCCGGACTCGTCGGCGTGGTCGATGGTGTCGGTCACCACCTCCGCACGGCCCTGCTTCACCTTCTCGAAGAGATCGTTGTCGAGGACCAGGCACATGCGCTGATCCCACGGGTTGTACCGCGGTTTGAAGTGCACGTCGACGTCGTAGCCGGGCGGCAGCGCCGCCATCGTGCGGTTGCGGATCAGCCAGCGGCCGAACCGCGGCGCCTTGCGGAACATGAAGTACGTCAGCACGTGGAACATCGCGTTGCGGAAGCGCACCACGGCATGGGACAGCTTGCGGGGCAGGATCTTGCGGATGGCGTCGACCATCGGGTCGATCCGCGCCATCGACATCATGTACGTCGGCGACCGCTGCAGCATCGTGACGTGTGCCGCCTTCTCGCTCAGCGCGGGAATGAGGCTGATGGCGGTCGCCCCGCTGCCGATCACGACCACCCGTTTGCCCGTGTAGTCGAGGTCGTCGGGCCAGAACTGCGGGTGCACCACCTGCCCGCCGAATCGGTCGAGGCCGGCGATGTCGGGGCGGTAGGGCGCGTCGTAGCTGTAATAGCCGGTGCCGCAGAACAGGAATCGGGCGCGGAAGATGCGCTCCTGCCCGTCCTGCTCGGCGCGCACGGTCCAGGTGTCCGTCGACGAATCCCAGTCCACCGACGTCACGTGCGTGTCGAACCGGATGTGCTGATCGATGCCGTGCTTGCGGGCCGTGTCTTCCAGGTACTGCCGGATGTACTGCCCGTCGGCCACGTTCTCCTGGCGGGTCCACGGCTCCCATGGGAAGGACAGCGTGAAGATGTCGCTGTCCGAACGGATGCCCGGATAGCGGAACAGATCCCACGTGCCGCCGATGCGCGATCGCCGCTCCAGGATGGTGTACCGCAGTCCCGGGTTGCGCTCGGTGGCCCGGTACGCGGCGCCGATCCCGGAGATGCCCGCACCGATGATCAGCACGTCGGAGTAGTCCTGCACCGCAACCTCCTGTGGTCCGCCCGCGTACCACCCACCCTAGGGCTCCGCCACCCGCCCCGTCGACGATCTCGCGCAATCTGTTGACTGGCCGTTCCGTACATAATCGCCGGTTCGGCTGTCCGGCCTGGACATGTACTGCTGTCGTGAATCTCCCTACGGTGAAGCCATGACAGCCATGCTCACCGGCGGACCCTCCCTCGATCAGCGGCGCCGGGTGCGCACCGAGGTTCCGGGTCCGAGGTCGCGGGAGCTGGCGGCCCGCCGCGCGGCGGCGCTGCCGGCGGGCCTGACCAGCTCCGCCGGTGTGTACGTGGCCGCGGCCGGCGGCGGGGTCGTCGTCGACGTGGACGGCAACTCGTTCATCGATCTGGGCAGCGGAATCGCCGTCACCACGGTGGGCAACGCGGCGCCGGCGGTGGTGTCCAGGGCGATGGCCCAGCTGCCGCTGTACACCCACACCTGTTTCCTGGCCACCCCGTACGAGCCCTACATCGAGGTCGCCGAGACACTGAACCGGATCACCCCGGGCGACCACGAGAAGCGCACCGCGCTGTTCAACACCGGCGCCGAGGCGGTGGAGAACGCCGTGAAGTATGCCCGCGCCGCCACCGGACGATCCGCGGTCGTCGTGTTCGACCACGCGTTTCACGGACGGTCGCTACTGACCATGACGATGACCGCGAAGAACCAGCCCTACAAGCACGGCTTCGGCCCGTTCGCCCCCGAGGTGTACCGGGCGCCGATGGCCTACCCGTACCGCTGGCCCTCGGGACCGGAACACTGCGCTGACGAGGCCTTCAGTCAGTTCGCCCAGCTGGTCGACGCGCAGCTCGGCGCCGACGCGGTCGCGTGTGTGGTGGTCGAACCGATCCAGGGTGAGGGCGGCTTCATCGTCCCCGCCGACGGGTTCCTGCGGTCGGTCGCCGCCTTCTGCCGGGACCGCGGCATCCTGCTGGTCGCCGACGAGGTGCAGACCGGCATCGCGCGCACCGGTAGCTGGTTCGCCTCCGACCACGAGGGCCTGGTGCCCGACCTGCTCGTCACCGCCAAGGGTCTGGCCGGCGGGTTGCCGTTGGCGGCGGTCACCGGTCGTGCCGACGTCATGGACGCCGCGCAGCCGGGTGGTATCGGCGGCACCTACAGCGGCAATCCCGTGGCCTGCGCCGCCGCGCTCGGGGTGTTCGAGGAGATCGAGACCGCCGACCTGCTGTCGCGCGCCCGGGTCATCGGCGACGTGATGGCGCGCGAACTGGCCGACATCGCCCGGCGCACCGGTGTGATCGGCGAGATCCGCGGCCGCGGCGCGATGATGGCGATCGAACTGGTGGTGCCGGGCAGCCGTGACCCGCACCGCGACGCGGTGGCCGCGCTGACCCGGCACTGCCTCGACAACGGCGTGCTCACCCTCACCGCGGGGACGTTCGGCAACGTGCTGAGATTCCTGCCCCCGCTGACCATCTCCGATGCGCTGCTCGTCGAGGCCTTCGACGTCCTGCGCGACGGCTTCTCCACCCTCTGACCGAACGGGAGTACCACCATGACCGCTCTTGCTTCTGCGCCGAAGAAGACCATCTACGCGCCGCTGGAACTGTTCGACACCGCCCGCCTGCTCGACGATGACGAACGCGAGATCGGCGCGACCGTACGCAAATTCGTCGACACCGTGCTGCGTCCCGACATCGAGAACTGGTTCGAATCGGCCACCCTGCCCAAAGAACTCGCCAAGGAGTTCGGCGCCCTGGGCCTGCTGGGCATGCATCTGGACGGTTACGGCTGCGCCGGCACCAACGCGGTCAGCTATGGACTGGCCTGCATGGAGCTCGAGGCCGGCGACAGCGGCTTCCGCAGCTTCGTCTCGGTGCAGGGATCCCTGTCGATGTTCTCCATCCACCGTTACGGGTCCGAGGAACAGAAGAACGAATGGCTGCCGCGGCTCGCGACCGGTGAGGCGATCGGATGCTTCGGCCTGACCGAACCCGACTTCGGCTCGAACCCGGCCGGCATGCGCACCCGTGCAAGGCGCTCCGGCGCCGGAGAGAACGCAGACTGGGTGCTCGACGGCACCAAGATGTGGATCACCAACGGCAACCTCGCCGACGTCGCCACCGTGTGGGCACGCACCGATGACGGTATCCGCGGGTTCCTGGTGCCCACCGACACACCGGGATTCACCGCCAACGCGATCCACCGCAAGCTGTCGCTGCGCGCGTCGGTCACCTCGGAGTTGGTGCTCGACAACGTGCGCCTGCCCGCGTCGGCGCAGCTGCCCCACGCCGCAGGCCTCGGCGCACCGCTGTCCTGTCTCAACGAGGCTCGCTTCGGCATCGTCTTCGGCGCGCTCGGCGCCGCCCGCGACAGCCTCGAGACGGCGATCGAGTACACCGGCACCCGCAGCGTCTTCGACAGGCCGCTGTCGAGCTACCAGCTGACCCAGGAGAAACTGGCGAACATGACCGTCGAACTCGGCAAGGGCATGCTCCTCGCGATCCATCTGGGCCGGATCAAGGACGCCGAGGGCGTCGCACCGGAACAGGTCAGCCTGGGCAAGCTCAACAACGTGCGGGAGGCCCTGGCCATCGCCCGTGAGTGCCGAACCCTGCTGGGCGGCAGCGGAATCACGCTGGAGTACTCCCCGCTGCGGCACGCCAACAACCTGGAATCGGTGCTCACCTACGAGGGCACCTCCGAGATGCATCTGCTCTCCATCGGCAAGGCGCTGACCGGGCACGCCGCGTTCCGGTCATGACCGCCGGCATCCGACACCTGATCGCCGGACAGTGGTTGGCCGGCAGCGGCGAACCGGTGCGCAGCGTCAATCCGGCCCGCCCGCACGTCGTGGTGGCCGAGGGCCGCGGTGCCGTCGCCGCGGACGTCGACGAGGCGGTCGCGGCCGCCACCGAGGCTGCCAGAGCCTGGGCGGCGACCCCGATTCACCAGCGCGGTGCGCTGTTGCTCGCCGCGTCGGACGTGGTCGCCGGCCACGCGCGGGAGTGGGGACGGGAACTGGCCGTCGAAGAGGGCAAGACCCTGGCCGAGGGCATCGGTGAAGTGCAGCGCGCCGCCCAGATCCTGCGCTACTACGGCAACGAGGGCGACCGGCAGGCCGGAGAGATGTTCGCCTCACCGCGCTCCGGTGAGCGAATCCTGGTCACTCGTAAGCCGATCGGGGTCGTCGGGGTGATCACGCCGTTCAACTTCCCCATTGCGATCCCGGCGTGGAAGATCGCGCCTGCCCTGGTGTACGGCAACACCGTCGTCTGGAAACCGGCCGGCACCGTTCCGCTGCTCGCGATGCGGCTCGCCGAAGCGCTGACCACGGCCGGCCTGCCTGCGGGTGTGCTCAACCTGCTCGTCGGCGGACCGGACATCGGCGACGCCATCGTCGGTCATCCGGGTGTCGACGCGCTCACCTTCACCGGTTCCACCGGGATCGGGCGGCGCATCGCCGCCACCGGCGCGGCGCGCGGCGTGCCGGTACAGGCCGAGATGGGCGGCAAGAACGCCGCGGTGGTGCTCGACGACGCCGACATCGACCTCGCGCTCGAGCAGGTGATGCTGGGCGCGTTCCGCTCTACCGGCCAGAAGTGCACGGCGACATCGCGATTGATCGTCACCTCGGGAATCGCCGACCGGTTCCTGGAGTCACTGTGTGACCGGGCCCAGCGTCTGCGGGTCGGTGATCCCACCGACGACGCCACCGAGATGGGGCCGGTGATCAGCGCTGCTGCGCGGCAGAGCATCGCAGCCGGGATCGCGACCGCCGCCACGCAGGGTGGGTTCGTGCTGACCGGAGGGCAACCCTATGCGGACAGTGCCCGGGCCGAGGGCTTCTTCGTCGCGCCGACCATCCTGGAGCTCGACGGTGTCACCGCGGACGTGTGGACCGAGGAGCTGTTCGGACCGGTGCTGGCGGTGGCGCGGGCAGCCGACGCCGAGGAAGCCTTCGCGCTCGCCGGCGACAGCGAGTTCGGGCTGTCCGCAGCGGTGTTCACCCAGGACCTCACCCGAGCGCTGCAGGCCGTGGAGCAGATCGACGTCGGCGTGTTGCACGTGAACTCCGAGTCTGCCGGTGCCGATCCGCACGTGCCGTTCGGCGGAGCCAAGAAGAGCGGGCTCGGCCCGAAAGAGCAGGGCGGCGCCGCGCGCGAGTTCTTCACCCACACCACCACGGTGTACCTGCGCGGCGGGCGGGCGGGCGCGTGACGCGGGGGGCGCTCGACGGCATCGTCGTCGTCGACTTCAGCAGGGTGCTCGCGGGACCGTACGCGACGATGATGCTCGGCGACTTCGGCGCCGATGTCATCAAGGTCGAGCGGCCGGGCACCGGCGACGACACCCGGCACTGGGGTCCGCCGCACGATTCGGCGGGTGTGGCAACCTATTTCAACGCCGTCAACCGCAACAAGCGATCCGTCGCGCTGGACCTCGCCGATCCCGACGACCTCCTGCGAGCGCGCGAATTGGTCAGCGGCGCCGACATCGTCGTGGAGAACTTCCGCGCCGGCACCATGGAGAAGCTCGGGCTCGGCTACGAGGACGTGCGAAAACTCCGGCCCGACGTCATCTACTGCTCGATCACCGGATTCGGCCGCGCCGGCGGGGCCGCCCTGCCCGGTTACGACCTGCTGGTGCAGGCCGTGGGCGGGCTGATGAGCGTCACCGGCACCGAGCCCGGCGATCCCACCAAGGTCGGGGTGGCACTGGTCGACGTACTCGCGGGCCTGCACGCGCTCAGCGGCATCCTGGCCGCGCTCGCACACCGCGACCGCACCGGCGAGGGTCAGCGGGTGGACACCAACCTGATGTCGGTGCTGCTCTCCTCGCTGGTGAATCAGGCATCCGGCTATCTGGGTGCGGGAGTGGTCCCGGGCATGATGGGCAACCGGCACCCGAGCATCACGCCGTATCAGACGTTCGAGACCGCCGACCGGCCGATCGCGATCGCCGTCGGCAACGACAAACAGTTCCGTGCGTTCAGCGCCGCCCTCGGCAGACCCGACTGGGCGGACGACCCGAGGTTCCTCACCAACCCCGTCCGTGTGAGCAACCGGGAAGCGTTGTGCGCGTTGATCGAAGCCGAGATGAGCCGCCACGGTGCCGATCACTGGTATGCGGTCATGACGGCCGCGGGAGTGCCGGCCGGCCCGATCAACGACGTGTCCGAGGCGTTCGCCTTCGCGCGCCAGCTCGGCATCGACGCCACGGTCGGCATGCCCGACGGATCCACACCGCAGGTCGCCAATCCGATCGAGTTGTCAGCCACACCTGTCAGCTACCGGCTCAGCCCTCCCCCGCTGGGCGGTAGCGCCGACGGTTGCCGCTCGGAGAGCAGCTGACGGGCCCGGATCGCGAGCCATAGTCGCACCCGGCTGTCCACGACGTCGACGTCGTCGGCCAGCAGCGCGCCGATGCGGCGCATCCGGTGGCGCATCGTGTGGCGATGGATACGCAGGTCGGTGGCCGCGGCCTCCAGATGACCGTTGCGCCGCAGATAGGCCTCGAGCGTCCCGACCAGCTCGGTGTCCAACGGCGTCAACGGTGCTGCCAGTACGGTCAACTCGACGGCACTGCGGCCGCCGAGGAGCACCCCGAACGTCCCGAGGTCGGCGAACGCGGCCATCCGTCCGGGGTGTGCCTGTCCGGCGATGCGGGCCTGTTCCACGCCCACAGCGATCTCGTCGACGCTGACGGCGTCGCTCACGCCGCCGGTGGGTGGCTGCGCCAACCCGGATGCGAGGCCGTCGATACGTCGTCTCTCGCTGCCCGGCACCACGATCACCACCTCGTCGCCCACCGGGGCCATCAGATAGGGCCCGGCGGTCGCGAGCAGCCGCCCCAGATCCTGTTCGGCGGCCAGCATCGGTCCGACGTCGTGGAGAACCGCCACCACGACATCGGCGTGCGGCTCGAAACCGAAATAGCGCAGCACGCCGTCGTCGACGACGGAGCTCTGCAGCAGCGCGCGCGTCGCCGCCGTACGCAGACGTTGCTCCGCCTCCGCCACACCGGCCGGCTTTTCCAGCGCGATCGAGATCAGCGACACCGCATGCGCGACGAGTAACCGCTCCGAGTTCGACATCGGCGCTGCCGTCCGCACCGCCAGCTGGCCCCGAAGCGGTTGCGCCGCACGGAGGTTCTGGACCGTGACGTAGCCCTCGGCATCGCCGGTGACATACGCGCCCCCTCGGCGCGCCGCCGGCGAGTGCGCGCCGTCGACGACGACGGCGAAGAGCCGGTCCTGCTCGCTGCCCGCCGCGGCCAGCACCGTGCCCTCGGTGCCGACGACCAGCACCGTGCCGGCCAGCTTCTCGGCCAGTGCTTCGACCACGCCGGGAATGCCGCCGCGCAGCGTCGCGCGGGCGAGCACCTCCTGCCCGTCCACCACGCGCTGCACCGCCCGGAGTTCGTCGGCCTTGACCGCGTCGATGACCGTGCGGGTGATCGCGATGAACGGTGTGGACGGGGGCACCTCCAGAACCGGAAGGCCGAGTCCGTCGCCGGCAGCGAGCACGCCGGCGGGCACCTCGGCGAGTGTGGTCCCGGTGTCGACCGCCAGCGCGGAGACGCCGGCCGCGGCCAGGCGTGCGACGTAGTCGAACTGCGTCCGCTCATCGGTGCCGATGTTGATACCGGTGGTCATCACCAGTTCGCCGCCGGACAGGTACGGGGTCGGATCGGCCAATTCGATCGCGTGCGCCCAGGTGATGTCGCGCTCGGCGGCGGTCGCACCGGCGATGAGAGCCAGACCCAGACCCTCGACCTGAGCCAGCTCCCGCGCGGTGATCGCCACGAAGAGCAGTCTTACTCGTCGGCAGCCGCCGCGGCCAGCATGACGTGGCGCACCTGTTCGGCCGCATCCACGAACGCCGCGAACAAGGCCGTGCGGTCAGCCTCCGGACCGTCGTCGTCCTCCGGGTGCCACTGCACCCCCAGAAACCACCGGTGTGGATCCTCGACCGCCTCGACGATGCCGTCCAACGCCCGGGCCGCGACGACCAGACCGGTACCCACCCGGTCCACCGCCTGATGATGGCCGGATCGTCCGATGACGCGCTGTGCGCCGAGGATCGCGGCCAGCCGGGTACCGGGAACGAGATCGATCGGCTCGTCGACGAACTCGGGCTCGCCGGGCGCTCCATGATGCAGGGTGTAGTCCACGATGTCGCCGATGATCGTGCCGCCGCGCGCCACGTTCAGGAGCTGCGAGCCCCGGCAGATGCCGAGAATCGGGCGATCAGCTGCCTCGGCGGCGGCGATGACGGCGAGCGCGTCCCGGTCGGCGCGGAGGTCGACACCGTAGGCCTTCGGATGGGGCGGGTGGACTCCGTAGCAGGATGCGTCGATGTCTCCGCCGCCGAGCAGCAGCAGACCATCGAATTCTGCTGCCTTGTGCGCGTTCGCGAGTGGCTCGGTGGTGTCCCAGATGTCGTATGACGCGCCGAGTTCGTGAAGCGTCGAGAGCGCCACGCGGGTGAACCGCCGGATCAGCGCGACATCCGCCGGGCTGATGTCCGGGAAGTTGAGCGAAGCGAGGACACAGATGTGGGCCCGGGGACGGTCGGGGGCGGACGACGTCGGCATGACATCGCGGAGCTCCACCCGGTGGTTCATCGAGAGTCCTTTCGTTTACCCGCGCGGTCGACGAGGTCGGCGAACAGTGCGGCGTCGGTGGTCGAGGTGGGGCGGTCCTCGGGATGCCATTGCACGCCGAGGACGTCGGCGCGCCGATGCTCGGCGGCCTCGACGACGCCGTCGGCCGCGACGGCCGTCGCAGTCAGATCGGGAGCCAGTCGCCCCAGCGCCTGGTGGTGGTACGACGACACGTCGATGGTCTCGACGCCCACGATCGCGTGCAGCCGGGATCCGGCGCTCACCGACACCTGATGAACGGCGTTGTGGTGCAGCGTGTCGGTCTCCTCGACGTGCTGAACCAGGGTGCCCCCCAGCGCGACGTTGAGAACCTGCATCCCTCGGCAGATGGCCAAGGCCGGCAGCTCCAGTTGCAGCACCGCACGGATCACTGCCAGGTCGAACTCGTCCTGGAAGGCCACCGTGTCGTGGGTGTGCGGATCGAGGTCGGCTCCGTAACGGCACGGGTCCACATCGGCACCACCCGGAAGGAGCACGCCGTCGAAAGCGGCCAATCTGCCGGGTAGTTCAGCGCCCGGGTCGGCGGCAGGGCCGTGCACCGTCACCGGTTCGCCGCCGGCCGTCCACACTGCCTCACAGATCGCCTCGGCGACCAGCGTCGCCGAGAAACGCAGGATCGGCACGTGCGGGGCCCGGCGGCCGGGCACGGCCACCAACGGCCGGTTCACGTCCCGAACGGGTATTCGAGGGTCGGCAGCCACTCCTCCCAGACATCGCGCAGGCGACCGGAATCGATGAGACGACCGAGTGCGTCGTCGATGTCGGCCAGAATGTCGGGCCGGTCCTTGGCCACCGCGATTCCCCATCGGTTACCGGTCGGCACCGTGAACGCGAGGTCGTAATCGGGATGAGTGGCGCCCAACGGGACGAACACCACGTCGTCGTCGACGACGGCGTCGACGTCCTTGGCGAGCAGCGCGGCGAGCATGTCGGCGTAGACGTCGTCGGAGCCGGGCCCGAACGGCACCGGCACCGCCCCCGTGAAGGTCTCGACCAGCGCCATGTTGGTGCTGTTCTCGATCGCGGCGACCCTGCGGCCGACCAGATCGTCAGGCCCCTCGATGTCGTCGCCCCGCCGGATCAACACACCTTCGTGGAACACGGCGTACGGCCGGGTGAAGTCGACCTGCGCTCGGCGTTCAGCCGTGATGCCCTGCCCGCACAGCACCGCGTCGGCATCACCACGCTGTACCGCGGGAATCATCTCGACCCAGGGCACGCGCACCCATTCGACGGGACGGCCGAGTTGTGACCCGAGCGCGTCGGCGACGGCGGGTTCGTAGCCCCGCCGGCCGTGTTCGGGCGTCCACAGCGAGAACAGTGGGGGCGCTTCGGCGTCCAGACAGGCCAGACGCAGCGGATGCGAGGATGCGGTCACGGCGCGTCGTTCCAGTACATCTGACGCTCCCAGTCGGTGACGACCCCGCAGAAGCGGGCCCATTCGTCGGCGTGGAAGTCGACGAGCAGCGCCGACAACTCCGGACCGAGAGCCTGGGTGAGCACCTCATCGGCGCGAAAGGCGTCGATCGCCTCGCCGAGCGTGAGCGGCAGGGCCGGGAACAGCTCGTCCTGCACGGTGTCGTAGGACGAGCCTCGCGTCGGCGCTCCGGGATCGATCGCATTCTTCATGCCGTCCTCGCAGGCAGCGAGGATCACCGCGTGAGACAGGTACGGGTTGACCGCAGCGTCGGGCAGCTTGTACTCCAGTCGACCGTTCGCCGACAGGCGGACCGTGCAGGTCTTGTTGTCGAGACCCCAGTTGATCCGCGACGGCGCGAATTGTCCAGCGTCCCAGTAACGCTTGTACGAATTCACGGTGGACCCGTTCACCAGCATCGCACCGGCGGAGTGGGCCAGCAGACCACCGAGGGCGTGCTGTCCGACCGTGGACAGGTGCAGCTCGGTCACTCCGGGATCGACGAGCACGTTGACCTCGTCGTCGCGCCAGAGACTGAAGTTGTGATGGCAGCCGTTGCCCATCATCCCGGTGGCGGGCTTGGGCATGAAGCTCGCATGGATACCCAATTCGCGGGCCACCTGTTTGCAGATCTGACGGTAGGTGGTGAGTCGGTCGGCCGTCAGGTCGGCTCGGTCGAACATGAAGTTCAACTCGACCTGGAACTCGTCCTCGTAGTCGCCTTCGACCATGTCCAGGCCCAACGCCTGGGCGTACTGGACGACCTTCTTGACGATCGGCCGGTTCCGCTCGAGGTGTTCGATGTGATAGGCCGGGCTCGAGCCGGGCCGGAACTGCGCTTCCAGACCTTCGCCCTGCCAGGTCATCTCCGGTTCGCACCCCGTGCGCAGCTCCAACCCGGTCCGGTCGGAGAAACCGGCATGCATGCGGTGCAGTAAACCCCTGCTGTCGCAGGCGAACTCCGCGCCGGCCCGGTCGATGAGATGGTCAGGTTCATAGAGCCGGCAGAACACCCGGGCGAAGCTGGTGTCCCACGGCAGGACGGCGAAGGTGTCCAGGTCCGGAACAGCGGTGTACTCGGGCGCGTGCCCTCCGCCCGCCATCAGATCGCCTTCGCGGGTGCTCTGCAGATTGGCGACCGCGGTCTGGTGCTGCTGCACCCCCTTGATCGACAACCGATGGAAATGCCGCGCCGGGACCACTTTGCCGACGACGCGTCCGGTGATGGTGATCGCCTGGAAGTAGACGAACTCCACTCCGTGGTCATCGATGATCTCCTGCGCCTCCACCAAGCCGGGGCTCGTGGCGTTGAGCTGCCGGTGCGCGTCGAGCGGTGTGGTCGTCATCTGTTCACCTCGATGACGGAGAACGCGAACGAGATCGCCTGGGCAGGGCAGACATCGGCGGCCTCGGCGACGGCGTCGCGCTCCGATTCGTCGGGGCTCGGGTCGTACTCGAGCTTCCCGTCGTCATCGAGGGTGAAGACGTTCGGTGCGGCGATGGTGCACTGGCCGTGGTCCTGACACAGGCTGCGGTCGACGGTGATGCGCATTGGGAGGTCCTTTCGGAGGAGGGTTGAGGGGTACCGATCAGGCGACGGGGGTGAACCCGATCGGGAGGCGAATCGGTCCGGTGTTCCCGGAGTCGGGAAGCCAGGTGGCGCCGGGCAATTCGTGCGGGTCACGCAGGCGGCGAGCCAGCAGGGGCAGGGCCTCGCTCATGTCCGACCGTGCCACGAAGTGACCCAGACAATGGTGTACGCCACCACCGAAACCGAAGTGCGGCTTACGTTCTGCGGTGATGTCGAAGCCCGCTCCGAAGACACGGGGGTCGGTGCCCGCGGATTCGCTGTAGAGGTGCACGGTGGTGCCGGCGGTGAACTGCACGCCGTCGAATTCGAAGTCCTCGAGCACTTCGCGGGTCACCCAGCGAACGGTGGGGTTCACCCGCATGACCTCCTCGACGGCCTTGCCCCCGAGGTCGGGCCGCTCAGCGAGCAACCGCCACTGCTCGGGATGGGCGATGAAGGTCTGCATGGCCAGGCCGAGCTGATTGCGTGTGGTGTCGAACCCGCCGAAGATCAGCAGCACCATGGCCTCTCTCAGCTCGGTGTCCGAGAGGCGTCCGTCTTCCGGACGGGAGGCGTTGACCAGCGCGGTCACGAAGTCGTCCTGCGGGTGCGCGCGACGATCGGCGATCACCTCGTCGCAGTAGACGTAGAGGCGCTGCAGCGCAGCCTCGATCTTCGGTAGATCCTGGCGCAACGTCACGCCGAGGGCCAGGCCGATGGTCGACGCCTCGGTGGAGATGACCTTCCAGTGTTCCTCGGGGAGGCCCAGCATGATGGCGATGACCCTGGCCGCATAGGGCTCGGCGAACTCGGCGACGAACTCGCACCGATCCGGCTCGGCGAAACCGTCGATCAGTTCGTCGGCCAGCGCCTGGAACCTCGGGACGAGGGTCGCAAGCAGTTTCGGAGAGAAGGCCGGGTTCATCAGCCTGCGGAGTCGGTGATGCTCCTCGCCCTCCTTGTTGAGGATCCAACTGGCGAACCAGTCGGCGAACGGACCCTCGGTGACGCCGTTGTGCGCCGGCCACGCGACGCTGCCCTGCCGCAGCCTGCGGTCCTTGAGGAGCTTGTTCATCTGCTCGTAGCGCAGCACGGCGATGCCGTACGGCGTGGTCGCGTACCAGCTGCGTTCGCGGGCGTCGTGCACGTCCGCCGAGGTGATCGAGAACGACGGATCGGCGACATCGAATGCCGGCGGGGTTCCGAGGGTGACCGACGACATATGTGCTACCTCCGAGTGATCGCGACCGTGGGTCCCTAAATACTCTAGAAGTAGATTCTTATTGTCAAGTGCTGTCCTCGGCCTGGGTCAGGACGTCTCCTCGGGCCACGCGACCGCCAGAACCCAGCCGGTGCCCAGCGGCATCTCGACGACGCTGCGGAAGGCCGACGGATCGGACGCCGCACCGGCCGAGGGCATCGCGCCGAGTCGGGATCCGACGATCCACCTCGGCGTGTTGGCCGCGATGACCCGACGCTCGGCATTGACCACCACGGCATCCTCGGCGGTCTGCCGCAGCACCTCGAGCAACCGGTGTTCGACCTCACCGACGACGAGATCCGCACCCGCCAGACCGAGGAACGTGCCGTCGGCGACGATCGGGACCGCGGCGGTGATGGTGTACATGTCCGAGCCGCTGTAATCGACGTAGGGCCCGTAGGCCACCCGCGCCTGTCCGCCCTGAGCGAGCCGGTACCAGTCCATCTGCAGGTAGTCGTAGACGTCGATGCTGGTCGGATCGAAGTTCAGGCGAAGTCGCGTCGGCCGGTCATTGATGCGCTGCCACCAGGCCATGTAGCGCTCCCGGCCTTCGACGACCGACGGCGCCGCGACGAAACCCATACCCCAGACGATGCTGCGCTCGGCATCGAGGAGTTCGGCCAGCAGCCGCTGCAGATTGCTGAAGTGCGCCTCGGTCAGCGCGGCCCGAGACGGCCGACTCCGCAGCACCTCCTCGGCGACGCGGGCGAGCAGCGCGTAGACGGGTTCGAGGGTCTGCGACGCCTGCTCTGCCAGGCTGTTCGCCAGTGTCTCGGATGTCATGGGCCGGGCCCTCCGGTCGAGAGATCCAGGTTGACCGCGGTCACCCGCGCCAGCTGGCCCATCACATGGGCCTCGGCCAGCCGGCGGGCTTCCTGCGGGTTCTCGGCTGCCACCGCGGCGGCGAGGGCATGCTTCTGGTCGACATAGGCGGTGACGTCGATCGGCGGCCCGATCGGCAGCCAGATAAGGCCGGCGACCTCAGCCTGCAGGTTGGCCTCCCGGCGCGCCAGCCGGGCGGACTGGGAGGCGACGGCCACCTCGATGTGGAATCGACTGTCGGCGCGGATCCGGTCCCCCAACGTCGCGGCGACGCCGAGTTGATCGGTGAGGGCGAAGAGCCGCCGCACCATGTACGGCGCCGCACGTTCGGCGGCGAGCCGTGCCGCCTGCCCGGCGATGGCGGTGTGCTCGTCGAACAGATCCCGCAGATCAGACGCGCTCATCGCGGCCAGCCGCGCGGTCAGCCGATCGATCGGCGGGCCCGCCGGCCTGCGCACGAACGAACCGCCGCTGCGCCCACGCCTGGTCTCGATCAACTCCTGGTCGCGCAGCGTTGCCAGTGCTTCGCGCACGGTCATGGGGGCCACCCCGAACTGGGCCGCGAGGTCCACCTCGACGGGCAGTCGCTCACCGTCGTCGAGAAGTCCGAGATGAATGGCCTCGGTGATGCGCTGCACGATCTCGTCGGCGCGCCCCATCGGGGCCTCGGCCGCGACGAGGGGTGACAACGACGACACCGCCACTCCTCCCGTAGACCCGAGGGGCAATCTACTCGATCCCGGACCAATCTCGCGCTTCCTGTTGCCCTTTAAACCATAAGACTGTAGTTTTCCGATCCATTGACCTGCGTCACAGCTATGGGAGAGAGCACGCCATGACACAAACGAGTACGCCCGGCAGCCCGGCTGACGACTTCTACTCCTTCCACGACCACGATGACGCCGCGCACCTGCACGCGCTCGGCTACAAATCGGAGTTCAAACGGGACATGAGCCCGTGGGCGAACTTCTCCCTCGGCTTCACGTACCTGTCGCCTGTCGTGGGTGTGTACACGCTGTTCGCCTACGCGCTGGCGACGGGCGGACCACCGATGATCTGGAGCTTCCTCCTCGTCGGACTCGGACAACTCCTCGTCGCGCTGACGTTCAGCGAGATCGTCGCGCAGTTCCCCGTTGCCGGCGGCGTCTACCCGTGGGCGCGCCGGTTGTGGGGCCGCCGATACGCCTGGATGACGGGCTGGGTGTACATGGTGGCGCTCCTGGTGACCATCGCCTCGGTGGTGTACGGCGCCGGTCCTTACATCGCCGCCACGCTGGGGATAGACGCCACGGTGAACAGCACCATCTCCTTCGCGCTCGCGCTGCTCGCGCTGGCCACCGCCATCAACTTCATGGGCACGAAAGTCCTTGCGAAGGCGGCGATCATCGGTTTCACCGCGGAGATCATCGGCGCCCTGGTCGTCGGCATCTGGCTGTTGGTCGGGCACCGACACCACAACCTGGGCGTGCTGTTCGACAGCTTCGGAGCAGGCGGAGACGGCAACTACCTGTGGGCGTTCGCCGCAGCCGCGCTGATCGGCATCTACCAGTATTACGGCTTCGAGGCGTGCGGCGACGTGGCCGAGGAGGTCCCCGATCCGGGCCGGCTGATCCCGAAGGCCATGCGCCGCACCATCTATGTCGGTGGGGCCGCGGCGACGTTCGTCTGTCTCGCCCTGGTGCTGGCCGTCACCGACATTCCCGGGGTCATCTCAGGAGAGAACCCCGACCCGGTCAGCTCCGTGTTGAACGAGGCCTTCGGCCCGGTCGGCGCGAAGGCGGTCCTGGCCATCGTGCTGATCTCGTTCCTGTCCTGTGCGATGAGTTTGCAGGCCGCCGCCAGTCGGCTTGCCTACTCCTACGGCCGCGACGGAATGATCATGGGCAGTTCACTTTTGAAGAAATTCTCGACCACCCGGCACGTTCCGCCGTACGCACTGCTTCTCGCGGCGGCGGTGCCGGCCGTGATCGTCGTCGGTTCGAAGTTCTCCACCGATGCCATCACCAAGATCATCAGCTTCGCCGCGTTCGGGATCTATCTCGGATTCCAGATGGTGGTGCTGGCCGCACTTCGCGCGCGGTTGAAGGGCTGGGTTCCGAGCGGCAAGTACTCGCTGGGCAAGTGGGGACTGACGGTCAACGTCGCAGCTCTGATCTACGGCGTCACCGCGATGATCAACATGGCGTGGCCGCGAACGCCCGACGCTGCGTGGTACGACAACTGGATCGTCGCGCTGTCGGCAGCCGTCGTCGTCGGCATCGGTCTGATCTACATGGTCGTCCATCCACTGCACGACCGAAGCACCGGACCATACGCCGACGCCATCCCGGACCCCGCCCGCACCGCCGGCCTCTGACAGAACCGCAGGCGCGGACTCGTCGTCTACGTCGCCGCCGGCTGAATCTGCTCCCTGCCGGCCAGCGCGTCGACGATCTCGCTCAACGAATCCACCGGGATCGGCCCGGGCTGATACAGGCAGATCCGGTCCGACACGCCCGCCACCCGGTCCCGGATGTGCGCCGCGACCTCGGCCGGGGTGCCACACGCGGCGATGGTGTGCAGCACGTCATCGTCGATCAGCCCACCCATCTCGGCCCACCGCCCCTGCTTGGACAGCGCGTGCAGCTCCGGTTGCAGATCCCCCCACCCGTGCACGTCGAGCACGGGTCGGTAGGCGGGGGTGGAGCCGTAGAACGCCAGAAGCCGCCGGGCCGACGCGTGGTCGGGGTCCGAATCGGCGACCGACACGATGATCTCGGGGACGATCGCCAGGTCGGCGCGGCCACGCCCGCCCGCGGCCAGCCCGGCGTCCACGTTCGGCATCGTGACCTCGGTGAGGAAGCGTTTCGACCCGAACGGCATCACCAGGAGGCCATCGGCGACCTCGGCGGCCATCCGCGTCAGCCGGGGGCCCAGCGCCCCGATGTAGATCGGAATCGGCGCGAAGTGCTCGCGGGGGCTGAAGGTCGGCGTCATCAGCGTGTGCCGGTAGTACTCGCCGCGATAGTCCAACCGCTCCCCCGTGCTCCACGCGCCGAAGATCGCGCGCAGCGCACCGACGAGGTCTCGCATGCGCTCCACCGGGTGCTCGAACTCCGCGCCGAAGCGCTTCTCGATCTGCGTGCGGATCTGGGTGCCCAGCCCGAGCGTGAACCGACCGCCGGAGAGCACCTGGTGGTCGACAGCCTGATGAGCAAGGTGAATCGGGTTGCGCGGAAACGCGATCGCGACGTTGGTCATCAGGTCCAGCCCACCCACCGTGGCGGCCAGGGTGAGCGGCGAGAACACGTCGTGGGGTCCTTCGAACGTGAACACTCCGCTTGCACCCGCGTCCCGCAGGGCGCTCGCCCGTTCGATCGCGCCGACGGGACCGAACAACGCCGTCATCACCTGCACAAGCGGCCACCCTAATGCGATTTCGGCGTGCTAATCGTCGCTACGCGCATGTTTGCACGCTGAATCCGCAAGGATGGGGCCATGGTCGACGTCATCATCGTCGGAGCGGGCTTCGCCGGCCTGTCGGCGGCGCGCGAACTGACCCGCCTCGGACGCGACGTCCTGGTGCTCGAAGGGCGCGACCGCGTGGGTGGCCGGTCCTTCACCGGCGAGGTCGGCGGCGTTCCCGTCGACCTCGGCGCGACCTTCGTGGGGCCGACGCAGGATGCGGTCCTGGCGCTGGCCGCCGAGGTGGGCTGCGACACGGTGCCGACGTACGGCCACGGCAAGAACCTGATCCGCTGGCGGGGCCGGGTGCGCTCCTACCGCAGCACCATTCCCCGGCTGTCGATCCTGGAGCTGGTCGACGTGTCCCGCATCCAATGGCGGTTCGAGCGGATCTGCCGCAAGGTTCCCGTCGCCGATCCCTGGACGTCGCCGATCGCGGGCGAACTCGACGGGCAGAGCCTCGAGCAATGGCTGCGTTCGATGCACGCCGGTGCGTCCACCCGCGACCTGATGGCGATCATGGCGCGGGTGACTTGGGGGTGTGAGCCCGACGCGGTGTCCATGCTGCATGCGGCGCGCTACGTCAAGGCCGCCGGCGGGCTGGGCCGCATGCTCGACGTCAAGGGTGGCGCGCAGCAGGACCGGTTTCTGGCCGGCACCCAGCAGATCGCGCGGCGGATGGCCGAGCACCTCGGTGAGCGGGTGATGCTCGGGGCCGCGGTCCGTCGCATCGAGCGCCGGGCCGGCACACTGACCGTGGTGTCCGAGCGCGGCGAATTCACCGCGGGCGCCGTGATCGTCGCGGTGCCGCCGGAGCACCGTGACGCGATCGCCTTCGATCCGCCGCTGCCCGGGGAGTACGAGGAGCTCGCCCGGCACTGGCCGCAGGGTCACCTGAGCAAGGCCTACGCCGCCTACGAGCGGCCGTTCTGGCGCGACGGTGGATGTTCGGGTGAGGCACTGTCCGACGAAGGTCCGGTGTTCATCACGTTCGACGTCAGCCCCCGTGACACGGGCCCCGGCGTGCTGCTCGGGTTCACCGACGCGCGCACGTTCGACCCGTTGACGCCCGAGAATCGCCGCGAGACGGCGCTGGCCGGATTCGCCGCCTTGTTCGGCGATGCCGCGTCGACCCCGATCGACTATCTCGACTACTGCTGGGGCGCACAGGATTTCGCGCCGGGAGGCCCGACGGCCGCGGTCCCGCCGGGGTCTTGGACGACGTACGGCCGCTGGCTGCGGGCACCGGTGGACGGCATCTTCTGGGCCGGCACCGAGACCTCTGACGTGTGGACGGGATTCCTCGACGGTGCAGTGCGCTCCGGTGTGCGCGCGGCCGGTGAGGCGCATCAGGAGCTGACGCGGCGCTCCTGAGCATCGACCGTCTCGATCAGCCACCGGAGTTGCTCGTTGACCTCGGACGGCCGTTCCAGGATCGCGCAGTGGCCCCCGGGCAGTTCCACGAAGCGCGCCAGGTTGGGCGCGGTGGCGGCGATGCGCCGCGACGAAACTATCGGCAGCAGCCGGTCTTTCGCGCTGCCGATCACCATCGTGGGGACGGTCAGGTTCTTCAGGCCGATGTGCTGCGGGCCCAGGTGGTCGACCAGCACGCGTGCCCATCCCCCGCGCCCGGCAGCAGGCGTCGTGTGGAACAACTCGAACACGAAATCGACCACCGCGGCGTCGGCATCGCGGCCGACGGCGATCATCTGGACGAACCGGCGGCTCGGCCGGTCGGCGGCGCGGACCAGCGGTGCGCCGCCGAACGTCCGCAGCACCGTGCCCGCCGCCCGGACGCGGGCCTCGGCCAGCGAGGCGGGCACCGGCAGCAGGTTGACGTGGCGCAGCAGATCACCGGTCGTCGTGTTGATCAGTGCCACCGCGGCGGCGCGCTGTGCGACCTGGTCCGGATGGCGTTCGGCCCAGGAGGTGATCGCGATGCCTCCCATCGAGTGCCCGGCGATGACGGCGCGCTCGCCGGGGGCGAGCGTCGCGTCGAGCACGGCGTCGAGGTCGGCGGCCAGATGGTCGAGGCTGTAACCGCCCCGGCCCGCCGGGACGCCGCTGCGACCGTGGCCGCGGTGGTCGAACGCGATCACGCGGTGGTGCCGGGCCAGGTCGGCGATCTGGTACGCCCACACCCGCAGCGCACAGGTGATGCCGTGGGCCAGCACCACCGGAGAGCCGTCCTCGGGACCGAACACCTCCGTGTGCAGGCGCACCCCGTCGCGGGAGCGCACGTCGACGACGCGGCCGTGGGCCAGGCTCTGCGCGGGCGCGAAGCCGGCGACGCGCCGTCGAACCCCACCACGTGTCGCCATAGCCGCTTCTCCTCGGTTGCTGCGGTGCGCATGCGCATGTTGCCGGATTTCGTGACTGTACCGCCGCAGGGCGCGCGTACCGGTGCGGTTCAATGGTCGGATGCGCGCGATACAGATTTCCAGCCTGGACGGGCCGCAGGCCGCCGAACTCGTCGAGATCGACGAACCGACCGCCGGCGACGACACCGTGCTCGTCGACGTGCACGCCGCGGGTGTCGCCTTTCCCGACGCGTTGCAGTCCCGTGGGCTCTACCAGTACAAGCCCGATCTGCCCTACAGCCCCGGCGCCGAGATCGCCGGTGTGGTGCGCAGCGCTCCCGCGGGCGCGCACGTGCAGCCGGGTGATCGGGTCGCCGGTCTCACGATGCTCTACGGGGCGATGGCCGAAGTCGTTGCGCTGCAACCGGAGAGACTGTTCAAACTGCCCGACTCGGTGTCGTTCGAAGCCGGTGCCGGCCTGTTGTTCAACGACCTGACGGTGCACTTCGCGTTGCGGACGCGCGGACGGTTGAGCGACGGCGAGACGGTGCTGGTGCACGGGGCCGCGGGCGGGATCGGCACCTCGACGCTGCGCCTCGCTCCCGCCTTTGGCGCGGCACGCACGATCGCCGTGGTGAGCAGTGACGCCAAGGCCGAGGTGGCGCGCGCCGCCGGCGCGTCGGACGTCATCCCGGCTGACGGGTTCAAGGACGCGGTCAAGGAGCTGACCGGCGGGCGTGGCGTCGACATCGTGCTCGACCCGGTCGGCGGGGACCGCTTCACCGATTCGCTGCGCTCGCTGGCGCCTGGTGGCCGGCTGCTCGTGGTCGGGTTCACCGGCGGGGAGATCCCGACCGTGAAGGTCAACCGGCTGCTGCTCAACAACGTCGACGCCGTCGGGGTCGGCTGGGGAGCCTGGACGATGACGCACCCGGGCTATCTGGCCGAGCAGTGGGCAGAGCTCGAGCCGTTGCTGGCCTCCGGTGCGGTGCCCGCACCGCAACCCGAGGTGTACCCGCTCGAGCGCGCCGCGGAGGCGATCTCCTCGTTGGAGAACCGGACCGCGCGGGGCAAGGTGGTCGTGGCAGTCCGCTGACCGGCCATGTCATGCGGACTTTGCGCGCTTCTTTGCCCGCTGCGATAGTGGAGGGCGTGGCGCCCGCTCCCGCAGGATCCTTCGACGATCCGCTGGTTGCTGGATTCCTCGATTCCGCATCATCGCGGCCCACCGGGCTGATCATCGAGGGCGAGGCCGGCATCGGCAAGACCACGCTGTGGTTGTCGCTGGTCGACCGGGCGCGGGCCGACGGCTTCACGGTGCTCGGTGCACGGGCCGGGCAGGCCGAGTCGGTGATGGCGTTCGCCGCGCTGGCCGACCTGCTCGCCGACGTCGAGGCCGAGGCGTTCGCGGGGCTGCCGGCACTGCAGCGACTCGCCCTGGACAGGGTGCTGCTGCGGGCGGGCGCCGAGGGGCCAGCCACCGATCACCGGGTGGTGGCCGCGGGTTTCGTCGCCGTCCTGCATGCGCTCGGCGACGCCTCGCCGGTGCTCGTCGCCGTCGACGACGTGCAATGGCTGGACACGTCGAGCCGCACCGTCATCGAGTTCGCGGTGCGCAGATTGCGCGGCCGGTTCGGTGTGCTCCTGAGCGAGAGGTGCCGCCCCGGTGAGGGAGCGGCGGCCGGCTGGGTGACGCTGGGCAGGCCCGACGGCGTCGACCGGATCGCGGTGCGCCCCCTGGACACCGGCGCGCTGCACACGATGATCTCGGAGCGCCTGGGCCGCAGCTTCTCCCGTCCCACGGTATTGCGCATCGCCGAGATCTCGGGCGGCAACCCGTTCTTCGCCCTCGAACTCGCGCGCGCGATCGGCGAGGGCGAGAAGCAGGGGCGAGCCGTCACCGAGCAGGCGCTGCCTCCGACTCTGACCGAGGTGGTCCGCACCCGGATCGGCCGGCTCGACGACGATGCCCGCGCGCTCCTGCTGGCCGCGGCCTGCGTGGCCGACCCGTCCGTGGAACTGCTGGCCCAGGCCACCGGGGTGAGCCGAGAGGAGGTGGCCACCCGCGTCGAGCAGGCCGAAACGGCCGGCATCCTGACCTTGCAGGGAAACCGGGTGCGGTTCGCCCATCCCCTCTTGGCCAGCGGTGTCTACGCCGACGCCGGGGCGCCGGCGCGCCGCGCGATGCACCGCAGGCTGGCAGCGCTGGAGACCCTGCCCGAGCTGAAGGCCCGGCATCTGGCGCTGGCGTCGGCGACCGGAGACGACGAGATCTTCGCCGCGCTCGACACCGCGGCCAACTCGGCCCGGGCCCGCGGCGCACCGGCGGCCGCAGCCGAATTGGTGGACCTGGCCATCGGTTTGGGCGGCGACACCACGGCGCGGCGGCTCACGTCGGCGGAGAACCACTTCCTGGCCGGCAACACCGCCCGGGCGGGCGAGGTGCTGGGCACCGTCGACGCGGTCGAGCCCGCGATCATGCGCGCCCTGGCGGCGAGCCTGCTCGCCACGGTCCTGATGTACCAGAACGAGCACGAGCAGGCGGTGGAACTGCTGCGCCGCGCCGTCGACGACGCCGTCGGTAACATACCGGTCCTGGTGCAGGTGTTGCTGCGATTGTCGTTCGCGCTCAACAGCATCGGCGAGCCCGACGATGCGACCCGGCACGCGCGTGACGCCGTGAAGTTCGCCGACGAGTTGGGGGTGCCGGCTGTCACCAGCGCTGCGCTGGCCTGGTGGGTGTACCTCAACTTCCAGCGCGGGCGGGGCCTCGACGCACAGGCGCTGCGGCGCGCCCTGGAGTTCCATGACAGCGCATTCGACGTCCCGATCATCTTCCGCGCCCCTCTGGTCCACGCGCTGACGTTGTCCTGGACGGGCCGCCTGGCGCAGGCACACGAACAGCTGACGGCGCTGCGCGAGGTGTGCGCCGAGCGCGGCGCCGAGAGCGACATGATGGCGATCGCCGGTTTCCTTGCGATGAACCACATCTGGTGCGGGCAGTTCGATGAGGCCGCCATCCGCGCCGCCGAGGCCGTCGAGCGCGCCGAGCAACTCGGCGGCGACGACGTGTTGATCATCCCGATGACCGTGCGTGCTGTGGCCGCAGCGTTCGCCGGCCGCGTGGAGGAAGCCCGCAAGGACGCCGACTGGGTGCTCGCCGCGACGAAGAGTCGCAGCGCTTCCCACATCGCCGACTGGCCCGGCATGACGTTGTGTTTCCTGGAGGAATCGCTCGGCAATCACCGCGAGGCTCTGGCCGCACTGAACCCGTCGTTCCTGTCCGGCCCGTCGCTGGCCACCGAGATCATGTACGCGTGGCACCTACCGGACGCGGTCGAGGCGATGGCCGCGGTCGGCCGATTCGACGACGCCGACGCACTGACCGGCCGGCTGGAGCGTGACGGCGCAGAGCACGACCGCGCCTGGATGAAAGCCGTCGGAGCGCGGTGCCGGGCCATTCTTCAGGCCGCCACCGGCGACGTCGCCGGCGCCGAGCGGACCGCGCATCGGGCGATGACCGAGCACTCCCGGCTTCCGATGCCGTTCGAACGGGCCCGGACCCAGCTCGTGGTCGGCCAGCTGCAGCGCCGGCTGCGCCAGAAGCAGTCCGCAGCTGCCCATTTCACCGAGGCATTGCAGACCTTCGAACGGCTCGGTGTCCCGCTGTGGGCACAACGTGCGCGGGCCGAACTCTCGCGCACCGTGGTGATACCGAGCGACGATCTGACCGCGCTGACACCCTCCGAGCGGCGCGTTGCCGAGATGGCCGCCACCGGAGCGACGAACAAGCACATCGCGGCGGCGATGTTCATCAGCGCCAAGACCGTCGAGCACAACCTCACCCGGGTCTACCGCAAACTGGGGATCAGCTCGCGCACGGAACTGGGCAGGCGGATGGACCGGCCGGCAGACGGTTAGGTGATCCAGTCCGGTTGCGCGGCGACGTCGACGGCGGCGAAATCCTTGTGCGCGAGGCCGGCGATCGTCCCACCGTCCACGACGAATTCCGCGCCGGTGGAATAGCTCGATTCGTCGCTGGCCAGGTACACCACCAGGTTGCTCACCTCCCGAGGCTGGGCGATGCGGCCCAGCGCCGTGGTGAAGATGTCCTCCGGAACCCAGTCGGCCATCGGCGTTTTCACCAACCCCGGGTGCACGGAATTCACCCGGATCCCGAACGGGCCCAACTCCAGGGCGGTCGACTTCGTCAGGCCACGGACCGCGAACTTGGTCGCGGTGTAACCGTGACAGGCCACGGTGCCCGCCATGCCTTCGATGGAGGAGATGTTGACGATCGATCCCCGCCCCGCGGCCTTCATCGGGCCTGCCACAGCACGGATCCCGAGGAACACTCCCGTCAGGTTGATGTCGAGGATGCGGTGCCATTCCGCGAGGTCGTAGTCCTCGATCGTGCCGATGTTGAGGATGCCGGCGTTGTTGACCAGGACATCGAGCGTCCCGAAATCCTCCACCGCGGTGGCGACGGCGGACCGCCAATCCTCCGGTCTGGTGACGTCGAGGTGGACGAAGCGGGCGTCGCCGCCCAATTCTGCGGCAACGCGCTCGCCCTCGGCGTCGAGGATGTCACCGCACACCACCTTGGCGCCGTGCGCCACCATCTCTTTCGCATGCGAGGCGCCCATCCCGCGCGCCGCGCCGCTGATGAGAGCGACCTTGCCGGCCAACCGTGCTGTCATGGTTCCTCCTGCGTCGGCGCCGGTGACGGGCGGCGTGGCCACACCATACAGATCACGCCGGGTGGATGGTCCGTGTTCCCGCGGTGTCGACGCGATCTGCCGAGCGCGCGTGTCCGCACGTCCGTGCGACGAATCACCACGTCGGCCATACTGTGCCGATGAACGGGCTTGTGGGCAAAGGGGTTCTGGTGACGGGCGCGGCCTCGGGCATCGGAGCGGCCACGGTGCGGCGCCTGACCGCCGAGGGGGCGACGGTCGTGGGCATGGACCTGGCCCCCGACGCGCCGGACCTCCCGGATGCGGTCACCTATCTGCGCGGGGACGTGCTCGACGGTGCGGTCGTGCGCGCGGCCGTGCACCGTGTGGTCGATCAGACCGGGCGACTCGATGGCGTGGTGCATTCGGCCGGCGTCGGAGGAGGCGGTCCGATACACCTGCTGCCCGACGAGGAGTGGGACCGGGTCGTCGACGTCAATCTCAAAGGGACCTTCGTGGTGATGCGCGCGGCGCTCACGCAGATGACGACGCAGGACCGGGTGGATGGCGAGCGCGGCGCGATCGTGACCCTGTCGAGCGTCGAGGGCATCGAGGGCACCGCGGGAGGAAGCGCCTACAACGCCTCCAAGGGCGGCGTCATCCTGCTGACCAAGAACGCGGCGATCGACTACGGGCCCAGCGGAATCCGCGTCAACGCGATCTGCCCCGGCTTCATCCGGACGCCGCTGTTCGAGTCGGTGATGGGGATCGAGGGCATGGCGGGTCCCCGTGAGGAACTGCGCCACGAGCACGCGTTGCGGCGTTTCGGCCGCCCCGAGGAGGTCGCCGCCGTGGCGGCATTCCTGGTGTCGCCGGACGCGGCATTCGTCAGCGGTCAGGCCATCGCCGTGGACGGCGGCTACACCGCCGGCCGGGATCATCACGTCACCGACCTGATGGGCCTCGGCGAGCAGTGAGGTCAGCCGGTCACCACACGACGGCGATGGCTGCTGCCGCCAAGGCCAGCACCCCCACCGCGGCGAACAGCGGACGCGGCACCGGATGGCCCGTGCGCCGTTGGCGCGCGTTCCCCATGCCCAGTACGCCTCCGAGCACGATCAGGATGACCAGCTTGACGCCGATCTTCGGGTAGTTCAGGTCGATTCCGGCCGGCCACGGTGCCGCCAGCGCGAGGCCTGTGAGGAGCGAGACGAGCAGGCCGTAGTCCATCACGCGCGTCGTGGTGAACCTGCGCGCGGCCGCCTCGGCGACCCATGCTCCGAAGGTGACCGCGAACCCGACGAGGTGCAGCAAGACAACTACGGAACGTAGTACTTCCATGCCGTGAATCTACAACAGCGGGCACCGGCGCCGCTCTACGCCGCCGGCGGCGGCGGCCCGGGCACCAGATAGCAGTTCGTTCCGCCGATGCCCAACACGTAGACCGTGTCGCAACGGGTGAAGCTGCCATCGGGCCCCGGCCCGGAATCGCAGCGGCCGCCCCCGTTGCCCCAGACCTCGAAGTTGCCGCACGGCGGTTGCGCCGATGCCGGCCCGGCGCTGACGAGGCCCGCGCCGAGAAGTGCCGCCGCGGCACCTGCTGCGAGCCAGAGCTTCTTCATGACTGTCCTCCTCCCTGCGCACCGCGCCGCAACGCAGCTGCACCGGAGGCCTGACCCCACGCACCCCTTCCTCCGGCGCATGCACCTTCGATTGTGCGCCCGACAGCGAGGTGGCCGCAGGCGATTTCCGTCCCGCTTTCGACCCGGCGGTGCAGGTCAGCGCCGGTGCCCGCGGCGTCGGCACCCAGTGCGGTCAATCCGTTGCGCGCTCACCCGTCGCGCAGATACGCTACGCAACGTTGCGTTATGGCGAGAGGAGTACCGGTGACGCGGACGTTCCACGCAGGCCGGCGATTCGACACGCCCACCGACGAGATCGCGGCCGCGCTGGCCGACGTCAGCATCCCGACTCTGCTGCTGTCCCTGGTCCATCTCACCGGTGATCCCCGGTTCATTCGCGAGTTCTCCCAGGCCGGTCTGTTCCTCAACGAGGTGCAGGGCTTCATGAGCGACGACGACAAGGCCCGTGCACGCGCCGCGGCCCTGCCCGTCATCGCCGATTACCGGGATCGCGGTTGCCCGCCCCTGGCGCCGCTGCCGCCCGACCTGGTCAAAGAGATGCTGGATTGGGCGGCGTGCGAATCGGTCGACGACGCCAACCTGCCGCTGGTGCTCGAAGAACTCGACCTCGAGGGCGTCGACCCGCGCCGCCCCGCCGCCCTCGATCCCGCTCGCGCTCAGGCGTTCCGGGTCATCGTGATCGGCTGCGGTGAAGCGGGCATCCTCGCCGGAATCCGCCTCGCCCAGGCCGGGATCGCCTTCGAGATCATCGAGAAGAACGCGGGTCCCGGTGGAACGTGGTGGGAGAACACCTATCCCGGCGCGCGGGTGGACGTCGCCAATCACCTGTACTGCTACAGCTTCGAGCCGAGTAATCACTGGGAGCACTTCTTCGCCGAGCAGCCGGAACTGGCCGCCTATTTCGGCGCTGTGATGGACCGCCACGGTCTGCGCCCCCACGTCCGGTGGAACACCGAGGTGCTGGGCGCGCACTGGGACGACGACAGCGCCACCTGGCGGGTGCAGGTGCGCACCCCCGACGGCATGCAGACCCTGACCGCCGACGCGGTGATCACCGCCGTCGGGCAGCTCAACCGGCCCGCCCTACCCGATCTACCGGGCCGGGACACGTTCGCCGGACCGGCTTTTCACTCCGCGCGGTGGGATCACACGGTCGATCTCACCGGCAAGCGGGTGGCGTTGATCGGCGCGGGCGCGAGCGGTTTCCAGATCGCTCCGGCGATCGCCGAGCGCGTCGCCCACCTGGAGGTGTTCCAGCGCACCGCACAGTGGATGTTCCCCAATCCCATGTACCACGAGCGGGTGCCCGCCGGCGTGCGCTGGGCGATGGAGAACCTGCCGTATTACGCCCGCTGGTACCGGTTCCTGCTGCTGTGGCCGGGCGCCGACAAGGGCCTCGACGCCGCCCGCGTGGACCCCGGATACGCCGACCAGGGTCACGCCGTCAGTGAGGTCAACGCACTGGCGCGCATGATGTTCACCGACTGGATCACCACGCAGGTCGGTGACGACGAGGACCTGCTGGCCCGGGTTCTGCCCGACTACCCGGCCACCGGTAAACGCACGCTGCAGGACAACGGCAGCTGGCTGGCGACCCTGAAGCGGGCGAACGTGACGCTGAGGCGGACGCCGCTGCAACGGGTGGTCCCCGAAGGGGTGGTCACCGTTGACGGCGTCATCCACGACGCGGATGTGCTCGTGTACGCGACCGGTTTCCACGCCACTGACCTGCTGATGCCGATGACGGTGACCGGGCGCGGTGGGGCCGATCTGCACGACGAATGGGGCCGACGGCCCTTCGCGTACCTCGGCATCACCGTGCCGAAGTTCCCGAACTTCTTCATGATGTACGGCCCCGGAACGCATCTCGCGCACGGCGGCAGCCTGATCATGCACTCGGAGTTGCAGATGCGCTACATCAACGCCTGCCTCGCCCACCTGATCGACACGGGCGCCCGATCCATGGAGCCCCTGGCCGAGCCGACCGGCGAGTGGCACCGACGCACCCAGGAACGGATCACCGCGACGGTGTGGGCGCACCCGGCCATCGAGCACTCGTACTTCAAGAACGCCGACGGCGAGATCCACACCGTCAGCCCGTGGCGGCTCTGCGAGTACCGCGCGGCACTGGCCGATCCCGACTTCACGCAGTTCCGCGTCGACGCCGACGGGACCGCCTGACATGCGCGCGGTGGTCATCGATCCCGACGCGACGGTGCGCGTCGACACCCGGCCGGATCCGGCACTGCCGGGGCCCGACGGCGCCGTCGTCGAGGTCACGGCGAGCGGTATCTGTGGTTCCGATCTGCACTTCCTCGAAGGGCACTACCCTCTCGCCGAGCCGGTGTCCGTGGGCCACGAGGCCGTCGGTGTCGTCGCCGAGATCGGTTCGGACGTGCGGCAATTCCGCGTCGGCGATCGGGTGCTGGTGTCCTCGGTCGCCGGCTGCGGCCACTGCGCGGGCTGCCGCACCGCGGATCCGGGGCGCTGCGTGTCCGGGCCGCAGATCTTCGGGTCGGGACTGCTCGGCGGCGCGCAGGCCGATCTGCTGGCCGTTCCCGCGGCCGACTTCCAGCTCCTGCGGATCCCCGAGGGCATCGACACCGAGGCCGCGCTGCTGCTGACCGACAATCTCGCGACAGGCTGGGCGGCGGCCAAGCGCGCCGACATCCCACTGGGCGGCACGGTGGCGGTCATCGGCGCGGGCGCCGTCGGACAGTGCGCGTTGCGCAGCGCGTTACTGCTCGGTGCCGCAACGGTTCTGGTGGTGGACCCGGTGGCGGCGCGGCGCGACCGGGGCGCGGCGGCGGGCGCGGTCCCCGTCCCGGCGCCGGGCGCCGGGCCCGTTCTCGACGCCACCGACGGGCTGGGCGCGGACGCGGTGATCGACGCGGTGGGCACCGACACCTCACTCGACGACGCGCTGGCCTGCGTGCGGACCGGCGGGACCGTGTCGGTGGTCGGGGTGCACGACCTGCAGCCCTATCCGCTGCCCGCCCTGGCGTGCCTGCTGCGCAGCCTGACGATCCGCTCGACCCTCGCGCCCGTGCAGCAGACCTGGCAGGAGTTGATTCCCCTGCTGCGGTCCGGCCGCCTCGACGTCGGCGGCATCTTCACCGCCACCCTGCCGCTCGACGACGCTGCCGCCGGCTACGCCGCCGCGACGTCGCGCTCGGGCGGTCACGTCAAGATCCGGTTGAATCCCTGATCTCAGCCCAGCGGGACGCACCACCGCAGCCGCGTGCCGCCGCCCTCGGCGGGATCGAGGCTCAGCGTGCCGCCCGCGTCGGCGGCCCGCTGACGCAGATTGGTCAGGCCGGAGCCGGTGATGTCACCGCTGATCCCCCGGCCGTTGTCGACGACGTCGATGCACAGGTTGTCGTCGGCGACGACGCTGATCGCCAGTGACGTCGCCTCGGCGTGGCGGACGGCGTTGCTCACCGCTTCCCGAACGACGGCCTCGGCATGGTCGGCGAGCGCGGCGTCGACGACCGACAGCGGTCCGGAGTACTGCACCGTCGTGCGAATCCTCGGGGTCGCGAACTGGGCGATCGCCTCGTCGAGGCGCTGGCGCAGCCGGGTGATTCCCGACTGGCCGCCGTGCAGGTCGAAGATCGCCGTGCGGATCTCCTGGATGACCTGCTGCAGGTCGTCGACGCACTCGGAGAGCCGCTGCTGGACCTCGGGTGTGCGCGCCCGCGGGATCGTGCCCTGCAGCGCCAGCCCGACGGCGAAGAGCCGCTGGATCACGTGATCGTGCAGATCGCGGGCGATGCGGTCGCGGTCGGAGAGCACGTCGAGTTCACGCAGCCTGCGCTGCGTGGTGGCCAGCTGCCAGGCCAGCGCCGCCTGGTCGACGAACGCGGCCATCATGTCCAGCTCGCCGGCGTTGAACGGCAGCGCACCCGGCGATCGCAGGGCGACGAGGACACCGGCGACGGTGTCGGTGGCGCGGATCGGTAACACCAGCGCCGGGCCGTGCGCGGTGCAGCCGTCCGCCAGCTGCAGCGTGTCGAACCGGCCCGGAACCTGGTTGACGAACACCGCACCGATCTCCGTGGCCGCGGTCGGGAGCTCCAGCAGGTCGACCGCGGGTCCGGAACCGGTGGTGGCCACGACGGCGAGTTCGTCGACCTCGCCGGCCGGCTCGTCGAGGTCGGCGCGGACCGCGACGATCGTCGCCTCGGCGCCGCTGAGCTTACGCGACTCGTCGGCGACCAGCCGGAACACCGCGGCCGGATCGGTGCCGCCCAGCAACTCGGTGCCGATGTCGCGGGTGGCCTCGATCCACGACTGCCGGGTCTTGGACTGTTCGTAGAGCCGCGCGTTGTCGATCGCGATGCCCGCCGCCGCGGCGAGCGCCTGGACCAGCACCTCGTCGTCCTCGCTGAACGGCTGCCCGCCGGCTTTCTCGGTGAGGTACAGATTGCCGAACACCTCGTCGCGGATCCGGACCGGCACGCCGAGGAAGGTCCGCATCGGCGGGTGGTTGGCCGGGAAGCCGACCGAGGCCGCATGGTGGGAGATGTTGTCGAGCCGGATCGGCTTGGGGTCGTCGAGCAGCACCCCCAGGACACCCCGCCCCTCAGGCAGGTGGCCGATCAGCTCTCGCCCCTCCTCGTCGATGCCCTCGTGGATGAATTCGACCAGCTCGTGGTCGTGGCCGCGCACCCCCAACGCGCCGTAGCGGGCGTCGACCAGGTCGATCGCGGTGTGCACGATCGTCTTGAGTGTCTCGTCGAGTTCGAGTCCCGACGTGACCACCAGCATCGCCTCGACCAGGCCGTCGAGGCGGTCGCGGCCCTCGACGATCTGCTCGACGCGGTCCTGCACCTCCATCAGCAGCTCCCGCAGGCGCAGCTGCGACAGCGTGTCGCGCAGTGGTCGCGCGCCCGGGTCTGGTTTCGCCCTGGCCCCGTTGCTCACGCCGTCATTTTGTCACTGTCTGACGCCAAAGAGACGCTGTTATCCGGAAAACGAAGTTCGTCACCACCCACGGCGTCGCGGATGGGATCCGATCAGGTCGGCCGACCGTGTCTCGCGACTGCGGTAGACGACGTAGGGACGGAACAGGTAACCGACCGGTGCGCTGAACGCGTGCACCAGCCGGGTGAACGGCCACAAGCAGAACAGGGCGAGCCCGATCATCACGTGTAGTTGGTAGTAGATCGGCGCCCCGGCCATCAGATCGCCGCGCGGCTGCAGGACCCAGATCGAGCGGAACCACACCGACACCGACTGCCGGTAGTCGTACGCCTCACCGACCAGCCCGGAACCGAGCGCGGTGGCGCACAGGCCGGCCACGATCGCGGCCACCAGGACCACGTACATCAGCTTGTCGTTGACGGTCGTCGCCAGGAACACCGGTCCGCGCGTGCGCCTGCGGTAGATCAGCAACGCGATCCCTGTCAGGGTGGCCACCCCTGCGATGGACCCGAGGAGTACCGCCTGCAGGTGGTAGGCGTGCTCGCTGAGACCCACCGCCCGGGTCCACGACTCGGGGATCACCAGACCGATGACGTGCCCGACGATCACCACGAGGATGCCGAAGTGGAACATCGGGCTGGCGATGCGCAGCAGCCTGCTCTCATAGAGTTGAGACGAGCGGGTGGTCCAGCCGAACTTGTCGTATCGGTAGCGCCACCAGCTGCCGACGACGACGACAGCCACTGTCACGTACGGCACCACGTCCCAGAAGATCTCCCCCATCTCAGACCCCCTCCGGTGCCCGCCGCGGCGGCACTGTCAGCGTGAACGGCGCCAGGCCGACCGCCTCGGCGGCCGGGCCGTCGGCCGCCAACCGCCGGGCGCGCCGGATCTCCTCCTCGGAGGCGGGGGGCAACGTCGTCAGAACGGCGGCGAGCGCCGCCGCATAAGGCGACCCCGTGTCGTGCAGCGCGCGGTGCACGACCTCCAGCGGTGTCCGGTGCGCGGCGAGCAACCGCCGTCCGCGCTCGGCGTCCGTGGTGGCCGCGAACTCCAGCACGACGGCCAGATGGTCGGGCGCCTCACCGACGGGTGGCACCGCCCCCGCGTCGCGGTACGCCTGCACGAACGCCAGCATCGCCTGTCCGCGGTTGCGGGTGTCGCCGGCGGTCCAGTACGTCAGGTACAGCGTGGCGCGCCGGTGCAGGTCGAACGTCTCGACATACTGCTGCGCCGCCTGCATCGGGCTCATCGCGCTGAGCGCGGCCGCGGTCCGCCGAAGTCGTTGTCCGGCAGCGCCGTCGGCGTACTCGAGGAGCTCGGCCGCGACGTGCAGTCGGTCCGTGTCGGGATAGCTCAGCAGGAGCGACGCGCATTGCCACACGACGCGGTCGGCCAGGGCGTCGCGCGAGCGGGCGAACAGCCTCATTCGGTCCCCCTGGAATCCGGGAACATGCCGACGGGAGCGCCGCGACCATCCCAGTTGAGCAGGTTCACCCGCGAGGGCCGGGTGGCGTTTGCGGCCATGCCGTCGCCGGTCTGACGGTGCCGCAGCGCGTGAAAGGTTTCCACGGCCACCGGTACCGGCTGGCCGCTGGCCTCCCCGAAGGGACCTGACTCGTACATGCCCGGTCCGCCCTCGAAGCTCAGCGAGCAACCGGGCTCCTCCACCGACCCCGGGTCGACATCGGCGTACGCCGTCGGAATGACATAGCGCTCTTCGTATTTCGCAAGGGCCAGCAGTCTGTACATCTCGTACATCTGCTCTTCGGTCATGCCCACCGACTCGGGGATGTGGGGCTGGGTTTCGCGGCCGAGGTTGATGTCGCGCATGTAGGAACGCATCGCGGCCAGCCGCCGCAGCACGCCCTCGACGACGGTGGTGTCGCCTGCGGTGAACAATCCGGCCAGGTATTCGATCGGGATGCGCAGCGCCTCGAGCGCCCCGAAGAGATTGCCGATGTCCTCACCGTCGTGTCCGTCGCGGCTGACCGCGTCGACCACCGGTGACAGCGGCGGGATGTACCAGACCATCGGGACGGTCCGGAACTCCGGATGCAGCGGCAGAGCCACCTGATAGGTGTGGATCAGGGCATGGACCGGCGAGCGCTGCGCCGCCTCGATCCACTCGTCGGAGATGCCCTCCGCCCGCGCGGCAGCCACCACCGCCGGGTCGCGGGGGTCCAGCAGGATCGACTTCTGCGCCTCGTAGAGATCCCGCTCGTCGGGCACCGAGGCCGCCTCGGTCACCCGGTCCATGTCGTAGAGCACCAGGCCCAGGTACCGCAGCCGGCCCACGCAGGTCTCCGAGCACACCGTCGGCAACCCGACCTCGATCCGCGGGTAGCACAACGTGCATTTCTCGGCCTTGCCGGTTTTGTGGTTGAAGTAGACCTTTTTGTACGGGCAGCCCGACACACACATACGCCAGCCGCGGCAGCGATCCTGGTCGACCAGCACGATGCCGTCCTCGACGCGCTTGTACATCGCCCCCGACGGACACGAGGCGACGCACGACGGGTTGAGGCAGTGTTCGCAGATGCGCGGCAGGTAGAACATGAAGGTCTGCTCGAGTTCCAGACGGATTTGTTCGCTGACGCGGGCCAGGACGGGGTCGCCAGGCACGATCTCGGTGGAGCCGCCGAGATCGTCGTCCCAGTTCGCCGACCACTCCACCTTCATCGGCTTGCCGCTGATCAGGCTGCGCGGCCGCGCGACCGGGAAGTGTTCGCCCAGCGGCGCACTGGTGAGAGTGTCGTAGTCGTAGGTCCACGGCTCGTAGTAGTCGTCGATGGACGGGAGTTTCGGGTTGGCGAAGATGTGCAGCAGCTTGTGCAGGCGCCCGCCGCCGCGCAGCCGCAGCCGCCCGCGGGCGTCGCGCACCCATCCGCCGCGCCACCGGTCCTGGTCCTCGTAGGTCCGCGGATAGCCCTGTCCCGGGCGCGTTTCGACGTTGTTGAACCACACGTACTCGGTGCCGGGGCGGTTGGTCCACGCCTGCTTGCACGTCACCGAGCAGGTGTGGCAGCCGATGCACTTGTCGAGGTTCATCACCATCGCCATCTGGGCCATGACGCGCATCAGTAGACCACCTCCTGGGAGCGTCGCCGCACGACGGTGACCTCGTCGCGCTGGTTTCCGGTCGGGCCGAGATAGTTGAAGGCGAACGCGGTCTGGGCGTAACCGCCCGCCAGGTGGCTGGGCTTGACCAGAAGCCGGGTCAGCGAGTTGTGGATGCCGCCCCGGGTGCCGGTCGTCTCGGTCAGCGGCACGTCGATCGTGCGCTCCTGGGCGTGGTAAACGTAAACCACCCCGTCCGGCATCCGGTGGCTGACGATCGCCCGGCACACCAACACTCCGTTGCGGTTGACCGCCTCCACCCAATCGTTGTCGCGGACGGCGATCTTCGCGGCGTCGGCCGGGCTCATCCACATCGTCGGCCCGCCGCGCGACAGCGAGAGCATGAACAGGTTGTCCTGGTACTCGGAGTGGATCGACCACTTGGAGTGCGGGGTCAGGTAGCGCACCGTGAGCCCGACGCCGCCGTCCGAGCCGGCGCTGCCCAGCTCGGGTTCGCCGAAGAGCCGGTGGATGTCTAGCGGCGGACGGTAGACCGGCAGCTGTTCGCCGAGTTCCTCGAGCCAGTCGTGGTCGAGATAGAAATGCATGCGGCCGGTCAACGTGTGAAAAGGCTTGAGCGCCTCGATGTTCACCGTGAACGGGGCGTACCGGCGGCCGCCGGTCTCGCTCCCCGACCACTCCGGGCTGGTGATGACGGGTACGGGACGCGCCTGGGTGTCGGCATAGGTGATGCGCTTCTCCTCGCTCCCCTCGGCCAGGTGGGCCAGCGGCCGACCGGTGCGGCGCTCAAGCTCGCGGAAGCCCTCGACGGCCAGCCGGCCGTTCGACGTGCCTGACAGCGCGAGCACGACGTCGGCCATCCGCTCGGCCGTGGTGATCGCGGGTCGCCCCGCGGCGGCGCCGCTGTCGAGCACCCCGAACTTCTGCGCGAGCTCCGCGACCTCCTGCACCGGCCAGGTGGTCACACCCTTGGTGGTGACGCCCAGGTCGTCGACCAGAGGGCCCAGCGTGGACCACTTGTCCGCGATCGCCGTGTAGTCGCGCTCGACCACGCCGATGGGCCCGATGGTCCGCGCGGGCACCGGGACCTCCCCGGTCTCCCGCCAGTCATGTTGCCGGCCGGCGGGATAGGCCATCGCGGCCGGTGTGTCGTGCTGCAGCGCTCCCAGCACCACGTCGGTGCGGGTACCCAGATGTGTCGCGGCCAGCGCGGAGAACGCCCTGGCGATCGCGCCGAACGCCTCGTAATCCGACCGGGTTTCCCACGGCGGATCGATCGCGGGGCTGAAGGCATGGATGAACGGATGCATGTCGGTGGAGGACAGGTCGGCCTTCTCGTACCAGGTCGCCGCCGGGAGCACGACGTCGGAGAGCAACGTCGTCGATGTCATCCGGAAGTCCACCGACATCAGCAGGTCGAGCTTGCCCTCGGGGGTGTCGTCGGCCCACCGCACCCCTGCCGGACGCAGGTGCTCGGGGGTGGGGGTGGCCGACATGGTCGAGGTGGTGCCCAGCAGGTGCCGGAGGAAGTATTCGTTGCCCTTGCTCGACGAACCGAGCAGGTTGGCCCGCCACACGTCGAGCACCCGGGGCCAGTTCGCCGGGTCGTCGGGATCGGTGACCGCGAGATGAACAGCGCCGGAGGCCAATTGCTCACACACGTACTCCGCCACGTCACGGCCGGCCGCGCGAGCCTCGTCGGCGAGGTCGAGGCTGTTGCGGTCGAACTGGGGGTAGAACGGCATCCAGCCCATCGCCGCCGAGGCGGCCAGCACATCCATGGTGTGCCGTCCGGTGAACCGGCCGCGCGCGGTCGGGCTGGCCAGGGCGTCGGCGCGGTACCCGTCGTAGCGCCACTGGTCGGTGTGCACGTACCAGTACGCGGTGCCCGGCATCTGCCGCGGCGGCCGCGACCAGTCGGTGGCCATCGCCATCGTCGCCCAGCCGGTGACCGGCCGGCACTTCTCCTGTCCCACGTAGTGGGCCCAGCCTCCGCCGTTGCGGCCCATCGATCCGGTCAGCAGCAGCATCGCGAGCACCGCGCGGTAGGTGGTGTCCCCGTGGAACCACTGACAGATCCCGGCGCCCATGATGATCATCGATCGGCCACCGGATTCCTCGGCATTGCGCGCGAATTCGCGCGCCACCCGGATCACCTGCGCGGCCGAGACCCCGGTGATGGGCTCCTGCCACGCGGGTGTGTAGGGAGCCCCGGAATCGTCGTAGCCGGTCGGCCAGTCGCCGGGCAACCCGGGCCGCGGTACTCCGTACTGGGCCAGCATGAGATCGAACACCGTGCACACGCGGTGCCCAGCGATCCGGCGCACCGGTACCCCGCGGCGCACGGTGGCACCCGACCCGTCGACGGTGTCGAACCGCGGCAACGTGATCAGCGCGGTCTCCCCCGGATCGCCGTGCGTCGGAGCCACCGTCAACGCGGGCACCAGATCGCCCAGGTCGAGATTCCACCGGCCCGCACCGTCGTCGCCGTACCGGAATCCGAGCGAACCGTTGGGCACCGCAGGGGAATCCGAGCGCCCGTCGAGCAGCACCGGTTTGAACGCCGCGTTCTGCACCTCGTGCCCCAGGTCGGCGGCGGTGAGCATCTTCGCGGGCACCAGGGCGCCGTCGCGCTCCTCGAGCGTGACCAGGAACGGCAGGTCCGTGTAGGTGCGCACGTAGTCGACGAAGAACGGAACCCGTTGTGCGACGAAGAACTCCGAGAGAATGACATGCCCCATGGCCATCGCGAGCGCGCCGTCGGTGCCCGCCGCGCACGGCATCCATTCGTCGGCGAACTTGGTGTTGTCGGCGTAGTCCGGGCTGACGGTGACCACCTTGGTGCCGCGGTAGCGCACCTCGGCCATCCAGTGGGCGTCGGGGGTGCGGGTGACAGGCACGTTGGAGCCCCACATCACCAGGTAGGACGCGTCCCACCAGTCGCCGGACTCCGGCACGTCGGTCTGGTCGCCGAACACCTGCGGCGAGGCCACCGGCAGGTCGGCGTACCAGTCGTAGAACGAGGTCATCGCCCCGCCGATCAATTCGACGAAGCGGGAGCCCGCGGCGTGGCTGACCATCGACATCGCCGGGATCGGGGAGAAACCCGCGATGCGGTCGGGCCCGTAGGTCTTGATCGTGTGGACGTGCGCGGCCGCGATCATCTCGCAGGCCTCCGCCCACGTGACCCGCACCAGGCCGCCCTTGCCGCGGGCCCGCTGGTAGCGCCGGCGCCGGTCCGGATCGGCCTGGATGTCGGCCCAGGCCAGCACGGGATCGCCCAACCGCGTCTTGGCCTCGCGGTACATCTCGACCAGCAGGCCGCGGGCATACGGGTACCGCACCCGGGTCGGCGAATACGTGTACCAGGAGAACGCCGCGCCGCGCGGGCAGCCGCGCGGTTCGTATTCGGGACGGTCCGGCCCCACCGACGGGTAGTCGGTCTCCTGGGTCTCCCAGGTGATGATGCCGTCCTTGACGTAGACCTTCCACGAGCACGAGCCGGTGCAGTTGACGCCGTGCGTGGAGCGCACGACCTTGTCGTGGCTCCAGCGGTCCCGGTAGAACACGTCACCGTCGCGCCCGCCGTGACGGGTCACCGTGCGCAGGTCCGCGGAGAACTCACCCGGGGTGAAGAACCGGCCACTGCGCTCCAGCAGTTCCTCGACCTTCCCCCCGGTACGCGCCGGATTCGTCACGCGGTGCCCTTTCTTCGTCGGGGTTCGTGCGCGTGCAGGCGCAGCGCGGTGAACGCAAAGGCCGCCAGCGCGGTCGCGACGAGAAGCGCCAGGCCGATCGTGTAATCGGAATCCACACTGTCGTAGGTCGCGCCCATGACCAGCGGGGGGAAGTAACCGCCGAGGCCGCCGGCCGCGGCCACGATGCCGGTCACCGATCCGACCGATTGAGCGGGTGCCCGCAGCGCCACCCAGGCGAAGACGCCACCGGTGCCGATGCCGAGGAAGAGGGCGAGTGCGATGAACGTGGCCGCCGACCACAGGTCGGGCGGCGGTTGGAAGATCGCGACGAACGCCATCGCCGCGGTTCCGGCGAACGACGCCAGCACAACGTATTTCGGCGGGATCCGGTCGGCCAGCGCGCCGCCGACGGGCCGGGCCAGCACCGCGGCGACAGCGAATCCCGCAGTGCGGGCGCCGGCATCGACGGCGGAGAAGTGGTAGATGGTCTTGATGTAGGTGGGCAGGTAGTTGGCGAAGGCCACGAACCCGCCGAAGACGACGGCGTAGAGGAACGACATCTCCCACGTGACGGCGAGTTTGGCGGCCGCCTTCAGCTTCGGTACCACCGGGTCGGTGTTGGGGGTGAAGTGCGGGGAGTCCCGCATGAGCACCAGGCACAGCACGGCCGTCACGGCCAGGGCCACCGCGATGATCAGGTGGGTTGGCAGCAGCCCGAACCAGCGAACGAAACGCGGGGTGAAGAACGCCGACAGCGCCGTGCCCACCATGCCCATGCCGAACACACCGGTCGCGAAGCCTCGCCGCGCGGGCTCGTACCAGTGATTGGCGAACGGGATGCCGACGGCGAAGATGGTGCCCGCGATGCCCAGAAAGAAGCCGAAGAGCAGCAGCAACGGGTAGGACCCGATCGAACCCGCGAAGCCCACCGCGAGCACTGGCACGATCGAGGAGACCGACACGGCGATGAACATCGCGCGGCCGCCGAACCGGTCGGTGAGCGACCCGACCACGATGCGCCCGAGCGCTCCCACCAGGATCGGTGTGGCGACCAGCATGGACGCTTGCGTGCTACTCAGCGACAGGTCACCGGCATAGGTCGTCGACAGCGGCCCGATCATGTTCCAGGCCCAGAAGTTGATCGCCGAGACCCACGTGGCGAGCGCCAGATTCAGCCCCCGCCGCGCATCGATGTCCGGCGCCGTCGCCGTGTCCACCGTGTTCACGTAACCACACCCTCCCCCGCCGTCGCGCCTATTTGCGCGATATCGGCTCCAATGTTTCTGTTCTCCAACGACTTTCTGTTGACTCGGCGGCCAGCTCGACGAACCGGTCGACATCCGCGGCGGCGAAGGCCGCCGTGCCGGGGGTGAGCAGCTTGGCCGCGGCGGCGGCGATCCCGTACCGGACCGCGTCGCTGATAGACCAGCCGCTGCTGAGCCCGACCGCGATGCCGGCGACCATCGCGTCGCCGGCCCCCACCCCGCTGACGGCGTGCACCGGGATGGCCGGGAAGTGCCTGCTCTCGGTCGCCGTCGCGAGGATCGCGCCCTGCGGGCCGAGGGAGACCACGACGGCCTCGGTGAGCCCGCGCTCGATCAGCTCGTGCGCCGCCTCCAGCTGCTCGGGCAGGGTGCTCAGCGCACGACCGACACACTCCCGCAGTTCGCGCACGCTGGGCTTGAGCAGATACACCCCCGAGGTGACGTGGGTCAGCGCGTCGACCGACGTGTCGAGGATCAGCCGCGCCCCCACGTCCCCGCACAGGTCCGCGACGCGCTGATAGAAATCCACCGGAACCCCCGGTGGGAGGCTGCCGCTGGCGACGACGTAGCACGCCGAGGCGACGGCAGGTGGGATCGCCTCCCGCAGCTTGTCCAGGCACAGCGCGCACTCCGCCGGCGACAGGGTCGGGCCGGGGAGCACGAACCGGTACTGCTGATCGCCCGCACGGTCGTTGACCGTGAAGCTCTCCCGCGTCGCGCCTTCGAGGGGCACCAAGGTGTAGGGCGTGCGCGACGCGTACACGAGGTCGACCAGTCGCTCACCCGTCGAACCGCCCGCGGCGAACACCGCCACCACGTCACCGCCGAGAGCGCCGGCGAAGCGTGCGACGTTGATGCCGCCCCCGCCCGCGTCGTACCGCACGGCGTGGCAGCGGACCTTGTCGGTCGGTCGCACCTCGTCGGCGTCGGCGGTGACGTCGAGCGCGGGGTTCATCGTCAGCGTGACGATCGGCGCGCGGTTCATAGCCCCATCGGATACGTCTCGGGATTCTCGCCGGCCACCCACACACTGGTCACCTCGAGCGGCTCCAGCGCCGTGGTCCTGTCGATGTGGATGATGGCGTCGAACTGCTCCCCCGGCCGGACGTGGTAGTAGTGGCTCTGCCGTTCGGTGTCCGGCCGGTAGATCACGCCGATCGCCCTGCCGAGCCGCACGGTGTCGAGCGGGGCGGCGGCGGCGCGGCTGATGGCGGCGGAGATCAGGAACTCGGGGTCGGGCATCTCGTGGAACAGCTCCTCGACGCTGCCGGCCAAAGCCGGCCGCACGGTCTTGCGTTCGGCGATGCCGCCCCACTCCGTGGCGGCGGTGACGGTGCCGGCGTAGGTCGTGAAGCCGATCAGCCGGCACGCCTCCCCGTTGGACTCACGCACCAGCTGCCCCAGGGTCAGCTGGCCGTCGGCGCCGACCTCGGTGGCACGTGCGTCACCGACGTGAGAGTTGTGCGCCCACACGACGATTCGCGCCGGCTCCGATCCGTCGTGGCCGTCGAGATGGGCGAGCAGCGCATCGAGGGTCTGGGCCATGTGCCGGTCGCGCAGATTCCAGGAGGTGACGCGGCCGCCGAACATCGCCCGGTAGTACATTTCCGCGTTGCGGACGGTCAGCGCGTTCTGCCGGGCGTAGAACAGCTCGTCCTCGGCCAACAGCCCGTCCCGGCGCAGGTATTCCAGCGCATTGCGCTGCATGTCGACGAGCTGGTCGACGGCCTGACGTTCGCAGGATAGCCCGGCGCCGAAGGCGGCCGCGAACCCGTAGGCCTGGCCGTCGTCGGCGCCGGTGTGGTCGAAACACGAATACCGTTCCCGGGCGCGATCGGCAGCCACCGGGTCGACATTGTCCAGATAGCCGATCACCTCCCGCATCGACCGGTGCAGGCTGTAGAGGTCCAGTCCGTAGAAGCCGGCCTGCCGGCCACCAGCCGCACGCCGGGTCGCGTTGTGCGCATGCAGCCAGTCCACGAACTCCGCCACCACGGTGTTGCGCCACATCCAGGCCGGGAATCGCTCGAAACCGCTGAGCGCCTTCTCGGCCGTCCCGTCGTCGCCCTGGCCGCGGACATACCGGTTCACCCGGTAGGCGTCGGGCCAGTCGGCCTCGGCAGCCACCGCGGTGAAGCCTTTCTCCTGGATCAGCCACTTCGTGATCTCGGCCCTCGCCTGGTAGAACTCGTGGGTGCCGTGGGAGCTCTCCCCGATGAGCACGATGCGTGCGTCCCCGATGACCTCCTCGAGAGCCTCGCGCGGCGGCACCCCCGACGGCGCGTCCACCACACAGCGGCGCAACGTCTCGGAGATGCTCTCCGCCACGTGGATTCGAGGATTGCGGACCCCGACGGTGGGGGTGGCCAACAGCCGGCGCACCTCGTCATCGCTGACCTGACTGAAGTCCCAGAACGACGCACCCACCGCGAGGAACGGGGTCGGCATCGACGCGCACACCAGGTCCTCGACGATCGCGGCGAACTCCCGGCATGTCGACTCCGGCGCGGCGGGCACGGCGATGATGATCTCGGCGGGCTCCATCTCGCGCAGCGCCTGGACCGCGGCCAGCATGCTCGCGCCGGTCGCCAGTCCGTCATCGACGAGGATCACCGTCTGTCCCGCGATCTCCAGCGGCGGGCGGCCGCCGCGGTAGGCGGCTTCGCGCCGGATCAGTTCACGGCCCTCGCGTTCCGCCACATCGCGCAGTTCCTGCGGCGACACCGCGAGCGCACGCACCACATCGTCGTTGATCACCACCCGACCGCCACTGGCCAGCGCACCCATCGCGAATTCCTCACGGCCCGGCGCGCCGAGTTTGCGCACGATCATGGTGTCCAAGCGCACGCCGAGTGCCGCAGCGACCTCCCACGCCACCGGCACACCGCCCCGTGCCAAACCCAGCACGATGACGTCCTCTCGGCCGCGGTAGCGGCCGAGCAGCCCGGCCAGCACCCGGCCTGCCTCGTGCCGATCGCGGAACACCTGCCGAGGCGACTCGCCTGTCCTGCGTCGTGCGGTGGTCATCGTCGTCCTCCGTTCGGTGGCTGCAGCCCCATCCGACCACTGCCGGCGCGTACCGGCTAGGGACCGAAGTCACCCTGCGCAGGGCCGTTCGGGCGGCTACGCCTGCTCGGGGACACGGTCCGGCTCGGCGCCGAACACGAACTGGCGGCCCGTCACGCTGAGCGGACGGATCCGGACGTAATGCGTCTTGGCCGTGGCCGTCCACGGAAGCAGGTTCGCCGCGTCGGCTTCGGCGATCTCCTCATCGCTGCGCAGCGAGCGCGCGGTGCCCTTGACGATCACGCTCCAGCCGTCGGCGACGGTGTGGTCGTCGGCCTCGAACAGCACCGTGCTGTTGATCGCCGCGCTCACCAGCTTGGTGCCCTCGGCGGTGCGGAACAGGATCGAACGGTTCTGCACGGCGAAGTTCACCGGGAAGATCGCCGGGTTCCCGTCGACGCTGGTGACCAGTCGCCCGAGCGACACACTCGACAGGTGTCTCCAGCATTCGGACTCGGGCAGCACCGAAACCGGCGCGGGATCTTGGGACATAGCTGACACTAACCTCGCCGCGGATCGGCCCGATGCGGCCCAAAGTCCCTCATTTCGGGGACCCCGAGCACTCGACCGGGTACCACGAATGGAGCTGCGGCAGCAGAGCGTTCTCCTTGAAGTGGTGCTCGGCCATCCGGCTGAGGATGTCGTCGAGCACGACGACGGCGTCTTCGATGTGCGCGCCCTTGTTCAGCATCACGCACTCGGCACGCTCCCCCATGGCGGCGTCGCTGATCTCGGCCCGCGACGGCAATCCGCTCGTGGCGAGCTGCTCGAGCACCTGGGTAGCCCAGATCACCGGTAGATGCGCGGCTTCGCACAACCACAGGATCTCCTCCTGCACCTCGGCCAACCGCTGATAACCCACCTCCACCGCCAGGTCGCCACGCGCGATCATCACCCCCACCGTCGGCCGACGCATCGCCGAGGCCAACAGATCGGGCAGCCGTTCGAATGCGCGCCGGGTCTCGATCTTGAGCACGATCCCGACGTGGTGGCCCCCACGGCGGTCCAGCGCGTCATGCAGGCGCAGCACGTCAACCGGATCCTGGACGAACGACATCTCCACCAGATCGGCGATGTCGACGGCGGTGGCGAGGTCGTCGACGTCCTTGTCGGTGAGCGCCGACACCGACAGCGCCGTGTCGGGGACGTTGATCCCCTTGCCCGCCCGCAACGCCGAACCGGTCTGTGCGGCGCGGTCGATGCGCACCTGCAGGGCGTCGGGTGTCACCGCGGTGATCGTGGCGCCGATCCGGCCGTCATCGAAGAGGATCCGGTCCCCGGCGCGCGCGGATCCGAACACCTCGGGCAATGTGCACCCGATCCGCCCGGCATCGGGCGGCACCGGCGTGCAGTCCCGAACCACTGACAGTGTGTCACCGGGCCGCACTACCAGGTACTGCTCGCGGCGCGGCAGCGCACCGATCTCCGTTGGATCGTCGCACCCGTCGACTCGCACCACGGTGCCGGTGGCGAGATACACCGTGCGGTCCGAGCAGGCGACAGCACCGCCGTCGGCGACGTCGGTCAGCCTCAGCGTCCTCTTCGCTCCACGGGTGTCCCGCACGCGCAGCCCGTCACCGACCCGCCGACGCGCCAGCCACGCCGCGGTGACCGGCACGGTCGTCATGTCCGGCGCCACGGCGGGGATCATGCGATCGGCAGCCGTGAACCAGGCGCGGACCGGCGCAACGACATGCCCCAGCGCATCCCGGTGCGGCCGCAGCTTGACCACCGCGGGACCAGGCGTGATCGGCCCGGTGCGCACCTTCGGCCCGGCGAGATCCATCGCGATCAGGCACCTGCGCGCCGCCTTGACGTTTGCGGCACGCACGTGTTCGGCCATCGCGCGCCACGCGGCCGGATCGTCGTGAGCGCAATTGATCCGCGCGACGTCCATGCCGCGCCGCACCAGTCGCTCCACCAGATCCGCGTCGGCAGCCGCCTCGGACGGCAGCGTCACCATGATGCGGGTCTCCCGCGACACCGGGACGGGTCCCAGCAGGGCCGCGGTACGGGCGGCCAGCAGCTCGCGGCCCTCCTCGGGGCCGATGGCCGACGGTGCCGGCGGGCACCACGAATCGTCGAGCATCGCGAGCAGTGCGGACCGGACCAGGCGCAGGGTGGCCTCGACGTGGGGTTCACTGCGACCGAGCGACGACAGCCCGAAGTGAGCGAGGCGTTGCTGCACGTCGCGGAGATCGATCTCGCGAATTGCCCAGTTGTGCGCCAGATTTCGGGCGCTCGACCGATACTCGGGCGCGGTGGCACCGATCTGTTCGGACCATTCCGCCTCTGCCGCCGCGAGCCGCTCGAGCAGATTGTCGAGCCGCTCGACCAGACGTGCGAGTTCGGACTGGGTGTCGCCACCCGCGGCGGACCCCACCTCTCGCGACAGCGACATCGGTCCGACGCTATCGGGCGCGGGTTACCGGCCGATGAACTCAGTTAGGGACTTTCGGCCCCACTTCGACTGGCCGCAGGCACTGGGCACCGCCGCGGGGACGGCGCACGATGGCGGACATGGATGTGGCGGTGATCGACGCCGTGGGGCTGCAGCAGCTGGTGTCGGTCCTGCAGGAGCTCGGATATCGCGTTGTGGGACCGACGGTGTCCGGGAACGCGATCGTGCTCGACGAACTCGACAGCGCCGACGACCTGCCGGCCGGGTGGGGCGTCGACGTGGCGCCCGGACAGTATCGACTGCGCCGACGCGACGACGATGCGGTGTTCGGCCATTCGGCCGGCCCGCAGTCCTGGAAGCAGTTCCTGCACCCTGCCCGCCAGCAGGTGTGGTCCTCCGACGGCGAGCTCACCGAGGAGATCCCGCGGTACGCCTTCCTCGGCGTGCGGGGCTGCGACCTGGCCGCGATCGCCACCCTCAACGGAGTCCTCGGCGCCGGCGCCCACCCCGACCGCGCCTTCACGGGCCGCCTGGGACGCGCGTTCGTCGTCGCGGTCAACTGCACCGAGCCAGGAGGGCTGTGCTTCTGCGCGTCGATGGGCACCGGCCCCGCCGCCGGTCCGGGGTACGACCTGGCCCTGACCGAGCGCACCGGTCCGGACGGCCGACGCTACGTCGTCGACGTCGGGAGCGCCGCAGGCGCCGACGTGCTGGACCGACTGGCACACCGTGAGCCCAACGTCGGCGAGATCGATTCCGCCCGAACCGAAGTCGCCGACGCCGCCGGCCACATGGGTCGGCAGATGCCCGAGGGCGATCTGCGGGCGCTGCTGATCGAATCCCGGGAGTCACCGCACTGGGACGAGGTCGCTTCGCGGTGCCTGACCTGTGGCAACTGCACCATGGTGTGCCCGACCTGCTTCTGCACCAGCGTCGAGGACGTCACCGACCTCACCGGCACGCACGCCGAGCGGTGGACGACGTGGGCGTCGTGCTTCGAGATGGATTTCACGTTCGTCCACGAGGGCAGTGTCCGGCAGTCCCCTCCCTCACGCTATCGACACTGGCTGACCCACAAGCTCGGCACTTGGCACGACCAGTTCGGAACCTCGGGGTGCGTCGGGTGCGGACGCTGTATCGCCTGGTGCCCCACCGGCATCGACATCACCGAGGAGATGGCGACCTTCGCAGAGCAGGCCGACGATGACTGAGACCGCCACCGTGGCGCGCCGCCACACGATGGCGCCGGTGCCCTACCGGGTGCTCAGCCGCGTGGCCGAGAACCGGGACTCGGCGACCCTGCGCCTGGCGCCCGTCGCAGAGGCGCTGCCGTCACCCGCTCCGGGGGAGTTCATGATGATGTACGCCTTCGGGGTCGGTGAGGTGGCGATCTCGGTGAGCGGGGCTCCCGAGGCGCCGGACGCCACGATCACCCACACCATTCGTGCGGTGGGCGCGGTCAGCCGGAAGCTGCACGACGCCGAGCCCGGGACGGTGATCGGGTTGCGCGGCCCGTTCGGTACGAGTTGGGGGGTGCCGAACGCGGCAGGGCGCGACCTGGTGATCGTCGCGGGCGGTGTCGGGTTGGCGCCGCTGCGCCCCGTCGTGCTCGCCGCCCTGCGCGACCGTCACCGCTTCGGCCGCGTCACGCTCATCGCCGGCGCACGCTCGCGCGACGACTTCCTCTTCAATGCCGAACTCGACGACTGGGCGCACCGCGACGACCTGGAGGTGCATCTCACGGTCGACGTGCCGGTACAGGGCTGGCCCGGTGAGGTCGGTTTCGTCACCGGGCCGCTGCGCCGGCTACCGCTGCGCCCGGGCCTCACCACCGCGTTCCTGTGCGGACCGGAGGTGATGATGCGCAACGGCGCGACAGAACTGATCAGGAAGGGCATGGCGCGCAACGACATCCGCGTGTCGCTCGAGCGCAACATGCAGTGCGGCGTCGGCTGGTGCGGGCACTGCCAGCTCGGCCCGTTGCTGCTGTGCCGGGACGGACCCGTCGTCGGTTACGACGCCGCGGAACCACTGCTGCGGATCAGGGAGTTGTAGATGAGCGTGCCCAGCCTGGCCGTGTGGAAGTTCGCGTCGTGCGACGGCTGCCAGCTGACGCTGCTCGACTGCGAGGACGAGCTGTTGACCCTCGCCGGCGAGATCCAGATCGCCACCTTCCTCGAGGCGTCCAGCGCGATCGTGACCGGTCCCTACGACGTCTCGCTCGTCGAGGGTTCCATCACCACCGCCGCCGACGAACGCCGGATCACCGAGATCCGCGAGCAGTCGCGGATTCTGGTCACCATCGGCGCCTGCGCCACCGGCGGCGGCATCCAGGCGCTGCGCAACTTCGCCGACATCGACGAGTTCACCTCCGTGGTCTACGCGCACCCCGACTACATCGACACGCTGGCCACCTCCACGCCGGCATCCGCGCACGTACAGGTCGACTACCAACTGCAGGGATGCCCGATCGACCGCGGGCAACTGCTCGAGACACTGGCCGCGCTGCTGGTCGGCCGCAAACCACGGCTGCCCGCCAAAACCGTGTGCACCGAATGCAAGATGCGCGGGGTGACGTGCGTGGTCGTCGCCGACGGCACCCCGTGTCTGGGGCCGGTGACCCACGCCGGGTGCGGGGCACTGTGCCCGTCGTTCCATCGCGGCTGCTACGGCTGCTTCGGCCCGGCCGCCACCCCCAACACCGCCGCGCTGATCCCGCTGCTGCACCGCGACGGCATGTCCGGCGACGACGTGGAGCGGGTGTTCCACACCTTCAACGCCACCCGCTTCGCCGCGGAACGGAACGACACATGACCGAGGATCGGGAAACCCGGACACTGACCGTCGGCGCGCTCACCCGCGTCGAAGGCGAAGGCGCGCTGAACGTCACGCTGACCGACGGCGTGGTCGAGCACGTCGAGCTCAACATCTACGAGGCGCCGCGCTTCTTCGAGGCGTTCCTGCGCGGCCGGGCCTACACCGAACCGCCCGACATCACCGCCCGCGTGTGCGGTATCTGCCCGGTCGCCTACCAGGTCAGCGCCTGCAATGCGATCGAGGACGCCTGCGGGGTGACGATCGACCCCGAACTGGTGGCGCTGCGCCGGCTGCTGTACTGCGGAGAGTGGATCCACAGCCACGCCCTGCACATCTTCCTGCTGCACCTGCCCGACTTCCTCGGCTACCCCGACGTGGTGACCATGGCCGCCGACCACCCGCAGCTGGTCGAGCGCGGACTGGCGCTGAAGAAGGCCGGTAACCGGTTGATGGAGCAGATCGGCGGACGCGCGATCCATCCGGTCAACGTGAAGCTCGGCGGGTTCTACGCCACGCCGACGCCCGCTCAGATGCGGCCGCTGGCCGAGATGCTGCGCCGTGCGATCGATGACGCGCTGTACACCGTTGCCCAGACCGCCCGCCTCGACTTTCCCGACGCCGAGTTCGACCACGAGTTCCTGGCGTTGACCCTTCCGGACCGCTACCCGATCGAGAACGGGACGATCGCGCGCAGCGCGGGAAGCGGTTTCGCCGTGCGCGACTTCGCCGACCATGTCGTGGAAGCGCAGGTGCCGCATTCCACTGCGCTGCAGGCCACGTTGGACGGGGGCCGCTATCTCACCGGACCGTTGGCGCGGTACTCGCTGAACTCGTCGCGGCTCTCGCCGCTCGCGGCGCAAGCCGCCGCCGATGCCGGGCTCGGGCCGCAGTGCCGTAACCCGTTCCGCAGCATCGTGGTACGCGCCGTCGAGGTGTTGTACGCGGTCGAAGAGGCGCTGCGGATCGTCGAGAACTACGAGGTGCCGCCGCGGCCGTCGGTCGACGTTCCGGCCCGGGCGGGGATCGGCCACGGCGTCAGCGAGGCACCCCGAGGTCTGCTCTACCACCGCTACGAGATCGACGACGACGGACTGGTGCGGGCGGCGACGATGATTCCGCCGACCTCGCAGAACCAGGCGGCGATCGAGCACGAGATGGCGCTATTGGTCGGGGCGAACCTGACGCTCGACGACGCTGCGCTGACGGCACTGTGTGAGCGGTCGATCCGCAATCACGACCCGTGCATCTCGTGCTCGGCGCACTTCTTGACGCTCACCATCAACCGCCCGTGACCGTCGTGGTGATCGGGATCGGCAACGAGTTCCGCCGCGACGACGGGATCGGGCCCGCGGTGGCCGCCGCGGTACGACGCCTCCCTCTGGAGAACGTCGGCGTGCTCACCGCGTCCGACGATCCCGCTGCCCTCCTCGACGCCTGGGACGGCGCCGAACTGGCGGTGATCGTCGACGCGGCCGCCGGTGAGGACGCCACCCCGGGTCGGCTGCGGCGGTGGACGCCTGGCCAGGCGCCACCCTCCACGCTGAGCTCCCACGCGCTGGATCTGAACGCCGTCCACGCGCTCGGCCGCGCCCTGGGCCGGACTCCGCTACGGCTGGTGGTCTTCACCGTCGACGCCGCCGATGTCGGCCACGGTCCCGGGATGACCCCGGCGGTGGTGGCCGCGGTGCCGCACGCCGTCTCCGAGATCCTCGTCGAGATCGAGCACCACCGCAGGGACGGGACCGCGTAGGACTTCCGGCCCCCGATCAAGGACCAAAGCCTCCACACCACGGCAGATCCCACCCATAGCGTGTGACACACGGGGTGGCGACCGCGACCCCGTCCGCCCGGATGTGGGAGACGACGATGTCACAGTCCGTAATTCCAGGCCCCGCCAAACCCGCGCCGCGAGCGCCGAAGACGACTGCCGGTCTGGGCTTGGCCGCCCTGACCGCGCTGGTCGTCGGATCCATGATCGGCAGCGGCATCTTCGCGCTGCCGTCACAGATGGCCGGCAGCGCGGCACCCGGGCCGCTCATCATCGGCTGGACCATCACCGGCGTCGGCATGCTGATGCTGGCGTTCGTCTTCCAGACGCTGGCGACCCGCAAGCCCGACGTCGACGGCGGCGTATACGGTTACGCGCGAGCAGGTTTCGGCAACTACATCGGCTTCACGTCGGCGTTCGGCTACTGGATGTCGGCGTGGGTGGGCAACGTCGCCTATCTCGTCCTGCTGTTCTCCACACTGGGTTACTTCTTCCCCGCCTTCGAAGGGGGCGCCACGGTCGCCGCGATCATCGGCGCCTCGGTGGTGCTGTGGATCGTGCACGCGATGACACTGCGCGGCGTGCAGACCGCCGCACTGGTCAACGTCGTGGTCACCGTCGCCAAGGTGGTGCCCATCCTGGTGTTCATCGCGATCGCCGCCGTCGGCTTCAAGGCCGGCCTGTTCACCGCGGACTTCTGGGGTAAGACGACGCAGATCGACGGAGCGCCGTTGGGCGACGGCATGTCCCAGGTCAAGAACATGATGCTGGTGACGGTGTGGGTGTTCATCGGCATCGAGGGCGCCTCGGTCTATTCGCAGCGCGCCGCTCGTCGCAAAGACGTCGGCCGCGCCACCGTGCTCGGATTCGTCGGCGTGCTGGCGCTGCTGCTCCTCGTCAACCTGCTGTCCTACGGTCTGATGGCGCAGGCCGAGCTCGCCGGCGTGCCCGACCCGTCCATGGCCGGCGTCCTCGAGAACCAGGTCGGCAGCTGGGGCGCGGCGTTCATCTCGATCGGCCTGGTGGTCTCACTGCTGGGCGCACTGATCGCCTGGGTGCTGCTGTGCGTCGAGATCCTGCGCCTGCCCGCGCTGGAGAACGTGATGCCCAAGGCACTGGCCAAGGAGAACAGCCACGGCGCACCCGCCACCGCGCTGTGGCTGACCAACCTGTGCGTGCAGGCGCTGCTGCTGTGGACGCTGGCCAACTCGAGCACCTACACCAACCTGATCTACCTGGCGACGTCACTGATCCTGCTGCCGTATCTGTGGTCGGCGGCCTACCAGGTACTGCTCGCCGTGCGCGGAGAAACCTATGAGGCCGGCCGCGGCAGGACCCGCGACATCCTGATCGGTGCGATCGCGCTCGTGTACGCCGTGTGGCTGCTCTACGCGGGCGGCTGGCAGTACCTGCTGATCGCCGCCGTGTTCTACCTGGTGGGTACGGCGCTCTACATCTGGGCCCGCAGGGAGAGCAAGCTGCCCGTCTTCACCACGGCCGAGATGGTCGTGGTCGGGGTCCTCGCAGTGACGTCGGCCGTGGCGATCGCGCTCGTGGCCACCGGAAACCTGGCCGTCCTGTGAACGCGCCGTCACGACTCGGAGTGTGGTCGGAGGCTGGGACGCTGCGCCGTGTCCTGGTCTGCGCGCCGGGACTCGCCCATCAGCGCCTCACGCCGGAGAACTGCAACGAGTTGCTCTTCGACGACGTGATCTGGTTGCAGCAGGCCCGCCGCGACCACTTCGACTTCGTCGCGAAGATGGAAGACCACGGTGTCGAGGTCCTCGAACTGCAGGACCTGCTGGCCGAGGTGATGGCCATCCCCGAGGCGCGGGCCTGGGTGCTCGATCGCAAGGTCACCGACGACCTGGTGGGTCTGGGCCTGAGCCGGGCGATCCGCGGGTGGTTGGAGGACCTACCGTGGGATCGCCTGGCGGAGTTCCTGATCGGCGGTGTGTCCTATCAGGACGTGCCCGACGACGTGGGCGGTGATTTCCTGACCGCGTTCCGCGAGCTGGACCCCGCGGGGTTCGTGCTGCGGCCGCTGCCCAACACCCAGTTCATGCGCGACAACAGCGCCTGGATCTTCGGCGGCGTGACACTGAACCCGATGTACTGGCCGGCCCGCCGCCAGGAGACGCTGCTCACCACCGCGGTCTACACGTTCCACCCGGCATTCGCCGACGAGAAGTTCGACATCTGGCTCGGGGATCCGGAAACCGTTGCCCACGATCATGGTTCGGCGACGCTCGAGGGCGGCGACGTGATGCCCATCGGCAAGGGCACGGTGGTGATCGGCATGGGTGAGCGATCGTCGCACCAGGCGATCACCCAGGTGGCCCGGAATCTGTTCGCCGCGGGCGCCGCCGAACGGGTGATCGTGGCCAGCCTGCCGAAGTCGCGCGCCGCGATGCACCTGGACACGGTGTTCACCTTCTGCGACTACGACCTCGTCACCGCCTATGCGCCGGTGGTGGACGGCATCGTGCCGTTCAGCCTGCGCCCCGACGACCGGTCCCCCTCGGGTCTGGACATCCGGCGGGAACGCCGGGGTCTGATCGACACCATCGGCGAGGCCGTCGGTGTCGAATTCCGCGTCGTCACCACCGCGGGTGACGTGTACGGCGTGCAGCGCGAGCAGTGGGACGACGGAAACAACGTCGTGGCCTTGCGACCCGGCGTCGTGATCGGCTACGACCGCAACATCCTGACGAACACGGCGCTGCGCAAAGCCGGGGTGGAGGTCGTGACCATCACGGCAAGCGAACTCGGCCGCGGCCGCGGCGGTGGCCGCTGCATGACCTGCCCTATCCTGCGCGATCCGCTCTACACCTGAATCGAAGGATCCATCGTGGCGTTCAACAATAGAAACCGCAGTCTGCTCAGCCTCGTTCATCACAGCGAACGCGATCTGCACTACTTGCTGGACCTCTCGCGCGACCTCAAACGCGCGAAGTACTCCGGTCAGGGCCGGCCGACCCTGACCGGCAAGAACATCGCACTGATCTTCGAGAAGTCCTCGACACGCACCCGGTGCGCCTTCGAGGTGGCCGCGTACGACGAAGGCGCCCACGTCACCTACATCGACCCGTCCTCGTCGCAGATCGGCCACAAGGAGTCGATGAAGGACACCGCGCGGGTGCTGGGCCGGATGTACGACGCGATCGAATACCGCGGCGCGAGCCAGTCCATCGTCGAGGAGCTGGCCGAGTACGCCGGTGTGCCGGTGTTCAACGGCCTCACCGACGAATTCCACCCCACCCAGATGCTCGCCGACGTCATGACCATGACCGAGCACTGTCCGAAACCGTTGACCGACATCTCTTTTGCCTTCGTCGGCGACGGCAGGAACAATGTCGCGAATTCGCTGCTGCTGGTCGGCGCGAAGCTGGGTATGGACGTGCGCATCGGCGCGCCGCAGGAGCTGATGCCGCACGCCGACCACGTGTCGATGTGCGAAGAGTTCGCGGCCGCCTCCGGCGCATCGATGACCATCACCGACGATCCTCTCAAGGCGGTCAGCGGAGTCGACTTCATTTACACCGACGTGTGGGTGTCGATGGGAGAACCGCTCGACACCTGGGGCCGTCGGGTCGACCTGCTGCTGCCGTTCCAGGTCAACGCGCACCTGATGGCCGCGACGGGCAATCCGCGGGTGCGGTTCATGCACTGCCTGCCTGCCTTTCACAACTGCGAGACCACGCTGGGCGCGCAGATCGCCGAGAAGTACCCCCACCTGCGCAACGGGATCGAGGTCACCGAGGACGTGTTCGAGAGCCCGGCGAACATCGCGTTCGAGCAGGCCGAGAACCGCATGCACACCATCAAAGCGGTGCTCGTCTCGGCGCTGACCTGATGCGGATCGTGATCGCCCTCGGCGGCAACGCGCTGTTGCGCCGGGGCCAGCCGATGACCGCCGAGAATCAGCGCGGGAACATCGCCGCCGCCGCCGAGCGCATCGCCGCCATCGCGCCGGGCAACGAGATCGTCGTCGCGCACGGCAACGGCCCACAGGTGGGCCTGCTGGCACTGCAGGCTGCCTCCTATCACGAGGTCGAGCCCTATCCGCTCGACGTGCTGGGCGCCCAGACCGAGGCGATGATCGGCTATGTCATCGAGCAGGAACTCGGCAACCTGCTGCCGCCCGAGCAGTCGCTGGCGACGGTGCTGACGATGATCGAGGTCGATCCTGCCGATCCGGCGTTCGGCCACCCCACCAAACCCATCGGTCCGGTGTACGACCGGGCCACCGCCGAGCGGCTGGCGGCTGCCGGAGGATGGACCATCGCCGCCGACGGAGACATGTTCCGGCGGGTGGTGGCCAGCCCGAAACCGAGGCGCATCTTCGAGATCGGACCCATCCGCACCCTCGTCGAGCACGGCACGGTGGTGATCTGCGCCGGCGGCGGGGGCATCCCGACGATGTACGACGCCGCCGGCACACTGCACGGCGTGGAAGCCGTCATCGACAAAGACCTCGCCTCCGCGCTGCTGGCCGAGCAACTCGACGCCGATCTGCTGGTCATCGCCACCGACGTCGACGGCGTGTACACCGGATGGGGCACGCCGGAGCAGACGCGGCTCGGCCGGGTGACGCCCGACGAACTCGAGGGCATGGACTTCGCGACGGGTTCGATGGGCCCCAAGGTCGACGCCGCGTGCGGCTTCACTCGCGCCACGGGCCACGACGCGGTCATCGGTGCCCTGACCGACATCGTCGGAATCGTGAACGGAACAGCGGGAACCCGGGTGTCGACCGCCTAGCGACGCCGACTGTGCGGTGCGATACGCCTCGATCGTGGCGGTTTCAAGGGGTCGATGCAACACCCCGTGTGATTGAGGAGTGTTGCGATGGGTCGCGTGCCGTTGCGGTCGCGGATGCCGGCGT
>NZ_JYNX01000014.1 GCF_001044255.1 Mycolicibacterium chubuense
CGCCGAACCTCAGACCCGAACCGCCGCCCACTGCCCACTCAGCAACCCCCCAGAACACCGGATGTTGCAGTGACCGTATGAATCCGCCCGAGAAATCGCAGCCAGGAATGCTATTCCGCGGCACGAGGGCGGGGCTGTCGGACGCTGAGCCCACACTGGCGGCGTGCTCGATCTGGTCCTTCCTCTGCAGTGCGGCGGCTGCGGTGCTCCCGCCACCGCGTGGTGCCCGGTGTGCGCGCAGGAGCTGACGGTCCGGCCCGACGAACCGCACCTCATCACCCCGCGACTGGACCCGGGCGTGCCGGTGCTCTCGCTCGGCCGCTACGCCGGCGCGCGACGGCAGGCCATCGTCGCCCTCAAGGAGCGTGGCCGCAGCGACCTGCTCGACCCGCTCGGCGACGCGTTGCGCGCCGCGCTCCAGCACCTGCTGACCTGGGGTGTCCTCGACCCGCCGCTGACCCTGGTGCCCGCACCCACCCGCCGCACGTCGGTGCGGCGCCGCGGCGGCGACCCGGTCACCGGCCTGGCCCGGCGTGCCGCCCGCGACCTGCCCGGGCTGACCGTCGCGCCGGCCCTGCGCCTCAAATCCTTCACCCGCGACTCCGTCGGGCTCTCCAGCGCCGACCGGCAGGCCAACATCGCCGGTCGCATTCGACTCGTCCACCCGGTCGACGGCACCGTCGTCCTCGTCGACGACATCGTGACCACCGGGGCCACCGCCGCGGAGTCCGTCCGCGTCCTGCAAACCAGGACCGCCGACGTTGCCGCCGTCGTTGCGGTGGCCCACGCCTGAGCGCAGGGCGTTACCCGCAGATCAATCCGCCGTGAAGAACTGAAAACAGGTCGAGCGAATAGGTGGCACGAACACATGAACACGGACTACCGTCGGCACCAACCATCCGTGAACAGCTCACGGCGGCGCTCAGAACACGAGACGCCGGTATCGCGCCAGCGGTAGGAGGTGAGTAGTCGACACCTTGCACCGGCGAGCGGCGCCAACCCCACATGCCCCGTCGGCGCGATTTCTTCATCAGCAGGCACGCAGGACGTGCACACGCGAGAGAGAGTCGAGTTGCCAAGCATGTCAGTAAATTCCACGGACTCCGACAGCACGATGGTGATGGATCCCGACGCCTCGGGCCCGTCCGACACCACCTCCCATGCCGAAGTGGTGGTGAAGGGACGCAATGTCGAAGTTCCCGACCACTTCCGCGTCTTCGTCGCCGAGAAGTTGTCACGCCTGGAACGATTCGACCGCACCATCTACCTCTTCGACGTCGAACTCGATCACGAGAAGAACCGACGTCAACGCAAGAACTGTCAACATGTCGAGATCACGGCGAAGGGCCGCGGACCGGTCGTGCGCGGCGAAGCCTGCGCAGACAGCTTCTACGCCGCCTTTGAATCCGCGGCCAGCAAACTCGAAGCCCGCCTGCGCAAGAGCAAGGACCGCCGCAAGATCCACTACGGCGACAAGCGGCCCGAGTCGCTGCACGAAGCCACCGCCCCCGACCGCCTCGACGCCGCGTTCGCGCTGCCGACCGAGGCGAGCGTCGCCACCGACGGCGCCGTCATCGACGACCACGAACCCGGGCGCATCGTGCGCACCAAGGAACATCCCGCCACCCCGATGACCGTCGACGACGCGCTCTACGAGATGGAACTCGTCGGGCACGACTTCTTCCTGTTCCACGAGAAGGAGAGCGACAAGCCCTGCGTCGTCTACCGCCGCCACGCCTACGACTACGGGCTGATCCGGCTCGCCTGAGCCGATCCGGCGCGCTCGAGCACCGTCACGGTTGCTCGGCGCGCCGGGTTCGCCCCGTACGATGGGGGCGTCCAACGCGTGACGCATCCATCGACGCAAGAGGTTATACAGCGTGCTCTCGAAGTTGCTCCGTCTCGGCGAAGGCCGCATGGTCAAGCGCCTCAAGGGGGTGGCTGACTACGTCAACACCCTGTCCGACGACGTCGAGAAGCTCTCCGACGCCGAGTTGCGGGCCAAGACCCCGGCCTTCAAGGCGCGGTTGGCCGACGGCGAGGACCTCGACGACCTGCTGCCCGAGGCGTTCGCCGTCGCCCGCGAGGCCGCCTGGCGGGTGCTCAACCAGCGCCACTTCGACGTCCAGGTGATGGGCGGCGCCGCGCTGCACTTCGGCAACGTGGCCGAGATGAAGACCGGTGAGGGCAAGACCCTGACCGCGGTGCTCCCGGCCTACCTCAACGCGCTGGCCGGCAAGGGCGTGCACATCGTCACGGTCAACGACTACCTGGCCAGACGCGACGCCGAGCAGATGGGCCGTGTGCACCGCTTCCTCGGCCTCGACGTCGGGGTGATCCTGTCCCAGCTCAGCCCCGAGGAGCGGCGCGCCGCCTACGGCGCCGACATCACCTACGGCACCAACGTCGAGTTCGGCTTCGACTACCTGCGCGACAACATGGCCCTGCGGCTCGAGGACTGCGTGCAGCGCGGCCACAGCTACGCCATCGTCGACGAGGTCGACTCGATCCTCATCGACGAGGCGCGTACGCCGCTGATCATCTCCGGGCCCGTCGAGGGCGGATCGAACTGGTACACCGAGTTCGCCCGGCTCGCGCCGCTCATGGAGAAGGACGTCCACTACGAGGTCGACATCAAGAAGCGCACCGTCGGTGTGCACGAGGTCGGTGTGGCGTTCGTCGAGGACCAGCTCGGCATCGAGAACCTCTACGAAGCGGCCAACTCGCCACTGGTGAGCTACCTGAACAACGCACTGAAGGCCAAGGAGCTCTTCGAGCGCGACAAGCACTACATCGTCCGCAACGGCGAGGTGCTGATCGTCGACGAATTCACCGGCCGCATGCTGGTGGGCCGCCGCTACAACGAGGGTCTGCACCAGGCCATCGAGGCCAAGGAACACGTCGAGATCAAGGCGGAGAACCAGACGGTCGCGACCGTGACGCTGCAGAACTACTTCCGCATGTACGACAAGCTCGCGGGCATGACCGGCACTGCCGAGACCGAGGCCGCCGAGCTGCACGAGATCTACAAGCTCGGCGTCGTGCCCATCCCCACCAACAAGCCGATGATCCGGACCGACCAGTCCGACCTGATCTACAAGACCGAGGAGGCCAAGTTCATCGCGGTCGTCGACGACGTCGCCGAACGCTATGAGAAGGGCCAGCCGGTGCTGATCGGCACCACGAGCGTCGAGCGCTCGGAGTTCCTGTCGCGCCAGTTCGAGAAGCGCCGCATCCCGCACAACGTGCTGAACGCCAAGTACCACGAGCAGGAGGCCGGCATCATCGCCGAGGCCGGCCGGCTCGGCGCGATCACGGTGGCCACCAACATGGCCGGCCGCGGCACCGACATCGTGCTCGGCGGCAACGTCGAGTTCCTGCTGGACCGACGGCTGCGTCAGCGCGGGCTCGACCCCGTCGAGTCGCAGGAGGAATACGACGCGGCCTGGCACGAGGAACTGCCTGCGATGAAGGCCCAGGTCGCCGCCGAGGCGAAAGACGTCGTCGCGGCGGGCGGGCTCTACGTGCTCGGTACCGAACGCCACGAGTCGCGACGCATCGACAACCAGCTGCGCGGCCGCTCGGGCCGCCAGGGCGACCCGGGCGAATCCCGCTTCTACCTGTCGCTGGCCGACGAGCTGATGCGCCGCTTCAACGGCGCGACGTTGGAGACGCTGCTGACCCGGCTGAACCTGCCCGAGGACGTGCCGATCGAGGCCAAGATGGTCTCCCGCGCGATCAAGAGCGCGCAGACGCAGGTCGAGCAGCAGAACTTCGACATCCGCAAGGAAGTCCTCAAGTACGACGAGGTGATGAACCAGCAGCGCAAGGTGATCTACGCCGAGCGCCGCCGCATCCTCGAAGGCGAGAACCTCGCCGAGCAGGCGCACACGATGCTGATCGACGTGATCACCGCCTACGTCGACGGCGCGACCGCCGAGGGCTACTCCGAGGACTGGGACCTGGAGAAGCTGTGGGAGAGCCTGCGTCAGCTCTACCCGGTCGGCATCGACCACCACGACCTGATCGACTCCGACGCCGTCGGCGAGCCCGGTGAGCTGACCCGCAAGGAACTGCTCGATGCGCTGACCGAGGACGCCGAACGCGCCTACGCCCAGCGGGAAGAAGAGATCGAGTCGCTGGCCGGCGAGGGCGCGATGCGGCAGCTCGAGCGCAACGTGCTGCTCAACGTGCTGGACCGCAAGTGGCGCGAGCACCTCTACGAGATGGACTACCTGCGGGAGGGCATCGGTCTGCGTGGGCTCGCGCAACAGCGCCCCGAGGTCGAGTACGCCCGCGAGGGGTACGACATGTTCATCGGCATGCTCGAGGGCATGAAGGAGGAGTCGGTCGGCTTCCTGTTCAACGTGCAGGTCGAAGCCACCCCCGCCCCCGCGGTCGCGCCCGTCGCGGCACCGCCCGGACTGTCCGACTTCGCCGCCGCGGCCGCCGCCGCCCAGGAGCAGGGTGCCGTTGCCACCAAGGAGCGGCCGGCAGCGTTGCGCGCCAAGGGAATCGGCGACGACGACGGACAGCCGCCGCTGGTCTACTCCGGACCGTCGGAGGACGGCTCGGCGGAGATCAAGCGCACGGGTGCCGGCGGAGGCAGCGGCACCAAGCCCGCGGGCGGCGGCACCCGCCGCGAGCGCCGCGAGGCCGCCCGTGCGCAGAAGACCGGCCGGCACGCGCGTCGCCGCTAGCCGATCTCGTCGGACTCCTCGACGCGGCTCGTGCCTCGCCGCTTGATCGTCGTCCGCTACCTGATTTCGTCGGACTCCTCAACGCGGCTCGTGCCTCGCCGCTTGATCGTCGTCCGACTAGCCGATCTGCAGCGCGACCATGCGCCAGTGGTCGCGGTAGCGCTCGATGCGCGCCGCGACCGCATGGACGCGCCCGGACCTGCTGAACGACGCGAACACCTCGGCCGCGGTGACCTCATCACCGCCGGTGTCCACCGCGCGCACCCGCACCCGGTGCAGCGTCGCGCTGCCCGTGCGCGCCGCCCGCGCGCGGGCCAGCACCCGATCCACCAGCACCGGCGTCATCAGCGGCCGCAACTGCGCGATGGGCCGGCGGCGGTCGATGACCTCGATGACCCGGCGCAGCGTGGTCTCGGCGAACACCGCGGCCGTCTTCGGTGGCGGCGCCTCGCGCGGCGCGGGCCGGTGCGGGCGGACCCGGTGCAGTGCCGAGCCCGACGGCGTCGGGCACGGCTGGCCCAGCGGGTGGGGAACGGGCTCGCAGTCGATCACCGGGGACGTGAGCCACGGGGCGGGGACGAGGGGTGATGCGGACATGACAGGTCTCCAGCAGTGGGTCGGGCGGATGGCGCATCTGCTGGAGAGTGGCAGACCAGTCGATGATCCCACGGCCCACCGACCCCCCGGCGCACCCGTTATGCGGGCAGCCGAATGGTGCCGTTACGGTGAGGCCGTCAACGGTGGTTCGGGGATGAGGAGGGCGGCGCCGCAATGGTGACCAGGTTGTCGGCGTCCGACGCGTCGTTCTTCCGGCTGGAGAACTCCGCCACCCCGATGTATGTCGGATCCCTGCAGATCCTGCGCAAGCCCCGCAACGGGTTGAGCTACGAGACACTGCTGGCGACCGTCGAACACCGCCTGCCGCAGATCCCGCGCTACCGGCAGAAGGTGCGCGAGGTGAGCTACGGGCTGGCCCGGCCGGTGTGGATCGACGATCGCGACTTCGACATCACCTACCACATCCGGCGCTCTGCGCTGCCGTCTCCGGGCAGCGACGCCCAGCTGCACGAACTGATCGCCCGACTGTGCGCCCGCCCGCTCGACAAGTCCCGGCCGCTGTGGGAGATGTACCTGGTCGAAGGTTTGGAGAAGAACCGCATCGCGATCTTCACCAAATCGCACCAGGCTCTGGTCAACGGCATGACCGCGCTGGAGATCGACCACGTCATCGCCGACCGCACCCAGAAGCAGCCCCAGTTCGACGAGGACATCTGGATTCCGGCGCGCGAGCCCAGCGACCGCCAGTTGCTGCTCGGCGCGTTCGGCGAGTGGATCGCCCGGCCCACGCAGCAGGCCGCCGCGGTGCGCTCGGCGCTGACCGAGGCGGTGACCAACACCGGCCAGCTCGTCGACCTGGGTCGGCGCGCGGCGGACGTCGCGCGCATCGTCGCCCGCGGCACCGCGCCGAACAGCCCGCTCAACACCACGGTGTCGCGCAACCGGCGGTTCTCGGTGGCCTCGGCAGGCCTGGAGGACTTCCGGCTGATCCGCGCCCGCTACGACTGCGACATCAACGACGTGGTGCTCGCGGTGGTCGCCGGCGCGCTGCGGAACTGGCTGCTGTCCCGCGGCGAGCCCGTGACGGCGACGACCGCGGTGCGCGCGATGGCGCCGATGTCGGTGTACGCCGACACCGAGGCCGACTCGACCAGCCCGGGCCAGGCGATCGGCGAGGTCGCACCGTTCCTGGTGGACCTGCCGGTCGGCGAGGCCAATGCGGTCGTGCGGCTCTCCCAGATCGCGCACGCCACCGAGACCCACCCGACAGCCGCCAGCCTGGTCGACGCGCGCACCATCATCACGCTGTCCGGGTTCGCGCCGCCCACGTTGCACGCGATGGGCATCCGGGTCGCCACCAGCTTCTCGGCGCGGCAGTTCAACCTGTTGATCACCAACGCCCCCGGCGCCCAGAAACAGATGTACATCGCCGGGACCAAGCTGCTCGAGACCTACTCGGTGCCGCCGCTGCTGCACAACCAGGCGCTGGCCATCGGCGTGACGTCCTACAACGGCACGCTGTACTTCGGCATCAACGCCGACCGCGACGCGATGAGCGACGTCGACATGCTGCCCAGCCTGATGCGCGAAGCCCTCGATGAACTGCTCGAGGCCGCCCGGTAACCGAAAAGTGACCGGATGGGGATTTGACGCCTGCCCGCGGGCGGGGTCGAATGTTTCGAATGTCCACCTCCGAAGATGAGCTGACCGCCGCGGTCGCCGACGGTCCCACGCCCGGCGCGAGCCCGGTCCCGCATCCCGTCCTCGACGTGCCCGTCGAAGAGGCGCGCATCACCCGCTCCCGCGGGATCGACTGGGCCGTCTTCGGCGTCACCGCCGCGATCGCCATCGCCTTCCTGGTGTGGGGCTTCGTCAGCACCGACACGCTGGCCGACGCGTCCTCGACGGCGCTGACGTGGGTGATGAACAACACCGGGTGGCTGTTCGTGCTCACCAGCACCGGCTTCGTCGTCTTCGTGCTCTACCTCGCGCTCGGGCGCTACGGCACCATCCCTCTCGGCCGTGACGACGAGGAGCCCGAATTCAACGGCATCTCCTGGGTCGCGATGATGTTCAGCGCCGGAATGGGCATCGGGCTGATGTTCTTCGGTGTCGCCGAACCGTTGTCGCACTTCACCACACCGCCGCCCGGCACCGGCGCGGAGGGCAATCCCGAAGCCGTGCAGAACGCGTTGGCGACCACGCTGTTCCACTGGACGCTGCACCCGTGGGCGATCTACGCCGTCGTCGGCCTCGCGATCGCCTACGGCGTGTACCGCAAGGGCCGGCTGCAGCTGATCAGCTCGGCGTTCGAGCCGCTGCTCGGGTCACGGGCCAACGGGTCGTGGGGCAAGGTCATCGACATGCTGGCGATCTTCGCCACGCTGTTCGGCTCGGCCGCGTCACTGGGCTTGGGCGCCTTGCAGATTCGCAGTGGCCTGCAGATCGTCGCCGGCATCGGGGAGACCGGCAACGCGATCCTGGTCGTCATCATCACGGTGCTCACGGTGTGCTTCGTGCTCTCGGCGGTGTCGGGGGTGGCGCGCGGCATCCAGTGGCTGTCGAACATCAACATGGTGCTGGCCGTGGCGCTCGCGCTCTTCGTGTTCGTGGTCGGCCCGACCGTGTTCATCCTGAACCTGCTGCCGACCGCGCTGGGCAGTTATTTCGCGGACCTGAACATGATGTCGGCGCGCACCGGCGCCGAGGGTGACGACGTCAACACGTGGCTGCAGTCCTGGACGATCTTCTACTGGGCGTGGTGGGTGTCCTGGACGCCGTTCGTCGGCATGTTCATCGCGCGGATCTCGCGGGGCCGCACCATCCGTCAGTTCGTGGCGGGGGTGCTGGTGGTGCCCAGCCTGGTGTCGCTGGTGTGGTTCGCGATCTTCGGCGGGTCGGCCATCCACGTGCAGCAGAGCGGAACCGATCTGGCCGGCGAAGGCGGGGTGGAGAAGCAGTTGTTCACGCTGCTCGACCAGTATCCGATCGCCACGATCGCCAGCGTGGTGGTGATGATCCTGGTGGCCATCTTCTTCGTCTCCGGAGCCGACGCGGCGTCGATCGTGATGGGCTCGCTGTCGCAGAAGGGCACGATCCATCCCAGCCGGGGCACCGTCGTGTTCTGGGGCGTGGCCACCGGCGCGGTCGCGGCGGTCATGCTTTTGGTGGGCGGCGAGGATGCGCTGACCGGGTTGCAGACCATCACGATCATCGCGGCGCTGCCGTTCCTGCTGGTGATGGTGGCGATGGCGGTGGCGCTGCTCAAGGATCTGCGCCGCGATCCGAAGATCCTGCGCCGTGAGTACGCCGCGGAGGCCGTCAACAGCGCGGTCGTCGCCGGCGTCACCCAGCACGGTGACGACTTCATCATCTCGGTCGAAAAGGACCCGAAGGGCAAGGATCGCGATGGCACACAGCGAGAAGAAGCCGGCTGACGACGGGGGCGCTGCCAAGGCCAAGCTGCCCAACAAGATCTACAAGGCCGAATTATTCCGTCTCCAAACGGAATTGGTGAAACTGCAGGAGTGGGCCCGGGACACCGGCGCGCGCGTGGTCATCGTCTTCGAAGGCCGCGACGCCGCCGGTAAGGGCGGCACCATCAAGCGGATCACCGAGTACCTCAGCCCCCGGATCGCCCGCATCGCGGCGCTGCCCGCGCCGTCGGATCGCGAACGGGGGATGTGGTACTTCCAGCGCTACATCGCCCATCTGCCGGCCCGCGGGGAGATCGTCCTGTTCGACCGCTCCTGGTACAACCGCGCGGGAGTGGAGAAGGTGATGGGGTTCTGCACCCCCGCCGAGCACATCCTGTTCCTGCGCCAGACACCGATCTTCGAGCAGATGCTCATCGACGACGGCATCATCCTGCGCAAGTACTGGTTCTCGGTGTCCGACGACGAACAACTGCGCCGCTTCCGATCACGGCTGCACGACCCGGTGCGGCAGTGGAAGCTCTCGCCGATGGATCTGGAGTCGGTGTACCGCTGGGAGGACTACTCGCGGGCCAAGGACGAGATGATGGTGCACACCGACACTCCGCAGAGTCCGTGGTACGTGGTCGAATCGGACTCCAAGAAGCACGCGCGGCTGAACATGATCGCCCACCTGCTCTCGTCGATCGACTACGAGGAGGTGGAGTTGCCCCGGGTGGAGTTGCCGGCCAAGCCGATCGTCAGCAGCGACTACCGCAGGCCGGCGCGCGAGCTGACCACCTATGTCGACGATCACGTCGCCACGCTGCTGGGCGACGCCGACTAGCAGTGATGTCAACGAGCGGAGGCCACTAGGCTCGGCACAGTGCGCGTCTTCGTTCCCGCGACCCTGGCCATGCTGCAGAAGCTGGTGGCCGACGGATCGCTTCGCCCCGTCAACGGCACCGCGTTCGCGGTGACGCCCACCCTGCGGGAGTCCTACGCCGAGGGCGACGACGACGAACTCACTGACGTCGCGCTGCGGGACGCGGCGCTGGCGTCGCTGCGCCTGATCGGTGACCAGGGCGACACCGGGCTGCCCAGCCGGCGCGCCGTGCTGGAAGCCGACGCCGACGACGTGACGCTGCGGCCCGACCTCGACGACGCCGTGGTGCGGATCCCGGGCGAGATTCCGATCGGCCGGGTGATCGCCGCGTACGTCGACAACGCGGCGGCCGAGTCGGCGGTCGCGGCCGCGGTCGAGGCCGTCGACGAGGCGGATCTGGGCGACGAGGACGCCGAGCTGACGGTCGGTGACGCCCAGGATCACGACCTGGCCTGGTACGCCGCGCAGGAGCTGCCGTTCCTGCTCGAACTGCTGTGAGGGGCTGGCTACGGAGCCGTAAGTTACGGTACCGTAGGTTGGATAACAGCTCTTCGGTAGGAGCCCCCATGGCCAAGACCACGATCAAGACCACCGCCCGAGTCGCCGACACCGTGAAGCCCGTCGTCGCCGGCGCGAAAGAGCGGCCCGGCTGGCACTTCCTCCGCACCGTCGCCGGCCGCATCACCACGCCGCTGCTTCCCGACGACTACCTGAAGCTGGCCAACCCGCTGTGGTCGGCGCGCGAACTGCGGGGCCGGGTGCTCGAGGTGCGCCGCGAGACCGTCGACTCCGCCACGCTCGTCATCAAGCCCGGCTGGGGCTTCTCGTTCGACTACCAGGCCGGCCAGTACATCGGCATCGGACTGCTGGTCGATGGCCGCTGGCGCTGGCGCTCCTATTCGCTCACTAGCCCCCCTCACGAGCACCCGTCCCCTAGCAAGGGCTCGCGCACCATCACGATCACCGTCAAGGCGATGCCCGAAGGCTTCCTGTCGACCCACCTGGTCGGCGGCGTCGAACCGGGCACGATCGTCAGACTCGCTGCGCCGCAAGGCAATTTCGTCATGCCCGACCCCGCCCCGGCGTCGGTGCTGTTCCTCACCGCCGGCTCGGGCATCACGCCCGTCATCTCGATGCTGCGCACGCTGACCCGCCGCGGTCAGCTCGGGGATGTGGTGCACGTGCACTCCGCACCCACCGAGTCGGACGTGTTGTTCGCCGAGGAACTGTCGCAACTGGCCTACCGGCACGAGGGCTACCGGCTGACCGTGCGGGCCACCCGCACCCAGGGCCGGCTCGACCTGACCCGCCTCGACGAGGTGGTGCCGGACTGGCGGAATCGCCAGACCTGGGCATGTGGACCCGAGGCGATGCTGGAGGCCGCGGAACGCACCTGGGCCGCGGCCGGGGTCGCCGATCGCCTGCACCTGGAGCGCTTCGCCGTGACGCGCGGCAGCCACGGCACCGGGGGCACGGTCGCGTTCGCGCGGGCGGGCAAGGAAGTCACCGTGGATGGCGCGACGTCGCTGATGGACGCCGGTGAGGCCGCCGGTATCCAGATGCCGTTCGGGTGCCGGATGGGGATCTGCCAGTCGTGCGTCGTGGGCCTGCTCGACGGCCACGTCCGCGATCTGCGGACCGGGGTCGAGCACGAGCCGGGCAGCCGGGTGCAGACCTGCGTCTCGGCCGCATCGGGCGATTGTGTGCTCGACGTCTAGCGTTTACTGACTAGTAACCTACGTCTTCGTAGGTTACGGTAGCGTAGGTAGGGCGAGAGGAGGGTTGAAACCCATGGCAATCACCGACGTACCCGAGTTCGCGCACCTCAGTGACGCGGACATCGAGGGCCTGGCGCGCGAACTCGACGCGATCCGCCAGGACATCGAAGACTCCCGCGGGGCGCGCGACGCGCGCTACATCCGTCGGACCATCGCCGCGCAGCGCGCGCTCGAGATCGCGGGCCGGCTCCTGCTGGCCGGCAGCTCCAAGCGCGCCTACTGGTGGGCCGGCGCCACCACGCTGGGCGTGGCCAAGATCATCGAGAACATGGAGATCGGCCACAACGTCATGCACGGCCAGTGGGATTGGATGAACGATCCCGAGATCCATTCCTCGGCGTGGGAATGGGACATGAGCGGCGCGTCCAAGCACTGGCGCTTCACCCACAACTTCATGCACCACAAGTACACGAACATCCTCGGCATGGACGATGACGTGGGCTACGGCGTCATCCGCGTCACCCGCGACCAGCGCTGGACGCCCATGAACCTGGGCAACCTGTTCTTCAACACCCTGCTCTGTGTTGCCTTCGAGTGGGGAGTCGGGCTTCAGCATCTCGAGCTGGGCAAGATCTTCAAGGGCCGCGACGACCGCAAGGCGACGATGGTGCGCGTCAAGGAGTTCGGCGTCAAGGCCGGCCACCAGGTGGCCAAGGACTACGCGCTGTGGCCGGCGCTGACGTCGCTGTCGCCGCGAGCGTCATTCACCTCCACGCTCAAGGCCAACGCGGTGGCCAACGTCATCCGCAACGTGTGGGCCAACGCCGTGATCTTCTGCGGCCACTTCCCTGACGGTGCAGAGAAATTCACCAAAACGGACATGATCGGTGAGAGCAAGGGCCAGTGGTACCTGCGCCAGATGCTCGGTAGCGCCAACTTCGAGAACGGCCCGGTGTTGCGCTTCATGAGCGGCAACCTGTGCCACCAGATCGAGCATCACCTGTTCCCGGATCTGCCGAGCAACCGGTACTACGAGATCTCGGTGCGGGTGCGGGAGATCTGCGAGAAGTACGACCTGCCCTACACCACGGGATCGTTCCTGGCGCAGTACGGCAAATCGTGGCGCACGATCGCGAAACTGTCGCTGCCGGACCGCTTTCTGAAAGACACCGCCGACGATGCACCCGAGACGCGCAGCGAGCGGATGTTCGTCGAGCTGGATCCGTCGGAGCGTCGAGGACTGAAATCGGCGATCGCGGCGGTGCGGGCGCGTCGGCGTGCGCGCAGAGCCGTGACTCATGGCGCCGAGCGCCGGGCCGCCTGACTGAGTGATCCGGGTGTAGTTGGTCACCCTCAGCGCGACCGACTACACCCGAATCGCGGTCGATCAGGGCACGTAGTCGAAGGTGTCCGGGTTCGGCCCGGTGCGGCCGTCCTCGCCCTTGTCCAGACCCGAGATCGCCGACAGATCGTCGTCGCCGAGCTCGAAGTCGAACAGCGCGAAGTTGTCCTTGATCCGTCGCTCGGTCACCGATTTCGGGAACACGATGTCACCGCGCTGGATGTGCCAGCGCAGCACGACCTGAGCCGGCGACTTCCCGACGGACTCCGCGATGCGGGTGATCACCGGATCGTCGAGCACCTTGCCCTGCGCGATCGGTGACCACGCCTCGGTGGCGATACCGTGCTCGCTGCCGTAGGCCCGCACCTCCTCGTTGGTGAAGTAGGGGTGCACCTCGATCTGGTTCACCGCGGGCACGGTGCCCGTCTCCTCGGCTAGCCGCTCGAGGTGGTCGACCTGGAAATTGGACACGCCGATGCTGCGTGCCCGGCCGTCTTTGGCGAACTCCTCCAACGTCTTCCACGTCGAGACGTAGTCACCGTCGTAGAGCGTCGGCAGCGGCCAGTGGATCAGGAACAGGTCGACGTAATCGAACCCGAGTTCGGAGAGCGTCTTGTCGAACGCGCGGCGCGCGTCGTCGGGCTTGTGGAACCCGTTGTTGAGCTTGCTGGTGATGAACACCTCGCCGCGGTCGACGCCCGAGTTGCGGATGCCCTCTCCGACGCCCTTCTCGTTCTGGTACATCTCCGCCGTGTCGATGTGTCGGTAGCCGATGCTCAACGCCGTGTTGACCGCGTCGGCCGTGTCCTCGGGTGGAATCTGATAGACGCCGAAGCCCAGCTGGGGGATCGTCGCGCCGTTGTTCAACTTGATCATGGGTACCTGTGTCACGTTGTTCCTCCTTCGCGGGCAGCGTGCCCCATGGGCGGGCCGCACAAACACTGCGCGTTCATTGTCATCGGCAGGTCAGGAATGGTCGCGCTCGGCGTCGCGCAGCACGGCCAGCAGCCGGCGAGCCGCACCGACCCGGTCGGCCGCCGCCCCGGACAGCGAGTCCAGCGCACACTCCGGATCGGCGGGCGGCCCCATGTGCCCACATCCGCGCGGACAGTCGTCGATCGCGTGGGCCAGATCGGAGAGCGCCATCACCACGTCGTCGGGCGCGATGTGCGCCAGCCCGAACGAGCGGATCCCCGGGGTGTCGATCACCCAGCCCCCCGCCGCCAGCGGCAGCGCCACCGACTGCGTCGACGTGTGCCTGCCCCGCCCGATGTCGGTGACCGCCCCGGTGGCCCGATCCGCATCGGGGACAAGCCGATTCACCAGAGTCGACTTACCGACCCCGGAATGTCCGAGCAGCACCGTCACTTTGTCGGTGAGCAACTGCTGCACCGCGGCGAGCTCATCGGCCCGGCCGGCGGTCACGATCGTCAGATCGAGGCCGGCGAACTGCGCGGCGAACGGTTCGGCCGGCGCCAGGTCGGTCTTGGTGAGGCACAGGATCGGCTCCAGGCCACCGGCGTACGCGGCGATCAGCGTGCGCTCAACCAGCCCGGTGCGCGGCGGCGGATCGGCCAGCGCCACCACGATCAGCAGCTGGTCGGCGTTGGCGACCACCACCCGCTCGGTCGGATCAGTGTCATCGGCGGTGCGCCGCAACACCGTTCGGCGCTCCCTGCGCCGCACGATGCGCGCCAGGGTGTCGGGCCGTCCCGACAGGTCCCCGACGACGTCGACGTCGTCGCCCACCACGATCGGGGTGCGGCCGAGTTCGCGGGCCCGCATCGCGGTGACGTGGCACGCGGGGTCGCGGCCCAGCGCGCAGCCCCACCGGCCCCGGTCGACGGTGACGACCATGCCCTGTTGTGCGTCGGCGTGCTCGGGCCGGGTCTTGGTCCGCGGTCGCGAGCCGCGGCCCGGGCGCACCCGGACATCGGACTCGTCGTACTCGCGTGGGCTCAAAGGCCGGCCTGGGAGTCGGTCTGACCGGCCAGCATGTCGGCCCACATCTGCGGGAACTCCGGCAGCGTCTTGGCCGTCGTGCCGATGTCCTCGACCTCGACGCCGGGCACCCGCAGTCCGATGATCGCTCCCGCGGTCGCCATCCGATGATCCGCGTAGGACTGCCAGACCCCGCCGTGCATCTGCTGCGCGGTGATCGTCAACCCGTCGTCGGTCTCCAAGCACTGCCCGCCGAGTCGGTTGATCTCGGTGCTCAACGCGGCCAGCCGGTCGGTCTCGTGGCCGCGCAGATGGGCGACCCCGCGCAGATGCGACACCGACCCGGGAGTGGCGAGCGCGGCCATCGCCGCCACCGACGGGGTCAGCTCGCCGACGGCACGCAGATCGACATCGATGCCGCCGTAGGTGGCTGTGCCCTGCACCTCCAGATACGAGTCGCCGCGGCGCACCACCGAGTCGAACGTCGACAGGATCGACAGGATCGCCTGCGCCGGTTGGGTGCTCACGTCCGGCCAGCCCGTGACGCGGACACTTCCGCCGCTGACCACGGCCGCGGCCAGGAACGGCACCGAGTTCGACAGGTCGGGCTCGATCACCCAGTCGTGGGCGGCGACCGGGCCGGGGGAGACCCGCCACCGGTTGGCGGTCCCGTCGTCGACCTGCACACCGGCCTCGCGCAGCATCGCGACCGTCATCGCCACATGCGGCGCGGACGGCACCTCGGCACCGGTGTGCACGACCGTCAGCCCCTCGTCGAACGCCGCGCCCGAGAGCAGCAGCCCCGACACGAACTGCGACGAGCCCGACGCGTCGATCTCGACGGTGCCGCCCCGCACCGCGCCTTTGCCGCGCACGTCGAACGGCAGCGCGTCGCCGTCGATCCCGACGCCGAGCGCGCGCAACCCGTCGAGCAGCGGGGCGATCGGACGGGCGCGCGCCTGCTCATCGCCGTCGAACGTGACAGTCTCGGTGCCCAGCGCCGCCACCGGCGGCAGGAACCGCAGCACCGTGCCCGCCAGACCGCAGTCGATGCGCGTGCCCGGCTCGGGCTCGAGCGCGCCGCTGATGGTCAGCTCGGTGTCGTCGGTGGCCGCGGCCTCCACCTGCAGGCCGAGACTTCGCAGGGCGCCGATCATCAGGTCGGTGTCACGGCTGCGCAGCGCGCCGCGCACGGTCGAGGTGCCGTGCGGGGCTGCGAGCGCGGCCAGCACGAGGGCGCGGTTGGTCTGCGACTTCGAGCCCGGCACCGTGACGGTGGCATGGACAGGGGTCGCGGTCGACGGGGCCGGCCAGGTGCTCACAGGGTTCATTGTGGGCCATCCTGGCCCCGTCATGGGTTTCTGCCACCATGGGGACCATGTGCGGGCGATTCGCGGTGACCACCGATCCGGCGCTGCTGGCCGAGAAGATCAAGGCGATCGACGAAGCCACCTCCCAGCTGAAGGAGCCGTCGTCACCCAACTACAACGTGGCCCCGACGACGACGGTGGCCACCGTCGTCAAGCGGCACACCGACCCCGAGGACGAGTCGACCCGCCGGGTGCGGCTGATGCGCTGGGGACTGGTGCCGCCGTGGGTGAAGGCCACCGATGTCGGCACACCTGACACCAAGGGCCCGCTGTTGATCAACGCGCGGTCGGACAAGGTGACGAGCTCGCCGGCGTTCCGCAGTTCGGCCAAGGCCAAGCGCTGCCTGGTGCCGATGGACGGCTGGTATGAGTGGCAGGGCCAGAAGGGCGCCAAGACCCCGTTCTTCATGCACCCCGTCGACGGGGAGCCGCTGTTCATGGCCGGGCTGTGGTCGTCCTGGCGGCCGAAAGACGCGCCGAAGGACGCCCCGCCGTTGCTGAGCTGCACGATCATCACCACCGACGCGGCGGGGCCGCTCGCCGAGATCCACGACCGCATGCCGCTGACGATCAGCGCCCGCGACTGGGACCACTGGCTGGACCCCGACGCCCCGATCGACGAGGGCCTGCTGCGCGGGCACGGCGACCTGGACCGGATCGCGGTTCGGGAGGTGTCGAGGCTGGTCAACAGCGTGCGCAACAACGGGCCGGAACTGATCGAGCCCGTCGAGCCGCAGCCGGAGCAAGCCACGCTGCTATGAGCCTGCCGCTGACCGACCGCGCGGTGGTCGACGCGCTGGGCGCCGACCTGAAAGCGGCGAACTTCACCACCGACGGGGTCGCCGAGTTGCTCGGCGCCGACGCGGGCGCCGCGTTCAGCCGCGGGCTCTGGTGGTCGGCGCTGCGCGCCACCGACCGGGCCCCCGCCTCTCGGCAGCAGCTGGCGACCCTGGTGCGGCTGTTCCTGCTCGGCGCCGACGAGACCCGCTCCCGCGCCGCCTCCGCGTTCCCCGGCGCCGGCGTCGACGCGCTGACCGCCGCCGGCGTCCTCGAGCCCACCCCAGGCGGGTTTCGCGCCGTGCTGGACATCCGGCCGCACAGCGACGGCGCCCGCGACTTCCTCGTCGTCTCCGATCAGGACGCGGCGCTGCGGCCCGGGCCGGTGCGTCGCGACCACGTGCTCGGCATCGGCGGCGCGTCGGTGTCCCTGGCGCACGCGGTCGTCCGCACGCCCGTCGGCCGCGCGCTCGACGTCGGCACCGGCTGCGGCATCCAGGCGCTGCACCTGGCCGGGCACAGCGACCACGTCGTCGCCACCGACACCAACGAGCGCGCGCTCGCGCTGGCCGCGGCCACGGCGCGGCTCAACGGCATGTCCTGGGACCTGAGGGCGGGCAGCCTGTTCGAGCCGGTGGCGGGGGAGCGGTTCGACCTCATCGTGTCCAATCCGCCGTTCGTGGTCGGCGTCGGGGCGCTCGATTACATCTACCGTGACTCCGGGATGGCCGGAGATGCACTGTGCGAGAACATGATCCGTGAAGTCGGTGACCATCTGGAGCCGGGCGGCACTGCGCAGATCATGGCGAACTGGATCGTGCGCGACGGCCGGGACTGGCGGGAGCGGGTCCGGGGCTGGCTCGACGGCAGCGGCCTGCACGCGTGGGTGGTGCAACGCGAGTTCGCCGATCCGATCAGCTACGTCTCGCTGTGGACCTCGGACGCCGGCGAACTCCCGGAGGAGGCCGCGCGCCGCGGCGGGCTGTGGCTGGACTGGTTCGACGCGGAGGGCATCGCCGGGGTGGGCATGGGCATGATCGTGGTGCGCGCGCCGCGTCGCGGGGAACACCGTCGACCCGAGCAGGTGCTGGAGGAGATCACCGGCGCCGACGAGCAGCTCACCGGCCCTGAGGTGGAGGCCTTCTTCGCCCGCCGGGAGTACCTGCACGACACCAGCGACGACCGGCTGCTGGCCACCCGGCTGACCACCGCGCCGGTGTTCCTCGACGAACAGTCGCTGCCCGGTCCAGAGGGCTGGCAGACCGTCGGCGCCGCGGTGCGCCGCCCCGGCGGGCCCGGGGCGGTGATCGGCGTCGACGAGGTCTCCCGCGCGCTGCTCGCCGGCTGCCGGGGTGAGGTGCCGCTGGGCATGCTGATCGAGCTGCTGGCCGCCCACCACGACGTCGACGCCGACGCGCTGGCCGCCGCCGCGCTGCCGGTGGTGCGCGAGGCGATCGGCCGCGGAATCCTCTACGAGGCGCGGTAGACGGCGCTGACCACGACGTAGGGCGAGGAGAACGCGACCACGCCCGACTGATCGGCGTGCTGCTGCAGCGCCGCGGCGAACGCGTCGGCCAACTCCTGGCGTGCGGCGCCGGCACGCCCGAACGCCGCGACGTGCATCGGCGACTCGGTCTGCAACCACTCCAGGGCGGCGGACACCGAGGCGAACTCCCACCGGTGCTCGCCGCGCTCGAACGCCAACTCGGTGAAGTGCGGTGCCAGCCGGTCGGCGACGAGAGCCTCGTCGCCCCACTGGTCGGGGGAGAAGCCGGCGGTCGCGGGCGCGCCCAGCACCGCGATCACCGGGTCGAACAGCGGATTGCTCTGTGCGCGCACCCACGACGAGAAAGCCAGCACGCCAGCGGGTTTGAGCAGGCGCGCGATCTCGGCGACCTGACCGACCGGCTCGACGAAGATGATGCCCATGTTCGACACCACGGCGTCGAACGAGCCGCCCGGCAGGCCGGTGTCGGCGGCGTCGCCGACCGTCCAGGTGACGCGCGGGGCGCGCTGGGCGGCGAGGTCGATCAGCTCGGGAGTCAGGTCGACCCCGGTGACCCGCGCCCCGCGCGCCGCGGCGGCCACCGCGGCGCTGCCGGTGCCGCACGCGAGATCGACGACGGTCGCGTCCTCGAGCGGCCGTCGCCGCCCGACGGCGTCGACCACGCGCTCGGCGATGTGGGCAATGCGTTCGCCCACGGCGTCGTAACGTCCGGCAGACCAGATCGACGGCGATGACACAGGGACCAGCGTGCCACGATGTGCCGATGAGCGAGTTCGCGGTCCACGCGCCGCCGCTGCCGCGGCCGGTGACGTTCGATCAGTTCTGGGCAGACCTGACGTTCGTGCACTGGCCGGTCGATCCCGGCGCCGTCGCGCGGTTCTTCCCGCCCGGGACCCGGCCCGACGTCATCGACGACGTCACCTACGTCGGGCTGGTGCCGTTCGTCATGCGTGACCTCAGGCTCGGCACGGCGGTGCGACTGCCGTACTTCGGGACGTTCGCCGAGACGAACGTCCGGCTCTACTCCGTCGACGACAGCGGCCGGCACGGGGTGCTGTTCCGCTCGCTGGAAGCTGAGCGGCTGGCGGCGGTCGCGGCCAGCCGGGCCGCGCTGGGCATCCCGTACACTTGGGCGAGGATGCGCGTCACCCGCGACGGCGACCGCATCCGCTACGACAGCGTGCGTCGTTGGCCGCGGCGGGGACTGCGCAGCGACGTCACCGTCCGCATCGGGGAGCCGATCGAACCGACGCCGCTGGAGGTGTGGCTGACCGCGCGGTGGGGTGCGCACACCCGCAAGGCGGGCCGAACCTGGTGGCTGCCCAACGAGCACGCCACCTGGCCGCTGCACAGCGCCGAAATCGTTGACTTGGCAAGCGAGTTGGTGATCGCAGCCGGGGTGCCCGTCGACGGCCCGGCGCTGCGACCACTGTATTCGCCGGGCGTGCACGCCCGCTTCGGCGCGCCGTCGAAAGTCGCCTGAAGGCCCCCGCGGAAGCGCATTCTTGGTCGCTCCAGCGGCCGGATCGCAACCAGGAATGCTATTCCGCGGCAAGCGGGGTCAGGGGTGGGAGTAGCCGGGCGGGTTCGCCGACTCCACCCAGAAGTCCACGCCGAGATCCGAGCCCGGCACGCAGTCGTACACCGACAGGTCCGTGACGCCGGATTCCAGCAGCACGTCCTCGCACAGCAGCGTGTGGCCCGTGTAACTCGACGGTTTGGTCAGGATCGCGTACGCCGCATCGGAATACACCTCGGGCTTGCGGGACCGCTTCATCGACTCCTCACCGCCGAGCAGGTTCTGCACCGCCGCCGTGGCCACCATCGTGCGCGGCCACAGCGTGTTCGAGGCGATGCCGGCCTCCTTCAACTCCTCGGCAATGCCCAACGCGCACAGGGTCATTCCGAACTTCGCCATCATGTACGGCGTCGGCTTGAGCCACTTGGGCTCCAGCAGCACCGGCGGCGAGAGCGTCAAGATGTGCGGATTCTCCCGGCCCTTCATGTGCGGAATACAGGCCTGCGACACCGCATAGGTGCCGCGCACCTGGATGCCGTTCATCAAATCGAAGCGCTTGAGCGGCACCTCCTCGATCGACCCGAGGTTGATCGCCGAGGCGTTGTTGACGCACATGTCGATGCCGCCGAACTGTTCGACCGCCGCCGCGACCGCCGCCGCCACCGAGTCCCCGTCGCGCACGTCGCCGACGATCGGCAACGCCTGGCCGCCGACCTCCTCGATCTCCTTGGCCGCGGTGTAGATGGTGCCCGGCAGCTTCGGATGCGGCTCAGCGGTCTTGGCGACCAGCGCGATGTTGGCGCCGTCGGCGGCGACCTTCTTGGCGATCGCCAGGCCGATTCCACGGCTGGCTCCGGAGATGAACATCGTTTTTCCCGCGAGTGACATGGACCAGAGCTTAGGCGGCGGTGATCTCCGCGGTGACGGCGTTGGTCAGTCGCACCAGATCGCGCGGGTCCAGCGCGACGTCGAGGCCCCGCTTGCCGGCGCTGCACAGCACCCGGTCCCACTGCAGCGCTGAGGAGTCCACCACCGTCGGCAGCGGCTTGCGCTGACCGAGGGGCGAGATGCCGCCCACCACGTACCCGGTCGAGCGTTGCGCGGCGGCCGGATCGGCCATCGTCGCCTTGGCCACCCCCAGCGCCGCCGCAGCCGCCTTCAGCGACAGCTTCGACGGCACCGGCAGCACGGCCACCCCCAGCCCGGTCGGCAGCGTCAGGACCAGCGTCTTGAAGATCTGCGCAGCCACGATCCCGTTGCGGGCGAGCTCGTCGACCGCCTCGTCGCCGAACGCCTCGGTGCGGGGATCGTGTCGGTAGGCCAGCACCTCGTGCGGGGCGCCGGCCGCCACCAGAGCCGCGATCGCCGGCGTCGCTGCGCGTGCCACCGGCACAGAGTACGGGCGCGCCGGGGTGGGAACACGACCGGCGCCGACGCTGTTGATTCGAGACAGCTGTGATGGTGTTTCAGGCAGCAAGCGTTTGTCGTCGGTCTCGACCTCTAGGATCAACAGAAGGGGATAGATGGTGCCAGCGTTGGCCGTGGAGGCCCCGTTGCGTCCGGTGATCATGCCGGACCTTCTCAGTGGTGCCGTAAGAGAAGGGACGGTGTTCCCCAGGATGACCGACACCGATGGGTTGGCCGCAGAGGCGACCCTCGATCCAGATCAGAACCCGGCGCGCGAGGAAACCGACGCCGAGTTGACCGCGCGCTTCGAGCGCGACGCCATTCCGATGCTCGATCAGCTCTACGGCGGTGCGCTGCGCATGACGCGCAATCCCGCCGACGCCGAAGACCTGCTGCAGGAAACCATGGTCAAGGCCTACGCAGGATTCCGGTCCTTCCGCGAGGGCACCAACCTCAAGGCGTGGCTGTATCGCATCCTGACCAACACCTACATCAACAGCTACCGCAAGAAGCAACGCCAGCCCGCGGAGTATCCGACCGAGGAGATCACCGACTGGCAGCTCGCAGCCAACGCCGAGCACACCTCGACGGGGCTGCGTTCGGCCGAGGTCGAGGCGCTGGAGCTGCTGCCCGACAATGAGATCAAGGAAGCCCTGCAAGCCCTGCCCGAAGACTTTCGGATGGCGGTCTACTACGCCGACGTCGAGGGCTTCCCGTACAAGGAGATCGCCGAGATCATGGACACGCCGATTGGGACGGTGATGTCGCGGCTGCACCGCGGCAGGCGCCAACTGCGCGAGTTGCTGGCCGATGTGGCCCGCGACCGCGGTTTCATCCGGGGCCAGCAGTCCGACGCACCGGAGGAGGTCACCTCATGAGCGGCACGCCGAACAGCCCCGACGAGGAACGCTGGAGCCCGCCCATCGGGCCGATCGACCCCGAGCACCCCGAGTGCGCCGCGGTGATCGCCGAGGTGTGGACGCTGCTCGACGGTGAGTGCACCGTCGAGACCCGCGACCGCCTGCGTCAGCACCTCGAAGAGTGCCCGACCTGCCTTCGTCACTACGGCATCGAGGAGCGGGTCAAGCACCTGATCGCCACCAAGTGCAGCGGCGAGCGGGCCCCCGATGGCCTCCGCGAGCGGCTTCGCGTACAGATCAGCCGCACCACGATCATCCGCGGCGGCTGACGCCGCAACGAGAAACCGCCCGGCTTCGCGAGAAGTCCGGGCGGTTTGTCGTTGAAGCAGGGGTCAGCGCACTGACTTCGAACCGCAGTTGGGTCGCTTGCCGTGGTTGGCCTTGCTGTGCTTCCGATCGCGCTTCTTGCGGCCACGCTTGGCCATGATCCACCTCCGAATTACTCAACTGATTGCCGCCATTGTCTCACGGACCGGTTGATGCTCTGTCCACAGCGTCGTGTGGTTCGATAGACGCCTACAACGTCGGTGAATGAGTGGGGTGAAGATGGCCGAGGACGTTCGCGCGGAAATCGTGGCCAGTGTGCTCGAGGTCGTGGTCAGCGAGGGCGATCAGATCGGTGAAGGCGACACCCTGGTGCTGCTCGAATCGATGAAGATGGAGATCCCCGTGCTCGCCGAGGTCGCCGGAACCGTGAGCAAGGTCAGTGTCTCGGTCGGTGACGTCATTCAGGCCGGCGACCTCATCGCGGTCATCAGTTAGCCCCCAGTAGGTCATGTCCACACTCGGTGACCTGCTCGCCGAGCACACCGTCCTGCCCGGCAACGCCGTCGACCACCTGCATGCCGTGGTGGGCGAATGGCAGCTTCTGGCCGACCTGTCGTTCGCCGACTTCCTGATGTGGGTGCGCCGCGACGACGGTCAGGTGGTGTGCGTGGCGCAGGTCCGGCCGAACACGGCGCCGACGGTGCTGCTCGCCGACGCGGTGGGCACCGTCGCGCAGTCCGCCGAGGTGCCGATCATCGCCGCGGCGTTCGACTCCGGCGACATCGGGCGCGCGACGATCGAGGGCAGCGATGCCGGACCCGGGCTCAACGTGGAGGCCGTTCCGGTGCGCTACGGCGTCGACGTCGTCGCGGTCCTGACCCACCAGACGTCCCTGGCCCCGCGCCAGGCGAGCCCGCTGGAGGCCGCCTACGTCGACTGCGCGGCCGACCTGCTGCTGATGCTGTCGGAGGGCACGTTCCCCAACGTCGGGGATCTCGCGATGTCGCGGTCGAGCCCGCGGGTGGGTGACGGATTCATCCGGCTCGACGAGGCCGGGGTGGTCACCTTCGCCAGCCCGAACGCCATCTCGGCGTATCACCGGATGGGTCTGACGGCCGAACTCGAGGGCCACAACCTGGTCACCGTCACCCGGCCGTTGATCTCCGACCCGTTCGAGGCGCAGGAGCTCGCCAACCACGTCCGCGACTCGCTGGCCGGTGGATCGAGCATGCGGATGGAGGTCGACGCCGGCGGTGCCGCGGTTCTGCTGCGCACGCTGCCGTTGGCCGTGCACGGCCAGGCCGTGGGCGCCGCGGTGCTCATCCGTGACGTCACCGAGGTCAAACGCCGCGACCGGGCGCTGCTGTCCAAGGACGCGACGATCCGGGAGATCCATCACCGGGTGAAGAACAACCTGCAGACCGTCGCCGCTCTGCTGAGATTGCAGGCGCGCCGGACCACCAACGCCGAGGGCCGCGAGGCGCTCATCGAATCCGTGCGCCGGGTGTCGTCGATCGCGCTGGTGCACGACGCCCTGTCGATGTCGGTGGACGAGGAGGTCAACCTCGACGAGGTGATCGACCGGATCCTGCCGATCATGAACGACGTGGCCACCGTCGATTCCCCGATCCGCATCAACCGGCAGGGGGAGCTGGGTGTCCTCGACGCCGACCGCGCGACCGCGCTGATCATGGTGATCACCGAACTGGTGCAGAACGCCATCGAGCACGCCTTCGACGCCTCGACCGCGGCCGGCTGCGTGACCATCAGGTCCGAGCGGTCGGCCCGGTGGCTCGACGTGGTGGTCCACGACGACGGGCGGGGACTGCCCGACGGATTCAGCCTGGAGAAGTCCGACCGCCTCGGTCTGCAGATCGTGCGAACCCTCGTGTCCGCCGAACTCGACGGATCATTGGGAATGCACGATGTCCCGACCGGCGGCACCGACGTGGTGCTGCGTGTGCCGATCGGCCGACGTGGCAGAACGAGCCAATTCTGACCAATCGCTGTGCCTGGCCCGCGAATTCGAGCGTTCGCAATCGGGACAGTTTTTGTGTAATTCAGTTCACACAGTTACGGCCCCGACATTTCGTCGGGGCCGTCACCAGTTGATGCGGAACGCGATCAGACTCCGGAGCGCGCCTTGGTCCGCGCGTTGCGGCGCTTCAGGGCGCGACGCTCGTCCTCGCTCATGCCGCCCCACACGCCCGCGTCCTGTCCGGACTCCAAAGCCCAGCTCAGGCACTCCGCAGTCACCGGGCAGCGATTGCAGACGAGCTTCGCGTCAGCGATCTGGGCAAGGGCCGGGCCGCTGTTCCCCACCGGGAAGAACAGTTCCGGATCCTCGTCGCGACAGACCGCCTTGTGGCGCCAATCCATGAGTCCTACTCCTTTTCGTGTGCGCAGCGAAGCGCACGAGCTTTACTTCGGCTGTTAACGCAAGCGCTCCAAATGTTTCAGCGCTGTTGCATCCGATGCTTTCACAGGCTGAACAGATGTCAATAGCAGTTCGTTAACACGTGGGCTATCTCACTACGTCGGACCGTTACCGATCCCTCTATCCGGTTGTACTACACTCAATCCACCTGCGCCCATATCTGGGAGTGTGACGTCACAATTTCCGGGTCGCGGTGCAGGTCAGAGGTGTTCTGGCCGAGATTTCGGGGGCGGGGCCACGACACCGAGAGCATCCGGCACCGCGACGAACTCCATCTTTTCGCGCGGGCCGATGAAATCGCCGTCGATCTGGCATGCCACCGGTCGGTCACTGGTCACCGTCAGCCACGGCAGGTCGTCGTCTCGCACCAGATGCCGGGCTTTCAGCCGCGGATTTCGTGACAGCATCTGCCGAACCAGGCCCAAGTTGGCCCACACGTTCATGCTCGTGGTCGCGAACACCCCGAGGCCGGTCTCGAAGGTGGTGTCGGGGTTCGTCCACACCGGGCGGGCGTTGGCGTAGGTCCACGGACTCGAGTTCGACACGAACGCGAAGTGCACGCCGGTGACCGGGTCCCGGTCGGGCAGGTGCAGCGTCAGCGTCGGTTCCGCCCGGGCGCTGGCCAGCACCTCACGGATCGCGACCCGGATGTAGCGCGAGGCGGTGACCTTGCGTCCCTTGGCGCGCTGCTCCTCGACTGCGGCGACGACGTCGCCGTCCACGCCCATGCCCGCGGTGAACACCGCCCAGCGCTCCTTGCAGTCCATCAACCCGATGCGCCGCCACGTGCGGGTGCGCCGGAACTCCGAGAGCAGATCGACGAGCTGGTTGGTGGCCTCGAGTGGATCTGGGCTGATGCCGAGCGCGCGGGCGAACACGTTGGCCGACCCGCCGGGGACCACACCGACGGCGGGGCCGGCGTTCGATGGTCCGAGCTCCCCGAGGACGCCGTTGACGACCTCGTTCACGGTGCCGTCGCCGCCGTGCACGATCAGCACGTCGACTCCGCGTCGGGCGGCGTCACCGGCGATCTCGATCGCGTGGCCACGATGGTCGGTGTGCACGACGGTCAGCCGGGTCCGGCTCTCCAGGGCGTGGGCCAGCAGGTCGCGGCCCGCCCGCGTCGTCGACGTCGCATTCGGGTTCACGATCAGCACGGCACGCACGAGGGGTGAGCCTATCCGGATTCGTCGACCGCGATCTGCCGCAGCACGCTGATCACGTTGCCGATCAGCGGGTTGTCGGCCTCGGACACCCCCGAGCCCGCCGAACGCGTCGCGGCCAGCAGGTCGACGCCCAGGGTCGTCGGCAGCAGCGGGCGGTAGCGGACGCCCGCGATGTCCAGCGCGGCGCTCGGAGCCGGCACGATCGCCACACCGAGACCGGCGGCGACGAGCGTCACCAGCGTCGAGGTCTCCGTCACCTCATGGCGCACGGTCGGGACGAAGCCCGCGTCGGCGCACGCGGCCGCGACGATGCTGCTCATCACCGATCGGCCGTTGCCGGCGTGCGCGACGAACGCCTCCTGCCGCAGGTCGGCCACCGTCAGCGTGTCTCGCGCCGCCAGCGGGTGGTCCGCGGGCAGCACGGCCAGCAGAGGGTCGCGGCGGATCGTCTCGACGTCGATGCCGGGGTGATCGACCGGCGGCCGCAGCAGCGCCACGTCGATGGCGCCACTGTGCAGCGCGGTCAACTGGGCCGGCGCCAGCATCTCGCCGCGGACGCTGACCTCGACGCGGGGCAGGGTCTCGCGCAACGCGCGCACCAGCTGCGGCAGCAGCGAGTAGGTCGCCGAGCCGACGCAGCCGATGGTCAGCCGGCCCTCCTGCCCGGCGTGGATCCGCCGCGCCTGCTCGGCGGCGTCGTCCACCTCGTCGAGGACCGCGATCGCGCGCCGCAGATACGCCCGGCCCGCGGCGGTGAGCTCGACCGAGCGGGTGGTGCGGATGAGCAGGTCGACGCCGAGCTCTTGCTCGAGGTGGCGGATCTGCTGCGACAGCGGCGGCTGCGCGATGTGCAGGCGTTGCGCAGCACGGCCGAAGTGCAGCTCCTCGGCGACCGCGCGGAAATAGCGGAGGTGGCGCAACTCCATGACCAAGAGTTTAGAGCTCTCAATCATCGGCATTTGGGTATTTCTCTTTACTGAGTCGCGGACCTAGCGTGGAACGCATGGACATCGTCATCTGCAGCCCCCTCCGCACCCCGGTGGCGCGGATGGGCGGCGCACTCGCGGAGCTGAGCGCCGCCGACCTGGCCACCGCCGTTCTGCGGGAGCTTGCGGCCCAGACCGGTCTCGGCGAGGGAGACATCGACGACGTCATCCTCGGCCAGGGCTACGCCAGTGGAGAGGCGCCGGCGATCGGCCGCATCGCCGCCCTCGACGCCGGGCTCGGTACCGGCGTGCCGGGCCTGCAGGTCGACCGGCGCTGCGGTTCGGGCCTGCAGGCCGTGCTGTACGCAGCCGGTCAGGTGGCCACCGGCGCGGCGCGCGTGGTGGTCGCCGGCGGCGCCGAATCGATGTCCAACGTCGAGCACTACGCCCTCGGGTTGCGCACGGGTGTGCGCCAGGGCGGCATCGCGCTGCTCGACCGTCTCGATCGGGCCCGTGAAACCGCGGGCGGCGCAACACATCCCGTCGCGGGTGGGATGATCGAGACCGCCGAGAACCTGCGCCGCGAGTACGGCATCGGCCGCGCCGACCAGGACGCTCTCGCGCTGCGCAGCCACCAGCGCGCCGTGGCCGCGCACGACGCCGGACGCTTCGCCGACGAACTCGTGCCCGTCACCGTGCCGGGGCGCCGCGGCAGGCCCGACGTCGTCGTGGACCGCGACGAGCACCCCCGAGCCGACCTCGATCTGGAGGCGCTGGCCGCGCTGCGGCCGATCCGGTCGAAGGTCGACCCCGAGTCGACCGTCACCGCGGGCAACGCCTCCGGGCAGAACGACGGTGCTGCCCTGTGCGTCGTCACGACCCAGGCCGAGGCCGAAAAGCGCGCTCTCACTCCACTGTTGACGCTGCGGTCCTGGGCGGTCGCCGGTTGTGGCCCCGAGGTGATGGGCATCGGCCCGGTGAGCGCGACCGCCGCGGCGCTCGACCGCGCCGACTTGACGCTCGACGACATCGACCTGATCGAACTGAACGAGGCGTTCGCCGCCCAGGTGCTCGCCGTGCTCGCCGAATGGAAGATCGACCCGCTCGACGACCGGGTCAACCCGTGCGGATCCGGGATCTCGCTCGGTCACCCGATCGGGGCGACTGGGGCGCGCATCCTCGCCACCGCCGCCTACGAGGCGCGCCGCCGCGACGCTCGCTACGTCCTCGAGACCATGTGCATCGGTGGCGGTCAGGGTCTGGCAGCGGTCTTCGAGAGTATCCGGTGACCCTGATGAGCACAGTCGACGTGCATGCGGTGGTCTCCGGCGCCGGACCGGCGGTGGTGCTGTCCAACTCACTGGGTTCGACCCACCGGATGTGGGACCCGCAGGTCGCCGAGCTGGAGCGGCGATTCACCGTGGTGCGCTACGACACCCGCGGCCACGGCGCGTCACCGGTCCCGGACGGGCCGTACACGATCGACGATCTGGCCGATGACCTCATCGCGCTGCTCGACCGGCTCGACCTCGAGCGGGCCCACCTCGTCGGGCTGTCGCTGGGCGGCATGACCGTCATGCGGGTCGCCGCACGAGACCCTGAGCGGGTCAGCCGGATCGCGCTGCTGTGCACCGGTGCGCAGCTGCCGCCGGCCACTGCCTGGACCGAACGCGCCGCCACCGTGCGCGCCCACGGCACGGGTGCCGTCGCCGCCGCCGTCGTCGACCGCTGGTTCACCGATGGATACGACGGTGACCGCGGCTACTGGCAGCAGATGGTCGCGGCCACTCCGGCCGAGGGATACGCGGGCTGCTGTGAGGTAATCGCCGAACTCGATCTGCAGCAACAACTTTCCGCGATCACCGCCCCGACGCTGGCCATCGCGGGAGCCGACGACCCGGCAACCCCGCCGGCCAGGCTGGCCGAGATCGCCGAGGCCGTGCCCGAATCGCGCCTGCTCGTCGTCGACGCCGCCGCCCATCTGGCCAACGCCGAACAACCCGGGGTGATCACCCCCGCCCTCATCGAACATCTGGAGCAGTCATGACCGTGAACAAAGTGGTCGGTTCGGCCGCCGAGGCCGTCGCCGACATCCCCGACGGCGCGAGCCTGGCCGTCGGCGGCTTCGGCCTCGCCGGCATCCCGTGGTTCCTCATCGAGGCGCTGCTGGAGCAGGGCGCCGGCGACCTGACCATCGTCAGCAACAACTGCGGCGTCGACGGCGGCGGGCTGGGCCTGCTGCTCGAAGCGCGCCGGATCAGCCGCGTCATCGCCTCGTACGTCGGGGAGAACAAGGAATTCGCCCGCCAGTACCTGGCCGGCGAACTCACCGTGGAACTGACTCCCCAGGGCACGCTCGCCGAACGGTTGCGCGCCGGCGGCAGTGGCATCGGCGCGTTCTTCACCCCGACCGGCGTCGGCACCATGGTCGCCGAGGGTGGGCTGCCGTGGCGCTACCGCAGCGACGGGACCGTCGCGCTGGCGTCGCCGCCCAAGGAAGTCCGGGTCTTCAACGGCCGCGAGATGCTGCTCGAGGAGTCGATCGTCACCGACTACGCGCTGATCCGCGCCGCCGTCGCCGATACCGCTGGCAACTGCGTGTTCCACGCGGCCGCGCGCAATTTCAACCCGCCGGCGGCGATGTCCGGCCGCATCACCGTCGTGGAGGCCGAACGCGTCGTCGAAGTGGGCGAACTCCATCCCGACGAGATCCACCTGCCGGGCATCTTCGTCCAGCGGGTGCACGAACTGACCCCGGAACAGGCCACCCGCAAGGAAATCGAGAAGCTGACCACCCGGCCGCGGCCGGAACCGCAGGAGGTTGTGCGATGAGCTGGACCCGCAACGAGATGGCCGCCCGGGCGGCCCTCGAACTGAACGACGGCGACTACGTCAACCTCGGCATCGGGCTGCCCACCCTGATCCCCGACCACCTCCCCGCCGGATCCACGGTCACCCTGCACGCCGAGAACGGCATCCTCGGTGTGGGCCCGTTCCCCTACGAGGACGAGGTCGACCCGGATCTGGTCAACGCCGGCAAGCAGACAGTGTCGGTGGTGGCCGGGGCCTCGTACTTCGACTCGGCGACCAGCTTCGCGATGATCCGCGGCGGTCACGTCGACGTCGCCGTGCTGGGGGGCATGCAGGTCGCGGCCAACGGCGACCTGGCCAACTGGATGGTCCCCGGCGCGATGGTCAAGGGCATGGGCGGTGCGATGGATCTGGTCAGCGGGGCCGAACGGGTGATCGTGCTGATGGACCACACCGCGAAATCCGGTGCCGCCAAACTCGTTTCGGACTGCACCCTGCCGCTGACCGGTAAAGCGGTGGTCAGCCGGGTGATCACCGACCTCGGGGTGTTCGACGTCGCCGGTGACGGGTTCACCGTCGTCGAGCTCGCGCCCGGCGTCGCCTACGCGGACGTGGTGGCCAAGACCGGGGCGCCGCTGAGCGGCGTGCCCGCCGCGGTGTGAGCTAATCCTCGTCGAGCACGCGCGAGGCGATGCGGAACGCGGTGTTGGCGTCGGGCACTCCGCAGTAGATCGCGCACTGCAGCAGCACCTCCTTGATCTCCTCGACTGTCAGGCCGTTGCGCCGCGCGGCCCGCACGTGCATCGCGAGCTCTTCGTGGTGGCCCCGGGCGATCAGCGCGGTGAGCGTGATCAGCGACCGCGACTTGCGGTCCAGGCCCGGCCGTGTCCAGATCTCGCCCCACGCATACCGGGTGATGAGATCCTGGAACTCCTCCGTGAACGCGGTGGTGCCGGCAACGGCGCGGTCCACATGCGCGTCGCCGAGAACCTCACGGCGAACGGCCATTCCGTCGTCGCGGATGCTCATCAGGTCTCCTTCAGATAGGCGGTGGCGCGGCGCAGCGCGGCGTCGACGAGCTGATCGGCGGCACCGGAATAGGTGGCGGCGGGCTGACGGTCCGCCAGCTCAGCCATGGCCTGCTGTTCGGCGTCGATGCCCTCGGCCGCATGGAGATTGGAGCGGGCGCGGGCGGCGTCGAAGCGGAGTCCGGTCAGCAGATCGGTGGCCTGCGAGGCGGCGACGACCGTGGTGCGGACCAGTGTGCGCAGCGCCGCCCACTCGGCGTGCCAGCCGCCGTCGGAACGCTCGTCGACCGACGCCGCGGACGCGGAGTGCAGCGTCGCGCCGAGTGCGGGCGCGGTCAGGGCGGCGCGGCGCAGCAGTACCGTCAGCACCGGGTTGCTCTTGTGCGGCATGGTCGAGGACCCGCCGCCGGAACTCTCGGCGAGTTCACCGGCCCGGACGCCGGCCGCGACGTCGTTGGCGATGTGCCCCCACGCGTCGCAGCAGGTGACCAGCGCGTCACCCGCGCGCGTCAGGCGGGCACGCGAGGTGTGCCACGGAAGAGCCTCGGCCAGAGACAGTTTGACGGCCAGGGCGGCCGACATCGCCAGCGCGGCGTCGGCCGAACCCGTGAGCTCGGTCGCGGCGGCCAGCGTGCCCGCCGCGCCCCCGGCCTGCACTGAGGGAGCGGGCACGCAGTCCAGCGTTTCGGCGGCGTCGAGCACCGCGCCCAGCCAGACCGCGAACTTGAGTCCGGCGCTGCCCGGCAGCGCCGGCTGGGTCAGCGTGCGGGTGAGCAGCGGCTCGTACCGGTGGGCCGCAACCATGCCGGCGAGGGCCTGAACCTGTGCGTTCAGCTGTGTGCCGAGCGTGTCCAGCGCGTCACGCAGGCACAGCATCAGCGCCGTGTCGAGCACGTCCTGACTGGTCAGGCCGCGATGCAGCCACCGGGCGGTGTCGCCGCCGGTCCGCGACCGCAGCAGGGCGACGAGGCCCGTGACGGGGTTGCCGTCCTTCTCCGCACCCGCGGCGATCGTCGCCGCATCGGTGTGATCGACGAGCGCCGTCATGTCGGCAGCAGCCGAGGCGGGAGCCACGGCTTGCTCGACAAGCACGGCCAGCCAGGCGTTCTCGACATCGACCAGCGCGGCGAGGAATGCCTCGTCGCTCATCACCGCGCCTGCGCGGTGATCACCCGGCCAGAACAGGTCGGCCACGGTCAGTGTCCCGGGTAGCGCAGGAAGACCGTCTCGTCGGGACCTTGCAGGGAGATGTCGAAACGCAACCCGGTCGCGTCGTGTTCGGCGATCAGCGTGCGCCGACGGTCGGCGGGCAGCGATCCCAGCAGCGGATCGGTGTCGAGCGCCGGCCCGGGAACGTAGGCGCGGGTGAACAACCGGTTGAGCAGGCCGCGGCCGAACACCGTCACGAGGATGAACGCCGCGCGGCCTGGCGCGGTGGCGCCGGGCTCGACCGTCGAGAAACTGAAGTGGCCGGCGTCGTCGGTCGAGGCACGGCCCCAGCCGGTGAACGTCCAGCCGTCCCGGTGCAGCGACCCCGCCTGCCGGGGGACGGAGCCGTCGGCGCCCGCCTGCCAGATCTCCAGCAGCGCATCCGGCACCGGCTTGCCGTCACCGTCGGTCACGGTGCCGTGGAAGCGGATCGCGCCGGGTGTCTGCGGCGGGACGAGTTCCGAGTCGTGCTCGAACGGCAGCGCGTACCCGTAGAAGGGACCGATGGTCTGGCCGGGGGTGGGGGTCAGCAGGGTGCTCATGCTCTGCCCTTTGCTCATCGCGCGTCCTCCTCGAACACGGTGCGCTGCGCTCCGGTCAGCACGATGTCCCAGCGATACCCGGTGCACCACTCGTGCGTGGACACATCGTGATCGTAGGCGGCGACCAGCCGGTCGCGGGCCTTCTGGTCGGTGATGGATTGGTAGATCGGATCCAGCGTGAACAGTGGATCGCCCGGGAAGTACATCTGGGTGATCATCCGCTGGGTGAAATCCGTTCCGAACAGCGAGAAGTGGATGTGGGCGGGGCGCCAGGCGTTGCGGTGGTTCTTCCACGGGTACGGGCCGGGTTTGATGGTGGTGAACGCGTAGGTGCCGTCGTCGTCGGTCAGGCAGCGGCCCACGCCGGTGAAGTTCGGGTCGAGCGGAGCGGCGTGCTGATCGCGCTTGTGCACATAGCGTCCCGCCGCGTTGGCCTGCCAGATCTCGACCAGTTGGCGGCGCACCGGCCGGCCCTCGCCGTCGACGATGCGTCCGGTGACGATGATCCGCTCGCCGATCGGCGCCCCGTTGTGCTGGATCGTCAGATCGGATTCCAGCCGGTGCACGTCGCTGTCACCGAAGACCGGTGACCACAACTCGATGCCCTCCGGGTCCGCATGCTGCAGGTCTTTCGTCGGGTGGCGCAGAAGGCTGCTGCGGTAGGGCGCGTAGTCCAGCCGCGGCTGGGTCTCCTCGACGCCCGAGCGGAGGTAGGCCGACTCGATCGCCGCCATCTCGGCGTTGATCTCCGCCTGGCTCGCCGACGCGCTGTCCGGGTCGGTGCCGATGATTGCTGTCATGGTGCTCACCGTATGCCGGGCTGCGCGGCCGACGGAAGGCTAAGCTTCCGCTGAGCGGAAGGATGTGTGCGATGGCCGGAAACGCGGCGACGCCGGGCGTCAGCGTCACCCAGCGTTTGCTGGCCGTTGTCGGTGCATTCGACGACCGCCATCGGGCGCTGACGCTCACCGACCTTGCGCGCCGAGCCGGTCTCGCCGTGCCCACCGTGCACCGCCTGGTCGGCGAGCTGGTCGGCGGCGGTGCGCTGGAACGCCGCGACGACGGCCGCTACGTCGTCGGCCGGCTGCTGTGGCAGGCCGGGCTCCTGGCGCCGGTGCAGGGTCGGTTGACCGAGGTGGCCGAACCTTTCGTCAGTGACGTGTATGCGGCGACGCTGGCCACCGTCCACCTGGCGGTGCGCGACGGCGACCAGGTGCTCTATCTGCATCGGCTCGCCGGGCGGGCCTCGGTGCCGATCGTCTCCACGGTCGGCAGCCGGCTGCCGATGCACTGCACCGGGGTCGGCAAGGTGCTGCTGGCCCACGCGCCGCAGGACGTGCGCGAGAACGTGCTGACGAGTTTGCGGAGGGTGACGTCGCGGACGATCACGTCACGCCGCGTGCTCGAGGAGCAGTTGGACCGCGTCCGCCGCGAGGGTGTCGCGATGACCGCCGAGGAGATGTCGCTGGGCGCCTGTTCGCTGGCGGTGCCGGTCGTCCAGTCCTCGGACGACACCGTGGCGGCCGCGCTCGGAGTGGTGGTGCCCACCCTCAAGCGTGACCGCCAGCGGTTGATCGGTGCGCTGCAGGTCGCCGCCCGCGGCATCGGCCGCCTCCTCTGATATGCCGAAACTGTATTCCGCGCGGGCTCTCGGTGCTCGAACGCGCGCGGAATACAGTTTCGGCGGATAGATCAGTGGGCGACCAGGGTCCGGGTCGACTCGGCGTCGCTGCGGCCCAGCTGGTCCGTCGGGACGTTCTTGGTTTCGCGGGCCGTCAGCGCGGCACCGGCCGAGATCAAGCAGACCACCGCGGTGAAGAGGCTGATGACCACCCATCCGCCTTCGCGAACGCCACCGAGTGCGGTGACGATCGACGGGGCGAAACCGGCGAGCAGGAAGCCGATCTGCGTGCCGATCGCCATCCCCGAGAACCGGACCTGGGTGGAGAACATCTCGCCGTAGAACGACGGCCAGACCGCGTTGGCCGCGGCGTAGCCGAACGAGAAGGTCGCGACGGCCAGCGCGAAGGTCAGCAGGTGATTGCCCTGGCTCATCGAGAGCATGTAGAAGGGCATCAGCGCGGCCGAGGAGAGCGCGCCGTAGATGAACACCGGCTTGCGTCCGATCCGGTCGGCGAGCTTGCCGAACAGGGGCTGGGTGAAGAGCGCACCCACGTTCGCGGCGACGACGAGCCACAGCGTCAGATCGGCGTCGAGGCCCACCTTCTTGCCGTACGCGAGCGCGAGATTGGCGAACACCGTGGACACCGCGGCGATGAACGCGCACAGGATGACGCGCACCACGTCGCGCCAGTGGTGGCGCAGCAGCGGCACCAGCGGCATCCGGGCGATCGTGCCGGCGTTCTTGGCCTCGGTGAACTGCGGGGTCTCGTGCAGCTGGCGGCGGATGAAGTACGCGACCACGACGACCGCGGCCGACAGCCAGAACGGAACCCGCCATCCCCAGCTGTATTTCGCCTCGTCGGGCAGGGCCATGAACGGGATCATCACCAGCGACGCGAGGATCAGGCCGCCCTGGGTGCCGGTCAACGTCCACGACGTGTAGAAGGCCCGTTGATCGTCGGGGGAGTGTTCGAGGGTCAGCGAGCTGGCCCCGGCTTGCTCGCCGGCGGCCGAAAGACCCTGCAGCAGACGGCAGATCACCAGCAGCACGGGCGCGGCCCAGCCGATGGTGTCGAAGGTCGGCAGGCAGCCGATCAGGAACGTCGACAGACCCATCAGCACCAGGGTGAACATCAGGACGCGCTGCCGGCCGATGCGGTCGCCGAAGTGGCCCAGGATGACCGCGCCGACGGGCCGCGCGATGTAGGCGAAGCCGAACGTGGCGAAGGACATCACCAGCGACGCTTCGTCGTCGGAGGGGAAGAACACGTGCGGGAAGATCAGCGCCGCCGCGGACCCGAACAGGAAGAAGTCGTAGTACTCGACGGCGCTGCCCATGAAGCTGGCGAGCGCGGCCCGCCGCGGCGTCTTCTCGGGGAGGATCCCCGGGTCGTGGGTGGTGGTCATCGGTGACTCCTTAGGGCGAATTGTGCCGGACGAAGGGACATTTCAGGGCTGATCTGGTCATTCGGCGACCAGCGAGCGGAAGTGCTTGGACATCCGCTCGGCGTCTGGGGCGATTCCGGTGATGAGGGCGAACGCGTCGGTGGCCTGATGGACCGCCATGTGGCCGCCGTCGAGCGTGCGGCACCCCGCGGCGCGCGCGGCCTGGAGCAGCGCGGTGTTCAGCGGCCGGTAGACGATGTCGGCGACCCACAATCGCGGGTGCAGCAGCTCGGCGGAGAAGGCCATGCCCGGATGGGCCGCCATTCCGGTCGGGGTCGCGTGCACCACGCCGTCACTGACGGGCAGCAGGTCGGGAAGCTGGTCGAACGCCGATGCCGACACCCGAGCATGCGGATGGCGCCCGGCGAGGTCGGCGCTCAGCCGCGCGGCGCGCGCGACGTCGAGGTCGACGATGTGCAGATTCCGGCAGCTGAGCCGGAGCAGCGCATCGGCCACCGCGGTGCCCGCGCCGCCCGCGCCGACGAGCACGACGGTGTCGACCGCCGCGCCGGGCAGACCCTCGGTGAAGCCGTGGGCGAAGCCGGTGACGTCGGTGTTGTGGCCGCGGGTCCGGCCGTCGTCGCCGAACACCACGGTGTTGACCGCGCCGAGGGCGGCCGCGGCCGGGTCGATCTCGTCGAGATGCCCGACCACCAGCTGCTTGCAGGGGTGGGTGATGTTCAGCGCGTCGAACCCGAGCGCCCGGGCCCACGACAGCACCTCGCCGATTCGTGTGGGGGAGATGGCCAGCTCGTCGAGGTCGATCGTGCGGTACACGTAGTCGAGTCCCTGGGCGCGGGCCTCGGTCATGTGCAGCGCCGGCGAGAGCGACGGGCCGACGCCGGTGCCGACGAGTCCGACGAGGTAGGGACGCGGGTTCATGCGGGCCTCTCCGTAATGTACTAACTGGTACGTACAGAGAAGTAGAGCACTGTGGTGCGTGTCGCGTCAAGAGCGGATTGTGACGGGGCGCATAGTTCCGGGAGCCGTGAGTAGACGCGAACTCGCGCTGAAGTGCCGCGCAGCGCGCGGGTTCGCGTCTGCTCGCGGGGAAATGGGCCTGGTCAGCCGACCGGGGCGGTCAGCCACCCGACGATGACGTCGCCGATCATCCGGCGCAGGTGGGCGCGCTGCGAGATGTCGGTCAGGTCGACGTCGAAGAGATAGCCGAAGGTGTAGCGGTTGGCCACCTGGAACACGCAGTACGAACTGATCACCAGGTGGACGTCCAGCGCCGTGACGTCGGATCGGAAGACACCGGCCTCCCGCCCGTCGCGCAGGATGTCGTCGAGCAGCGACGTCGCCGGCTGGGAGAGTTCGGGCAGGTCACGCAACTGGCGGATGAACTCGCCGCGGTGGATGTTCTCGATCGACACCAGTCGAATGAACGCGTCGTGCGCGATGTGATGGTCGAAGGTGACCTCGGCCAGCCGCCGGATCGCCTCCACCGGATTGGCGTGGTCGACCGTGAGCTTCTGTTCCGCCTCCCGGATGCCGCGGTAGGCGTCCTCCAGAACGGCCAGGTAGAGCTGCTCTTTGCCGCCGAAGTAGTAGTAGATCATCCGTTTGGTGGTGCGGGTGCGCTCGGCGATCTCGTCGACGCGGGCGCCCGAATAGCCCGATTCGGCGAACACCTCGGTCGCCACGGCCAGCAGCTCGGCGCGGGTGCGCTCGGCGTCGCGCTGCAGTTCGGCTTTCGGCTTGGCGGCCACGATGGCTGAGCTTACTGTTCGCGCCCCGATCCGGTCCGCACTCTTCCGTCTTAATGAACCAATTGGTACATTGCTGTGATGAAGACCTCGATCGCGACCGTGTGCCTGTCCGGATCACTGGTGGAGAAACTGCACGCCAGCGCGGCCGCAGGCTTCGACGGCGTCGAGATCTTCGAGCCCGATCTCATCGCCGGGGACCATTCACCCGAGGAGATCCGGGCACTGGCCCGGCGCCTCGGCCTGACGCTGGATCTCTATCAGCCGCTGCGCGACCTCGAGGGCGTCGACGAGGCCACCTTCACCGACAACCTCCGCCGCGCGGCCGCCACGTTCGCCACTGCCCAGCGGCTCGGTATCCAGACCGTGCTGGTCTGCAGCAATGTCGCCACCGCGACCGTCGACTCCGACGAGGTGTCCGCGGGGCAACTGCGCCGCATCGGCGATGTCGCGCAGAGCTACGGCGTGCGCATCGCGTTCGAGGCGCTCGCCTGGGGCCGCTTCATCGACGACTACCGGCGCGCCTGGCGCGTCGTCGAACTCGCCGACCACCCCGCCGTCGGGGTGTGCCTAGACAGCTTCCACGTGCTGTCCCTGGGCCACGACCCGGCGCAGATCACCGAGATCCCGGCCGACAAGATCTTCTACCTGCAACTCGCCGACGCGCCCGCGCTGACCATGGACGTGCTGTCGTGGAGCCGCCACCACCGGCTGTTCCCGGGCGAGGGCGCGTTCGACCTGACGCGGTTCGTCTCGTGCGTGCTGGCCGCCGGCTACGACGGCCCGCTGTCGCTGGAGGTCTTCAACGACACGTTCCGCCAGACCGATCCGCGCCACACCGCCGTGCACGCGCTGCGGTCACTGACGTGGTTGCAGGACAAGGTCGCCGCCGCCGACCCGGAAGGATGGCGGCCCGACCTGACCACGCTCGCCGCGGCCAAGCCCCCGACCGCGTTCGACTTCGTCGAGCTCAAGGCCGAGGACACCAGCGAGGTCGAGGTGCTGCTCGGCCAGCTCGGCTTCACCATGCGCGGCCGGCACCGCACCAAGCCGGTGTCGCTGTGGTCGGCCGGCGACGCGCGCATCGTGCTCAACGAACAGCAGGCCCGCGATCGCGTGCCGCACGTCGCGGCGGTCGGACTGCAGGTGCCCGACGCCGGCGCCACCACCGCCAGGGCGGCCCAGCTGATGGCCCCGGTGGCCTACCGCCGCACCTACGCCTCCGAACAACCCTTCGGCGCGGCCGTCGCGCCCGACGGTACGGAGTTCTATTGGATCCCCGAGGCGCACGGCGCTCCGGAGTGGGTCGCCGAGTTCGACGGCGGCATCCCCGAGACCGAGCCCTGCGGGGTGCGCGCGATCGACCACGCGAACCTCACCCAACCCTGGCAGACCGCCGAGGACACCGTGCTGTTCCTGCGCAGCGTGTTCGGCCTGACGCCGGATGCTCCCGCCGAAGTACCCGGTCCGACGGGCCTGGTCCGCAGCCAGGTGATGCGCACCGAGGACGGGGCGATCCGGATCCCGCTCAACGTCGCGCCGCATGTGCTCGACCATTCCGGGCTGGCCCAGCACGTCGCGTTCACGTGCTCCGACGTGGTCGGGCTGGCCCGCCGCGCCGCCGACCGCGGTCTGGCGTTCCTGCCCGTCTCCGACAACTACTACGACTATCTGCGGGGCCGTTTCGGCCTCGGCACCGATGAGGTGGCCGAGCTCAAGGAGCTCAACCTGCTCTACGATCGCAGCCCCGACGGACATTTCGTGCACTTCTACACCCGCACGGTCGGATCGGTGTTCTTCGAGTTCGTGCAGCGGTTCGGGCACTACGACGGCTACGGAACCGACAACGCCCCGGTCCGGTTGGCCGCGCAACGCGTGGCCGCCGGTACCGTACGTCCGTGACCGCACGCCGTCTGCTCCTCGTCAACGGGCCGAACCTGAACCTGCTCGGCACCCGGCAACCCGAGGTCTACGGCTCGACGACGCTCGCCCAGATCGAGGCACGGGTGCGCGAGGTCGCCGCCGAAGCCGGCCTCGAGGTGCGCGCCGTGCAGAGCAACCACGAGGGCGCCCTCATCGACGCCATCCAGTCCGCGCGTGAGGACTGTGCGGCCATCGTCATCAATCCCGCCGCCTACAGCCACACGTCGGTGGCCATCGCCGACGCGCTGCGCTCGGTCGATCTGCCGGTCGCCGAGGTGCATCTGAGCAATATCCATGCGCGCGAAGAGTTCCGGCACCACTCCTATGTGTCGGCGGTGGCCGACATGGTGGTGGCCGGCGCCGGTCCACTCGGCTACGAGATGGCGGTCCGGTATCTGGCGGACAGGATCGCCCGGTGACGCCGCGGGTGGTCCGCGCGGCCGGGGTCATCGCTGCGCTGCAGGGATCGCTCGCGCTGGTGACGGCGGTCGTGCTCGTCGTGCGCGAAATCGCCGGCCACCACGAGGACGCCATCAGCGGCTATGGCACCGCGGTGTGGTTCGCGATCATGGGGTCGGCCGTCGCCGCCGCGGGCTGGGCGCTGTGGACGGGGCGGCGGTGGGGCCGAGGCATCGCCGTGTTCGCGAACCTCGTCCTGCTCGGTGTCGCCTGGTACGTCTTCAGCTCTGGGCAGCTGGCCTACGCGGTGCTGGTGGCCGGGGTGTCGGTCTCGGTGCTGGCGCTGCTGTTCAGCCCGCCGGGGCTGCAGTGGCTCACTCAGGCCGGCGACGAGGCCGCCAGCTCGGACAGCTCGGGTCCCGACACCCGGTAGGTGATCCACTCGCTCTGCGGCCGCCCACCGACGCCGTCGTACAGGGCGATCGCGTTGACGTTCCAGTCGAGGACGGCCCACGTGAGCCGGCTGTAGCCGTTGTCCACGCACTCGCGGGCCAGCGTCGCCAGGAGCGTGCGGGCCAGCCCGCGTCGACGGAACTGCGGACGCACGAACAGGTCTTCGAGGTAGATGCCGGCCACGCCGTCCCACGTCGAGAAGTTGCGGAACCACAGGGCCCCGGCGGCGGCCTGCCCGTCGACCTCGACGAGATGGCCGAACACCACCGGATTCGGCCCGAAAAGGGCGTCCCGCAACTGACTTTCGGTCACCGTGCACTCCGCGGAGGCGCGTTCGAACGCGGCGAGTTCGTGGATCATCGCCGTCAACTCGGTTTCGTCGCCGGGCCGCACGGCGCGGATCACGGTGTCGGACTCAGTCATCGGGCACTCCCAGCGCGCTCAGAATCGTCCTGAATTTCGTTGTGGTCTCGTCGAGTTCGTCGTCGGGCTCGGATTCGGCGACGATGCCCCCGCCGGAGTGGGCGAGCGCCGAGCGGCGGTCGGCGGACAGCTGCGCGCACCGGATGGACACCACCCAGCGGCCGTCGCCGCGCTGATCGCACCAACCCACCGTGCCGGCGTAGAAGCCCCGATCGCCCTCGAGCTCACTGATCAACGCGGTGGCCGCGGTGGTGGGGGAGCCGCCCACAGCCGGTGTGGGATGCAGTGCCAACGCGAGATCCAATGCCGTGGTGGCCTTTTCGCGCAGCCGCCCAGTGATCGGTGTGTAGAGGTGCCATACCGCAGCGGTCCGGGTCAGCTGCGGCCGATCAGCGATCTGGACATCGGTGCACAGCGGATCGAGCGCTTCGCGCAGCGCATCGACCACGAGTTGATGTTCGTGCCTATTCTTCGCCGAGTCCGCCAGCGCCGCGCCGCTGGCCGCGTCCTCGTCCGGATCGGCCCGCCGGGGGGCCGATCCCGCGAACGGCCGGCAGGTCACCTGCAATCCGTTGCGCGCCACCAGCAATTCCGGGCTGGCGCCGACCAGGGCGGTGCCGGAGTAGCCGTCGCCGGCCGCGGACAGGTCCACGAGATACTTGGTGGCCTGCGCGTCGGCGCCCGCGAGTCGGTGCAGCACGGTCCGGGCGTCGAGCGGCCCGTCGGCGCTGATGCGCAGCGCCCGGGCCAGTACCACCTTGTGCAGGCCGGAGTCGGCGTCGCGGAGCCGCTGCAGCGCGACCGCGATGCGGCGGCGGTGTTCGTCGGCGTCGGGCGTCGTCTCGGTGATCCGCGTCGTGCCCAGCTCGCGCAGCGGCCACGACGGCAGCGTGTCGGTGAAGCGGACCGTCTGCGGCCGGATCAGCGCCGCCGGCGCCGTCAGGTCGAAGGGCAGTGCGCCGACGATGATCGGGGCGCTGTGCGACGCCAGCGCGGCGCGTGCGTCGGCGATGCGCGGGAACGCCGTGTGCACGCCCTCGGCGGTGATGACGCCGTCGGGTCCGGCCAGGACGAACGTCGGCTCCCGCGTCACGTGGACACGGCCGGGTCGGGATGTCCGGTCAGACCCAGCGCGCTGAGCTGACGCTGGCCGTGCTCGAAGCCGCACACGGCGATCGACACAGCCGGCATCGCGAACCGGATGCCCTCGTAGACGGGTTGTTCGATCCAGCGGGTGATCACGGCGCGGGAGAAATGGCCGTGGCCGACGAACACCACGTCGCGGGTCTGCATGTGCTCGAGGGCGAAGGCGATCGCGCGGTCGGCGCGTTCGCAGACCTGCGCGGTGGTCTCGCCGCCCGGACAGCCGTGCGTCCACACCAGCCAGTTCGGCACGGCCTTGCGGATCTCCTCGGTGGTGGTGCCCTCGTAGTCGCCGTAATCCCACTCGCTGATCAGCGGGTTGACCTCGTCGATGCTCAGCCCGGCCAACTCGGCGGTGGTCCTGGCCCGCACCCGCGGGCTGCTCACGACGAAGGGGTTCTCGAGTCGCAGCTGGGTGATCGTCTCGGCAGCCGCAGCGGCCTGCTCGCGCCCGTGATCGGTGAGCTCGAGTTCGGTGCGACCGGTGTGCTTACCGGACTTCGACCACTCGGTCTCGCCGTGGCGGAGCAGGATCAACCGGTGCTGCAGAGGGGCCACGATGTCCGATTCTGCCGCACGGCGCGGTACCGCCGGACGGCGCGGTGGCAGGACGGCGTGCCAAGATGGCACTGTGACGCGGGTATTGGCGGTCGCCAATCAAAAGGGTGGGGTCGCCAAGACGACGACGGTGGCGTCGCTGGGCGCGGCGTTGGTCGAGTCGGGCAAGCGGGTGCTGCTCGTGGACCTCGACCCGCAGGGCTGTCTGACGTTCTCGCTGGGCCAGGACCCGGACAAGCTCGCGGTGTCGGTGCACGAGGTGCTGCTCGGCGACGTCGAACCCGACGCCGCACTGGTCGACACCGCCGAAGGAATGACGTTGCTGCCGGCCAACATCGACCTGGCCGGGGCCGAGGCGATGCTGCTGATGCGGGCGGGCCGGGAGTACGCCCTCAAGCGGGCGCTGGCGAAGATCGCCGACAAGTTCGACGTCGTGATCATCGACTGCCCGCCGTCGCTGGGCGTGCTGACGCTCAACGGCCTGACCGCGGCCGACGAGGTCGTCGTGCCGCTGCAGTGCGAGACGCTGGCGCACCGCGGAGTCGGGCAGTTCCTGCGCACCATCAACGACGTCCAGCAGATCACCAACGCCGACCTGAAGCTGCTCGGCGCGCTGCCCACGCTGTACGACGCACGCACCACGCACAGCCGGGACGTGCTGTTCGACGTCGCGGACCGCTACGGATTGCCGGTGCTGGCGCCGCCGATCCCGCGCACGGTGCGCTTCGCCGAAGCCAGCGCGTCGGGGTCGTCGGTGCTGACCGGCCGCAAGAACAAGGGCGCGGTCGCCTACCGCGAGTTCGCCGATGCGCTGCTCAAGCACTGGAAGAGCGGCAAGGCCCTGGCGACGTTCACCCCGGAGCTCTAACCGGAGAGCGCCACCAGCTCGCCGCCGCGCTGTTCGAGCAGCGTCGTGCCCGCCACCGCGGGAACCACCGGACCCTTCCCGGCCGGTCGCTGCAGCGGGATGTTCCGCTCACCGGCGCCGGTGGCCGGGTCGAACACGTCGTAGCCGCTCGTCACCGGCACCAGGAGTTTCCCGGCCATGATCGTCGCGGGACCGACGGGAGCGTTGGCGCCCGACGCGGCGACGGTGTAGCGGTACTTCAGGTTCGTCGCCGAGAACACCATCAGCGCGTCACCGGTCCACCAGGTGATCAGGTCGCCGGCGCGCGAGGTCGTCGCCTCGGGGGACGGGGCGGCGGGGACGACGGTGCTGTCGATCGTCGCTCCGGTCTCGTCGACGATGTCCAACCGCGGTTTCGGGGTGGGCACGTACAGCGCGGTCGTGGTGTCCGACACGGCCACGACGCGCGCTCCGCTGCCGTCGGCCACGCCCTTCTGTGGCACGTACTTGAGTTCGGGGGTGTCCTCTTCGTCGGACGGTCGCAGCAGGGTCAACCGCACGTCGGCCTGGTTCGGGCAGGCCTCGAGCACCGACACCGCCGTCGAACTCGCCGCGGCCGAGGTGAAGCGACACAGCGGCGAGGCCGACTTGCCCGGGTTCAGCGGAGCATCGAGCGCCCCGTAGCTGAGCATGCGCACCATGTCCGAGCGCCACATCTCCAACCGGGTGTCGCCGGCGGACAGCACCGTGGTGCCGTCTCCGGACAGCGTCACCTGCTTGTCGGCGTAGCTCGTCCGGGCCGGGCCCCGCATGCCGGTGCGGGCGTCGACGGTGCTGACCTGGCCGCAGCCACGGACGTCGGGATACACCGCGACCGCGTAGTTGTACACCCAGGTGACCCCGCACAGATCCAGGTCGCGCTCGTAACTCCACAGCACGTCACCGGTCGCGGGGTCGCGGCCCTGCATGGCGCGGCCGTCCCCGGTGACCACCGCGCCGGACACGACGAGCGGCAGGCTGGTGCGCGCACTCGGCGCCTCCCACACCTGCCGCAGCGCGGTGGGTACGGCAATGGCCGGCTTCAGGGTCGGGACCGGGGAGGCGGCGGGCCGGCTGAGGGTGGCACGGGCGTCACTGGTCCACCACACGATCGCGGCGACGAGGACGACGACGGCGGCGATCACCACGGCCGCCACCACATCTGCTCGGGTGCGGCGCTCCGGTCTGACCATCGCGCGGGTTCGGCTTTAGCTGGCGCCCGCGGAGGCGGTCTTGTTGGGACGACGCCGACGGCGGCGACGCGGCGCACGGGAGGCGTCGGAGTCACCCGCAGGGGCGTCGGCGTCGGCCGCCACGGCCTGATCGGCCGCCTCGGGGTGACCGACCGGCTGACCGCCGCGGGTGCGACGGCGGCTGCGGTTGCTCGCGGGCCGCTCGGTGCGCTCGCGGGGTTCGCGCTTGGGCTTGTCGGCGCCGCGGCTCGGCGTGCCGACCGAACCACCGGCATCGGTCGGGATGTTGAGTTCCTCGTAGAGGTGCGGGGAACTCGAGTAGGTCTCGGCCGGGTCGGGCGTGTCCAACCCGAGCGCCTTGTCGATCATCGACCAGCGGGGCAGTTCGTCCCAGTCGACCAGCGTGACGGCGATGCCCGTCTTGCCGGCGCGACCGGTACGGCCGATGCGGTGGACGTAGGCCTGCTCGTCCTCGGGGATCTGGAAGTTGATGACGTGGGTGATGTCGTCGATGTCAATGCCACGGGCGGCGACGTCGGTGGCCACCAGCACGTCGACCTCGCCGGTGCGGAACGACTTGAGCGCCTTCTCGCGCGCGCCCTGGCCGAGATCGCCGTGCACCGCGCCGACCTTGAAGCCGCGCTCGGCGAGTTCGTCGGCGACCTTCTGGGCGGTGCGCTTGGTTCGGGTGAAGATCATCGTCGCGCCGCGGCCCTCGGCCTGCAGGATGCGGCTGACCATCTCGACCTTGTCGAGCGCGTGCGCCCGGTAGGCGAACTGCTCGGTGCTGTCGTGGGTGGCCGACGAGTGCGGGGCCTCGGCGCGGATGTGCGTCGGCTGGGTCATGAACGTGCGGGCCAGCGTGATGATCGGGTCCGGCATGGTGGCCGAGAACAGCATCGCCTGACGCTGCTCGGGGATCTGCTTGAGGATGCGCTCGATGTCGGGCAGGAAGCCCAGATCGAGCATCTCGTCGGCCTCATCGAGCACCAGCGTCGACAGGCCGCCGAGCTGCAGGTGCCCTTGCTGCGCGAGGTCCAGCAGGCGGCCCGGCGTGCCCACGACGACGTCGACGCCCTTCTGGAGCGCCTCGATCTGCGGCTCGTACGGACGGCCGCCGTAGATCGCGGTCACGGTGAGCTTGCGGGTGTCGTCGGCCATCAGGTACTTCGACGCGCCGACGAGGTCCTCGTACACCTGGATGCAGAGTTCGCGGGTCGGGACGACGATCAGGGCCCGCGGGATCCCGGTCAGGGGGCGTTCGGTGTCGGTGGTGATCCGGTGCAGCAGCGGCACACCGAACGCGAACGTCTTGCCCATGCCGGTGCGGGCCTGGCCGATCAGGTCGTCGCCGGCCAGCGCGAGCGGCAGCGTCAGCTCCTGGATCGCGAAGGCGTGTTCGATGCCGCTCTCGGCGAGGGCGCGCACGATTTCATCGCGCACCCCCAGCTCGGCGAAGGTCGGGGTGGGGTGCGGGGTTACGGGAGTCATACGTGTGGACGAAGCCTTTCACTTGTCAATCCTCATGCGTTTCCACGCGCGCACGAGTTGAGAAGTGATCTTCGCCGGGCCCTGCTCTGAGGGGGCGGGCCGCTCCGTGCACGCACATTGCCACGGTGCCTGCGGCGATGACGCCTGTCTGACCTGGATCGATCTGTCGGCTTACGCGCCGACACCGCGCTCCATGGTAGCCGGTCGCCCGGCGCTCAGTCACCTTCGCCGCCGCGGACTAGAGTTGGGCGCATGAATTCCACGCCGTCCGCGGCCTCCGCGTCAGCCCCGGCAGCGGCGTCGAGCCCCCCGGCGGCGCCCACTGTTTCCGCCGACCATCCCGGCGTCGTCGAGCTGTTCGCGCTGCTGGCCTACGGCGAGGTCGCCGCGTTCTACCGGCTGACCGACGAGGCCCGGATGGCGCCGAATCTACGGGGCCGGATCAACATGGCGAGCATGGCCGCCGCCGAGATGAACCACTACGAGGTGCTGCGCGACGCGCTGGAACACCGTGGCGTCGACGTGGTTCCGGCGATGACGAGATACGCCTCGGCGCTGGAGAACTACCACAGGCTCACCACTCCGAGCACCTGGCTGGAAGCACTTGTCAAGACCTACGTCGGTGACGCGCTGGCCGCCGATTTCTACCTCGAGATCGCCGACTCCCTGCCCGGGCCGGTGGCCGACGTCATCCGTTCCGTGCTGTCCGAGACCGGTCACTCGCAGTTCGTGGTCGCCGAGGTGCGCGCCGCGGTGACGGCCAGCGACCGCCAGCGTCACCGGCTGGCGCTGTGGTCGCGGCGGCTGCTCGGGGAGGCCATCACGCAGGCCCAGTACGTGCTGGCCGACCACGACGAACTCGTCGACCTGGTGATGTCCGGGGGTGGGCTGTCCCAGATCACCGACTTCTTCGACAAGCTGCAGCAGACTCACAGCGCCCGCATGCAGGAGCTGGGCCTGGCCTGAGCGCCCTCAGCGCGTGCAGTTGGTGATGATCGAGTTGTTGTTCTGTGCGGCGATCAGCGAGCCGTTCGCGTCGAGGATGCTGCAGTTGAGCTGACCGGCAACGCTGGTCGCGGTCACCGAGCTCAGCGTGACGCCCGGATCGAGCACGACGGTCTTCGTCCACGGCAGCGCCGCATTGACCTCGGTCTGCAACGCACCCTTCTCGTCGGTGTAGATGACCGTGACCAGATCGAGCAGCGCCCGGTTGCCGGTGATGCGGTAGGTGACGGCGCCCGGCGCGGCCGCGGGCGGCGGGGGAGCGGCTTGCGGCGCGGGCAGTAGCGGCGTGGCCGGCTGTGGCACGGGGCTCTGCGCGGTCGGGGTGGGCGTCGGCGAGATCGTGGTGACCGTTTCGGCGGGCAGCGACGGCTGTGCCGGGGGCGGGGCTGCCACCCGGGGTGTCGCGGAGGGTTCCGGCGCTGCGCTGGTGCTGGGCTCGTCGGAGGCGACGGTCGCCGACACCGACCCGCTGTCCCCGCCGCCGAGGATCATGCTGGCGGTGATCACGGCGACGAACAGGATGACCCCGGCGATGCCGGCGATCCACATCCAGCGCCGGTCGATGCGGGCCTCGTCGAGGTAGTCGTCGTAGTCGGCGTCGCCGAGGTCGTCATCGCCCGGGTAGGGCGGATACACATCGGTGTCGAGGTCGCCGTAGCGGTCCGTTTCGCCGTAGCGGTCGTCGCCGTGGGGGTCGGCGGCGTAGCGCCCGCGGCCCCGCGGGCTGCGGATGCGTTCGGTCGGCGTCAGGGAGTACGGCGAGTGTGCGGTGTATGGCCTGTTCATCCAGCTGTCCCAGTCGTTTCTTCGCAGTTGCCGGGCCGATGCTACGAAGGCTGCGCTGACGGCTCAGGGTGACGCGCCTGCCGCCGCAGTCACGGTCGGGACTCGGTTCGGTCGCGCCGCCGTTGCACACCGGCGCGGGCGTTCGCTGAGCGCGTAGGTCCGCCGACCGGCGCCGCCCGGGCGGCGTCCACTAGCCTCCTGGAGAAGAGATTTCGAACGACAGAAGGGTTCCCACTGTGGAGGTCAAGATCGGTGTCACCGACAGCCCGCGCGAGCTGATCCTCAGCAGCGCGCAGACGCCGGCAGAAGTGGAGAAGCTGGTCTCCGACGCGTTGGAGGCGGGCTCCGGCGTGCTGGCCCTCACCGACGAGAAGGGCCGGCGGTACCTCGTGCAGGCCGCGCGGATCGCCTATGTCGAGATCGGCGCCGCCGACGCGCGCCGCGTGGGATTCGGTGTGGGCGCCGTCGGCTCCGAGGTCACCCGCTCGGCGGGCTGAGGCTGCAGCGGGCTGTCGCCGCTCAGGAACGCGTCAGCGGGACGTGCGACAGCCCGCCCCAGATGAACGCCACGGTGCCTTCCACCGCGTCGTCCTTGGCGATCGGCCGCTCGTTGTTGAGCCAGTAACGCGCCGAGTCGACGCTGATGCTGACCAGACCGACCGCGATCATCCGGGCGCGGTGCGGTTCCAGCCCCGAGTCATGGCTGATCAGATCGAACACGGCGTCGGTGCACGCCTCGGTGGCGACCTTCACCTGCGCCGCCACCTGGGGCTCGGTCACGTAGTCGTTTTCGAAGATGAGCCGGTAGCCCTGGCTGTCGTGCTCGATGAAGTCGAAGAACGCCTCGACCGCCGCGCGCACACGCTGCCGGTTGTCGGTGGTGGTGCGCAGCGCCTGGCGCACCCCGGAGACCAGATTGTCGACGTGGCGCTGCAGCACCGCGAGATAAAGCTCCACCTTCGACGAGAAGTGCTGATACAGCACCGGTTTGCTGACGCCGGCGCGATCGGCGATCTCGTCCATCCCGGCGGCGTGGTAGCCGCGGTCGACGAACACTTCGCTGGCGGCGATCAACAACTGGCCACGGCGCTCGTCACGGGGCAACCGGTTACCGCGCCGGGCTGCGCTGGGAGTGGACAGGCCGGTGCCGTTGGCCGGCTGCCCACCACGCCGCTGCGCCGTTCTGGCGGGTTCGCTCATCAGGACCTCGAGTTCTACTTCCGGCGCATGCACCGTCGTGAGTTCGGTTCCGCTGACACTACTACCGTTGGCCGGGCCCGGGCGGGAGGACATCGGCCCGGTGCAGGCGCGCCGAAGGTCGGGACCGGTCGTCCTGTGACATCCTGTGTCGGTGACCTACGACCCGGGGCGTCGCGGGAGCGGTCGCGTTCCCGTGCTCCGCGACGAGTGGCGTGAGCCCCTTCGCGCGCAGCGGGACCCGCTGGCCGAGGACTCCGGGCGGGCCCGGTCCAACCGCGACGAGCATCAGCGCTGGCGCAAGCAGACGTGGCTGGGCCGGTTCGTCTCCACGTACGGCTGGCGTGCCTACGCGCTGCCGCTGCTGGTGGTGCTGACCGCGGTCGTCGTCTACCAGACCGTCACCGGCACCAGCGTCGCCCCGCCGGCCGCGGAGGAGGAGGGCCCCGTGCAGGGCCCGCCGACGATCGGCATGGCCAGCACCGCGATCGTCGGCGCACCCCCCAAGGGACTCACCCAGTTCGACGCGAATCTGCCGACCGGGATCCTTCCCGAGGGCGGGCCGTTCACCGAGGCGGGCGCGCGCACCTGGCACGTCGTTCCAGGCACTGCCCCGCAGGTCGGGGAGGGCACCAGCAAGGTCTTCACCTACACCGTCGAGGTGGAGGACGGCGTGGACACCACGACGTTCGGCGGTGACGACGGCTTCGCCCGGATGGTCAGCGAAACCCTGGCCAACCCGAAGAGCTGGACGCACAACCCGCAGTTCGCGTTCGTCCGCGTCGACGACAGCGCCGGTGTGCAGCCTGATTTCCGGGTGTCGCTGACCTCACCGATGACGGTGCGTGAGGGCTGCGGCTACGACATCCAGCTCGAGGCGTCCTGCTACAACCCGGCGTTCGAGGGCCAGCCGCGGGTGTTCATCAACGAGGCCCGCTGGGTGCGTGGCGCGGTGCCGTTCCAGGGCGATATCGGCTCTTACCGGCAGTACGTCATCAACCACGAGGTGGGGCACGCGATCGGGTATCCCCGGCACGAGCAGTGCACGGTCAGCGGCGAACTGGCGCCGATCATGATGCAGCAGACGTTCTCGACCAACAACAACGATGCGGCCCGGTTCGACCCGGGCACCGTCACCCCCGACGGGAAGACCTGCCGCTTCAATCCGTGGCCGTATCCGATCGCCTGAGCATCGCGGAATCGACCAGGGAAGGGTCAGGGCCTCGTTGCTGTTGGAACCCGTACCTGTTGAGATGGGTCTTGCACGCCAACCAAGGAGAACTCGGTGTCCTCACCGTTGCCGCCGCTGGTCGAGCCAGCGGCTGAACTCACCCGCGACGAGGTCGCGCGGTACAGCCGTCACCTGATCATCCCTGACCTCGGCCTCGACGGGCAGAAGCGGCTCAAGAACGCGCGCGTCCTGGTGATCGGGGCCGGCGGCCTCGGCTCGCCGACGCTGCTCTACCTGGCCGCCGCCGGGGTCGGGACGATCGGCATCGTCGAGTTCGACGTCGTCGACGAATCCAACCTGCAGCGCCAGATCATCCACGGCCAGTCCGACATCGGCCGCTCCAAGGCGGAGAGCGCCCGCGACTCGATCCTCGAGGTCAACCCGCTGGTGAAGGTGGTGCTGCACGAGGTCCGCCTGGAGCCCGACAACGCGGTCGAGATCTTCGGCGACTACGACCTGATCCTCGACGGCACCGACAACTTCGCGACGCGCTACCTCGTCAACGACGCCGCCGTGCTGGCCGGCAAGCCGTACGTGTGGGGGTCGATCTACCGCTTCGAGGGCCAGGTGTCGGTGTTCTGGGAGGACGCGCCCGACGGCCTGGGCCTGAATTACCGCGACCTCTACCCCGAGCCGCCGCCACCGGGGATGGTGCCGTCGTGCGCCGAGGGCGGTGTGCTGGGCATCCTGTGCGCCTCGATCGCGTCGGTGATGGGCACCGAGGCGATCAAGCTGCTCACCGGCATCGGCGAGCCGCTGCTGGGGCGGTTGATGGTCTACGACGCGCTGGACATGACGTACCGGACGATCAAGATCCGCAAGGATCCGTCGACGCCGAAGATCACCGAGCTCATCGACTACGAGGAGTTCTGCGGCGTGGTGTCCGACGCCGCCGCGGAGGCTGCCGCGGAATCGACGATCACGCCCCGCGAACTGGCCGAGCTGCTGGATTCGGGGAAGCCGCTGGCGCTGATCGACGTGCGGGAGCCCGTGGAGTGGGACATCAACCACATCGAGGGTGCGCAGCTGATTCCCAAGGGCGCGTTCGAGAGCGGCGAGGCGCTGTCGAAGCTGACCGTCGACCGGACCCCGGTGTTCTACTGCAAGACCGGCGTGCGCTCGGCAGAGGTGCTCGCGATCGTCAAGAACGCCGGGTTCTCCGATGCGCTGCACGTCCAGGGCGGGATCGTGGCCTGGGGCAAGCAACTCGAACCCGACATGGTGATGTACTAACGCGGGGTTGGCGTCCGCGGCAATTACGCTGATGCGGTGACCGCCGAGCGCCCACCCGAGCATGTCCTCACAGCCTTCGGGCTGTCCGGAGTGCAGCCGGTGCCGCTGGGTTCCAGCTGGGAGGGCGGTTGGCGCTGCGGTGAGGTCGTGCTCTCGATGGTCGCCGATCACGCCCGCGCCGCCTGGTCGGCGAAAGTGCGCGAGACGCTGTTCGTCGACGGGGTCCGGCTCGCGCGTCCGGTCCGTTCCACCGATGGTCGCTACGTCGTCGCCGGCTGGCGGGCCGACACCTACGTGGCCGGCACCCCTGAACCGCGCCACGACGAGGTCGTCTCGGCCGCGGTGCGTTTGCACGAGGCCACCGCCAAGCTGGAGCGGCCGCGTTTCCTGACCCAGCCCCCGATCGCGCCGTGGGCCGACGTCGACGTGTTCATCGCCGCCGACCGCGCCGCATGGGAGGAACGGCCGCTGCACTCGCTGCCGCCCGGGGCGCGGGTGGCGCCCGGCACCGCGGACGGGCAGAAGTCCGTGGAGCTGATCAACCAGCTCGCGACGCTGCGCCGGCCGACGCGCAGCCCCAGCCAGCTGGTGCACGGAGATCTCTACGGCACAGTGCTTTTCGCCGGCACGGCGGCGCCCGGCATCACCGACATCACGCCGTACTGGCGGCCCCCGGCCTGGGCGGCCGGTGTCGTCGTCGTCGACGCGCTGTCGTGGGGTGAGGCCGACGACGGGCTGATCGAGCGCTGGAACGCCCTGCCGGAGTGGCCGCAGATGTTGTTGCGCGCGTTGATGTTCCGGCTCGCCGTGCACGCGCTGCATCCGCGGTCGACGGCGGCTGCGTTCCCCGGTCTGGCGCGCACGGCGGCCCTGGTGCGCCTCGCCCTGTAGTTCCCCGCGGAATAGCATTCCTGGTCGCGAATCAGCCCTCGAGCACAGCCCTGTGTTCTCACCGGCGCGTCAAAAGGTGTGCCGGTACTCGGCCAATGCGATCCGTCCGTCACGGGCCAGCACGCCCTCGGCGCGCAGCCGCTCCAGCTGGCGGGTCGCCAGGTGCGGCGCCGGCCGCCCCGACGCCCGGATCACCCGGTGCCAGGGCAGGTCCGACGAATCGGTGCGCATGATCCACGCGACGATGCGCGGGCTCGGCAGGCCGGCCGCGTCGGCGATGTCGCCGTAGGTCGTGACCGCTCCCGAGGGAACCGACGCGACCAGTGCGCGCACGGTCTCCACCTGCTCGTCGGTGATGGCCGCCACGGGTCAGCCGAGCAGGTCCCGGATCACCGCGGCCGTCTCGGCGGGCTTGGCCAGCGGCACCATGTGGTCGCAATCCCATTCCAGCACCGTCAGATTCGGACCCAGACCGGCGTCGAGCGCGGCGATCACCTCGTCGGTGGCATACGGCGGCTCGGTGTAGGTGGCCCGCACCAGCGTGGTCGGAGTGCCGTCGCGCGGAACGGGCACCGGCCGGGTCAGCTCACTCCAGTACGCTAGCGTCGCGGGGATGCTGATGCGCCATCCCACCCGCCCGTTGGGCAGGTCGACGAGGTGTTCGTCGAGTTCGCGGTCGAGCTCGGTCTCGTCGACCTCGCCCCACGACCCGCCGATCTTCTCGTTGCGGGCCTCGGCGCGGTCGGTGTAGTCGGGCGAGGAGTACATGTCGTCGGCGACCTCCCGCATCCACCGGCCGTCGAGGGCGACCGCGGGATCGAGGAGCACGAGGCCGGCGATCAGATCCGGCCGTGCCGCCGCGAGATTGAGGGCAACCGCCCCGCCGAACGAATGCCCGACCACCACCACCGGATCTCCGCCCTCGGCGTCGAGCAGGGCTGCCAGGGCGCCGACGTTCGCCTCGATCGTCCACGGCGCGTCCCACGACGACCGGCCGTGGCCGAGCAGATCCGGCGCGAGCACGGCGACGTCGGGGAGGTGCGTGTCGAACAGGGTCTCCCACCGCTTGCCGTGTCCGGTCAGACCGTGGACGGCCAGCACCCGCACAGGGGTCGACGGCCCGAATCGGTAGGTGCACAACAGCTCGGTCACAGGTGTCGATGCTGCCAGGCGGCTGCCCGAGACACCACCGCAGCCCACTTGTCGGACCCTCGTGATGTAGTGCGTTCATGTCCGCGCCGCACACCGAACTGACGACCGACGCCCTGGCCCGTCCGGAGACGCGCGGTACGGTGCGGTTGCTCGGCGGCCCGGGTACGGGCAAGACCAGCACGCTGATCACGACCGCGGCGGCGCATCTGACGGCCGGTCGCGATCCGGAATCGGTTCTGCTGCTGACGGGTTCGTCGACGCTCGGCGCGCAGGCCCGCGCCGCGATCACCGCGACGATGCTCGCCGGCGGCGAGCGGACGGTGGTGCGGGAGCCGCTGGTGCGCACGGTCCACTCCTACGCGTTCGCGGTGCTGCGGCTGGCCGCACAGCGTGCCGGGAGCCCGCCGCCGCGCCTGATCACCGGTGCCGAACAGGACGGGATCATCCGCGAGCTGCTCGCCGGTGACCTCGAGGACGGTGACGCCTCACCGGTGCGGTGGCCCGAGCGGCTGCGGCCCGCGCTGAGCACGGTCGGTTTCGCCACCGAACTGCGCGACCTGCTGGCCCGCTGCAGCGAGCGCGGCGTCGATCCGCTTGCACTGCAACGCATCGGCCGGCGCGCCGACCGCGCCGAGTGGCAGGCCGCGGGCCGCTTCGCGCAGGCCTATGAACAGATCATGCTGCTGCGGTCGGCCGTGGGCATGGCCGCGCCGCAGGCCACGGTGCCGGCGCTCGGTGCCGCCGAACTCGTCGGTGCCGCGCTGGAAGCGCTGGCCGCCGACGCCGACCTGCTGGCGGCCGAGCGGGCGCGGGTGGCACTGCTGCTCGTCGACGACGCCCAGCACCTCGACCCGCAGGCTGCGCGGCTGGTGACGGTGCTCGCCGCCGGCGCCGAGCTGACCGTGATCGCCGGCGATCCGCATCAGACGGTGTTCGGGTACCGCGGCGCCGATCCGGCCCTGCTGCGCGGGGACGGCCCGGCCATCACGCTGACCCGGTCGCACCGGTGCGCGGGGCCGGTGGCCGACGCCATCGCCGCGGTCGGCCGCAGGCTGCCCGGTCCCGACGCCACAAGGCAATTCGCCGGCACCGACGCTGCCGGGTCGGTCGCGGTGCGCATCGCCGCGTCCGCGCACGCCGAATCAGCGATCATCGCCGACACGTTGCGCCGGGCGCACCTCGTCGACGACGTGCCGTGGTCGCAGATGGCGGTGATCGTGCGCTCGGTGCCCCGGATGGGCGCGCCGCTGAGCCGCGCGCTGAGCGCCGCCGGTGTCCCGGTCGAGTTGCCGCAGAGCGATGTCGCGCTCGCCGACATGCCGGCGGTGCGGGCGCTGCTGACGGTGCTGGAGGCCACGGCCGACGGCTTGGACGGCGAACGGGCGCTGGCACTGGTGACCGGCCCGATCGGGCGCGTCGACCCGGTGTCGTTGCGCCAGCTGCGGCGCGCCCTGCGGCGGGCCGCAGGTGATCCGGAGCGCGATTTCGGCGAGCTCCTGGTCGCGGCGCTCAGCGGCGACGGCTCCACCGGCCTCCAGCGACTTCCCGACGAGCTGGCGCGGGCGGTGCGGCGGGTGCGGATCGTGCTTTCCGCTGCACGGCGCAGTGCCGAGCAGGGGCGGGATCCGCGACACACGTTGTGGGAGACGTGGAACCGCTCGGGTCTGCAGCGGCGCTGGCTGGCGGCCAGTGAGCGGGGAGGACCGGCCGGTGCTCAGGCAGATCGCGATCTGGATGCGGTCACCGCATTGTTCGACGTCGCCGAACAACACGTCGAGCAGACTGCGGGCACGTCGCTGCGCGGTCTGGTGGACCACGTCGCGACGTTGACACTGCCGCCGGTCCGGCGCGACGACGGCCCGGCGTGCGAGGCGGTCGCGGTGCTCAGTGCGCATGCCGCGCTGGGGCGCGAGTGGGACCTCGTGGTCATCGCGGGCGTGCAGGAAGGCTTGTGGCCCAACGTGCAACCCCGCGGCGGGGTGCTCGCGACCCAGCAGCTGGTCGACATCCTCGACGGGGTCGCCGAACCGGGGGAGCGTGCGCTGTCCGGACGCGCGCCGCTGCTGGCCGAGGAGCGCCGGCTGCTCATCGCGGCGATGGGCCGCGCGCGCCGCCGGCTGCTGGTCACCGCCGTCGACAGCGACAGCGGTGACGCCGCGCTGCTGCCGTCGCCGTTCTGCCATGAGCTCGCCACGACGGCGACCGAACCGCCGGCTGAGCCCGACGTACCCATCCAGGCGCCGCGGGTGCTCGCTCCCGCCGCCGTGGTGGGGCGGTTGCGGTCGGTGGTCTGCGCTCCGTCCGATGCGGTGAATGACATCGAGAGAGCCTGCGCAGCAGCACAATTGGCCCGGTTGGCCGAGGCGGGCGTGCACGGCGCCGATCCGGCCCACTGGTACGGCATGCGGGACGTCTCCAGCGAAGCGCCCCTGTGGGACGGCGACGGACACACCGTGACCCTGTCGCCGTCGACGTTGCAGATGCTGTCGGACTGCCCGCTGCGGTGGCTGATGGAACGCCACGGTGGCGGCAAGATGCGCGACGTCAGATCCGCGCTGGGATCACTGGTGCACGCCCTGGTGTCGGAATCGAACGCGTCGGAGGAGCAGCTGCACCGCGAGCTCGGCGGGGTGTGGGAAGCGCTGCCTTTCGACGCCCGGTGGCACGCCGACAACGAGTTGGAGCGGCATCAGGAGATGCTCGCCACGTTCGCACGCTGGCGCTCCGACAGCCGCCACCACCTCACCGAGGTCGGCACCGAGGTGGATGTCGACGGCGAGATCGTCGCTGCCGACGGGGACCTGCCGTCGGTGCGGGTGCGCGGCCGCCTCGACCGCCTCGAGCGGGACAGTGAAGGGCGGCTCGTCGTCGTCGACATCAAGACGAGCAAGAGTCCCGTCACCAAGGACGACGCGCAGAACCATGCGCAGCTGGCGATGTACCAGCTGGCCGTGGCCGAGGGCCTCCTCCCCGAGGGCGCGGAGCCCGGGGGCGGCCGGCTGGTGTATCTCGGCAAGACCAGCGGCGGCGCGGCGGCCGAACGGGAGCAGGACGCGCTGACGGCCGACGGACGCGAGCAGTGGCGTGCTCAGGTGCGCGACGCTGCCGCGGCGACCCAGGGGCCCGGCTTCCTCGCCCGGGTCAACGACGGATGCGCGCACTGCCCGGTGGCCGCGATGTGTCCGGCCCAGCAGACCAGGAGTGACGTGTGATGACACCGCGGTACAGCCCCACCGAATTGGCCGGGGCCCTCGGTCTTTTCGCGCCGACCGACGAACAGGCCGCGGTCATCGCCGCCCCGCCCGGTCCGCTGGTGGTGATCGCGGGCGCGGGTGCCGGCAAGACCGAGACGATGGCCGCCCGCGTGGTCTGGCTGGTCGCCAACGGGTTCGCCCGCCCCGGCGAGGTGCTGGGCCTGACGTTCACCCGCAAGGCCGCGGGCCAGTTGCTGCGCCGGGTGCGGGCACGGCTGGCGCGGCTGGCGGGCGCCGGGCTGGTGGTGCCCGGCGCGGCCGACCCGGGTGACGACCCGGTCACGGTCAGCACCTATCACGCGTTCGCCGGAACTCTGCTGCGCGAACACGGGTTGCTGTTGCCGGTCGAACCCGACGTCCGCCTGCTCGGCGAAACCGAGCTGTGGCAGTTGGCGTTTCGCGTGGTCTGCGAGCACCCCGGTCCACTCGACACCGACAAGTCCCCGGCGACGATCACTGCGATGGTGCTGCGGCTGGCCGGTCAACTGGCTGAACACCTGGTCGACACCGACCAACTGCGCGACACCCACATCGAGCTCGAACGCCTGGTGCACACGCTGCCCGCGGGGCCCTACCAGCGCGACCGCGGCCCCAGCCAGTGGCTGCTGCGGATGCTCGCCACGCAGACCGAGCGCACCGCGCTGGTACCGCTGATCGACGCGCTGCACCGGCGTATGCGCGAGGAGCGGGTCGTCGACTTCGGGATGCAGATGGCCGCCGCAGCCCAGCTCGCGTCGCGGTTCCCGCAGGTGGGGGAGCAGCTGCGGCAGCGTTACCGGGTGGTGCTGCTCGACGAGTACCAGGACACCGGGCACGCGCAGCGGGTGGCGCTGGCCTCGCTATTCGGCAACGGCGCCGACGACGGGCTGGCCCTGACCGCGGTCGGCGATCCGATCCAGTCGATCTACGGGTGGCGCGGCGCGTCGGCCACCAACCTGCCCCGGTTCACCACCGACTTCCCGCTTGCCGACGGAACCCCCGCCCCCACACTGGAATTGCGGACCAGCTGGCGCAACCCGCCGGAGGTGCTGCACCTGGCCAACGAGGTGTCGATGGATGCGCGCCGCCGGTCGGTGTCGGTGCGGTCGCTGTTGCCGCGGCCCGACGCCCACCCGGGAGAGGTGTGCTGCGCCTTGCTGTCGGACGTGGACACCGAGCGGGAGTGGCTCGCCGAGCAGGTGGCGTCCCGGTACCGCGCCGGGCTGGCCGTCGACGGGACGGCGCCGACGGCCGCGGTGCTGGTGCGTCGCAATGCCGACGCCGCCCCGATGGCCGAGGCACTGACCCGGCACGGCATCCCCGTCGAGGTGGTCGGGCTGGCCGGCCTGTTGGCGGTGCCCGAGGTGGCCGATGTGGTGGCGATGCTGCGGCTGGCCGTCGATCCGATGGCCGGCGCGGCCGCGGTGCGGGTGCTCACAGGCCCCCGGTGGCGCCTCGGTGCCGCCGACATCGAGGCGCTGTGGCNGCTCGACGCCGGCGAGGTGGTGGAGAACCTGCGGCTGGCCGTCGATCCGATGGCCGGCGCGGCCGCGGTGCGGGTGCTCACAGGCCCCCGGTGGCGCCTCGGTGCCGCCGACATCGAGGCGCTGTGGCGCCGCGCGGTGACGCTGGTCCATGCACCGGCCGCAGAGCGCGGGAGCGTCGATCACATCGTCGGCCAACTCGGACCCGACGCCGACGCCGCCTGCCTGGCTGACGCGGTGTGCGATCCCGGTGCGGCAGAGGCCTATTCGCCGGCCGGGCACTCCCGCATCGTCGCGTTGGGCCGGGAGCTGAGCGCCCTGCGCGCCCACCTCGACGGCCAGCTGCCCGATCTGATCGCCGAGATTCGGCGGATGCTCGGTGTCGACGTCGAGGTCAGAGCCGCGCGGCCGGTGGCGGCGAGCTGGTCCGGCACCGAGCATCTCGATGCCTTCAGCGATGTCGTCGCCGACTTCGCAGGCCGCTCCGGCGCGACGGTGTCAGGTCTGCTGGCCTACCTCGACGCCGCCGAGCAGGTCGAGAACGGGCTGGCCCCCGCGGAGATCACGGTCGCGCAGGATCGGGTGCAGATTCTGACCGTGCATGCGGCCAAGGGGCTGGAGTGGCAGATCGTCGCCGTCCCCCACCTCGTCGGGCGGGTGTTTCCATCGACAGCGTCGCCACGCACCTGGCTCACCGATGCCGCCGACCTGCCGCCGCTGCTGCGCGGTGACTGCGCCACGGTGTCCGAACACGGTGTGCCGGTGCTGGACACCTCACGGGTCAACGATCGCAAATCGCTCTCGGACGCCATCTCCGATCACAAGCGCAGCCTGGATCAGCGGCGCACCGACGAGGAACGCCGCCTCTTGTACGTGGCCTTGACGCGTGCCGAGCGCACGCTGCTGGTGTCCGGGCACCACTGGGGCGCCACCGAATCCAAGCCGCGCGGACCGTCGACATTCCTCACCGAACTCAAAGAGGCCATCGACACCGCGGCAGCCGCGGGTACCCCATGCGGGTCGATCGACGTATGGGACGACGCGCCTGCCGATGGAGAGCCGAATCCGTTGCGCGGCCGCGTGATCGAGGCGATGTGGCCGCTCGACCCGCTGGCGGGCCGTCGCGACCGCGCCGATCACGGCGCCGCGCTGGTGTCCGCCGTGATCGCCGGCGACGCCGACCTCGTCGTCGCGGAGGATCCGCACGGCTGGGCCGCCGACGTGGACGCGTTGCTCGCCGAGCGCGAACGGGCGGGCCGGCGGCCCGCGCCGCCGCTGCCGGTGCAGCTGTCGGTCAGCGCCATGGTCGAACTGGGGCGTGACCCCGACGCCGCGGCGCAGCGCCTCCATCGGCGGCTTCCCCGGCGGCCCGACGCACAGGCCCTGCTGGGCACCGCGTTCCACGAGTGGGTGCAGCGGTATTACCAGGCGGAGAAGCTGTTCGACCTCGACGATCTGCCTGGCGCCGTCGACGCCGACCGGCAGGACCGGGGTGAGCTCGAGGAATTGCAGGCCGCCTTCGCGGTGTCGGGGTGGGCGGCCCGCAGCCCGCTGGAGGTGGAGGTTCCCTTCGACATGATGATCGCGGGCCGCGTCGTCCGCGGCCGCATCGACGCGGTGTTCGCCGACGGCGACGGCGGGGTGACGGTGGTGGACTGGAAGACCGGTGAGCCGCCGGCCACGCCGGAGGAGTTGGCGCACAAAGCGATTCAGTTGGCGGTCTACCGCCTGGCGTGGGCCCGGCTGCAGGGTTGTCCGCCGTCGTCGGTGCGGGCGGCGTTCCACTACGTCCGTTCCGGGCGCACAGTCACCCCCGCCGCGCTGCCCGATGCCGACGAACTGGCCGCCCTGCTCGCCGCGCCCGTCGACGACGACGCCGCGTAGACTCAGCTCTCGCGGTAGACCTTCAGCGCCTGCGTGATCATCGGCACCTGCATCGGAAGCCGCGCGATCGCGATCAACCGCATCGGCAGCGGCTTGTTCTTCCACAACCGCACCATGTTCACATTGCCGGGGAACACACCGAGAAACAGCGCGATCGCGGCGAGCGCACCGAGCTTGCGGGTCTTCGGCGCCACCAGCAGAGCGCCGACACCGACCTCGGCGACACCGGAGGCCAGTGTGTAGAAGCGCTGGGTGCCGGGCAGTTCCTCGGGCACGATCGAGTCGAACGGCTGCGGCGCCGCGAAGTGCAGGACCCCCATGCCGATCAGCCAGACGCCCATCTTGGTGCCACGCGATGACGAGGTGAACCGCTTCAGTGCAGTCGGGGAGGAGGTCATGATTACATTGTGCGGGTGCGACAGCCTCACATCGTGACTGGCCCCCGTGGCTGAGGGCGCTCTGCGCCGACGGCTGCGCCGGTTCGACCAGTCCCTGGCCGACCTACCGGTGCACGCGCTCACCGACCGGGTTCAGATCCCGACCACGATGGTCAGTCCGTCGCGGCGCATCACCGTCCGCGTCGTCTACGCCCTCGCCGCGCTGTTCGCTGCGGTGTTCATCGTGTATTTCGACCGCGACGGCTACCGGGACGCGCAGGACAACCCGCTGTCGTTCCTCGACTGCCTCTACTACGCGACCGTGTCACTGTCCACCACGGGCTACGGCGACATCACCCCGATCACGCCGTCCGCGCGGCTGGTCAACGTCCTGGTGATCACGCCGCTGCGCGTCGCGTTCCTGATCGTGCTCATCGGTACCACCGTCGAGACCCTCACCACGCAGTCGCGGCAGGTCTACCAAATCCAGCGCTGGAGGAACAGAGTGCGCAACCACATCATCATCGTCGGCTACGGCACCAAGGGCCGCACCGCCGCCGCGGCGATGGTCGGCGACGAGGTCGCGCCCGCGGACATCGTCGTGGTGGACGAGGACGTCGCCGCCCTGGAGCGCGCGAAGAGCGCCGGCCTGGTGACCGTGCGCGGCAGCGCCACCGACTCCGAGGTGCTGCGGCTGGCCAGTGCCCAGCACGCCAAGTCGATCATCGTCGCCACCAACCGGGACGACACCGCCGTGCTCGTGACGCTGACCGCCCGCGAACTCGCGCCCAACGCGAAGATCATCGCCGCCGTCCGGGAAGCGGAGAACCAGCATCTGCTCAAGCAGTCCGGGGCCGACTCCACCGTGGTCACCTCCGAGACCGCCGGCCGGCTACTCGGCATCGCGGTCCAGACGCCCAGCGTCGTCGAGGTGATGGAGGACCTGCTCACCCCGGACGCCGGGTTCGCGATCGCCGAGCGGGAGGTGACGCCGAAGGAGGCGGGCGGGTCGCCGCGTCACCAGGCCGACATCGTGCTCGGCGTGGTGCGCAACGGAAAGCTGATCCGGGTGGACGAACCCGAGGTCGACGCGCTCGAGTTGGGGGATCGCCTGCTCTACATCCGTTCCGCGGACGCCGAGCGATGACCGCCGGCTTCCGGCTGCGCAACGTCCCCCTGCTGTCCCGCGTCGGTGCCGACCGTGCCGACACGCTGCGCACCGACGTCGAGGCGGCGGTGGCCGGCTGGGCCGACGCGCTGCTGCTGCGAGTGGACCGCCGCAACCAGGTGCTGATCGCCGACGGCCGCGCGGTTCTGCACCGGGCCACCGACGCCGGTGACGCACCCCCGCAGGACGCCGTGTTCCTCGGCCGCCTCCAGGACGGCCGGCACGTCTGGGGGGTGCGCTCGGATCTGCAGCCGCCCGACCACCCGGACGCGCAGACGCAGGTGCTCGATCTGCGCCGCACCGGTCACGTCTTCGACGATGTCAGCGCCCAGCTCGTCGCGACCGCCACAGCGCTGCTCAACTGGCATGACCATGCCCGCTTCAGCCCGGTCGACGGCACCCCGACCACACCCATCAAGGCGGGCTGGTCGCGCATCAACCCGGTGACCGGGCAGGAGGAGTTCCCTCGCATCGACCCCGCGGTGATCTGCCTGGTGCACGACGGCCACGACCGCGCGGTGCTGGCCCGGCAGACGGTGTGGCCGCCGCGACTGTTCTCGATCCTGGCCGGCTTCGTCGAGGCCGGGGAATCGTTCGAAACGTGCGTGGTGCGCGAGATCGCCGAAGAGATCGGCCTGACCGTCACCGATGTCGAGTATCTGGGCTCCCAGCCGTGGCCGTTCCCGCGGTCGCTGATGGTCGGCTTCCACGCGCTCGGCGATCCGGAGCAGGAGTTCGCGTTCAACGACGGCGAGATCGCCGAGGCGGCATGGTTCACCCGTGCCGAGATCCGCGAGGCCCTCGATCAGGGCGACTGGAGTTCCTCGAGCGAGTCCCGGCTGTTGCTGCCGGGGTCGATCTCGATCGCCCGGGAGATCATCGAATCCTGGGCTGCCGCGGACTGATCGCGCTCAGCTGGCGAGCTTGGCCTTGACCTGGGCGCCGCTCGGGTTGGTCAGCGTGGAACCGTCCGGGAACTTGATCGTCGGGACGACGTGGTTGCCACCGTTGACCGAGCCGACGAACTCCGCAGCGGCGGAGTCCTCTTCGATGTTCACCTCGGTGAAGGTGATGCCCTCGTTCTTCAGTGCCTTCTTCAGACGGACGCAGTAGCCACACCACGACGTCGTGTACATGGTCACTGCAGCAGTGTCGTCAGCGCTCATAAGCCCTTCAACGTAGTCGACCCCGCGAACATGCCCCGGCCCAGCCCGCGATTGTCGGGCCGCGCTGACATGATGGTCGCCATGTCCCCGACAGCTTCGCGTGACCGGCTGCTGGGCGACCTCGACGAGGAGCAGCGCGAAGCCGTCCTCGCTCCGCGGGGGCCGGTGTGCGTGCTCGCCGGCGCCGGCACCGGCAAGACGCGCACCATCACCCGGCGCATCGCGCACCTGGTCACCGCCGGCCACGTCGCGCCCGGTCAGGTGCTGGCCGTGACGTTCACCCAGCGCGCGGCAGGGGAGATGCGGGGGCGGCTGCGCGCGCTCGACGACGGAACCGGGACCGGGGCCGTGCAGGCACAGACATTCCACGCCGCCGCGCGCCGCCAGCTCGCCTACTTCTGGCCTCGGGTCGTCGGCACCACCGACTGGCAGTTGCTCGACTCGAAGTTCGCGGTGGTCGCCCAGGCCGCCAACCGCAGCGGTCTTCCCACCGGAACCGACAACGTCCGCGACCTGGCCGGGGAGATCGAATGGGCCAAGGCGTCGTTGATCAGTCCCGAGGACTATCCGGCGACGGTGGCCGAGTCCGGCCGCGACATCCCGTTCGACGCCGCGAAGGTCGCGGCCGCCTACGCCGGGTACGAGGCGCTGAAGTCCCGCGGCAACGATCTGATGCTTCTCGACTTCGATGACCTGCTGCTGCACACCGCCGCCGCCATCGAGAACGACGCCGCGGTGGCCCAGGAATTCCGGGATCGCTACCGCTGCTTCGTCGTCGACGAGTACCAGGACGTGACCCCGCTGCAGCAGCGGGTCCTCGACGCCTGGCTCGGCAACCGCGACGACCTGACCGTCGTCGGCGACGCCAACCAGACCATCTACTCGTTCACCGGCGCCTCGCCGCGCTATCTGCTGGACTTCTCGCGCCGGTTCCCCGACGCCGCGGTGGTGCGGCTGGAGCGCGACTACCGGTCCACGCCGCAGGTCGTGTCGCTGGCCAACCGGGTCATCGCCGCGGCCCGCGGCCGGATGGCGGGCAGTCGGCTGCATCTGGTCGGACAGCGTCCGCCCGGGCCGAATCCGACGTTCAACGAGTATCCGGACGAGGTCGCCGAGGCCGCCGCGGTGGCGCGCAGCATCAAGAAGCTCGTCGAGTCCGGGACTGCGCCCGCCGAAATCGCGGTGCTGTACCGCATCAACGCCCAGTCGGAGGTCTACGAGGAGGCGCTCACCGAGGCGGGTGTCCCGTTCCAGGTCCGCGGTGGCGAAGGCTTTTTCAGCCGTCAGGAGGTCCGCCAGGCCCTGTTGGCGCTGCAGCGCGCCGGTGACCGCGATACCGCGCTGGCGCTGCCGGAGCTGGTGCGGGCGACGCTGGAGCCGCTCGGCCTGACCGCCGAGCCGCCGGCCGGTACCCGCGCCCGAGACCGCTGGGAGGCGCTGGCCGCGCTCGCCGACCTCGTCGACGACGAAGTCGCCCAGCGTCCGCAGCTGGACCTGCGCACGCTACTGGCCGAGTTGCGGCAGCGGGCGGACTCGCGTCACCCGCCGGTGGTGCAGGGCGTCACGCTCGCGTCGCTACACGCGGCGAAGGGCCTGGAGTGGGACGCGGTGTTCCTCGTCGGCCTGGCCGACGGCACGCTGCCCATCTCCCATGCCTTGTCCCACGGTCCCGACAGCGAGCCCGTCGAGGAGGAGCGGCGCCTGTTCTACGTCGGAATCACCAGGGCGCGTGTGCATTTGACGCTCAGCTGGGCGCTCGCCCGCAACCCCGGGGGTCGTCAGGGCCGGCGGCCGTCGCGGTTCCTCAACGGCATCGCGCCGCAGTCCGCGCGCGACGACGGGCCCAGCCGGTCGCGCAAGCCCCGCGGTCCGGCCCCGCGGTGCCGGGTGTGCAACGCCCCGCTGTCGGCGTCGGCGGCGATCATGCTCCGCCGGTGCGAGACGTGCCCGTCCGACATCGACGAACAACTGCTCGCCGACTTGAAGGACTGGCGGCTGCGCATCTCGAAGGAGATGAGCGTGCCCGCCTATGTGGTGTTCACCGACAACACGCTGATCGCGATCGCCGAGTCGCTGCCGGGCGACGATGCCGCGCTGGTCGCGATCCCCGGTATCGGCGCCCGCAAGCTCGAGCAGTACGGCGCCGATGTGCTCGGGCTGGTCAGAGACCGCCAGAAATCGTAAAAATCGCGCCAAAAGCGCAGGTCAAAAATGTGTTGAGGGATTTCGCTGGTAGCGTCTAGCCTCAGAACAACACACGTTGGTGCATGTGCGAGAGGAGGATGCCGCGATCATGGTGAGAAATGACGCGTTTTACGTCGTAGCCGCAGCCGGCATGCCGTGGTCCCCGCACGCCTTCACAGAGGTGCATACCGCCATTCCCGCCGCTGCCGCCGCGCGTAAGCGCCGCGCCGCCGCAGCCGGCACGGTTGCCGCGTCCGTGAGGGGCTTTCACTAGCAAGAGCCCCCAACCGCCATCCCAGGCCACGGACCCGCAACCACGGATCCGTGGCCTTCGTCTTTTCCCAGACAAGACCTGGTCACCGATCCACGACAGAGTTCAGCCAGACGAACGAAACGACCAGGAAGCAGAGGACCGGACATGTCTTCCCTGACATGTGAGAGCTCAAAGCTGTCGGTGCCGTGTCATGTCGAGGATCCCGACCTGTGGTTCGCCGAGGACCCGCGCGATCTCGAGCGCGCGAAGGCCCTGTGCGGCGAATGCCCTTTCCGGCGGGAGTGCCTGACCGCAGCGTTGGAGCGGCAGGAGCCGTGGGGAGTGTGGGGCGGCGAGATCTTCGAGCGGGGCACCGTCATCGCCCGCAAGCGGCCCCGGGGCCGGCCGCGTAAGGACGCGGAAGACACCCCGAAAAGCCCTGTGGCAGCCTAGCTTTGCGCTGACCCCGATTCCGTCGCGGCGTCGGGGTCGGCGAAGCCGGGCACGGTCTCCTCGGCGATGCGCCGGGTGGGGACGTGCGCGTCGAGCTGGCAGGAGATCGCCACGATCGACGCGATCACCCGCATCGGGATCGCCAGCTTCGGCGGGATGTCCATCTGGCGCGCGGCCTTGATCTGGCCGGCCGCCTTGTCCAGTTCCAGCGTCGTCATGCGCTGCAGCCATTTGCGGGAGTAGTGGAACACCGGCACCTGGAGGGGATCGACGTATTGCTTGAGCATGTCGTCGATCTCGCGTGTGGAGACCTGCTGGCCCTTCTGGATGAAGCCCGCCTTCTCCATCGTCGGCAGCAGCTTCTCGTAGTTCTTGTCGACGGCGTAGCGCATGATCTGACCGAGCTCCACCGGCCAGCCCCCGGGCATCGGGGCCACGGCCCCGAAGTCGATCACGCCCATCTTTTCGTCGGGCATCAGCATGAAGTTGCCGGGATGCGCGTCGCCGTGCACCATCTCCAACCGCGTCGGGGCGTCGTTGCAGAACTCGAACAGCCGGGTGGCCATCAGATCTTTCTGCTCCTGCGTGCCCTCGCGGATGATCTGCGACAGCGGGATGCCTTCGATCCACTCCTGGATGACGACCTTGGGCGCGCTGGCCACCACATGCGGCACCACGAAATGCGGATCACCCGCGTACGCCTTCGCGAACGCGCGCTGATTGTCGGCTTCGAGCCGATAGTCCAGTTCCATCTCCGTGCGCTCGATCAGCTCGTCGACCACGCCCTGCACGTCGGCGCCGGGGGAGAGCTGCTTGAGCACACTGACCATGCGCTGCATCGTCTTCAGGTCGGCGCGCAGCGCCTCGTCGGCGCCCGGGTACTGAATCTTGACGGCGACCTCGCGGCCGTCGGACCACACCGCCTTGTGTACCTGGCCGATGCTGGCCGATGCGACGGACTTGTCGTCGAACGACTGGAACCGGTCGCGCCATTTGGTGCCCAGCTGCTGGTCGAGGACGCGGTGCACCTTGGCCGCAGGCAGCGGCGGCGCCTCGCGTTGCAGTTTGGTCAGTGCCTCGCGGTAGGGCTTGCCGTACTGCTCGGGGATCGCGGCTTCCATCACCGACAGGGCCTGACCCACCTTCATGGCGCCGCCCTTGAGCTCACCGAGCACGGTGAACAGCTGCTGCGCGGCCTTGTCCATCAGCTCGGCGTTGACCTCGTCCTTGGACTTGCCGGTCAGACGTTTGCCGAAGCCCAGCGCCGCACGCCCTGCCATCCCCACGGGCAGCGACGCCAGCTTGGCGTTGCGCGCTGCTCGGCCCCGCTTGATGTCACTCACCATTCCATCATCCATGACCGCGCTGAACTTCCACCAACGACTTGGCAACGGCCGCTGTCAGCATGCGCACTGCGGGTGCGCCGACCACCGGCGGGCTGTCAGCGATCCGGTGCTGACGTCGAATTCCAGGGTGGTGTCCAGCGTCGACGGCGGGCTCGAACCGGCACCGCCGTCCGGCAGCGCCCGCAGGACGTGGTTGATCTCACGGAGCGCCAGGCCCGCGGTGGCCAGCACCGTGGCACGGTCGGCGGTGCCGACCGTGCGGCACAGCTGGGTGGCGACCGCCGCCCAGGCGGGGTCCTTGTCGCTGCGGTGAAGATCGGCGCAGCGCAGACAACTCGTCACTCCGGGGATCACCAGCGGGCCGATCAGTCCGGCGCCGTCGCGCACCCGCACGATCAGATGCGGAACGCCCGCGTCATGGAGTTCCCGCACGACGCGTGGATCGGCCACCAGGTAGTCGGTGAGTACGGCCAGATCGGCACCCCCGGCCGAGGCATGCGCCCGGCTGCTGTGGCTGACCCGGACGCCGGAGCCCGACAGCGCGGAGGCGATCAGGTCTGACAGCGGGCCGTCGCCGTGGATCCGCACTAATGCGGCGCGGTCGCGGGGCGGTGCCGCTGCGGTGATCACCCCGGCGTCGACGAGGTGGGTCACCAGCCCGTTGACGACGGACGCGTCGGCGCCGCGTCCGGCGGCCAGGTTCTGCAGTTCCGGAACCGTCGCGACGGACTGCAGGGCCCGCAGCAGATCAGCGAGGAGCGGCGCGGCCAGCCCGGGCGGTGGATGGACCACCACGGCGCGGCGGGGATCCCAGCCGACCTGGACCGTGCCGTCCGGCCGGGACAGGACCGGGGTGGCCGAGTCCAGGGCATAACGGGTCATTCGACGACAGTGTCATGCGGCACCGACCGCGAATCGAGTTATCCACAGGGTCTCAGGGGCGTGGATCGGTTCCCTTGTCGCCCTCGTTCAGGGCGGCCTCGATCGCGCTGTCGAGATCGCTGGTGGTGGTGTCGCCGCCGATCATGCGGTCGATGAAACCGGCAGGCTCGTCGAGGTCCGACGCACTGGGCAGCAGGTCGGGGTGCCCCCACACGCCGTCGCGCGCGTCGGAGCCGACAGCCTGGGTCAGCTTCTCCCACAGCGCGGCGGCCTCGCGCATCTTGCGGGGCCGCAATTCGAGCCCGACCAGGGTGGCGAACGTCTGCTCGGCCGGCCCGCCGGTGGCTCGCCGCCGGCGCAGCATCTCCGACAGGGCCGCCGTCCCGGGGATCCGATCGCCGAGTGCGTCGGACACGACGGTCTGCACCCAGCCTTCGATCAGCGCGAGCAGCGTCTCGAGCCGCTCCAGCGCCGCGGTCTGCTCCGGGGTGGCCTTGGGTTCGAAGATGCCCTGGTTGAGCAGCTGCTCCATCTCCGAGGGGTCGGTCAGCGACGCGGGATTGAAGTCGCGGGCGAACTCCTCGATGCCGCTCATGTCGATCTTGGTGCCCTTGGCGAACGCCTCGACCGCGTTGAGCAGCTGGGTGGCGAGCCACGGCACATGGCTGAACAGCCGGTGGTGCGCGGCCTCGCGCGCCGCCAGGAACGTGACGACCTCGCTGCGTGGCTGCTCGAGTCCCTCGGCGAGCGTCTCGATGGCCTCGGGCATCAGTGCGGCGACCCCCTTGGGTCCCAACGGCAGCCCGATGTCGGTGGACGTCAACACCTCTCGCGACAGCGTGCCCAGCGCCTGGCCCAGCTGTGAGCCGAACGCCATGCCACCCATCTGCGACATCATCGCCAGCAGGGGGCCGGCCATCGCCTGGGCTTCCTCGGGAAGCGCCTGCGCCCACATCGTGGAGATCTGTTCGGCCACCGGGTCGCACAACCGCTTCCACGTGTCCATGGTGTTGTCGATCCAGTCGGTCGGCGTCCACGCCACCGCCCGCGTGGTGCCGGCGGGCAGCGGGGTCACCCCGTCGAGCCATGTCTCGGCCAGTCGCACCGCGTCGTTGATGGCCGATGTCGTCTGCTCGGGCACCGGCGCGACGAAGCCGATCGACTTCGACGCCAGCTGTCGCGCCAGGTCGTAGTTGACCGGTCCGGCGCCCGCGCCGGCCGTCGCGGTGCCGCTGAACATCTCACCGAGGGTGGAGAAGATCTGTCCGAGCTGGGACATGTCGAACTGACCGCCGGGGAACGCGCCGCCGAACGGATCGTTCGGGCCGGACCCGGAACCGGGGTCCTTCTTGCCCTTGTCGCGCTCGGGGTCGTCGCCCGCGGAGAAGCCGAAAGGCAGGTCAGCCATGCCCCCAACCGTACTCACCAGGCGGGCGGGGCGTGGGCCGACGGGTCACGCTGAGAGTGAACCCACCGTTGACCTCTACTGTGAACGGCGTGAACAGGAGGATTGCCACCCTCATCGTCGCGTTGGTGCCGATCGTCGTCTTCGGCGTGCTCGCGACCACGGTGTCGGTGCCGTACGTCGCGCTGGGTCCCGGCCCGACCTTCAACACCCTCGGCGACGTCGACGGCAAGCCGGTCGTCGACATCGAGGGCACCGACGTGAAGCCCACCAGCGGTCACCTGAACATGACCACGGTGTCGCAGATGGACGGACTGACGCTCGGCCAGGCGTTGATCTTCTGGGCCTCAGGCCGCGATCAGCTGATCCCGCGCGAGCTCGTCTACCCGCCGGACAAGTCGCGCGACGAGATCGACGAGGCCAACACGAAGGACTTCCAGCAGTCGGAGGACAGCGCGGAGTACGCCGCGCTGGCGTACCTGAAGTATCCGACCGCCATCACCGTGCAGAGCATCGACGAGAAGGGCCCGTCGAAAGGCAAGCTGCAGGCCGGTGACGCGATCGACGCGGTGAACAACAAGCCGGTCGCGAACCTCGAGCAGTTCGGTGCCTTCCTGGAAACCACCAAGCCGGGCGACACGATCGTCGTCGACTACCGGCGCAAGAACTCCCCGGCCGGCACCACCCAGGTCACGCTCGGCTCCCGGCCGGACCGTCCGCACGGTGTGCTGGGGGTGAACGTGCTCGACGCGCCGTGGGCGCCGTTCGCGATCGACTTCAACCTCGCCAACATCGGTGGCCCGTCGGCCGGCCTGATGTTCAGCCTCGCCGTCGTCGACAAGCTGACGACCGGAGACCTGAACGGATCGAAGTTCGTGGCGGGCACCGGAACGATCACCCCGGACGGGGAGGTCGGCTCGATCGGCGGCATCACCCACAAGATCGTGTCGGCCAAGGAAGCCGGCGCCTCGGTCTTCCTGGTGCCGGCGGACAACTGCGACGAGGCCAAGTCCGCCGACGAGAAGGACATCGAGCTGCTCAAGGTGGACACCCTCGAGCACGCGATCGACGCGCTGCGCACACTTTCCGCCGGTGGCGAACCTCCTCGCTGCTGAGCCGGTGCCGCAGGTCCGATGCGTACAGTTACTGAACAACTGCTGGGAACGTCCGAGAGTGGAGTAGTCGAGTGGGTATGCGGCCGGCGGCGAGAATGCCGAAGCTGACGCGACGGAGCCGGGTTCTGATCGCGATCGCCCTGGCGGTCGTGCTGCTGTTGCTGATCGGCCCCCGGCTGGTCGACACCTACGTCGACTGGCTGTGGTTCGGCGAACTCGGCTACCGGTCGGTGTTCACCACCCAGATCGTCACCCGCATGGTCATCTTCTTCGTGGTGGCGTTACTCATCGGCGGCATCGTCTTCGCCGCGCTCGCGTTGGCCTATCGCACCCGTCCGGTGTTCGTGCCGACGGCGGGGCCCAACGATCCGATCGCGCGCTACCGCACCGCGGTGATGGCCCGGTTGCGGCTGGTCGGCATCGGCGTGCCCGCCTTCATCGGTCTGCTGTCGGGTTTCGTCGCCCAGAGCTACTGGGAGCGGGTGCAGCTGTTCCTGCACGGCGGCAGCTTCGGCATCGCCGACCCGCAGTTCGGCATCGACCTCGGCTTCTACGCGTTCGATCTGCCGTTCTACCGGCTGGTGCTGTCGTATCTGTTCGTCGCCACGTTCCTCGCCTTCATCGCCAACCTGTTGGGCCACTACCTGTTCGGTGGCATCCGGCTCTCCGGCCGGACCGGCGCGCTGAGCCGGGCGGCCCGGATCCAGCTGATCACCCTCGTCGGGATCCTGATGCTGCTCAAGGCGGTGGCGTACTGGTTCGACCGCTACGAGCTGCTCAGCCACACCCGCGGCGGCAAGCCGTTCACCGGTGCCGGCTACACCGACATCAATGCGGTGCTGCCCGCCAAGCTCATCCTGATGGCCATCGCGGTGATCTGCGCCGCGGCGGTCTTCTCTGCGATCTTCCTGCGCGACTTGCGGATCCCGGCGATCGGTGTGGTCCTGCTGCTGCTGTCCTCGCTGGTGGTCGGCGCGGGCTGGCCGCTGGTGGTCGAGCAGATCAGCGTGCGGCCCAACGCCGCCCAGAAGGAGAGCGAATACATCAGCCGCAGCATCGCGGCCACACGGCAGGCCTACGGACTCACGGAACAACAGGTCAGCTACCGCGACTACGCCGGCAACGCGCCGGCCAGCGCGCAGCAGGTGGCCGCCGACCGGGCCACCACGTCGAACATCCGCGTGCTCGACCCCAATATCGTCAGCCCGGCGTTCACGCAGTTCCAGCAGGGCAAGAACTTCTACTACTTCCAAGACCAGCTGAACATGGACCGGTACCGGGATGCGGACGGAAACCTGCGCGACTACGTGGTGGCCGCGCGCGAGCTCAATCCGGACCGGCTGATCGACAACCAGCGCGACTGGATCAACCGGCACACCGTCTTCACCCACGGCAACGGTTTCATCGCCTCGCCGGCCAACACGGTGCGCGGTGTGGCCAACGACCCCAACCAGAACGGCGGCTACCCCGAGTTCTTGGCCAGCGTCGTCGGCGCGAACGGCAGCATCATCTCGCCCGGACCGGCGCCGCTGGACCAGCCGCGCATCTACTTCGGCCCGGTCATCGCGTCCACCGCTGCCGACTACGCGATCGTCGGCAAGAACGGCGCCGACCGCGAGTACGACTACGAGAACAACGTCGAGACGAAGAACTACACCTACACCGGTGCCGGCGGTGTCCCGCTGGGCAACTGGTTCAACCGCAGCGTGTTCGCCGCGAAGTTCGCCGAGCGGAACTTTCTGTTCTCCAACGTCATCGGCAACAACAGCAAGATCCTGTTCAAGCGGGATCCGGCCGAGCGGGTCAAGGCCGTGGCGCCGTGGCTCACCACCGACACCGCCGTCTACCCGGCGATCGTCAACAAGCGGATGGTCTGGATCGTGGACGGCTACACCACGCTCGACAACTACCCGTACTCGGAATTGATGTCGCTGTCGTCGGCCACCACGGACTCCAACGAGGTGGCGATGAACCGGCTGCTGCCCGACAAGCAGGTGTCCTACATCCGCAACTCGGTGAAGGCCACCGTCGACGCCTACGACGGCACCGTGACGCTCTACGCGCAGGACGAGCAGGACCCGGTGCTGCAGGCCTGGGAGAAGGTGTTCCCGGGCACCATCAAGCCGAAGAGCGACATCAGCCCGGAGTTGCAGGAGCACCTGCGTTATCCGGAGGACCTGTTCAAGGTGCAGCGCGCGCTGCTCGCCAAGTACCACGTCGATGATCCGGTGACGTTCTTCTCGACGTCGGACTTCTGGGACGTGCCGCTGGATCCGAACCCGACGGCCAGCAGCTACCAGCCGCCGTACTACATCGTCGCGAAGAACCTGGCGGAGAACAACAATTCGACGTCGTTCCAGTTGACCAGTGCGATGAACCGGTTCCGGCGTGACTTCCTGGCCGCCTACATCAGTGCCAGCTCCGATCCGCAGACCTACGGCAAGATCACGGTGCTGACGATCCCCGGCCAGGTCAACGGCCCCAAGCTGGCGTTCAACGCGATCAGCACCGACACCGCGGTCAGCCAGGACCTGGGTGTCATCGGCCGGGACAACCAGAACCGGATCCGCTGGGGCAACCTGCTGACGCTGCCGATGGGTCAGGGCGGTCTGCTCTACGTGGCACCGGTGTATGCCTCGCCGGGCGCCAGTGACGCGGCGTCGTCGTACCCGCGCCTGATCCGCGTGGCGATGATGTACAACGACAAGATCGGGTACGGGCCGACGGTGCGTGACGCGCTGACCGACCTGTTCGGTGCGGGCGCGGATGCCACCGCGACCGGTCCGGCGCCCACGGATGTGCCTGCGGGCCAACCGCAGTCGCGGCCTCCGGCCACCGGCCAGCAGCCCGCGGCGACACCGCCGAATCAGCAGGGGCAGGCACCGCAGACCCGCCCGGAGGTGCCGGTGGCGGTCCCGCCGACCGGGCCGTCGCAGCTGTCGGCGGCGAAAACCGCTGCGCTGCAGAACATCAACTCGGCACTGGATGCGGTGCGGGAGGCTCAGCGCAGCGGCGACTTCGCCCAGTACGGCGAGGCGCTGCAACGCCTCGACGACGCCATGAACGAATACCAGTCCGCGTCGTAACACGATCCGCCGGTGCGCTATCGGTTGCTCGGACCGCTGCAGGTGGCCGACGGGGAGACCCTGATCGACGTCGGTCCGCCCAAGCAGCGGGTGGTGCTGGCGGTGCTGCTGCTGGCCGCGGGCCGGGTGGTGTCGGTGGATCGGTTGGTCGACGCCGTCTGGGGCGATGACGTTCCGGCCAGCGCGACGGCGAGCCTGCAGGCCTACATCTCGAACCTGCGTCGCGCGCTGCGCGGATCCGGTGGGACGCAGATGGCTTCCTCGGTTTCGCAGCCGATCGTGCGCCGGCCTCCCGGCTACTACCTCGACGCCGACCCGGACAGCGTCGACCTGACGGCGTTCACGGCGGGATGTCTGAGCGCCGGTGCCGCGATCGAGGCCGAGGACTGGTCGACCGCGCTCGCCGAGGCCGACACGGCGCTGGCACTGGTTCGGGGAAACCTGTTGGAGGACATGGCCGATGCGCCCTGGGTGCGGGACGAGGCGGCACGGGTCACCGAGATGCGGCTCGAATGCCTCGCCCACCGGGTCGTCGCGCTGCTCGCGCTGGGCAGGGTGACCGCCGCGCTGACCGAGGCGGCGGGGCTGCGCGCGCTCGAACCGTTCGCCGACCGCGGCGCCCGGTTGCAGATGCTGGCGCTGTACCGGGCCGGTCGCGCGGCCGAGGCGTTGGAGGTCTACGGCCGTCATGCGCGCCTCCTCGACGCCGAGCTGGGGCTCGAGCCCGGTCCCGAGCTTCGCGACCTGCAGACCGCGGTGCTGCGGCAGGCCCCCGAGTTGGCCGGCTGGCCCCGACCGCCGGAATGGACGGGGGCGGCCAACATTCCCGTTCCGGGGCCCATGGCCACCGAGGCGGTGAGTGCAGCGGCTCCGCCGCGGTCGCCGTTGGTGGGCCGGGATCGGGAACTGGCGCGCGCGGCCGAGGTGCTGGTGCGGACGTCAGCGGGGGCGACCCGGTGGCTGGTGCTGTCTGGCCCGCCAGGGATCGGCAAGACACGGCTGGCCGAAGAGATCGCCGGAATGGTGTCCGCCGACGGGGGTGACGTGGTCTGGGTCAACTGCCCCGACGAGCGCGCCACTCCGCCGTGGTGGCCGATGCGCCACCTGGTGCGCGCGCTGGGCGCCGACCCCGACGAGACGCTCGAGGTGCCGCCGCACGCCGACCCCGACACCGCGAGATTCCTTGTCTACGAAAGGGTGCAGGCCCTGCTGGAGTCCGCGCCGCGGCTGCTGGCCATCGTGGTCGACGACGTGCAGTGGTCGGACACCACCTCGGCGAGCTGCCTGGCCTACATCGCGAGCGCGCTGCGGGATCGGCGCGTGCTGGTGATCATCACGGTGCGCGACGGAGAGCACACCCCGGAGGTGGCCCGCCTACTGAGCACCGTGGCGCGCGGGGAGGCCAACCGGCACATCGCGGTGCCGGCGTTGTCGTCAGCGGATGTGGCGACGCTGGCCAACGAGGTCGCCGAGGACGCGGTGTCGGCCGATGAGGCCGCCGAGCTGGCTGCCCGCACCGGTGGCAACCCGTTCTTCGTCTCCGAGTACGCGCGGTTGCCGCGAGCAGAGCGGGCCGCCAACGAGATTCCGCGCGCGGTCCGCTCGGTGCTCGAGCGTCGGCTCGCCGCGCTGGACCCGGCGGTGATGCAGGTGCTGCGGACCGCGGCGGTGATCGGCGATGTGATCGACGCGTCCGCCGTCCCGCTGCTCGCGCAGGCCACCCGGCTGGATCTGGACACCCTCGCCGATTACCTCGACGAGGCCGCCGATGAACGCATCGTGATCGCCGCGCACACCACCGACGGTTACGAGTTCGCGCACGGGCTGCTGCGGGAGCAGCTTCTGGCGGGCATGCCGGCGCTGCGGCGTCAACGCCTGCATGCCAAGATCGCCGAGGTGCTGGCCGACCGCGTCGAAGCCGATGCGCCGACGCGGCGCGCGCAGCACCTGGTCGCCGCTCAGCCCCTCGTCGAGCCGGCCGTGGTCGTCCGGGCGTGCCGGCTCGCCGCCGAACAGGCCACCGCGCAATGGAGTTCGGACATCGCGGCGCGGTGGTGGCAGGCCGCACTGGACGCCTACGATCGGTTGCCGGTGTCCGCGCGCGACGACGCCGAGCGTGACGCGCTGACCGTCGAGCTCCTCGAAGCACACTCCCGTGCCGGGCGCGGACAGCTGGTGCTCGACAGTGTGCAGCGCTATCTGGGAGAGGCGTTGCGCACCGGGCGGGCGACGAGTGCGGGTCGGGTGGCCAGCGCGCTGCTGCGGGCCAGCGGCGGCTGGCCGTGGCTGGCGCCGGGACATGATCCCGGGGAGCTGCTGTCCCTGTTGTCGCGGGCGGCGACGGTGGCCGACGACGATCCGGCCGCGGCTGCGCGGGTGCTGCCCGCACTGGCTGTCGGGCACTGCTACCACCCCGATGCCGGTGTCGCCGCCGGCCTGCTCGAGCGTGCACAGCGCGTGGCCGAGCAGACGGGCAACGTCGACGTGCTCGCCGATGTGTTGATCGGCCGGCTCATCACCTACTCGGGTGTGTGCAGCCTCAGCGAGCAGACCCTGTCCTGGGTGGAACAGCTGGAAGCGTTGCAGCACAGCCGTTCTCGAGAGGACGCGGTGATCGCGCATTCGGTCGCCACGATGGCGGCGATGAACCTCGGCGACGTCGCCGGCGCGCGTCGGCACCTGCAGGCCGGTATCGCGGGCAGCGAGGATCTGCGGTTGCCGGTCTTGCGGGCCCAGCTGCGGTGGATGGAGGCCGTGCTGGCGATGTGGACCGGCGACTTCGCCGAGGCGCAGCGTCATCATGCGATCGCCGCGCACGTGCACGAGCAGACCGAGCTGTACGAGGCCGGCAGCGGCCTGCTGGCCACTGCGTCGTTGTTGCGGGAGACCGGTGGTCCGGTCGATCCCGGCTGGGAGGGGCTGCGCGCCAGTAGGGAGACGGGCGGCCAGGGCATGGTCGGCGTGGTGCGCACCGCGCTGCTGACGATGGCGACGGGGCCCGACGCGCGCGACGAGGCCGCAGACATGCTGCGTGGGTTCGCCGGCAGCGGCGACCGCGTCCACATTTGGACCACGCTGGGGCATCAGACGTTGCTGGCGCATCTGGTCGCCGAGCATCGGCTCACGGAGTATGCCGCGCCGCTGCTGGCCGAGCTGACCCCCTACCGCGAGCGCATCGCGGTGATCGGTCAGGTCGGCCTGGCCGGGCCGGTCGCGCTGGCCACCGCACGGCTGCGCGCGGTGCTCGGCGAGTCCGACCGTGCGCGAGGGGATCTGGCGACGGCGCGCGCGCTGGCCGAGCGCACCGGGGGAGCGCCGACGGTGCTGCGCTGCCGGCTGCTCGACTGCGAGCTGACCGAGTCGTCGGCGGAGCGGACCGCCGCGGCCCGTGCCCTGGCCGCTGAAGCCAGGGCGGTGGGCATAGACGGCGTCGCCGCCGCGGCAGAGGCGCTGGCGGCTACTTGACGATCAGCGTTCCGTGCATGGCGGGGTGGTACTTGCAGTGGAAGGCGTACTCGCCGGGCGCGGACGGAGCGGTGAACGTGCCGTTGCCGTTGCTCTCCACGTCGACGGTGAAGGTGCCCGCGGCGTCCGAGGTGACGGAATGCTCGACGGAGTCGGTGTTCGTGACGGCGATCTGGGCACCCGGAGGCACCGTGACAGGTGCGCCGTAGTTCATGCTCGCGATCGTGACGGTGGCCGCGGCGGCGCTCACGGTCCCGGTATCGGACGACGTCGGACTGGATGTGCTCGTCCCGCCGCACGCGGTGGCCACCGCGGCAACGAGACATGCGCCAGCCCACAATGTTCCACGCGTATTCACAGTGACCCCTCTCGACCAGATCTACACAACTGACACGGGGCGGCACGTCGAAAGGTTCACCGGACCGCCGACCGCTGCTCGCCATTGCCCTTGTCGACACGGGAGAGGACGATGGAGGGGTTCGGCGGCGCCGGCGTGACGCCGCCGCGGACCATGGAGGCAAGCCATGTATGCACGGAGCTCGCACATTCACGCGCGGTCCTCGGCGATCGACGCCGGGATCGCTCACATCCACGACTCGGTGTGGCCCGCGCTCGCCGGTCTGGATGGCTACGTCGGCTTGTCGCTGCTGGTGGACCGTCTGTCCGGGCGGTGCATCGTGACGACAGCATGGCAGTCGGAGGAGGCGATGATCGCCAGCCGCCGGGACGCCGACGCGATGCGCGACCGCGCCGCACAGATCCTCGGCGGTAGTCCCACCGTCGACGAATGGGAGATCGCCGCCGTGCATCGTGAGCACCACTCGACGCCCGGGGCGTGTGTTCGCGTGACGTGGGCGCGCGTCGACGCGGAACACATCGATCGCGCCATCGACGGCTACCGGCTGGCGACCGTCCCCGCACTGGCCGAACTCGACGGGTTCTGCAGCTGCAGCCTGCTGGTCGATCGCGACTCGGGATTCGGGGTCGCCACGGCCACTTTCGACACCCCGGAGGCGCTGAGGCGCAGCAAGTCGGCCACCGACGCGATGAAGGCCGCGACGGTGCGCGATTCCGGGGTCGAGATTCTCGACGAATGTGAGTTCGACCTGGTGCTGGCCCACCTCCGGGTTCCCGAAATGGCCTGACCGGTCGATCGGGGCGGCTTGGATTTTTCTTGGCGCGCTGACCAAGCGGCCGCCAAGCCGGTCTGGTGATACTTCTCGCGAGCACAGAGCTCGTGAGAGGGGATTCCGATGACCGTGTCGACCGATGTGACGCGCGACGATGTACTGCAGACGTTGCGCGCGCATGTCACCACCCACGTGGCGCTTCCCGGTGAGCCGGGCTACGAACGCTGCGTGCCCTGGAATGTGGCGGCCCAGGTGGCACCCGCGGCCGTGGTGTTGGCCACCTCGCCTGAGGATGTCGCGGGCACGGTGAGGTTCGCCGCGGCACACGGGTTCACGGTCACCGTGCAGGCCACCGGTCACGGCGCCGTCGGCGTCGGACCCGGCACGATTTTGGTGCAGACCTCGGCGATGAAGCACTGCGCCGTGGACGTCGCCAAACGCACCGCGCGGGTCGAGGCCGGGGCGCGCTGGCAGGACGTGCTGGATGCCGCGACGCCGCACGGCCTTGCGCCGCTGTGCGGTTCGGCGCCGAGCGTGGGCGTCGTGGGCTATCTGACGGGTGGGGGAATCGGTCCGCTGGTGCGCACGGTCGGTGTGTCGTCCGATCACGTGCGGGGATTCGAGGTGGTGACCGGGGAGGGCCGGCTGCTGCAGGCGACACCGGACTGCAATGCCGACCTGTTCTGGGGGCTGCGCGGCGGCAAGGCGACGCTGGGCATCGTGACGTCGGTCGAGATCGACCTGCTGCCGATCGCCGAATTCTACGGCGGTGCTCTGTATTTCGCTGGTGACGATGCGGCCGCCGTGCTGCACGCCTGGGCCGGGTGGTGCGCCGGCCTGCCCGAGACGGTGAACACGTCGATCGCGATCCAGCAGCTGCCGCCGATGCCCGGGGTGCCCGAACCGCTCGCGGGCACGATGACCGTGGCATTGCGGTACACCGCGGTCGGCGATCTCGCGGAGGGGGAGAGGCTGCTCGCGCCGATGCGGGTCGTGGCAACGCCGCTGCTCGACACCGTGGCCGTGATGCCGTACGCGGCGATCGGCGCGGTGCACGCCGATCCGGTGGATCCGATGCCGGTCAGCGAGAACCAGGCGCTGCTGTCGGCGCTGCCTTCTGAGGCGGTCGATGCGCTGCTGGCGGTCGCGGGCCCGGGTTCGGGGTCGCCGCAGGCGATCGTCGAGCTGCGGATGCTCGGCGGCGCCCTGGCGCGCGAGCCGCGGCACCGCAGTGCGTTCTGCCGGCGCGACGCGGCGTTCTCGCTGGCGACGATCGGCGTCGCTGCACCCGAGATTGCCCCCATGGTCGTCGAGCATGCAGCGGCGGTGGTCGGGTCGATGGAGCCGTGGTCGACCGGTGGGCAGATGCCGAACTTCGCGCCCTCCTACGACCCGGCCCGGCCGTCGCGGGTGTACAGCGAGGACACGCTGCACTGGCTCGCGGCCCTGGCCGACCGCTACGACCCCGCCGGTGTCCTGGCCACGGGCCAGGTCATCCGGACCCTCCGGTAGATCCGTCCCCACCTCTTTCCGCGAGCGTGCGTGTCTGCGGCGAACACGCCGTCGAAAACATCGACTTCGCGCACGCTCGCCGCGCCCGCGAGCCCGTCTGAACAGGCGATTTGGAGGGCCAGCGGCGGCACCGGTAACCTAGCGTTCACCCGTCGCGGGGTGGAGCAGCTCGGTAGCTCGCTGGGCTCATAACCCAGAGGTCGCAGGTTCGAATCCTGTCCCCGCTACTAATGTGGTGTCGCAAGACATCGGAATAGCCGCGGACCTACTTTAGGTCTGCGGCTTTTTCCGTTTGGGGCCTTTGGGTGCGCCGGTGGGTTG
>NZ_JYNX01000015.1 GCF_001044255.1 Mycolicibacterium chubuense
TGGCGTCGAGCACCGATTGCGTGCATCCGAGCGGGCGCCAGATCGGGCCGCGGTCTTACTCGCCATAGGGTCAAGCCTAGTCGCACTAGCCTCAGATGCACCATCTGCCACACAGGTCACAGATCGATATCGACCGGTGAACCCGTCGTCCTACTGTGCGGGGATGAACAGCACCGAGGGCGTCGCCGCCACACCGCTACCGGTATCGACCCGAGTCCTGTGCGGTTGCTACGCCGCGATCGCGCTCGCCGCACTGATCGCCACCTGGAGCCAGAACGTCGCCTATCTGGGCGATCCGGTGCACTTCCTGAACGATTTCGTCGCCGACGTGTCGGCGACGCCCGGAGGTCGGTCGTTCTCCGCCGACCTCGCTCTTGTCTTTCTGTCCGCCGCGATCTTCATGGTCTCAGAGGCCCGTCGGCGCGGGATCAGGTTCGTCTGGGCATACATCGTGCTGGGCGCGCTGATCGCCATCAGCGTGACGTTCCCGCTGTTCCTCATCGCCCGCGAGTTGCGCATCGACCGGACAGCGTCGCAGCTGAGCGCGGTCGACGTCGCGGGTCTGGTGGCCGCGGCCGCGGCCATCGCCGGCCTGACGGTGTGGATACTGGCCTGACTCCCTCTGCTGGGTCCGCCGTAATAGGGTGGACACCTGTCCAGCTCACCGCCGAGACCGAGGAGCACGTCTACATGCCTGTCACCGTCGTCGCCACCATGACCGCCAAGCCCGAGTCTGTCGACACCGTCCGCGAGGCGTGTAAGCAGGCGATCGAGGCCGTGCACTCGGAGCCCGGTTGCGACCTCTACTCCCTGCACGAGGCCGACGGCACGTTCGTCTTCGTCGAGCAGTGGGCCGACGCCGGTGCGCTCAAGACCCACAGCAGTGCGCCGGCGGTGGCCACGCTGTTCGGCACGATCGGCGAGCACCTCGCCGGGGCGCCCGACATCAAGATGCTGAGCCCCGTGGTGGCGGGAGATCCGGCCAAAGGTGCGCTGCGGCCGTAAGCATGGGTGAACTCACCGGCAAGGTCGCCTTCATCACCGGCGCGGCGCGCGGGCAGGGACGCGCGCACGCGGTGAAACTCGCCTCGGAGGGCGCGGACATCATCGCGCTCGACCTTTGCGCGCAGATCGAGTCGGTGCCCTATCCCCTGGCGACCCCCGACGACCTCGCGGAGACCGTGAAGCTCGTCGAGGAGACGGGCGCGCGGATCCTGACGTACCAGGCCGACGTCCGCGACCGCGACGCGGTGAAGGCCGCCGTACGCGACGGCACCGAGAGGCTCGGCGAACGCCTCGACATCGTGATCGCCAACGCGGGGATCGCCCCGATGGCGGCCGCCGAGGCCTGGCAGGACGTCATCGACGTGAACCTCACGGGCGTCTATCACACGATCGACGTGGCGATGAAGCCCATGATCAAGTTCGGCAACGGCGGGGCGATCGTGCTGACCAGCTCCGTGGCGGGACTCGTCGGTATCGGCGCCCCGATGGCCGGTTCGGTCGGCTACGCCGCGGCCAAACACGGCATCGTCGGGCTGATGCGCGCCTATGCGAATTTCCTTGCCGCATACAGTATCCGGGTCAATTCCGTGCACCCGGCCGGCGTCAACACGCCGATGATCGACAACGACTTCACCCGATCCTGGCTCGACGGTCTGGCCCAGGCGAGCACGGGCGGCCCCGACATGGGCAATGCGCTCCCGGTGCAGGCTCTCGAGCCCGAAGACATCGCCAACGCGGTGTTCTGGCTGGTGTCCGATGCCGCGCGCTACGTCACCGGTGTCGCGCTGCCCGTCGACGCGGGCTACGTCAACAAACGATGACGCGCCGCAGCGCGGCCGCGCAGACCGCCGTCGGCCCGATGCTGATCGCGGCGGTCGAGCACCAGGAGCCACCGGAGCGTCGGCTGGTCGACGACGACCTGGCCGCGTCGTTCCTGCCGGCGCACCTGCGGGCGCTGGCCGCGCTGGCCCGGACCGAGGCGGTTCGCCGTGCCCTGATGGCCGGATCGGAGCGCCAGGGACCCGGCCTGTGGCCGAGCATCGCCTGCCGCAAACGGCTGATCGACGAGCGGCTGTCGGACCCGTTGAACGAGACCGACGCCGTCGTGGTGCTCGGCGCCGGCCTGGACAGCCGCGGATGCCGGATCGCCCGGCACAGCGATCTGCCGGTCTTCGAGGTGGATCTGCCGAGCAACGTGGCGCGCAAAGCCGACGCCCTGCGGCGCGCACTCGGCGGCACCCCGGCGTCGGTGCACCTGGTGCCGGCAGATTTCGAACGCGATGACCTGATGGGGGCGCTGCGCTCGGCGGGATACGACGACACGGCGCGCACGTTCTTCATCGCCGAGGGACTCCTGCAGTACCTGACGCCCGACGCGGTGACCGCCACACTGTCCCAGCTCGGCGGCGCCGCGACGGGCAGCCGGCTGGTGTTCACCTACATCCGGCAGGACTTCGTGGACGGCACCGACACCTACGGCGCCGACGCGGTGTACCGGCGGTTCCGCGGGCGCCGCCCGGTGTGGCTGTCGGGTCTGGTCCCCGAGCGGCTGGGGGAATGGCTGGCCGAGCTCGGCTGGCGACTGGACGAACAGGCCGGACCCAGCTATTTCCGCGACCTCTACATCCGGCCCACGGGGCGTGCCCTGACGGCGTCGCCCATCGAGTGGACGGCGCTCGCCCACCGCTGACAACTGGTGTCGCCCACCCCATGCAGGTCCAAAAGTATTGACGGACAAGCACATTAATGACGGAGGATTTCTTCCCGGAGCCACTGTCGGCGCACCGCATAGTGTGCATTAATGAGGTACGGGCAACGCGCCGGCCATGGCTCGCGAGGGGTAGCCATGACCGGGCGGGCGCGCCGATCGGCTAGATCTCGATGACGGTGGGCACGATCATCGGCTGACGACGGTAGGTCTCCCCCACCCATTTGCCGACCGTGCGCCGGACCGCCTGGGCGATGCGGCCGGGATCGGTGATGTTCTGCGAGGCCAGGCTGTCCAGCTCCGCCTCGACGCGGCGGGCGACCGGTTCGAGCGCCTTGGGGTCTTCGGAGAAGCCGCGTGACTGCAGGTGCGGCGGCGCTGCGGGCCGTCCGGTGCCACGGCGCAGCACCACGGTCACCGACACGAAACCAGACGTCAAGATGAGTCGCTCACCGAGCGTGGCGTCCCCGACATCCCCGGTGACCAGTCCGTCGACGAACATCTTGCCGACCGGCACCGCCCCGGCGATGCCGACCCGGCCCGCCGTCAGGTCGACACTGACCCCGTTCTCGGCGATGACGATGTTCTCCTCGGGCACACCCGTGCTCGCCGCCAGCGCGGCGTTGGCCCGCAGCATCCGCCAGGTGCCGTGCACCGGCATGACGTTGCGCGGCCGCACCCCGTTGTAGAGGAACAGCAGCTCTCCCGCGTACGCGTGTCCGGAAACATGCACGCGCGCTTGACGATTGGTGACCACTCGGGCGCCGATCTTGGCCAGCGCGTCGATCACGCCGTAGACCGCCTCCTCGTTGCCGGGGATCAGCGACGAGGACAGGATGATCAGGTCCCCGGCGGTCAGCGTGATGCTGCGGTGCTCGCCGCGCGACATGCGCGACAGTGCGGCCATCGGTTCGCCCTGGGTGCCGGTGGTGATGAGCACCACGCGGTCGGCCGGCATCATCTCCGCGGCGCCGATGTCGAGGATGTCGTCGTCGGCGACGGTGAGGTACCCGAGTTCGCGCGCGATGCCCATGTTGCGCACCATCGAGCGGCCGACGAACGACACTTTTCGACCCAGGGCCACCGCGGCGTCGATGATCTGCTGCACGCGGTCGACGTTGGAGGCGAAACAGGCCACGATGACCCGGCCCTGCGCACCGCGGATCAGGCGGTGCAGTGCGGGCCCGATCTCGCTCTCCGAGGGGCCCACCCCGGGGATCTCGGCGTTGGTGGAGTCGCAGAGGAACAGGTCCACCCCGCTGTCACCGAGCCGCGACATCCCCGGCAGGTCGGTGGGCCGGCCGTCGAGCGGCAACTGATCGAGCTTGATGTCGCCGGTGTGCAGCACGGTGCCGGCGCCGGTGTGGATGCCGATGGCCAGGCAGCCGGGCACCGAGTGGTTCACCGCGAAGTACTCGCACTCGAACACGCCGTGTCGGGAGCTCTGCCCCTCGGCGACCTCGACGAGTGTCGGGGAGAGGCGGTGCTCGCGGCACTTCTCCTTGATCAGGGCGAGCGTGAACTTCGAGCCGACCACCGGGATGTCGGCGCGCAGCTTGAGCAGGAACGGGATCGCCCCGATGTGGTCTTCGTGGCCGTGGGTGACGACGAGCGCCTCCACGTCGTCGAGGCGACCCTCGAGGTGGCGCAGATCCGGGAGGATGAGATCGACACCCGGCTCGTCATGGGTGGGGAACAACACCCCGCAGTCGACGATCAGCAGCCGGCCGAGATGCTCGAAAACGGTCATGTTGCGGCCGATTTCGTTGATGCCGCCCAGCGCGGTCACCCGCAGTGCGCCCGCGGCCAGCGGCCCCGGGGCGACGAGTTCTGTTTCCACGGACGGTCCCGTTACCGAAGTACCGCGGCGGCACGTAGGTCGGCGGCCAGGGCCTCGAGTTGGTCATCAGTGGCGGGCACCTGCGGCAGGCGCGGGTCGCCCACCTCGAAGCCCTGCAGCCGCAACGCCGACTTCGATAGCGTGACGCCGCCCAGCCGGTTCTGCGCCTCCGAGAGCGGCCCGAGGGTCACGTTGATCTTGCGGGCGGTCGCGACGTCGCCGGAGGCGAACGCGGACAACATGTCTCGCAGTTGGCCGGCCGCGACATGACCCCACACGCTGATGAATCCGACCGCACCCATCGCCAGCCAGGGCAGGTTGAGCGCATCGTCGCCCGAGTAGTAGGCCAGCCCGGTCTCGGCAATGATCTGACCCCCGCCGGGCAGGTCGCCCTTGGCGTCCTTGATCGCGACGATGTTGGGGTGCTCGGCGAGGGTGCGGATGGTGTCCCATTCGATCGGAACCACCGACCGGGGCGGGATGTCGTAGAGGATCACCGGCAGGTCCGTGGCATCGGCGACCGCGGTGAAGTGCGCCAGCAGCCCGGCCTGCGGCGGCCGGGAGTAGTACGGGGTGACCACGAGCAGGCCGTGCGCGCCCTCGGCGGCCGCGGCCTTGGCGAGATGGATGCTGTGGGCGGTGTCGTAGGTGCCGGCGCCGGCGACGATGCGCGCGCGGTCCCCCACCGCGTCGAGCACCGCACGCAACAGCGCGATCTTCTCGTCGTCGGTGGTGGTCGGCGATTCACCGGTGGTGCCGGACAGCACCAGGCCGTCGCAACCGGCGTCCACCAGGTGGGTGGCCAGGCGCGCAGCGGTGTCGAGGTCGAGCGAGCCGTCGGGCTTGAACGGAGTGACCATGGCCGTCAACAGGGTGCCCAAGCGGGCGGTGACGTCGAGGGCAGTGGTGCTCACGGGCACCAAGATTACCCTCCTCGCCTCACGCCTCCGTGGCCAGCGGGCTGGTCGCGACCTCGCTGCCGTCGGACAGCACGGTGATCTCGAAGTCGGAGAACACCTGCGGCGCCACCACGACGAGTTGGCGCAGACACTCGATGGCCAGCCGTCGGATCTCGACGTCGGCGTGTTCGCTGGCCCGCATCGCGATGAAGTGCCGCCATGCCCGGTAGTTCCCGGTGACGACGATGCGGGTCTCGGTGGCGTTGGGCAGCACCGCCCGAGCGGCCTGCCGGGCCTGCTTGCGTCGCAGCGTCGCGTTGGGCGCGTCGGCGAACTTCTCCTCCAGGCGGGTGAGCAACTCGGTGTACGCCGCGCGGCTCGCGTCGGCCGCCTCCGTGAAGATCTGCGTCAGCTCGGGGTCGTCCTCGATCCCGGGCGGGGCGACCACGTCCGCATCGTGTTCGGGGACGAAACGCTGCGACAGCTGCGAGTAGGAGAAGTGGCGGTGCCGGATGAGCTCGTGGGTGCAGGACCGGGAGATGCCGGTGACGTAGAACGACACCGACGCGTGCTCGAGCACCGAGAAGTGGCCGACGTCGATGATGTGGCGCAGGTACGCGGCGTTGGTCGCGGTCCGCGGGTTGGGCTTCGCCCAGCTCTGGTAGCAGGCGCGGCCGGCGAACTCGACCAGGGCGGGGCCGCCGTCGGCGTCGGTGCTCCACGGCACGTCCTGGGGCGCGGTGAACTCCGTCTTGGCGATCAGCTGCACGCGCAGCGGCGCGATCTCGGCCACCGGCGAAGCCTAACCGAGCTCAGTCGGTGAGCACCCCGGCCCGGCGCAGGGCCGCGGAGATGAGCTCGAAGTCGATCGCGACGTGGGCCCGGGCGATCTCGTCGGCGTCGTCGGGCCGTCGGTGTTCGATCGCGTCCACCAGCAGCTCGTGGTCGCGCAGCGCACGCAACTCCATCGCGCGCATCGTCGAGGGCTCCCCCCAGGGATGCACCGGGGCGCCGACGCTGACGGACGCCTCCAGATCGACGAGCACCTGCTTGAGCACCGCGTTGTGGGCGGCTTCCATGATCGCCACGTGCAGGCGGCTGTCGGCCTGCTGAGCCGACTCGCCCGATGCGGCGCGGCGGTAGTCCTCCAGGCAGCCCCGCAGTATCGCCACGTCGGCCTCGGTGCGGGCCTCGGCCGCCGCGCGGCACACCGCCCCGTGCAGCCGGCAGATCGCGTCGCACCGGTCACGCAGCTCTTCGAGGCGGATGCTCAACGTGCGCCCGAGGGCGCCGGCGACCGAGTCGGGCCACTGCTCGCGCACGTAGGACCCGCCGCCGCGGCCCCGGCGGGTCTCCAGCACGCCGCGTTCCACCAGGCGTGCGAGCGCGGCTCGGACCGTCATCCGGCCCACGCCGAGCGCCTCGGCGAGTTCGCGTTCGACGGGCAGCCGCGCACCGGGCAGGTACTCGCCGACCGCGATCGCCGTGATCAGCCGATCGGTGATCTCGTCGACGCGCGTCGGGGAGTCCAGCTGCCGGGACAGCACTCCCGGCTTCGCCGGCGATCCACTGGCCATGAGCGCTATCCAATCCTTCCGGTGTCAACGTCAGGTTAATTCGGCTCGATGGTGCCTAAATGGTATTGCCATGAGACCTTTCCGGGGCGAAGCTGGTGAGCGTGCCTGTCGAGACGCTGTCCGTGCCGTTCCGTGACTACGCCACCTGGGTCAAGATCACCTCTCCCGAGCGTCCCGCGCCCGCTGCGCTGCCGCTGATCGTGCTGCACGGCGGTCCGGGTATGGCCCACAACTACGTCGCCAACATCGCCGGCCTGGCCGACGAGACCGGACGTACGGTGATCCATTACGACCAGGTCGGGTGCGGGCAGAGTACGCACCTGCCGGACGCGCCCGCGGACTTCTGGACCCCGGACCTGTTCGTCGACGAATTCCACACGGTCCGAACCACTCTCGGTATCGAGCACTACCACCTGCTCGGGCAGTCGTGGGGCGGGATGCTCGGCGCAGAGATCGCGGTGCGCCGGCCTGCCGGCGTGGCGTCGCTGGCCATCTGCAACTCTCCCGCATCGATGGAGCTGTGGGTGGCCGGAGCCGCCGAACTGCGGGCTCAGCTCCCTTCGAAGACACGCGACGCGCTGGACCGCCACGAAGCCTCGGGCACCGTCACCGACCCCGAGTATCTCGAGGCGACCGGGGAGTTCTATCGCCGCCACGTCTGCCGGGTGCAGCCCACCCCGCAGGACTTCCTCGACAGCGAGGCCCAGATGGAGGCCGAACCGACGGTGTACCACACCATGAACGGCCCCAACGAGTTCCACGTGATCGGCACGCTACGGGACTGGACGATCATCGACCGGTTGGACGCCGTCGAGGTCCCGACCCTGGTGGTCGCGGGTGAGTTCGACGAAGCCACGCCCGCCACCTGGCAGCCCTATGCGGAGCACATCCCCGGGGCCCGTAGCCACGTCTTCGCCGACACCAGCCACTGCACGCATCTCGAGAAGCCCGAGGAGTTCCGCGCCGTCATCGGGGCATTCCTCTCCGCACACGATCCGGCCGACGCCGCCCGGAACTGACCCGCCGTCACGAGGACAGACCATGACCGACCCAGACCGCTCCGCCAGCGCTACGCACACGCTCGAATCCTTCGGCTACAAACAGGAACTGCACCGCTCGGTGTCGACGTTCGACCTGCTGGTCTACGGGCTGGTGTTCATGGTGCCCATCGCGCCGTGGGCGATCTTCGGCACCGTGTACAACAGCTCGGCCGGCATGGTGCCGCTGGTCTATGTGATCGGCCTGATCGCGATGATCTTCACCGCGCTCGCCTACTCGCAGATGGCCAAGTCGTTCCCGCTGGCGGGGTCGGTCTTCGCCTACGTCGGTCGCGGAATCCATCCGGGTGCAGGGTTTTTCGCCGGGTGGGCGATGCTGCTGGACTACCTGCTGGTGCCGACGCTGCTGTACGTGTTCGCCGCCGAATCGATGATCGGCCTGTTCCCGGACACCCCGCGGTGGATGTGGGCGGTGCTGTTCGTGCTCGTCAACACCGCGATCAACCTTCTCGGCGTCGACTCGCTGAAGATGGCCAATCGGGTGTTCCTGGCGATCGAGCTGGTGTTCGTGGTGGTCTTCGTCGTCATCGCGGTCCGTGCGATCAGCGGGGCGAGCCTGCCCGACGTCGGCTGGAGCACCAGCCCGATCTGGAATCCCGAGACGGTCAGCGCGCCCCTGCTCGCCGCCGCCCTGTCGATCGCGGTGCTCAGCTTCCTGGGTTTCGACGGCATCTCCACGCTGGCCGAGGAGTCGACCGGCACCCGCAACCCGGCGGGCAAGGCCATGGTGGGCGCGCTGTTCATCGTCGCGTTCCTGTTCATCGTGCAGACCTGGCTGGCGAGCCTGCTGGCCGGCGGCCGTGAGGCGTTCCCCGACGACGAGGTGGGCAACGCGTTCTTCGAGTTGGTACGCGCCGCGTCGTCGACGGGCTGGATGAACGCGTTCTTCGTGGTCAATGTCCTCGCCGTCGGGTTCGCCAACGCGATGGCCGCCCAGGCGGCGACCAGCCGACTGCTGTTCTCGATGAGTCGCGACCGCCAGCTGCCCCATTTCCTGTCGAAGATCAGCTCCCGGCAGGTCCCGATCGCGGCCATCCTGACGGTCAGCGCGCTGTCGATCGTGCTGGTGTTGTTCTTCGTCGGCCAGATCGGCCTGATCTCGTCGCTGGTGAACTTCGGGGCGCTGTTCGCGTTCTGCCTGCTGCACATCTCGGTGGCGTGGTACTACCTGGGGCGCAAGAAGTCCAAGAACTACCTGCTCCATTTGGTGGTGCCGGCGCTGGGATTCGTGATCATCGCCTACGTGCTGATCAACGCCGACTCGCTGGCCAAGATCGGCGGCATCGTGTGGCTGGCGATCGGCACGGTCGTCTACATCGTCAACCGGGTGCGCGGCGTCACCGCAGGGCCGTCGCCAGATCACGCGGCAGCTGTCCCCGCGAGCCGACCGTGACGTCACCCAACCCGAGCCAGCCCGCCATCGACGTCAGTTCCGCGGCAAGCGGTTCGGCGATCCGGGCGGGCTCCTCGCCGGGTTCGCAGAATGCGCCGGCCACATGGAGGGCACCGGCGGCCCGGTCAGCCTTGAGGTCCACCCGCCCGACCAGCCGGCCGTCCACCAGGAACGGCCACACGTAGTAGCCGAACCGCCGCTTGGGCGCCGGCGTGTAGATCTCGATGCGGTAGTGGAAGCCGAAGAGCCGTTCGACCCGGGGCCGGAAGAAGATCAGCGGGTCGAACGGGCACAGCAGCGCGGTGCCCCGGTCGCGGCGCGGCACGGTCTGCCCGGCGCGCAGGTAGCCCGGCGCGGTCCAGCCGTCCACCTGGACCGGCTCGATCTCGCCGGCAGCCACCAGGTCGGCGATCGCCGGTTTGACCTGCCGGGCACCGAGCCGGAAGTAGTCGCGCAGATCGGCCTCGGTGGCCACCCCCAGCGCGGTGGCGGCCCGCAGCGTGAGCTCGCGGACGGCCTGCTGCTCGTCGACGTGTCGCGCCACGACCTCCGGGGGTAGCACCCGTTCGGTGAGGTCGTAGTGCCGCGCGAACCCGATGCGGGTCGCGGTGGTCAGCACGCCCGCCGACCACAGCGCCTCGGCCACCCATTTGGTGTCGCTGCGGTCCCACCACGGACCTTTGCGCCCGCGCGGTTCGGATTCCAGATGGGCCTCGATCTGCCCCGCGGTGGCCGGGCCGAGTTCGGCGACCGCGGCGACGATGTCCTCGGCGAGCTTGGCGTTGCGCTTGACGATCTCGGTCCCCCACCGGCCGTGCGAGTACTCGCGCATCCGCCACCGCATCAGCGGCCAGTCGTCGACGGCCATCAGGGCCGCCTCGTGCGCCCAGTACTCGACGAGCAGCCGGGGCGAGCGCGCCGAGTGACTCCAGGCCGCCCGATCCAGAAGGTCGCGGTCGTAGGGGCCGAGCCGGCTGAACACCGGCGCGTAGTGGGCGCGCACCGACACCGACACCGAATCGAGCTGCAGCACCTGGATCCGGGCGATCAGTCTCTTCAGGTGCGCGCGGGTGACCGGTCCTGCCGGCTTGGCGTCCGCGAAACCCTGGGCCGCCACCGCCACCCGCCGCGCCTGCGCAGCGGTGAGCCTCATGCCCGTCGGTAGCTGTAAAACCGGTAGCGCAGCCCCGAGGAGCTGTCCTGCCAATCCCCTTCGGTCCCGATCCAGTCCCCGTCGAGGACCGGCGCCAGCGCATCGTCGTCTTCCCGGCGCAAGTCGATGTCGACCTCGGTCACCTCGCACCGTGTCGCGAGCGGCAGCGTCAGCCCGTAGATCTCCGACCCGCCGATCACCCAGGCGCCGTCGAGCGTCACGTCCTCGAGGCGCGTCACCGTCCGTGCTCCCTCAGCCATGTAGTCAGCATGACGGGTGAGTACGACATTCTCCCGGCCCGGCAGCGGCCGGAACTTCGCCGGGAGCGACTCCCAGGTCCGGCGCCCCATGATGACGGTGTGGCCCATGGTGAGGTCCTTGAACCGCGCCATGTCCTCGGGCAGCCGCCAGGGAATGCCGTTGCCGCGGCCGATGACGCCGGAGGAGGACTGCGCCCAGATCAGGTTCAGGCTCTGGCTCACACCGCCACCGGGGCTTTGATCGCCGGGTGCGGGTCGTAGTTCTTGACGATGACATCCTCGTAGGTGTAGTCGAAGATCGAATCACGCTGCGCCAGAACGAGTTCCGGATAGGGGCGGGGTTCGCGGGAGAGCTGTTGGGTGACCTGCTCGACGTGATTGTCGTAGATGTGGCAGTCCCCGCCGGTCCAGATGAACTCCCCCACGTCCAGTCCGGCCTGGGCGGCCATCATGTGCGTCAGCAGCGCGTAGCTGGCGATGTTGAACGGCACGCCGAGGAACAGGTCGGCGCTGCGCTGGTAGAGCTGGCAGCTCAGCCGGCCGTCGGCGACGTAGAACTGGAAGAACGCGTGGCACGGCGGCAGCGCCATCTGCGGGATCTCGCCGACGTTCCACGCCGACACGATGTTGCGGCGGCTGTCGGGGTCGCTGCGCAGCAGGTCGAGCGCGGCGCTGATCTGGTCGATGTGCTCGCCGGACGGCGTCGGCCACGACCTCCACTGCACGCCGTAGACGGGGCCGAGATCGCCTGTCGGGGAAGCCCATTCGTCCCAGATCGTGACGCCGTGCCGCTGCAGCCAGCCGACGTTGGAGTCGCCGCGCAGGAACCACAGCAGCTCGTAGACGATCGACTTGGTGTGCACCTTCTTGGTGGTGATCAACGGGAACCCGGCGTTCAGGTCGTAGCGCATCTGGTGGCCGAACAGGCTGCGGGTGCCGGTGCCGGTGCGGTCGGACTTGGCGGTTCCGTGCTCGAGCACCAGGCGCAGAAGGTCCTCGTAGGGGGTGGGGATCGGCACGCGCTCAGCTTACGTGCAACGGCCCGGAGTAGAACGGAACCCATGCCGAGGATCACCGACACTGTCACCACCGCCGACGGCTCCTGCCCCGTCAGCCTGCACACCCCCGACGGCGACGGGCCGTGGCCCGGCGTCGTCATGTATCCCGACGCCGGCGGGGCCCGGCCGACGTTCCGCGCGATGGCCGACAAACTGGCCGAGTACGGGTACGCGGTGCTGGTGCCCGACGTCTACTACCGCGACGGCGACTGGGCGCCGTTCTCGATGGCCACGGTGTTCGAGGACGAGGCCGAGCGCACCCGGCTGTTCGACATGATGGCGAAGGTGACCCCGGAGGTCATGGCCACCGATGCGCAAGCGTTCTTCGACTACCTGGCGGACCGCCCGGAGGTCAGCGGGTCCTCGTTCGGGACGACGGGTTACTGCATGGGTGGGCGGACGTCGCTGGTGGTCGCGGGCCGGCTGCCGGACCGGGTGGCGGCGGCGATGTCGTTTCACGGCGGCGGCCTGGTCACCGACGATCCGTCGAGCCCTCACCTGAGGGCCGATCAGATCAGCGCGGCCGTCTACGTCGGTGCGGCCAAGAACGACCGCTCGTTCACCGTCGCCGACGGCGAGACGTTGGACAAGGCGCTCACCGCTGCCGGCGTCGAGCACACCGTCGAGTTCTACGACGCCTTCCACGGCTTCGCGGTGCCGGACAACGGGCCCTACGACGAGCCCGCGGCACGGCGGCACTGGGAGGCGATGCGCTCGTTTTTCGGCGCTCACCTAGGGTGAGCGGCGTGTATGACCAGACTTTCAGCGACTCAGCCGCCAGCGAGCACGGCACGCGGATAGACCCGGTACTCGCGCGCAGCTGGCTGCTCGTCAACGGCGCCTCCTACGAACGGTTCGCACCTGCCGCGGAGTCCCGGGCCGACATCGTCGTCCTCGACATCGAGGATGCGGTCGCCCCGAAGGACAAGGCCGCGGCGCGGGAGAACGTCACACGCTGGCTCGCCGCGGGACATGACGACTGGGTGCGGGTCAACGGGTTCGGCACGGAATGGTGGGCCGGCGATCTCGAGATGCTGGCCGGCACGTCGGTCGGCGGCGTGATGCTGGCGATGGTGGAGTCGGTCGATCACGTCACCGAGACCGCCAAGCGGCTCCCGAACGTGCCGATCGTCGCGCTGGTGGAGACCGCCCGCGGGCTGGAGCGCATCACCGAGATCGCTTCGGCGAAAGGCACTTTCCGGCTGGCGTTCGGTATCGGCGACTTCCGCCGCGACACCGGCTTCGGCGACAATCCGACGACGCTGGCCTACGCGCGCTCACGGTTCACCATCGCGGCGAAGGCCGCGCACCTGCCGGGCGCGATCGACGGTCCGACCGTCGGGTCGAGCGCGCTGCGGCTCAGCGAGGCCACCGCGGTGTCCGCCGAGTTCGGCATGACCGGCAAGATCTGCCTGACACCGGATCAGTGCCCGACGGTCAACGAAGGCCTGTCCCCGTCGGTGGAGGAGATCAGCTGGGCCAAGGAGTTCCTGGTCGAGTTCGAACGCGACGGCGGCGAGATCCGCAACGGCTCGGATCTGCCCCGGATCGCGCGGGCCAACAAGATCCTCGATCTCGCCCGCTCGTATGGCATCGAACCCTCGCACTTCGAGGACGTCGACGACCCGGTGCACATCCCCGCGCCATCGGACACCTATCACTACTGACCGTGCGCGGCGCGGTGGCGAGCGCGCAGGAGCCTGCGCACGCCCCGGACGATGCCCCGGACCGCGTAGACGAAGGCCACGACCGACAACACGATCAGCACGATGAACATCACCAGCCAGTTCGTCCTGCCGTGGTCGACGTTCCACCACACGATGGTGAAGAGGACCGCGCACACGAACACCACGATGTCGCGCCAGTTGCCCTCGTAGGACGCGGCCAGCTGGCGCAGTTCGCGGTTCTTGTGCACGGCGGCGATCAGGTCGTCGATGCGCAGATTGATGATGCGCTGCAGTTCGGCGCGCCGTTCGACCTGATCCTCCGGAATGCGGGCCAGCAGGTCCATGTCCTTGACGATCAGACCCTGGATGTCGGGTCCCTTGAGGTTGCCCGCAGCCATTCCCAGCAGTGCGCCGCCGGCGATAGGAGCCCCGGCGAGGGCGATTTCGGCGATACCGGGCATGTCACTCCTTGTCAGTACGTCAGCGTCGGAGCAAGTGTGCCGTCCCACGGTGGGGCGCGCTGACGAACGGCTGCATCACATGAGTGCAGCGGCGACGGTCGCGCCCAGGTTCCAGCACGCTTCCAGGTCGGCCTTGGTCGGCTTGCCGGACACCACGACCGTCTCCGCAGCGCGCTCCCATCCGAGGCCGCCGGTGATCCCGTCGATGGCCCGCTCGGCTCCCTCGGTGCCCTCGTTGCCGTGCAGCCACACCCCGAACGGCCGGCCCCGGGTGGCGTCGAGCAGCTGGTAGTAGTTCTGATCGAACGCGTGCTTGAGGGCACCGGAGATGTAGCCCAGGTTGGCCGGGGTTCCGAGCAGGTAGCCGTCGGCCTCGAGCATCTCCACCGACGACACGGTCAGCGCCGGCCGTCGCACCACCTCCACACCCTCGATCTCGGGGTCGGTCGCGCCCGAGACGACGGCGTCGAGCATCTCGTGGCAGTGCGGCGACGGCGTGTGATGCACGATCAGCAGGCGGGGCACCGACCGATTGTCCACGGAAATCACCGTCAGATCCGGTGACCGGTCGTCGTGGTGTCGGCACCGCCGAGCGGCGTCGTCGCCTCTGGGTCGTCGGACAGGCTGTCGAGTATGCGGGCGATACGGTGCAGTTCGCGTCCGATCGGCCCGTCGATCTGTGCTGCTCGAACCGGAACCTGCTGCGCGGCATCGGATTCCGAACGTAACGCTGCCAGCCGACACGATAGCGCCTCGAGGTCCTCGCGGACTGCAGCCTCGCGCAGAGATCCCGGATCGGCGGAGACCTCCCGCGCGAGCTGACGCGCCGAGCGGCCCAGAGCCGTCAGCATGACCACCCGTCGGCGGCGCCGGCCCGAGCCGATCCCCGGAAAGGGTTGCGTCAGAGGCGCGGCCACCAGACGCAGATCGTGTGCTTTCTGCTCGACGGCGCGGGCGGCGTCGCGCAGGTCGCGCGGTCGACGGGTTGCGTCGGGGTCGGCCAGGGTGTCGATGAAGCTCTGCAGTTCCTCGAGGAGGTCGCTCTCGGATTCCCGGATCTTGTTCCGCGAGCTGGTCGGGAACACGAGCATCGCGGCCACGCCGCCGAGCGCGACACCGATGGCCGTTTCGGCCACCCGCAGTTCCAGCACCTGGCCGCTGAACTGACCCATCAGGTCGTAGACGATCGCCAGGATCGTGGTGATGCCCGCCATCGCCAGGATGTAGGAGACTCCGAACAGGTACAGCGAGACGAAGACACCGACCCCGAGAAGCACGAGCTGAACGTCGGGATGACCGCTGCCGGCGGTGCCCAGCGCCATGCCGGCCGCCGCGCCGATCGTCGTTCCCAACAGTCGCTCGGAGCCGCGCACCACGCTCTCGGCCGCGGTCGCCGGACGGGTGAAGACCACGAACGCGCCGATCGCCGCCCAGTACCACCGCTGGGTGGAGACGAGCAGACCGATCGGCACGGCCAGCCCGGTGGCGACCGTGGCCTGCAGCGCCTTGCGGAGGTCGGGCGAGAGCCGGCTGGACGGTTCGTCATCCTCGGCGGAATCCTCGTCGTCGCTGTCCGTCTCGTCGCGTTGGCCCTCCTCTTCCGGTCGGACCGTGCGTCCAGCCTCGCGAAGCTCCGCGACGATCTGGTCGAGTTCGTCTTCGGTGAGGTCGGGAACGCTGGCACCGTGCACGGCGCGCTCACCGAGAGCCTCGGCAGCCAACGTCGCGTGCAGAACCAGATCGTGCAAACGCAGCGACGTTTCATCGTCGGAGTCGCCGAGTTGACCGTCGATCGCCAGTTCCGTCTCGCGCAGCCCGAGGATCTTCCGCCGGAGCCGACTGCGCCGCCTGCCGTCGATGCCGTCGTCACCGTCGCGGACCACCTGGTCGGCCGCGCGTCGAACCTGCCCGACCCGGGTGACGAAGGCGTCGACGGTGCGACGTAGATCGCCGACCGGCCGGTCGGGCACGAGCACGTCCTTGACCACACCGGCGACGACGGCGCCGGCGCAGACGGCCAGCGCGGTCCACCACAGCCCGCTGGCGGGGATGCGCAGGAAGATCGCCATGAAGTAGGACATGAAGCCCAACATCCCCAGGGCCATTCCCCGCGGCCCGTAGCGCTGGACGTAGGTGGCCGCGCCCGCCGCGGCGACGAAGGCGACATGACTGGCGATGCTCGCGTCGAACAGCAGACTGCCTACCGCGACGCCACCGAACGCGGTGAGCACACCGAGACCGAGAGTGATCATCCGGGCACGTCGCGACTCGTCGTTGACGGCCATGGTGCCGATCATCGCGACGACCACTCCCGGCGCGGCGGGAAGGATGGACTGACCGAGTGCCCGGGCGAGCAGGGCGACCACGACAACCGCTCCGCCGACGGCGAGCGTCCCCCGCGCGGCCATCCGCAGCCGCTGATGCGACGGGTCGGAGGCGACGATGCGGGCGACCGCCCGCTCCATCACTCGACGCACGCCTGCCACGGTCGGGAGGTACCCCCACCACCGAGAGATGAAACAGTTTGTTTCACGGCGTTCTGCGGTGGTAATGACACGACCATGGGCCAGTCCAGTCGCGACCTGCTCGAGTCCGCCGCGCAGGCGCTCGCCGAGGATCCCGCAGCCTCCATGGCAGACATCGCGGTCGCCGCCGGAGTGGGCCGGGCGACGGCGTGGCGGCACCTCGGGTCACGGGAGCAACTGTTGGCCGATCTCTACCGCCGATCTCTGGCGGAGACGCGCGAGGCTCTGGAGCGCACCTTGGGTACCGAGCCGGAGGTCACCCCGGAGATCGCTGCCGACGTCGTCGAAGCGTTCGGCGCCATCGGCGATCGGTATCGCGCGGTGCGTCAGTTGAGGCCGGTCGACGACCGGACACGGCAGGAGGTCACCGCCGTGCTGCGGCCGCTGCGCGAGGGCATCGTGCGGGGGCAGCGGGCGGGACGCCTGCGCGATGACATCACCCCCGACTTGGCTGTCAGCCTGCTCACCGGAACGGTCGCGGCGGCGCTGGACCCGCGGGCGGGCACATCCGACGCGTCCGAGGCGCTGCGCGCCGCCGGCCGCGTGCTGGCCGACGGCTTGCGGCCGCGACCGAATTAGGGTGTGGCCGAGTCGTTCACGACGCCGCCTCCTGCATGCGCACGGCCTTCTTCATGGTCTCGCGCGCGCGGCTGCGATCCCCGGCGTAGTCGTAGGCGCGGGCCAACCGGTACCAGCGGCGCCAGTCGTCGGGGTCGGCCTCGACTTCCTCGCGGACGGTGGCGAACAGTGCGTCGGCGGCGTCGCGGCTGATCCGTCCGGAGGGCCTGCGCGGCAGGTCGCTGACGTCGAGTTCCATACCCTGCTCGCGCGCCAGGCGCGCCAGCCGCTGGTGCGCGAGACCGGCCCGCAGCGTGGCGATCATCGCCCAGGCGCCGACGATCGGCAGGATCAGGATGGCCGCGCCGAGTCCGATGGCCGCCGCCTCCCCGGACCTGATGAGGATCACCGCGGCCCTGCCGAGCAGGACGAAGTAGACGACGAGCGCGAGGCACATGAACCCGATCAGCAGCTGGGTGCGCAGCGCGCGGGAGCCCTCGTTCATGTCAGGTCGAGCAGGGGTTCCAGACCGACGGTGAGGCCGGGGAACTCGCGGATCTTGCGGACGGCCAGCAGCACACCCGGGACGAACGACGTCCGGTCGATGCTGTCGTGCCGAATGGTCAACGTCTCGCCCTGGGTGCCGAAGAGGACCTCCTGGTGGGCGACGAGGCCGGCGAGCCGGACCGAGTGCACGGGGATGCCGTCGACGTTCGCGCCGCGCGCGCCCTCGAGCCCGGTGCTGGTGGCATCGGGGTTGGGCGGCATGCCTTTTCGTGCTTCGGCGATGAGTTTGGCGGTGCGCGCGGCCGTCCCCGACGGCGCGTCGGCCTTGTGCGGATGGTGCAGCTCGATGACCTCGACGGACTCGAAGTACTTCGCAGCCTGCTGGGCGAAGTGCATCGACAGCACCGCGCCGATCGCGAAGTTCGGCGCGATCAGCACGGAGACGTCCGGCTTGCCGGCAAGCCATTGCCGGACCTGGTCGAGCCGCTCGTCGGTGAAGCCGGTGGTGCCGACGACGGCATGAATGCCGTTGTCGATCAGGAACTTCAGGTTGTCCATGACGACGCTGGGATGGGTGAAGTCGATGACGGCCTCGGTGCCGCTGTCAGTGAGCGCCGACAGCGAATCGCCGGCGTCCACCCCGGTGGTGAACGTCAGGTCATCCGCGGCTTCGACCCCCGCGACCATGGTGGCGCCGACCTTGCCTTTGGCTCCCAGCACTCCGACTCGCATGGGCTGAGCCTAGACGAGGGGTGCGTCGACGAGCGGGACCGCTATCACACAATGACGCTGCGTATGGGTGGTTCCGGTGGTGGCTCACCGGAAATCCTGGTCACTGTCGGCTGTCTGGCGCTCATGGCGCTGTTTGTCGTCGCCGCGCTCTGGTACTTCCGGCGCATCCGCGAGGGTCGAGTGGACCCGCTCGTCAACCCCAGCTGGACGTCCGACATGCGGCTCAACTGATCGACAGTTGTCGGTGGGCGGTTGTACCGTGGGATCCATGATCGAACGCATGTTCGAAATAGACCAGGGCGCGTCGGAGAAGGCGCTGTGCGATGCCGTCGCACACTACGAGCGGGTCAAAGCCCGAGCCGCTGCGGCCCAGGCCCGCGCGACGGCGTTGTGGGCCGCCAAGCGGCATGCTGCCGAGCAGGCCGCGGGGGTGCCTGCCGCGAAACGAGGTCGCGGGCTGGGTTCTGAGGTCGCGTTGGCGCGCCGCGACGCCCCCTGCACCGGTGGCCGGCACCTCGGGTTCGCCCACGCCCTGGTCCACGAGATGCCCCACACTCTGGCCGCGCTGGAGAGCGGGGTGCTCACCGAGTATCGGGCAACCCTAATCGTCAAGCAGTCCGCTTGCCTCAGCGTCGAGCTTCGCCGCCAGCTGGATGCCGAATTGTGCGCCGACCCCGCGACGTTGCAGGGGTGGGGCAATGCGCAGGTCGAAGCCGAAGCCAAGAAGATCACCGCCCGCCTCGATGCCGCGGCGGTGGTGGAACGCAACGCCAAAGCTGTCGGGGACCGGTGCGTCTGGACCCGTCCCGCCCCCGAAGGCATGGTGTATGTCACCGCACTCCTGCCGCTGACGCAGGGAATCGGGATCTACGCCGCGCTGAAGCGGCACGCCGATGCGACCTCTGACGGCCGTGGCCGCGGCCAGGTCATGGCCGACACCCTCTATGTGCGCGTGACCGGGCGCCCCTGCACCTCGCCGGCACCGGTGGCGGTGAACCTGGTGCTGGCCGACACCACCCTCTACGGCGACGACGACTGCCCCGGCTGGATCCAGAACTACGGGCCGGTACCCGCCGCGGTGGTGCGGGCAATCGTCAGGGACGCCGTCGTCGACGACAACACCAAGGCCACCCTGCGCCGGCTCTATCGCCACCCCACCAGTGGACAACTGGTCGCGATGGAATCCAGAGCTCGCCTGTTCCCGAAGGGTCTGGCGGCGTTCATCGGGCTGCGCGATCAGACCTGCCGCACCCCGTACTGCAACGCCCCCATCCGCCACCACGACCACGCCACCCCCCACCGCCTGGGCGGACCCACCAGCGCCCGCAACGGTTTAGGGGCGTGCCAAGGCTGCAACATCGCCAAAGAAGCCCCGGGCTGGACCGTCACCACCAGCGAACACGGCGGCCAACACATCGCCGAGTTCCACACCCCCACCGGGGCGGTGTACCGCTCAGCCGCGCTACGACTACCGGGACCACCCATCCGACAACGCATCAGCTTGCTCGAAGGCCGACTCAGCATCGACCTGGTCACGTTCGACGCCGCGTGAGCCGACAGCCCGGTTACGCTCGGCGGCATGAACGTCGACGTTGCCGCCCTCGTCGCGGCCGGTGCCGTGGCATCCGCGTGTGTGCTGGCAGCTCCGGCAGGGGCCGCGCCGAGCTACGGCAGCAACGGCGTCTTCGGGGTGACCACCCAACCACGCGACGGCTGGGCCACGACATTCATCCCGCCGGGGCGCTACCGGGTGGACCAGTCACCCAGCATGCAGCCATACCAGAGTCCGCCCGGCTTCTGGCTGCGGTGCCGCGACTTCCCCTGTGCCGGAACATCTCCGGGGAACATCATCGGCAACGGCGACGCCTTGCGCGATACGCCGACGTTCGTCGACATCCTGCCGACCGACGTCGCGATCGCGCTGCACAACGTCACGCTCACCCCCGCCTGACGGCCAGCGCCGGATCGAACGTCGCCCGCGCCGCCACCGACGCGGCCGCGGCCGCCACCACGACACCGGCGTCGCCGTCCCGCCCTTTCGCGAAGACGATCTCCGCACTGTCGGGTCCGTCGCGGTGCGCCATCAGGTAGTCGTAGAGCAACCAGTCCAGCGCGCACGCCACGCCGTAGGGATCCGCATCGGGGTGCGCCGCGGCAGAGGTCACCGCCCGCAACGCCTCGATGTGTTCCGTACGCGCCGCATCCCGGTTGGTGCCTGAGCTGTCGAACAGCAGCATCGACAGGGTCAACGGCAGCCGCGCGCCCGACTCGGTGCGCACCACCCAGCGGCTGCCCTTCCAGGGCCGGGCCGCGTCGACGTACACCATCTCGCCGTAGCCGCCGACGACACCGAGCGTCGGCTCCTGCAACTCACCGTCCAACGGCGCCGGCCCCAGCATGTCCAAGGGCTGCCGCGCCAGGATCGACATCAGCACCGCCGTGCCGATGATGCGGCCGGCCCGGGAGTCGGGCCTCATGTCGAGTACATCGACGGCCCGCGCGTAGTCCAGGCAGGCATCGTCCAGGCTCCGGTACAGCTCCGCGAGATCCTCGCGGTCCTGCTGCGTGGGCCGCCGTCCCCCGCCCAGCAGTTCGCCGAACCGGCGCGCCGCATCGATCATCGCGTCGTCGAGCGCCGAGAGGTGCGTCGCCGCCAAGCGGTCGGGTTCGTCGTCGTCACCTACGAGATCGACCAAGGTGGTTGGCAGGCCGCCAGCGGTCGCCCAGTGGAACCCGATCTGGTTGTCCTGCTGGATGATCCGCGGCCTCACGATCGCCGCCACAGCATCACGCGGTTGTTCCCCGAATCCGCGACCGCGAGCAGGTCACCATGCAGGCTCAACCCGTAGGGCCAGCACAGCGTGTCGCGGCCGACCAGCGCCCACCGGTTCTCGCCGTTCGACGCGAAGTCGGGTTGCGCCAGCACATGGTCGGCGGGCCGGCCACCGAGCGGCTCCTCCGGCAGCCCGTCCCACATCAGGATGCGGTTGTTGGCGGTATCGGCGACCACCAGGAGCTCGCCGTCGTAATCCACCGCGTACGGGAATCGGAACCGGTCACCGGTGTGCGGGCCGTAGGGCCACTCCTGCGCGGTGACGAAGTCCGGCTGTCCCAGAACGGAATTCGCCGGCGTATCGACGACCGGGTGCGGCGACCAGCCCAGTACCCGGTGATCGCCCGCGTCGGCCACCAGCAGCAGGTCCGGCGTGCCGGTGATCGCGTGCGGCCACCGGAAACTCGACGGGCCCGCCGCCGCACCTCGATTCTCCTCGCGGCCACTCGGTGACGGTTGCCCGAGCACGATGTCGGCGGCCTGTCCCGGCTCCGGCACACCGCCGCTGAATCCCAGCACCCGCCGATTGCCGGTATCGGCCACCCAGAACCGCCCACCGAGCACCGCGAAACCGAACGGCCAATAAAGCGTTCCCGCCGAGCACTCGCCGCCCGCATTCGGGTCCACCGAAGCGCTGTCGGGCTGACCGATCACCACATCCGGCGCGACGTCGTCGGACTGCGGCACCACGTTCCAGATCAGGATCCGATGATGCCAGGCGTCGGCGACGATCAGCCGCCCGTCGACGATCGCGACGCCGGTCGGCAGGTTCATGCCGCGCTCGGGTCCGCGACCGCCCGCCGCGCGGCCCTCGGTACCGCCGTCGGGCTGACCGAGCACCACGTCGGCCGGCTGCTCGTCGGCCTGCGGGACACCGTGCCAGATCAGGACCCGATGGTTGCCGGAGTCGGCGACCACGACGTGATCGTCGTCGACGAAAACCCCACGGGGCGAATACATCCACGACATGCTCGGCATCGCCTGCGGCAGCGCGAGACCACCCGGGGCGGGTGCACCCAGCCAGGTCTGCGGTCGCCAACCGCCGCCGCGGTCATCAGCCAGTACCGCGGTCGGCATCTGCCCGGCGGGACGGCCCGCCACGGTGTGCCGCACCGTGTAGCGACTCATCGGCCGGTCCGAACCCAGACATCTCCGTTGTCGATCCGCAGCGGCAGTTGTTCGAGTTGCACGCCGGGCGCCGACAGGCACTCCCCCGACGTCGCGTCATAGCAGAAGCCGTGCCACGGGCAGGTCAGCGTTCCCGCGGACGCGTCGAGGATCGCCTCGTCGAGCGGTAGCGCCTCGTGCGCGCATTCGTTGCGGTACGCCGCCAGCCGCTGCCCGATGTTGATCACGATGACGCCGTCGGCGGGCACCGTGATCCCGTCGACCGGGACCGATTCCGCGCGGATCACCTTGACCCAGCCGTCGTCGGCCGGGCGCGGCGGCATCCGCAGCGCCTCGACCGGGATCACCGCCGGTGACGGCTCGGCGGGCACCACCTCGACCGCGCGCAGCGACGGAACACCCTGCCGCAAAGCAGTTTCCACGAGCTCGCGCAGCGTCACCGAGGACATCGAGCATCCGTTGCAGGCACCCTCGAGACGCACGAAGGCGACGCCGTCCTCGATGCGGACGAGCGCGACGTCGCCCCCGTGGCTGTGGAGCTGCGGACGCACCGCGGCCAGCGCGCGCTCGGCCAGCGTGACCGGGTCGGGCCGGATGATGCCGTGCAGCGTCAGCAGCATCCGCACCACTGGGTCGTCGACCAGGTCGAACAGCAACGGGCGTGCGCCGTCGTCGGCCCGCATCCGCGACACGATCGTCGTCAACCCGGCGCGGTGGATGGCCTCCAGCGCGGCTTTGAGTTCCTCGGCCGCAGCCCGCGCGGCGGGGTCCAGATCGGCCAGCGCCGCGACCGCGGCGTCGACCCGCCCGGCGAGCGTGTCGAGATCCGTGGTGTCGGTGAGCGTCATCGCGCCCCCTCCCGGGAGATCTCGTCGAGCACACCGCGCACCGAGCGCACCGCATCGGTGTCCCCGAGTTCCTCGAACAGGAACCGCGCCTCGTAGAGTTTCGCCTTCGCCTGGTCGAACACGCCGAGGTGGGCGAGCACGTTGCCCTGGTTGGCCAGCACCCGGGCGCGCCCGCTCGGGTCGGTCTCGCGGTCGCGGGCTTCGAGAACGGCCTCGTAGATCTCGACCGCCTCCACCAGATTCTCCTCACGATGCCGAGAAGGGGTGTACACCAATGAGTTCGCGAGATTGAGCTGGACGCTCGCCCACCGCTGCGGATGCTCGTCGCGGGTGAACACGGTCAGCGCCTGACGCAGCGACTGTGCGGCTATGCCCAACCGCAACTGGCTGGAGGCTTCCACCATCGGCATCGTCAGGTAGGCCGTCGCCAGGTCGGCGTGACCGGACGCCCACAGCAGCGGCGCATCCTCGCGCCGGATCAGCTGCAGCGCCGAGTGATAGTGCGGGATCGCGGAAGGCATCAGCTCTGGCCGCTGCGCGGCCTGCTCGTGCAGCACACCCGCCGCGGCCAGGTGCAGTTCGGCACGGGCGACCTTGAGTCCGTCGGCGCCGCCCAGCAGCGTCAGCGCGCGCTCGAACCGGCCCACCGCGGACGGGTCGCCCGCGTCGCGGCACAGCCCCGCCGCCGCACCCGCCAGCACGCCGGCCAAGGCGCGGCTCACCGGCGTCGCCGCCTGCGCGGCGGTATCGAGGATCGCCACGGCTTCGGTCGGTGCGTGCGCGTCGACGGCGGCCGACGCCGCGACCGCCAGAACGGTGGCTGCCAGTTCGCCGTCGAGGCCCTCGGCGTCGGGCACGGTGTCGCTGCGTCCGAGCACGAACAGCACCACGTCGACGAGCACCCCGAGCTCGCCGAGACCGGCGCGCACGACGTCGGGCGAGACGCCATCCGGGTCGAGGACGAAGCGGTTGTAGCGCGACACCGGATCGTCACCGGTCAGCGCGGCCAGCGCGGCGTCGCGGTCACCGTCGTGGACGTACCGGTGGGCGGCCATGCGCTCGGGCCAGACATCGGGCAGGCATCCCGAGACCAGGGCGACGCGCGCCGCGTCGGTGTCCTGTCCGGCGGGGATCAGCAGGTATCCCAGGGGAAGCCCGAACACGCCCAGCGGTTGCGGGCGCGCCACCAGCCCGGCGCCCGCCTCGGTCGGTTCGACGGCGATATCGGTCACGGCCCTCCCCTGCGTTTCACGACAGATCGCGCTCCGCGGCGCGCTTGATGAGGTCGGCGGCCAGGTCGGCGCGCCGGCGCGTGCGGTGGGTGTTGATCCGTTTGCGGACCACGCCGTCGTCGAACACCACGACGATCTCCACGGCCCACTGTCCGCGGTCGGGCACGACCACGGTGTCGACCGCGCGGGCCTCCGCGGCCGAGCTGTCGGGGCGTACCACGGTCCGCGGCCTGTCCAGGGGGTGTTCTTGATCAACCATGGCGATCACGTGTCCCGCTCCTCGCGGGCCGGCACCTCGATGCGCATCGCGGATTGCTCATCGTCCCAGCATGCGCGATGAACGCCGCGCAGGGGAGTCTCCCTCAACAACTCGCTGACCAGGACGGACCTGTCCCCGGCGGGGGTGCGCTGCTTGAGCAGCAGGCCGCCGCTGCGCGGACCGCGCAGCGGGATCAGCCACAGGGCGCCGTCGCGCAGCACGGCGGCCACCGCGTCGGACGGGAACCGGGCGGCGGCGGTCGCGGCGTCGAGCCGCAGATACCCGTCGACGGTGAACTCGACGGTCACCTCGCGGGGGGCCTCGGGCCGCAGCGGCCCGAGATAGTCGCGCTCGATCAGCGCGATGACCTGTTCCATCGCCGCGGACACCGGCTCGGACAGGTCGGCGCCCATCTCGACGCCCGCGACCTCGATCAGGAACACCGTGATGTCGGTCGGGCAGTCCTCCCCCAGTGCCCAGCGGGCGAACGCGATCGCGTGGTCCCACCGGAACGAATGGGTGTGCAAGCCCTGCAGCGGCGGAAGCTCGGCGAGCTCTTCGCCGGGCACCCGGAACGTCGTGCCCGGCGCCGAACCGGTGGCAGCGGCGTCGACGATCACCACCTGCCGCGCGCCGCGCATCTGGAACGCGACGTCCATGCCGGCGGTACCACCGTCGACCAGCTTGGCGCCCTCGGGCACACCGCGCTCCCACAGGTGACGGACCAGCACCGGGCCCACGCCGTCGTCGCCGCGCAGCAGGTTGCCGCAGCCGATCACCAGCACGTGACAACCCGGCGGCTGGAGGGGCGCCGCCGGGTTGTCCGCGCCTGCGTTCACCTCTGCAGAGGGCAGCTCACACCATCCCGTTGATGACGAACTTGTTCAGTTCCCGGCCGGTCTTGCCGTCGTAGGCGTGCACCGTGCACACCAGGCACGAGTCGAAGCTGCGGGCGACGTGGCCGAGCTCCACAGGGTCTTCGGCGTCGACGATCGGGGACCCGACGAGCGCCCGTTCGATCGGGCCGAGGACCTCCGAGCCGTCGCGCGGACCGATGTTCCACGCCGTCGGGGTCACCACCTGATAGTTCTTGATCTTGTTGTCCTCGAGGACGATCCAGTCCGACAGCGAACCGCGGGCCGCCTCGGTGGACCCGAAGCCCTTGCCCTCGGCGTACTCGGTCGGCTTGGTGTAGAAGCTCTCCTTGAGCTCCAGCGCATCGAGCCACTGCCGGGCCCACTTGTAGTACTTCGGCGCCTCGTGCATCCGCGCGAGCTGGCGCACCATCACCGACGGACCGATGGTGTTGAAGATGTCGCCGAACAGCGGGTCGTCGTCCTGGTGCGCCGCCGCGTTGGGACCGGCCGCGGCCATCCGGCGGGCCAGCGGGCCCGCCTCGAGCGGGATGTTGCCCAGGTCGCCGACGGCGTAGCGCGGCGACTTGGCCCAGCTGTACTTGCCCTGCTTGCGCCCCTGCTCCGGGTCGAGCGGGATGGTCTCGCCGTCGAACGGATGTAGCGGGCGGTCGCCCTGATAGAAGGAGTGGGTGACGTCCTCGCGGACGTTGGCCTGGTCGAACTCGTAGTACTGCCCGCCGGCGAACACCCCGGAGCGCCCGATCAGCGCCGCGTTGCGGCCGTCGATGGTGGGGTTCTCGTAGAGCGACGGCTCGAAATACGTTCCGGTGGCGAGGTAATTGCCGACGCCCTGGCCGTACTTGTCGAGTCCGACGTCGAGGCAGTAGCGGATGAAGAAGCCGCAGTCGCTGTTGTACTGCGCCTCGTTCTCGTCGACCCAGGCGAGCACGTCGTTCCAGGTCTTGTTCTCCAGCCAGCGGTCCACCGAGCAGCCCAGCCACTGACCTTCCAGCCACGCGTCGTTCCAGTGCTCGAGAATCGCGATCGAGCGAGTCACGTCCGACAGCGTCGGCGCGCACATCACCCCGCCGGGCACCATGAAACTCGAATGCGGCCACTGCCCGCCGTAGATCGCGTACACCTCGACGGGCTTGGCGCTCAACACCACACCGGGCTGGTAGCTGGTGCCGACATAGGGCGCGAACCGGCGCACCGCCTCCTCGTACAGCGAGGACTTCGCGTAGTTCTTGTTCGTCAGGTCGATCGCGAACAGCGCATAGAAGTAGCGCGGAATCGACTGCAGCGTCTCGCAGGCCTGACAGATGTTGCGGATCAGCGTGGCGTTGTGCGGCATGTGGGTTCGCCACGCCGTGTCGAGCGCGTAGGCCGACTTGTACAGGTGGCTGCCTCCGCAGATGCCGCAGATGCGCGGGCACACCACCAGCCCGGACTGAGGATCCTTGCCGCGCAGGATGATCTCGAAGCCGCGGAACATCGCGGCCTCGGTCCAGGCCGAGGTGACGACCCCGTCCTCGATCGTGACGCGCACATCGAGGTCGCCCTCGACGCGGCCCAGCGGGCTGACGAACAGATCCAATTGTGACGTCATGAAGGGTCCTTCCCAATCATCGAGATGTGGTCTCAGACCACGAACATGTCTTCTTTGGACCACTGCGGCGCCGCGATACGCGCGGCCGCCGCCAGCCCCATGTAGGTGAGGTGGTCGGTTCCCTCGGGCACTTCCTTGGGGATCATGCCGCTGACCTTCTGGGTCTTGAACAGCGTTCCCGGAGCGAGGTCGAAGTGCGGGAACTCGGGCTCGGTGCAGCCGAGGCAGGGCATACCGGCCCGCGTCTTCGACGACTGCCGGTTCCACAGGATGCGGTTGCACGGCGAATGCGTCATCGGCCCGCGACAGCCGAATTCGTAGAAGAGGCAGCCAGTTCGGGTGCCCTCGCCGAACGACAGCGTCGACTGCTTGTACTCGAAGAACTGCACGCGGGTGCAGCCGGTCTGGGTGAAGGTCTTGAAGAACGTCTCGGGACGATGCAGATCGTCGAGGGTGATGTCGCCGGCGCGGCCGGTGGCCAGCGCGACCAGGATCTGGGTGATCCAGTCCGGATGGGCCGGGCAGCCGGGCACGTTGATGACGGGCAGGCCCATCTTCGACCGGAAGTCGGGCCCGAGGAATCCGCCCTTCTCGCGCTTGTGGAACTGCAGCCCCGTCGAGCCGGACGGGTTGGGTTCCATCGCCGGAATGCCGCCCCAGCAGGCACAGTCACCGATGGCGACGACGATCTGGGCGGCACCGGCCAGATCGGTGACCCAGTCCTTCATCGGACGGTCGGCGAACATGTCGGCGCGTCCGCCGTAGGCCTCCATCACGGTGCCCTCGAACACGAAGATGTCCAGTGGCCGTTCGCCTCTGGCGCAGTCGTAGAAGACCTTCTGGGCGTTCTGGCCGAGTTCGAGCCCCAGCGACGGATGCCACAGCAGATCCAGCCCGAAGTCGACGATCAGGTCGACGACGTTCGGTTCCTCCGCGTTGAGGAACGACATGGTGTTGCCGCTACAGGCACCACCCTGGAACCACAGCACCGATGCCATGAGGACTCCTCTCCATCACCGGAGGCGTCGGCGACGCGGACCTCCGGAGCGAATTCTGTTGTGCGTGAGTGTTGTCAGACTCGTCGTCCGAAGACGCGAGCCACCTCGAGCAGGTACGCCACACCACGTGCCACATCGGGGTCTTTGGCCGCGCCGCGCAACGTCTTCCACAGGCCGCGCACCCCGCGGGGCGCCGGCGGGACGGACGTGCGCGCCGACACCATGGCGTCGCCCAGCGCGGCGATCACCTCGGCGCCCTGCGGGTCGGTCAGCGGCGAGTTCAGCAGCGTGGTGATGGCCGGCGCCGCGTGCACCAGCCCGCCCGACAACTGCGCCAGGCTCGACGACAACTGGCCCAGCTCAACGGATTGCCCCTTGAGCTCGCCCAGCGCCGACGTCAGGTTCGCGGTGATGTCGTCGCCGCGGCGCACGAAACCGTCCAGGCCGGTGACGAGCACCGCGAGGAGATCGGCATGCTCGAGCAACGTGTTGAGGGCGTCGGCGACGCGGGGGTCGTCGAGTCGTTCCCGCAGGGTGGCCGAAGGCCCGGCGAGAGGGGCCGGTTCCAGGACGGGAGCGCTCGCTTCACCGTTGGTGCCCATGCTCGACCTCCCTGGCGGACTCCCCTGATCGGGGGAACAGCCCCAACGTACCCAGCGGTGCTCGCCCTGCCTATCGCTTTCGCGCAACTCCTATCAGGATTGCGCACAGATGGTTACGCTGAAGCGAGACCGATGTTTAGGAGTCTTGCCTTGCGGACGCGAATTACCATAGCCGACTGCGAAGTTAGCCTTTCCTTCCTCAATCCTCCGCACCAGTTCTGATGTCGCGTCTGACCCGTCTCGGCTTCATCGACATCCGCCGCACCAGCGACCCGGTGCGTCGCAAGGTGCGATCGCGCGGCGTCCCGCCCGCACTGACCGACCACGAGATCTTCTACACCGAGGACATCGCCAAGGCGACACGGCTGATGGGTCGCGCGCTGTCCCCGCTGGCCCTCACCGTGGATCCCGCCGAGGCCGATCGGTTCGCGGCCACGATGCACGGCGTGCGGCTGCGCAACGTCAGCATGCTCTACGTCGACCTGCACGTCCCCGCGACGATCGACATCCCCGAATCCGGCCGCTACTACGCGGTGCACATGCCGATGAACGGGGTCGCCACCGTCGTCCACCCGTCTTCGACATTCCAGGCCAACACCATGCGGTCACTGGTCTCGAGCCCTGGAGTGCCGCTGCGTCTGGAGCTCGGCGTCGACACCCCGCAGCTGCTGATCCGGATCGAGGCGCAGGCGATGTCCGCCCACGTGACCCGGCTCATCGGACGAAACCTGGTGCGCCCCTTGGTGTTCGAGCCCGAGTTCGATCTGGCGACCGAGGCGGCGATGCGCTGGCACGCCGCGGTGCAACTGGTGCACACGGAGGTCTACCACGCCGGTTCGCTGATCCAGAAGGGGCGGGCCATCGGCCCGGTCGAGGAACTGGTGATGAGCAGCCTGCTCTATCTGCAGCCGTCGAACTACCACGCCGACATCACCCAGCCGTCGTCGCCCGATCCGCGCCGCACGGTCATCCAGCAGGCCATGGACTTCATCGACGACCACCTCGCCGAGCGGATCACGATGGAGTCGCTGGCCAACGCGGTGCACATGAGTGTGCGGTCGATCCAGCAGGGTTTCCGCTCGGAGCTGGGCATGTCGCCGATGGCGTTCGTGCGCGAGCGCCGCCTCGAGCGGGTGCACGAGGAACTCACCGATGCGATCCCGTCCGACGGGGTGACGGTGACAGCCGTGGCGGAACGTTGGGGCTTCCACCACCTCGGCAGCTTCTCCGTCGAATACCGTAAACGCTGGGGTGAGGCGCCGTCGGAGACGCTGCGCCGCTGAGCGTCAGCAGATCCGCGGAAGCTGTTCGCCGAGTTCGCGTTCCACCACCCGCGTGGTACCGAACGGGGTCCGGGCCACCGCCATCCCGGGGTGCTCGTCGACGACCTTGCCGATCACCGCGGATGCGGCGCCGTCGGGGTGCGCGCGCATCGCGGCCAGCACCGCCTCGGCGTGCTCGGGCGCCACGAATGCGACCAGCTTGCCCTCGTTTGCGACCTGCAACGGATCGAGGCCCAGAAAGGAGCAGGCCGAAGCCACGGTCTCGGGCACCGGGATCGCGGCCTCGTCGAGCTGGACCCCCACCGAGGCGGCCCGGGCGATCTCGACGACCGATGCCACCAGACCGCCGCGGGTCGGGTCGCGCAACGTGTGCACCGCCGCCGGGCCGGCGGCGGCGAGCATGGCGGCCACCAGCCGGTGCAGCGGGGCGCTGTCGGTACGCACCACGGTGCCGAAGTCGATGCCCTCGCGCACGCTCATGATCGCCACGCCGTGCTCGCCGATGTCGCCGGACACGATCACCACGTCGCCCGGCCGCGCGCGTTCCGGCCCGATGTCGACGCCGTCCGGCACGACGCCGACACCGGCGGTGTTGACGAAAAGCTGGTCGGCGCCGCCCTTTCCGACGACCTTGGTGTCACCGGTGACGATCGGCACCCCGGCTGCGGCAGCCGCCTTGCCCATCGTCGCGGCGACGGCGCCCAGCACGTCGAGTTCCAGCCCCTCCTCGATGATGAAGCCGGCGGTGAGCCCGATCGGTTGGGCGCCGCTGCAGGCGAGGTCGTTGATAGTGCCGTTGACCGCGAGGTCGCCGATGTTGCCGCCGGGGAAGAACAGCGGCTGCACGACGTAGGAGTCGGTGGTCAGCGCGATGCGGCCGGTTCCGGTGTGCAGCACCGCCGAATCCCGCGACGGACCCGCGGCGCCGCCGAATGCCGGCAGGAACAGGTTCTCGATCAGCTCCTCGGACAGCACACCTCCCCCGCCATGGCCGAGCACCACCCGCCGGGTCTCCCGCAGCGGGAGCGGGCACACCCAGTCGGCGGGGTCGACCGACACCGGGGTCTCAGACATGGGTGGCCGCGGCTTCGAGCCTGCGGAACTGGTAGTACGCCGCGCACGCCCCCTCACTGGACACCATCGTCGCGCCGAGCGGCGTGCGCGGGGTGCAGGTGCGGCCGAACGCCGGACACTCGTTGGGCTTCAGCAGCCCCTGCAGCACTTCCCCGCTGTGGCATTCGGCGGATTCGGCGACCTGCAGATGGGCGACCCCGAAGCGGCGCTCGGCGTCGAAATCGGCGTAGCGGGGCGACAGCGTCCATCCCGATCGGGGGATCATCCCGATGCCGCGCCACTGCCGGTCGGTGACGGCGAAGACGTCGGCGAGGGTCTGCTGCGCCACCTCGTTGCCCTCGGCGCTGACCGCGCGCGGATAGGCGTTGCGCAGCGCGGGCGTGCCCTCCTCCAGCAGTTCGACCACCTGACGGACGCCCTCGAGCAGGTCGAGCGGCTCGAAGCCAGTCACGACGATCGGCACCCCGTACTCCTTGACCAGAGGCTGGTATTCGGCCGTGCCCATCACCGAGCACACGTGGCCGGCGGCGAGGAAGCCCTGCACGCGGTTGGTCGGCGAGGACAGGATCGCGGTCATCGCCGGCGGCACCAGCACGTGCGAGACCAGCATCGAGAAGTTCGTCAGCCCCAGCCGCTGCGCGTGCACCACCGCCATGGCGTTGGCCGGCGCGGTGGTCTCGAAGCCGACGCCGAAGAACACCACCTGTTTGTCGGGGTTGTCGGCGGCCACCCGGGTGGCGTCCAACGGTGAATAGACGATCCGGACGTCGCCGCCGCGGGCCCGCACCGCGAACAGGTCCCGGCTGCTGCCCGGCACCCGCAGCATGTCCCCGAACGAGCAGAAGATCACGTCGTCGCGCGAAGCGATCTCCAATGCCCGGTCGATCATCTCCAGCGGGGTGACGCACACCGGGCAGCCCGGTCCGTGGATGAACTCCACCGCGCCGTCGAGAAGCTGGTCGATACCGTTGCGGATGATCGAATGCGTCTGACCGCCACACACTTCCATCACGGTCCACGGCCGGGTGGCGCGGCGGCGGATCGCGTCGACCAACGTCCGGGCCGCCACCGGATCGCGGAACTCGTCGAGGTACTTCACGCCGGATCCCTCCTCGCGAGCGGCTGCTCACCGGCGAGTTCCTCGTCGAGCACCCCCAGTTCGGCGAACATGCGCAAGGTCTCGTGCGCCGACGCCTCGTCGAGCCGCGTGATCGCGAAACCCGCATGCACGATGGTGTATTCGCCGACCTGCATGTCGGGCAGATACGCCAGGCACACCGTTTTGGTGGTGCCCCCGAATTCGACCGTGGACATCCGCGTCCCGGCCTCCTCCCAGATGTCGATCACCTTCCCGGGGATACCGAGGCACATGGCTCACTCCTTTCCCGCAGCGCACCCGGCGACACGGACAGCGCGGCCACTGCCGCCTGCCCGAGCGCGAGCCCGCCGTCGTTGCACGGCACCACCCGGTGGGTGAGCACCTCCAGTCCTCGCGCCCGCAGTCCGGCCGCGATCCCGGCCAGCAGCAGGCGATTGGCGAACACGCCGCCGGTCAGGCCCACGGTGGGGATCCCCACCCCGGTTGCCGCGTCGCCGGCGGCGCGCACCGTCGCGCGGATGACGGCGTCATGGAACAGCCGCGCCAGGTCGGCGCGTGCCGCCCCGGCGCGCACACCGTCGACCAGGCACCGCATCAGCGGCGCCGGGTCGAGCACACCGGCCGACACGTCGAAGTCCGCCGCCATGCTGTCCCGCCCCGCCCGGGCCAGGTGCTCGAGTTCGACAGCCGCCTGACCCTCGTAGGTCACGAGCTGGCACACCCCGAGCAGGCTGGACACTGCGTCGAAGAGCCGGCCCATGCTGGTGGTCGCCACGCATCCCACCTCGCGGTCCAGCTGCTGGGTCAGGATGTGCATGCCCCGCGCTCCGAGCGCGGCCACCGGTGGCAGGTCGCCCGCCGGATCGATGCCGGCGCGCCGGAGCAGGTCGACTGCGATCCGGGCCGGGGACCGGACGGCGCCGTCGCCGCCGGGCAGCCGGAACGGCGCCAGGTGGCCGACCCGGGTGAACTCGGCGGGGCCGGTGACGGCGAGCAGCTCGCCGCCCCAGATCGTGCCGTCGGTACCGAACCCGGTGCCGTCGAAGGCCACAGCGAGCATCGGGTCGCCGAGGCGCCGGTGTTCGGCCAGCAGCGACATGGCGTGGGCGTGGTGGTGTTGCACCGCGATCAGCCGACCGCCGTGGCGCTGCGCCCACCGCGTCGTCGCGTACCCCGGATGCGCATCGTGGACGACGACCTCCGGCACGCTCCCGGTCAGGAACGAAAGATGGTGCACCGTCGCGGCGAAGCAGCCCTGCGTGCGCGGGTCGGCCATGTCCCCCAGATGCGACGACAGATGCGCCCGGCCCTGGCCGCCGGTCAGCGCGAACGTGGTCTTCAGGTCGCCGCCGGTGGCCAGGATGCACGGCGCTCCGCCGGCGCCGAGCGGGACGGGCAGCGGCGCGAAGCCGCGAGATCGCCTCAGCGGCAACTCGTTTCCGTCCGCGTCGATGCTCACGACCGAGTCCTCGCAGGGCACGTGGATGGGGCGGTCGTGGTCGAGCACCGCGTCGGCCAGTCCGTCGATCCATCCCAGATCCTCGGTGCGGTAGACGATCGGCGAGCCGCCCTGGTTGGCCGAGGTCATCACCAGTGCCGGCACGTCGAGGTCGGCGAAGAGCAGGTGGTGGACGGGCGAATACGCGAGCATCACCCCGAGGTCGCGGAGGTGCGGCGCCACCTCGTCGCTCACCGTGCCCGGGTGCGCCGCGAGCAGCACGATGGGTGCGGCAGGCGAGGTCAGTGACCGCGCCGCCGAGTCGTCGACGACGCAGATCCGCCGCGCGTGGTCGAGGTCGGCCACCATCACTGCGAACGGCTTGGCGGGCCGATTCTTGCGCTGCCGCAACCGGGCGACGGCGGCGTCGTCGTCCGCGCGGCACGCCAGGTGGTAGCCGCCGATGCCCTTGATCGCGACGATCAGTCCGTCCCGCAGCGCGGCCGCGGCCGAATCCAGGGCGGAGCCGCCACCGTGCGAACCGTGCCAGGTCAGCCGCGGCCCGCACTCGGGGCAGGCGATGGTCTGGGCGTGATAGCGCCGGTCGGCAGGGTCGCGGTACTCCGCGGCGCACGTCGGACACATCGGAAAGTCCGCCATCGTGGTGGCCGGGCGGTCGTAGGGCAGGTCGGTGATCACCGTGTAGCGCGGCCCGCAGTTCGTGCACGTGATGAAGGGGTGGCGGTGCCGCCGGTCGGCCGGGTCGAACAACTCCCGCAGGCAGTCCGGGCACGTCGCGATGTCGGGCGAGACGAGGGTCCGCCTGCCGTCGTCACCGCCCGGGGCGCTGTCGAGGATGCGGAACACCCGTTCCCCGAGGAGCGGGCGGGTGGTCACCACGAACGTGTCGACGTGCGCCAGCGGCGGCGGGGCGTCGCGCAGATCCTGGAGCGCCGCCTCAACACGCACGCCGGGCCCCTCGAGTTCACACTGCACCGATCCCGCGTCGTTGAGCACGAACCCGCCCAGCCGGTGCGCAGCGGCGATCCGCGCGACCGTGGGGCGGAACCCCACTCCCTGGACCACGCCGGTGATGCTCAGCCGTACGCGCGTGTGTGCGCTCATGGCGCGGACTCCTCGAACCTCAGTGCCCTCAGGCTATCTCCGCGCACCGAACCCAACTATCGAAATCTCGCACAGACTTCTGCGCATTTCCGACGCCCCGTCGGGATTACGCTGGCGCCCGTGCACGAACTGTCGCTGTGTCACGCCATCGCCGGCGTGGTGCGTACCCACGCCGACGGCCGCCCGGTCGAGGTGGTGCGGGTGCGCGTCGGAGCGCTGCGGCAGGTGGTTGCCGAATCGCTGCTGTTCTGCTGGACGATCGCGGCCGAACACGAGGGTCTGGGTGACGCCGTCCTGGAGTTGGAGCAGGTGCCCGCCGCGGTGAGCTGCCGAGCGTGCGGCCGGGAATCGGAGATCACGTCCCGGTGGTCGGTGCGCTGCCCGGCCTGCGGGAGCGGCGACGTCGCGGTGGTGCGCGGCGAGGAGTTCCTGGTGACCTCGATCGACATCCGGTCCCACGAAGCAACCGAGGCCCACCATGGGTAGGTTCCACCGCCACGACGACGGCACCGTGCACAGCCACGACCACGACCACGACGGCGACCACGACGGGGCGCACGGGCACGGCGACCACAGCGGCTACCAGACCGCCACCCAGCGGGTCGACGTCCTCGAGGCGATTTTCTCCGAGAACGACGTGCGCGCGGCGGGCAACCGGGAAGCCTTCGCCCGCAACGGGATCAGATCGCTGAACATGATGAGTTCCCCCGGCTCGGGCAAGACCGCCGTGCTCGCCGCCACGCTCGACGAACTCGCCGGCGACGTGGCCGTCGGCATCATCGAGGGCGACATCGCCACCGACCTGGACGCCGCCCGGCTGTCCGGGCGCGGCGCGCAGATCTCACTTCTCAACACCGACAACGGTTTCGGCGGGGAGTGCCACCTCGACGCGCCGATGGTGAGCCGCGCACTGGCCGGGTTGGACCTGCCCGGGCTGGACCTGGTGATCATCGAGAACGTCGGAAACCTGGTGTGCCCGGCCGAATTCGACGTGGGTGAGAACGCCAAGGTGATGGTCTACTCGCTCACCGAGGGCGAGGACAAGCCGCTGAAGTACCCGGTGATGTTCCGCGCCGTGGACGTGGTGCTGCTCAACAAGATCGACCTGGCCCCCTACCTCGACGCCGACGTCGCGACCTACACCGAGCGCATCCGGCAGGTGAACCCGGGTGCGGTCATCCTGCCGGTCAGCGCCAAGACCGGCGAGGGCATGGACGCATGGTTCGCCTGGCTGCGCACTTTCGTCGTGGGCTGACGCTCACAGCGGGGACGCGCCGCGCAGATGCTCGAAGATCAGCGACGTCTGTGTGCCGGCGACGTCGGCGTCGGCGTTGAGGTTCTCCACGACGAACGACCGCAGGTCGTCGGTGTCGCGCGCGGCGACGTGCAACAGGAAGTCGTCGGCACCGGCGAGGAAGTACACGTCCATCACCTGCGGCTTGCGCCGGATCTGGCCGATGAAGTTGCGTATCTTGCCGCGCGCGTTGGCCTGCAGGCTAACCGAGATCATCGCCTGCAGGGTGAGCCCGATCGCCGAGGGATCGATGTCGGCGTAGAACCCGCGGATCACGCCCAGCTCCTGCAGCCGGCGCACCCGGCCGTGGCAGGTCGATGCGGCGATACCCACCAGGTCGGCCAGCGCGCTGTTGGGTATCCGCGCGTCGTCGTGCAGGGCGGTCAGGATGCGCCGGTCGACATCGTCGATGGCGGCTCGAACATCCTTCGGAGCCGGGTTTCGCGGAACGGATCGCTCCGATGATTCCTCTGCCATAGCGGGATCGTAGCGAATTATCGTCAGTATTATTGTGTTGCTACCGATAGTTCTTCACAATCGACGTAACCCTTTCGACGATTCGAGGAGTAACAATGCGTGTCGGTGTGCCGACCGAGATCAAGAACAACGAGTACCGGGTCGCGATCACGCCCGCGGGTGTGGCCGAGTTGGTGCACCGCGGCCACGAGGTGCTGATCCAGGCCGGCGCCGGCGCCGGTTCGGCGATCACCGACACCGACTTCAAAGGCGCCGGCGCGCAGATCGTCGACACCGCCGACGAGGTGTGGGCCGAGGCCGATCTGCTGCTCAAGGTCAAGGAGCCGATCGAGCCGGAGTACGCCAAGATGCGCTCGGGCCAGACGCTGTTCACCTACCTGCACCTCGCCGCTTCCAAGCCGTGCACCGATGCGCTGCTGGCCTCCGGCACCACCTCCATCGCCTACGAGACCGTCCAGACCGCAGACGGCGCGCTGCCTCTGCTCGCCCCGATGAGCGAGGTCGCCGGCCGGCTCTCGGCGCAGGTCGGCGCCTACCACCTGATGCGCACGCAGGGCGGTCGCGGCGTCCTGATGGGCGGCGTGCCCGGTGTGGCTCCGGCCAAGGTCGTGGTGATCGGCGGCGGGATGGCCGGTGACAACGCCGCCGCCGTCGCCTGGGGCATGGGCGCACACGTCACCGTGTTCGACCTCAACATCAACATCCTGCGCAAGATCGACGCCGAGTACGGCGGGGCCATCGAGACCCGGTACTCCTCGCGGCTCGACCTGGAGACCGCGGTCAAGGAGGCCGACCTGGTGATCGGCGCCGTGCTGATCCCCGGCGCGAAGGCACCCAAGCTGGTCACCAATTCGACAGTCGCGGCGATGAAGTCGGGCGCGGTGCTGGTCGACATCGCGATCGATCAGGGCGGCTGCTTCGAGGATTCGCGCCCGACCACGCACGACGATCCCACGTTCCCCGTGCACGACACGGTGTTCTACTGCGTGGCCAATATGCCCGGCGCCGTGCCGCGCACCTCCACCTACGCACTCACCAACGCCACCATGCCGTACGTTCTCAAGCTCGCCGACAAGGGCTGGCAGGAGGCGTGCCGCGGCGACGGCGCCCTGGCCAAGGGCCTGTCGACGCACGAGGGCGGACTGCTATCCGAGCAGGTGGCCACCGATCTGGGCCTGCCCTACACCGATCCGGCCGGCCTCATCGGCTGACGGTCACTCGAACACATCCCCGTCGACGTAGAACCAGCGACGGGCTCTCACAGCGAACCGGGACCGCTCATGCAGCGTCCCGGTTCGTTGGCTGTCCGCATAAGACGCCCGGAACTCCACCTCGTCGGGCGCGGCCTCGATGATCTCCAGGCCCGTCCACACCACCCCGGGGTCGATCGTCACCTGCTCGGGGCGCGTCCGCGGATGCCAGGTACGCCAGAGGTGGTCGGCGTCGCCGAGCGCGAAGGCGGTATAGCGCGAGCGCATCAGTTCCTCGGCCGTGCCCGCCTGCCGCTCACCCCGCACCAGGGGCAGGCAGCACTGCGCCGCGGCCGCGGCACTGCCGCACGGGCAGGGTTCGTCGGGACTCGCACCGGGGCGATCGGCGCTGTGAACCATCGGGATACGTTCTCACGCCACCCGTCACCCTCACAGACCGACAGCACACTCCAGGTCTTTGAGCGAGGTCTCCAGGTGGCCGAGTAGCCGCTGCAGGTGCGGAACGGCCCGGCGGCAGCCGACCAGCCCGAAATCGAGGCTGTCGGCACTGGTGGCCAGCGTGATGTTGAGTGCCTGTCCGTCCACCACCATCGACAGTGGGTAGTTGCCGTCGAGTCGGGCGCCGTTGCGGTACAACGGATGCTGAACACCCGGTACGTTGCTGATGCACAGGTTGAACGACGGCGGGGTGGCGGCACCGATCCCGGGAATCAGACTCAACAGCGCAGGGGCCAGCGTGGTGGTCAGCCCCATCGCGATCGCTTGGGAACGCGGAAGCTGCGAGAGCACGGTCTTGTTGTCGCGCATCGAGGCCGCGATGGTGGCCAGGCGCTGGGCGGGGTCCTCGAGGTCGGTGGCGAGAGTGCACAGCACAGCCGAGGCGACGTTGCCGCCGTCGGTGTCGCGGGCGGTCCGTAGGTTCACCGGGACCATGGCAACCAGCGGGGCGTCGGGCAGGGCGTCATTCTCGATGAGGTAGCTCTTCAGCGCGCCGGCGCACATGGCGAGGACGACGTCGTTGACGGTCACCCCGGCGGCGTTCTTGACGGCCTTGATCCGGTCCAGCGACCAGGACTGGGCTGCGCACCGGCGCGCGCCGCCGATGGGGACGTTCAGCATGGTGCGCGGCGCCCGGAACGGCAGGGTCATCTGCTGTTCCCACAGCGCGGCCCGCGCCAGAACACCCGCCGAGAGGGCGTGCCGGACCGTCGATTGCACTGCACCGCTGAGCTTCTGCAACCGGCTCCCGTCAGCCTCGGCGTGCGCAGTCGCCCGCGACGGCATCGACCACGGCGCCTGGACGTCGGCGTCCGCGGCATCGAGGCTCAGCGAGCCCTGCAGCAGGTTCAGCGCGGACACCCCGTCGACGACACCATGGTGCATCTTGGTGTAGATCGCGAAGCGCCCGTCGTCGAGCCCCTCGATCACGTGCATCTCCCACAGCGGTCGGTGCCGGTCGAGCAGCGTGCCGTGCAGCCGCGAGGTGAGCTCGAGCAGTTCGCGCACTCGCCCCGGGGCCGGCAGCGCGGAGCGCCGCACGTGGTAGTCGAGGTCGACGGCATCGTCGAATGCCCACGCCAGGTTGGTGATTCCGCCCAGGGCGACAGCGGGGCGCTGACGAAAGGTGGGGGTCAGTTCCTCGCTGCCGCGCATGGCCTCGTAGGTCTCGCGTACGAACTCCGGTCCTGCGTCGGCCGGCGGCGTGAACAGTTGAAGCCCGGCCACGTGCAGCGGGTGCTCCCGGGACTCGGCGTGCAGGAAGGTCGAGTCGAGGGGGGACATGAGATGCATCGGGATTCCTTGAGGTCGGGTGACGTTCGTCTTGTCGGCAAACTACGGCGGGACCGCCGCCGCAGTCTCGTGGACGAAAACCAACGTCGGCGCCGGCCATTGTGACGAGGTGACAATCGGACTAGATTCCGCCCATGGCCTTGCGGTGGCCGGATCCCGACGATGCGCGCGCGCATCGCGTGTGGCAGCGGGTGCTGGTGCCGATTGCCGCCGAGATGCGTGCGGGTGCCGACGAGATGTCCGCGCGAGCCGTCGCCCGGGTGCGCGCCGAGCTGCCCCAGTTGTTGCCCGATGAACAGATGGCGGTCGAGCACCTGGTCAGCACCGAGGCCAGTCTGCGCCAGTTGGCGCAGGTGATCGAGGCCGGCGCCGACCCGCGTCGGATAGAACTGCCGCCCTCCACGACCGCGATCGCCCGGGCGGCGGCACACTCACAGGTGGCGCTGACCGATCTGATGCGGATCTACCGGCTGGTCCAAGAGCTGGTGTGGCAGTGGATGTATGCGCGGATCGCCGCCGCCGAGCCCGAACCGGCGGATCTGGCGAAGGCGATCGAATTGGCCACCGGCTGGATCTTCGGCTATGTCGACGGGGCACTCGTGCGGGCCGAGGAGGCTTACGCGTCCGAACGAGAGGCATGGTTGCGGGGAGCGGCGGCGACCAGGTCGGCGGCCGTCGACGACATCGTCGCCGAGCGCGAGCGCGACGCGCATCGCGCGTCGATCCGGCTGCGCTACGACATCAACCGGGCGCACCTCGGGCTGCTCGCCTGGGTCGATGACATGCCCGCGGAGGGTGACGCGCAGACGCTGCTCGGCGGCGTCGTCGCTGATGTGGCGTCCGCCGCTGGTGCGGACAGCAACGTTCTGCACCCGGTGAGCTCCTTGGCCGTGGCCGGATGGGTGAGCCGTCGCGAGCCGTTCACCACCGACGCGGTGGCGTCTGCCGGGACCGGCGTGCGGCCCGACGTGCGGTTGGCGTTCGGGGAACCGGGCACAGGGCTGACCGGATTCCGGCGGACCCATCACCAGGCCGGGCACGCCCGGCGGGTGGCAGCGCTGACCGGGCCGACCGGCGCTCGGGTCACGCACTACCGCGACGTGGCGGTAGCCGCACTGGCCAGCGCCGATACCGAGCACGCGGCGTCGTACGTCACCCGGGTGCTGGGACCGCTGGCCGCCTCGGACGAGGACACCGTCCGGGTGGCGAGCACGCTGGCGGTCTATCTGCAGGAGAACCGGAGCCGCACCCGGGCCGCGCGCCGGCTCATCGTGCACCCCAACACCGTGAGCTACCGGGTCAACCAAGCCGAGACGATCCTGGGACGCAGCATCGACATCGACACCCTCGAGCTCTCCGTGGCACTGACGCTACTGCCCATGCTGCCGCGACTTGGACAGCCGCCCAGCAGCCGACTGTGACGAACTCACAATCGCGGGCGGTGACGTTGTCGTTGCGGTCCGAGCGCCACGGTGGGCGGCTCTCCTAGCTTGAGACGTACGCCGCAGGTGCGGCAGCACATTCGATCAAGGAGAAGTCATGCAGACTGCGCAGGAACTCGACGTCAACTTCATGGGCGGTGCCGACAACCCGTGGATTCCGTTCACGCCGCTCAGCGATCAGGTGTTCTTGAAGTACTGGAAGGTCGACCCGGTGCGCGGCGAGATCGTCGTCTCGATGCGTTTCGAGGACGGTCTGGTGCTGCCCGCGCACTATCACACCGGCATGGTCATCGGTCACACCGTCAAGGGGGCCTGGCGCTACCAGGAGAACAACTGGGTCTCCCGCGCCGGCGACACCGTATACGAGGTGGCCGGATCGTCGCACACACCCGAGAGCCTCGACGACACCGAGGTGTTCTTCGTCCTCGTCGGCGAGCTGCTGTTCCTCGACGAGGACAAGAAGATCCTGTGGGCCGAGAACCACAAGACCTCCATCGAGCGCTACACCACCTTCTGCGAAGCCAACGGCATCGAGCCCCGAGACTTGTCCAGCTGGGACGCCTGACGCGGTCTGCCTGATTTGACGGGTGTCAAGTAGACTTGCCGCCATGTCCGTGCTGACCGATGTCCTGCCGACCGCCCCGACCACCACGGCCGACGCGCTGGCGTTGTTCGACTCGCTGCCCGCCGTCGAGACCGAGTTCATGCTCGGCACCTGGCACGGCGCCGAGCTGCCCACCGGCCACCCCCTCGACGGCATGCTCGAGGCGAGCGGCTGGTGGGGCAAGCAGTACACCGACAGTGAGACCGTGCATCCGCTGCTGTTCCCGACCCGCGACGGCGCCGGACTCTGGCCACTCAACCCGCTGCCGGCGTTCGCCGGCCTCGGCATCGCGACGAAGATCCCGGCGCTCAAGCACCGCAACCTCTCCGGCGTCATCACCGCCCTGCGGCCCGTGCTGGCGGCGCGGGGGCCCAAGGCGCGGCTGCGCACGACGCGCTACCGCGGCGTGGACACCGCGACGATGATCTACGACCAGTTGCCCATCAACGACGTCTTCCGCCGTCTCGACGACGAATCGGTCCTGGGTGCGATGGATCTGCGCGGCATCAGGGCGCCGTACTTCTTCGTGCTGCACCGCGATTCGTCACTGCGGCTGGTGTAGCTCGGCGACCACCACCGAGGCGACCTCGCCGATCAGCTCGCGCATGTTCGGCGCCTCCGGATCATCGCCCACCGCGCGGGTCATGATCGACAGCAGCCACCGCTGCCCCTGCGGACCGTAGGCGATGCCGACGTCGTTGGTGGTGCCGTATCCCCCGCTGCCGGTCTTGTCGGCGGTGCTCCATCCGGCGGGGAGGCCGGCGCGCATGCTCGACGTCTCGTTGGCTCGCATCCACGTGTCGAGTTGGCGCCGGTGCGCCCCATCGAGTGCGTCGCCGGCGAGCATGGGCCCGGAAGCCGGTGCCCAGCGCTCGCGGCGTGCTGGTGTCGCGGGGATCGCCGGGCACCGCCGAGTTCAGCGCGGTCTCCCACCGGTCCAGGCGAGACCGGTCATCGCCCACGCTGCGGGCGAACTCGGTGATCGCGGGCGGCCCACCCAGCGTGCGCAGCAACAGATTCCCCGCGGCGTTGTCGCTCTGCTGCAGGGCCGCCCGGCACAGTTCGGCCAGCGTCATCGTGGTGCCCACCCGCGGTTCGGTCACCGGCGAGTGCGGCTGAATGTCGGTGCGCTCCACCGGCACCGTGTCGGTCAGGCTCAGCCGTCCCTGCTGCGCGCGCTGCAGGATCGCCGCCGACGCGTACGCCTTGAACGTCGAGCACAGGGCGTAGGTGCCACCGTCGCCGACGGCGACCTCCCGGCCCGAATCGAGATCGACTGCGTAGAGCCCGATCTCAGCGTTGTGCCGGCGACGCAGCGCGTCGATGCGATCCGAGACCGGAGGCAATGGTTCGGCCGGATCCGACGACGACGTCGGGGTCTGCGGAGTTCCCGCACACCCCGCGAGCGCCGCCAGCGAGAGCCCACCGAGCAGCAGAGTGCGCCGCGAGATCATCCGGCGATGGTCTGCAGGGGTCGCGGTAGTGACCGCCGGCCCCGCACCGGACCCAGTACGGCTGCCCCAAATGGGCGCGCAAGCAGTTGGCGCGCAACGGCATTGACATCGTCGAGGGTGACCTCGTCGATGCGGGCCAGGGTCTCGGCGATGGTGCGGTGCTGTCCGTAGTTCAGCTCACTGCGGCCCAGCCGATTCATCCGGGACGCGGAGTCCTCCAGGCCCAGTACCAGACCGCCACGCAGCGAGCCCTTGGCGATCCGGCATTCCTCGTCGGTGATGCCGTCGCGCGCCACCTCGGCCAGCACGTCGGTGGTCACGCGGACCACCTCGTCGAAACGCTCCGGCAGGCACCCCGCATAGATCGACAGCGCACCGCTGTCGGCGAAGGTGTCCACCGTCGAGTACACCGAGTACGCCAGACCGCGCGTCTCCCGGATCTGTTGGAACAGACGCGAACTCAGCCCACCGCCGAGTGCGGTGTTGAGCACCGACAGCGCCCAGCGCTCCTCCCAGTGCCGACCCGGGGTCCGCACCCCCAGCGACAAGTGGGTCTGCTCGGCGTCCCGTTTCACCAGCTGCAGCGTCGGACGTCCCGGCACCCGGCCGGCACCCTTGCGCGGTGGCACCGGCGAGCGGCCACGCACCAGGCGGGGGCCGAAGTGCTCGCGCACCAGCGCGACGACCTCGCGATGGTCGATGTTGCCCGCCACCGCCACCACCATCCGATCGGGGGTGTAGCGACGCAGGTGGAACGAGTGCAGCTGGGTGCGCGTCATCGCCGAGATGGAGTCGACGCTGCCGATCACCGGCCGGCCCACCGGATGGTCGCCGAACATCGCCGAGAGGAACACGTCGCCCAGAGTGTCCTCAGGGTCGTCGTCGCGCATCGCGATCTCCTCGAGCACGACGTCGCGCTCGATCTCGACGTCGTCGGCGAAGCACTGGCCCCGCAGCACCACGTCGGCCACCAGATCCACGGCGAGCGCCAGATCCGAGTCCAGCACGTGCGCGTAGTAGCACGTGTGTTCCCGCGAGGTGAACGCGTTCAGCTCGCCGCCGACGGCGTCGACCGCCTGGGCGATCTGCACCGCCGTGCGGGTCGGCGTCGCCTTGAACAGCAGGTGCTCGAGGAAGTGCGCGGCGCCGGCCACGCTGCGGCCCTCGTCGCGGGACCCGACGTTGACCCACACCCCGACCGACGCCGAGTGCACGTGCGGGATGTGCTCGGTGACCACGCGCAGGCCACCGGGCAGATCCGTACGGCGGATCGCCGTGGACTTGTCGACCGTCCCGCCGCCACCGCGCACCCGGCGCAGCGCCGCCGCGTCAGCTGCTGGCGGTCGCGGCATCAGCGGGTGCGGGTGCCTCTGTACCGGCTGCTTCGGTGGTCTTGTCCTCGCTGTCCTCAGCGACCAGGACCAGCGAGATCTTGCCGCGGTTGTCGATGTCGGCGATCTCCACGCGGAGCTTGTCACCGACCTTGACCACGTCCTCGACCTTGTTGATCCGCTTGCCGCGGCCCAGCTTGCTGATGTGCACCAGACCGTCACGACCCGGCAGCAGCGACACGAAGGCGCCGAAATCCGTGGTCTTGACCACGGTTCCGAGGAACCGCTCGCCGATCTTGGGCAGCTGCGGGTTGGCGATCGCGTTGATCTTGTCGATCGCCGCCTGGGCCGCCTCGCCGTTGGACGCGCCGACGAACACCGTGCCGTCGTCCTCGATCGAGATCGAGGCACCGGTCTCCTCGGTGATCGAGTTGATCATCTTGCCCTTGGGCCCGATGACCTCACCGATCTTGTCGACCGGAACCTTGATCGTGGTGATCCGCGGCGCGTACGGGCTCATCTCGTCGGGCTCGTCGATGGCCTCGGCCATCACCTCGAGAATGGTGATCCGGGCGTCCTTGGCCTGCGCCAGCGCACCGGCCAGGACCTGGGACGGAATGCCGTCGAGCTTGGTGTCGAGCTGCAGTGCGGTGACGAAGTCCTTGGTGCCCGCGCACTTGAAGTCCATGTCGCCGAACGCGTCCTCGGCACCGAGGATGTCGGTCAGCGTCACGAAGCGGCGCTCCAGGGTTTTGGTGCCATCCACCGCTTCAACTTCAATGTCGTCGGACACCAGGCCCATCGCGATGCCCGCGACCGGAGCCTTCAGCGGCACACCGGCGTTGAGCAGCGACAGCGTCGAGGCACACACCGAGCCCATCGACGTCGAGCCGTTGGAGCCCAGCGCCTCGGACACCTGGCGGATCGCGTAGGGGAACTCCTCCACGCTGGGCAGCACCGGCACCAGCGCCCGCTCGGCGAGCGCGCCGTGGCCGATCTCGCGACGCTTGGGCGAACCGACGCGACCGGTCTCACCGGTCGAGTACGGCGGGAAGTTGTAGTGGTGCATGTAGCGCTTGGAGGTCTCCGGCCCGAGCGAGTCGATCTGCTGGGCCATCTTGACCATGTCGAGTGTGGTGACACCCATGATCTGGGTCTCGCCACGCTCGAACAGCGCGCTGCCGTGCGCCCGCGGGATCACGGCCACCTCAGCGGACAGCGCCCGGATGTCGGTGACGCCGCGGCCGTCGATGCGGAAGTGATCGGTCAGGATGCGTTGGCGCACAAGCTTCTTGGTCAGCGACCGGAACGCGGCGCCGATCTCCTTCTCCCGGCCGGCGTACTGCTCGGCGAGCCGGCCCAGCACCTCGACCTTGATTTCGTCGGTGCGGTCGTTGCGCTCGTTCTTGCCGGCGATCGTCAGCGCCTCGCTCAGCGCGTCGGTGGCCACCGACGCCACGGAGTAGTAGACGTCCTCGCCGTACTCGGGGAACAGCGGGTAGTCGGCGGTCTCCTTGCCGGCCGCACCGGCCAGCTCGGCCTGCGCGTCGCACAGCACCGCGATGAACGGCTTGGCGGCTTCCAGGCCCTCGGCGACCACGGTTTCGGTCGGTGCACCCGCACCGCCGGCGACCAGCTCGATGACGTTCTCGGTGGCCTCGGCCTCGACCATCATGATCGCGACATCATTGGGGTCATCCCCGACCTTGCGGCCCGCGACGACCATGTCGAAGACGGCCTTCTCGAGCTGCTCGACGGTCGGGAACGCCACCCACTGGCCCTCGATCAGCGCGACGCGCACGCCGCCGACCGGACCCGAGAACGGCAGCCCGGAGATCTGCGTCGACGCCGAGGCGGCGTTGATCGCGAGCACGTCGTACAGGTCCTTGGGATCCAGGCTGAGCACGGTCACGACGACCTGGATCTCGTTGCGCAGGCCGCTGACGAACGACGGCCGCAGCGGCCGGTCGATCAGCCGGCAGGTCAGGATCGCGTCGGTGGACGGACGGCCCTCACGGCGGAAGAACGAGCCGGGGATCCGGCCCGCGGCGTACATCCGCTCCTCGACGTCGATGGTCAACGGGAAGAAGTCGAAGTGTTCCTTGGGCGCCTTGCTGGCGGTGGTGGCGCTCAGCAGCATGGTCTCGTCGTCGAGATAGGCGACGACGGCGCCGGCGGCCTGCTGGGCCAGCCGGCCGGTCTCGAAGCGGATGGTGCGGGTGCCGAAGCTCCCGTTGTCGATCACGGCGGTGGATTCGAACACGCCGTCTTCAATTTCAACTACAGACATAGACGTCCGTACGGCCTCTCTGGCTCAATCAGCTGTTTCGCGTCGTCACAGCGTGCAAACCCCGGGCCTGATGCGGCGACGGCCATCAGTCGAAGCTGCCGGCTTTCGTTCCGGCAGCCACTACCGAAGACCGCGCGATCAAGCGGGTCGGCGATATGACGCGCGGGAACGGCTCTCGCGGGTCTGCGATGACCGCACCCAAGTGCCCGGCGGACCGAAACGGCAGCCGAACCAGGCCATCGTACTCTGCGGCCGCTCCCCGACGGAAAACGCCCGGGCTCAGCTCCGCCGGCCCCAGCCTCCCACGATCGTCGGCGTGGTCCAGACAGCGCCGGCTGCGCTGACCGCCTCGCCGAGGCGTTGTTCGAGGGTGTCGAGGTCCAGCTCGCGCTCGGTGGCGACACCGGAGGCCACGATGGCGTCGCGGAGCGCACGGACCACCCCGACGACGTAGCCCGCCGCCTGCCGGTCCCTCGGCGGCCAGTACATCTGCAACCCCAGGGTGCCGACGTCGGCGAAGCCGGCCTCGTCGAAGAGGACGGGGAACCGCATCCCGACGCTCGGATCCGCCTGCGCGTGCCGGAATCCGGCCTCCAGCCATGCGCCGACGCGGGTGAACAGCTCCACCTCCGGACGGGCCCGCACGCCGCTCATGTCGTAGTCGACGGCGACGAAGACGCCGCCGGGTCGCAGATTGCGCCGATGATGGGCCAGCACGTCGACCGCATCCGGCAGGTGCATCAGCAGCAGCCGGCAGACCACCACGTCGAACGGCTCGTCGGCGACGAAGGTTCTGGCGTCACCCTCACTGAACGCGACGTTCGACAGCCCCAGGGCGTCGCGGCGTCGCTCGGCGACCTCGAGCTGGGCGGGATCGCGCTCGAGACCGACGACATGGCCGTCGGGCCCGACGATGTCGGCAACCAGGAACGACACGTCACCGGGACCGCTGCCGAGGTCGAGCACACGCATGCCCGGTGCGATACCGCCGCGCCGGAACAGCACCGCGGTCGGTTCGGCGATGATCGCGGCCTGCGCCTGCAGTCGTTGAATCTCGTCGTCGTCGCTACCCAGCGCGTACTCGGGTGTCGTCATGCTGCGACGGTAGCCCCGCGCCGGGGAACGTCAGCGGCGCAGGCCGAGGCGCTCGATCAGCGAGCGGTAGCGCGCGACGTCGACCTGGGCGACGTACTTGAGCAGCCGGCGGCGACGGCCGACCAGCAGCAGCAGACCACGACGCGAGTGGTGGTCGTGCTTGTGCACCTTGAGGTGCTCGGTGAGATCGGAGATCCGCTTGGTGAGCAGCGCGACCTGAGCCTCCGGGGAGCCGGTGTCGGTGTCGTGCAGGCCGTACTGGCCCAGGATTTCCTTCTTCTGTTCGGCAGTGAGCGCCACGAAACAACTCCATCGATTCGGTCCGCGAGGGGAACGTCAGAGGCGCAGCCACCGCGAACTGCAGCACACGCCCGGTCGAGGTGGGAGTTTAGCAGCGGCGACCGGCAGGACCGAATCGCGAGCTAGCGGGCCGAGAGGATGGTGCGGGCCCGTTCGGTGTCGGCGCTCATCGCCGTCACCAGCTCGTCCACCGACCCGAACTTCTCCTGGCCCCGCAGCCGGGCGACGAAGTCGACGGCGACGTGCTGGCCGTACAGATCGGCAGTGGTGTCCAGGACGAACGCCTCCACGGTCCGGGTGCGGCCGGAGAACGTCGGGTTGGTCCCGACGGACACCGCCGCCTGGTAGCGCTCCCCCGGCGTGACGGTGCCGACCACCGGACCGTGTCCGAGCACAGTGAACCAGGCGGCGTAGACGCCGTCGGCGGGGATGGCCGAGTACATCGGCGGGGCGACGTTGGCGGTCGGGAAGCCGAGCACCCGGCCCCGGCCGTCACCGCGGACCACGACGCCTTCCACCCGGTGCGGGCGGCCCAGCGCCTCGGCGGCGGCCACCATGTCACCGGCGTCCACGCACGACCGGATGTAGGTCGACGAGAACGTCACGGTCTCGTCGCGATGATGTTCGGCGACCAGGTTCACCGAGTCGACAGCGAACCCGAAGCGCTCCCCGGCCTTGCGCAGCAACTCGACGTTGCCCGCCGCCTTCTTGCCGAACGTGAAGTTCTCGCCGACCACCACCTCGACCACGTGGAGGCGCTCGACCAGCAGTTCATGGATGTAGCGCTCGGGCGTGAGCTTCATGAAGTCAGCGGTGAACGGCACGACCAGGAAGACGTCGACGCCCATCTCCTCGACCAGCTCGGCGCGCCGCGTCAGCGTCGTGAGCTGGGCGGGATGGCTGCCCGGGAAGACCACCTCCATCGGATGAGGATCGAAGGTCATCAGCACCGTCGGCACGCCACGGGAACGGCCGGCCTTCACGGCACGGCCGATCAACTCCTGGTGTCCGCGGTGCACCCCGTCGAACACACCGATGGTGACGACGCATCGGCCCCAGTCGGTGGGGATGTCGTCCTGACCCCGCCAGCGCTGCACGCCGTCAGCCTACGGCGTGCGGGCAACCCTGGCCTACAGCAGCGGCGAAGCGACATCCACGGATCAGGTGATGTTTGCCTAAACTCTTCTGCTGTGAGTCCTGACCAGAAGCCCGCCGAACTGACGACGGTGGCCCAGGACTACCTCAAGGTCATCTGGACCGCCCAGGAGTGGTCCCACGAGAAGGTCAGCACCAAGCTGCTCGCCGAACGGATCGGCGTCTCGGCCAGCACCGCGTCGGAATCCATCCGCAAGCTCGCCGACCAGGGGCTGGTCGACCACGAGAAGTACGGCGCGGTGACCCTGACCGAGGCCGGCCGCCGGGCCGCGCTGGCGATGGTGCGCCGCCACCGGCTGATGGAGACGTTCCTGGTGCGCGAGCTCGGCTACGGCTGGGACGAGGTGCACGACGAGGCCGAGGTGCTCGAGCACGCGGTGTCGGACCGGATGCTCGACCGCATCGACGCCAAGCTCGGCTTTCCGACCCGTGACCCGCACGGCGATCCGATCCCGGCCGCCGACGGCCGGGTGCCCACTCCTCCGGCGCGTCAGCTCTCGGCATGCCAGAACGGGGAGGCCGGCACCGTCGCGCGGATCTCCGACGCCGACCCGGAGATGCTGCGATACTTCGACACCGTCGGCATCAGCCTGGACTCGCACGTGCGCGTCGTGGCCCGCCGCGACTTCGCCGGCATGATCTCCGTCGCCGTGCAGAGTCCAGGCACCGATGCAGCCGCGGAGATCACCGTAGACCTGGGAAGCCCTGCCGCAGAAGCGATTTGGGTCGTTGCATAGGAGTACGCACTGATGGCGAAGCTGGAACTGTCCCGATCCCTGCCGATGCCGGCCGGGGAAGCCTGGCAGCACGTGGCCGACCTGTCCTCACTCGGGGACTGGATGACGATGCATCAGGGCTGGCGTTCGGAGCTGCCCGACGAGCTCACCGTCGGCACGACGATCGTCGGGGTGGCCGGCGCCAAGGGCATGCGCAACCGCGTCACGTGGACGATCCGGGAGTTCGACCCGCCGAGCGCGCTGGCGATCACCGGAGAGGGCGTCGGCGGCACCCGGTACAAGCTGGCGATGTCCGTGGCCGACACCGCGCAGGGGTGCACGTTCACGGTGCGGATGGATCTGGGCGGCGCCCCGCTGTTCGGCCCGATCGGCGCCGCGGCCGTGCGCGCGGTGAAGGGCGACATCGACAAGTCGATCAAGCAGTTCGAGACGCTCTACGCCTGAGTCACAGCGTCGCCGGCCGGATCACGACCACTGACCGCGTCCGCGGTCCGGCATCCTCGAGCAGCGCCATCACGCGGCCGTCCGGCGCGACCGCGGCATACAGGCCGTCTATCCCCGCCGGTGCCAACGGCCTGCCGTGGCCGGCATCGACCGCCTCGCTGTCGGTCAGGTCGCGGCGCGGAAACGCCTGCAGGCACGCCTCGTCCAGCGTGTAGGACAGCGTCGGCGCGTCCGCGAGTTGCTCGAGCGTGCGCGCCTGATCGAGACCGAAGCGGCCGACCCGGTTGCGCCGCAACGCGATCAGGTGCCCGCCCACGCCCAGCGCGTCGCCGACATCGCGGGCCAGCGCGCGGATGTAGGTTCCGCTCGAGCAGTCCACGGCCACATCGACATCCACCGTCTCGGGACCCCGGCGCACCGCCAGTACGTCGAACCGGTCGATCCGCACCGGACGGGCGGCCAGTTCGACGTCGTGGCCCTCCCGCACCAATGCGTAGGCGCGCTTCCCGTCGACCTTGATGGCGCTGACCGACGACGGAATCTGTGCAATGTCCCCGCGAAGCGCCGCGACCGCGTCCTCGATCGCGCCGTCGGTCACCTGTGACGCCGAAACAGACTGCAGCAGTTCACCTTCGGCGTCCTCGGTGGAGGTGGTCTGACCCAGACGGATGGTGGCGGTGTACCCCTTGTCGGCCGCGGTCAGCAGCCCGAGGATCTTGGTGGCTCGCTCGATGCCGACCACCAGCACACCGGTGGCCATCGGATCCAGAGTCCCGGCGTGCCCGACCTTGCGGGTGCCGAAGAGCCGTCGGCACCGGCCCACCACGTCGTGACTCGTCAGGCCCGCCGGCTTGTCGACGACGACCAGACCCGGGGCACTCACAACACGATCCCGGTCAACGCGATCCCGTTGCGGACGGCCCACCTCCCGGTCAGCGACGTCAGCGGCGGCCCCGACAGGGCTTCCGGGTCGATCAGGATCGTCGAGGTGAACGTGCCCGCCTGCCCGGAGGAGTCCGCATCGAAGGTGATGTGGGCGTCCTCGAACCCCAGCCACCGCCGCGTCAGCGGGAACCACGCCTTGTACGTCGCCTCCTTGGCGCAGAACAGCACCCGATCCCAGTGCACGCCGTCACCCAACGCCTGCAGTTCGCCGCGCTCGGCGGGCAGGCTGATGGCGTCGAGCACCCCCTGCGGAAGGACGTCGTGCGGCTCGGCGTCGATGCCCACCGAGCGGACCTCGCCGCGGCGCCCGACCACGGCCCCGCGGAAACCCTCGCAGTGGGTGAGGCTGCCGACGAAACCGTCGGGCCAGCACGGCTCGCCCTTCTCCCCCTTGAGGATCGGCACCGGGTCCGCTCCCAGCTCCACGAGCGCCTGGCGCGCGCAGTACCGCACCGTGACGAACTCGTTGCGCCGCTTGGGCACCGACTTCGCGATCAGTGGCTCCTCTTCGGGCAGCGGCGCCAATTCCCGCGGATCCGAATACAATTCGGCCGCGGCCAGCGCATCGAGCTCGCCGGGCAGCACCCCGGCGAGCAGCGTCGCGGCGATCACGTCCGGTCCCTGATCCGCTGCTGCATCTTCTCGGCGTGATCGCGCATCTCCTGGGTGATCTGGAAATGCCCGCCGAACTCGTTGAGGTAGCCCGGGCTGTACTGCGGATCGGGCAGGATCTGGCGCAGCCACCGGTAGGGCCGCCGGCGGCGCCACTCCCGCGGGTAGCCGACCGACACCTCCTCGAAGCGGACCCCGTCATACCAGGTGGTGCGCGGGATGTGCAGGTGCCCGTACACCGAGCAGAGGGCGTTGTAGCGGGTGTGCCAGTCCGCGGTGGCGGTGGTGCCGCACCACATGGCGAACTCGGGATAGAACAGCGCGTCGCAGGGTTCACGCACCATCGGGAAGTGGTTGACCTGGACGGTCGGCATCATCCAGTCGAGGTCTTCGAGCCGCTTGCGGGTGTAGGCCACCCGGTCCCGGCACCAGGCGTCGCGTGTGGCGTACGGCTCGGCGGACAGCAGGTACTCGTCGGTGCCGACGATGTTGCGGTCCTTGGCGATCGCCAGGCCCTCGGCCTTCGTTCCCGCGCCCTGGGGCAGGAACGAGTAGTCGTAGAGCAGGAACATCGGCACGATGGTCGCCGGCCCGCCCTCCTCGGTCCACACCGGGAACGGATGCTCGGGCGTGACGATGCCCATCTCGTCGCACATGTTGACCAGGTAGTCGTAGCGCGCCTTACCGAAGATCTGCATCGGGTCGCGGTTGGTGGTCCACAGCTCGTGGTTGCCCGGCACCCAGATCACCTTCGCGAAGCGCTTCCTCAGCACGTCGAGCGCCCAGCGGATCTCATCGGTGCGCTCAGCGACATCGCCGGCCACGATCAGCCAGTCGTCGGGAGAGGCGGGGTGCAGCGACTCGGTGACCGGTTTGTTGCCGGTGTGCCCGGTGTGAAGATCACTGACCGCCCACAGGGTGGGGCGTCGGTCCTCGGAACTCACAACCCGTCAGCCTACTGGTGGCGCCGACAGCGAGGCCGTCCGGCAACTAGAACAGGTTCTAAGTTCTCGCCGTGCGGCGCGTCACCGCCCGTTACACTCCGGGCAGGGACGCGACGGACGAACCGGGACAAAGGGGTGCGATGTTCGCCAAGGTGCGACTGCTCTCGGCACTGTGTGCGCTGGTCGCGGCGGTGATCGTGGTGTGGCAGGCCCAGCCGGACGCGCGCCTGGGCACCGGCGCCGTCGAGCTCCGGTCGACCGACGCGCCGATGACCACGATCAAGTCCCCCGTGCTCGATCTCACCGATCCGGACCCCTTCGATCCGTGCCGCGACATCCCGCTGGACGTGGTGCAGCGCATCGGCCTGGCCTTCACGCCGCCGGACCCGGAGGACAGCCTCCGGTGCCACTACGACGCCGGCAACTACCAGATGGCCGTCGAGGCGTTCGTGTGGCGCACCTATGAGCAGACGCTGCCGCCCGACGCCGTGGAGCTCGACATCGACGGCCATCGCGCGGCGCAGTACTGGATCATGAAGCCGACGGACTGGAACAACCGTTGGTGGATCACCTGCATGATCGCGTTCAAGACCAGCTACGGCCTCATCCAGCAGTCGCTGTTCTATTCGCCGATCTACTCCGAGCCCGACCCGGACTGCATGCAGACCAACCTGCAGCGCGCCCATGAGCTCGCCCCGTTCTACAAGTACTGAGGGCTAACCTCGCAGGCGTGACCGTCCAGCATTTCCTGATGCAGCGGCTCTCGGGCCTCCTGCACACTCCTCCGCCCACCACCGAGGTCGACGTCCATCGCGGCCTGCGCGTGCCGATGCGCGACGGGGTCGACCTGATCGCCGACCACTACGCGCCCCGCACCGGTACCCCGGCGGGCACGCTGCTGGTCCGCGGGCCCTACGGCCGACGCTTTCCGTTCGCGGCGGTGTTCGGCGAGGTGTATGCCGCCCGCGGCTATCACGTGGTGCTGCAGAGCGTGCGCGGCACCTTCGGCTCGGGTGGAGACTTCGACCCGATGGTCAACGAGATCGACGACGGGGCCGACACCGTGGCGTGGTTGCGCGAGCAGCCCTGGTTCACCGGCTCGTTCGGCACCGTGGGGCTGTCCTATTTGGGATTCACCCAGTGGGCGCTGCTCACCGATCCCCCGCCGGAGCTCAAGGCCGCGGTGATCACTGTCGGCCCGCACGATGTCCGGGGGCCGCGCTGGGGCCGAGGGTCGTTCGGGCTCAACGACTTCCTCGGATGGAGCGACCTGGTCGCCAATCAGGAAGACCCGCGCCGGTTCCGGGTGCTGCTGCGCCAACTGCGGGCGCAGCGCATGGTGACCGAGGCGTCGCACGGTCTGCCGCTGGGCGAGGCCAGCCGCGCGCTGCTCGGCGACGGGGCACCGTGGTTCGAATCGTGGCTCGACCACCCGCACGGCGACGATCCGTTCTGGGAGCGCATGCATCTGCGTGACGCGCTCGAGCGCACCGAGATCCCGGTGCTGCTGCTCAGCGGCTGGCAGGACCTGTTCCTCGAGCAGACCCTCGAGCAGTACGAGCGGCTGCGGTCGCGCGGCGTGGACGTCGCGATGACCATCGGGCCCTGGACGCACTCGCACATGATGACCAAGGCCGCACCCACGGCCATCCGCGAATCCCTGGACTGGCTCGGCTCCCACCTCGGCGGTACGCCCTCGGCGCGGACGGCGCCGGTGCGCGTCCACCTCGACGGCGACGGCTGGCACGATCTGCCGAGCTGGCCGCCCGCGATGCCCGAACGGGTGCTCCATCTCAACCCCGGCGGGCGGCTCGCCGACACCGCGGACGAAGACGGCACCGCCACGTTCGTCTACAACCCCGGCGATCCGACACCCACCATCGGCGGCCGGCTCCTCTCCCCGGTCGGCGGCTACCGTGACGACACCGCGCTGGCCCGGCGCGCCGACGTGCTCACGTTCACCGGGGATCCGCTGCCCGCCGACCTGTACGTCGTCGGGACGCCGACCGTGGAGATGACCCACACCTGCGCCAACCCGCACAACGACCTGTTCGTGCGGATCAGCCAGGTCGACGCGCACGGCACGTCCCGCAACGTCAGCGACGGCTACCTCGCGGCGGCCCCCGACTCGGGGAAGGTGCGCGTGGAGCTGGACGCCGTCGCCCACACGTTCCCCGCCGGCTCCCGCATCCGGGTGCTCGTCGCGGGCGGGTCGCATCCGCGGTTCGTGCGCAACCTCGGCACCGGTGAATCCCTCACCAGCGCAAGGACATTCGCGACGCAGCGGCACACGATCACGCTCGGCGAGGAGTCGCGGCTGATCCTGCCCGCGGGGCCACAGCCGCCATCAGCCGACTAAGCCGCGCACCCGGGCGGCGAGGTCGGCCAGCGCCGCGTCGTCGTGCACCGGTGTCCCCCACGCCGGTGCGATCGGCAGGTCCACCCAACTCGTGCAGCCCCGGTACTCCGGGGTGCGCGTGAGCCGGACCGGTTCGAGCAGCGGAGCGGCCGAGACGACGAGCACGGTCAGCCGGTGGCGCGGGCGGAAGTCCAGCCGGTCTTCGCGCACCGATTCGGCGGTCCAGATATGTTGGTGCGCAATCAGTTCCAAGTTCTCCGGCCGGGTCACCTCGACGGCATCGACCACCTGAGCACCGGCACGCACGACGACCTCGGCATCGGTGCTGTCGGCGGCAGCGGGCTCGATGAGGGTGCGATGCTCGGGCCGGACCCGCTCGAGGTGGCTGTGCGCCACCGTCGGAAACAGCAGGAAGCGCGAGGCTGTCACCTCGAAGCGTTTCTCGCGGATGCCGCCTTTGCGCAGCAGAACGGTCTGCCTACCGTCGAGCAACGCGTGCACCACCGCGCTCCACTCCTTGAGCGCCGGCGTGGTCAGCGTCGCGGTCACGTCCGGCTCAGCCGCGCCCGCACCTCGGGGCGACGCAGCGGCGGAACGGTTTTCGGCGGCTGCCTGCGCGGCTGCAGATCGGTGAGCAGCCGCTGGGTGGTGGCGGTCACCTCGGCGACAGCGGTCTCGAACGCGTCGACGTTGGCCCCGGAGGGACGGGTGATGCCGCTGACCTTGCGCACGTACTGGCGGGCCGCGGCCTCGATCTCCTCGTCGGTGGCTGCCGGCTCCAGACCGCGCAACTCGGTGATGTTTCGGCACATGACCTCCACGATAGGCGTACTCCGATGGGCCACTACGGTGAGCGCATGACCAACGCCTCGGACGTTCTGCTGATCGACACCCGCGACCGCATCCGGACGCTGACGCTGAACCGACCCGCCGCACGCAACGCGCTCTCCGCGGAATTGCGCAGCCGGTTCTACGGCGCGCTGCGTGAGGCGGAGGCCGACGACGCGGTCGACGTCGTGATCGTCACGGGTGCCGACCCGGTGTTCTGCGCCGGTCTGGACCTCAAGGAGCTCGGCAACACCACCGAGCTGCCGGACATCTCGCCGAAGTGGCCGCCCATGTCCAAGCCGGTGATCGGCGCCATCAACGGCGCTGCCGTGACGGGCGGCCTGGAGATCGCGCTGTACTGCGACATCCTGATCGCCTCGGAGAACGCCAGATTCGCCGACACCCACGCCCGGGTGGGGCTGCTGCCGACGTGGGGTCTGTCGGTGCGGCTCCCCCAGAAGGTCGGGGTCGGTATGGCGCGGCGGATGAGCATGACCGGGGATTACCTGTCGGCCGACGAGGCGCTGCGCACCGGCCTGGTGACCCAGGTGGTGGCGCACGATCAGCTGCTCGACACCGCCCGCCAGATCGCCATGTCGATCGTCGGCAACAACCAGAAGGCGGTGCGGGCGCTGATGAGGTCGTATCACCTGATCGACGATGCGCAGAACAGTGCCGGGCTGTGGCAGGAGGCGGCCTCGGCGCGGGAGTGGATGAAGGCCACGTCCGGCGAGGACATCGCGGCCAGCCGCGCCGGGGTCATCGAACGCGGCCGCACCCAGGTGCGCTGACTTCTTGACATCTCGGGCTCCCGGGGCAGGGTCGATGGGGTGAGTGAGCAACCGCTTCCGGTCAACCATCACGCCGACCATCCCGGGTTCTCGGGCCTGACGGGCAGCCTCTTCGCGTGGCTGTTCCTGCTCATGGGTCGTGACACTGCGCGGCTCGCGACCGAGCTGTCCGGCGTCGGGCCGGCGGACACCGTCGTCGACGTCGGCTGCGGAGCCGGCAACGCCGTGCGCGCTGCCGCCCGGGCCGGTGCACACGCCACCGGTATCGATCCGTCGGAGTCCATGTTGCGGGTCGCCCGCACCGCCACGCGCGCGTCGGCCACCGTCACGTGGGCGCAGGGCGGTGCCGAGTCGATCCCACTGCCCGACGGCGCCGCCACGGTCGTGTGGGCGCTGGCGACCGTGCACCACTGGCCCGACGTCGACAGGGGCCTGGCGGAGATCCGGCGGGTGCTGGCCCCGGGCGGCCGACTGCTGGTGCTCGAACGTCATGTGCAACCGGGTGCCACCGGTTTCGCCAGCCACGGCTGGACGACGCAGCAGGCGGAATCGTTTGCCGCGCTGTGCCGTTCGGCAGGCCTGACGGACGTGCGCACCACGGAACATCGAGCCGGGCGCCGCGACCTGTGGGCGGTCAGCGGGTGCCGGGCACCAGCCAGCGACCCGACAGCGCCCGCCAGCCCACGAACACCAGACGCAACACCATGAACGTGCTCAGCCCCGACCAGATGCCCAGCAGCCCCCACCCGAACGCCAGCGACAGCCAGATCAGCGGCAGGAACCCGACCAGCGCGCTCACCAGCGTCGCGGTCCGCATGAACCGGGCATCCCCCGCGCCGAGCAGGACCCCGTCCAGCGCGAACACCACCCCGGCGACCGGCAGCTGCGCCACCAGGAACCACCACGGCACCGCGATCTGATCGAGCACGCTGCGGTCGTCGGTGAACACCGCGGGCAGCACCGACGAGCCGAGGGCGAAGGTGGCGGCCAGCACTGCGCCCGCGACCGTGGAGAACAGCGTGACCCGCCACGCCACCGATTTGGCGTGGGCGAGCTCACCTGCCCCGAGCGCGGCGCCGACCAGCGACTGCGCCGCGATCGCCAGTGAATCCAGCACCAGCGCAAGGAAACTCCAGAGCTGCAGCACCACCTGGTGGGCAGCCACCGCCGCTGCGCCGAACCGGGCGGCGACCGCACCGGCGGAGATGAAGCACGCCTGGAACGCCATCGTGCGCACCACCAGGTCCCGGCCCATCACCAGCTGCGCACGCAGCACCGCGGGACGCAATCGCACCGGTACCTGCTCGACGAACAACGCCCGGAAGAACAGCGCAGCCGCCAGCCACTGACCGATCACGTTCGCCACCGCCGAGCCCGCGAGCCCCATGGCGGGCGCCCCGAACCAGCCGTACACCAGCGTCGGACAGAGCACCGCGGCCACGGCGAAGCCGACGACGACGTAGCGCAGCGGCCGCATCGTGTCCTGCACGCCACGCATCCAGCCGTTCCCGGCGGCGGCCACCAGAATCGCGGGCACCGCCAGGCTCGCGATGCGGACCCACGGCAGAGCGGCCGCCGCGATGTCGCCCCCGGCCGCCAGCGCCGACACCAGCGGAACGGCTGTGAGTTGCACGGCCGCGACAATGGTCAGCCCGATCCCCAGCGCCAGCCAGGTGGCCTGCACGCCTTCCCCGACCGCGGCGGTGCGATCGCCGGCGCCGTAGAACCGGGCGGCCCGCGCCGTGGTGCCGTAGGACAGGAACGTCAGCTGGGAGCTGAGCACGCCCATGACCAGCGCGCCGATCGCCAGACCGGCCAGGCTCAGCGCGCCGAGCCGGCCGACGACGGCGAGATCGAACAGCAGGTACAGGGGTTCGGCGGCCAGGACTCCGAGCGCCGGAAACGCCAGGGCGGCGATCCGTCGGCTGGTGGCCGGCGCGACGGCCTCCCCGGCGGCGTCAGCCAAGAACCGTGCGCAGCGCCGTCACCACATCGTCGGCACTGCCGGTCACCGAGTACCCGGCGGCCAGGCGGTGGCCGCCTCCGCCGAAGCTCGCGGCGACGGCCGCGACGTCGAGCGACTTGGATCGCATCGACACCGACCACTGCGCCGGCTCGATCTCCTTGAACACCGCGGCCACCTCGGCCTGCTGCGTGGTCCGCACGATGTCGACGATGCTCTCGACCTCTTCGGGTCGCGCGCTGGTCCACTCGTCGTTGGGCACCACCGCGTAGACCAGCCCCTGCCCGTCGGCTGCTTCGGTCACCAGGCGTGCAGAGCCCAGCACCCGCGACAGCATCGGTAGCCACGCGAACGGATGGGTGTCCATCAGCGTGCGGCTGATGCCCGCGTTGTCGACACCGAGGTCCACCAGACGGGCGGCCAGTCGCAGCGCGCGAGCACTCGCCCAGCGGAAGGAGCCGGTGTCGGTGGTCAGGCCCGCGTACAGGCAGTGCGCCACGGCCTCGTCGATCGGCTCGGCCCACGCATCGAGCAACTCGGCGATCAGCATCGTCGTCGAGTCGGCCGAGGCGTCGACGAAGTTGGCGCTGCCGAACAGGTGGTTGGAGGCGTGATGATCGATGACCAGGACCCGCCGGTCGGGGGTGACCAGGTCGGCCAGCGAACCGAGGCGGTTCACGCTGGGAATGTCCACGGTGACCACCAGGTCGGCGTCGCGGCGCATCTGCTCGGGCGCGACCAGCAGATGGCAGCCGGGCAGCGAGCGCAACGACTCCGGCAGCTCGGCGGGCGCGGCGAAGCTCACCTCGACGGCCTTGCCGGCACGGTCCAGCACCAGAGCGAGCGCGAGGCCGGCACCGATGGTGTCGGCGTCGGGATGGACGTGGCACACCACGCTGACAGAGCGGGCCGACGACAGCAGCGCGGCGGCGTCGCGGGCATCCGCGCGCACACCGGCCATCAGGGCGTCAGTCGTCGTATCTGTCATCGAGCGTGTCGAAGTCACCCGTGTCCTCAGCGTCCGCCTCGTCTGGCCCCCGGCCGTCGTCCTCCACCCCCGTTACACGGTACGGGTCGGCGTCACCGGCGTGCTTGGCCCCTTGCCGAACTCTCGCCAAATCCTCATCCGCGGCGCGAGCCCGTGCCAGCAGCTCCTCCATGTGCGCCGCGGTGTCGGGCACCTTGTCGAGCACGAACGACAGCGTCGGGGTGAACCGGACACCGGTGGCCGCGCCGACCTTGCTGCGCAGCGTGCCCTTGGCCCGCTCCAGCGCCGCCGCGGCCGCCGCGTAGTCCGGTTCATCGTCGAGCGTGTCGCCCCGCACCGTGTAGAACACGGTCGCGTCGTGCAGATCTCCCGTGACCTTCGTGTCCGTGACGGTCACGAAGGCCAGCGGGGGATCCTTGATCTCGAACTCGATGGCCGAGGCGACGACGGTGCCGATGCGCTTGGCGAGCCGTCTGGCCCGCGCTGGATCGGCCACTACCTACACCCGTTCCTTCTCGACCAGCTCGTAGGTCTCGATGACGTCGCCCTCTTTGATGTCGGAGTACGTCAGCGTCAGACCACACTCGTAGCCTTCGCGGACCTCGGTGGCGTCGTCCTTCTCCCGCTTGAGCGACGAGATGGTGAGGTTCTCGGCCACCACCACGTTGTCGCGCAGAAGACGGGCCTTGGCGTTGCGCCGCATGATGCCCGACTGCACGAGGCAACCGGCGATGTTGCCGACCTTGCTCGATCGGAAGATCGCCCGGATCTCGGCGCGGCCGAGTTCCTTCTCCTCGTAGATCGGCTTGAGCATGCCCTTGAGCGCGCTCTCGATCTCGTCGATGGCCTGGTAGATCACCGAGTAGTAGCGGATCTCCACACCTTCGCGGTTGGCCAGCTCGGTCGCCTTGCCCTCGGCGCGGACGTTGAAGCCGATGATGATCGCATCGGAGGCCGACGCCAGGTTGACGTTGGTCTCGGTGACGCCACCGACGCCGCGGTCGATGACACGCAGCTCGACCTCGTCGTCGACCTGGATGCCCAGCAGGGCCTCCTCGAGCGCCTCGACCGTACCGGCGTTGTCGCCCTTGAGGATCAGGTTCAGCTGGCTGGTTTCCTTCAGCGCCGAATCCAGGTCCTCCAGGCTAATCCGCTTGCGGCTGCGGGCGGCCATCGCGTTGCGCTTGCGCGCGCTGCGGCGGTCGGCGATCTGGCGGGCGATGCGGTCCTCGTCGACGACGAGGAAGTTGTCGCCGGCGCCGGGGACCGACGTGAAGCCGATCACCTGAACCGGACGCGACGGCAGCGCCTCGGTCACGTCCTCACCGTGCTCGTCGACCATGCGGCGCACACGACCGTAGGCGTCGCCGGCCACCACCGAGTCGCCGACCCGCAGCGTGCCGCGCTGGATCAGCACGGTCGCGACAGGGCCGCGGCCGCGGTCCAGGTGCGCCTCGATCGCCACACCCTGGGCCTCCATGTCGGGGTTGGCCCGCAGGTCCAGCGACGCGTCGGCGGTCAGGATGACCGCCTCGAGCAGCGCGTCGATGTTGGTGCCCGCCTTGGCGGAGATGTCGACGAACATCGTGTCGCCGCCGTACTCCTCGGGCACCAGGCCGTACTCGGTGAGCTGACCGCGGATCTTGGCCGGGTCGGCGCCCTCCTTGTCGATCTTGTTGACTGCCACCACGATCGGCACGTCAGCGGCCTGCGCGTGGTTCACGGCTTCGACCGTCTGCGGCATGACACCGTCGTCGGCGGCCACCACCAGGATCGCGATGTCGGTGGCCTTGGCGCCACGGGCACGCATGGCGGTGAACGCCTCGTGGCCCGGGGTGTCGATGAAGGTGATGGGCCGCTCGTTGCCGTCGAGGTCGACCGTGACCTGGTAGGCGCCGATGTGCTGAGTGATGCCGCCGGCCTCGCCCTCGCGGACGGTGGCGTTACGGATCGTGTCCAGCAGTCGCGTCTTGCCGTGGTCGACGTGACCCATGACGGTGACGACCGGCGGCCGGAACTCGAGGTCCTCCTCGCCGCCCTCGTCCTCGCCGTAGGACAGATCGAAGGACTGCAGCAGCTCGCGGTCCTCGTCCTCAGGGGACACGACCTGCACGACGTAGTTCATCTCGCTGCCCAGCAGCTCGAGGGTCTCGTCACCGACGGACTGCGTGGCCGTCACCATCTCGCCGAGGTTGAACAGCGCCTGCACCAGCGAAGCCGGGTTGGCATTGATCTTGTCGGCGAAGTCGGACAGCGACGCGCCGCGGGCCAGCCGGATGGTCTCGCCGTTGCCGTGCGGCAACCGCACGCCACCGACGACCGGGGCCTGCATGTTCTCGTATTCGGCCCTCTTCGCGCGCTTCGACTTCCGGCCGCGCTTCGGGGCGCCTCCGGGACGACCGAACGCACCGGCCGCGCCACCGCGCTGGCCGGGACGGCCACCGCCGCCGCCGGGACGGCCACGGAAGCCACCTGCTGCAGCGCCGCCACCGCCTGC
>NZ_JYNX01000016.1 GCF_001044255.1 Mycolicibacterium chubuense
CCCCGCCCCACCCTCGACCTCGACACACCAGCCCAACGCATGGCCGCCCTCATTAACCAAGCGGCCTAACCGTTGTCATGACCACTTGACTTTGAGTCGCTCACAGCAGCCAGGAATGCTATTCCGCGCAGGACTACGCCTGGACGATCGACTCCCCCTGCACCGTGATGTTCACCGGCTCGAGCGGCTTCTTGGCCGGGCCGTTGACGACCTGGCCGTCGAGGCTGAACTTGCTGCCATGGCACGGGCAGTCGATGGTTCCGTCGGCGACCTTGTTGACCAGACAACCCGAGTGCGTGCACACCGCGGAGAACGCCTTGAATTCGCCGGCTGTCGGCTGGGTGACGACGGTCTTGCCGACGATCACCCCGGAGCCCACCGGCACGTCGCCGGTCTTCGTCAGCGCCGCCCCGGCCGCCGCCGAAGAAGACTCCGCAGACGACGAGGACGAGGACGAGCTGTCCGATCCGCTCGAGCACGCCGCGAGCGCCGCGGCGGCCACTCCCACCCCGGCCCCGGCGAGCACCGTCTTGCGCGATACCTGGATCTCGGAGGCCTCACTGATGTCCATGGACAACCCTTTCGTCGACGACCCTGTCAGCCCGGCAGCACCGGCAGCGCGCCCGCCGCCATCAACGGCCGGACCTCGGCCCACCCCGGATCGCCCTCGGCGCCCGAGCCGGACAGCTGGAGTACGCCGCGTTCGTCGGCGACGTAGACGGCCGACGGATTGGCGGCCACGGTGGTGACGGGCATCAGCAGGTTGCGGCTGGGCCCGTCGGAGTTCACCCCGTCGAGATTGACGTAGGACACCGGGTGCTGGGGGTCGGTGCGGCTCACCACGATGTCGTCGCCGGTGCGCCAGCCCAGCGACACCACGGTGTCGCCCAGCCCGTAGCCCAGCCGGCGCGGATAGGTCAGCGCGTAGCCGCCGCCGGGCGCCTGCTCCACACCGGCGAGCACCACGTGCCGGTCGATCACCATCGCGGCGCGGGTGCCGTCGCGGGACAGCTGCAGTTCGGTGATCACGCCGGGGAACTTGGCGGCGACGACGGTCGCGTCGACCGGGATGCGGGCCGGCTGACCGGACGCGTCCTGGATCACGCGGACCACGTTGATGCCGTCGACGACGACCCAGATCGCGTCGTCGAGCGCCCAGCTGGGCCGGGTCAGGTTGCGGCCGTCCATCGCCTGGGAGGCGTTGCCGCCCAACGGTCCCACCCACAGCGACGACGCCATGTCGGGTGCCCCGGGCCGCATGGTGACGATCGACGCCACCTCCTGGCCGGTGCGGGACAGCGACGCCGCGGTCTGGCCGGGCATCGACCCGAACGAGCCCGGAACCCGCGGTGCGCGTTGGCCGTCCAGTGACACCAGCGACCCGCCGACGAGGGCGTGCAGACCGGCCGCCGCGCCGTCAAGAGCACCGGGGTCGGTCGCCGCGACGTCGCCGGTGTCCCAGCCTTCGGCGAAGCGGTCGTCGAGCGCGGCGCCGTCGGCGTTGATCACGTAGGGCCCGTTGATCCCGGCCCGCGACAGCGTCCAGATCAGCTGGGCGGCGAGCAGTTGCCTGCTGTGGGGGTCGGTGGTGGACAGGTTCTCCAGGTCGATGCGCGCTCCGCCGTAGCCACGGCCCACCCCGGTCTTGCCGCCGTCGGCACGGGTCACCGGCCCCCGTAGGCGCAGCGGCGCGCCGAGCAGGTTGCGCACCGTCTTCTCCATCTCCGGGCGCGGGCCGACGATCAGCTTGCTCACCAATTCGGTTGCCAGCTGGTCGGGTTCAGAGACGGCGACGTAGCGGGGGTCGGGCACCACGGTCTTGCCGGTCGGGTCGGCGAAGTACAGGGTGCTGCGCTTGTAGGTGGACTGGAACTGCTGCCAATCCAGGAACACGCCGTTGGGCAGCCGGTCGATGCGCCAGCCGCCGGGCGTCTTGACCAGTTCGATCGGGCCCGGGTCGGGCAGCGCGCCCTCCCCCGTCTCGAACACGCCCATGTCCGACAGCGAACCGAGGATGTCGGCCCGCATGCTCACCGAAACCCGGTCGGGCGTTCGGGTTTCGACGAACACCACGTTGTCGATCAGCAGCGCGCTGCCGGCGTCGTCCCAGCCGCTCGACGCCGACTCGGTGAGGAACTGCCGCGCCGCGAGGTGCCGGTTCGCGGGATCGGCGGTGGCCTTGAGGAATTCGCGCAGCAGCACGTCGGGATCCATGCCGGCGGTGGGCTTGGGCAGGCTCGGCGGGGCGGGCCGCTCGACGGTGCCGATCGCCTGGGGCGACGACGAGCTGGGCACGCCAGCGCAGCCGGCGAGCACCAGTATCAGCGCCGAGAACAGCGCCGCGAGAGCCCGCGTCACACGCTCTCCCCTGCCGGTTCGCGCTTGCGGGTGGGGACGCCGGCGGGCTCGCCGATCGGTTTGACCGGCAGCGGGCTGCTGGTCACCTTGTGTCCGCGCACCAGCGGCAGCGTCAGCCGGAAGCAGGCGCCCTTGCCGGGTTCGCCCCACGCCTCGAGCCGGCCCTGGTGCAGCCGCGCGTCCTCGATGCTGATGGCCAGGCCCAGCCCGGTGCCGCCGGAGCGGCGCACCCGGGACGGGTCGGCGCGCCAGAACCTGCTGAACACCAGCTTCTCCTCGCCGGGCCGCAGCCCGACGCCGTAGTCGCGCACCGTCACCGCGACGGTGTCGGCGTCGGCGGCCATCCGGATCCGCACGGGCTTGTGCTCGGCGTGGTCGATGGCGTTGGCGATCAGGTTGCGCAGGATCCGCTCGACGCGGCGCGAGTCCACCTCGGCGATGACCTCGTCGCCGGGCAGGTCGACGATGAGGTCGACGTGGGCGTCCTCGGCAAGGTGCCCGACGTTGTCGAGCGCGCCGCGCACGATCGAGCGCAGGTCGACGGCTTCGACCGCGAGCTCGGCGACACCGGCGTCGTGGCGGGAGATCTCGAGCAGGTCGTTGAGCAGCGACTCGAACCGGTCGAGCTCGTTGACCATCAGCTCGGTGGAGCGGCGCAGCGCGGGGTCGAGTTCCTCGGCGTGGTCGTGGATCAGGTCGGCGGCCATCCGCACCGTCGTCAGCGGGGTGCGCAGTTCGTGGCTGACGTCGGAGGTGAAGCGGCGCTGCAGATTTCCGAACTCCTCGAGCTGGGTGATCTGGCGCTGCAGGCTCTCGGCCATATCGTTGAAGGACACCGCCAGGCGCGCCATGTCGTCCTCGCCGCGCACCGGCATGCGTTCACTCAGGTGCCCTTCGGCGAAGCGTTCGGCGATGCGCGAGGCCGACCGGACGGGCAGCACGATCTGGCGCGCCACCAACAGCGCGATCGCGGCGAGCAGACCGAGCAGCACCACACCGGCGGTGGCCATGGTGCCGCGCACCAGCGCGACGGTGGACTGCTCGTTCTTCAGCGGAAAGATCAGGTACAGCTCGAGATTGGTGACGGGCGAGGACGTCGGGCTGCCGATGATCAGCGCAGGCCCGGAGAAGCCGTCGGTGTGCACGGTCGCGTACTGATAGCTGACCTGGCCGGCTTTGACGAAGTCGCGCAACGAGTTCGGGATCTGGTCGATCGGACCGGCCGCGGTCGCGGCGCGTGGTCCGTCACCGGGGACGATCAGCACCGCGTCGAACGCGCCCGCCAGGCCCGCGCCGGCGTCGGCCTTGCGGTCGATCAGCGTGTTGCGGGCCAACTGCAGGCTGCTGTCGAGCGAGCGGGTCTCCTCACCGCCGACGATGCCGCTGACGGTGGTGCGAGCGCGCTCGATCTCCTCGGTCGCGGCGCCGACCTTCACCTCGAGGATGCGGTCGGTGATCTGGCTCGTCAGCACGAATCCGAGCACGAGGATGACGGCGAGCGACAACCCCAATGTCAGCGTGACGACGCGCAACTGCAGGGAGCGCCGCCACGCCAGACTCATCGCCCGACCCAGCACACCCAGTCCGCGGATCAGTGGTGCCGACCGCCGGTGGATGCGCCGCCTCGAGCCGAAGATCACGGGGGTCCGGCCTTGTATCCCACTCCTCGAACGGTCAGCACCACCTGCGGGTTCTCCGGATCCTTCTCGACCTTGGCCCGCAGCCGCTGCACATGCACGTTCACCAAACGGGTGTCGGCGGGGTGGCGGTAACCCCACACCTGTTCGAGCAGCACATCACGAGTAAACACCTGGCGCGGTTTGCGTGCCAGCGCCACCAGCAGGTCGAACTCCAGCGGGGTCAGCGAGATCTGCTCGCCCTGCCGGGTCACCTTGTGCGCGGGCACGTCGATGTCGACGTCGGCGATGGAGAGCATCTCGGCGGGCTCGTCCTCGTTGCGGCGCAACCGGGCGCGCACGCGGGCCACCAGTTCCTTGGGCTTGAACGGCTTCATCACGTAGTCGTCGGCGCCGGACTCGAGGCCGAGCACCACGTCGACGGTGTCGGTCTTGGCGGTCAGCATGACGATCGGCACGCCGGAGTCCGCGCGCAGGACGCGGCACACGTCGATGCCGTTCATGCCGGGCAGCATCAGGTCGAGCAGCACCAGGTCGGGCCGCAGTTCGCGCACGGCGGTCAGCGCCTGGGTGCCGTCGCCGATGACCGCTGTGTCGAAGCCCTCACCGCGCAGCACGATGGTGAGCATCTCGGCCAGCGATGGGTCGTCGTCGACGACCAGGATCCTTTGCCTCATGGTGTCCATGGTGTCACCAGAAAGCGATAAACCCCGGTTACCACACGGGGCGTTTCGCAGGTCGACTGCCCCGGTGTGGGCGGAACGTCAGGCGCAGGCGGCGATGACGTCGCGCTGCTGGCTGATCGACTGGAGCACCTCGAACCCGATCTGCCGGACGCTGGCCATGACGGGGTTGCGCTCCAGACCTGTCGCGGCGGTTTCGCGGCGCACCACCCAGCCCAGCGATTCGCTGCCGGCCAGCGCCGCGTAGGCCGCCTCGACCTCGGGGTCGGTGAGGTCCGACGACGCCAGCGCGAGCACCAGATCCTTGCGCGAATACTCCGCTCCGTCAGCGTCTTTCACGACCGGGTTGGTCCACCAGTGATCGAACGGGATCCGTGAGCCGCGGTCGATGTGCCCGCCCTCGCGGGTACGGATCGGCGCCGGCGGATACAGGCTGAGCTTGGGCACGAACTCGCCGCAGCGCTTGGAACCGGTGCGGATCTTCATCAACGTCAGGCAGGCGGCCGACGCCGCGGTCTTCGGGTTGAGCACGCCGGCGGTGTCCACCCACGTGAAGTCCTGCGGCACACCCAGCTCGTCGATCAGCGCGCGTGTCGTGGCGCCCTGGTGCACCAGGCGGCGGATGTGGCCGGCCAGATCGCGCGCTTCGATCAGCCTGCCCTGGTCGAATCGCTCCCCCGCCGACCGCAGGGCGGCGACGAGCTCGTCGAACCGCGCCATCAGATCGGCCTGCGTAGGAGTGCGAACGACCATGAAAACCCCCGAGCTCTCGCGTCGCTGTGCGACGTCCCCGCAGGGAGCGTACGTCGGGGAACCGGGTTTCGTCTCGCTAACTGGATCCGGCCAGCAACCGCTGTGCCAGCGCCGCCGCGTCGACGTCGGGAGGAACGACCTCCCACGGGCCGCCCCAGTGCGCCGCGGCGAGCCCGGCGTAGACGGCTCCGGTGCGTCGCTGCAGGCCGTCGTCGCGCTCGTAGGCGTCGCGGGTGCGGTCGGCGTCGGCGGCCTCCCGGCTGGCGGCGCGCTGCGCGGCGAGTTCGGTCGGCACGTCGAGCAGCACCTGCCGGTCGGGGGCCGGCAACCCCAGACGCCGGTATTCGAGCTCGTGCACCCAGGCGACGACGTCGCCGTCGGCGTCCTGGTGCAGCCGCGCGGCGCTGTAGGCCGCGTTGGAGGCGACGTAGCGGTCGAGCAGGACCACCCCGTGCGTCGCCATGAGCTGGGCGATCTCGTCGCGCGCGCCGGCACGATCCATCGCGAACAGCACCGCCATCGCATACACGGAGTCGGCGAGGTCGCCGTGCCGACCGTGCAGCGCCTCGGCCGCCAGGTCGGCGGGCACCGACACGCCGTACCGGGGAAAGGCCAGGTCAGCGACGGAGTGGCCGTGGGATTCGAACGCGGCGCGCAGCCCGTTGGTCAGCGTGCGCTTGCCGGCGCCGTCGACGCCCTCGATGACGATGAGCACCCGATGAGCCTAATCCCGGGCGGCGAGTGTCCCGCGGGTGATAGGGATTGCCCATGCGGGGTGTGAGCAAAGCTGCGGAGTTCGCTGTGGCGGCTGGGGTCGGGGCCGCGGTGCTGCTGGGGTGTGGGTGTGCGGTCGCTTCGGCCGAAGACTCGGCAACCGGCGGGACGGAGACCGCGTCGGCACAGCAGGGCCCGCGCGCCGAGACGCGGCCGCGGCTGAAGTCGGCCGAGCGCAGGCGCGAGGCTGCCGAGACCCGCCGCGTCGCCCTGGACAACAGGAGAGCGGCTCGTGCCGCGAAGGCCGCCGAGGCGGCCGACGCGGCCGAGAAGACGGACGACGCGCCCGCACCCGACGTCGTCGCGCCGCTGCTGCCCCTGGGCGCGACCCCGCGCCGCGAGCGCGTCACCGACACCGACATCACCGACGGGCCGCAGACCATCACCACCGGGCCGCCGTCGTTGGTGGACCGGCTGATCCTGCGGACGCTTCAGACGTTGCGGCACAAGGATTCCGCGATCTTCGACGGGGATGGCGGCAACGTCACGCACACCAGTCCGCCCCGGTGGGTGACCGGCAGGCTCACCATCACCGAGAGCGAATACGCCGGCATGACGGTGTGGTCGATGACGCCGAAGAAGCCGACGGGCGAGTACGTCCTTGCGCTGCACGGTGGCGGCTTCGTGGCCGAGGCGAACATCATCAACTGGGCGGACTACGCGGCCATGGCCCGTCAGACCGGCGCGACGGTGGTGGTCCCGATCTATCCGCTGGCGCCGCCGAAGGGCACCGCGAGCGTCGACACGCTGGTCCCGCCGATGGCGGACTATCTGGCGGCGATGATCGACGCGCACGGTGCCGGCAACGTGAGCCTGTACGGCGATTCCGCCGGCGGCACCTACGCGATGCTGGTCGCTCAGGAACTGGTGCGCCGTTGCCGGGCAGACGTCGCGTGCGTGCTCTCCGAGGAGGAGCCGTCGCGGATGGTGCTGATCTCCCCCGTGCTGCACCTGACGTTGAGCGGCCCGATCGTCGACGACATCGACGACCCGATCATTCCGCCCCGGTTGCCGCCGTCGGCGGGTGGCGCGCTGAACGCCGACGATCCGCGGGTGAACCCGATCATGGTCGAGGACCTGACCGGGTTGCCGCCGACCGCCATCTACGTCGGAACGGTGGAGCGGCCCTATCCCGGGGATCTGATGTTCCGCGACAAGCTGCTCGCACAGGACCCGGACGCCGATTTCACGGTGGTGATCGGCGACGGCCAGATGCACGACTGGGCGCTGGGCGGGATCTTCGTCAATTCGCAGGCGCGGCTGTGGCGTCCGACGATCTACCGGCAGCTGGGACTGGTCTGAACAGTGTTCATGGAGCAGACACCTCGGCGTCGACTGCCGCTGCTACGGCTAGGGGTCATGCGCACTCTCGCCGTGATGATCGCGTCGGCCCTCCTGGCCGGGCTCTTCGGGTCCGCGCCGGCGTCGGCGGCCGCGACCGACTTCGATCTGCAGGCCCACCGCGGCGGCCGCGGCGAGACCACCGAGGAGTCACTCCGTGCGTTCGCCAAGGCGCTCGAACTCGGCGTCACCACGCTGGAACTCGACATCGTGCTGTCCCGGGACGGCCACCCGATGGTGTGGCACGACCCGGTGATTCAGGCGGACAAGTGCGCCGACACCGCCCCCGCCTCTCCCGGTGATCCGCAGTACCCCTATGTCGGCAAGCTGGTGTGGGAGCTGACGTCTGCTCAGCTGCGCACGCTGGACTGCGGGAAGCTGTTGTCGGGTTTCCCCGGGGCCGAGGTGGTCACGGGCAACAAGATCGCCACGCTGCCCGAGGTGTTCGCGCTCGCGGACTCGTATCGCGCTGGTGTCCGCTACAACATCGAGACCAAGATCGAGGCCGACCAGCCCGAGATGTCGGCGCCGCCGGCCCAGTTCGTCGACGTCATCCTCGCGGCCGTGCGTGCCGCGGGGAAGCAGGATCGGGTCGAGATCCAGAGCTTCGACTGGCGCACCCTACCGCTGGTGCACGCCGCCGAACCGGCGATCCCGCTGGTCGCCCTGTGGGACGAGTCGACGTTCGTGCCCGGCTCGGCGTGGCTGAACGGCATCGATCCCGCGGTCGTCGGTGATCCGATCATCGCGGCGACCATGGTGGGCGCCGACATCCTGTCGCCGGGCTACTCCGTGCCCTACGGCCAGGTTCCCGGCGATCCCGGTTTCGCGTTGGTGGCCGACGCCGAGTTCGTCTCCCGCGCCCACGGTCTCGGATTGAGGGTGATCCCGTGGACCATCAATGACCCGGGGGCCATGCGCGCGCAGATCGCCGCCGGCGCCGACGGCATCATCACCGATTATCCGACACGCCTGCGGGCGGTGATGGCCGAGTCGGGCATGCCGCTACCGCCGGCCTACCGTCCGAGCTGACGGATCATCGGCGTCGGCCGTTCCTAGTTGATCTCGTAGGACTGCAGCACCACGGTGTCGTGCGGCGGGTCCAGGAACACCCGCGTGCTCTTGCGGCCGGGCGAGAACGCCATGTTCAGTTCGACGCCGGTGCGGAACGGCCCGGGCGGCACGTCGGCCTCGAGCGCTTTCTGCACCGCGGGATGCTGCGTCGAAGGCTCCGAATCATGCTGTCGCAGAAGAGAATCCATCGTCGGCGGGGCGACTTTCACGACGGCGTCGATCCAGACCGCCGTCGCCCGTGAGGCGTCTCCGGCGTTGTCCCAGCGAATCCACGACGCCGACACCGGAGCCCCGAGCGCGGGAAAGGTGCGTGCGAGTTCTTCGGTGTCGTGCCGGACCTCCATCACGGGCCGGGTGGCGGTGCTCTCGGGCTCCTCCGACTGCGGGTGGGCACACCCGGTCAGCGCCAGCAGGAGCACCAACGCGAAACGGGCGCGCACAACGACACTCAGAGTCGCCGCGCGCGCCCGAATCGTCATGTCAGTAGCGGTAGTGCTCCGGCTTGTACGGGCCCTCCACGTCGACACCGATGTACTCGGCCTGCTCCTTGGTGAGGCGGGTCAGCGTGCCGCCGAGCGCCTCCACGTGGATCTTGGCGACCTTCTCGTCGAGGTGCTTGGCCAGCCGGTAGACCTCGTTGTCGTACTCGTCGTTCTTGGTCCACAGCTCGATCTGGGCGATCACCTGGTTGGAGAAGCTGTTGCTCATCACGAACGACGGGTGGCCGGTGGCGTTGCCCAGGTTGAGCAGCCGGCCCTCGGACAACACGATGATCGAGTGGCCGTCGGGGAAGACGAACTCGTCGACCTGCGGCTTGATGTTGATCCGGCGGATGTCGGGGTCACGCTCCAGGCGCGCCATCTCGATCTCGTCGTCGAAGTGACCGATGTTGCCCAGGATCGCCTGGTGCTTCATCGACCGCATGTGCTCGAGGGTGATGATCCCCTGGTTGCCGGTGGCGGTGATGATGATGTCGGCCCAGCCCACGGCCTCTTCGACGGTCTTGACCTCGAAGCCGTCCATCAGCGCCTGCAGGGCGTTGATCGGGTCGATCTCGGTGACCGCGACGCGGGCGCCCTGCGCCTTGAGCGCCTCGGCGCAGCCCTTGCCGACGTCGCCGTAGCCGCAGACCAGCGCGGCCTTGCCGCCGATCAGGACGTCGGTGCCGCGGTTGATGCCGTCGATCAGCGAGTGCCGGGTGCCGTACTTGTTGTCGAACTTGCTCTTGGTGACCGAGTCGTTGACGTTGATCGCCGGGAACGCGAGCTCGCCGGCCGCGGCGAACTGGTACAGGCGCAGCACGCCGGTGGTGGTCTCCTCGGTGACGCCCTTGACCGACTCGGCGATCGTCGTCCACTTGGTCTTGTCGGACTCCAGCGAGCGGCGCAGCAGGTTCAGGAACACCTTGTACTCGTCGGAGTGCTCGTCCTCCTCCGGCGGCACGACGCCGGCCTTCTCGAACTGGGCGCCGCGCAGCACCAGCATGGTGGCGTCACCGCCGTCATCGAGGATCATGTTGGCCGGCTCGCCGGGCCAGGTCAGCATCTGCTCGGCGGCCCACCAGTACTCCTCGAGGGTCTCGCCCTTCCACGCGAACACGGGGATGCCCTTGGGCTCCTCGGGGGTGCCGTGGGGTCCGACGACGACGGCCGCGGCCGCGTGGTCCTGGGTGGAGAAGATGTTGCAGCTCGCCCAGCGCACCTCGGCGCCCAGGCTGGTCAGCGTCTCGATCAGCACGGCCGTCTGCACGGTCATGTGCAGCGAGCCGGAGACCCGGGCGCCCTTGAGCGGCTGGACCTCGGCGTACTCGCGGCGCAGCGTCATCAGGCCGGGCATCTCGTGCTCGGCGAGCCGGATCTCCTTGCGGCCGAACTCGGCCAGCGACAGGTCGGCGACCTTGAAGTCGATGCCGTTGCGGACGTCTGCGGTCAGTGTCGGTGCAGTCATGTAGAGCCCCTTTTTGATTCGTCACATTTGCCTCGGGACGCACCACAGTGCGCCGGCGACACACTCAGCCTGCGGGCTCGCGGGACAGGCGCTCGTCGATCCGTTTTTCAACAGCGGAGACGCACTGCCAGCTGAGAGGTATCCACAACACCCTAGCGGGCGGGCGCGGCCGCCTCCAATTCGCCCCGGTTTGGCAAACGTCCCGCAGAGGGTACTCCGGCGCGCGCCGAGTGGAGGTGGGTGGGTGGTGGAGGAGCGTGCGACGGCCGTGGGTCGGCGGTCGCTGCTGTTCCTGGCCGCGCTGAACTTCTTCCTCGCCGACGCCCGGGACGGACTCGGCCCCTTCCTCGACGCATTCCTGGCGACACGCGGCTGGTCACCGGTGGCGTTGGGCGCGATCGCGACAGTGGGAGGCCTGATCGGGCTGGCGGTGACGCCGGCGTTCGGGGCGCTGGTGGACGGCACCCGCTACAAGCGGGCGCTGGTCGCCGGGCCGGTGATCGTGGTGACGGCGGTGGGGCTGGCGACGCTGGTGGCGCCGACTCCGTCGGTCGTTTGGCTGGGGCAGGTCGGCACGGCGGTCGTCGGCGCGGTGATCGGGCCGGCACTGACGGGTCTCACGCTCGGGCTGATGGGCCCGCGGCTGTTCGGCCGCCAGATCGCCCGCAACGAGTTCTGGAACCACGCGGGCAACGTGGTGTCGTTGGCGGCGGTGTTCGTCACGGTGACGCTGTACGGCGAGCACGCCATCGTCACGCTGATGGTGGTGACGGCGGTGGGCGCTGTCGTCGCGGCCGCGATGATCGACCCGGCTCGCATCGACCACGACGCCGCACGCGGGCTCGACGAGGCCGGCGCCGCAGCGGCGCCGTCGGGGTTCCGGGTGCTGTTCGCGACGCGGGGTCTGCTGCTTCTGGCCCTGGTGCTGTTGCTGTTCCATTTCGGCAATGCGCCGATGAGCCGGCTGGTCGCGCAGGACTTCGCGATCGAACTCGGCACCCCGTTCCGCACGACGGCGATCATCACCGGGGTGTCTCAGGTGGCGATGATCGCCATGGCGGTGTTGGCGCCCATGATGATCCGGCGGTTCGGGTTGTCGGCGGTGCTGCTGATCGCGCTGGGGGCGCTCCCGGTGCGCGGCCTCATCGCCGGCACCAACTCGGGGTTCTGGACGATCTTCCCGGTGCAGACCCTCGACGGGGTCGGTGCAGGGCTGATCGGGATCGCGACACCGATCGCCGTCGAAGGGCTGCTGGCCGGGTCCGGCCGATTCAACGTCGGGCTGGCGGCGGTGATGACGATGCAGGGCGTCGGCGCGTCGTTGAGCAACGTCGTCGCCGGCTCGGTGGTCGGCGCGTACGGCTATGAGGCCTCGCATCTGCTCATCGCCGTGGTCGCGGTCGTCGCGGTGGGTCTGTTCCTGCGCTTCCGGAAGGTCATCGCCCCCGGTCGCCGCGATCCGGTCGGGGACGCGGCCGCTATGCGGGCTCGATGACCCCGTAGCGCTCGGCGAACGGCGTCATCAACCGGGCCAGGTCGCGCGCCACGTCGTGGTCGGCCTCCGGCGGCATCGAGATGTAGCTCATCGCGAGCCGGACGATCGCCCGGGCCAGCACGCCCGCGTCCTCTTCGCTGCAGCGCACCCAGCTGGTCATGAACAGCTCGGTCAGCCGCGCCGAGCAGTGCGTGATGATCGGCGCGCTGTCGGTGGTGATGATCTGCAACAGGTCGGGTTTGGACGTGCCGGTCAGCAGTGAGATCACCAGCGGGTCGGCGGCCGATTCGGCGAAGAAGTCGCGGAACCCCTGCAGGAACGCCGCGTACACGTCGCCGACGTTGTCGAGGATCGCGCCCTGAATCTGGCTGACCAGCCGGTCGGCCAGTCGCAGCGCGTACCCCTGGGCGAGGCCCTGGCGGGAGCCGAACTCGTTGTAGATGGTCTGCCGGCTGATGCCGGCGGCCTTGGCGACGTCGGACAGCGTGATCGCCGACCAGTCGCGGGTGAGCAGCAACTCGCGCATGCCGTCGAGGATCGAATCGCGCAGCAGGACCCGCGATGCCTCCGCGTAGGTGATGCGCTTGTCGTTGGTGCTGCTCACACGCGCGACTGTAACGGTCACGGTCGTGAGACCTCCACCATGTCGAAGTCGGACTTGGCGGCGCCGCAGTCGGGGCAACTCCAGTCGTCGGGGATGTCCTCCCAGCGGGTGCCCGGGGCGATGCCGTCCTCGGGCCAACCCTTGGCCTCGTCGTACTCGAAGCCGCACTGCACGCAGACGAACAGCTTGTAGTCGGTCACTGATTCACTCCTATCGGTTCGAAGTCGACCTTCTCGCGGACCGCGCAGTCGGGGCAGCACCAGTCGTCGGGGATGTCGGCCCAGGCCGTGCCCGCCGGAAACCCTTCCCGCGGCGCACCTTTGGCTTCGTCGTAGACGTAGTCGCAGCCGGGGCAGCGGTACGTGCTCACGAGTCCGCCCCGTCCTTCGGCTCCTCGCGCAAGCGCTCGTCGCGGTACTGGGCGAGCACCTTGTCCCGCACCCGCGGGTGGATGTTCACCCGGGTGATGTCGCCGTCGTAGTGGTCGAGCACCCGGTGGTCCATCACCTTGCGCCACAGCGGCGGGAAGTAGGTCAGCCCGATCATCGACGCGTAGCCGCTGGGCAGGTTCGGCGCACCCTTCATGCTGCGCAGCGTCTGGTAGCGCCGGGTCGGGTTGGCGTGGTGATCACTGTGCCGCTGTAGGTGATACAGGAACAGGTTGGTCACGATGTGGTCGGAGTTCCAGCTGTGCACCGGGGCGCACCGCTCGTAGCGGCCGTTCTCGTTCTTCTGCCGCAGCAGGCCGTAGTGCTCGAGGTAGTTCACGGTCTCCAGCAGGCTGAAGCCGAACACCGCGGAGATCAGGATGTAGGGAATGAGGGCGACGCCGAAGATCGCGATCAGGGCGCCGTAGAACACCGCCGACATCGCCCAGGCGTTGAGCACGTCGTTGGACCAGTGCCACTTCGACTTGCCTGCCCGTTCGAGCCGCTTGGCCTCCAGCTCCCAGGCCGAGCGCAGGCTGCCGACGACGCTGCGCGGCAGGAATTCCCAGAAGGTCTCGCCGAACCGCGCGCTCGCCGGATCCTCCGGGGTCGCGACGCGGACGTGGTGGCCGCGGTTGTGCTCGATATAGAAGTGGCCGTAGCAGGTCTGCGCGAGGGTGATCTTGCTCAGCCACCGCTCCAGCGAGTCCTTCTTGTGCCCCATCTCGTGCGCGGTGTTGATGCCCACGCCGCCGAGCACGCCCACCGACAGCGCCACCCCGATCTTCGCCGGCCACGGCAGCGCGCCGTCGAAGCCCAGCCAGCTCAGGTCCGACGCGGTGAACAGGTAGGCGCCCAGGATGACGCTGGCGTACTGGAACGGGATGTAGATGTAGGTGCAGTAGCGGTAGTACTTGTCGTTCTCCAGCCGCTCCATCACCTCGTCGGGCGGGTTCTGGCCGTCGGGCCCGAATCGCAGGTCCAGGGCGGGCAGCAGGATGTAGAGCAGGATCGGGCCGATCCACAGCGGCACCTGCGCCGCACCGTGCCAGCCCCAGTGGTTGAACGCCCACACCAGCGGCAGCATGACGAACAGCGCCGTCGGCGCGATCAGGCCCATCAGCCAGAGGTAGCGCTTCTTGTCGCGCCATTCCTCGACCCCGGCGCCCTGTGGGCCTCCCTGCAGTTCCTGTGTGGTCACCCGATGCCTCCTTGCTGTGAGTGCGATCACCAACTGCAATTGACTATAGAGCCAGTTTTGTCGCCTGTCTAGACAGCAGGCATTGTTTTGTAAACGCGAATCGGGCGCTCCCGGCTACCGTCACGGTGCGTCAGCGCGCCGAAACCGCGGCGCGGATCAGCCGGATCACCCGCTCCGGGTACTCCGTGAGGTCCAGCCACGTGAACCGCAGAACCTGCCAGCGCCGCAGCACGATGTCGTTCTGCCGCTCGCGGTCGATCTGAAACGCCTCGGCACCGCTGTGGAAGGCGAATCCGTCCACCTCGATCGCCACCTTGGCATGGGGAAAGCCGACGTCGACGCGGTAGCCGCCGACAAGGAGATTGGCCTTCCACCCGCTGATGCCGGCGTCGCGGAGCAGCCGGTGCAGCAGCCGCTCGGCGGCCGAGCGCGCCCCGTCGGAAGCAGCCTGCAGGAGTCGACGCGACCGCGGCGCGCCGGTGCGGCCCTTGTTGCGCAGGTGCGCCCGCCACAGGCTGTCGAGGTCGACGCGACGCTGCAGCGCCCGGTCGAGCAGCTGGGCACCGCCCCCGCGCTGCGCCGCCGCCTCGACCACCGTCAGCGGGAGAGACGTCACCCGCAGTCCACGGATCTCGGCCACATCGGCGTCGCGCAGATCCCGGCGCCGCAGGCGGGTGTCCGCGTGACGCCGACCGTGGCTGTCCCGGGGCACGGTGACCTCAGGGAGGTCGGGGGCGAACTGTGTCAGACCGTGCCACCACGCCGCGCTGAGCCCGCTCGCGACCGCGGACCGGCCATAACCCCACACTGCGGCGCGGATCCGGGCCTCGTCGGTGAACGGACGGTCGTCGGCGAAGTAGACGCCGCGTGTGCAACGCCGCCATCGCCCCGACTGCAGCCGTCGTTGCACCGCGCGCGGGCTCATCCCCGCAGCTCGCGCCTGTTCGAGGGTGATCACGCCGTCATGCCGGCGCAGATACTCGCTGACCATGACTGATCAGACGAAGCGGACCGCTCGACGGGTTCCGTCCGCAGCGAATCCGGCGCGCTCAGCGACCGCAGAGGTGCGTCAGCGCTCCCGAATCGCCAGGACGGAGTGCCGCCGGCCGTAGAGGAAGTACACGGCCACGCCGATCGCCATCCAGATCAGGAACCGGATCCACGTCAGACCGGTCAGGTTCAGCATCAGCCACACGCACGCGATGATCGAGAGCACCGGCAGCACCGGCACCCAGGGCGCCCGGAAGCCGCGCGGCAGGTCGGGCCGCGTGCGCCGCAGCACCAGCACACCCGCCGACACCAGCACGAACGCGAACAGCGTGCCGATGTTCACCATCTCCTCGAGCTTGCCGATCGGGAACACCGTCGCGGTGATCGCGACGACCGCGCCGGTGATCAGCGTGATCCGCACCGGCGTTCCGTGCTTGCCGGTCTTGGCCAGCTGCCGCGGCACCAGGCCGTCGCGCGACATCGCGAACAGCACCCGTGTCTGACCCAGCACCAGCACGATCACCACGGTCGTCAGCCCGGCCAGCGCGCCGATCGAGATCACCTTGGCCGCCCAGTCCACCCCGTTGAGCGCGAAGGCCGTCGCGAGGTTCTGCGTCTCTTCGTCGCGCAGTTCCTTGTAGCTGACCATGCCCGACACCACGACGGTGACGGCGACGTAGAGCACCGTGACGATGCCCAGCGAGGCCAGGATGCCGCGGGGCACGTCGCGCTGCGGGTTCTTGGTCTCCTCGGCGGTGGTGGCGACGATGTCGAAGCCGATGAACGCGAAGAACACGATCGACGCACCGGCGAGCACCCCGTACCAGCCGTAGTGGCTGCCCTCGGCGCCGGTCAGCAGCGAGAACAGGGACTGCTCGGTGCCCGATCCGCCGCCGCCCGGTTCGGCGGGCGGGACGAACGGCGTGTAGTTCTGGGTCTTGATGTAGAACGCGCCGACGATCACGACCAGCAGCACCACCGCGACCTTCACCGCGGTGATCGCGAGACTGACGCCGGCGGAGAGCTTGGTGCCGTAGGCCAGGATCGCGGTGACGAACGCGATGATCAGCAGGGCGCCCCAATCGACTTCCAGCCCACCGATATTCGCGACGCCACCGCCGAAACCGAACACGGTGCCCAAATAGCTCGACCAGCCCTTGGCGACGACGGCCGCCGCGACGGCGAACTCGAGGATCAGGTCCCAGCCGATGATCCACGCGACGAACTCACCGAACGTCGCATAGGAGAACGTGTACGCGCTGCCCGCGACCGGCACGGTGGAGGCGAACTCCGCGTAACACAGCGCGGCGAGCCCGCACGCGACCGCGGCGATGACGAACGAGATCGAGATTGCCGGGCCGGTGAGGTTCGCGGCCGTCGACGCGGTGATCGTGAAGATGCCGGCGCCGATCACCACGGACACCCCGAAGACGGTGAGATCCCACCAGGTCAGGTCCTTACGGAGCCGGGTGTCGGGCTCGTCGGTGTCGGCGATGGACTGCTCCACCGACTTGGTCCGCCTCTTGTTGGTGGCCGGTGCCGCCGACTCCTGGGTCATCAACGTCCTCGTTTCGTCATCGTCTGTGCGGGAATGTACCCACTACGTCCCTTAAAGTGACCTTCAATGGCAGCCCTCATGACACAGAGTGCAGAACACGCGATCGTGATCGGCGCCAGCCTCGGCGGGCTGTGCGCCGCCCGAGTCCTCTCCGGGGTCTTCGACCGGGTGACGATCTTCGAGCGGGACGAGCTTCCCGACGGACCGGCCAACCGCGCGGCTGTGCCGCAGGGCCGGCATGTGCACCTGTTGATGGCCCGCGGCGCGCAGGAGTTCGAGTCGCTGTTCCCCGGCCTGCTCGAGGACATGGTCGCCGCCGGCGTGCCGATCCTGGAGAACCGGCCGGACTGCATCCACTTCGGGGCGGCGGGCCATGTGCTGGGCACCCAGCACCGGCTGCAGGACGAGTTCACCGCCTACGTGCCGAGCCGGCCGCATCTGGAGTGGCAGATCCGCCGGCGCGTCCTGCAGATCCCCAACGTGACGCTGGTCGGCGAGGGTGTCGACGAGCCGGTGTACGACGGACGCCGGGTCACCGGGGTCAGGGTGGCGGGGTCGACGGTCGACGCGGATCTCGTGGTCGACGCGACGGGGCGGGGCACCCGCTTGCCGGTGTGGTTGGAGCAGTGGGGTTTTGCGCGGCCGCCCGAGGACACGGTGGACGTCGGCATCGGCTACGCGACGCACCAGGTGCGCATCCCGGAGGGGCTGTTCGCCGAGAAGGTGGTGGTCGCCGGGGCGTCGCGGGAGCAGCCGGTGGGTCTGGGCATGCTGTACTACGAGGACGGCACCTGGGGCCTGACCACGTTCGGTATCGCAAAAGTGGAGCCGCCCAAGGATTTCGAGGGTATGTGCGCGCTGGCCGACGAGATCCTGCCGCCGCATGTCAGTTCCGCGCTACGCCAGGGTGAGCCGATCGGCGAGGTGGCGTTCCACAAATACCCGACCAGCCGGTGGCGCCGCTACGACAAGCTCGACCGGTTCCCGGACGGCATCCTGCCGTTCGGTGACGCGGTGGCCAGTTTCAATCCGACGTTCGGCCAGGGCATGACGATGACGTCGCTGCAGGCGGGTCATCTGGAGCGTGCGCTGCGCGATCCCGGTGAGAACCTGGCGCTGACGTTCGCGAAGGCCACGACGAAGACGACGTGGCCGGTGTGGACGATGAACGCGATCGGCGACCTCGTGTTGCACCGGGCCGAGGGCCCGATGCCGTGGTGGTACCGGCCGGTCGGGTCCCTGTTCGACCAGTTCCTCGGCGCGGCCGAGTCGGATCCTGTTCTCGCGGAATGGTTCCTGCGCCGCTTCAGCCTTCTCGACACTCTGTACATGGTGCCGTCGGCGAAGTTGGTAGGCCGCACCGTCCGGCACAACATGCGGCTGTGGGCCGCCGACAAGCGGGCTAGATCCCGACGGTCACGCGAAACAGTCGCGTCGGCTCCTGCGACATCAGCCTGATCGGCCCCTCGTCGGCGGCCACCCATGCCGCGGCCCCGCGCTGCAGGGTCACCGCCGAGGATTTCGCGTGCACCGTCGCCGAACCCTGGGTGCACAGCAGGATCTGCGGGCCGTCGTGGCGGGTGGGCGCGTCGATCTCGTGGCCCAGCTGCTCGCCGTCGACGGTGAGCACCGACACCGCGAATTCCGGTGCCGGCGTGGGGTAGACGAGTTCGGCGCCGTCACGCACGGAGTCGGGGTGCACGATGATATCGACGGCCGGGGTGAAGTCGAGGACGCGGAGCAGTTCGGGCACGTCGACGTGCTTGGGGGTCAGGCCACCGCGAAGGACGTTGTCCGAGTTGGCCATCACCTCGACGCCGACGCCCGACAGGTAGGCGTGCAGGTTGCCGGCGGGCAGGTAGATCGCCTCGCCCGGCTGCAGCGAGAGCCGGTTGAGCAGCATCGAGGCGAGCACGCCGGCGTCGCCGGGATACCGCTCGCCGAGTTCGAGCACGGTCCTGGCCTCGCGGGCGAATTCCTGTTCGCCGGAGCGCAGGTAGTTGATAGCGCCGTCGAGCACCGCGGGCACCAGGACGTCGAGATCGGGCTGCGGGAACGTGATCCACGTCGTGAACAGCGCCCGGAGCCCGTCGGCGTCGGATTGCCCGGCGAGCAGGTTGATGAACGGATTCAGCTCCGCCACCCCGAGCGCACGCATCAGGGTCACCGACCGGGCAGCGGGCGCGAACCCGGCCAGGGCCTCGAACTGGCTGAGCGCCACGATGATCTCGGGCTTGTGGCTGCGGTCGCGGTAGTTGCGGATCGGGGCGTTGACGGGGATGCCCATCCGCTCCTCGCGGGCGAAGCCCTCGATGGCCTGCTCGGTGCTGGGGTGGGCCTGCAGCGAGAGCGGCTCGTCGGCGGCAAGAACTTTGACCAGGAACGGCAGCGAGTCACCGAAGCGACCGCGGACCACCTGCCCCAGTTCGCCTTCGGGATCGGCGCGCAGCGCGTCGAGCAGCGAGCGGTCCCCGTCCTCGGTCTGCAGATGCGCCGGGTCGCCGGGGTGCGCCCCGAACCACAGCTCCGCTTCCGGGTGTGGGGTCGGGCTCGGCGCCCCGGTGAATTCGGCGATCGCGGTTCTCGAACCCCACGCATAGGTTCGCACCGCACCCCTGAGCAGATGCACTGGCCTCACCCTCGAATCAGGCGCAGATAAACGGCCGCCATCTCCAGGCGGACCGCCATCAGCGCCAGTTGTTGCTCGGGCCGGCTGACACCGGGCGTCACTGCTGAGCCCGATGTCTCCTCCCCCCCTAGTTCTGGCACGTCGTTGGCATTGACCACGGACACGTCGTCGAAACCACGCAGCCGCGCCGACACGGCGGGCCGGTCGGCGTCGGAGGTCAGCACGATCGTCCGCGCGCGTTGCGGCAGCGGTCCGTCGATCTCGTCGTCATGGAAGATCGACGCCTCCTGAAAACCTGACGTGCTGCGCCCCCACCCCTGGCCGAGCGCCACCAGCACGTCGGAGAGCCCCACCGCGGCGACGGTCTTCTGGGCGACCCGCAGCATCACCGTGCAGGCGTGGCGGGCCAGCGTCAGGGTGGCGGGGGTGTCGCCGGCGAACACCACGTCGCGGTCGAGCATGCGCTGAGTCAGTTCTTTGGCCGGGTTGGTGAAAGACTCACGCGCAGCACTGTTTCGGAAGGCCTCGGCGTCGAGTTCGTCGGCGAGCGTCGCGAGGTCCACCCGGACGCCGGGGATGATCGCCTCGAGTGCCGCCAGGCCGGCGGCCAGGTAACGCGCCAGCGCGAAATCGTCGGGGACGGGCAGTCGCGGCGGCAGCGCCACCGACCGGCCGGCGGTCGCGTCGCGCAGGGGGCCGTCGTAGGGCGCGACGACGACGACGCGCGCGCCGCGCCGCACCGCGGTCGCCGCGGCCGACACCAGCGCGGGGTCACCGGGATCGTCCCCGGCCACGATCAGCACGTCGAGGGCGCCGATCCAGGGCGGCGCCTCGGCGGCGACGACCATCGGCGCGGACAGCGTCCCGCCGAGCACGGCGGCCAGCATGGAGCCTGCGGTCGCCGCGGTCCCGCGGCCGGCCACCCACACCACGGTCCGCGGCGGCACATCGGAGCGCACCGGTNCGATCCAGGGCGGCGCCTCGGCGGCGACGACCATCGGCGCGGACAGCGTCCCGCCGAGCACGGCGGCCAGCATGGAGCCTGCGGTCGCCGCGGTCCCGCGGCCGGCCACCCACACCACGGTCCGCGGCGGCACATCGGAGCGCACCGGTTCGAGGTCGCCCTCGTCGAGAGCCGCGGCGGTGGCCCGCACCTGAGCGCCGGCCATCGACGCGGCCCGCAGCAGCCCCTGACGGTCGGCGGCCAGCAGGCCGTCGGTGTCATCGAGGTCGACGACTACGGTGGCGTTCACGTCGATTCCTTTGCGCCCGAGGCGATCAGCGCGCCGATCTCGTCGACGAGCGCGGCCACCTCCTCGGGGGTGCGGGCCTCGACGTTGAGGCGCAGCAGCGGTTCGGTGTTCGACATCCGCAGGTTGAACCAGCTGCCGTCGCCGAGGTCGACGGTCACGCCGTCGAGATGATCGATGGCGTGCACCCGCTGCCCGAACGCGGCCAGCACGGCGTCGACGATCTTCGGCGCGTCGGAGACGGTGTAGTTGAGTTCGCCGGAGGCTTCGTAGCGCTCGTAGTCGGCCATCAAGTCCGACAGCGGTCGGTCTTGTTCGCCGAGCGCGGCGAGCACGTGCAGTGCGGCGAGCATGCCGGAGTCGGCGCCCCAGAAGTCGCGGAAGTAGTAGTGCGCGGAATGCTCGCCGCCGAAGATCGCGCCGGTCTCGGCCATCAGGCCCTTGATGTAGGAGTGCCCGACCCGCGAGCGCAGCGGGGTGCCCCCGCGTTCGATGACCAGTTCCGGCACCGCGCGCGAGGTGATGAGGTTGTAGATGACGGTCGCACCGATCTCGCGGGTGAGTTCGCGCGCGGCGACCAGCGCGGTGACCGCCGACGGCGAGACCGCCTGGCCCTTCTCGTCGACGACGAAGCAGCGATCGGCGTCGCCGTCGAAGGCCAGCCCGATATCGGCGCCGGTCTGAAGGACGTAGGCCTGCAGGTCGACGAGGTTGGCCGGGTCCAGCGGGTTGGCCTCGTGGTTGGGGAAGGTGCCGTCGAGTTCGAAGAACAGCGGCGAGAGCGTGACCGACGGGATCGGTCCGAGGACGCCGGGGGCGGTGTGGCCGGCCATGCCGTTACCGGCGTCGACGGCGACCTTCAGCGGACGCAGTTCGCTGACGTCGACGAGTGAGCGCAGGAAGTCGCCGTAGTCGCCGAGCACGTCGCGGTCGGTGGCGGTGCCGTGCGGCCCGTCGTAGGCGGGGACGCCGGCGATGACCTCGTCGCTGATCGTGACCAGCCCTGACTCCTTGCCGACGGGCTTGGCCCCGGCGCGGCACAGCTTGATGCCGTTGTAGGCGGCGGGGTTGTGGCTGGCGGTGAACATCGCGCCCGGGCAGTCGAGCAGGCCGGAGGCGAAGTAAAGCTGGTCCGTGGAGGCCAGGCCGATGCGGACGACGTCGAGACCCTGGGCCATCACGCCCTCGGCGAACGCGGCTGACAGCACCGGGGAGCTCTCGCGCATGTCGTGGCCGATCACGACCTGGTGGGCGGTGTCGCGAACCAGCCGGGCGAACGCGGCGCCGACCTCGCTGACGAACTGCTCGTCGATCTCCTCGCCCACGAGTCCACGCACGTCATACGCCTTGATGACGCGCTGTACCGCCTCGGCGGGCCGGGACATGGGGGCTCCTCACGCTTGCGTGCAGACCGACGCCGCCAGCCTAGCCGTCGGGAGCCGCGGGTACGGCCGCCGCGGATTAGTCGGTGGGGTCGGGCAGGACGCGCAGGTGCCCGCGGCGACGCCCGTGGGGTTCGGGCCGGCGCACGGGCGGGGCCATCAGCGCGCCGCCCTGGGCGCCGCTGACGGGATCGGTGAAGGCGGAGAATCCGGCGACCGGTCCGGCCGGGGCCTCGCGGCCCTCGCGCACCGCGTCGGCGAGCGCGACCAGATCGTCGTCGTCGGGGTGGGTCGGCAGCGGTCCGGCGTGGCGGACCAGTTCCCAGCCGCGGGGGGCGGTGATGCGTCCGGCGTGCATGACGCACAGGTCCCAGGAGTGCGGCTCGGACACGGTGGCCAGCGGGCCGACGACGGCGGTCGAGTCGGAGTAGACGAACGTGAGCGTCGCGACCGCGTAGTGGGGGCAGCCAGGCCGGCAGCAGCGACGGGGAACATTCACGAACGAGAGGTTATCGTGCGGATTCGCCCGGATCGCGGCGGACACGCGCAGCCGGGAGGGGCCCGAAGCCCAACCGTTACGATCTTTTTCGTGACCGGGCGCAACCACCGGGGGTCCCGGCGTGGCCGCGGAATGCGTGGACCGCTGCTCCCTCCCACCGTTCCGGGCTGGCGCAGTCGTGCGGAGCGTTTCGACATGGCGGTGCTGGAGGCCTACGAGCCGATCGAGCGACGCTGGCAGGACCGGGTAGCGACGCTGGACGTCGCGGTCGACGAGATCCCCCGCATCTCGCCGAAGGACCCGGACAGTGTGCAGTGGCCGCCGGAGGTCATCGCCGACGGGCCGATCGCGCTGGCCCGGCTGATCCCGGCCGGGGTGGACGTCCGCGGGAATTCCACCCGGGCGCGAATTGTGTTGTTCCGCAAGCCGATCGAGCGACGGGCGAAGGACACCGTCGAGCTGACCGAGCTGCTGCACGAGCTCCTGGTGGCGCAGGTGGCCACCTATCTGGGCGTCGAGCCGTCGGTGATCGACCCGACGATCGACGACGACTAGACGACGACTAGATGATGCCGCGCTTGATGCGCCGGCGCTCCCGCTCGGACAGTCCGCCCCAGATGCCGAAGCGCTCGTCATGGGCCAGGGCGTACTCGAGGCACGCGTCGCGCACCTCACAGCCCTGGCAGATGCGCTTGGCTTCGCGGGTCGAGCCGCCCTTCTCCGGGAAGAAGGCCTCGGGGTCGGTTTGCGCGCACAGAGCACGCTCCTGCCACTGGTCCTCTTCGGTTGCCAGCTCGTCGTCGATCGGGTCGGGCACCACGCTCAGTTGCGGGCGCCCTCCGATGCTTGCTGCCACCGGTCCGGTCTGGATGTGCGGCGCACTTCCCACCGAGCCGAGGAGCCTGCTGTCAAAATGAACCGAATTGCCGAAATCGGCGTGCTCAAATGCCATGTTCCCCTCCTCCACAGGTCTCGTAGATCCGTTGTATGCCAGCCCCACTATTACTCTGTGTGGCCACCCAATTCGAACAAGTGATCGAATCTCGGTCTGCGACACCGGAACCGGCCGGAGAACCGCGAATGACACTGGTGTGATTACACACGCGTTAGCTGTCGCGGTCAAGCGCTAGAACAGGAATTCATACCATTCCGTGACACAAATACGGCGCGTCGCGTTGTGGCGTGTCTGTCACTCCGGCGATCCGAGCCCTCCCGGGCGCGGGCCGCACCGCGGTGCGCCTAGTCTCGGTCGGTGTGAAGGTCACTGTTCTCGTCGGCGGCGTCGGTGGTGCGCGCTTCCTCCTTGGTGTCCAATATCTGTTGGGGCTGGGGCAGTTCGGTACTCACGATACCGATGAGCATGATGTGACTGCTGTGGTGAACGTCGGCGACGACGCCTGGATGTTCGGCGTGCGGATCTGCCCGGATCTCGACACCTGCATGTACACCCTCGGGGGCGGTATCGATCCCGAGCGGGGTTGGGGGCACCGCGACGAAACGTGGCATGCCAAGGAGGAACTCGCCGCCTACGGCGTGCAGCCCGACTGGTTCGGTCTGGGCGACCGCGATCTGGCCACCCATCTGGTGCGCACCCAGATGCTGCGCGCGGGCTATCCGCTGTCGCAGGTGACCGAGGCGCTGTGCCGGCGCTGGAACCCCGGCGTGCGGCTGCTGCCCGCGAGCGACGACCGCAGTGAAACCCACGTCGTGATCACCGATCCCGAGGACGGTGAGAAGAAGGCCATCCACTTCCAGGAGTGGTGGGTGCGCTACCGCGCCCAGGTGCCCACCGACAGCTTCGCGTTCGTCGGCGCCGACAATGCCACCGCCGCACCGGGTGTCACCGAGGCAATCGAGGGTGCCGACGTGGTGCTGATCGCCCCGTCGAATCCGGTGGTGAGCATCGGGGCGATCCTCGGTATCGGCGGTGTCCGCGCCGCGCTGCGCGCCACCGAGGCCCCGGTGATCGGCTACTCCCCCATCATCGCGGGAAAGCCGTTGCGCGGCATGGCCGACGCCTGCCTGACGGTGATCGGCGTCGAGAGCACCTCCGAGGCGGTGGGCGCGCACTACGGCGCGCGGTCGGGCACCGGCATCCTCGACGGCTGGCTGGTGCACTCCGGGGACGACGCGGTGGTCGAGGGGGTGACGGTGCGCTCGGCGCCGCTGCTGATGAGTGAGCCGGCCGTCACCGCCGAGATGGTGCGGGCCGGGCTGGATCTGGCCGGGATCACGCTGTGAGCGACCACGGCACGTCGGCGCGGGTGGAACTGCTGCCGGTCCCCGGGCTTCCGGAGTTCCGGCCCGGCGATGATCTGGGCGCGGCGATCGCCGAGGCCGCGCCGTGGCTGCAAGATCACGACGTCGTCGTCGTCACCAGCAAGGTGCTGTCCAAGTGCGAGGGCCGCATCGTCGACGCACCCGCCGATCCCGAGCTGCGGGACACATTGCGCCGCAAGCTGATCGACAACGAGGCGGTGCGGGTCCTGGCCCGCAAGGGTCGCACGCTGATCACCGAGAACGCGATCGGGCTGGTGCAGGCCGCCGCCGGGGTGGACGGATCCAACGTCGACTCGCACGAACTCGCCCTGCTGCCCGTAGATCCCGACGGCAGCGCCGCGGCGTTGGTCGCCGCGCTGCGCGAGCGGCTCGGCGTCGAGGTCGGGGTCGTCGTCACCGACACGATGGGCCGGGCGTGGCGCACCGGGCAGACCGACGTCGCGATCGGCGCGGCCGGACTGCAGGTGCTGCACGGCTATGCCGGCGAACACGATCAGCACGGCAACGAGTTGATCGTCACCGAGATCGCGGTTGCTGACGAGATCGCGGCGGCGGCCGATCTGGTGAAGGGGAAGCTGACGGCGGTGCCGGTCGCGGTGGTGCGCGGGCTGACGCTGCGCGACGACGGATCGAACGCCCGGACGCTGGTGCGTGCCGGCGAGGAGGACCTGTTCTGGCTCGGCACCGAGGAGGCTCTGGCGCTGGGCCGGTCGCAGGCGCAGTTGCTGCGCCGCTCGGTGCGCAGTTTCAGCGACGAACCCGTCGCGCCGGAACTCGTCGAGGCCGCGGTCGGCGAGGCGCTGACCGCGCCCGCGCCGCATCACACCCGACCGGTGCGGTTCGTGTGGGTGCGCGACAGCGCGGTACGGACGCGGCTGCTGGACCGGATGAAGGAGCAGTGGCGGGCGGACCTGTCCGGCGACGGTCGCGACCCCTCGTCGGTGGAGCGCCGTGTCGCGCGCGGGCAGATCCTTTACGACGCGCCCGAGCTGGTGATCCCGTTCATGGTGCCCGACGGCGCGCACACCTATCCGGATGCGCAGCGCACCGGGGCCGAGCACACGATGTTCACGGTGGCGGTCGGCGCGGCGGTGCAGGGGCTGCTGGTCGCGCTGGCGGTGCGCGGGGTGGGCAGCTGCTGGATCGGGTCGACGATCTTCGCGCCGCATCTGGTGCGCGCCGAACTGGATCTGCCACCGGACTGGGAGCCGCTGGGGGCGGTCGCGATCGGCTATGCGTCCGACGGGCCGGCGTCTCCGCGCGCGCCGGTGCCGACCGACGGCCTGCTGGTTGTCCGTTGATTCGCGGGGTATCCGGTCACCCGTGAGTCTTCATCAGTCGGCGATCGACACCCTTGACGCGTGGCGGCCGGCCGACCCGGCGCAGGAGTCGATGCGCCACGCGCTGCTGGCCTTCCTCGACGCCAACGAGAAGGCCTGCCTGCGCGAGTCGGTGCCGGGACACATCACGGGCTCCGCGCTGGTGGTCAATCACGCGGGGACGCACGCGTTGTTGACGTTGCATCCGCGGTTCCAGCGCTGGCTGCAACTCGGCGGGCACTGCGAGCCGGAGGACGCGACGCTGGTCGCGGCGGCGCTGCGGGAAGCCACGGAGGAGTCCGGCATCGAGGGCCTCATCATCGACGAGTTGCCGACCGCGGTGCACGTGCATCCGGTGACCTGCTCGCTCGGCGTGCCGACCCGTCACCTCGATGTGCAGTTCGTGGCCCGCGCGCCGAAGGGCGCCGAGGCCGAGCGCAGCGAGGAGTCGCTGGATCTGCGGTGGTGGCCGCTGGACGACCTGCCCGACTCGAGCGATTTCGGCCTCACGCAGCTCGCCACCCTCGCGAGAGTGCACCTCGCCCCCGCCGCGGAATAGCATTCCTGGCTGCGAAATCGGCTTATCCACAGCCATGGCTTCTCGTGCGCTGAGGCCCCCGGCGAAGACCGCATGCTCTTTTCATGGGGGACGTCATCGTCGGTTCGCAATCCGTGCTCGCGGGCACCATCACTCGGGCGTCGTTGCGGTGGAACTACCACGCGATTTTTCCCGACATCTACGTGCAAAAGGACGTCGAGCCCACGCTGGCAGTCCGCACGAGGGGTGCGTGGCTGTGGTCCCGTCGCCGCGGGGTGATCACCGGACGAGCCGCCGCGGCGCTGCACGGCGCGCGATGGGTCGACGACGCGACTGAGATCGAGCTGCTGTGGGCCAACAATCACTGCCCGGACGGCATCGTCACCAGACGGGAGCGCATCGCGCCCGGTGAGATCACCTGGATCGACGGCATGCCCGTCGCCACGCCTGCCCGCACGGCCCTCGATCTCGGCCGCTACCTTCCCCGCAACATCGCCGTGGCGCACCTCGATGCACTCGCCTCCGCGACGGGGGTGACTGCTGAGGAGATCCTCGACCTCACCTACCGCTACAAGGGCAGGCACGGCGTGCGACTGTGCCGCGAGGCAGTGGAGCTGGTGGACGCCGGCGCGCAGTCACCGCAGGAGACTCGGTTGCGACTTCTGTTGATCGACAAAGGCTTTCCACCGCCGCAGACGCAGATCCCGGTGATCGACCAGTACGGCTTCGAGTTCGCATACCTCGACATGGGGTGGAAAGATTTGCGGATCGCGGTGGAGTACGACGGCGATCACCACCGCACGGACACTGACCAGTACCGCTGGGATGCGCGGCGTCTGCGCAAGCTGGCTGACGCAGGATGGATCGTCGTTCGAGTGATGGCCGGCGATCGCAACGACGAGGTCATCGCCTGGGTGAAACAAGCGTGGGCCCGTCGCCAGAGAGAAGCCATGGCTGTGAAAAGGCCCGCATAGCAGCCAGGAATGCTATTCCGCGGCGGGCGGCGTTCCGCGGCGAAGGGACCCTAGATGTCCGTCGAGAAGCGGATGCCGCCGTCGGGGATCGTGATGCCCGGCCACACCCGCGCGCCGCGCAGCAGTTCGCAGCGGGCGCCGATGTCCGCACCGTCGCCGATCACGCCGTCGCGAATGAGTGCCCGCGGCCCGATATGCGCGCCGAAGCCGATGATCGACCGCTCGATCACTGCGCCCGCACCCACTTTCACGCCGTCGAAGATCACCGCGCCGTCGAGCCGCGCGCCGCCGGCGATCTCGGCGCCGCGCCCGATCACCGTGCCGCCGATCAACAGTGCACCCGGCGCCACCGACGCCCCGTCGTGCACCAGCTTCTCGCCGCGCTGGTGCGTCAGGGCCGGCGACGGCGCGATGCCGCGCACCAAATCCGCTGAGCCGCGGACGAAGTCCTCGGGCGTGCCCATGTCGCGCCAGTAGCTGGAGTCGACGTAGCCGCACACCTTGTAGCCGTCGGTCAGCAGCCCGGGGAACACTTCACGCTCCACCGACAGCGCACGGCCCTTCGGGATCCGGTCGATCACCGACCGCTTGAAGACGTAGCAGCCGGCATTGATCTGGTCGGTCGGCGGGTCCTGCGTCTTCTCCAGGAAGGCCGTCACCCGGTCATCGGAATCCGTTGGCACACAACCGAACGCGCGGGGGTCGCCGACGCGCACCAGGTGCAGCGTGACGTCCGCATCGTTGTCGGAATGCGAAGCCAGCAGCGCCCGCAGGTCGCACCCGGAGAGCACGTCGCCGTTGAAGACGACGGCCGTGTCGTGCCGCAGCCGCGACGCGACGTTGGCGATTCCGCCGCCGGTACCGAGTGGCTCGTCCTCGACGACGTAGTCGATCTGCAGCCCGAGCTTGGACCCGTCACCGAACTCGGCTTCGAAGACGCCCGCCTTGTACGAGGTTCCGAGCACGACGTGTTCGATACCCGCCTCGGCGATCCGCGACAGCAGATGGGTCAGGAACGGCAGCCCGGCGGTCGGCAGCATCGGCTTGGGCGCCGAGAGCGTCAACGGTCGCAGCCGAGTTCCCATGCCGCCCACCAGGATCACTGCGTCGACGTCGGCCGGATTCACCATCAGCTCTGCCCTTCCTTCCGTCGGGCCCGAAGCGAACTCCGCACGACCAGCCGTGACCGCGCCCCCAGTGCCCCCCGGAACGCCCACCGTAACGGTGCCTGCCACCGTCGCGGGTAGCGATCCGCGAGAAAAGTGTAGGTGCTCTCATGGTGGGCTGCCAGGTTGCGAGCGGGGTCGCGGCCGGTGGAGTGGCCTTTGTCGTGCAACACCTCCGCCGAGGGCACGTAGACGTTCTGCCACCCGGCCCGGCCGAGTCGGTCGCCGAGGTCGACGTCCTCCATGTACATGAAGTAGCGCTCATCGAAGCCGGAGATCTCCGTGAACGCCGCGCTGCGCAGCAACAGGCAGGATCCGGACAGCCAGCCGACGGCGCGTTCGCTGGGGTCTTCGCGCTCCTGGCGGTAGACGGCGGTCCACGGGTTCGACGGCCAGACGGGGCCGACGACGGCGTGCATGCCGCCCCGGATGATCGACGGCAGATGCCGCGCGGACGGATACACCGTGCCGTCGGGGTCGCGGATCAGCGGTCCCAGCGCGCCGGCGCGCGGCCAGCGTCCCGCCGCCTCGAGCAGCTGGTCGATGCTGCCCGGTCCCCACTGCACGTCGGGGTTGGCGACGATGAACATGTCGGTGGCAGCGGGCAGTCCGTATTCGGCGACGGCCCGGTTGATCGCCGACCCGTAACCGAGATTGCCGCCGGTGCGCAGCAGCCGCGCGTTCTGATAGCGGTCGACGGCCTCCTCGACCGAGCCGTCGACGGACCCGTTGTCGGCCATGATCACCGTCACCGGCCGCTCGGTCGCGTGCGCCAGTGACGCGAGGAAACGGTCGAGGTGGGGCCCCGGCGAGTACGTCACGGTCACGACGAAGAGTTCGTCGCTCACGCGGGGGCTACCAATCTCACGGCGTTGAGGGTATCCGGCCTGAGCCGCGTCACCGTACCCGGCTGAGAAGACTGCGCGCCGCCAAGGTGACGAGAAGACGGTCGTTGGTCAGCGCGGCGGCGAAGTACCGGTCGCCGTCGGCGCGCGGCCCTCCGTGTTCCTCACGGGCGATCAGCGCGGTGGACGTATCCGGGCCGAGGACCAGCACGATCCACTCCGCGGTGAGCGGATCGTGGGGGTCGAGGGCGACGCTGCGCAGGTTCGGCCCGAGATCCGCGGGCAGACGCTCGCCGAACAGGGCGACCAGCGGCGACGCCGCCCCGATGCGGCGGTAGCGCGCCCGGGTGGCCTCCGTGAAGTGCTCGACTCTTTGCAGCGTGGCGAGCACGATCGGCGGGTTGGCCGCGGCGACGGCCTGGCTTTCGATGTAGCGCGACAGCGCGACGAGGGTGTCTTTGCGTTCGGTGCGCACGTCGGCGTGGGCGACGACGATGTCGAACGGGGTGTTCGATCCGACTGGTGGCGGATGGTCCACCCGCTCCGGTGACCACGGCACGGTGTTCTCCGACCAGTGCGGCGTGGGTGTCGGTCGGCCGAATCGGTAGCCCTGACCCAGGGTGGCGCCGAGGGCCCGTGCGCGGTCGAGCTGGGCGGTCGTCTCGATGCCCTCGACGAGGATCGTCGCCCCTGTCCGCCGACGATGGGCGAGGACCGCCGCCAAGGTGCGTACGTGGTCGTTGCTCGCCCCGTGACCGATCAGGGCGGGCTCCAGCTTGATGATGTCGGGGCCGATGATGTCGAGCAGCGCGAGCGAATCCGGTTCCGCGCCGACGTCGTCGAGAGCGATCGCGAAGCCCTGCGCGCGCAGCGTGTCCACCTTGTTCAGCAGCACGCCGGGGTGCCCGAGCAGCCTGCGCTCGGTCAGTTCCAGCACCAGCCGGTCGTTGTCGCGCCCGCTGATCGCCGAGGCCGTGCTCACGGTCGACTCCAGGTTGACGAACAGCCAGCACTGCGGGCTCATGGTGGCGGCCACCGCGGACCGGAACGCCGATGCGATGCATCGGTCCTCCAATTCCTCCGTGCGCCCGGTGGATTCGGCCCGCGCGAACACGTCGGGCGGGAAGGGGTCGTCGAGCTGCGGCCAGCGGGTCAGCACTTCGAAGCCCACGACGGACTCGTCGGCCAGCAACACGATGGGCTGGAACACCGAGGTCAGGCCGACACCGTCGACGGCGGCGTCGAGCAGCTTCTCGGCACCGGAAGTCTCAGCGCCTGACGTGTCGGGCGCCGCGGCGCCGCCGACCAGCTGCGCCGAGCGTTGCAGCCACACGTCGAACGAGAAGTCGTCGGCCGCGCCTAGCGGTGGTGCGGGACGATGCCGAACCCCGTTGCCGCCGTTGCGCTTCGCGGCGTACATCGCGCTGTCGGCGCACACCAGCAGCGCGTTGATGGCCTGGGCCTCTGCGCCGAGCGCGATGGTGCGCAGACCCATGCTGGACCAGCCGAGGCTGGCCGTGAACGGCACCGGCGACGCCACCGCGGCGAGGCGGCGACACAGCTGTCCGGCGAATTCACCTGCCTCGCTGTCGATCAGGACGTCGGCGATGGCGAACTCTTCCCCGCCGTAGCGGCCGATCACCGCCGACGACGCGGCCTCGTCGCGCAAAGTCTTGGCGATGTCGATCAAGGCACGGTCTCCTGCGGCATGCCCGGCGGTGTCGTTGATCTTCTTGAAGTCGTCGATGTCGATCATGATCAGGACCAGATGGGCGTCGGGGTCGGTCTGCGAATGCGTGATCTCGGCGACCTCACGCAGGAATGCGCGGCGGTTGAGCAGGCCGGTCAGCCCGTCGTGATCGACCTCGCGCAGGTCCATCCGCACCGAGCTCGCGATGGCGGTGACGGCCAGCGGCAGGCCGATGTTCAGCGCACAGACCACGGCGACGGCGCCGATCGCCAACGCCGGATCTCCGGTGCGCTGCGCCAGTTCGACGCCCAGCACCACGGCGGTGCCCGTCGCGATCACCATGACCGCGACGACGCTGCGTAGCGGATGCAGGAAGGCGCCGAAGCTGTTGAGCACCGCGATGATGAAGCACCCCGCGAGGCCGATCCATGCGTGCGACTGACTCAGGCTCGCCGCCGCGACGGCCACCGCGCCGAGGATGCCGACCACTTCGGACTGCGAGCGCGCGGCCCACAGCGCCCCGAGCAGCAGGCAGCACAGCGCCGCTGCGATCGACACGGCGGTGGCGGGCGCACCGTGGGGACCTCGCGCACCGAAGACCAAAGCGGTGGTGACGACCCCCCACAGGCCGAGCACTCCCGCGATCACATATCGCGCGAGAATCTGCCGACGACCGGGCGTCCACGGCGATGTCAGCCCGGCACTGTCGCTTGTCACATCTTCCGTGCCCCCACCAGCGCAGCTTGCCACCATTGGGGCGGCCTCATGGTCGACTCGGCGAATGCGGCAACCGCGTCAGGGCCTGCCCAGCGCGTCGGCCAGCGCCTCCCGCCATCCGCGCAGCGGCGTCAGCCCGGCGCGCGCCGAGCCTTCGGCCGACAACGCCGAGTACGAGGGCCGCGGCGCGGGCCGGGGATGCAGGTCGCTGGTGACGGGCCGCACCCGCGCCGGATCGGCCCCGAGCAGCGAGAAGACGGCCTGGGCCTGCTCGAACCGGCTGACCGTGCCGGCGTTGGCGGCGTGCAGCACCGGCCCGCGCACCCCGCCGCCGGCGATCTGCAGCAGCGCCCGGCACAGGTCGCCGACGTAGGTCGGGGAGCCGATTTGGTCGGCGACGACGTCGACGGTGTCCGACCCGGCGGCGGCGCGCCGCATGACGGCGGCGAAGTCCTTCCCGTCGCCGCCCTCGTAGATCCAGGCGGTGCGCACCACGTAGGCCGCCGGCAGTGCGGCCAGCACGGCCTGCTCGCCGAGCAGCTTGGTGCGCCCGTACACCGACAGCGGTCCGGTCTCGTCGTCGATCTCGTACGGGTGCCGCGCGCCGGATGCGCCGAACACGTAGTCGGTGGAGATGTGGATGAGCGACGCCCCGGCCCGCGCGCAGGCCTGCGCAACGTTGCCGGCGCCGGTGGCGTTGACCGCGTGCGCCCGGTCGGGTTCGGCCTCGGCCTGGTCGACCTGGGTGAACGCCGCGCAGTTGACGACGACGTCGCCGGGTGAGACGAAGTCGTCGCCGGGTCCGGTGATGTCCCACTCCGCCGAGGTGAAGGCCTGTACGTCATATCCGGTGGACGCGGCCTGACCTGCCAGAAAGCGTCCGACCATGCCGCCTGCGCCTGTGATCACGATCCGGTCAGCCATAGGTAGCGAGTGTGGCACGCCGAGGTCGGCTCCCCCGTCTGCCGTCCACGCGCCAGTAGCCTGGGCGGATGCCTGCAGCTCAGCTGACCCGTGTCGTCTCCGTGGTCGTGGCGTTGGCCATCGTGGTCAGCACCGGGGTCGCGTGGGGCAAGATCCGGTCGTTCGAGTCGGGCATCAACCACGTCAGCCCGGTCGCGCTGGGCGAGGGCGGCGAGGACGGCGCGATCGACATCCTGCTGGTCGGCATGGACAGCCGCACCGATGCGCACGGCAACCCGCTTAGCCAGGAGGAGCTCGCGACGCTGCGCGCCGGCGACGACGTCTCCACCAACACCGACACCATCATCCTGGTGCGCATCCCGAACAACGGGCGTTCGGCGACGGCGATCTCGATCCCCCGCGACTCCTACGTGGAGGCGCCCGGCATCGGCAAGATGAAGATCAACGGCGTCTACGGCTCGGTGCACCTGGAGAAGATGAAGCAGCTCGTCGAGCAGCAGGGCGAGGACCCCGCCGTCGCGGAGAAGGAAGCCACCGAGGCGGGCCGCGAGGAGCTGATCAAGACGGTCGCCAACCTCACCGGCGTCACCGTCGACCACTACGCCGAGATCGGCCTGCTGGGTTTCGCGTTGATCACCGACGCCCTCGGCGGCGTCAATGTCTGCCTCAAAGATGCTGTCTACGAACCTCTTTCGGGTGCCGACTTCCCCGCCGGCTGGCAGAAGCTGGACGGTCCGCAGGCGCTGAGCTTCGTGCGGCAGCGCCACGATCTGCCCCGCGGCGATCTGGACCGCGTCACCCGTCAGCAGGCGTTCATGGCGTCGCTGGCCCATGAGGTGATCTCCAGCAAGACGCTCTCGAGCCCCGCCACACTGAACCGGCTCGAGGACGCGGTGCAGCGTTCGGTGGTGCTCTCCGACGGCTGGAACATCATGGACTTCGCCGACCAGCTGACCAAGCTGTCGGGCGGCAACGTCGCGTTCGCGACCATCCCGATCGTCGAGGAGGCGGGTTGGAGCGACGACGGCATGCAGTCGGTGGTGCGGGTGAATCCGTCGGAGGTCAAGGACTGGGTGAGCAGCCTGCTGCACGACCAGGACGAGGGCAAGACCGACGAGATCGCCTACAGCAATGACAAGACCACCGCCGACGTCATCAACGACAGCGACGTCAACGGCCTGGCCGCCGCGGTCTCGTCGGTGCTGACGGGCAAGGGCTTCGCGGCGGGCAATGTCGGCAACAACGAGGGCGCCAAGGTCACCAACAGCCAGGTGCAGGCCGCCAAGAGCGACGACATGGGTGCGCAGGCGGTGGCCAAGGAGTTGGGCGGGCTGCCGATCGTCGAGGATGCCTCGGTGCCGCCGGGCACGGTGCGCGTGATGCTGGCCGCCGACTACACGGGCCCGGGATCGGGGCTGGACGGTACGGACGTCGCGCTGTCGGCGCCGGTGACCAATGCGTCGGGTGGCGGCGAGGCCCTGCCGACGGCGTCGCCGATCATCACGGCCGGGTCCGACGACCCGCAGTGCGTCAACTGATGACCAATCTCGGCGCGGCGATTCTCGACCCGCTGCTGGCACGCAACCCGGCGGGCCCGCGCATCACCTACTACGACGATGCGACCGGTGAACGCATCGAGTGTTCGACGGTGACGCTGGCGAACTGGGCCGCGAAAACCGCGAACTTGCTGCGCGACGAGATGGAGTGTCACCCCAGTAGTCACGTCGCGGTCATGTTGCCCGCCCACTGGCAGACGGCGGCGGTGATGCTGGGCATCTGGTGGGCCGCCGCGGAGGTCGTGCTCGAGCCCCCGCGGCCTGATTCCGTCGAACAGGTTCTGTGTACGGCCGACCGGATCGATGAGGCATATCTCGCTGTCGGCGGGGGCTCCGTGGCGGTGTTGTCGTTGGACCCGTTCGGCACGCCCGCGTCGAATCTGCCGGTGGGAGTTATCGATTACGCGACGGCGGTGCGCGTGCACGGGGACCAGATCACGCCGTGGCGGCAGACGGAGCTCGCGCTGGACGGCCGGTTGGCGGACGACGTGCTGGCTGCCGCGCGCGCGTCGGCGGCGACGCAAGGCCTGACCGCCGACGACCGGGTGCTGTCGTCCGCGCCGTGGGACACCGCCGACGACGTGATTGAGCATCTGCTGGCGCCGTATGTGGCGGGGGCATCCCTGGTGTACGTGGCCAATGCGAACCCGTATTTGCTGGACCGCCGACGCGAAACCGAGAAGACAACTCGCGGCTAAGGCCGAGATCAATTTGTGACGTCAATCTGCCGTTTTGGCGAACTCCGGTCCGAACCTAGGTAAAGTCAATTCCAGGCCGACATAATTGACATGATCGTAACCGTGACCTTATTGTTTGCATAACCACAAGCTGTTCACAGCTTTGTCGTCCACACTCTGAACCGGCGGGTAGCGACAGTTGTGGCAAAGACGGTCTTTGATTTCGCACGAATCAAGATCGTGGCAAGGAGAGGCGCCGATGGAGTCGACCGTTTCCGCACTCGCGGTCCTCGCCGTGCTCACCGCATGGCACCTGCGCAACCGTCGGCATCCCGGCTGGCTGGCCAGCCCCGATGGCCGCTTCTTCATCTTCTGCGGCTACGCCCTGGTGGCGATCGCCGCGTTCTGGCTGGAGACGGCGCCCGCCGCGACCACATGGGAGTGGGCGTTCGGGAACCTGTGGGCGCTCGCCGCGATGATCGCGTTCGTCCTCGGCTTCGGCCACCTCAACCGGGTCACCGCGGATCACGCATGGGCCGCGCAGCAGGTCGAGACGCTCGAGCACTCGGACGCGGCGACGAATTAGCCCGGTACGTAAAGCGAAAGCGCCGGGTCGACTAGCCTCGACGCGTGCACGCAGTCAACCGCCCTGCCCTGAATCCTGATGTGCTGCGCGCATCGATCACCGGCACCGAATGGCGACGCGTCGATGTGGTCGAGGAGACGGGCTCGACGAATGCCGATCTCGTCGCCCGCGCCGGCCGCGGTGAGGACATCGCGGGCGCAGTGCTGCTGGCCGAGCACCAGACCGCCGGACGGGGCCGCCACGGCCGCAGCTGGTCGGCTCCCCCGCGGACGCAGATCTCGATGTCCTTCGCCGTCGACACCACCGATGTCCCGGCTGACGGCTGGGGTTGGCTGCCGCTGCTGACGGGGCTGGTGGTCTGCCGGACGGTGCGTCAGCACTACGGCGTCGACGCGACGCTCAAATGGCCCAACGACGTCCTGGTCGGCGGCGGCAAGCTGGCCGGCATCCTCGCCGAGGTGGCGGGGTCGGTCGTCGTCATCGGCCTCGGGCTGAACGTCAGCCTCGACCCCGACGAGCTTCCCGATCCCAATGCGGTGTCGCTGACCATGCTGCAGCACGACGCCGACCGCACCGAGCTGACGGCGGCGCTGCTGGATGCGCTCAGTGAGCGGGTACGGCAGTGGCGTGCGGCCCACGGCGTCGACGGCCCGCTGGCCGCGGACTACCGAAGCGTCAGCTCCACGATCGGCACGCAGGTACGCGCGCTATTGCCCGGCGGCGACGAAATCGTCGGCATCGCAACGGGTATCGACGACAGCGGCCGACTGGTGATCGACCGCGACGGCACGCTGGTGACGGTCTCGGCGGGCGACATCACGCACCTGCGCCCGGCAGGCTAGCGGCAGCCGCGCGCAAACGCCCTCGCGCCCGCGCCCGCGGCCGCGCCCGCGGAATAGCATTCCTGGTTGCGATTTCCGCGAAAGTACAACCGGGAATGCGCTTCCGCGGCGCAGAAAATGGGGGCATTTGCCCCATGCCGTCGCCACCGTGCCGGTTCACCATCGGGGCATGACTCGATTCCTGACGCTCTGCTACGGCGCTGTCAGCTACGTGCTGTTCCTCGCCGTGTTCGTGTACGCGATCCTCTGGGTCGGCGATCTGGGCGTGCCCCGCTCCGTCGACCACGCCGTCCAGGCCCCGTGGGGGCAAGCCGTGGCCATCGACGTGGTGCTGCTGACGCTGTTCGCCGTGCAGCACAGTGTGATGGCGCGGCCGGCGTTCAAGCGATGGTGGACCCGCTTCGTCCCGCAGTCCATCGAACGCAGCACCTACGTGCTCGCCGCGAGTGCTTTTCTCGCGCTTGCGCTCTGGCAGTGGCGGGAGCTTCCGACCGTCGTGTGGGAGGTGAGTTCACCGCCCGCACGATGGACGATCTACATCGTGTTCTGGCTCGGATGGGCTGTCGTGCTCGCGTCGACGTTCATGATCAACCACTTCGAACTCTTCGGGCTCAAGCAGGTGTTCGCGGCCTGGCGTGGCCACGGGCCGGCCGAGACGGGCTTCCGCACGACGCTGTTCTATCGCGTGGTGCGCCACCCGCTGAATCTCGGCTTCATCGTGGCCTTCTGGGCGGCGCCGACGATGACGGTAGGCCACCTGTTGTTCGCGTCGGTGACGACGGCGTGGATCTTCCTCGCCATGCACCTCGAGGAGCGTGACCTGATGGCGAAGTTGGGACCACGCTATGCCGCCTACCGGGAGACGGTGCCGATGATCGTGCCCCTGCCCGGCAAGGCGGTCTCGCACCCGCGGGCAGCAGGCTGAGGTCCGCCCGCACGCGGAATAGCATTCCTGGCCGCGAAAATCGCGCAGCAGCAGCCAGGAATGCTATTCCGCGGCAACAGGATTACTTCAGCAGGGCTCGGCTCATGACGACGCGCTGGATCTGGTTCGTGCCCTCGTAGATCTGCGTGATCTTGGCATCGCGCATCATCCGCTCGACCGGGAAGTCGATGGTGTAGCCGGCGCCGCCGAACAACTGCACCGCGTCGGTGGTCACCTCCATCGCGACGTCGGAGGCCAGGCACTTCGACGCCGCCGAGATGAAGCCGAGGTTGCCCTCGCCCCGCTCGGCGCGCGCGGCCGCGCTGTAGACCATCAGCCTTGCGGCTTCGACCTTCATCGCCATGTCGGCGAGCATGAACTGCACCGCCTGGAAATCGGAGATGCTCTTGCCGAACTGCTTGCGGTCCTTGGTGTATTCGATCGCCGCGTCGAGCGCACCCTGCGCGATACCGACCGCCTGCGCGCCGATGGTCGGACGGGTGTGGTCGAGTGTGGCCAGCGCGGTCTTGAAGCCGGTGCCGGGCTCGCCGATGATCCGGTCGCCCGGGATGCGGCAGTTCTCGAAGTACAGCTCGGTGGTCGGCGAGCCCTTGATGCCGAGCTTGCGCTCCTTGGGTCCGATCGTGAAGCCCTCGTCGTCGACGTGGACCATGAACGCCGAGATGCCGTTGGCGCCCTTGTCGGGATCGGTGACGGCCATGACCGTGTACCAGCTCGACTTGCCGCCGTTGGTGATCCAGCACTTGGCGCCGTTGAGGATCCAGTCGTCACCGTCGGCCTTGGCGCGGGTGCGCATCGCGGCGGCGTCACTGCCGGCCTCACGCTCGGAGAGCGCGTAGGACGCCATCGCCTCACCGGAGGCGATCGAGGGCAGCACCTTCTTCTTCAGCTCGTCAGAGCCGCGCAGGATCAGCCCCATGGTGCCGAGCTTGTTGACCGCCGGGATCAGCGAGGCCGACGCGTCGACGCGCGCGACCTCTTCGATGACGATGCAGGCCGCCACCGAGTCGGCACCCTGGCCGTCGTACTCCTCGGGCACATGCACCGCGTTGAAGCCCGACGCCACCAGCGCATCGAGAGCCTCCTGCGGGAAGCGCGAGTTCTCGTCGACGTCGGCGGCGTAGGGAGCGATCTCCTTCTCCGCCAGCGCGCGGATCGCGTCGCGCAGCTCCTGGTGTTCCTCGGGCAACTGGAACAAATCGAACGACGGATTTCCGCCCCATCCAGCCATCATCATCTCCTTGCTACTCGCCGGTAACTTTACCGTGCTCGCACTGCGACGCGAAGTCCGCCCGCCTGCTCTCTCAGCCGGAGCTCAGCTGCAGGCATGGTTTGTTCTCAAGTTGCATGGTTACTCTCCGAAACATGCAGGTGTACATCGATGGCCCAGTCCTTCGCCGTACCGCGCACTGCGAGTGTGGCTGGAACGGTACTCGCCATGTTCTGCGCGCATCGGCGGTAGTCGACGCGGGCGTGCATGCAGCGCAGACCGGGCACATCCAGGCCGCCGCTCCGGTGCAGAGCGCCGAACCGGTCGTCGTCCTCCGGGCGTCCTGACCGACCCTTTTCCGTCACACCTTCGTTAGTGTGACGAAGATCACATCTGCCGTGAACGGCTCCCCGCGAGACGTCTCGGCGACACGAATCCGAGTTTGCTAAGCAACCGTTTGACGCTTGCGTCAGCAAGAACCTGCCAGGACCGGAACGGCGGCTCGAGCAGCCATTACCGCCCTTATTGACGCGGTCAGCGAAATCTAGTCACCCAGCAGCCGCTGCCGCAGCGCCGAGTCCTTCTCCAGCACCATCTTCTCCAGCCCGGCCTGGAAGTCCGCCATCCGCGACCGCAGTTTGGGGTCGAACGCCCCGAGGATCCGGACGGCCAGCAGTCCCGCGTTGCGCGCCCCTCCGATCGACACGGTCGCCACCGGCACGCCGGCCGGCATCTGCACGATCGACAGCAGGGAATCGAGACCGTCCAGCCGCGCCAAAGGCACCGGGACCCCGATCACCGGCAGCGGCGTCGCCGAGGCGACCATGCCGGGCAGATGCGCCGCTCCCCCGGCCCCGGCGATGATCACCTCGATACCGCGGCCCGCCGCTTCCTGCGCGTAGCTGAGCATGCGCCCCGGCGTGCGGTGCGCGGAGACGACGCCGACCTCGAACGGGATGTCGAACTCGGCGAGCGCCTCGGCGGCATCCGACATCACCGGCCAGTCGCTGTCGCTGCCCATGATCAAGCCGACCCGTGGCGTCATGCGGGGTCCTCTCCGTTCGGGGTACGGCAGCACTCTATAGAGCCGCCGCCCGAGGTGTTGCCGGCGACACCCAAACCCGAACAAGTATGTGCGGCGGAACATTGCCAGCGCGGCAGGCCACTGGCGAAACTCGCACCATGACTTCTGTAACCCCGGTCACACCGCGGCACCGCGAGGACGCGCAAGCCACCCGCGACATCCTCGACCCCGCGACCACCGCCGTCATCGCCACCGTCCCCGAGCACACCGCCGCCGACGTGCACGCCGCAGTGGCCCGCGCCAAAACCGCCTTCGACACCGGCCCGTGGCCGGCCATGGTCCGCAGCGAGCGCGCGAAGCTGCTGCTGCGTATCGCCGACGCGATCGAGGCCAACTCCGAGCGGCTGTTCCGCCTGGAGACCCGGAACAACGGACGGCCGATCACCGAGACCCGCGCGCAGCTGTCCCGGGTGCCGGAGTGGTTCCGCTACAACGCGGGTCTGCTTGCCGCGCAACGCAATGCGGTGCTGCCCGGCGACGGCCCCTATCTGACCTACCAGCGCCGACAGCCGCTGGGCGTGTGCGGCATCATCACGCCGTTCAACCACCCGATGCTGATCCTGGCCCGCAGCCTGTCGGCCGCGCTGGCCAACGGCAACACAGTGGTGGTCAAGCCGTCCGAGCTCACCCCGCTGACGACGCTCGCGCTCGCCGAGATCCTCGCCGAGACCGGCGTGCCGGACGGCGTCGTCAATGTCGTCACGGGTGGTCGCGAGGCCGGTGTCGCGCTGACCGAGCATCCCGACGTCGCGAAGATCACGCTCACGGGCGGCACCGAGGCCGGCCGCTCGGCGTCAGTGGCGACGGCCGCGCGGTTCGCCCGGATGACCGCCGAGCTCGGCGGCAAGACGCCGGTGGTGGTGTTCGACGACGTCGATCCGGTGACGGCGGCCGAAGGGGCGGCGTTCGCAGCGTTCATCGCGGCGGGCCAATCCTGTGTCGCCGGTTCACGATTCCTGGTGCAGCGCGGCATCTACGACAAGTTCGTCGACAGGCTGGCCGCCCGGGCGAAAAACATTCGCGTCGGTGACCCGAGTGAGTCCGGCACCCAGATGGGTCCGGTGATCAGCGCCCGCCAGCGCGACAAGATCGTCGCGCTGATCCGCACCGGCGCCGACGAGGGCGCCCGGCTCGCGGCCGGAGGCCCACCCGAGCTGCCGGACCACCTCGCAGAGGGCTTCTTCGTCGCGCCCACCGTGTTCGCCGACGCCACGATGGACATGGCGGTCGCGCGGGAGGAGATCTTCGGCCCGGTCGCCGTGGTCGTCCCCTTCGACGCCGAGGCCGACGCGGTCGCGATGGCCAACGACAACCTCTACGGGCTCGGCGCCGGGGTGTGGACCACCGACGTCGCGCGGGCGCACCGGGTCGCCGACGCCATCGTGGCCGGCATGGTGTGGGTCAACGACCACCACCGTCTGGAACCGTCGCTGCCCTGGGGCGGCGTCAAGGAGTCCGGCATCGGAAAAGACGCGGGCACAGAGTCTTTCGACGACTTCTCGTGGGTGAAGACGATCGTGGTCCGGACGTCGGATTCGTCCGTCGACTGGTACGGCGCCTCCGCCGAGACCCGGCTGAACTGACAGGAGCAGCACATGACCACCAAGACGCCACCCCACACCACCTGGCACCGGGAGATCACCCGCACCCAGTGGCTGGTGCTCGCCGGGACGACGCTCGGATGGGGCCTGGACGGTTTCGCCGGCAGCCTCTACGTGCTGGTGCTCGGGCCCACGATGACGGAGCTGCTGCCCAACAGCGGGATCGGCGTCACCCCGTCGGCCATCGGCCTCTACGGCGGCCTGACGGTGACGATGTTCCTGCTGGGCTGGGCGGTCGGCGGGATCTGCTTCGGCATCCTGGCCGACTACTTCGGCCGCACCCGGGTGCTGTCGCTGGGCATCCTCACCTACGCGGTGTTCACCGCGCTCGCCGCGTTCTCCGAAACGTGGTGGCAGCTGGCGCTTCTGCGGTTCGTCGCGGGCGTCGGATCCGGGGTGGAGGCGCCCGTCGGCGCCGCGCTGATCGCCGAGACGTGGCGCAACCGGTTCCGCGCCCGCGCGGGCGGCATCATGATGAGTGGCTACGCCGGCGGGTTCTTCGTCGCCGCAGCGGTGTACGCCGCACTCGGCCACTACGGCTGGCGCCTGATGCTGGGCCTCGCGGTGCTGCCGGCGCTGCTGGTCTGGTTCATCCGCCGGTACGTTCCCGAGCCGGAGGAGGTCGGCGCTCACCTGGACCGCCGCCGAGAGCGGAAGCGCCGCAACGAAAAAGACACGTTTGTCCTCAAGCGACTGTTCAGTAAGCCGCTGCTGACCCCGACGCTGGTGTGCACCGCGTTGGCGACGGGCTCGCTGATCGCGTTCTGGAGCGTGTCGACGTGGTATCCGCAGATCATCCGCCAGTTCACCGCGTCCGACGGGCTGCCGAAGGAGACGGCCGATCACCGGGTCGCGATCGCCTCGATGCTGTTCAACGCCGGCGGCATCATCGGGTACGCGCTGTGGGGTTTCCTCGCCGATGCGTTCGGGCGGCGCAAGACGTTCGGGCTGTGCTTCGCGGTTTCGGCTGCGGCGATCGTGGCGACGTTCGCGTTCGACCGCACCTACACCGAGTACCTGTTCGCGATGCCGATCCTCGGGTTCGGGTTGTTCGGCGCGCTGTCGGGCACGTTCATCTACGGCCCGGAACTGTTCCCGGTCAGTGTGCGGGCGACGGCGTTGGCGGTCTGCAACAGCGCGGGGCGGTTCGTCACCGCGTTCGGGCCGCTCGTCGCGGGCGTCATCGCGGTGTCGTGGTTCGACGGGAATCTCGGTCTGGCCACCGCGTCGGTCGCGGCGCTGGGCGTGGTCGCGGTGATCGGCCTGGCCTTCGCCCCCGAAACCCGCGGCATGCCGCTGCCGGCGGAGCCGCACACCGAGGAGAGCGTCCGATGACCACCCATCTGTTCGATCCGTTGACGTTGCGGGACATCACGTTTGCCCACCGCGTGTGGATGTCGCCGATGATGCAGTTCGCCGCGGTCCCCGATGGCCCGGAGACGGGCGCGCCCACTGACTGGCACCTCGCGCATCTGGGGGCACGCGCGGCCGGCGGGGCGGCGCTGGTGATGACGGAGGCGACGGCGGTCCTTCCCGACGGTCGCAGCAGCGACTACGACCTGGGGCTGTGGAACGACACCCAAGCCGAGGCCCTGCAGAGAATCACCGCCTTCCTCCGCGGGCTGGGCACCGTCCCGGGCATCCAGCTGGTGCACGCCGGTCGCAAGGGTTCGACGGGTCGGCCGTGGCCGGATCCGAAGCGCACCCAGAACAGTTGGCCGACAACGGCTCCCAGCCCCAAAGCGTTCGGCCGCCTTCCCCAGCCGACCGAACTGACCGAAGAGGACATCGCCGCGATCATCGCGGCCTTCGGCACGGCGGCCGCCCGCGCGGCGCACACCGGCTTCCAGGTGCTCGAATTGCACGGCGCGCACGGCTATCTCATCCACCAGTTCCTGTCCCCGCAGGCCAACCACCGCACCGATCGCTACGGCGGCTCGTTGGCCAACCGGATGCGGTTCGCCACCGAGGTGGTCGACGAGGTCCGTCGGCACTGGCCCGAGGAGCTGCCGCTGTTCTTCCGCACCTCGGCCACCGACTGGCTCGCCGGCGATACCGACGACGAGCGTCCCGGCTGGACCGTCGACGACGCCGTCGAACTCGCCTCACTGCTCAAGGAACGGGGTGTGGACCTGGCCGACGTCTCCAGCGGCGGCATCGTGCCCGACGCCCCCATCACGGTGGGGCCGGGCTATCAGGTGCCGTTCGCGCAGGCGGTCCGCGCCAAGGCGGGCATCCCGACGGCCGCGGTCGGGCTGATCACCGACGCGGAGCAGGCCGAGACGATCGTGGCGAGCGGTCAGGCCGACGCGGTGTTCCTCGGCCGGGAGCTGCTGCGCAATCCGGCATGGCCGCGGCAGGCCGCCGCCGCGCTGGGACACGCGCTGCCCCATCCCCCGCAGTACACGCGGGCGTTCACCTGAGACCTCAGGCGTGCGGGTCCCAGCCGTCGGTCCACTCGGCGTGCGAGAGCCAGTGTGCCGCCCGCTCGGCGCGCTCGCGCAGCGACTCCCAGTCCTCGCCGACGATGTTGACGTGGCCGATCTTGCGGCCGGGCCGCTCCTCCTTGCCGTAGAGGTGCACCTTGGCCTCGGGCAGCCGCGCGAACAGGTGGTGCACGCGTTCGTCCATCGACATCGTGGGGGTCGACGGCGCCCCGATCACGTTGCCCATCACCGTGTAGGGCGTCAGCGGCGTCGTGTCGCCCAGCGGGTAGTCCAGCACGGCGCGCAGATGCTGCTCGAACTGCGATGTGCGGGCGCCGTCCATGGTCCAGTGCCCGGAGTTGTGCGGGCGCATCGCGAGCTCGTTGACCAGCAGCGCACCGTCGGAGGTCTCGAACAGCTCGACGGCCAGCACCCCGACCACGCCCAGCTCGGACGCCAGCCGCAACGCCAATTCGGAAGCGGCAGAAGCCACCTCGGAAGACAACGACGGCGCCGGCGCGATCACCGTCACACAGATGCCGTCCTCTTGCACGGTCTCGACCACGGGCCACGCCGCGCCCTGCCCGAACGGGGACCGCGCGACCAGCGCCGCCAGCTCGCGGCGCATCGCCACCTTCTCCTCGACCATCACCGGCACGCCGTCGGCCAGGTAGCGCGCGACGATGTCGCGGGCGTCCTCGGGGGTGTCGGCCATGACCACGCCGCGGCCGTCGTACCCGCCGCGGATGGTCTTGATGACGACCGCTCCCCCGACCTCTACGGCGAAGGCCTCCGCCTCGCCGGTGCTCGTCACAGAAGCGAAGCGCGGCACGGGCGCGCCGAGGGCGGACAGCCGCTGACGCATCACCAGCTTGTCCTGGGCGTGCACCAGCGCCGACGGGGGCGGGTAGACGGGGACGCCGTCGGCGACGAGCTTCTCCAGCAGTTCGGTGGGGACGTGCTCGTGGTCGAAGGTCAGCGCGGTGGCCCCGTCGGCGACGCGGCGCAGCGCGTCGTAGTCGGTGTGGTGGCCCAGGACGACGTCGGGCGACACCTGGGCGGCGGACTCGTCGCTGCGCACGGCCAGCACCCGCAGCGTCTGGCCCAGCGCGATTGCCGCCTGGTGGGTCATGCGGGCGAGTTGGCCGCCGCCGACCATCGCGACGACGGGGTGGGAGGATCCGGTTCGTGGCACGCCGTACATCGTGTCATGACCTACACCACATCGTTGACCTGCGGTTACTTCGCGCTTGGGAGTTTCAAGGGTTCGTTCCGTAGACTCGCTCCTTGTGTCCTTTGCCGATGCGACGATCAAGCGTCTCCCTGGGCCGCTCCGTCCCTACGCGGAGCGGCACCATGAGCTCATCAAGTTCGCCATCGTCGGCGCCACCACGTTCGTCATCGATTCGGCGATCTTTTTCACGCTGAAGCTGACGATCCTCGAGCCCAAGCCGGTGACCGCGAAGATCATCGCGGGCATCGTCGCGGTGATCGCGTCGTACATCCTGAATCGGGAGTGGAGCTTCCGGGACCGGGGTGGCCGCGAGAAGCACCACGAGGCGCTGCTGTTCTTCGGGGTCAGCGGGGTGGGCGTACTGCTGAGCATGGCCCCGCTGTGGATCTCGAGCTACGTGCTGATGCTGCGCGTGCCGATGGTCTCCCTGTTCACCGAGAACGTCGCGGACTTCGTGTCGGCCTACGTGGTCGGCAACCTGTTGCAGATGGCGTTCCGGTTCTGGGCGTTCCGCCGCTTCGTCTTCCCCGACGAGTTCGCGCGCAACCCGGACAAGGCGCTGGAGTCGACGCTGACCGGCGGCGGCATCGCCGAGGCGCTCGAGGACGAGTACGAGAGCCGGCACCCCGCCGAGGGCACCGTCACGCCGATGCGGTCGTCGCGCCGCCGCAAAGCGCGGCAGTACGACGCCGAGACCCGGATCTCGAAGACGTCCTAGCGGCGCAGCCCCTGCTCGTGGTAGCTCAGGTCGGTGTTGACCTGCCAGGGGTCGACATTCTCGCCGAAGTACTTGCCGACGCTGCGGATCGCGCTGAGCATCGCGTGGTCCTGGTTGTCGTAGTGGTGCATGCCGTTCCGGCCGATCGGGTGCAGCGACGGGTAATGCTCGCGCAGGTAGTCGCGGATGCGCACCACGCTGCGGTCGCGCGCCGGATCGTGGATCGGGTAGGCGAACTTGGACCGGGTGATCATCACCCGCTCGATCTGCGGGTTCTTGAAGCCCAGCTGGTGCAGATCGCGTTCGACGATCGCGCCCAGGCCGTGCTCGTTGGCCAGCCACAGGTCCTGGTCGGGTAGCAGGAAGTATTCGAAGCCCAGGTAGGTGCCATTGAAGCCCTTGGGGCAGAGGTCCTGCGACCAGCGCCGGTAGTTCTGGATGCGGCCGGCGTGAAAGTTGGGGCCGGGGGTGTACACCCAGTTGTAAGGGATGTCGTAGTGCTTGCGGAGCGCGACCGCGACGGTGATCAGCGAGCGGTGGCGGAGGTTGTCAGCGACCGCGCGGATATAGTCCGGCGGCGCGGGATCGAGCATGTCGACGAGCACGCGCAGCGGCATGCTGGAGAACAGCGCATCCCCGCTGACGACGTCGCCCCGGTCGGTGGTCACCGTCCAGGTGCGGCCGTCGTAGCGGGCGCCGGCCGCCATCGCGTTCAGCCTGACGTCGACCCCGGCGTTCGCGAGCTTCTTGGCCGCGGCTTCCCACAGCTGACCTGGCCCGTAGCGCGGATACCGGAACACGTCCTGGTCGGCGGCCTGCTCGTGTTTGGACAGCTGCCAACCGATCGGCTTGATGCGCTGGTTGGCCCAGTCGCTGGCGATGTTCTCGGGGTCGGCGAGCCAGGTCTTGCGGACGTACCCGTCGAAGAACAGTTCGTACCAGTGCCGGCCGAACTCCGAGCGCCCCCATTCCTGGAAGCTGATCTCGCGCGGCTCGATGCGGGTCTGGCGGCGGAAGCGTGCCCAGGCGTAGCCGCCGGCACCGCGTACCACGTCACCGATCGCGAGCTGAAGCAGCAGGTCACGCCCCATCAAGGGGTATCGGACGTAGCGGTTGTTGACGAGCATCGCGGAGCTGCGGGGCACGACGAGCCACTGATCCTCGGGGAGCAGCGAACGCCAGAGGTCGGCGACTTCCTCGCTGCGGGTGAAGAACCGGTGCCCGCCGGGGTCGATGCGCCAGTCGCCGTCGACCTGGGTGCGGGCCAGCCCGCCGATGCCGCCGGTGGATTCGAGGATGGTCGGGGTGACGCCACGCCGGGTCAGTTCGAGGCCGGCCGACAGGCCCGCCGGCCCGGCGCCGATGATCAGCGGCGCGCGCTCCACAGTTACCGCCCCCGCAGTTGTGGGACGCCGCGGAATTCGGCGATGAGGTCGTCGATGTGCCCGGTGGTGAGGTCGTTGAGCGGGGTGTCCAGGAAGCGCAGCTGCGCGTACTGGCTCTGCAGCGGCAGGAAGCCGCTGAGCAGCGGCTCGGGGGTGGTGCGGATGACGAGGTCGACGTCGCCGATCTCGAACGCCGAGGAGATGTCGCAGCCGTCCTGCTGGGCCCGCCGGGAGGCCTCGCGCAGCTCGTCGTAGGCGTCGTAGGCGGCGAGCATGTTGATGCGGAACGCATCCCCGGTCATCGCGACTTCGAGGTCGTGCGCGGCGGCAACATAGTTGTCGGGCAACGCTTTTCGATCGCCATAGAGACGCAGGCTGCACTTCGCCGGGTCGAACCGGTCCGGGATCAGTGTGGTGAGGAACTGCAGTGACGCCTGGTACACCGCGTCGAGTTCATCGGGGGTGCGGCCGAGGTTGGCCCGGCTCAGGTTGTACACCGTCACGGTGTGTACGCCATGGGCTTGCAGCGTCTGCAGAATCTCGATCACTTTGTGGGCGCCGCGCAGATATGCGGCGGCGAGCGTGGTGTCGTGGCTCTTGGCCCACCGCCGCAAGCCGTCGGGAATCAATCCGACGTGGTTCGGTCCCTGCTCCACACCCACCCCAACCCATCTACTCCCCGAGCAAAGCGTATGACAGAACGGTTCGACGCGAATTCAAATGGACGAAACAGCGTGCGTATGTTCCGCCGGCCCGCATCGAACGGCCTCACTCTGCGGGCCGCAGTACAGCGAGCACCGTCAGCGCGAGGGTCTTGAGATCGAGCAGGATCGACCAGTTCTCGATGTAGAAGTTGTCGAACTCGGCGCGGTCGGCGATCGAGGTCTGCCCACGCAGGCCGTGCACCTGCGCCCAGCCCGTCATGCCGGCTTTGACGCGGTGCCGGTCGCCGTAGCGGCGGATCTGCATCTCGAACAGGTCGACGAATTCGGGCCGCTCGGGCCGCGGACCGACCAGGCTCATGTCCCCGCGGATCACGTTGAGCAGCTGGGGCAATTCGTCCATCGACGTCTTGCGCATGATCTTGCCGATCCAGGTGCGCCGGTCCTCGCCCTCGACACCGCCGGGGGCCGCGCCATCCTTGAGCTGGAAGGCCTCACCGGAGGGGTCGGCGGGGCGCATGCTGCGGAACTTCAGGCACTGGAACACCTTGCTGTCGCGGCCGATTCGGTCCTGTCCGAAGAAGATCGGCCCCGGCGAGCTGAGCCGGACGAGCAGCATCAGTGTCAGGAACAGCGGCGAGATCAGCACCAGACCGACGGTGGCGAAGGTGCGATCCATGGTGTGCTTGACCGCGAACTGCCAGCCCTTCGGATTGGTGTGGTGGAGCACCATCAGCGGGATGCCACCCATGTGCTCGATGGTGGCGCCGACGCCGACGACGTCCATCATGCGCGGCACCACACGGACTTTCAGGCCGAGGTTGTGCGCGCGCTGGGCGACGGCCGCCAGTTGTTCGTCGGACACCGCAGAGTGCGCGATGATCAGCTTCTCGGCGCCCGATGTCACGACCGCGCGTTCGAGATTGTCGGTGGTGCCGAGGTACGGGACACCCCCGAGTTCGACACTCGCGGGCCGCGTGTCGTCGATGACGCCGACGGGGCGCAGTCCGTAGTCGGGCACCTGCTGCATCCGGGTGATGATCTGGTGGGCGATCGGGCCGCTGCCGACGATGATCGCCGGCTTGCCGAAGTTGAACTTGCGCCGCAGGTAGCGCTGCGTCAGCGAACGGCACAGTCGTACCGCGGGAACGAGAATCGCTGCGAAAACCCACGTCCACAGCGCGATGCGGCTGAGAGGGATGAAGGGCGGAACTGGCTGGCCTACCTCCAATGGTGGAATTGCCCACGTCATCACGGCGAGCGTGAAGAGAGCCGAGACCGCCACCGACGTCTCGACGGGCTCGAACTCGTCGAGGAACCGGTCACCGAGCTTTCGCTTGTACATCGACCGCGTCGCCAGAATCACGATCAGTATCGGCACGAAGACCCACGACCAGGTCAAGGCGCCCCGGCTGTCGACCTGCCCCCTGAAAACCAGGTGCGCGAAGAACACCGCCCAGAAGCCGGCCCAGATGTCCAGCCCAACAGTGACGGCGACATAGCCCGATTCGTTGCGGAGGTAGTCGACCAGGCGGTGCCATAAGGACGGCTTCTCGACCACGAGCGGCGTACTCGCCGCGCGCAGCGGCGTCGTCGGCCGAGCGCTCGGTGTGTGCACCGTGTGCTTCGTGTCGAGCTGCATGCGCGGGTCCCCTGGGAAGGCACTAGGAAACCCAACTCTAAGTGTGCTGAGCGCCCGCTGCAGTCAAATTGCCATCCGCGAATGTTAATTTGCCACCTTGAACGACGGTACAGTGGCGCGCGGCATAGCTGAGCTCAGTGCGTCAGCGGCCTTGACCCGTGCCAGGACCGAAGATGCGCTCGGCGGCGAGGCCGGCGAGATCGGTCAGGACCTGTACGTGACCGGTCCCCCAGAGCCGCGGCTTGGTGTCGAATACACACAGCGTGCCGACGGCGTTGCCGTTGTCGTCGGTCAATGGGATACCGAGATAGGCGACGACGGTGCCGTCGCGGACCGCCGGATGATTCTTGAACACCGGGTCAGCTCGGGCGTCCTCGAGGATGAGCGGCAATCCATTAGCCACTGCGTACTGACAGATCGACCGCGAGAGTGGCGTCTGCCTTTCCTCTGGCGTGTTCGCCTGCATCCCGGCGGCGCTCTTGAAGAATTGCCGGTCCACGTCGACGAGCGTCACGCAGGAGTTCGGGGCGTCCAGCGCATCGGCCGCCGCGCGGGTGATGCGGTCGTAGATCTCCTCGCGCGGAGAGTCGAGCAACCCGGTGGCATACAGGGCGCGCAACCGGTCGGGGTCGGCGATCACGGTGGACACACTCGGCATGTCGGTGCCGGCGAAGACGCCGGACTCGGACAGGTGCTCCATGAGCCGTTCGACGGCAGCATTGTCGGACAGGCGTTGGTCCGCCACCATCTTCGACGCGACCGCCCGCGCCACATAGGTGTTGACGTCCTCACCGGCGTCGCGCGCACACTGCTCGAGTTGGCGGTTGAGCCATTCGTCAAAACGCTTCAGCGAACCAGACACCCGTCCACGGTATCTGACATCGGCGTCAGCGCGTGCCCGAGCATCGAAAGCCGCGTCCGCATAGCCTGAGTTGGTGCCCGCCCGACACCGTCAATCTCCTACTCACACGGCCGCTCTCGTTGTCGGCGGCACGGTGGGCGCGCTGGTGCGGTACGGAGCGGCGACGGCGTGGCCGTTGCCGCGCCACGTGTTCGTGTCGACAACGGTGACGGCCGCAATCGCGTTCGCGGTGGCCGGGTTTCTGGTGGCGGCCGGGCTGACGTCGGCCCTGCGGGTGGCGGTGTTCGGTGCGTGTGCGAGTGCGGCGAGTCTCAGCGCGTGGGCGGTGCTCACCATCAGCCAGCCACCGAAGCTGTCGATCGGGTTCCTGATCGGGACGCCGGCGGCGGCGGTCGCCGGACTGCTGTGCGGCTTGCTGGCGGCGCGGATGGTGGCACGGTGACGTGGCTGCTGGTCGCCCTCGGCGGCGCGGCGGGTTCGGCGATCGGCGCGCTTCTGATGCGCCGGCCCACGGGGACGCGGCTGCTGCTGGCGACGGCATCGGTGTGCGGGCTGATGGGAATGCTGAGCGCACAACTGGTTTCACCGAAGGTGACGGCTGTGCTGGGCTATGGCGTGCTGGGGTCTGCAACGAGCATGGTCGCGTTCGCGCTGGCGTCTCCGGCGTGGGTGGGCGGCGACGCGCCGGTCCGCAGCACCGCGGGGATCACCAAAAGGCTGGCGGTGTACTGCGTGGTGGGGGTGACGTTCGCGTTGCTGGGTTATCTCGCGGTGCGCGGCGGGGCAACGCTGTACAAGAAGCTCAGCTGATCCCGTCGCAAGAGCCCTGGACTTCGGCTTTGACCCAGGCCGCGTACTGATAGAGGAAGGTGTACTGCCAACGGGCCACCGAGAACGGATAGCTGCGCGGTACGTCGCGCATCACTATAGATCGGGAAGGCGAGGCGAAGCAGGCATTAAATATCCATCGGGCTCGTGGCATGTGATAGCGCCAGCTGATCACGATGATCGACCGCCAGCCGCGCTGCTCGGCGAGAGCACGGGTCATAAGCGCTTCGCCGCGGGTGGTCTGCAATTTCGATCGCTTGCAAATCACTTCGACGTCAGCGCGCGGTTTGCATACCTCCTCCATAACGACATCCCTTGGCCCGTACGCGTCAGAAATGAGGACGGTGGGCGCGTAGCCCTGCTCGGCGAGCTTGAGGCCGTACGCTTCCCGGCCGTCGTGTTCGCCGCCGAGTACGACGATGGCGTCGACTTTGCGCAGCGGGTCCGGTTGGGCGTGAGCGAAGAAGAAGGTACCGGTGGCGCCGTTGAGGAACAGTATGAAGACAAGGGCGATCACGGCCGCCGGCAGCGGTCCCGCGCGCACTCCTGAGCGTCGCCTGTCCCCCATGGTCTGCACGGTATTGGAGCGCGCAGCGATGCGCAGTCCGTCAGCTGGGGGATTCTTCCGATCCGAGGGTGTCGAAGACCTCGTGGTAGAGCAGCGAGTGGACGCGCTCGACCTGGGGAATGTCGTGGAACTCGAGGGGGTCCTGCGAGGCGGATTCGATGATCAGCGTGCCGGTGCGAAGGATGCGGTCGAGCAGCCCGTGCCGGAACTCGACGCTGTTGATGCGGGCCAACGGGATGTCGATGCCGGAGCGGGTGACCAGGCCGTGGCGGAACATCACCCGGCGGTCGGTGATGACGAAGTGGGTGGTCCACCAGTTGAGGAACGGCCAGATCGAGAGCCAACCGATGAGGATGAGCCAGACGGCGGCGATGACGAGGAAGACGATGTTCTTCGCGGACGGCTCCCAGGCAAGAGTGTTGACGTAGCCGGCGAGGAACGCGGCGGCGGCGGTCGCCAGAATGAGGACGAGCGCTGGGATGGTGAGACGCCCCCAGTGCGGGTGGCGGTGCAGGACGACGTGTTCGTCCTGCGCCAGCACATTCTCGGGATAGCCCACGCAGGCACTGTACTCAGCGGCGGTAGATCGCGCGGGCCAATCTCAGCGGCGCTCTCAGCGACCTGGCAAAATACGACGCCGCACCCAACTCAGTAAATTCTCAGTATTTGCCAGCTAACGCATTAGCCAAGCGTATCTTGATCATGGTGCAGGTCGAGACGTGTCGGTGTGGCCACGACGGGACCGCTCATGAACACTACCGAGCAGGAACGGATTGTTCACTGTGCGAATGTCCGCGGTTTCAACGAAGTAGCTGCGAGTCTCGGACGTGGGTGGACCGATTGCTGGCCCGGTGGCTGACCCGCTGAGCTCGAAAGCACTGCATGACCTTCTATATACGAAGATCGTTGACGTGCTATATACGAAGATCGTTGACGTGCTCGCGGTACCAGGCGACAGTCCGTTCGAGCCCCTCGCGCAGATCGATCTTCGACGTCCATCCAGTCTGAGTGAGTTTGGAGACGTCGAGGAGCTTCTGTGGAGTTCCGTCAGGTTTTGTTTTATCCCAACGCGTTTCGCCGTCGTAGCCGACAACGGAGGCAATGGTGTCGGCGATGTCACGGATAGTCACATCGGTGCCGCTGCCGACATTGACTTGCTGCGGGCCGTCGTAATGCTCGAGAAGGTGGAGGCAGGCGTCCGCCATGTCGTCCGCGTGGAGGAACTCACGCCGAGGGGTACCGGTCCCCCAGTTCGTCACGGAGGACGCGCCCTCCGCGACGGCTTCGTCGTAGCGCCGGATCAAGGCGGGAAGCACATGCGACCCGGTGCGCGAGAAGTTGTCGTTGGGCCCGTAGAGGTTTGTCGGCATCGCCGAGATCCACGGCAAGCCATATTGCCGACGCACCGCTTGAACGTGGAGGATGCCGGTGATCTTCGCGATGGCATAGGCATCGTTGGTGGGTTCGAGTGCGCCGGTAAGCAGCGAATCTTCACGGATTGGTTGTTTGGCAAACTTCGGGTAGATGCAGGACGACCCGAGGAACAGCAGACGTTCGACCTCCGACTCTCGTGCTGCATCAAGCACATTGACCTGGATACGAACGTTGTCACTAAGGAAATCGACCGGGTAGGTGCTGTTTGCCAGAATGCCGCCGACCTTCGCTGCCGCCAGCACGACGTATGCCGGCTTCTCTGCGGCGAAGAAATCGAATACCGCGTCTCTATTCTTAAGGTCGAGTTCGTTGGAGGTCTTCCCAACGATGTTGTGGAATCCTGCCGCTTCCAGGCGGCGCACAATCGCGGACCCGACGAGGCCTCGGTGCCCCGCCACATAAAAAGTCGCGTCACGGTCCAACTCCGTCGGCGAAAACTGCAGGCCTTCAGTCACGGCATTCTCGCGTCCTCAGTCGACGGCGTCACCCAGGACTCCAGCTGCACCCGGTCGATCCACGGCCGGCCCGCATGCTTGAGCGCCTCGATATCGGCATCCACCATCAGGCGCGCGAGCTGGCGGCCATCAACGGCGGGAACCCAGTCGAGTTTCTTGGCCGCACGCGTTGGATCACCAATCAAGGCGTCGACCTCAGTGGGCCGGAGATAGCGTTCATCGAAGCGAACGTGATCCTCCCAGTTCAAACCGGCATGGTCGAAGGCGATCTCGAGGAATTCCCGAACCATGATTCCCACGCCCGTCGCCAGAACGTAATCGTCAGGCTCCTCCGCCTGGAGCATCCGCCACATGCCCTCGACATATTCAGGTGCGTAGCCCCAGTCGCGGATCGAGTCGAGGTTGCCCATGTAAACGTGTTCCTGCCGGCCGGCCTTGATCGCAGCAACCGCGCGAGTGATCTTGCGGGTCACGAAAGTCTCACCGCGTCGGGGTGATTCGTGGTTAAAGAGGATTCCGTTGACGGCGAACATGCCGTACGCCTCGCGGTAGTTCTTCGTGATCCAGAAGCTGTACAGCTTCGCGACGGCATACGGGGAACGGGGGTAGAACGGTGTGTCCTCATTCTGCGGAGGTGACGTCGCACCATAAAGTTCTGACGACGAGGCCTGATAGAAGCGAGTTTTGATGCCTGAGAGTCGCACCGCCTCGAGCATGCGAATTGTGCCCGTACCAGTCGTATCGGCGGTGTGCTCCGGCTCATCGAAGGAAACGCGGACGTGGGATTGAGCCGCGAGGTTATAAACCTCATCGGGATCGATATCAGCCAGAAGTGTTACCAATCGTGCGCCGTCACCGAGATCGCCGTAGTGCAGGAATAAGCGAGCGTCTGGCGAGTGCGGATCAACGTAGAGGTGATCAATGCGGGACGTATTGAAGGTCGACGCGCGACGGATAAGCCCGTGGACCTCATAACCCTTGCTCAGAAGGAGTTCAGCGAGGTATGAGCCGTCTTGGCCCGTGATTCCTGTAATTAGTGCGCGTCTTGTCATCAGAGTGATGTGTCTTTCGTATCGGTCCGTCCGTCCGTGCGGCGGGCGAATTGGTTTGACCCTACCGACCATGCATCGGCATCAACAGTCGAAAGCGGCCCTGCGAAGCGGCCGCATTAAGAGTCGGATTGTGCGGCCAGAGAGGGCATTAACGCGGCACGTCAGATCACCCCAGCCGCTCTGAGTGACTCCGCGATTGCTGGCGCGATCTTCTGCCCATACGCAACGGTCATGTGGTTGGTGTCAAGCTTTGTGGGCGTCGATCCAACAAAACTGGGACAGTACCGCTCCTCGCCGCAGAACCAAGGTCGCGAGTCAACCCACGTTCCGTGAATCGATGCCGCAACATCACGCTCAACTCCGCCCACCGATCGCCATACGTCGTTTACCTGGCTTATGCAATCTGCCGGAGAGCTCGATCGAGCGCCGTAGCATTCCCGGATGTTCTTGTCGGCCGGTGGGGCAGAGAGCAATACCACCTTCCCCGTGCTGGGCCGGAACTTCTCGATCATCGAGCGCAGGGCGCGAGACCACTCGCGGGGCGTCATCCACTGGTCGCTTCCAACGACACGCTTGGCTCCGTAGAGATTGGACACAATCACGACATCGGGCTTTGTCGCGTTGATCGAGTCCACAACTCGCTGCGCCCAGCCAGGGCAAGCCTCGACGATAGAGGAGTCGGGATTGAACACTGGCGCGTCCACGAACTCGCAGCCCCCCATGGCTGCAACCTGAAGTTGAAGCCGGCCCTCGGAATTAAGCGCAATGTCGCGAAGCGGACCGCCGTAGGACAACGCGATCGAGTCCCCCACCAGGAGAATGCGGGTTCCTGCAGAGGGCGATCCCCACCGACACCTCGACTCATCCATGGGGTCGGCTGCGTTGCAGGCGTGAACATCAAGTGGTGATTCCGGAGTGTTCATGGCCGACTCCATCGAAGGATCTAATGCTGGCCACTTCGTGGCTGACAGCGCCTGCACCATCTCCCGCTGTAGTTGTGAAGTAAAAGGCCCAGAAGGAGGCTTGCCGGCAGAAGGATCTACATTCTCTTGCGCCACAATGACTGGCGGCGTTTCATGAGGTATCTCGGGCCGGATCGCATACGCCCATAGACCGAGGGTGATCAGGAAAAGAGCACCCACACCTGCATATCCGCTCGATCTTTGCGGAATATAGCGCCGGCGGCGGATATCTTTGAGCACTTGGCGCAACTTGTTCCAGTCGCCGTAGCGCAGGGGATTCTCCACGAAGTGATAGGAGGCGATCGCCAAGGCGAACGACGTCGCTGCAGCCGCCACATAAAAAGATCGGCCCTCAGGCATCAACGCCGCAAGAAATACAATCGTCGGCCAATGAACCAGGTAGAGGGAATATGAGATATTGCCTATATACACACTTGCAGGGTTCCGGAGAAAGGCTTGGAATTGCGGCTCGCCCGAGACACCGGCGGCAATGACTAGCGCTGATCCTGCGACTGGCACGAGTGCCCACGGTGCTGGAAAGCCGAGTGACTGCTCGCTGATACTCAGCACACCTGCCAGAATCAGCGCCAATCCAGCCCACGAAAGCCAAGGCTTCGCGATTCTCGGAATCCGCGCCAGTACGCCTGTAGCTGTCGCCATGAGAGCCCCGACGCCGAGCTCCCACACGCGGACGAAGGTGTCGAAATAGGCCCACGTCGGTGCTACGGCAGTCTCGTACATGGCCCATACAAAAGATGCAACGACGATTCCAGCCATGATTGCCCCAGCGAGGTGAAGCCGACGCTGATGATTCCAGGATTTTCGCGCAACTATCAGGCCGACCACAAATATTAATGCCGGCCACACAAAATAAAATTGCTCTTCAACTGACAGCGACCAATAGTGCTGTAACGGCGAGACGGCATCGCCCCCCGCGAAATAGTCGGTCTGCTGGAACGCGAACCACCAATTAGATATAAAAGCGAAAGCGAACAACGCATCGACGCCGACTTCATTCGCTCGAAATGTTTGAAATACAACTAGCGAACAGCAGTACGTCAGAACTAGCACCACTGTCGCAGCTGGGACGATGCGACGTACACGGTGCCAGTAGAATCGCTTGAAGGAAACATTTCCAGCGCGATCCGCCATCCTCAGAAGATTGCCCGTTATCAGGAATCCCGAGATCACAAAGAAGACGTCGACGCCGACGAACCCGCCCGACGGCCAGCCAAAGAGGTGCGAAGAAAAGACGGTCAGAACAGCAACCATCCGCAGCCCCTGGACATCGAGGCGTTGATTCGCCCGTTCGGCGCGCCGGCGTTGGCGGCGTACTTGTTTGCCGTAATTTACTAACAATGTAGACATCGATTATCCCCCGAACGACGGCCTATCGCGATAAATAGTGGCATGGATTTAGCAATTGCGAGAGCGCTCGATCAAAACCGCAGCCTCGAACAAGCGAAATGCCGCACCCACTTCGTTCGGCACCGCAAAGCGAGCCATGTTCGATGCCGCCGTCATCGCGGAAAAATCAGTACGCGCCTGTGTGACTGAGAATAGCTTTGACTGTTTTAATGGCGATCAGCAAGTCTGAGATCATCGACCAGTTCTCAACGTAGAAGAGATCGAGTCGCACTGAGTCTTCCCACGTCAGGTCGGAACGGCCACTGATCTGCCACAGACCAGTAATACCCGGCCGCACAAGCAGACGACGCCGAGCGTAATCGTCGTAGGTTTTCACCTCAGAAGCGAGGGGTGGTCGCGGACCGACGACGCTCATATCGCGCTTCAACACGTTGATGAACTGAGGCAACTCATCGATGCTGTACTTTCGGAGGATCCGCCCGACAGAGGTCACTCGAGGATCTTGACGGATCTTAAAGAGCACGCCGCCGTCACTTTCATTCAGTGCGGCGAGGTTGCCAACCAATTTGTCGGCGCCATCGACCATCGTCCGGAACTTGATCATCTGGAACGGCTGGCCGTCTAGGCCGATGCGTTCCTGTTTGTAAAAGACCGGCCCTCGGCTAGTGAGCTTCACAGCGAGCGCGACAATTCCCAGTACCGGCAAACCGACAAGCAACACAGAAGAGGAGAACATGATGTCGAAGAGGCGCTTCTGGAAGCGCTTGGCGCCGTGATATTGCGGTTTCTCGACGTGAATGAGAGGCAAACCAGCGACAGGGCGCATCTGCAATCGGGGACCTGCAATGTCGACCACTCCTGGGGCAACCAGAAGATCGATATCTAGTTTCTCCAGCTCCCATGACAGGTCCCGGATGCCACGACCATCAAGCCGTTCGGTGGCTGTCACAGCTACCGCATTGCTACTGGTCGCTGTAACGGCTCCCACGACGTTTGACTCATCACCGAAAGTCGGTATGGCACCAACCCCGGGAACATCTATTTGCGTTCGGGGCGCTGGACCCGGAATGCAGGCGCCCACCACCTCATAGGCAGACCGCGGGTCGCGAGCGAGAGAGGACGTCAGATCGCGTACTGCTGAAGCACTGCCGACAACCAGTACCCGCGTGATGCACCGCCCATGCTTCCGTCGCGCCTGAACAACAACTTGGCGCGCGAGCCACCGAATGAGAACCAAGATGGCGATGCCCGCCGGCAGCGCGATCATCAAGTATCCGCGAGCTATCTCCAGCTTGAACAGCATCGAGAAGATGGCGACGCCTCCGAATACCGCGAGAGTCCCGAGCCATACGCGTCGATACTCCTCCACGCCAGAACCGATAACGCGCGGGGATCGAGAGTGGTTGATGGTAAGCGCCAGCGTCCAAACGACCACTAGTGCCGCTGACACGACGGGATAATCCAGGTACGGACTGGTCGTCACCTCGCCAGTCAAGCCACCGAAACGGAGCCATTGAGCTAACCCGACGGCCAAGAGCACACCCAAGGCGTCAAGTACGACAAGCCGTCTCGCGTAACCCCGTTGCCACGCTGGCGCCTTCGCCGGGATGGCGACAATATTTGCCGCTACATCTAGCCGGTCATTTACGGCCGTCACTGTCCCCCCCAGATGTTTGCCCGTGTGGTCAGCAACTTTAAACCCCCGCCGTTACCGTTCTCAAGGCGAATCATCTCTTCGCTCAGCAACCTAACACGACAGATGAGGCGAACGACGTGGAATTCACGCGCCCGTTACTTGGNCCCCCGCCGTTACCGTTCTCAAGGCGAATCATCTCTTCGCTCAGCAACCTAACACGACAGATGAGGCGAACGACGTGGAATTCACGCGCCCGTTACTTGGGGAATCGACGTCAACGCGCTACTTGAGTCAGCCAGTCCGCCTTTTCGCAAAACACGCCTCGAGGGAGATGCCCGGTTCTCTACGACAAACCGATAGGACACGTCGCGGGCAGCAAACTTTTCAGATTTCCCGCGCGGTGCTGCGACATAGTTCCAGAAGAGGCGGAAGCAGCCCGGCTATCAGCACGCCCACCCGCTCGAACACCTCGGGACCCCGACCAATGGGGTCCGGGATGTCATCTTTCGTGCTGACAGAAACGAGGTGGCGCAACCCAGCCAGATCCGAGATGCAGTGTGCATCCGGACGGGACGCCAGCCGCGCTGCCTCGTGCAAGGTGAAAGTCCGACGCAGCATCCGAGGAGCTTGTTGAAGCACCAGGTCACGTTGCAACAGGGTCATCGTCACCACGATGTCGGCATTAGAGGCGATTTTGGTAGTCAACTGGCGAGCGGTGAAGCCCGAGGGATCGCCTCCGAGCGATCGCAGCACGCTGGCCGCATAATCGTGCATTGGGTGGCCGATTACCGCCCTGGTTCCAGCGCTTGATGGCTCGAGGCCGACGATCCCTGCTTCTTGGCCGAGCGCCCGCGCCAACCGCTCGGCAGTAGGCGATCGGCAGATATTCCCCGTGCACACAAACAGTAGTTGCAGGACAGGCTCCTCCCTTGTCACTCTGATCACCAGAAAACCACATTGCGCGATCGCTGTCGCAATCAATCAGCGCTCGTGAACAATCGGCTGTGACAAACGGAGGGCCATTAGGAGCGGCTTACGAGGTTCTCCCGGCACAAAGCAGAGGTGAGGCATTGCCCTCACTCCCGCTTCCACATGTCGGAGGCAGCCGCCGACAAGTCCGTCGCCCTCCGGTGGACATTCCGAGCCCGCACGTCGCGCTCATGACTCGAATCGCGGCTTCCCAGAATTCAACTAGCGACCTCTCTACCCGGGTGCGCCACCTAGAGACGTCCGGTAGAGACACCTGTATGGTGACGCTGGTGGGGATGCAACACGTGGCCGCGGAAGCTGGCTTATCGGTAGACCGATTCAACAAATGGCTGTCTGAACGACCAAATTTGCGTGCGCTCGTTCGCTCCAGTGTTCAAAAGGCGAACGCGCCGATTGCGAAAGCACGATTTCGCCGGGAAGTTGACAAAGTCAACTCTCCCTTACGTCTGGAAATCGGTGGGCATAACTCTCGACCCGGCTGGATAGTTACGAACGTCAATGCCGTCACACGACTTTACCTCGACGCGACGCGACGCTGGCCGCTCAGCGACGGCTCTATTGAGTACATTTTCTCCGACAACGTGATCGAACACTTGACGCTTGAAGCAGGCCGACAGATGCTTCAGGAGGCGCGCAGATGTCTGCGACCCGGCGGCGTTATCAGGACAGTGACACCTGACCTGCGCGCGCATGTCGACATGTATTTGCAGGGTGATGGCGTGGTCAATAATGAAGTAGCGCTCCATTACCGAGACATCGGCATGCAGGTGGAATATCCCATCGACCTTATCCGCATTCCCGTCGCCGCCTTCGGCCATCATGCGGGTTACCTGTATGACTTCGAAACACTGGCGGCCGAGCTCCAGCGCGCGGGTTTCTCAAACATCGTTCGTTGCTCGCTCGGCGAAAGCGAGCACGAAGCATTGAGAGACCTCGATCTCCGGGGACATGAGGGTGGCGCTCAGTTGGCCGTTGAAGCAACAGCCTAGTTCACCGGTGACGACGCATTTGGTGTTGGCGTTGCAACAGCCAGCGTCCCGCTAAGACCACGATCATTCGGCGACTTCGAAAAGGTAATCGTGGTAGGAGAGTTGCGATACACCGACGTACCCGGTCAGCAACTCGCCGACCTGTTCAGGGCGGTCTGACTCAACCAGAATCCACCGTGGGCGGTGCCTTTTCAGATCCAAACCGGCGATCACATCAAGTTCGTGGCCTTCCACGTCGATCGACAGGAGGTCAGGTGCTCGCCCTTTTGCGACATGATCGATGACGGTGGACAGGGTCGTCGTCGCTACGCTGACTCCCCCGCTACCACTCATCTCCACCTTGCTTGTGAGATCTTCATAGGCCATGTCGATGATCGCACATTCGCTGGACGACGATGCTGCAGCGCAGATGACGGTCGCGCGCGGCCTGTTGCGTTGCGCTTCGTCGGCCAACTGCGGGATAGGCTCTATCAGTATTCCACTCCACGAAAGTTCCTGCTCCAGTAGAAAAGTATTCGAGGCTTGCAGCCCGTCATTCGCCCCCAGTTCGATGAAAGTCCCACCACGCCGCCGGCCGATCGCGTCGGCGAGAAGCACATCAAGTCCATCAAGTCCTGGCCGACGCCACGGACCAATCTTCAGCTGTGCCGACGCTCTCGTTCTCAAACTCTTGATCCGGCGTACCCGCCTGTCTCCCAGTCCATTACGAACGAGTCGTTTCGTGTTCACAGCCGTCGAGAGTACCCTTCTGGCTCCTGTGTCGAGTTGCTGACACCCAAGGTCTGAATGTGCGGTCGTTTCTTGTCATCGTCGTGAACAGGTTGTCCCTTTTTATCTCCCGCACGCAGCAAGACCGTTCGACCGACGTCTAGTCGGTACGTAACCAATTCGACTGTCACGCAGACGAGCAGCCCAGCTAGCACCCCGCCCATAGCCCCGGCGGTGCCCAGCTTGTGGGCCAGTACCCCAGCCAATGGCAGCCCGATTATGGATCCGCAGGCGACCCCGATCACCGCCACGCGCAAGCGTTCGAAGGTTGCCAGTGCGACACGCTCCAAAACCGATTGGAAGAACATCACCGCCACGCAAGCCGACATCAGGAGAATCACGTCCCATGACAAGGAAATCGCCCCGGCGCCCAACCACTTGATGAGATCAGGCGCGGCTAAGAAGGTTCCAACGCCAAGCAACAATGCGAAGGCTGCGGCACTGAGAAGCGCCGCGTCCGCACGCCGGCGGCGGGCGATGCCGGTTGCGCGAGGTACCCATCCCTGAAGGACTGTAGTCGCCGGTACGGTTGCGACAACGACGAGTCCCTTGACCCTATCGGCTAGAGCGAAGGCCGGCTGTATCCCTGGGGCGACGACCGAAACAATTGCCAACGGCGCGGCAGCGTATGTCGCCGAGCCGAGGGCTGACGCAATTCCTTGGCGGTTTGCAACCAAAATGCCCGTAATGCCATGGCGTTCGCATCCGCCAGCCCCGGCGCGCTTTGTCTCCCACAGGATCCACGCTGACGACAGCGCCACGCCGACCGACATCCCAACAAGCATTCCCAGGGGGCCCATGACAGCGCTGTGTCCCTCGCGCATGAGGAGGATTCCGAACGCGGTACCCGCTGCTCGTGGCAATGTATCGAGCAGCAGCATCGTGTAGGGCTTCGACATGCCAACGAAATACCAGCTTGCACTGAGCCCCATACAGGTCGCCGAGACGGCCCCCACGGCCGCAAACGACGGGGCATTCGAGGAGATCGAGCACGCCACAATTGCCGCAATAAGAGATACGGGCGGCGCCAGCACCCCGCGCGCGACCATGGATTCGACATATTCCTGGCGCCTTTGAGTCGGCCCGCCTTGGGCAACCCTTGCCGGGCCGAACCAGCCCCATCCATATCCGACGGCCACTCCTCCAACCGTTCCGACCACCTGCCCTAGGGCGATAGAGCCCCACGCCGCGTCTCCGCTCGCAGCGATCATTGCCGGGATTGCCACCAAAGACGCGAGGGCTAGAACAGAGACCGAGAGCGCGAATCCCAGTAAGCGCAGCGCGCCAGAGCGCATTCGTAGGTAGCCGCGAGGCAGTCGGGTACGGAGCCGATTTGGCATTCTCGGGTGCTCCTCAGGTGGATTCGAGTATCCCGTTCAGCTTCTGCGCGAGACCTCGTTCATCATCATGCCAGCAAGCGACCTCAAGCCGTAGGGAAGCCATCCGGTGGCCATCCCTAGAGCGATCGCGCGACGACATGTCATGAGGCTCAACCGTGCAAAGTCGCAGACAGCGCTACGTGTCAGGTTTCGATGAGCCACAATGAAGAACTTGAGCACACACGTATGGCTTGCAGGAACAGCGAACCGCCGAGCAGCACACGCCGAGCGGCCTGGTCACGGCAGTCGCCATCGATGTGCTGATCACGGACCCTCGTCGGCTACCGTGAGCAAATCAAGAGGTGCACATTGGGGCGGGAGAGAGCAAATGACTATTGCTGAGCGAGGGCAGGCGCGACAACGACTTCGTCCGACCGCCGACGAAGTTCAGCTACGGACGCATCCGCTGTCGTTTTCCACCGCTCTGTGGGTCTGCATCTCAGCGCTGTTGCCAGTGAATCGTGTACTTCCGTTCGCGCCGCGAGCTCTATGGTTTGTTGGAATCCTTGCGCTCCTGTGCCTCCCCATTCTTTTTGGCCGCGCGGACAGGCCGCTGTATCCGTCGGTTTGGGCATTCGCTGGCTTCGCTTCCGTTGTTGCCACGCTCACTGCTACGAGGAACTCGACAGTTCAGGAAAACCTCTTCGTCGGCATGCAACTATTCGTCTTGCTGGGCCTCGGCGTGTTTGCGGTTACCGCTTATGCCTTGAAGGACACAGGTTTTGTCGCACGCGTGAGCGTTGCGTTCCTCGCTGGACAAACGGTGTCGTCTGCTGCCGCAGTCATGCAGGTGTTAGGGCGACCGTTTCTCGGCGTTGAGGCCCTGCAGGGAAGAGCCCTCGGTATGGCAGGGCATCCAAACACCCTCGGGCTTATGGCGTGCGTAGGCATCCTCGTTGCACTACAAATTCTTTTGTCGTGTCGCCGGCGGAGGATTCTCACAGTAATAGCGCTAGCAGCTAATGTCGCCGCGCTATTCGCATCGGGAAGCCTGAGTTCGTTCCTCGCCGTATCGGCGGGCTTCCTGGTCTGGGTGCTATGCATGAGACAACGCCTCGGCAAACTTGCTATCGGCGCCATAGCCTTCATGGCCGGACTGTGGCTGGTCTTCAGTTCGACCGGTATTGCACAATATCTTCCATCCGTGCTCGAGAGGTACCGACAGGTCACCGGTCAGACGAGCGCAGACGGATCATGGGAAATTCGCATTCGTACGTATGATTTTGCGTGGCAAAGAATTATGGAAGACCCGATTTTCGGGAATGGTTTGGGCGCCTCCGCCAGCGGCACCTACAACGGCATCACAGTTACCCACAACATCTTCCTCCGAAGCTGGTTTCAGGGCGGGATCTTCCTGGCTGCGGCCCTGGGCCTACTACTCGTGGCAGTGCTAGCGGTGACCTTGAAATCCATCTACCTAAAGCGATATGCCGCGGAAACAAGTATCATCGTTGCCCTCATCACCTTCGCTCTGACGTCCGCCTTCTTCGAGCAACGGGACTACTGGTTACCGATTCTGATCGCTTGGGGATCAATATCAGCCGCGGAAATCAAGCGACGCGCTATGGCCAAAGCAGCGGAAAACTTGAATCTTAATTGCGCGCTGGCAGACCGAGATCCGTAACCTCATCGCCGAGGCGTGAGAGACTCAAGCAACCGCAGCCAACAGTTGATAGCGACACCTTCACCGAGAACTTTATTGCGGTATTCCTGTCCATTGCGCCCGTAGAGCACCGTGCGGCCCGCCGTGGAGTCCATTTCAAGTACCGCGTTCAGTAGCGCAGACGGGTCACCGGCAGGAACGACCACTCCCGACCTGGACTCCGTTATCTCAGACGCTGCGATTCCATTTGGATCGGTCGCGGCCACGATGGGACGGCCCGCATGAAAATAGGACGTCAATTTGCTCGGGACCGCCATCGCAGAGACCCCTGGTTTCTCATTAACCAAAAACACGTCGGCTGCGCTCAGCGCCAGATGGTAGGCGCTGTTGCTCAGAGGTGCTTGGAAGGTCAATCTTGAGACGCCCTCTGCGTAGTTCTGCAGTTTCTTCCTCTCACCCCCATCTCCGACGAGGATAAAATGCACGGAGGCATGACGTTCGTCGGCCAACCGCGCTGCATCGACGACGTTTTCCAAGCCCTGCTTGACGCCCATGTTGCCCGTGTGCACAGCGAGCGTCACATCAGCGGGCCATCCAAGAGCCTTGCGCGCGTCTGCCGCATCTACCGTCTCCATGGTGGGCAGATGTGACCAATTCCGAATGACAGTCACATGCTTCGGTTCGACGCCAAATTCGTCGACGACGTAATCAGCGAATCGCGAGTGGATCACGACGACCGAATCTGCTGCACGTAGTGTCCAGGCCTCCACCCACCGGGTGAGCCGGCCGACTAGCCCGCTCCCCTCACCTGTTTCCGAGAGACCTAGCGTGTAGATGTCCTGCACCCACACAATCAATTTGGATCTGCTGCGGGTGAGCCGGAGCCGAAGGGTGGCCATCGCAGTCGCGAAAAGGGAAGGAGACACGGCTATAACGACTTCGGGATCGCCCCAGCGCGCGCAGATTAGCCGGAGTCCGAAGCTGAGCTCCGACAACAGTCGCCGAATGCCTCTGGGCGAGCGCGGCACGTAATGGAGGTACCGCCGAATACGCACACCCCGGCTGCCTTCGGTGGCTAGCCACTGTCCGTATCCCTCTTTGATGGTCCACTCGGGATAATGAGGATGCGCAACGAGAGCCTCAACTTCAAAGCCGCTGTCTGCAAGGCCCGTGGCGAGTCCCGACGTATAGGGAGCTATTCCGGTGGGTTCCGGCGAGTAGTTGAGACCCAGGAGTACTACCGCATGAGGCGAGCGCACCAAAAGAGCTTAACCAATCTCGGATATCAGTAATTCGCGACTTGAGTGTCTGGAAGCGACCAGCCTTATCACATGGCGGCGGACGAGGGCCGACGACCGAACCCGCGATATTGCCATCCAGCATCGATCCACCGCTGGTGGTCAAGACAGTTGCGTCCGTCGAGTACTCGTCTGTGACTCACGACCGCGGCCAGCTCTCGCGGGTTCAATTCGCGAAATTCTTCCCACTCGGTCAGAACGAGGACAATATCCGCACCCGCACAGGCGGCCATGGCCGAGGACGCATAACTCAACGTCGGAAATATCTTCCTCGAATTGTCCATGGCCTTCGGGTCGTAGACACTGACAGCCGCCCCCTGGAGCTGCAACTGACCCGCGACGTTGAGCGCCGGGGAATCTCGAACGTCGTCAGAATCGGGCTTGAACGCGGCGCCGAGAACGCCGACGCGGACCCCCAACAATGTTCCGCAAAGCTGCCGGGTGATGTCCACCATCTGCGTTCGACGGCGCATGTTGATCGCGTCGACTTCCCTCAAAAACGTCAAGGCCTGGTCTGCGCCAAGTTCTCCGGCACGGGCCATGAACGCACGGATGTCTTTGGGTAGGCATCCGCCCCCGAATCCCAATCCGGCGTTCAAGAACGCGCGACCGATCCGGCGATCGTGACCAAGCGCGTCTGCCAGTTCCACGACATCCGCTCCCGCCGCTTCACACACCTCGGCAATTGCGTTGATGAACGAGATCTTCGTGGCGAGAAAAGCGTTCGCCGCTATCTTGACCAGTTCGGAGGTAGCCAGATCGGTGACGATGAACGGCGTGCCGCTCGCCAAGACAGACGAGTAAATCTCTCGCGCCACTGTGATTGCCCCGGGGGCGCCTTGTTGCGCGGTCCCCACAACCAAGCGATCTGGTTCGAGAGTGTCGTGAATTGCATGGCCCTCGCGCAGGAACTCCGGGTTCCATGCCAGTTCCACGTCAGGACCTGCTGGCGCGAGTTCCTTCAGACGACTGCGTAGCCTTTCGGCGGTACCAACCGGGACTGTCGACTTACCGAAGAGAACTGCAGGTCGGTCGAGCATGGGTCCGAGTGTTTCGATCACGGAGTCGATCGCGGAGACGTCAGCCGCGAACTCTCCTCTCTTCTGGGGCGTACCCACGGCAATGAAGAAGGCATCCGCGAACCTGGCAGCTTCTTCGTAACTGGCAGTGAATCTCAAATCGCCACTCTGCACCATGCGAGCTGTTAGGGCGTCGAGGCCTGGCTCAAAGAAGGGCACGTGCCCCGCCCGCAGTTGGGAGATCTTGTCGACATCGACATCGACACCCATGACTTCATGCCCGATGCTTGCCATGCAAGCGGCGTGAGTCACTCCCAAGTAGCCCATACCCAAAACAGCAATTCTCATCCGATCGCGACCTCAACTTCTGCGTCTAGCGCCACACGCCCCGTGGTCGCCATCAACGCCGCATCGGAGCTCAACAAGCTTCAATTCCAGTTCCTGCAGGCGCTTTCGCGATTGCGCCACCCCAAATCAACTACGCAACTCTGGCAGCATACTGCTGCTCCATCAAGTTGCATTGCTTCTATGCACAACACCTTGGACCGGTATCGCTCGGAGACTCAGCTCGGGACGGACACTCACCACGATGTGTGGCGCGAGGACGAGCGCTCTGCTGGGTAGGCTGCGAAATGCGCGCAACCACGCCGCCAGTTCAACTTCAGGAGATCAGCGATGCCGCATTCTAGGGTCCGGAAAGGTCTGCGGTTGCTCACCCAGCCATCGTTCATCGCCGCGGCCATCCGATACAAGGTTGCGGCGGCTGTCGAACACCTCGATGCGATCAGGATCTGCGAACCAAACACTCTCATCGACGCCGGAGCCAATAAGGGACAGTTCAGTCTTGCTTTTCGCAGTGTCCGCCCGTCATCGACAATCTTTGCATTCGAACCCCTGCCCGATGCAGCCGGAATTTACGAGCAACTCTTCGCAGGGGACGAAGCCGTCATTGTGGCCCGAACAGCACTGGCCGATGCCGCAGGCACAGCCGAGTTCCATGTGGCCGACCGTCAGGATTCATCTTCGCTTCTCAGCCCCGGCACCGGCCAAGAGCTTGCTTTCGGCGTCCGTACCGCAACGGTCATGCAAGTTCCTGTCCGACGTCTGGACGAGTGCATCGATCTCGACCAACTCACTTCCCCGATCTTTCTGAAAGTGGATGTCCAAGGAGCAGAGCTAGCCGTATTCGAGGGATGCGACAATCTGCACCTCATCGACTTCATATACGTGGAATTAAGTTTTGTTGAGTTATATGAGGGTCAGCCGTTGTTTTACGAGGTGATTGACTATCTTGCAGATCGCGGATTCAGAGTAAGAGGAATATTCAATCAGGTCGTCACGCATGAATTCGGTCCGACCCAAGTTGATGTGTTGTTCGATCGTACGACCAAAACGGGGCGATCATGACAGCCTCCGCACCCGGTCGAGACCGAGCCCCCATAGCGGTTTTTGCATACAATAGATCGGACAAGCTATCGGCGATGCTGACCAGCCTACGATCTTGCACCGGCTTTCGCGAAAGCGACGTGATTATTTTTGTTGACGGCCCAAAGGGGCCTGCTGACGCTGCTGCAGTTGAGCAGGTTCGGGCTTTCGTACGCGATTTGAACATGCCGAATGTCTCATGGAGATTCAGAGATACCAATTGCGGGCTCCGAAACTCAATATATGCCGGAGTTAGCGAAGTAATGGAGGCCTATGGTCGGGCCATCGTTCTCGAAGATGATCTAGTCCTGTCGCCGATCGCCTTGGAATATTTCAACAACGCCCTGGCCCGTTACGAAACAGACCATCGTGTGTGGAGCATTGCCGGCTATATTTACGACGCGCCAGTGCTGCGGAACTCCGACAAGTCCATCGCCATGCCCTATGCCCATCCTTGGGGGTGGGCCACTTGGGCACGCGCATGGAGTGAGTTCAGTCTGGACAACAGGCCCTCTCTACGCGACCTCCGTACCAGTTCCTTCCGCGCAGCCTTTGACATGGACGGACTTTATCCTTTCACTTTACAGCTGGAGAACTCCTTGAAAGGTCGCGTCAACAGTTGGTTCATTCATTGGTACTACACCGTCTTCAGCCACGGCGGGGTGTCAATATTCCCGCCACGGAGAGTATGTGACAATTACGGACTAAATGACGGATCTCACGGTGGCGCTCTTAATCCGCACATGAAGCTGGTGAATAGACCAGCCCTTCTCGGGGAGCTACCGCAATTCTGCGACCCCAACACTGTGAATTTCTACGCAATGGATGAGTTGAGACGCTGCCGGGAGGTCAGGGTGCAGCGGTTGATTGCACGCATAGGATCAGCAAAAAGGACACTGAAGGCGCTGCGATGAATGCCTCGATCCCGAGCGGTCCGTTCCGTACCTATCCGTGGCCGCTCAGTACCTTACGGAATCTCTTTCGACGGGCGCGTCTTTTCCGTGTGCGGTCCCGTGGACCCCAACGTTTCGTGCACGGCGCACACATCAGCTTTGCCAAGGGCGCCGACATCCGCGCCCCGCATTACGTGGAACTCGGTCATCACATCTCGTTCGGGAAAAACTTCACATGTGAGGTCGATATGCGCGTTGACAGCTATGTTCTAGTATCCAGCAACGTTTCGTTCATAGGGCGTGATCATCCTTTCCACGATCCGAACACAACGGTCTACGAGGCACCCCGATCAGACACATCTGTAGTTCAGGTGGGCAGCGACGTTCTCATTGGATACGGGACCATCGTCGTGGGAACAGTCAGTATCGGCGACGGATGCATTGTTGGGGCAGGGTCAGTAGTAGTGCACGATCTTCCGGCTTACACCATCTGCGCCGGCGTGCCCGCGAAGCCGATTCGCCCGAGATTCGAGCAAGCTTGACGAGAAATCGACTGGCTGGGAACCCCCTGGAAACGGGGCAGGTATCTCCACCGCAAAAGTCCATTTATGGTACGAATCGGCATTGCAACGCTGTGTGCCGTCCGACTGTCATCGCCCAAACTTCAGGGGGTTTCGTTGTACAGGGTGGTTAGCTCACTGGCCGTTGCTGTACTGGTGATCGCCGGCTGCGCGTCGAATGACACGTCGACGGTGTCCTTCTGCACTAAGCAGACCACGACCGCCGCTGCCGCTCCGAAAATCCCTCACGCGAAGTCTTCACCGACGAGTGCGGCGAGTGGTGCGTCAGCCACGCAGGTGCGCTATCCGGCGGCGGTCCTGTCACTCGCAACGGCAAGCAAACATGCCACCCTCGATAGCAGACCTTTTAGTGCTCACGAATTCCGATTCGCAGAACAGCCCGCGCCCACGCCTGGACCAACGCTTCGAATACTGCTTCCGTCGACGCTGCACCTCCTCACTGGACAGACCTACAGCTTGGATTTTTCCGACCTCATCCTTGGTTTTGAGCCGGACATGAAAGTCGAGGTCGCTGGACCGGAAGGCGCCGAATTCAAAGACAACGTATGGACTTTCACTCCTAAAGCCCCTGGCCCGTTGACATTGTCGGTAGACGTCAAAAGTCAAGCCGGTGCGGTCTTGACGAGCGCGTCCAGGTCCATTGAGGTGCTGACGCCGCGGACAGGAATCAATCTGCGTCATCTCAGCATCGGCGACTCGATTACTAGGGCAGGGGGATACACGGACTTAGCCGTTCGGTGCATCCTTGGAGGCAAAGAGCTGGGAACGCGAACGTACGATAACGGGACTATATGCATGGAGGGCCGCGGCGGCTGGACGCTTCAGCGCTATATGGCACGCATAGCACAGCCAATGGGCGGCGACTCCCCATTTGTGTTCCCCCGAGGCGTAGAAGGCGATAAATATCGTGGCAACACGGCGTTCTGGAGAGACGTCACGACCACGCAACCGAAGGCCTACGCTTACGGAGGCTTTCAAATGATCGCTCGGGGGTGGAAGACAACCGGCGCATTCGATTTCGACCAGAACGGCTATCCCACGACACCGAAACGGGGCGACGTCGTCGCGGACCCGCTGCAGCCGCCGGGCGCCCAATGGCGCTTTTTTGATGGCGCCATGTGGGCCCCTATGACCCCGCAACCCAATACAGAGGTGTCATTCCCGAAGTATATGAAGCGGTATGCCTCAGCTTTCTCCGCGGGGGCACCCACATCGATCAGTATCATGCTTGGCACTGTTGATTTTCTGTCTACACCCACCGAACAGCTCTGGCCCGCGTTCAAGGAGCGACTCGACAAGCTAATCGGGTCGATAAGATCGTGGAACGCGACGGTGCCGATAATACTGATCGGATCCCCCAGTGGGGGACCACAGAACTTTTGGTCCGAAACTGATCAGGCCATCACCGCTGCCGAGTTCAACCGACGGATTGCCGAATACACGGACCACCTCTATGCCGCTTATGACACGCAAGAGAACCACGATCGGAACCTTTATGCGATTTCTTTTCTCGGCGTGGTCTCCGATAACAACATGGCCGATTACGTTCATCCCAAGATGCCCGACGGCCATGCCCAGATGGCACCGTGGCTCGCGGGAATCCTCGCACACCTCATTTCAGGCGGCGCGGTCTGAATTGCGAGACGAAGCGGATCAAACCTGTTCCCGATACCAAGAAAGCGTCATCGCTTCCTCACATACACGATAAGCAGGGGCTGTAGCGCACTAGGAAGATATTTGTGAAGCCACATGAATGCCCTGAACAGAAGCGCATTACCGAAGTGGTACGCGGGTTCACCGGAGCAGTATTGGATGAATATTTCTACACCAGGCCCGAACGCGGACCTCAGAGCCCTTTTGCTGTTCAGCTTGTATGCCGTTGGGAAAACATCCACTGCCTTTCGTTTCGGCTGTATGAAAGTCAGTGCTCGAACGTGGAGTCGATTTGGGACAGCTCTCGCAACAAGTGCGATGTATCCATATTTGTTAGGTGTCAGCGCGGCGATCGTACCCCCGGGCTTTAGTATCCGAAGCAGCTCGCTGGCGACAAACCTTGAGTCTTCTACATGTTCGTATACGAACCGCGAGATAATGATATCGAAGCTGTCGTCTGCATACGGAAATCGCTCGCCGGCTTTGAGTACCTCCGCGTGATGAAGATATGGATTTCCCATAACCGCTTCATCGACGTCGCACCCCTCGACATGCGCACACCTGTGCCGAAGATCGAACAGCTGCCTTCGATACTCGACGTCATTGTCGATGATGTGTTCTCCGCGTCCGGCACCAAAGTCGAGCACTCTGTCCGTTGACCGGAGGATGCTGTCGACCTGGGTAAACATCGAGACCCCAACGTCAGCATGGCTGAAGCCGCCGATATTCGCCTCGGGAAAGAATCGCCGTCGTAGACTCAACCCCTCCGTCGATGTTCTCCGCACTTCGAGTCCTCCCCGACTGGTTTCGATGGCGTTCGATGAACCCTATATCGCGCAATGAGGTTCAGCAGTTCCAGTACTGGCGAGCCGTCTCGGCCGAGAGTGCGGATCGACAATTCTTCCCTCTGCGGTTCGAACTCTTTGGCACATCAGGGAATCGTATGAATCCGAAATCTCAGGAATCACTGGCACATCCCTAATCGTCTTGCCGGCGCCGCCGCCCGCCACTCCGCGATGTCTCGGTCTCCGACGCACTCTGCGAGGCCGCATCGCTCGTATCCAGGGCACCGTCAGTAGGCACCGGCTTGGACGTCGGCGGAGCCGCAGCCACCTTCTTCGGCGCACGCAGGGCGTTCGGCGCCTCACCGTAGTACGTGTACTGGTATGTGTAAGAAGAGCTTCCACGCGCCGGCATCATCGAGAAAACTGCGGCTAGCGGCTGCGCTCCGACATTCTGCAGGCTTTCGACTGCATGGGCCAATTGATCACGCTTGGTGTGGCCGTGCCGTGCAATGATGAGAACTCCGTCAGCGGCCGCCGCTAGGATAGCGGCGTCGGTAACCGCCAAGAGTGGGGTGGAGTCGACGATCACGTAGTCGAACTTCGATCGAAGCTCGTTCAGCAGCATTCGCGCAGATTGCGAGCCTAGCAACTCACTCGGATTCGGCGGGATGGCGCCGGACGTCAGCACGGTGAGCCCTGGGAACCGGGTCTTCTGCAGGGCTTCATCGAGGCTTACGGCGCCACTGAGTACCGAACTGAACCCGACGGTGCCGACAAGGTCAAGGTATTTGTCGAGGCTGGGCCGGCGCATGTCGCCGTCCACAAGCACCACGTTGTGCTCCGCTTCTGCCAACACCAGCGCCAAATTGATCGCCGTGGTCGATTTGCCCTCGCTTGGTACTGAACTCGTAATGACGATGACCCTCGGCGGATTGTCTACCGCCAAGAACTGCAAGTTTGTGCGCAGTTTTCGGAAGGCTTCGGCTATGGCCGAGTTGTCGCTCTCGAAGGCAATCGCGGGGGTCTTGCGGCGTTCCTTATCAAGAGGAATGGTTCCGACGACACCCGCACCGGTAATATCCTCCAGGTTCTTGGCTTCCTTCACGGTGTTGTCGAGCAGGTCGCGTAGTACTGCGAGACCGACCCCAAGCACCAACCCGAAGGCAAGTCCTGCCATCAAGTTCATACCCGTGCGCGGCACGACCGGATCTGCCGGAATAGACGCTCGCTGTTCTACGACGACGCGCGCGTCAGGCGTCGACCCGTTCTCCGGGGTTTCGAGTTCTCGAACCATCACGACGAATTCGTCAGAAATTGTGTTGGCGATATCTCGAGCACGCACTGGCGATTCATCCTGCACAGCAAGATCGATCAATACAGTGTCGGGTTTGGCGCTGGCCTTCACGCGCGACTTCAGCTGATCACCCGTCATGGGCAAGCCGAGCTTGTCAACCGTCCGTTGCGCGAGCGTCTGGCCCATCAGCAGTTCGGTGTAAGAAATGACGCGCTCTTGAGAGAACCTGTTGCCTTGATAGATGTCTGTGACGGAGTTACCCGCCGTCGTTGATACGAAGAGCCGCGTGGTCGCTTGATACATCGGGGTGGTAACGAGTGTCATGATGATCGCCGCCATTGCGCCGACCAGTACCCCAACGCACACGGTGATCCACCGAGTCCGAACGAGTTTCACGAATTCTTGGAAGTTCAAAACAACACCTCTAACCCTATGCCAACGCCGCGGCCTGATGACCTCACACTTGGCTTCTTTCTGTTGAACAAGACTCCGCGCAGCCAACTCAAAGCACCTGCGCCATCGCGTCGCATGCAGCTGGATCGGCCGACCACGAGACCTTCGCGAACTAACGCGCGCACTCCGGCACCTTCACCACAGGAACTGAAGTGTCGATCAGGGGTTGCAACAGTACGCGTGGTGTTCCAGGCGTTGTCGGTTCGGAGAGTTGAAAGTCAACGTTCGCAGTTTGGCCGGGCGGAATCACCAACTGCACCTCAAAGACGGGGTGTCCTCGTTCTGTGCTCAAGATTGCAGGAACTCGCTCGCCATTCAGGATTGCAGCCGAAAGCTTCGCGTCTTTCGTCGCGAAAAGTCTCAGCGAGGTGACGTTCGTACCCCTTGGAAACTCCACCTGCAGATTCGGCGACAAGCCCTCAGAAGCGCCGACGTAGTCGGGCAACGGTCCCGTGGGTACCGTGTTGGTCAGTCTGACGGAAACCGTTGATGCGCGAGTATCACCTGCGCATTTATCTGCGGCATACTCGACCTGGCTTTTGAGATAGTAGTCAAGCTTATTGCCGCCCAGATTGTTAAGCACGATCGCCGCATACGGACCCGGATCTTCGGGGATCACGTGCGCAAGCGGAGTCTGTTCGAGAAGTTGTTGCTCCTCAGGGATAGAGCTCCAAATTAAGATTCGTCTTTCGCTTGCCGCTTTACCAAGCGCTTCTAACAGCTGTCGAGGCGATTGCACTGGACCGGTTATTTTCGCGACAACTGCATTTGCGATGTTCTGCAAGTACGTCTTTCGCGCCAGTTGGTCATCTGGAAAACGCTTGTAGGCGGTTGATTCGGTGAGTTCGACAACATTTTCCTTCGATACCACCTCCCCGTCGGGCATCGTTATGGGGCCAACGGCACCGAGTATGTAGCTCAGTGCGACAGGGTCGATCGCGATGACGCCATCGACATTGGTGCCGGTCCGCTCAGCCCACATTGATTTCCATATCTGGGCAGCGTAGGGAAAGTGCGGACTCATATTGCTATTGCGGAAGTCAGTAAACGGATTGGCAAACCCGTACTGCTGATCGTAATCCGATCCCAGGTCAACCGGGCCAACCGCATCGATCAGGTCAATATTCGACGCAAGATTATCCACGGTCGGCACCCCATTATTGAAACGAAGAATTCCGAACGCACCCAGGAGCCCACCCGTTCCTCGCACCTCAGCGTTAGTCTGGAAGCCCATGAAGTAAGTACGTGGACCATCGGCACCCATCATTGATGGTCCCAATTTAGCGGCCATGGCGGTGCCTTCGACCACTCTGGTGAGCTCGGAAATCTGACTTTGCAACTCAGTGCGCGCGTTACGCAAAATCGACACGTAGCGCGGGTCCGTGATCGCGCCGGCATCGACATTCAGCTGCTCCGCTTTGTCGGAGAGCTCGCTCAGTTTCGGCTCTTGGGCGCGCAGCAGGCTGACGTCGATCCGTCCATTTCGATAAAGCTGGTCGGGCGACATCGCGATCCCGACGTCCGCGGCTGGCCGCAGCACGTCGACAGAAAGGCCCAGGACGACGTCGGTGATCTGCTGGCCAGTTCGTAGAGGGCTGCCCAGCCATGGAACCTTCGATGCAACGTTCCACGCGAGCGAATGTGTGGCATCTCGGGCGGCTTCCGCGTTGACCGCTGCATCTCTTGCCGATCCCGACGCTGCCGCTGTGTCCCCGTCGAGCAGAAAATCCTTGGCCCGCTGGGCATTTACGCGTGCTTGCTCGAGATTCGACTTCGCCTGGATGGCGCCGATCGCGATCCAGCAGCCGAGACCGATGACGATGAGCAGCAGGACGGCTGCCCCCCAGATCAACCCTCTCCGGCGATGAGACACACCAACCTCGCGTTGGCCCGCCAACGAATCGCTTTCAAATTCGTCGCCGACGTTCGGGTCAGATTCGTGATGACGTGGACGTCGAGAGAAGAAGGGCACTCAGACATTCCTGTGAATAGATGAGGCCTGCACGTCAAGCGACGTGCAGGCCTCAGCACGATGGATGCGAAGCAACTCGTAGCGGCTTAGCAGGAACCCTGAGTGATTGTCCCGTACGGGCCGATTCCGACCGAATTGCCGTTCAGGCAGACGTTGAACTTCACGCCCCTCGAAATTGCCTCATTCTCCCGGAGCTGAGCCGCCCGAGTCGCTGCGAGCTGACCGAAGAACGTGTTGGGATGCGCCGCGGCGTAGGCCTCGAGGCGGGTCGCTCGACGATCCTGCGACTTCGCGCTCTGGTCCAGGAAAACACTGACGAGCTGCAGCGAGGCCGCCGTCACGATGTACACCGGCCCCTTAGGCTGGAGGGGAAGATCGGCGAAGGTGGGCGCCGCGGGCAGCTGCACCGCAGGCGCCGCATTCGCGGCGACCGGAGCAAACGCGGCACCGACCGCAACAGCGGCGGCAGCGGCAGTCACCTGGAATTTGGTGGCAACGGTGGTCATGTCCCCCCACGCTTTCGTTCGGAAATAGTTGCTGGAAGCATCGCACGCTCCCGAGGGCCTGTCAAACGAATCGGCCAAGATTCTCCGACACGATTGGCAACGTCATAAACCCAGTGTTACCAGCAGATCAACCGACCGAAGCTATGACAAGGTTGGCTACGAAACCGACCCTAGGGACGCAGGCGGAAAGGGGTCGGTCACGACGCATCGTGGGAATTTGCTGAGGTGACTGCATCGGTCCGTTTGCCGAGCAAGTGGTCGCAGTGGCCTAGATCTCAGCCATGGCCAGAAGTGGGGCAACGGTCGCGGAACCGGGAACGCTCACCGCCCGATCTAGAGCTGCCTCACGCGTTTCTAAGGGACTAATAAGGGCCGGACGCGACGGGAAAAGATGTCGCCGTTAGCATCAGGTCAGTGTCAGGGTGAGGTCGCCGCTTCTCGCGGTGGTTGGGATCCTGATCATCTGGTGTCTGGCTCGTAGCATCGGTGCCGCCTTCGGGTT
>NZ_JYNX01000017.1 GCF_001044255.1 Mycolicibacterium chubuense
GCTTGGTCGGACGCTCGCCGCGGGCCGGGGAGCCCTTGGCTTTGGCCGTGCCGGTGCGGCGTTCGGCGGTGCGGCGGCGTCGGGGGGCTTCGTCGACCGCCTGCGCGGCCTCGGCGGCCTCGTCGGCTTTGGTGGCTGTACCGCCGGCCACCAGCGACGAGAGCTTGGCGGACATCCGGCCGCGGGCCTGCCGGCCGGTCGCGGTGGCGTCCTTGCCCGGCGAGGCGCCCAGGTAGCGGCGGGCGATGCCGATCACCAGCACGGCCGCCGAGGTGAAGAACATCAGCGGGAAGCGCTCGATCAGCGGATAGCCGCAGTTGATCAGGATGTCCTTGATGCCACCGATCTCGCTGCTGTGCATCAGGAAGTACGCGCCGGGCACAATGACGAACAGCAGCAGCGGAGGCTGGATGACCGCGGTGAACAACCCGACGCGCCGCACGGCGAGCACCGCGATGAGGCAGCCCATGACGTAGAACACAGAGAACACGGATGTCAGCGCGCCGCCGCCGGATCCGGCGTCGACGGCGAAGCCGATCGCGCAGCCGACGACCGCGATCAGAACCGCACCCCACCAGGGAACTCCCGGGATGTTGGGATGTGCGGAGCGGAGTTCGGCCGGTATCGCCGAGCGCGCACGCTGTCCTGACACACGTCGACCGTACCGGCTGGGGCAACCTCACGCCGCCAGCGGACGGGGGCGTGCCGACCGCATCTGGCAGACTGTGGACTCCGTGGGCCTGAATCTGGGAATCGTCGGACTGCCGAATGTGGGCAAGTCGACCTTGTTCAACGCGCTGACGCGCAACGACGTGCTGGCCGCCAACTACCCGTTCGCGACGATCGAACCGAACGAGGGCGTGGTGGCGCTCCCGGATCCGCGCCTCGACAAGCTGGCCGAGATGTTCGGCTCGGAGAAGACCGTGCCGGCGCCGGTGACGTTCGTCGACATCGCCGGCATCGTCAAGGGCGCGTCCGAGGGGGCCGGGCTGGGCAACAAGTTCCTGGCCAACATCCGCGAGAGCGATGCGATCTGTCAGGTGGTGCGCGTCTTCGCCGACGACGACGTGGTGCACGTCGACGGGCGGGTCGACCCGAAGTCCGACATCGAGATCATCGAGACCGAACTCATCCTGGCCGATATGCAGACCCTCGAGCGCGCGCTGCCGCGGCTGGAGAAGGAGGCCCGCACGCACAAAGACCGCAAGCCGGTCCACGAGGCGGCGGTCGCGGCGCAGGAGGTGCTCGACAGCGGCAAGACCTTGTTCTCGGCGGGTGTGGACGTGACGTTGCTGCGCGAGCTGAACCTGATGACGTCCAAACCTTTCCTGTACGTGTTCAATGCCGACGAGTCGGTGCTCACCGATGCGGCGCGCGTCGCGGAGTTGCGCGAGTTGGTGGCGCCCGCCGACGCGGTGTTCCTCGACGCGAAGATCGAGGCCGAGTTGCAGGAGCTCGACGAGGAGTCGGCGGCCGAACTGCTGGAATCGATCGGGCAGACCGAGCGGGGCCTGGATGCGTTGGCGCGGGCCGGTTTTCACACGCTGAAGCTGCAGACGTATCTGACGGCCGGCCCGAAAGAGGCGCGGGCGTGGACGATTCACCAGGGCGACACCGCGCCGAAGGCGGCCGGGGTCATCCACTCCGACTTCGAGAAGGGCTTCATCAAGGCCGAGATCGTGTCCTTCGACGACCTGATGGAGGCCGGCTCGATGGCCGCCGCGAAGGCGGCCGGCAAGGTCCGTATGGAGGGCAAGGACTACGTGATGGCCGACGGCGACGTGGTGGAGTTCCGCTTCAACGTGTAGGCCTGGACACGTCGTTTCGAGATTGCGGTGAGGGCTGTGAACCCGGGGGAGTTCACGACCACGGACGCGATATCGGCGAAGAACGGCTCAGAGCAGCGGCGCCACGGGGTGTCGGCTGGTCTAATGAGCAGCATGCCGATCGCGGACCGTGCGCTTGCCGGGCTGGCTCGCCAGCTCGGTGAACCGAGCGGGTTCGCCGGCCGGATCGTCGGACGGCTCCTCAACCGGGGCAATCGCTCGATCGTCGCCGCCGCGGTCGCCGCGGCCGCGTGCAGGCCGGCTGCCGAAGTCGCCGACATCGGATTCGGGGGAGGCGTCGGACTCGGCATTCTGCTCGACAGCGACGCCGCAGTCGTACACGGCGTCGAGATGTCGGAGACGATGCTCACCGGGGCCAAGCGCCGGTTCGCCGACAGCATCGCCCGCGGGCGGTTACGCCTTCATTCCGGTCGGATGGAGAGCTTGCCTCTCGACGATTCCGCACTGGACGCGATCATTTCGACGAACACGATCTACTTCGTTCCCGACCTGCTCGCAGCGCTGCGTGAATTCGCGCGTGTCCTTCGCCCGGGCGGGCGCCTGGTTCTCGGGGTCGGCGATCCGAGTCAGATGTCGAAGATGCCCTTCACTCGTCACGGGTTTCGGCTGCGCCCTGTCGACGAATTGCTGCCGGTCATTCGCGAGGCGGGCTTCGGCAAGACCGAGGACAGGCGCATCGGTGACGGTGATGGCGCCTTCCATCTTCTGGTGTGCGATCTGCCGGGCTGACGTCGCGACTGCCGATCGCCCCATGTGCACGGAGAGATGTTCATCGTGGAGTTCCGGTTCCAAGAGCGCCTGGGCAGGGTCGGATTCGCCCACGCGGCGAATGGGATCTCACTGGTAGCCTGATCCCATGGAAGCTGTCATCGATTCCGGCGGCCGAATCGTCCTGCCCAAGCAGCTGCGCGACGCACTGGGGCTGACCCCTGGATCAAAGGTGGACGTCTCGGCATACGGCGGTGGATTGCAGATCACCCCCGGCGGCAGGACTGCTCGGGTCGAGCGAGATGCCAACGGACGTCTGATAGCCCGCGCAGACACTGAAGTCAGCGACGAGATGATGTTCGCGCTGATCGACTCGGGACGACGTTGACGGCGGTGTCCGTGACGGCGGTCGACACCAGCGTCGCCGTGCCGCTGGTGATGGCGTCGCACCGGCACCACGCGATGGTCGCTGCGTGGGCCGAGAGCCGAACACTGGGTCTTTGTGGGCACGCCCTGGCGGAGACGTACTCGGTCCTCACCCGGCTGCCCGGCGACGCTCGCGTAGCTGCTGCCGATGCGGTGACGTTGATCGATGGGAACTTCGCCGTGTCGTTGCAGCTCGGTGCGCGTGCCTCGCGATCCGCACATCGCGAGTTCGCCCGGCGAGGTATCGCGGGAGGTGCGACATACGACGCTTTGGTCGCGTTTGCAGCGCGCGAGCATGGCGTTGCCTTGGCAACGAGGGACGGCCGTGCCAGGTCCACCTACGAGGCGTTGGGTGTTGTCACCGAGGTGCTCGCGGCTGGTTCATGATGTTGTTTGACGCTGGGACGTCGTGAGGTTCCGCTTCTACGTGTAGAGGCCGAGCTCAGCAGCCGTTTGTTGGCTGTCCGTCCGTAGGTTTCATCGAGGCCTGAAACAGGCTCGCAGCAGCATTCCGTTCGGTCGTCAGCGTCAGGCCACAGGTGCGCGTACGTGTTCAGGGTGACGCTCGGTGACGAGTGCGCTGAGTGCTCGGTGAACCGTCACCACGTCGCAGTTCTCGCTAATGAGTCCAGAGGCGTAGAAGTGCCGGAGATCGTGGAGCACATAGTCAACGCCCGCACCTTTTCGAGCTCCACGCCATAGGTAGCCGACCGAGTTCTGGTGCAGGGGGTGCTCGCCTTGACCGGGGAACACCCACCGGTCTGGGTTGTTGTCGGGCAGGTGAAGCACTTCGTCTGGCACGTGAACGGTTCGCACTGATTCGTACTCGGGAGAGCGGATCTCGATAGCGCCGCCATCGGCCCGCTGAACCTGCCGCTCGCGGCGCGGGAGGCCCGTCGGGCGCGCGGGCAGTCTATTGGACGGCCTAAGGCGCTGGATGCGTCGAAGAGTGCGCTGGCGCAAAGGATGGGCGCGAGCGGAGAATCGGCCGCTACCATCGCGGCGACCCTCGGCGTGAGCCGAGCAACGGTCTACCGCGTACTGGCCGCTCGCGACGGCGACCAACCGCAACCCGGTGGTGGTCCACCGTGCGCCGTCCACTCGCTACGCGCATTCGGGCTTTCGGTGTGTGGCCTCAAGCCGCCAAAATGTTCGTGTGTCCACAGATCAGCTAGATGTGAAGCGCGAGGCGATGCTGCATTCCCGTGCTGTTGAGGCAGTGATTTGGGGGATGCCCGTCGTGAACTTCCAACGCATGTTCCAGGCGTTCGTCGAGGCGGTCGGCGGCGGAGCCAACGAAGTCCTCTTCTGGTCGCACCTGCCCGATTGGCGAAACCAGACGTTGACCCCGAACCCCGACACGATCTACTTCATGCCCTTCTTCGACACAACGAGGGGCCCGGTGGTCGTTGAGATACCCAGAGCCGACGGAGGGTCGATAACCGGCTCATTGATGGATGCGTGGCAGTGCGCTCTGGAAGATGTCGGCCGCGCGGGTGTCGATCAGGGAAAGGGCGGCCGCTATCTGATCCTGCCGCCCGACTACTCACAACCCATTCCTGAGGGCTACATCGCGTTGCACTGCGACACATTTCGCGGGTATGGGTTATGCCGTTCGAACGTGGTCAGCAGCAGCGCAGACGATGTCGCCGAGGCTGTGGCGTATGGAAAGCAAATCAAGCTGTATCCGCTGAATGAGGCGGACCGACCGCAGGCCACGGCTTTTCGTGATGCCGGCGACGTTGTCCTGGACAGCCTAATCCCCTTTGATGCAAGGTTTTTCGACTCGTTGAACACAGCCATCCAGAGCGAGCCGTGGCTGATCCGGGACAAGGCGATGATTCACCAACTCGCATCCCTGGGCATTGGTAAGGGCCTCACGTTTGACCCAGATGAGCCGACGACCGGGATTCTGACATCAGCAGCAGAGGACGCTCGCGTGTTGCTCGATGGCCGGTACGCATCGCTGTTCGCGCCGCCCTATTTCTCTCACACCAGGTGGGCTGTTCCCATACCGGCGGACGTGATCCATGGACAACAGAGCTTCTACGAGGACGCCGATTGCTACCCGGTCGATGACCGTGCCGTCATGTTCAGCATCGGCTTTTTCAGTGCCAAGCGGCTAGGCAGTGGTCAGTTCTACCTCATGACGATCACCGACAACAGCGGAGAGCAGATGATGGGAGCCAAGTCGTACCGACTCAGAGTTCCACCCCGCGCACCGGTGACGTTGTACTGGTCCGCAACCGCTTATGACCGTCGCACGCACGGACTCATACTCGGTATGCCGCGCGCTAGCCGCGCGTCCAATTCCGCTGACCTCGAAGCGAACAGCGACGACTCCGTTGATGTCTACTTCGGCCCTCAGCCGCCCGAGGGTAAAGAGCCGAACTGGATACCGACTGACCCCAACAGCCACTTCGAAGTCCTCTTCCGCTTCTACGGCCCTACCCAACCCCTGTTCGACAAGACCTGGCAGCTGCCCGACATCGAACCTGTCGAACCTTCACCCACGATATGAATTTTGCAGACACCCAACGCAGCCCCGTCCGATGCCCGAGCGTCAACCGGCCACCAGTCGCTCGACCACGCGAAGGCGGCCTCGGAGGTTGAGCCGGGCAACAGTCTGTCGGGTCATTGCTGCTAGTGCCGTCAACACCTAGCGTGGTCGCGGTCACCATGGTTCAGTGATGTGATGCCTGAACCTAAACCGAATATTCTGGTGATCTGGGGCGATGACATCGGGATCGCCAATTTGAGTTGCTACAGCCAAGGACTGATGGGCTACCGTACGCCCAACATCGACCGCATAGCCCGCGAAGGGATGCTGTTCACCGATTCGTACGGTGAGCAAAGCTGCACCGCGGGAAGGGCTGCCTTCATTAGTGGGCAAAGTGTGTACCGGACAGGGATGAGCAAAGTTGGGGCACCCGGATCGACAATTGGCTGGGCCGCCGAAGATCCCACCATTGCAGAACTACTCAAGCCCCTTGGCTATGCGACTGGGCAGTTCGGCAAGAATCACTTCGGAGACCTCAACGAGTACCTTCCGACCGTCCACGGATTCGACGAGTTCTTCGGCAACCTCTACCACCTCAACGCCGAGGAAGAGCCGGAGAACATCGACTATCCGCACAAGGACAAGTTTCCCCGCCTCTACGACCTTGCCCGTCCACGAGGCGTCATCCATAGTTGGGCGACCGAGGCAGTCTCCACCGAGCCTGACGACCCCAAATGGGGTCCGGTCGGCAAGCAGCGCATCGACGACACCGGGCCGCTGGACAAGAAGCGCATGGAGACCATCGACGACGAAACAACCGCAGCCTGTGTCGATTTCATCCAACGACAACACCAGGCGAACACGCCCTTCTTCGTCTGGATGAACATGACCCACATGCATCTCTACACCCATCCCAAGCCAGAAAGCATTGGGCAAGCGGGACTGTGGCAGTCCGAATACCACGACACCATGATCGACCACGACAAACTCGTCGGCGTCCTGCTGGACACCCTCGACGAACTCGGTATCGCCGAGAACACCATCGTCATCTACTCCACCGACAACGGACCGCACGGCAATACCTGGCCCGACGCGGGAACCACGCCATTCCGTAGTGAGAAAGACACCAACTGGGAAGGCGCATTCCGAGTACCGGAGCTGATCCGCTGGCCCGGCAAAATACTCGCCGGCGTGGTGTCCAATGAGATCGTCCAACACCACGACTGGCTCCCCACGTTACTGGCCGCCGCGGGAGAACCCGACATCAGTGACAGGCTCAAGCAGGGTTACCAGGCCGGGGACAAACACTTCAAGGTCCACATCGACGGCTTCAATCTGGTGCCATATCTGACAGGTGAGGTCACTACCAGTCCGCGCCGCGGATTCATCTACTTCTCGGATGACGGTGATGTCCTGGGACTCCGGTTCGAGAACTGGAAGATCGTGTTCCAGGAACAACGCTGCCCCGGCACACTACAAATCTGGGCCGAACCCTTCGTCCCCCTGCGGCTACCCAAGCTCTTCAACCTGCGCACCGATCCCTACGAGCGAGCCGACATCACCTCCAACACCTACTACGACTGGATGCTTCGACGCGGCTACCTAGTCATGTACGGCTCAGCCATCTGCACGCAATTCCTCGAAACGTTCAAGCAGTTCCCGCCACGACACGAGCCAGCCAGCTTCACCATCAACCACGCAGTCGAAAAGCTCCACGCCTTCCTCGCAAAGGACTGACCACTGACCCAGTCCTCCTCCACCAGGTGGGTGGGTCAGCTCAAGCTGAGCGACCAGGTCTGTCGAGGCCGAATCACACGCACGCCACGCGGTGTCGAGATACGCCTGACACGGCCAACGGCTGCGCTCTCTCCGATCGCCGCGTCCGCATCGCCGAGATCGTTCGCGCCACGCTCGAGTAACCGATCCATGCCCGCGGCCGGTTGTTCGGACCGGCGACGCGGTGGACTTTCCGCTTCGACGTCTGGGCGGGAGAACGTGCAGGTGATTGCCGCGGACTCGTCGGCCCGGTCACCCCTGCTGTGCCGACGCCCTACCGGACAGAACCTGCCTTCGGACACGGCCCCCGCGACGTAGCATTTTCTGGTGAGCTTCGTCGTCCCGCCGGAGGCCTACGCGCGTTTCATGGGCCGGTATGCCGAGCCCCTCGCGGAGGTGTTCGCGGCGTTTGCCGGCGTCGGAGCCGGCGACAAGGTGCTCGACGTGGGCTGTGGGCCGGGCGCGCTGACGGCACACTTGCTCTCGGCGGGAGCCGAGGTCGCGGCGATCGATCCTTCACCACCGTTCGTCGACGCGATCCGTGTGCGCTTCCCCGGCGTCGACGTGCGTCGAGGTACGGCGGAGGAACTGCCCTATGACAGCGACGCTTTCGACGCGGCCCTGGCGCAATTGGTGGTGCACTTCATGACGGATCCGGTAGGCGGCGTCAGACAGATGGCGCGCGTGACTCGCGGTGGCGGTGTCGTCGCGGCTTGCGTGTGGGACGGGCCGACCGGTGCACTCGCACCGTTCTGGGATGCGGTTCACGCGATCGCCCCTGACGTCGAGGATGAAGCGCTGCTGTCCGGGGCGCACAAGGGGCACCTGACTGAGCTGTTCGAAACTGCCGGCCTGCGCGATGTGGAGGAAGATTCCCTTGCGGTCGATGTCGTGCATCCGGCGTTCGAGGAGTGGTGGGAGCCGTACACGTTCGGTGTCGGTCCTGCCGGTGACTACGTCCGGCGACTCGATGACAAGGGTCGCGCCCGTCTCGAGTCAGCGGCTCGCGAACGGCTCGGTGACGGGCCGTTCACTGTCACCGCTGCCGCCTGGGCCGCCCGCGGAACGGTGTGATGCCACCCGTGGTGGGGTTTCGGTTCACACTCTGACCGTCTTGAGGTGATGCCGACGTCGTCAGCGGCCGGCGCCTAGCGTCGCGCGTCGGCAGGCTCCAGCGTGTCCAGCAGTTCCTGCAGGACCGCGCAGGCCGCCTGGAATCTGTCGGCTCCGACGATGTCCGCCCATCGGGCCTCGATTTCGGCGACGCGTCCGCCGGCGTCCCGCATCAACTGCTCTCCGCGCGCGGTGAGCACGACAAGCTTTGCGCGGCCGTCGCTGGGGTCGGCACGACGTGCGAGATATCCGAACGACTCCAGTTCGTTCACCAGTTCCGACGTCGCCGACAGGCTGAGTTGTGCCCGCGCGGCGATCTCGGTCAGCCGAACATGTCCGGTCCGAATGGCGCCGAAGACATGCATGTGGGCATCTCGCACGTCTCCGTAACCGCGCTCCGTGCGCGGAGCCGCAAGCTCGGCCCTGAACTGTCGGAGCAGGCGCACGAGCAGCTGTCCGATCGCTTGCCGCTCGGTGGGGAGATCCCTTGACATGGCCATAGACGGAGAGAATACTTCGGATTACGAAGCTTCGGTGTCCGAAGTAAATTGGGGAGGCTGCCATGTCGATGTCGGTGCCGACTCATGTCGGTCGTCTTCACGTGACCGATTCGGGAAACGGGCCCGTCGCCGTGTTCTGGCACAGCCTGTTCGTCGATCAGAATTCGTGGCGGCTTGTTCTCCAGGCGCTCGGATCACGGCGTCGGGTGATCGCAGTCGATGCGCCGAATCACGGGAGAAGTGAACCGGTCGATCATGACTTCACCGTCGGAGACTGTGCTGTCGCCTCCTGCGAGATTCTCGACCACTTGGGCATCCGAGAACCGGTCGACTGGGTTGGCAACGCCCTCGGCGGTCATGTGGGCATCACGTTGGCGGCCACACGACCCGAGCGGGTGAAAAGCCTGGTGACAATCGGAACTCCGGTCGAACCTTTCGGTGTGGTGGAGAAATGGACGCGGATCGTGCCGCTGGTTCAGCTGTATCGCGTGTTCGGCCCCAAAGCAGTGGATCGCGTGCTCACCGAAGCGTTGCTCGGGGCCGACGCCGTTGCAGCGCAACCGGATCAGGCTCAGCTCACCATGGATGCGTTTCGCAACGCAGATCGGCAGGCGATGCTTCGCGCGATGCGGTGCCTGATGCTTCACCGAGAGTCTCTACGTGACGCGATTGTCGCCGTCACAGCGCCGACTCTGCTGTTGGTCGCGCAGGGCGGCCAGGAGGGCTGGACCCCCGGCGAGTCGGCACAAGCGGCGCGCACGATGCGGAATGCGGTGTCCGAGACGCTGCCAGGGGCCGGCAACATCGCACCGCTGCTTCTCGCACCCGTCCTCCTTGCCGAACGACTGTGCAGATTCTGGGGCATCTAGCTGTCAACGAGTCTCTCTCTCAACGGCTTTCCTGATGGTGGTCACCGACGACGCCGTTGTGCAGTCCCGCCACAGGCAAGGGATGTGCTCGAGGTCGGGGGCTCGGCGGAAGCCGCGCACATCCAGCGCCATCGGTGGGAAACTGTCCTATGCCCTCCGACAAGTCCCCACTTGTCCTCCTGCATGGGCTTGCCATGACAGGCCGGGCATGGCGCGATGTCGTTCCTCTCGTGTGCGGCCATCACGAGACGTATCTACCTACCGCGCCCGGCCACCGTGGCGGCCCGGCGGTGCATCGGCGCCCGGCAACGATGACCGACATGGTCGATGCGGCCGAGCGGTACCTGGACGAGTGTGCCCTTGATCGCCCCCATCTGGCCGGCAATTCGATGGGCGGATTCGTGGCCATCGAGCTGGCCCGGCGCGGTCGTGCAGCGACGGTATGCGCGTTCTCGCCGGGCGGATTCTGGACGTCCGGCGACGGCTTCCAGCAGCGCGCGTTCGGCAGACTGCAGCGCGGTGTCGCGCTCGGTCGTTTCACGCGTCCACTCCTGCCCGTGATCTACAGGTCCTCGACGTTGCGTCGGATCATCCTGCGCGACGTGGCTTTCCGTGCGGACCGGATCTCAGCGACCCGGGCTCTCGAGTTCATCGACGACGGAATCGGTTGCGCCGTTCTCGCGGACCTGTGCGCCGCGGAGTGGCTCATCGAATACCTCGAGCCACCGCCTTGCCCCATCACCGTCGTCTGGGGGGAGAAGGAGACCTTGCTGCCGCCCGGAGTCCTCGACAGGGTCGAACGCATCCCGCAGGCGTCGGTGATCGTCCTACCGGACGTCGGTCACGTCCCCATGGTGGACGACCCGCGATTGGTGGCTCGCACGATCCTGGCCCGTACGGGCGCCATCGCGGGCGACGACTGATCGCGACTCCGAGGTTTCGTCCTTGGCGAGTGTGGGCCCTGTGCACGCATATCGGGCCGATTGCGTGCACAAGGCCCACAGTCGCCAGAAGTGTGACCGACATCGACAGTCGATCACGGCTGATGATCCTGGATTTCGGAGAACACCTGCCGGAACTTCCCGCTGCGTGGATGCAGGGTGGGTGGTTCGTCGGATCTCTCCACGGTGACGGTCGTCGCTCCCAGGGCCGACAAGTACTCGGTCAGGCGTCGAGACAACGACCCCCAGACCGCAGTTTCGTGGTCGGGGTCGATCGCACGCATACGCACGGTGAGCGTCGACGGCGTGCGCTGGATGAGCTGACAGCGTGCCAATCCCGGCGTCTCCTCGGCGACGGTGGCGATGGCCAACGGAAGGACGCGGACCTCGCCGCCGCTCGGCGCCCGGAAGACGAGGACGTCATCGGTGCGACCGACGACGTCAATGACCGGGAACAAGCTGCCGCACGGACATGGGTCGCTCATCAGAGCCACCCGGTCGCCCAACTGGTAGCGGATCACGGGTTGGATGCGATTGGCCAGATTGGTCACGAGCACGCCATCGGAGAGCCGGCCGGCCGGAACCGGCTGGTTGTGGTCGTCCACGGGTTCGACGATGTACCAGTCGCTGTTGACGTGCAGTCGCTGTAGGGAGCATTCGAAGGTCAGACCGACTGCTTCGGACGAACCGTAGTAATTGCTGACCGGGCAGCCGAAGGCGGTACCGATCAATCGCCGCTGCGCGGCGGACAGTGTCTCGCCGGCGGCGGTGACCATGACGGGGTGGATCGTCAACGAACCCGCTTGCCGTTCCAGTGCCAGGGTTTCGAGTGCACTCGGGTAACCGGCCACCATGACGGGTGCGAACGCGTTGAGGTCGCGGACAAGTTCGTCGATGGGGGCCAGCGCGGAGAAGAGCCGCTGCGTCCTGCGGCGGAACCGCATCGTTCGCAGGCGCCGGGCCATCATGACGTTGCCCAGGTAGTGGCCGCCGCTGACCATGACCGCGGCCAGATGAAAACGTCCGCGCACGAGCGCCCACAGCTGCCTCGGTGACAGCCGTACCGCGGGCAGGGAACGAACGTAGCCCAGCACGTTGTACACGGTGAGTGCAGACATGTCGTGCAGCAGGATCGCCGGAATGCCGGTCGCCCCCGATGTCGTGCACACCACGTAGCGACCGAGGAAGTCGCGACCGATGCTGCGCGGATCGGCGAGGAAGGCCTCGACCTCCGTTCGGGTCACCGACATATCGGTCACCCAATCGTCGAAGTGGGCCATCAGATCGGCCTTGGTGGTCACCGGCAGCTGGCCGATCTCCGAAATACGTTCGGGCACATCATGGTACAGACGGCCGTAGTAGCGCGAGTGAGTGCGCGCATAACCGGCGATGTCGTCGAGGCGCCGTTGTCGGCGCGCGGCGACAGCCGCCTGACCCTCCCGGGCCGCCCGGAACGTGTCCCAGAGGGCGGCGGGATAGGTCACCGTCTTCACGGCGGGGACTCGCCCAGAACCCGCCGCGGCGGTGTGGCGAGCAGGCCTTGATGCCGCCCGCTCAGCTCGGCGGCGAGGTCGTGTTCCCACGCGGGCACGACTTCTCGCCGGCGCCTGAGTTGCGCGTCGAGCGCTCTGACGAACAGGCCCATGCCCGGGCGGCGGCAGCCCAGTACGGCCCTCTCGTTCATGACCTCTCGAGTCAGCGCTGCCGTGGGGCATGATGCCAGGACCTCGAGGGCAGCCCGCATGTCGAGGGTGGTGGTCACCCCGCAGGAGGGCGACGCCCCGATGCCGATGACACCGGCGACCGTCATCCCGGAGCGGTGGTAGTCGGCGACGTCACGGGACACCTGCCGGGCGAGACGGCGGTAGATGACCTTGGTCCACAGCAGAAAAGCCCGTAACAGCAAGGCCCGCACCCGATACAGCGGGCGGCCCTTGGAATCGTGGAGAAGAAGGCTGTGTCGCTTGAGCGCGCCGCCCCAGGCCAGCCGTTCCGGGCAGGGCAGCTGGTGAATGCCGTAACCGGAGGCCATCAGTTCGTCGATGGCTTCGGTCACCGCGCCGGACCGGGTGGCTCCGCCGGCGTACCGGGTGTTCTCGTTGAGCAGGCAATGTGACACGAGAACGACCCGGCGTCCGCGCTCATCGCGTAGCCGGTCCAGAGACAGTCGCGCGGTGTCCCGGGAATCCCGCACGGCTCAGCGGCCGACGAGATGCGGGTCGTTGGTCCCGGCGGCGGTCGCCGCGCCCTGCGTGACCGCGGAACTAGCCGGACGGTGTTGCAGCGCGGTTGGTTTCGCAAACCAGCCGAGGTATCCGAGGGTCAGACTGATCGCAGAGTAGACACCGGCCTCGGCCCACATGAACCCCACCCCCCAACGTCGGCCGAGGAAGACCGTCTTCCCGATCATCCCGCGGGAGGTGAGCACCGCATACAGGGCATGTGCATAAGCCAGTGCGGCGAACGCGCCCGAGAGGAACTTGTACGCTTCGCGCTTCATGCTTTCCCCTTCGCAAAGACACGCGATCTGTGCTCTCACTATCGGGATGCACTCGCACTGATAGCTAGAGCCGTAAGTCCCCCGATGCGCGGCGACCAACCTGGGCGACTACCTCAGCGCGGACTGAGTCGCATGATCGGGATCTGCCGACCCGTCCCGGAGGTCTTCTCGCGGTAGTCGTCGTACCCCGGGTACACCTTCTCGGCCAGCGCGAAGAGGCGGGCGTACTCGTCGGGGTCGGTGACCTCGGTGGCCGTGAACGGCTCGTCGCCGAACTCGCACTCCGGATGCGCGGTCAGGTTGAAGTACCACGACGGGTGCCGGCGCTTGCCGTAGTTCGACGCGATCAGGATCACGTCGGATCCGTCGTGGAAGTACGTCAACTGGGTCTGGCGCCGCTGGCCCGACTTCGCGCCGGTCGACACCAGCGGCGCGTTGATGATCGGCCCCATGTTGACCCGGCCACCCGTCAACCGGAACAGGTAGGGGTCGGTGCGGCGCGCGACGTGCCGTGCGAACAACTGCCCGATCGGTGACCGGCCGAACTGCACACCGCGCTGGTAGGAGCGGCCGCGATGGCGGTTCGGGTCGACATAGCGAAGGGGCATACCGGCAAGCTACCCGAGCCCGCTCAGCGGTAACCGCGCCGGCGAGCGCCCACCAGGCGGTGCGCAGAGCGGTGCAACTGGCTGGCCGCCACCAACGCGACCAGTGTGACCGCCTGGCGGGCCAGAGCTGGCCTCTGGATGCGTTGCTGCCAGGTCGGCGTCCGCCGGTTGGCGCGACGCCCCACGAGGTAGCCCAGCAGCCCGGACGCCGCCATCAGGGAGATCACCACGACGGCTGCCATGAGGTTCGAGCCTGCCCCACGGGGGTCGCGGTCAGGTCACGAACGCGCCACACCTGAACGGCCGATGGCCGCCTGGATTTCTCCAGACGGCCATCGACGCGGACGAACTCAGGCGTAGTACCCGATGAACAATCCGTTCCACCAGATACCCCACGAGTTGCTGCCGGGGTTCCACACCAGCGGCTGCGGGTCGCGGATCCCCAGGTCGAGCCAGTTCACCGGTCGCCACACGGGCGGCAGGCCGATGCGAACCGGGTCATCCCAGTGACCGGGCGCGGCGAGCGGGCCGGGTCCGAGCTTCACCTGTCCGGGCGGGCCGAACGGGTTGTGGCCCGGCGGGTCGCCAGGCAACCAGATGTCGTCGTTGCCATGCCCCGGTTTCGCCTGTGCGATACCGGCGCCGACGCCGACAATGGCCGATCCCAGTGCTGCGGCAGCTACCGCACCTGCTGCGAATCTCTTGAACTGAGTCATGAACCCTCCTCAGAGTCGCTGTTCAACGCGCCGGTCGCCATGAATGGTGGCCCCGGCCGGAAACGACCCCCCGTACCGGGTCTCAGAGTAACCACAAAATAAAGCGACCAAACGCTCCCTAGGGTTTAGCGCTCAGCGCCCCGATGCTGTTACCGGTCTTGTTGGTGAACCACATCACAGCGGGGTCCGGACCGGGCTTGATGTCGAACGGCCCGTCGACGTCGGGCGGTGCGCCGAAGAACTCCCACGACCCCGACTCCGGCTGGTGGCCGACGATGCTGTTGGCGGCGGTGTCGACGAACCACACCCGACCGTCCGCCCCGGCACAGACGCCGTCGGGCTCTCGCAGCCGGGGGTCGGTCGCGTGCCGCAGGGTGGCCGCCGGGTCGCGCGCATCGAACGACAGCAGCCCGGGGGGGTCCCGGGTGGTGAGCCAGAGCAGGCCGTCGGGAGTCTGTGTCCACGCCCGCGGGATTGCGGGCAGTGCGCCGAGGGTCGTCACCGCATCCGTGGCCACGTCGAGCGTGCCGAGCGTCCCCGCGGCCGAGTTCACCCACCACACCTTCCCGTCGGTTGTGACGAACAGCGCTGCGGGAGCGGCGATGTCGGGATCGGCGACGATGTGCAGCGATGCGGCGGGATCGGCCGCGCGGGGATCGAGTGAGCCGATGGCGTCGATGCCGCGCAGCGAGAACCACATTCGCCCGTCGGGGCCGGCCTTCAATGCGACGGGGCGGCTGCCGTCGGGCAGCGCGTACATACTGATCGTCGACGAGGGATCCGCCTCGCCCGGATCGATCGCGCCGAGGGCGTCCGACCCGAGGCTGGTGAACCAGATCCGGCCGTCGGGCCCGGGAAAGATGTTCGCGGGGAATCGGATTGCACCCGGTGCAGCGGCGAAGAGTTGGACGGTCCCGTGGCGTATCCGGCCCACGCGATCGTCGCCGATGTTGGTGAACCAGACGTCACCGTCGGCGGCGATGATGCCCGACGGCGCGTTCAGGCCGGGGTCGCGGAGGGCGGTGATCGAGGGCACGGCGCAGCGCCAGGACGTCCGGCTCAGCCGGCCCGGTGCTCGACCACCGGGTCGCGGCTCTGCAGGGTCTCCCCGGAGATCACGACGAGTTCGGTGGGGGACAGCCGGTAGGTGGTGCCGTCGTTGCGGGCCTCGAACCCGGCGGGGATCGGTCGCACGTCGTCGAGTCGCAGCGACGCGCCGTCCTGCAGTCGGACGCCGCGGTAGCTGTAGTCGCCTGCGGCCGTCTCGCACACGACGATCGCGGAGCGCTCGGTGCGGGCGATGGCGACCGCGCGCTGCGTGGCGTCACAGCGTGCCGCAGAGTCGACGAAGCCTTGGCTGTCCGTGGGCGGTGCGGGGGCCTGCGGCTGCCGTGGCGCGGGCGCGGGCAGGGGCAGGGGCTTGGGGGCCGTGGTGACCCACTGCGACGCCGTATCGGGTTGCGCGGGAACGGACTGCACCTCGGTCGGCGCGGATGTGCGTGACTGGAGCAGGGCGAAGACGATGACGAGGGTGCCGACGGAAGCGACGACGATGGACAGCGCCGACAGGCGCGACTTCCGTGTCGGGCCGGTCGGCGGATCGTGTGCAGGGGCATTGGCGGTGACGGTCGGCATGCCTGCGCTCCCTCGTTGCACGTGTGCTCGCCACCAGCAAAGCACTGCCGGTGCGGGAAAGCCGGTATCCGGATCGGCGTTTCGCGCAGCGGTCGGCTACGCAATCACCGCGATCTCGTCGCCGAGGCGGTGGCCCGCCGCCAGCGGCAACTCGTCGCCGCTCCAGAACTTACCGGGATCGAACCAGTTCGCGTGCTTCTCGGTGTGCAGCAGACCCATGTGCTCGTAGGTGATCGCCACGGTCTCGGCGCAGTAGGCCGTCTCCAGCCCGACCTTCGCCTGCTCGGCCTTGCGCCGCTCGGCTGCTCGGCGAACACGGTTGTGCAGCAATGGGATTCCGCGGGTGAAGTCGCTGACGGTCGGGACGCGGCCGCGCAGCCATCGGCCGGTCAGGCGGGCCGTGGACGGGAACGGGGTGCCGTCCATACGGGCGATCACTTGCAGCATGCGGTCTTCCTGCTCGCGGCTGGCGTGGGGGATGAGCTGACGCAGCCAGCAATGCTGACCGTAGGTGTGCACCCAGCGCTCGACAGCCGCGCGCAGATCGTTGAGCTGGACGCCGCGGTGATGGGTGCCCGTCCACAGGTCGAGCAGCTTGTCGCCGAGTTCGGCGTGCCAGATCAGCGGCGGCAGATCGTCGACGGCGACCGTCATCCCGACGTGGTTGACCGGGCTGTTGGTCATCGACTGGATCGCCCGGTCGGGTCCGGAGTGGCCGCGGAACAGCCAGATGTCGCCCGTGCGCGTCTCTTCCAGGGCGCGATCGAGGGACACCGTGCTTGGATTCATGCCCGCAGCTTAGGCAGACTGCAGGCATGCGCGGAATCTGGAAGTGGGTGGGGCTGGCCGGTGTCGCCGGTGTCGTCGCCGGCGGGGTGCTGGTGGCGCGCGATCAGCGGCGGCGCAACGCCTACACCGCCGACGACATCCGCGCCCGGCTGCACCAGCGCCTGGACGAGGCGGAGAACCGGCCGGACTAGTCCCGTTCCGCCGCCACGGAGTAGAGGGTGTGCGAGCCGGAGAAGCCCTTCAGGTCGGCAACGCGGCCCTGGTCGACGGTGATGTCGTCGCACCGGGTGACCGCGTCGCGGACGGCGGAACTGATCAGGATCTCCCCGCCGTCGGCCTGGGCCGCGACCCGCGCGGCCATCGCGACGTTACGGCCGAACACGTCGTCGCCGCGCAGCACCGACTTGCCGGTGTGGATACCGATGCGCACTCGGAAGCCATTGCGTTGCTTGGCCATCGACTGCTGAATGTCGAGTGCGCACCGCACCGCCTGCTCGGGCCGGGCGAACGCCACCATGAAGCCGTCACCCTGACTCTTCACCACATGACCGTGGTGGTGGTCGACGTGACGGCGGACCGCCTTGTCGTGCTTGCCGATCAACCGCACCCACGCCCGGTCGCCGATGCGTTCGTTGAGCGCGGTGGACCCCTCGATGTCGGAGAACATGATCGCCAGCCTGCCGTTCGGCGAGAGCCGGGCCAGGTCCGGTCGCTCCACCTCCGCCCAGTCCGCGAGCTCTTCGATCGAGGAGCGCACCGCCGCGCCGAAGCCGTCGCGGCGCAGGATGTTGGCCGTCTGCCACACCGTCTTGACCGCCCGGGTTCCGCCGGAGACCAGCATCTGCCGGGTGTCGAGGCGGCTGCGCAGTTCGTCGGCCTCGGCCTCCGCGGCCCGGACCCGCCGCCACATCACGCCGAGCGCGATCGCCTCACCCACGGCGATCGCCGCCAGCGCCACCGCCACGATCTGCATCCCGGTCACGGCTCCAGTATTGGATGCTGGGGGCGTGACGAACGCGAAGGCCCCCTATTACGAGAGCCGGTTCCTGCGCGCCAACGCCGCCGACGGATCCCGCGCGATCTGGCTGCGGGAGACCCTGCTGCTGCCGACCTCCGGTGAAGCCAGCGCCGACGTCTGGGTGATGGTGTTCGACCCGGCGGGCCACCGCGCGCACAAGCAGTCCTATCCGGTCGCGGACGCCACCTTCGGCGACGACCCATGGGACGTTCGGATCGGGCCGACCAATCTGGACGACGCGTCGGCCACCGGCACGGTGCCCGGGCACGGGTACTGGGAGTTGGCGATCACCCCCGGCGGTCAGGAGCCCGTGCGGGTGCTGTCCGAGCGGGCCTACCGGGCGCGGATCCCGACGGCCAAGACCGTGGTGCGCCACCCGCAGGCACGGTTCGACGGCCGCCTCCTGCTCGACGGCGCCGACCTCGACATCGACGGTTGGACGGGCAGCGTGGATCACAACTGGGGGACGCGGCACACCCCCGCCTACGCCTACGGCCAGGTGTGCGCCTTCGACGACGCGCCCGACTCGACGCTCGAGATCGTCACCGCGCGGGCCGCCGTGGGGCCGGTGCTGCTGCCCGGGGTGACCCTGTTCGTGTTCCGGCACGGGGGCGAGGAGTTCGCCGTGCGCAGCATCTCCGGCAGCCTGCAGACCCACGGGCGGTACCGCCCGTTCACATGGGCTTTCGGTGGGCGGGTCGGAGAGCAGATGATCGAGGGGGAGATCACGACGGTGCCCGCCGACGTCATCGGCCTCACCTACACGGACACCCACGGCGGAACCAAGTACTGCTACAACTCCGCCATCGCGCGCTGCCGAATCCAGTTGGCGGGCAAGGGGATCACCCGAACCGAGCTGACCAGCAGGCAGGCGATGTTCGAGATCCTCACCGACGATCCGCTCGCCGACGTCCCGCTGCTGGCATGACGAGGTAGATGCCGACCGCCAGCAGCGCCGAGCCGACCGTGCTCAGGTCGACGCCGCCCGCGATGTCGGCCAGCGGACCGACGTAGAGCGTGGTGTTGACCGCGAGCACTCCGAACACCGCCCCCGCCGTCCACGCGGCGACCGCCGGCAGGTTCCAGCCGTGGGTGAACCAGTAGCGCCCCCCGCGCCGGCCGTGGGCGAACGCCTGCAGATCGGTCGGGTCGTAGTCGGGGGTGCGCAGCGCGCCGACGGCCAGGATCGCCACCCACGGGGTGATGACGGCGTTGAGCGCCACCGTCGCCGCGGTCACCGACTCGACGGCGTCGAACACGAACACGCCCAGAAACAGCAGGCCGATCGCCACCGTCGCGGTGATCGCCGTGGTGTGGGTGCGTTTCAGTTGCGGCGCAAGCCCTTCGAGGTCCAGACCGCTGGCGTAGACACACAGCACGCCCTGGCTGAGGCCGCCCAGCACGGAGATCACCACGATGGGCAGGACGTACCAGGCAGGTGCCGCGGTGACCAGGTCGTGCAGATAGGACTCGGTCGGATCGGCGAACGAAGCGGCGGTGAACGCGCCGAACAGGCTGGGCAGCAGGACGCCGACGAACATGCCCACGCCCAGCGCCGCGCAGATCCGACCGTTCCCGTAGCGCCGCGCGGAGATCCGGCGGGTGTAGTCCCCGATCGTCGGCCCGTAGGAGATGGGCGCCGCCGCGAACAGCACCGCCGACAGTGTCCAGGTGGGCCAGAAGCCGCCCAGCGCGTAGTCGCCGCCGACCGTCGAGGCATCGAACTGCCCCGCGAAGGCGGCCACCCCGAGGATCATCAGGACGCCGACGACCGGCACCACGATCTTCTGCATCGCGACGATCGTGGCGTGCCCGTACAGCGCGACCGCCGCCATGAGCACCGCGAGGACCGCGTAGGACAGCCCCCGGGTGAGCGCGGTCTCCGGGGTGCCGAGGATCCGGTGCGCGGCGGCGACGATCGCGTCGCCACTCGTCCACACCGTGACCGCGGCGAACGCCAGCGCGATCAGCAGCGCGATGGCCGACCCGATGAACCGCCCGCGGATGCCGAAGAACGCGCCGGAGGACACCGTCATGTTGGTGCCGGTGCGCGGGCTGATGACGGCCGTCGGGACGACGGCCAGCGTGCCGAGTGCGGTGCCCACCACCATCGAGGCGACGGTCTGCCAGAACGACAGACCGAACACGATCGCGAACGCGCCGAACACCACGTTGGTCCACGTGAGGTTGGCGCCGAGGAACACCGCGCCCACGTTGCGGGGCCGCGAGTCGCGCGCCTCCTCGGGCAGGTACTCGACGCCGGCCGCCTCGACGGCCCCGACGCGGTCTTCTGTGTCGCCGACGACGGCGGGGACGGGCTGGACGGCGGTCATGGCGGCTCGCTTTGTTGAGGGGTGCATCAATAGTGTTGATGTAGTGTTCAACAAGCCCCGCCATCCGTCAAGAGGAGATTGTCCGGTGACCCTCCGCGACGCGAAGCGAAAACTCCCCGCCGAGCGGCGGAGTGAACTGCTGGGCCGGGCCGTCGAGATCGCGCGCGCCGAGGGCCTCTCGGCGGTCACCCTGCGCCGCGTCGCCGCCGACCTGGGTGTCACGCCGGGGTTGGTCAGTCACTACTTCTCCGCGGCCGAGCATCTGACGGCAGCCGCGTTCCGCGCCGCGGCGCAGCAGGATCTCGACGCGGCGGGCGCCCGGGTCGCCGCGCAGACCACCGCGACGGCGAAAATGCAGGCGCTGATCGACTACGTGCTCGATGACGACGGCGACGAGGGCAGCGCCCTGTGGCTGGAGACGTGGACCCTGACCCGGCGCAATCCCGTCCTCGCCGGCGAAGCCGACGAACTCACCGGCCGGTGGGTGACGCTCCTCGCCGACATCGTCGGCACCGGCATCGCCGCCGGTGAGTTCACCGTCGCCGACCCCGTCGACGCGGTCGCGCGCCGCCTGCTGACTCTCATCGACGGGCTGGGTTCGCAGAAGGTCGTCCGCTCGGTACCCGCAGCCGAGGCCAAGCAGATCGCGCGCACCTACCTGGGATCGGAACTGGCCGGGATCACCAGCCCTCGGTGAGCACGCGGTCGAGTGCGTCGACGTAGAAGTCGGCCCCCTCGACGTCGATGCACAGCGGTGGTTTGGTCTTGAGGATGTTCTGGTGATCGCCGGTCGGCTGGATGATCACGCCGAGGTCGAGCATGCGCTCGCAGATCGCCGCCGTCTCGGCCGTCGCGGGCTCCAAGGTCTCGGCGTCGCGGATCATCTCGACACCCAGGTAGAGCCCCACACCGTGCACGGTGCCGATCAGCGGATGCCGGTCGCGCAGCCCCTCCAGACGCGCCTTCAGATGCGCACCCACGCGGCGGGCGTTGTCCTGCAGTGCCTCTTCGGCCAGCACGTCCAGCACCGTCATGCCGATCGCGCACGAGAGCGGGCTGCCGCCGGTGGAGGAGAAGAAGTAGCCCTGGCTGGCGAAGCCCTCGGCCACCGCGCGGCTGGTGATCACCGCTCCCAGCGGATAGCCGTTGCCCACCGATTTGGCCACCGACACGATGTCGGGCACCGCGTCCTGCTGCTGGAAGCCCCAGAACCATTCGCCGAGGCGGCCGTAACCCACCTGGACCTCGTCGGAGATCGCCAGTCCGCCGCCGGCGCGCACCGCGGCGTACACCTGCTGCAGGTAGCCGTCGGGCAGCGCCATCCCGCCGGCGTTGCCGTACACGCTCTCGCAGATGAACCCCGCCGGTGGCCGGCCCTCGGCGATCAGCGCCTCGATCTGGGCGACCGCCTCGCCGGCGTAGCGGGTCGCCTCGGCGCCGCGGTACTTGCCGCGGAAGCTGTTGGGCGACTCCACGGTGTGCACCCAATCCGGGCGGGTGGCAAGGGCATTCGGATTGTCAGCGGTCGACGTCGACACGGCGTCGGTACCGTAGGTCCACCCGTGGTAGGCCTCCCGGACCGCGACGACGTCGCGGCGCCCCGTCGCCGCGGTGGCCAACCGGATCGCCAGATCGCTGGCCTCCGAACCCGAGTTGACCAGGAACACCGTGTCCAACGGGTCGGGGAGCAGGCCGGCCAGCCGCTCGCTGAACTCGACGACCGCCTCGTAGTTGAACCGCGAGTTGGTGTTCAGCCTGCGCAGCTGGCGGGCTGCGGCCTCGGCGATCCGGGGATGCGCGTGGCCCAGCACGGTGACGTTGTTGACCATGTCGAGGTAGCTGCGCCCCGCCGTGGACATCAGGAAGTGGCGGCGGCCGCGTTCGATCTGCGGTGGCCGGCGGTAGTAGAACTCCTGCACCGGAGCGAAACTCGCATCCCGCCGGGCGAGCAGATCACCGGTGTCGGCACCGCCCTGCAGCGGCGCGAGGCCGAGCAGTGGCCTCGGGTCGCGGACCTGGGCGAGCCATCCCGGCGCCAGATCCGTACTCACGAACGGCGGCGCATCGGGTGCTCCGAGCGGCCGCACGCTCACCTCGGTGCGGCCGTCGGCGGACGCGAGGGAGTCCCCGGCGCGGACGCTACCCGACGCCGCAGGGTGTGCTCCGATCAGGTGCAGTTCGAACCCGTTGCCGCGCAGTGTGATCCGATCGGCAGACGTCTCGACCTCGCCGTCCCACGGCGCGACGAGGGCGGTGGCCCCGGCATCGGGGGCGGTCCACACGCTGATCCCGGTGGCGACGACGTCGGGGCTGTCCTGGCTCAGCCGTGGTGCGCGGCTCAGTCGCGCCTCCCCGAAGCGGGTGACGGCCAGTGCCGCACCGCCGCGCAGCGCGGCGCGGGCCGCGGTGTCCTCGACATCGGACCTGAGCACCCCGGCGGTGTCGAACGCGTCGTCGTAGACGTCCGAGGTCGTCGACAGATCCAGCGTGACGACCTGCTCCGGCGGCGCGGCGATCATCGGAACCGTCACCGGCAGCGGCGTCGTCGTCCGCGAGAAGCCCAGGTCGGCCTTGATCGTCGCGCTCATCACGTCCATCGGCACCGACGTCGCGACCTCGAAGATCCGGGACTCGGCGTCGGACTGCTCGGTCAGGTAGTCGTTGCCGGGGTCGAGCACGACCTGTTGCGCCCCGCTGACGATCAGCACCGCGGCGCGCAGCACGATCATCGGCCACAGCGCGTCGCACTCGGCCTCCGACAGCGGCCGCACCGCGTGAAAGGCACGCGCCGCGGGCAGGATCGATGCCGCAGAGGCGCCGACGTGGCCGAGTACCGACGACGCGGTGATCGCCAGTTCGGACACCGCCCAGGTGTGCGACAGGTCGCCGAAGTCGATGATGCCGTCCGGGCGGGGGACGCCGTCGACCCACGACACCACGATGTTGGCATCGGTCAGATCGATGTGCGCCGCCTGGCGCGGCAGCGAGGCATCGAGCGGTGCGATGCGCGACCAGGCCGCATCCGCCGCGGATTCCAGCCGTGCGCGCAGGTCGGCGTCGTCGACGTAACGGGCGAGCCTGTCGACCACCTCTTTGGCGAACCGCAGGTCCCACTGCAGGATTCGGTCCAGACCCGGATGGCTGAAGCCTGCCAATGCCCGGCTCACCCGGCCCGAAACGTCGCCCAGTCCCGCGACCACCGAGGGCGTCAGATGCCCGGCGTCGACGAGCGTGCCGCCGGGCAGGTAACGCAGCAGCCGCACATAGGCGATTCCGTCGACCAATCCTTCGACGGGAGTGCACAATTTGCCGGACGTGTTGGGCAGCGGAACCGACACCCGTAGCGTCGGTTCGGCGTCGACGATGTGGGCGGTAGCCGCATCCTGGGCGGCCAGCTCGGTCGCCGTGAACGCCGGGTTGGCGATTTTGAGCACGCCCGCCACGGCGTGATCGTCGTCGCTGCCGGTGCTGATGACGAAGTTCTTGTCCTGCTGGCTGCCCAGCGAGGTGGCCCGCGCGACGAGGCCGTAGTGGGTGGCCACGAGTTCCTCGGCCTGCGCTTCGGTGACCTGGGGAGCGGGAAGTTCCTGCTGCTGCAGGAAATTGAAGCCCGCCGTGTCGTGCGCGCTCACGGCCGCAGCACGAACGAGACGACGGCGTCGGAGAACGCGTCGTTGTCGTCGCCGGCGGCGGTGTGCCCCGCCCCGGACAGTTCGACGAACTCGGCGCCCGGCACCTTTTCCAGGAAGTCGGCCACAGCCTTCTCGCTCACCACGTCGGACAGTTTCCCCCGGATCAGCAGAATCGGGATCGTCAGCTCGATGGCCGCCTGCTCGAGCAGCTCGACCCGGACGAACGGATCGTCGTCGGGCGCGGTCAGGAACGCCGGATCCCAGTGCCAGTACCACCGGCCGTTGCGGTGCCGGAGGTTCTTCTTCAGGCCCTCGGGATTGCTCGGCCGTCGACGGTGCGGCAGATACGCCGCCACCGCGTCGGCGGCTTCGTCCAGCGAGCCGAACCCGTGTACGTGGCTGAACATGAAGTCGCGGATGCGCGCGCTGCCGTCCTTCTCGTACCGCGGGACGACGTCGACGAGGACCAGTCGGGTCACGGTGTCGGGGCCGGCCTCGCGGGCGGCGAGGATGCCGGTCAGCCCGCCCATGCTGGCCCCGATCAGCACGGTCGGGCGGCCGATCTGCTCGAGCACCCGCCGGGTGTCCGCGCAGAGCGCCTCGACGGTGTACCGGGCGTCGGGGGAGCGGTCGCTGTCCCCGTGACCGCGGCTGTCGAGGGCGACGACGTGCAGCCCGCGGGACGCGAGCACCTGCCCCGTCTTCTTCCAGGAGAACCGGTTCTGCCCGCCGCCGTGCAGCATCAGCACCGAGGGCTGCGACGAATCGAAGCCGTCGGTCGTGGTCGGGTGGTTCCATTCGTCGGCGGTCAGGCTGAGTCCGTCGGCGCCGCGGAACGTCGCGATCGTCGAATCGCTGCTGGTCATGCTCACAGGCGTCCTCTCACTGGCCCCGGATGTGAGGGTAGGCGAGCACACGAGTTGCGCCGATCTCGGGTCCAGATGGCCGATGATGTCCCTAATATTTTCGTTTGTGCAAATTGATGCCGGCCACGACGACGATCGTCACCGCATCATTGAGGCCGCCTACCGGTGCCTGTCCGAGCCGCACCGGGGCCCGATCCGGATGTCGGTGATCCTGCGGACGGCGGGCGTGTCCAGCCGGGCGTTCTACCGTCACTTCCGGTCGAAGGACGACCTGTTCCTGGCTCTGCTCCGGCAGGGGGCCGACGACATCGCCGCCCGGGTGGACCGGGTCGCCGCCGAGGCCGTCGGCAGTCCGGCCGATCAGCTCGCCGCGTGGATCGGCGAGGTCTTCGATCTGATGGTCGATCCACGGCAACGGATGCAGATGTCGGTGATCGACTCCGAGGAGGTCCGGACCGCCCAGGGCTACCGGGAGCTGCGCGAGCAGTCGCACGCGGGCCGGGAACGCTCGCTGACCGAGATCCTGCGACGCGGGCGGGCCGACGGCTCGTTCCCGCTCGCCGACCCTGACCACGACGCGGTCGCGATCAGCGCGCTGGTGAGCCGGATCATGACCAGCGTGACGTCCGACGATCTGCAGGCGGTCAAGCAGGCCCAGAGCCGGCTGCTCGACTTCGCGTTGCGCGCGGTGGGAGCGGTCCCACGTGGGTGAGCCTGCCGCGATGACTGCTCGCCGGATCGACGGTCTCCATGGGGACAGCAACCCGATCCACAGGAGGCCGCCATGCCCGCCATCACCCCGTCGCTCTGGTTCGACGACGACCTCGAGGACGCCCTCGCGTTCTACACCGCCGTGTTCCCCAACTCCTCGATCGAGCGTGTCGACCGCTGCACCGACGCCGGGCCCGGCACACCGGGCGACGTGCTGGCGGCCTACTTCACCCTTGACGGTCAACGATTCATCGGCATCAACGGGGGCCCGGCGTTCCGGTTCACCGAGGCGGTGTCGTTCACGGTGCACTGCCGCGATCAGGCTGACGTCGACTTCTACTGGGAGCGACTCGTCGACGGGGGAGAGGAGTCGGCGTGCGGCTGGCTGAAGGACCGGTACGGGCTGAGTTGGCAGATCGTGCCGGACCGGCTCGTGGAGCTGACCGCCGACCCCGATCCCGCGCGGGCCGGCGCGGCGACGAAAGCGATGCTCCGCATGCGAAAGATCGTCATCGCCGAACTCGAGGAGGCGGTGGCAGCTGTGTGAAGTGGCTTGTCGCCATGCAGCGACAACGGTTCGTGTTGCCGTACCACATTTTGGTGATATACGGTCTGCCGGCGTCCTCGCAGATGTACGGTCAGCCCACACACAACAGGGGGTTGGTCAGTCGGAGGGCCGTGGCGGTGAACTGCATTCGAGGAAGGACCGGTTGAATGGTCGCTTCCGATGCTCTCGCCAAGCCTGTACGCGCTTTCGGCGGCTTCTTCTCGATGGCCCTCGACACGTTCGTGGCGCTGTTCCAGCCGCCGTTCGCGTGGCGTGAGTTCATCGCCCAGTCTTGGTTTGTCGCCCGCGTGTCGATCTTGCCGACGCTGCTGCTGACCATTCCCTACACCGTGCTCCTGACGTTCATCACGACGATCCTGCTGACCGAGATCGGCGCCGCTGACTTCTCCGGGACGGGAGCCGCGCTCGGCACGGTCCGCCAGATCGGGCCGATCGTCACCGTGCTGGTGGTCGCCGGCGCGGGGGCCACCGCGATGTGCGCCGACCTGGGCGCCCGCACCATCCGCGAGGAACTTGACGCGCTGCGGGTGATGGGGATCAATCCCATTCAGGCTCTTGTGGTTCCCCGCGTGCTGGCCGCGATGGTCGTGTCGCTGGCGCTGTCGGCGACCGTGATCCTCGTCGGTCTGACGGGTGCCTATTTCTTCGTCGTCTACATCCAGCACGTCTCCCCGGGCGCGTTCGCGGCAGGCCTGACGCTGCTCATCGGCACCACCGACGTCATCATCGCGTTGGCGAAGGCCGCGTTGTTCGGCCTCTCTGCCGGTCTGATCGCCTGCTACAAAGGCATTTCCGTGCGCGGCGGCCCGGCCGGCGTCGGTAACGCCGTCAACGAGACCGTGGTGTTCACCTTCATGGCGCTGTTCGCGATCAACATCGTCGCGACGGCCGTAGCGATCAAGATCACGCTATGACGGTCTCGCGGCCCCATTCCCAGTTCCCGTGGCTCAAGGCCCGGTACCAGAGCGTGGCCGGTCCGTGGAACGACATCGGCACGCAGGCTAAGTTCTTCGGCCGCACGCTGCGCTCGGTGGGCTACGTCTTCACCCACTACAGCGTCGAGCTGATCCGGATCATCGCCCAGATGGGCCTCGGCGCGGGCGCGCTCATCGTCATCGGCGGCACCGTGGCCATCGTCGGATTCCTGACGGTCACCACCGGCGCGCTGGTTGCGGTGCAGGGGTACAACGACTTCTCCACCATCGGTGTCGAAGCACTGACCGGATTCGTCTCGGCCTACTTCAACGTGCGGCTCATCGCGCCCGCCACCACCGCCATCGCGCTGTCGGCGACCATCGGCGCCGGCGCCACCGCGCAGCTCGGCGCCATGCGGATCAACGAGGAGATCGACGCCCTCGAGGTGATGGGCATCCGCAGTATCGCGTTCCTCGCCTCCAGCAGGGTGATCGCGGGCTTCCTCGTGGTGATCCCGCTGTACTGCGTCGGTGTGCTGATGGCCTTCTGGGCGGCGCGTTTCGGCACCACCGTGCTCTACGGCCAGTCGACCGGCGTATACGACCACTACTTCAAGACGTTCCTCAACCCCACCGACCTGATGTGGTCGTTCGGGCAGTGCATCGTGCTGTCGGTGATCATCATGCTCGTGCACACGTACTACGGCTACACCGCGCGCGGCGGGCCGGCAGGCGTGGGCGAGGCCGTCGGGCGGGCCGTCCGATCCTCGCTGATCATCTCGGCATCCGTGCTGGTGCTGCTCTCCCTGGCCGTCTACGGCCAGTCCGGCAACTTCAATCTGGCGGGCTGACATGGACACTCACGACGAAGGACTGCACCCGGCGTGGTACACGCTGATCCTGCTCCTGCTGATCGCGGTCGCCCTGTGGCTGACGTTCGCACTGTTCTTCGGCACCTTCAAGTCACATGAGACGGTGACGCTGACCTCTGACCGCGCCGGTCTGGTGATGGAGACGAACTCGAAGGTCAAGCTGCGCGGCGTGCAGGTCGGGCGGGTCTCCGCGATCGAGGGCGGCAGCGAGCCGGTGGCTCTCAAGCTCGAGATCGACAAGGACAAGATCGACCACATCCCGGGCAACGTCGAAGCCCAGATCCGGGCGACCACGGTGTTCGGCGCCAAGTACGTCGACCTGGTCTATCCCTCCGATCCGAAGGGGCAGTTGCAGGCCGGCCAGGTGATCCGGTCGCGCAACGTCACCGTCGAGGCGAACACGGTGTTCCAGAACGTGGTCGCCCTCATCGACCGCGTCGACGTCGCGAAGCTCAACAGCACGCTGTCCGCGCTCGCCGACGGGGTCCGGGGTCTGGGCCCGCAGATCGGAGAGGCCACCACCGCCGCGAATCAGGTTCTGCTGCAGCTTAATCCGCGCAGCGACACGATCGCCGAGGACTGGCGCACGCTGAAGCGCTTTAACGACACCTACAGCGCCGCGGCGGGGGACATCGTCACCACACTCGACGCGCTGAGCACCACCAGCACGACGATCTCCGACCGGGCGACGCAGCTGGACACGTTGCTGATGTCGACGATCGGCTTGTCCAACAGCGGGATCAGCCTGTTGGCGCCGAATCAGGCCAACCTGATCAAGGGCATCAACGTCCTGCGGCCCACCACCGACCTGCTGTACAAGTACAGCCCGGAGTACACCTGCCTGCTGACCGGCGCCAAGACGCTGCTCGACACCGGTGGCTACGAGGGGCCGGGCGGCAACGGCCGCACCCTCGTGCTCGACGTCGGGCTGTCGCTCGGCGACGACCCGTACCACTACCCGGACAATCTGCCGGTCATCGGCGCCAAGGGTGGGCCCGGCGGTAAGCCCTCGTGCGGCTCGCTGCCCGATGTCGCCAAGAACTGGCCGGTGCGAAACCTGGTGACCAACACCGGGTGGGGCACCGGTATCGACTGGCGGCCCAATCCGGGCATCGGGTTCCCGGCCTGGGCCAATTACCTGCCGACCACCCGCGCCGTGCCCGAACCGCCCAGCATTCGCAACCTGTTCGGCGGACCGGCCCCCGGGCCCATTCCGTATCCGGGCGCCCCCGCCTACGGTGCGGACCTCTACGCCCCCGACGGCTCCCCGCTGTGGCCGGGGCTGCCCCCGGCCCCGCCTCCGGGCGCGCCGCGGGAGCCGGGACCCACGCCGGGCTCCGAACCCTTCATCGTCGCCAACCCGGCGCAGATGCAGCCGACCCCGCTGCCGCCGGTTCCGCTTCCGCGCGAGGCTGCGCCGTCCCCATGACCACCATCGACTCAGCACGGAAAGGTGACCTGCGATGCCAGGCCTGACGACCTCGATACGGCATGACGCGTGGCGTCTCGCCGTGTTCCTGGTCGTGTGCCTGCTCGGTGTGTTCGGGTTGTTCGCCGTCTTCGGGCAGATGCGCTTCGGGGAGAAGACACACACCTACCGGGCCGAGTTCACCAACGTGAGTGGACTCGAGAACGGCGATTTCGTCCGGATCGCCGGTGTCGAAGTGGGCAAGGTCGAAAAGGTTGCCATTCAACCGGATACGACGGCACTCGTGGAGTTCAGTGCGGACGACACGGTGGTGCTCACCGAGGGCAGCAGGGCGGTGATCCGCTACGACGACCTGATCGGTGGGCGGTTCCTCGCGTTGGAGGAGGGCGCCGGGAGCACCGCGACGCTGAAGCCGGGCGGCACCATCCCGATGGCCCGCACCGCGCCGGCGCTGGACCTCGACGCGCTGATCGGTGGCTTCCGGCCGCTGTTCCGGGCGCTGGACCCCGACCAGGTCAATGCGCTGTCGGGGCAACTGATTTCGGCGCTGCAGGGACAGGGCGGGACGATCAACTCGTTCCTGGCCCAGACCGCGGCGCTGACCAGCACGCTGGCCGACCGGGATCAGCTGATCGGGCAGGTCGTCACCAACCTCAACGTGGTGCTGGGTTCGCTGGGCGACCAGAGCGACCAGCTCGGCAAGGCGGTCGACGGGCTGTCCGGACTGGTGGAGACCCTCAAGGACCGCAGGCAGGACATCAGCAGCGGGCTCGCCTACACCAACGCGGCGGCGTCGAGCATCGAGGACCTGCTGGCGCAGTCGCGTGAGCCCTTCACCAAGACGGTCAAGGAAACCGACCGCGCGTCCGCCATCGTGGTGGCCGACAAGGATTACTTCGACAACCTGCTGAACACACTGCCCGACGCGTACCAGGCGCTGGCGCGCCAGGGCATCTACGGCGACTTCTTCAGCTTCTACCTGTGCGACATCGTGCTCAAACTCAACGGCAAAGGTGGCCAACCCGTGTACGTCAAGGTGGCCGGCCAGTCGACGGGGAGGTGTGCGCCGCGGTGAGGTCCTTCAGTGAACGCAATCAGCTGGTCATCGGCACGATCGGGCTGCTGGTGACCATCGGCATCGTGGTCGGCTCGCTGAACTACGACCGGCTGCCGTTCTTCCAGGGCCGCGAGTACTCGGCCCTGTTCGCCGACGCCGGCGGCCTCACCACCGGTCAGGACGTGCTCGTGTCGGGCTTCAAGGTGGGCACCGTCAAGTCCATCGATCTGGACAACTCGCGCGCCCGGATCACGTTCACTGTCGCCAAGGACATCCGGCTCGGTGACCGCACCGAGGCGGCGATCAAGACCAAGGGGCTCCTGGGCACCAAACTGCTCGAGATCACCTCGCGGGGCGACGGCCAGCTGAACACCCAGATTCCGTTGGACCGCACCACGTCTCCGTATCAGCTGCCCGACGCGCTGGGGGATCTGGCGTCGACGATCAGCGGCCTGAACACCGACCAGTTGTCGGAGTCGCTGCGGGTGCTGTCGGCCACGTTCGCCGACACCCCGCCGCAGTTGCGCGTGGCGATCGACGGCGTCGCGCGGTTCTCCCAGACCCTCGACGAACGCGACGCCCAGCTGCGCGGCCTGCTCGGCAACGCCAACAAGGCGACGACGGTGCTGGCCGAGCGCAGCAACCAGATCGTCGGCCTGGTCAACAACAGCAACGCGCTGCTGGCCGAACTGCAGAATCAGAGTGCGGCGCTGGATCAGATCTCCGGCAACATCTCGGCGCTCAGCGACCAGCTGCTCGGGTTCATCAACGACAACCGCGCGACGCTCAGGCCTGCGCTGGACAAGCTCAACGGCGTGCTGACGATGATCGACAACCGCAAGGAGCGCCTGCAGAAGTCGCTGCACCTGCTGCAGCAGTACTCGATGTCGCTGGGGGAGTCGGTGTCCTCGGGCCCGTTCTTCAAGACCTATGTGGCGAACCTGCTGCCCGGCCAGTTCGTGCAGCCGTTCGTCGACGCCGCGTTCTCCGACCTCGGCCTCGATCCGAACGTGCTGCTGCCGTCGGAGCGGACCGACCCGCAGGTCGGTCAGCCGGGGACCCCGGCGCTGCCGGTGCCGTTCCCGCGCACCGGGCAGGGCGGCGAGCCGCGGCTGACCATTCCGGATGCCATCACCGGCAATCCGGGCGATCAGGGCTGCGGCCCGCCGGGGCTGCCGCTGCCCGGACCCACCGGCTGCTATCCGTACCGCGAGCCGCCGCCGGCGCCGCCCCCGGGCGGTCCGCCGCCCGGGCCGCCCGCCGAGGCGCCGCCGAACCTGCAGTCGGTTCCCGGACCCACCCCGCTGCCGCAGGTGGTGCCCGCGCCCGGTGAAGCCCCGCCCGTCGCACCCACGGAGGGAGGCCAATGACGCGAGTCCCGCGCTACCTCCTCATCGCCGCGCTGGTGGTCATCCTGGCCGGCGGTGTGGTGGTGCTGCTGCGCAACACCGACCGGGTCAACCGCACCCACGTCACCGCGTACTTCGAGAACACCAACGGCATCTACGCCGGCGACTACGTCAGCATCGTCGGAGTGCCCGTCGGCAGGATCGAATCCATTGAGCCGCAACCGGAGTCGGTCAAGGTCACCTTCTGGTACGACAGCAAGTACAAGGTGCCGGCCGACGTCAAGGCCGCGATCCTGTCCCCGACGCTGGTGACCGCGCGCAACATTCAGCTCACCCCCGCCTACACCGATGGACCCGTGCTGGGCAACGACGCGGTGATCCCGCGGGAACGCACCGCGGTACCGGTCGAATGGGATCAGGTTCGCGAGCAACTGGCGAAGCTGGCCGACAGCCTGCAGCCCACCGAGCCGGGCGGCGTCAGCCCGCTGGGCTCGGCGATCAACACCACTGCGGACAACCTGCGGGGCCAGGGCGCCAACATCCGCGACGCCGTCATCAAGCTCTCCCAGGCGATTTCGGCACTCGGTGATCACAGCACCGACCTGTTCTCCACGGTCAAGAATCTGGCGATCCTGGTCTCGGCGCTGCAGGACAGCACCGACGTGATGCGTCAGCTCAACCAGAACCTCGCGAGCGTGACGAACCTGCTGGCCGACGATCCCGACGAGGTCGCCAACGCCGTGCGCGATCTCGACAACGTGGTCGGCGAGGTCCAGACATTCGTGGCCGACAACCGCGAAGCGCTGGGCACCACATCGGACAAGTTGGCCGGGGTGACCCAGGCGCTCAACGACAGCCTCGGAGACCTCAAGCAGTTCCTGCACGTCGGACCGAACACGTTGCAGAACTACGTGAACATCTGGCAGCCCGCCCAGGGCGCCGTCAGCAGTGTGCCGATGATCAACAACTTCTCCGATCCGATCTCGTTCCTGTGCGGCGCCATTCAGGCGGCCTCCCGCCTGGGCGCCGAGGAGTCGGCCAAGTTGTGCGTCCAGTACCTGGCGCCGATCATCAAGAACCGCCAGTACAACTTCCTGCCGGTGGCGCAGAACGTCTTCGTCGGCGCCAGTACCCGGCCCAACGAACTCACCTACAGCGAGGACTGGCTGCGGCCCGATTACGTTCCGCCGCAAGGTGCTTCGGCCCCGCCACCCCCGGCCTCGGGTCCGGGGCCCGGCCCCGGGCCGGCGCCGGCGCAGGCCGCGCCACTGCCGCCGTCGATGGGTCCCCTGCTGCCCGCCGAGGCGGTGCCCACGACGCCCAATCCGGCTGACGGGCTGCAGGGCCTGATGGTGCCCCCGGGAGGGAAGCCATGAGGCGCGCGGTGCGCGGCGTGACCGTCGCGGTCGTGTCGGTCGGGCTGCTGTCCGGCTGCGCGGGTTGGCGAGGGCTGAACACGATTCCGTTGCCCGGCGTCGAGGGCGGCGGGCCGGGGGCGTTCACCATCGAGGCGCAGATGCCGGACGTCAACGCGATCGAGCCGAACTCGCGCGTGCGCGTCGGGGACGTCAACGTCGGCCACGTCCGCAAGATCGAGCGTCAGGGCTGGCATGCGCTGGTGACGATGGAGCTCAACGGCAACGTCGTGCTGCCCGCGAACGCGACGGCCACCCTGGGGCAGACCAGCCTGCTGGGGTCGCAGCACATCGAGCTCGCGCCGCCCACCGACGTGGCCCCCGCGGGCCGACTGCATGACGGCTCGCTGATCCCGCTGTCGTCGTCGGGGTCGTTCCCCACCACCGAGCAGGCGCTGTCGGCAGTGGCGATGCTGCTCAACGGCGGCGGTATCGGCGACATCCAGGACATCACCGAGGCGCTCAGCGTCGCGTTCGCCGGCCGTGAAGGCGACCTGCGCAGCCTCATCGAGCAGCTCGACCTCGCGATCGGTTACCTCGACGACCAGAAGCAGGACATCATCGCCGCGACGGAGAGCCTGAACAACCTGGTCGGTCAGTTCGCCGACCAGAAGCCCGTCGTGGACAAGGCGCTCAGGACGATCCCCGATGCGCTCTCGGTGCTCAAGGACCAGCGCAAGAACCTGGCCGAGGCNGTCAGTTCGCCGACCAGAAGCCCGTCGTGGACAAGGCGCTCAGGACGATCCCCGATGCGCTCTCGGTGCTCAAGGACCAGCGCAAGAACCTGGCCGAGGCGCTGACCCAGCTGGGCAGGTTCAGCGCGCTGGCCGCCGACTCGGTCAACCAGACCAAGGAAGCCCTCGTCGCCGAACTCAAGGCCCTCGGCCCGACGGTGGAGCAATTGGCCAACGCCGGCCCCGCGCTCACCCGCGCGCTCAGCTTCCTGCCGACGTTCCCCTTCCCGAAGGAGACGCTGACCAACTGGATGCGCGGCGACTACGCCAACCTCACGCTGGTCCTCGACCTGACGCTGAGCCGCATCGATCAGGGCATCTTCACCGGCTCGCGGTGGGAATGCGACCTGACGTGGCTGGAACTGCAGTGGGGCCGGACCATCGGGCAGTTCCCCAGCCCGTGCAACGCGGGTGGCCCCGGCACGGCGGGCAACCCGCTGGTCGCTCCGTACCGATTCGACCAGGGGCGGTGACATGCGGATAACCCGTCGAATCGTCATCCAGATGTTGATCTTCGGCGTCATCGCGACGACCGCGCTGGGGATCATGGTGTTCGCCTACATGCGGCTGCCCGCCTTCTTCGGCGTCGGGCAGTACCAGGTCACCATGAAGCTGGCCCAGAGCGGCGGCCTGTACCCGCGCGGCAACGTCACCTACCGCGGAGTCGAGGTCGGCGAAGTGAAGAGCGTCTCGCTGACCGACACCGGGGTGTCGGCGGTGCTGTCGCTGAACTCCGACGTCAAGATCCCCGCCGACGTCGACGCCGAGGTGCACAGCGTCTCCGCCGTGGGCGAGCAGTTCGTCCAACTGCTGCCGCGCAGCGCCGACGGCCCGATGCTGCGCAACGGCGACGTGATCCCCGAGGACCGCACGACGGTGCCGACCGACATCAACACCGTGCTGGACGCCACGAACCGCGGACTGGAGGCGATCCCGCAGGAGAACCTGCAGACGGTCGTCGACGAGGCGTACACCGCGGTCGGCGGGCTCGGCCCCGACCTGCGCCGCCTGGTCACCGGGAGCTCGACCCTCGCCATCGACGCCCGCAAGAACCTCGACTCCCTGATCACCCTCGTGGACGAGTCGAAGCCGGTGCTGGACAGCCAGATCGACACCGCGGACTCGATCCAGGCGTGGGCGGCGAACCTGGCCAACGTCTCCGGTCAGCTGCAGCGGCAGGATCCGGCGCTGAGGGGCATCCTCGACAAGGGTCCGGGCGCCGCCGAAGAGGTGCGCGCGCTGTTCGACCGGCTGCAGCCCACCCTGCCGATCGTGCTGGCCAACCTGGTCAGCGTCGGCGAGGTGTTGGTCACCTATCAGCCGAGCCTCGAGCAGCTACTGGTGCTGTTGCCGCAGGGCACCGCGGTCACGCAGGCGGTCGGTGTGCACAAGCGCAACACCAAGCAGGACTACATGGGCGATGCCCTGAACTTCAACCTGAACCTGGCGATCCCGTTGTTGCCGGCGCCCATCCCGCTGCCCCCGCAGGCGATCCCGCCGCCCTGCACCACCGGCTTCCTGCCGGCCCAGCAGCGGCGGGTGCCGACCTTCGAGGACTACCCGGACCGGCCGCCGGGCGACGTGTACTGCCGGGTGCCCCAGGACGCGCCGTTCAACGTGCGCGGTGCCCGCAACCTGCCGTGTGTCGAGGTGCCCGGCAAGCGCGCCCCGACGTGGCAGGAGTGTTTGAGCAACGAGAACTACGTGCCGCTCAACGACGGCTACAACTGGAAGGGCGACCCGAACGCGACGGCGTCCGGTCAGGCCGTTCCGGACATCCCGCCGAACATCTCACCGACACAGTCTTCTCCGCCGCCGGGACCCGCGCCGCCACCCATAGCGGCCGCCGAATACGATCCGGCGAGCGGCACGTACGTTGGACCGGACGGACGTGTCTACACACAGTCCAACCTGGCCAACGGTGCCGCAGAGGAGAAAACATGGCAGACGATGCTGCTGCCCCCGAAGGGGAACTGACGGAGACGACCCCGGAGCCGGACACCACCGTCGAGCCGACCGCCACCGACGAGACCGCCCTCGAGGCGGATGACACCGAGGACACCGACGTCGACGACGCGGAGGACGCGGACGACGCCGAGGTGGCGGCTTCGCGGCGGGCGCCCTGGTCGCACGTCAAGATCGCGCTCGTCGCGGGCCTGGTCGGCGTGCTGGCACTGGCGGGGCTGACGGGCTGGCTGGGCTACCGCACGTGGGAGTCGCAGCGCGCCGAGTCGACCCGCGAGCTGTTCCTCCAGGTGGGCAGGCAGGGCGCGTTGAACCTGACCACGATCAACTGGGAGCAGGCGGACGCCGACGTGCAGCGCATCCTCGATTCGGCGACGGGGACCTTCTACGACGACTTCCAGAAGCGGGCCCAGCCGTTCGCCGAGGTCGTCAAGCAGGCCAAGTCGAAGTCCGAGGGCACCATCGCCGAGGCCGGCCTGGAGACCTCGACCGACGACGAGGCGCAGGTGCTGGTTGCGGTGACGGTGAAGACGACCAATGCCGGCGCCCCCGAACAGCAACCGCGGGCCTGGCGGATGCGGATCTCGGTGGAGAAGCTCGGCGACGAGGCCAAGGTGTCGAACGTGGAGTTCGTGCCGTGAGCAAGGACAAGACAGAGGTCAGCGAGCCCACCGACATGAGCGCAGACGTGAGCACGGACGTCACCGACGAGACGACGAACGCCACCGAGGCCGACGCCATCGAGGAGACCGAGACCGCCGAGGAGACCGAGGCCGCCGACGACACCGAGTCAGCGGACTTCGAGTCGGCCGAGGAGCCCGGGGATGCCCCGAAGCGGCGCAGCACATGGACGCGCGTCGTCGCGTTCGCGGTGTTGCCGGCCATCGCCCTGGGCCTCGCCCTCGGCGCCGGATACCTGAAGTGGCGGGACAACACCGTGCGCGACGGGGAGATCGCGGCCGTGTCGTCGGTGCAGGCGGCCAAGGACAGCACCATCGCGCTGCTGTCGTACACGCCCGACAAGGTGGACCAGCAGCTCGGCGAGGCCCGCAACCTGCTCACCGGCGACTTCCGCGACTCGTACACCTCGCTGACCAACGATGTGGTGATCCCCGGCGCCAAGCAGAAGCAGATCTCCGCGGTCGCCACGGTGCCCGCCGCGGCGTCGGTGTCGGCCACCCCGCAGAAGGCCGTCGTGCTGGTGTTCGTCAACCAGACGGTGACCGTCGGCGCGGACGCTCCGACCGACACCAACTCGAGCGTGCGCGTCACCCTCGAAAAGGTCGGCGACCGCTGGCTGATCTCCGCGTTCGACCCGGTGTAGCGCTACGCCGACCGGCCGGGATGGCTGCGGCCGAGCAGCGGCAGCAGCAGCCGGTGGGGGGCATAGCGGTACAGCAGGGCCGCCGCCCGGTTGGGCGTGCCTGGCACGATGACCGAGCGCCCACCGGCGAGGCCGTCGACCGCGACGCGGGCCACGGTATCGGCCTGCTCCCACAGGAACGGCGGCAGCATCTTCTCGGCCTCCTCGTCGGGAATGCCTGCCGCCGCCCCGAATCCGGTGCGGACCGGGCCGGGGCAGACCACGGCCGCGATCACCCCGGTGCCGCGCAACTCCTCGCGCATCGCCTCGGTGTAGGACAGCACGAACGCCTTGGCTGCGCCGTAGGACGCCTGAAACGGCACCGGCCCGAACGCCCCGACGGAGGCGACGTTGAGCACCGCGCCGCGCCCGCGCGCCACCATGCCCGGCACCAGCCGGGTGCTCAGGTCCACCACGGCCGCGACGTCGACTTCGATCAGCCGCAGTTCGTCGGCCGGATCCACCTTCGCGACCGCACCGAGGTTGGACAGGCCGGCGTTGTTGACCAGGATGTCGACGGTCAGCCCCAGCGCGGCCACCTGGTCGGGCAGCGCGGCCCGCTGGGCGGCGTCGGCGAGGTCGGCGGGCAGCACATGGGCCTGGGTGCCCAGCGCGGCGGCGAGTTCGGTGAGCTTGTCGGCGCGCCGCGCGACCAGGATGACGGGGTAGCCGCGGCGGGCGAATTCGCGGGCGATCTGCTCGCCGATGCCCGATGAGGCGCCGGTGACGAGCACCGCCCCGGCCTTCGACACCGACGGCAGCAGCGACATGCGGCACAGCCTAGCCTTGGCCGTATGACGATGCGCCGGCTCGCCCCGGTCGACGCGCAGACGCTGTGGATGTCGGCGGTCGTCCCGAACGACCAGTTCCTGCTCTACGGGTTCGGCGGCACGGTCGCCGATCCCGGCAACGCGCTCGACGAGCTCCGGCGTCGGGCCGACACGTGCACCGACCTGACCATGCGGGTGCGCGACACCGGCGGCGGGCGCTACCCCGTGTGGGACAGGTGCGCCGTCGACGCTCAGCAGTTCGTGATCTACCCGGACGACACGTGGGAGGGGTGCCTGGTCGCCGTCGCGGGGCTGGTCGCCGACCAGCTCGATCCGTGGACGCACCCCTGGCGGCTCCACGTCTTCCCCGTCGTGGACGACGTACCCGGAGCGGGTGCGGGATGTGTTGCGATCCTGCAGATCTCGCACGCCCTCGCCGACGGCGCCCGGTCCTCGGCGCTGGCGGCGTGGCTGTTCGGCCGGCCCGGCGCCGTGCCGGCGGTGCCACCGCCGACGGGGGGCGGGTTCGTCCGCCGGTCCTTCGCCGCCGCGCGGGCGCACCGTCGGCTGGTCCGCGACACCGATGCGGGACTGGTTCCGCCGCAATCGCTTTCGCGCCCGGCCCTGCGCAGCAACATGCGGCCCGCCGGCGCGCTGTCGGTGCGCACGCTGATCCGGCGGCGCGACCGGGTGCCCGGGCCGACGGTGACCGTCGGCGTGCTGACCGGTGTCTCGTCGGCGCTCGCCGGGTACCTGCGCGAACTCGGCGACGACCCGACGCTGTTGGGTGCGGAGGTGCCGATGGCCACACCCGGTGTGCGCTGGGCGAACAACCACTACGGCAACGTCGGCGTCGGATTGCACCCGCATCTGCCGGCTGACCGTCGCGCCCAGGCGATCGCTGCCGACCTGCAGGGTCGCAGGCGACGCGCGTCGCATCCGGCGCTGGCGGCCGAGGCAGCGGCATTCGCGGCGATCCCCGCGCCGGTGCTGCGCTGGGGCGTCGGCCATTTCGATCCGGACCGGCGGTCCGACACCGTCACCGGTAACACCGTCGTCTCCAGCGTCCACCGCGGCGCCGCCGATCTGTCGTTCGCGGGCGCGCCCGTCGTGCTCACCGCCGGCTTCCCCGCGCTCTCGCCGATGATGGGCCTCACGCACGGTGTGCACGGCATCGGCGACACCGTCGCGGTCAGCGTGCACGCCGCCGAGTCGGCGATCGGCGACGTCGACGCCTACCTCGACCGGCTGGATCACGCGCTGCGCTAGACGCTTTCGGCGGCCCTGGTCAGCGCTGACTGCAGAGACCGCATCGCTGCGCCGCGGTCGTCGCCCATGCCCACGAGAGTGTCGATCACCAGCGGGCCGAGGATCTGCGAGAGGCCATGGCCCTCATGCCCGAAGAAACCCACCATCTCGAGCATCACCGCGCCGTGGTTCAGGCTCCACAACCGGCCGGCCACCGCGAGTTCGTCGTCGTCCCGGATCCGTCCGGCCGCCATCATCCGGTGGACCGCCCGGTGCAGCGCCCCGAACGACAGCGCCCACTCGGTACGGTTACTCGCGCTGCCCGTGACGGTCAGGTCCGTCCGAAACCGCGCGATCGACGCAGGCGCCGTCGTGCCGAACATCAACTGATAGCGCTGCGGGTTCGCCTGCGCGAACCGGTAATAGGCCAGGCCCATCGCGAGGAAGTCGGCGACCGCGTCGTCGGTCTGGGGCACCTCGGTGAGCGCCTGGGCGAATCGCTCGAACACGTCGACGGCGATCGCGTCGAGCAGGCCCGTCATCCCACCGAAATGGGTGTAGACGGCCATGGTCGACGTGCCGGCCTCGGTGGCCACGTTGCGCGCGCTCAGCGCCCCGATGCCGTCACGCTCGAGCAGGCGGACGCCTGCCGCGATCACCTCTGCCGACACCGCGCTCATGATTGCCATGCTGCCATAACGGTGTTATACAGAGAGCGCTATAACGCTGTTATCAGGGGAGTGTCATGGACAACCGCTATCTGAGCGGCGCCTTCGCGCCACTGGCGCAGGAGTACACGCTCACCGACCTCGAGGTCACCGGAACCATTCCCGACTTCCTCGACGGGCGATATCTGCGCAACGGGCCCAATCCGATCGGGGAGATCGATCCGAAGCTCTACCACTGGTTCGTCGGCGACGGCATGGTGCACGGCATCTGGATCCGCGACGGCAGGGCCGAGTGGTACCGCAACCGGTGGGTCCGCGGACCGGCCACGGCCCGCGCGCTGGGTGAGCCGGCGCCGGCCGGTGATTTCCGGGTGTCTTCGATCGGCGCCAACACCAACGTCATCGGTCACGCGGGAAAGACGTTGGCCCTCATCGAGTCCGGCGTCGCCAACTACGAACTGACCGACGAACTGGACACCGTCGGCGTGTGCGATTTCGACGGCACCCTGGCCGGGGGATACACCGCACACCCCAAGCGCGATCCCGACACCGGCGAACTACACGCCGTCTCCTACAGCATGAATCGCGCCGACAGCGTGCAGTACTCGGTGATCGGCGCCGACGGACGGGCACGGCGCACCGTCGACATCGCGGTGACGGGCAGCCCGATGATGCACGACTTCTCGCTGACCGAACGCCACGTGATCCTCTACGACCTGCCGGTCACCTTCGACGTCCATCAGGCGGTGGAGATGACGGTGCCGCGCGGGCTCCGGCTGCCGGCCCGTCTGATGCTGAGCGCCCTGATCGGCCGGGTGCGTATCCCCGATCCGATCGCCGCCCGGATGCCCACTCCCGCGTCGGCGGATCGACGATTCCCGTACTCGTGGGATCCGGACTATCCCGCGCGCATCGGCGTCATGCCGCGTGAAGGCACCGGCGACGACGTGCGATGGTTCGACGTCGAACCCTGCTACGTCTTCCACCCGATGAACGCCTACGACTCGGGGGACACCGTGGTGCTCGACGTCATCCGGCATCCGAAGATGTTCGACACCGACCACCTGGGGCCCAACGAGGGCCCCCCGACCCTCGAGCGCTGGACCGTGGACCTCGTCGACGGCAAGGTGCGGGAGTCGCGCGTCGACGACCGTCCCCAGGAGTTCCCCCGCGTCGACGAACGGCTCGTCGGGAAGCGGCACCGCTACGGGTACGCGCCCTGCTTCGGCGACGGGAGCGGAGCCGAGACGCTACTCAAACACGACCTGATCGGCGACAACTCCGTGGCCCGGTCGTTCGGCGACGGAAAGGCGGTCGGAGAGTTCGTCTTTCATCCGTCCTCACCCGATGCCGACGAGGATGACGGCGTGCTGATGGGCTTCGTCTACGACCGGCAGGCCGACCGCAGCGAACTCGCGATCCTCGACGCGCAGACCTTGGAGGATGTGGCCGCTGTCAAGCTGCCGCATCGGGTCCCCGCAGGCTTCCACGGCAGCTGGGTGCCTGCCTGACGGTCCCCGGCGGGCGCGCCGACGTGACAGATGTTCTAGATTTTGTTGCATGACTGCCTACGACGTCGGAGTGCTCATCCTGCGGGTCGTCCTCGGCCTGACGATGGCCGCGCACGGCTACAACAAGTTCTTCGGCAAGGGCGGCCTGGCCGGGACCGCCGGCTGGTTCGACAGCATGGGCATGAAGCCGGGCATGTTCCACGCCCGCATCGCGGCCACCACCGAGATGGCTGCGGGNGGGGCCGTCGGTGTCGGATGCCACGCCGGAGATCGCGGCTGCCCTCAGCGATGCCTCGGTCTGGCCGTCGGTCTGCTCACCCCGATCCCCGCCGCCGGCTTCGTCGCGCTGATGCTCGTCGCGGCGTGGACCGTGCACAAGCCGAACGGGTTCTTCATCGTCAAGGAGGGCTGGGAGTACAACCTGGTGCTGGCGGCCTCGGCGGTCGGCATCGCGACCATCGGCGCGGGCAGGATCAGCCTCGACTACGCGCTGTTCTCCGGCACCGGGTTCTACGACTTCCTGCACGGGTGGTGGGGCCTGCTGATCGCGCTGGTCTTGGGGCTGGCCGGCGGTATCGGCCAACTGGTGATCTTCTACCGTCCACCTGCCAAGACCGGCGCCTGAGTGACGCAGACTGTGCATCGGGGTACGCCCCGCGCGGCGGCGTGTCGCGGAGGAAACCGCACATTCGGGTGAAGGGGAACTGGAACACGTTCTAGTCTTGATGCCCATGGGGTTTCTCAAACAGGACGCGCCGGTCGTCGACTACGCCGAATGGAGCAAGGGAACTCGCGCGGAGCGGATCGTTCCGATGGCCCGGCACTGGGCCGAGGTGGGCTTCGGCACACCGGTCGTGATGCACCTGTTCTACGTCGTCAAGATCCTGCTGTACGTGCTGTTCGCGTGGCTGGTGGTGTTGACGACCCGGGGCATCGACGGGTTCACCGACGTGGCGGCCTGGTACCACGAACCGATCGTGTACCAGAAGGTCGTCTTTTACACGATGCTGTTCGAGATCGTCGGCCTGGGCTGCGGCTTCGGCCCGCTTAACAACCGGTTCTTCCCGCCGATGGGCTCGGTGCTGTACTGGTTGCGGCCCAAGACCATTCGGCTGCCGCCATGGCCGAACCGGATCCCGTTGACCAAAGGCGATGCGCGCACACCGTTCGACGTCGTGCTCTACGGCGCGCTGCTGGTGATGCTGGTTGTCGCTCTCTTTTCCGATGGCACCGGTCCCATTCCTGAGCTCGGTTCCGACGTCGGGGTACTGCCGGTCTGGCAGACCGCGACCATTCTCGGCCTGCTCGCGCTGGCCGGCCTGCGCGACAAGGTGCTGTTCCTGGCGGCCCGCGGTGAGGTCTACGGCGCCCTGGCGGTGTGCTTCCTGTTCACCGGCGCTGACATCGTCATCGCCGCCAAGCTGGTGTGCCTGGTCATCTGGATGGGCGCGGCGACGTCCAAACTCAACAAGCACTTCCCGTTCGTCATCTCGACGATGATGAGCAACAACCCGGTCATCCGGCCGCGGGCCATCAAGCGCCGGTTCTTCGAGCACTTCCCGGACGATCTGCGGCCCGGCCGCGCATCGCGGTGGCTCGCGCACGTGTCCACCGCCATCGAGATGCTCGTGCCGCTGGTGCTGTTCTTCTCCCACGGCGGCTGGGTGACCGCGGTCGCGGCGGTCGTGATGCTGTGCTTCCACTTTGGGATCCTGTCCGCGATCCCGATGGGGGTGCCGCTGGAGTGGAACGTCTTCATGATGTTCAGCGTGCTGGCGCTGTTCGTCGGCAACGCCGGTATCGGTCTCGGCGATCTGCACAGCCCGTGGCCGCTGGTGCTCTTCGCGGTGTCCGCCGGCACCGTCGCGATCGGAAACCTGTTCCCGCGCAAGGTCTCCTTCCTGCCGGGGATGCGGTACTACGCCGGCAACTGGGACACCTCGCTGTGGTGTATCAAGCCGTCGGCGGACGCGAAGATCGCCGCGGGCATCGTCGCGATCGCCAGCATGCCCGCCGCCCAGATGGAGAAGTTCTACGGCAGCCGGGAGACCGCCGAGATGTACCAGTACATGGGATATGCGTTCCGCTCGTTCAACACCCACGGCCGCGCCATGTTCACGCTCGCGCACCGGCTGATGGCCGGCCACGACGAGGCCGAGTACGTGCTCACCGACGGGGAACGCATCTGCAGCACCGCGATCGGCTGGAACTTCGGCGACGGTCACATGCACAACGAGCAGTTGATCGCCGCGCTGCAGAAGCGCTGCCGGTTCGAGCCGGGGGAGGTGCGGGTGCTGCTGCTCGATGCGCAGCCGATCCACAAGCAGCGCCAGGAGTACCGCCTCGTCGACGCGGCCACCGGGGAGTTCGAGCGCGGCTACATCATGGTGGCCGACATGGTCACCCGGCAGCCGTGGGACGACACGGTCCCGGTGCACGTGACCTGGCAACGCCACGACCACCATGATGTCGACGCGTCCTAGTTACCCCATCACGTCACGCACGGGCACGTTCTCCAGCCCGGTGAGCAACAGTTCGCGGGACACGTCGAGGTGCTTGCGCCAGTGCGCCTCGGCGCCCGCGGCGTCACCGGCCCGCAGAAACGCCATCAGCTTGCGATAGGAGCGCATCAGCTTCTCGTAGTCCGCCTTGGACACCGGGCGGCGCTCGTTGAACACGAAAGCCGTGTGCCGCACCGTGATCTCGTGCAGCATGCCGGCGACGATGCCCAGCGTCGCGTTGCCCGACAGCTGCACCACCCGCAGATGAAACGCGCCGGTGTTCTCGGCCAGCCGCTCGGACTGCCAGCCGTCGGCGACCAGTCCCTCGAGCAGTGCGTCGAGTTCCTCGAAGGCCTCGGCAGAGCCGGACTCGGCGAGCAGGCGCGCCGCCAGCGGCTCGATGCCGGCCTTCGCCGTGAGCAGATCGGCGATCGTGGCGCCGGACAACTCGAGCAGCAGCCCCGCAGGACGGGCGACCACCTCGGGACCGGGGACCCGCACCCGGGCGCCGGTCCGCGATCCGCGGCGGACCTCGACGAGCCGCTCGGATTCCAGCACCCGCACCGCCTCGCGCAGCGTCGGACGGCTGACGCCGAAGTGCGCCATCAACTCGGCCTCGTTGGGCAGGAAGTCGCCATCGGTGAGCTGGCCCTCGACGACCATCCGGCGCAGCGTGCCCGCGACGAGCTCCGCGGTCTTCGGCGAGCGCACGGCAGTACCCGAACCGGTCGAGTCCGGGCCGATCATCGGCGCCAGCCGGGTACTCCGCGTCACGACAAACTCCTGAGAAGGCCACCGAACGTCACGGTGAGCTGTGCAACTCAGTAAACCATGTCGACGCGCGGTGGTCTTTTGTGCCGGCATCGCGACATCGCATGGCAGGGTAACGGCCATGCCGGAGGAACTGACCGCCGAGGAGGCCGCGGCGCGGCTGCATCCCGCCGACACGCTCGGCATTCCTCTCGGCCCGGGACAGCCGCCGGCGTTCCTGCGCGCCCTCGGCGAGCGGACCGACTGGACGGCGCTGTGCGTCTACGGTGCGCTGCTGACCGTCGGGACCGAGCTGTTCACCCGCCCCGGCGTGCGCTACCTGTCCGGCTTCTTCGGGCCACTCGAGCGCGCGCTGCGCGACACCGATGCCGGCGTGGAGTTCATGCCCGCCGACTTCCGCCGCTTCGGGCCGCTGCTGGAACGCCAGTCGCCGCGCGTGATGACCACCGTCGCCACCCCGCCCGACGCCGACGGATGGTGCTCGCTGTCACTGCACGCCGGCGGCACGGTCGCCGAATTGCGCCGTGCCGGTGCCGATCCCGACCGAGTGCTCGTCGTCGAGGTGTCCGACGCCTATCCGCGCACGGCCGGGTTGGGCGAGCGGTACCGGCACGCGCTGCACGTCGACGAGATCGACGTGCTGGTCGCCTCGACGGACGCGCCGCTGGCGTTTCCGTCGCCGCCGCCGACCGACACCGACACCGCGATCGCCCGCAACGCCGTCGCGTACATCGGCTCCGGCGCCACGCTGCAGACCGGCATCGGGTCGATCCCGAGTCAGATCGCCGCGCTGCTCGCCGACGGCGACCACGGCGACTTCGGCCTGCACAGTGAGATGTTCACCGACGGCTGTCTGCGGCTGCACCGCGCGGGCAAGGTGACCAATGCGCGCAAGGGCCAGTTCGACGGGGTCAGCGTGACGACGTTCGCGCTGGGATCGGCCGACCTCTACGCCTGGCTGGACGACAACGACGACGTCGCGTTCCTGCCCGTCGACGTGGTGAACGCCCCGGAGGTCATCGCCGCCAACGCGAACATGGTGTCCATCAACGGGGCGCTCGCGGTCGACGTCCACGGTCAGGTGGTCGCCGACACCATCAGCGGCGACCAGTTCAGCGGCATCGGCGGCGCCGAGGACTTCGTGGCCGGTGTCGGCCTGGAACTGTCGGACCGGTCGTTGATCTGCCTGCCATCGACCTACGACGACGGCGGGGTGGCGCGGTCGCGCATCGTGCCGCGCTTCGACGCCGGGGCGGTGATCACCACACCGCGTCATCACGTCGACGTGATCGTCACCGAGTACGGCGCGGCCGAGCTCGAGGGGCTGACGGTGCGGGAGCGGGGGGAGGCGCTCGCGGCGATCGCCCATCCGCAGTTCCGCGACGAGCTGGCCGACGCGGCCGACCGGGCCGCGCGCGGCCGCTGACCGGTGCTCTGACGCGGTCGTGACGTCTACCAACCAGTAGGTTGACCTAGTAAACCTTGTTCGTTTACGTTCGAGGCACCATCTCAATGAAGGAGTATCTCCATGCCTGAAGCCGTCATCGTCGAAGCCGTACGGTCACCGGTCGGCAAGCGCAACGGTGGGCTGTCGGGAGTGCACCCGGCCGAGCTGTCCGCGCAGGTGCTCAACGGCCTCGTGGAGCGCGCCGGCGTCGATCCCGCGCTGGTCGACGACGTCATCTGGGGTTGTGTCATGCAGGCCGGCGAGCAGGCGCTCGACATCGCCCGCACCGCGCTGCTGACCGCCGGATGGCCGGAATCGGTGCCCGGGGTGACCGTGGACCGCCAGTGCGGATCGAGCCAGCAGTCGGTGCACTTCGCCGCCGCCGGTGTGGTCGCCGGCCACTACGACGTCGTCGTCGCCGGTGGCGTCGAGTCGATGTCGCGGACCCCCATGGGCTCGTCGCTGGCCGGTGGAGGCAACCCGTACCCGGCCGGCTTCAAGGACCGCTACCAGAAGACCCCGAACCAGGGCATCGGCGCCGAGATGATCGCCGAGCAGTGGGGCCTCGACCGCACCGCACTCGACCAGTTCTCCCTCGACTCCCACGAAAAAGCGGCCGCAGCACAGGATTCCGGCGCCTTCGACGACCAGATCGTCGCAATCAAGGATGCCGACGGAAATCCCGTGCTCAAGGACGAGGGCATCCGCCGCGGCACCACGCTGGAGAAGATGGCCCAGCTCAAGCCAGCGTTCCGCGAGGACGGCGTGATCCACGCCGGCAACAGCTCGCAGATCTCCGACGGGTCGGCCGCGCTGCTGTTCATGTCGGCCGAGAAGGCCAAGGAGCTGGGGCTCAAGCCGCTGGCCAAGGTGCACACCGCCGTGCTGGCCGGCGCCGACCCGGTCATCATGCTGACCGCCCCGATCCCCGCGACGCAGAAGGCGCTCAAGCGGTCCGGGCTGTCGATCGACCAGATCGGCGCGTTCGAGGTCAACGAGGCGTTCGCCCCCGTGCCGATGGCGTGGCTGAAGGACATCGGCGCCGACGAGAAGAAGCTCAACCCCAACGGCGGCGCGATCGCGCTGGGCCATCCCCTCGGCGGGTCCGGCGCCCGCATCATGACCACGCTGCTGTACCACATGCGCGACAACGGAATTCAGTACGGCCTGCAGACCATGTGCGAGGGCGGCGGCCAGGCCAACGCCACCATCCTGGAACTGCTGTGACGGCAGTCGAAGCCCCCGGGCCGGATGGCTCGACTCCTTCGTCGTCGTCGAGCGGTGCCCTCGTCGAGCGCCGGGGCCACGTCATGGTGGTGACGATCAACCGGCCCGAGGCGCGCAACGCGATCAACGCCGCCGTGTCGATCGGGCTCGGCGACGCTCTTGAAGAGGCGCAGAACGATCCCGATGTGTGGGTCGTGGTGGTCACCGGGTCCGGGGACAAATCCTTCTGTGCCGGAGCGGATCTCAAGGCGCTCTCGCGCGGGGAGAACATCGGCCACCCTGACCACCCCAAGTGGGGGTTCGCCGGCTACGTCCGCCACTTCATCGACAAGCCGACCATCGCGGCGGTGAACGGCACCGCCCTGGGCGGCGGCACCGAACTGGCCCTGGCCAGCGATCTCGTCGTCGCCGCGGAGAGCGCGAAATTCGGTCTGCCCGAAGTCAAACGGGGCCTGATCGCCGGCGCCGGCGGGGTGTTCCGGATCGTCGAGCAGATTCCGCGCAAGGTCGCGATGCAGATGATGCTGACCGGCGAGCCGATCAGTGCCGCCGACGCGCAGCGCTGGGGCCTGGTCAACGAGGTCGTGCCCGACGGGACCGTGCTGGACGCCGCGCTCGCGCTGGCCGACCGTATCGCCGTCAATGCGCCGCTGGCCGTGCAGGCCAGCAAGCGGGTCGCCCGCGGTGCCGACGACGGCGTCGTCACCGACGAAGAGCCCGATTGGAAACGCACCATGCGCGAGGCTGTCGCGGTGTTCGGCAGCGAAGACGCCAAGGAAGGGCCGCTGGCATTCGCGCAGAAGCGCCAGCCGGTATGGAAGGCGCGGTAAGCCAAAGTGAGGGAGAAACCATGAAGCGCACCATCTACGACGCCGAGCACGAGGCCTTCCGCGACACCGTCCGCGGATACATCGAGAGCGAACTCGTGCCGAATGCCGAGAAGTGGGAGGCCGACCGGCTGGTCGACCGCTCGGCCTACGTCGCGGCCGGCAAGCACGGTCTCATCGGGTTCAACATGCCCGAGGAGTACGGCGGCGGCGGCACCGACGACTTCCGGTTCAACGCGATCATCGACGAGGAGATCGCCAGGGCCGGCGTGCCCGGACCCGGGCTGAGTCTGCACAACGACGTCGTCGCGCCTTACTTCAAGGATCTGACGACCGACGAGCAGAAGGAACGCTGGCTGCCAGGGATCGCCAGCGGCGAGACGATCATCGCGGTCGCGATGACCGAACCGGGCGCGGGCAGCGACCTCGCGGGCATCCGCACCTCTGCGGTGCGCGACGGGGATGACTGGATCCTCAACGGGTCCAAGACGTTCATCTCCTCGGGAATCAACAGCGACCTCGTCGTCGTCGTCGCGCGCACCGACCCCGAGGCCGGTCACAAGGGCTTCACGCTGCTGGTGGTCGAGCGGGACATGCCCGGGTTCAGCCGCGGCCGCAAGCTCGACAAGATGGGCATGCACGCCCAGGACACCGCCGAACTGCACTTCGAGAACGTGCGGGTGCCGAACGCCAACGTGCTGGGCAAGGTGGGTGGAGGCTTCTACCACCTGATGCAGAACCTGCCCTCGGAGCGGTTGTCCATCGCGATCTCCGCGATCGCCGGGGCGCGCGAAACATGGCGTCAGACACTGCAATACGCCAAGGATCGCAAGGCCTTCGGTCAGCCGATCGGCAGCTTCCAGCACAACCGGTTCCTGCTCGCGGAGATGGACACCGAGCTCGACGTCACCGAGCAATACGTGGACCGGTGCCTGCAGGCCATCGTCGACGGCGAACTGACCGCGGTCGAAGCCGCCAAGGCGAAGTGGTGGGCGACCGAGGTCGCCAAGAAGGTCGTCGACCAGTGCGTGCAGTTGCACGGCGGCTACGGCTGGATGATGGAGTACCGCGTCTGCCGTGACTACGTCGACGGTCGCATCATGACGATCTTCGGCGGTACCACCGAGATCATGAAGGAGATCATCGGCCGCGACCTGGGCCTGTAAACGCGAATTCGGTGTAGTTGGTCACGCGTGCGTTGACCAACTACACCGAAATCGCAAAGGGACTAGCCGATCGGAGCCTCGGCGGCCGGTGCGGCCGACGTCTCCGCGGGCAGCGGCGCGGGCTCGGTGGTGGCCGTGGCGCTTGTGGTGGCGGTGGAGCTGGTCGACTTCGGCGTCACGGGCGCCGGCGCCTCGGCCGGGTTCAGCACGTGATCGACGAGGTAGATCCGCGCGTTCTGCGCCTGGATGCCACCGCAGAGCACCTTGGTGGTCTCGTTGATCTTGATGTCGCCGCCAGAGCCGGTCACCTCGATCTCGGTGCCCTCCTGGGTGGGCCGCTGACCCTTCACGTCGTCGGGGCCGAGCAGGCCGAGGAACACGTGGTAGTACAGCAGGCTGGTCAGCGCGGCCGGATCGGTGCGCAGCACCTCCTGCTGCTCGGGCGGCAGCTCGGCGAACGCCTCGTTGGTGGGGGCGAACACCACGAACGGCCCGTTGTCGAGCACCGGGGCGATGTTCACGGCCGGGTTCAGCTGGCCCGACACCGCGGCGTTGAACGAGCTGATGTCCGGGATGCTGGCCAGCACCTTGCTGACGGGAACGTTGGCCAGGCTCTTCCAGTTCGGCACGGCCTTCTTGAACGGATCGCACTGCGGACCCTGCGGGTCGGGGATCTCGGCCGTCACGGTGGTCGTCGTCGGCTCGGCGGATGCCGTCACAGCCAGCGGAACCGACAGGGCGATCGCGGCGGCACTCGCAGCGATGCCGATGGCCTTGCTGGGGCGGGTCTTCACGTTCTGCTCCTCATGCTTGTCAGGTCGCCTGGCATGCTATGCGCACGAATTGGTCACGACCAAGTCGAGAATGTGTCGCGAACCGGTGGTCAACCGTTACAGAACCGGCTCTGAGCAGGTCTTTCGTCGCTCAGTGTTCGTCAGGCAACACCGCGGCCACGACACCGGCCAGATCGTCGGCGGTCTGGGTGAACGTCGCCGCTCCGGAACTGGCCTGCACCATCGCCCCGACGAGGCCGAACTCGAGCGTTTCGGCCACCTCCGGCCATGCGCCCGACCCCAGCACGGTGCGCACGCGGCGCTGCAGTTCGGCGTGGATGCGGCGCCGGATCGCCCGCACCGACGGCTCGGTGGAGATCAGTGCGCTCGAGCAGGCCGCCGCGAAACCGGGTTCGTCGGCCAGCAGCATCACCAACTGACCGAACAGCGCCACCACCCGCGTCCGGGCCGGCAGTTCCACGTCCACCGACAGCGGCGCGTCGCGCAGCACTCCGAGATACAGCTCGGCGACGATCGCGTCGGGGGAGCGGAAGTACGCGCACACATCGCTGTGCGGCACGCCGGCCCGCTCGGCGACCCGCCGGGTGGTCAGGTCCGCGAACGGCCGCTCGCGCAGCATCTCGGCCGTCGCGTCCAGCACGCGGCGCACCACCTCGTGGTCGTCGCGGTCGTGCTCGCCGTAGGACCGCAGATAGACGACGTTCTCGGACGCGTCCGGGGTCACACCGACGAGCGTAGTGTCGTCGCGCTCGGGGTGCAGAGGCGTTCGGAGAGATCCCACAGCGTCAGCGCGCGGGTCTCGTCGACGGCGTACGGGGCGGCGTCGCGGACCGCGCAGTCGGACAGGTAGACGCCGCCGAGCTCGGCCACCTCATCGCTGACCGCGGCCCACACCTGGGTCGCCGCGCCGTGGTCGGGAGTGGTGAACGCCAGCTTGCTGCGGCCGCGCTGCGCCAGGGCGGCGAAGTCGTCCTCGTCCATGTAGCGGGCCAGCGACGTCGCCACCACGCCGGGGTGCACCGCGTACGAGCGCACGCCGCTGTCGCGCAGCCGGCGGTCCAGCTCGACCGCGTGCAGCACGTTGGCCGTCTTCGACGCACCGTAGGCGGCGAACTTGTCGTAGTCGCGCCGTTCCCAGTTCGGGTCGTCGAGATCGACGTCGCTGAGCCGATGCCCCTCCGAAGACAGCACCACCACCCGCGCACCGTCGGCGGCCACCAGTGCGGGGAACATCAGCCGGGTCAACTCGAAGTGGCCGAGATGGTTTGTGCCGAACTGGATCTCGAAACCCTCGGTGGTGCGCTGAGGTGGGGTGAACATCACGCCGGCGTTGTTCATCAGCACATGCACCGCGGGGGTCAGCTCGCTGATCTCGGCGGCGGCCGCGGCCACCGACTCCAGCGAGGTGAGGTCGAGGTGCACGCTGGAGAGCACCGCCGCGGGCACCTGCTCGCGGATCCACGCCTCGGTGTCGACGAGGGCGGCGCTGTTGCGCGCCGCCAGGATGATCCGCGCCCCGGTGGTCGCGAGGGCGCGGGCCGATTCGCGGCCCAGCCCGGACGAGGCACCGGTGATCACGATGGTCTTGCCGGTCAGGTCGATGCCCTCGACGATGTCGAGAGCCGTGGGGGTTGACGTCGCTGTCACGACGTGAGGATCGCACGCGTCGCCGCGGCGCGGACGGGCCGCCCTACGATGGCGCCATGCCGGAGCCCCTGATCCTTGCCCTCGCCGGACACGCGCCGCAGTTGGACGCCCAGAGTTGGGTCGCGCCGAATGCGACGCTGATCGGCCGGGTGGTGCTGGCCGAGTCGGCCAGCGTCTGGTACGGCGCGATCCTGCGCGCCGAGGCCGAGACCATCGCCATCGGGGCCGGAAGCAACATCCAGGACGGCGTGACCGTCCACGTCGACCCCGGCTTCCCGGTCAGCGTGGGCGCCGGTGTCACGGTGGGCCACAACGCCGTCCTGCACGGGTGCACGGTCGGCGACGACTGCCTCATCGGGATGGGCGCGGTGATCCTCAACGGCGCCACGATCGGCGCCGGATCGCTGATCGCCGCCGGGGCGGTGGTGTCCCAGGGTGCGGTGATCCCGCCCGGGCACATGGTCGCCGGGGTGCCCGCCAAGGTGCGTCGCGAACTCGGCGACGCCGAGAAGGAGGGCATCCGCACGAACGCGCTGCTCTACCAGGAGCTGGTCAAGCTGCACCGCGACGCGGGCAGTGACGGAGCCGTGACGTAGGCAACGCCGCCGACGGGTTCTGATCGAGGCGGTTGGGGTACAGCCGTACCGTGGTTAACGTGCGGACTTTGGTCACCGGCGCGACGGGATACATCGGCTCCCGCCTCGTCACGGCTCTGCTGGCGGACGGCCATGGCGTCGTCGCCGCCAGCCGCAACCCCGGCCGGCTAGCCGATTTCGGGTGGCACGACCGGGTTTCGACCGTCGCGCTCGATGCGCACGACGAGGACTCGGCGCGTCAGGCGTTCGCCGACGCCGGCCCCGTCGACGTCGTCTACTACCTCGTGCACGGCATCGGACAGCCCGACTTCCGGGAGGCCGACAACCGGGCCGCCGCGAACGTCGCGGCCGCGGCGAAGGCCGCCGGCGTGCGCCGCATCGTCTACCTCGGTGGCTTCGTCCCCGAGAGCCCCGACGGCGGGCCGCTGTCCGAACACCTGACCAGCCGCGCCGAAGTCGCCTGCGCGCTGCAGATCGACGGCGGACCCGACGTCGTGTGGCTGGGGGCGGCGATCGTGCTGGGCGCCGGGTCGACCTCGTTCGAGATGTTGCGCTACGTCGCCGACCGGTTCCTGGTGCTGCCGATGCCGGAATGGTCGGCCAACCCGATCGACCCGATCTCGATCCGCGACGTGCTGTACTACCTCGTCGCCGCGGCCGACGAGACCGTGCTGGCCGGGTCCTACGACATCCGCGGGCCCCAGACCACCACCTACGGCGATCTGCTCCGCACCTACGCGCGGATCGCCGGGATCTGGCGCGCACCGGTGCCCGTCTACGGCATCGACACCAGCCTCGTCTCGATGGTCACCGGCGTGGTGCTGCCAGTCCCGGGCGGGCTGGCCGCGGACCTCGTCGAGTCGCTGGACTTCCCGATGATGGCCACCAACGACGGACTGGACGGCGTCGTGCCCGAACCGCCGGGCGGGCGCACCTCCGTCGAGGACGCGATCCGCGCGGCGGTGACGAGTCCGCGGCGCCGGCCCGTCGACAAGCTGGCCGATCCTCACCACCTCGCCGACACCGACCCCGACTGGGCGGGCGGGGACGCGCTGCGCTTGCGCCAACTCGCCTGCAAGGTCACCCCGAATGCCGTGCAACCGGTCCTCGGCCTCCTCGGTCTGGTTCCGGGACCCGTTGCCGCCGCCGTCCGCACCGGACTGGATCATGTGATCGGACTGGTGCCGAAGGGAAGCCCTGCGTGAACAACTCGGAGCACACGCCGCTGTCGGGCGAGATCAAGCAGATCGCGCGCACCAAGGCGCCGGCGTTCAACGAGCCACCGTCGATGATCACCCGGCGCAAGTTCGTCGTCGGGGTGTTCCTGCTGATCGGCGCCGCGCTTCTCGGATACTCGCTGAGTCGCCCGCCCGGCGACAGTTCGTTCGTGTGGCTCACTCTCGCGCTGGCTGCGGTGTGGGCCATCGGCGCGTTCCTGTCGGGCCCGCTGCACTTCGGACACGTCAGCTTCCGCGGCCGCAACCAGCGACCCGTCATCACCGGCACCGGGGTGGGGCTGGGCCTGGGCGCGGTGTTCGTGCTCGGCGCGCTGATCGCCCGTCAGATACCGCCGGTGCGCGACTACATCACCAGCGTGCTCGAGTACGTCAACACCGGACCGCTGTGGCTGATCGTGTTCATCACCGTGGTCAACGGGCTGGCCGAGGAGATGTTCTTCCGCGGCGCGCTCTACACCGCGTTGTGGAAGTACAGGCCGGTGCTGGTGTCGACCGTGCTGTACGTGATCGCGACGGCCGCCACCACCGGCAACCCCATGCTCGGGTTCGCGGCGATCGTCCTGGGCACTGTCTGCGCGCTGGAGCGCCGCGCCACCGGGGGAGTGCTCGCCCCCATGCTGACCCACTTCTTCTGGGGTCTGGTCATGGTGCTCGCACTGCCCCCGATGTTCGGCGTCTAGCGCAGCGGGTTCGCGACCTCGTCGCGCCGCATCCCGGCCGCCCACATCGCGACGGCGGCCAACACCAGCGGGACCAGACCTGCGGTGAGGAAGATCGTCTGCATCGAAACGACTTTCGACAGCGGACCGACGATCGCGAACGACACCGGCATGAACGCCAGCGACACGAAGAAGTCCAGACTCGACACGCGGCCCAGCATGTCGGAGGGAACCCGCCGCTGCAGCAGCGTGCCCCAGATGACCATGCCTGCCCCGTCGGTCACGCCGATGACGAAGGTGGCCAACGCCATCACCGGGAACGACGAGGTGACGCCGACGACCGCGAGCGGGACCGAGCCGACGCTCCACATCACCATCATGACGCTCAGGTACCGGCGCGGCAGCCGCCGCGACGAGACCGCCAGCGCGCCCAGCGCACTGCCGATGCCGAAGAACGCCAGGACGAACCCGTAGGTGCGCTCGCCGTCGGCGAACCGGTCGGCGACGACGAACGGCAGCAGCACCTCGATGGGGCCCAGCACCACCAGCACGAAGATGCTCGCGAACAGCAAGGTCCACAGCAGCCACGGTGTGCGCCACACGAAGTCGAAACCCTCCCGCAGATCGCGCAGCAGCCGCTGGGACGGAACAGCCTCTACAGCAACGGGTCTCGCTGCCGGACGGGTGGCCAGCAGCAGCACCAGGCCGACCGCGAAGAGCGCGGCCACCGCGACCGCGCCCACGGCCGGGAACGTCGCAGCGACCAGCAGCCCGGCGATCGCCGGCCCGGCGGCGCGCTGGAACACCGGCCGTACCACGCCTTCGACGCCGTTGGCGGCCAGCAACTGCTCAGCGGGCAGGATCCTCGGCAGCAGTGCGCTGTAGGCGGGGAAGAAGAACGCCGCCGCGACGCCCAGGGCGCCCGCCGCCACGGCCAGATGCCAGATCTGCAGGGCACCAACGAATCCCAGGACGGCGACCGTCGTCACCACTGCGGTGTTGACGGCTTCGACGACGATGATGATCGCCCGCTGCGGCAGCCGGTCGGCGGCGAGTCCGCCCACCAGCACGAAGGCGACCAGGCCCACGCCCAGGCAGGTGGCGACCAGCGACAGCGACGTGGGATCGTCGTCGAGGGCGATGACCTGCAGCGTCATCACCACGGCCCACATGCCCTCGGCGAAGATCGACAGGGACACGGCGGCGATCAGCAGGCGGTACTCGCGGAACTGGAACGGCGCGAGCACACGCCAGCCGGGGGCTGCCACCGGCTGCTCGATGTCGTAGTGCGTGCTCACCCACCGATGGTGGCGGATGCGGGGGTCCTCCGTCGAACGATTTTCTCCCGTTGAGACTGCGCTGGCGGCGGCGAATTCACTCGAAACGCCGCCCTGGACGCAGTCTCGACGGGGGTCAGGTGTCGGTGAAGGTGGCCGGGCGGCGCTGCTGGAAGGCGCGGGTGCCTTCGCGGAAGTCGTTGGCGTCCAACAGCATCAGCTGGCCTTGCTTCTCGCGCTCGAGCGCGTCCTCGAGTTCGGTCAGCGTCGCGGCGTTGATCGCGTCCTTGGTCTTGCGCAGCGCGACGGCCGGTCCGCCGACCAGCGTGGCGATGACGGCGTCGACCTCGGCGTCGAAGTCGTCGGCGGGATATACCGTGCTCACCAGCCCCCACGCGAACGCCTCGGCGGCCGGGATGCGTTCGGCCAGCAGTGCCATCCGCATCGCGCGGATGCGGCCGACCGCGGCGGCGATCAGCGCCGAGGCGCCACCGTCGGGCATCAGCCCGATCTTCGTGAACGCGAGCATGAAAAAGGCCTTCTCCGAGGCCAATACGACGTCGCAGGCCAACGCCAGCGATGCGCCCACGCCCGCCGCAGGGCCCTGCACCACCGCGACCGCCGGCTGGGGCAGTCGCACGATCGCCCGGATGCAGCGGTTGGCCGCGTCGAGCACCTCGGCCGGAGTGCCTGCGGCGCCGGGGTTCGCGTGGTCGGACTCGCTGATGCCCGCTCCCGACGAGAAGCCGCGGCCCGCCCCGCTGATGCGCACCACGCGGACCCGGGGGTCGTCGGCGGCGCGTTCCAGCGTCTCGGCGAGGGTGCGCAGCATCGGCGCGGTCAGCGAGTTCAGGCTGTCCGGACGGTTCAGCGTCACCGCCAGCACACCGCCGTCGAACTGCACGCGGAGGTCGTCGATGCCGGTGTAGGACTCCGTCGTCGTCATAGTCTGGCACCCTAGGTTGGCCGAGAAGGTTATACAAGTAAGCTATGTCGCGGCCGACGGGCGATGAAGACGAAGGGCGGTTGGACATGGCTGGACCTCTGCAGGGATTGCGCGTCGTGGAACTGGCCGGCATCGGCCCGGGCCCGCACGCCGCGATGATCCTGGGTGACCTCGGCGCCGACGTCGTACGCGTCGAACGCCCCGGCAAAGGCGGCGGCGCCCCGAGCCGCGACTACCTGCTGCGCAACCGGCGCTCGGTGGCCGCGAACCTCAAGGACCCCGACGACCAGAAGATGGTTCTCGGCCTGATCGCCAAGGCCGACGTACTGATCGAAGGCTTCCGGCCCGGCGTCACCGAGCGGCTGGGACTCGGCCCGGACGACTGCGCGAAGGTCAACGAGCGGCTGATCTACGCCCGGATGACGGGGTGGGGCCAGGACGGCCCGCGCGCCCAGCAGGCCGGGCACGACATCAACTACATCTCGCTCAACGGCACGCTGCACGCGATCGGCCGGGCCGGTGAGCGGCCGGTGCCCCCGCTGAACCTCGTCGGCGACTTCGGCGGCGGGTCGATGTTCCTGCTGGTCGGTGTGCTCTCCGCGCTGTGGGAGCGGGAACGCTCCGGCAAGGGCCAGGTCGTCGACGCCGCGATGGTCGACGGCAGCAGCGTGCTCTCGACGATGATGTGGGCGTTCCGCGGCATGGGGATGTGGAGCGACGAGCGCGGGGTCAACATGCTCGACACCGGTGCGCCTTACTACGACACCTACACCTGCGCCGACGGCCGCCACGTCGCGGTCGGTGCGATCGAGCCGCAGTTCTACGCCGAGATGCTCGCCGGCCTGGGTCTGGCCGACGCCGACCTGCCCGACCAGAACGACATGGCCCGGTGGCCGGAACTGCGGGCCCGGCTGACCGAGGCGTTCGCCGCGCACGACCGTGACCACTGGGCGAAGGTGTTCGCCGGCACCGACGCCTGCGTGACGCCGGTGCTGTCGTTCGCCGAGGTGGAGTCCGAACCGCACAACACCGAGCGCGACACCTTCTATCGCGAGAACGGCTACCTGTATCCGGCGCCCGCCCCGCGGTTCTCGCGCACGGCGCCGACCGCGCCGAAGGCGCCCGGAGTGCCGGGCGCCGACACCGAAGCTGTTCTGCAGGACTGGGTTTAGAGAAAAAACAAAAGGATCAGAAAGGTGTAGTTCTGTGGAGATCAAGGACGCCGTAGCCGTCGTCACCGGAGGTGCGTCGGGGCTCGGGCTCGCGACGACGAAGCGCCTGCTCGACCGGGGCGCGTCGGTCGTGGTGATCGACCTCAAGGGCGCCGAGGCGGTCGCCGAGCTCGGCCCGCGCGCCAAGTTCGTCGAGGCCAACGTCACCGACCCCGAGCAGGTCACCGCCGCACTGGATGCCGCCGAGGAGATGGGGCCGGTGCGCATCGACGTCAACTGCGCCGGTATCGGCAACGCGATCAAGACGCTCGGCAAGGAAGGCCCGTTCCCGCTCGACGGGTTCCGCAAGGTCGTCGAGGTCAACCTGATCGGCACGTTCAACGTGATCCGGCTGGCCGCAGAGCGCATCGCCCAGCAAGAGCCGCTAAACGGCGAGCGCGGCGTCATCATCAACACCGCGTCGGTCGCCGCGTTCGACGGTCAGATCGGGCAGGCCGCCTATTCGGCGTCCAAGGGCGGCGTGGTCGGCATGACGCTGCCGATCGCCCGTGACCTGTCGCGTGAGCTGATCCGGGTGGTCACGATCGCGCCGGGCCTGTTCAAGACGCCGCTGCTGGGCTCGCTGCCCGAGGAGGCGCAGGCCTCGCTGGGCAAGCAGGTGCCGCACCCGGCCCGCCTGGGCGATCCCGACGAGTACGGCGCGCTGGCAGTCCACATCGTGGAGAACCCGATGCTCAACGGGGAGACGATCCGGCTGGACGGGGCGATCCGGATGGCCCCGCGGTGAGCATCCGGACGAAGTTCACCGAGACGTTCGGTGTCGAGCATCCGATCGCCCAGGGTGGGATGCAGTGGGTGGGTCGCGCGGAACTCGTTGCGGCCGTGGCCAATGCGGGCGCGCTGGGGTTCCTCACCGCGCTGACCCAGCCGACACCGGCGGATCTGGCCAACGAGATCGCCAAGACCCGCGATCTGACCGACAAGCCGTTCGGGGTGAACCTGACGATCCTGCCGGCCATCAACCCGCCCCCGTATGACGAGTACCGGCAGGTGATCGTCGACGCCGGCATCACGATCGTCGAGACGGCGGGGTCCAACCCGGCGCCGCATCTGCCGATGTTCCACGACCACGGGATCAAGGTGCTGCACAAGTGCACCTCGGTGCGGCACGCGGTCAAGGCGCAGAGCCTCGGGGTGGACGGCATCAGCATCGACGGGTTCGAGTGCGCCGGGCATCCGGGCGAGGACGACATCCCCGGTTTGGTGCTCATCCCGGCGGCGGCCGACAAGATCGAGATCCCGATGATCGCCTCGGGCGGCTTCGCCGACGCGCGTGGACTGGTGGCCGCGCTGGCGCTGGGTGCCGACGGCATCAACATGGGGTCGCGGTTCATGTGCACCGTGGAGTCGTGCATCCACGACAACGTCAAGGCCGCGATTGTCGAGGGCGATGAGCGGGGGACGGAGTTGATCTTCCGGAGCCTGCACAACACCGCGCGGGTGGCGTCGAATGTGGTGTCACGGGAAGTGGTGCAGATCCTCAAAGACGGCGGTCAGTTCGACGACGTCAAGGATCTGGTGGCCGGGGTGCGGGGCCGGCGGGTGTTCGACGACGGCGACGTCGACGCCGGCATCTGGACGGTGGGAACGGCGATGGGACTGATCAACGACGTGCCGACGGTGGGCGAGTTGGTGTCGCGCATCGTGACCGAGGCCGAAGACCTGATCAGTGGCCGACTGGCCACGATGGTGGCCGAGACGTCGGCCGTCTAGACAGCCTGACCGAAAGAGCGCGCGTCCGTGCGGGCGCGCGCTCTTTTGTCACACTGCGGTGGGCAGCGTCTGCTCGTCGTCGAGCTGTTCCGACGTCAGCCCCTCGACGAGGACATCGCCGTGGTAGAGGGCGTCGAAATCAACCTTGATGACATCAGCACTGGTGTCGTCGATCCACATGTACTGAACAGTAACCATCACCTCTAAGGAATCATTGAGTCTCGATTCGGAAAACTGTGGCAATTCTTACCGCTGGGTAGGGTCGGCCGCCGGCGGGGTGGTGAGGTGGATCGGGTTCACCCCGTACAGCGCCACCCAGGTGACGACGGCGGCGACCACCGCCAGCACCACCAGCCCCACCTTCACCCGCGGTGACCAGCGCAGACGGCCGGCGAGGCGGACGTCCACGGCATAGCGGCCGGGCCCGGTGAACAGCAGGGCCGCCGCGCCGACTCCGAGCAGGAACGGCACGTTGAACGGTTCGGACCAGAACGCCGCCGCCGAGACGTTGACCGCCCAGGCGCACAGCATGGAGCTCAGCACGGCGCAGGCGCCCAGCGGCGTGAGGACGCCGAGCAGCAGGGCGATGGCGCCGAGGGTCTCGGCGCCGGTGACCATGAGCGCGGCCAGGGTGGGGAGCCGCCAGCCGGCCTCGGTCATGAACCCGACGGTCGTCGAGAAGTCGAAGGCCTTGATCAGGCCGGCCTGCAGCACGGCGGCGCCGATGCCGAGGCGCAGGATCAGCAGGCCGATGGCCGCCGTCCGGTCCGCCGGCCCGGGGGTGGTCTCCGCCGTCGAGGGGCGCGTGAGTTCGTGGGTCATGTCGGGTGGACTCCCGTCGTCGCCGAATGTCATCGCGGCATTGACCCCTTTCTGTTATCGCTGTTAACTTAGCGGCGATACGTCAGGAGATCCCGATGCTGCAGCGAATCGCACTGATGGCCATCGCGGCGCCGCGTCGCATCCTCGCCGTCGCTCTCCTCGTCATGGTCGCGTGCGGTGTGTTCGGTATCCCGGTGGCCGGCCAACTGTCCGCGGGCGGTTTCGCCGATCCGACCTCCGAGTCCGCACGCGCCTCCCAGATTCTCGTCGACCGGTTCGGCCAGGGTGACATGGACCTGTTGATCAGCGTGCGGGCCGAGGGCGGCGTGGCCGCCGCGCGGACCGTCGCCACCGACATCGTGTCCCGTCTCTCGGAGTCGCCCCACGTCGGTGAGGTCACTTCCGCGTGGACGGCGCCGCCGTCGGCGGCGTCGGCGTTGATCAGTGAGGACGGCAAGACCGGTCTGATCGTCGCCGGCATCACCGGTGGCGAGAGCGCCGCGCAACGGCACGCCGAGGAGCTCACCGACGCGCTGGTCTACGACCGCGACGGTGTCACCGTGCGCGCGGGCGGTGTGGCCATGACCTACGTGCAGATCAACGGTCAGACCGAGCGGGATCTGCTGTTGATGGAATCCATCGCGGTTCCGCTCAGCTTCGTCGTGCTGGTCTGGGTGTTCGGCGGGCTGCTGGCCGCGGCGCTGCCGGTGGCCGTCGGCGGCTTCGCGATCCTCGGGTCGATGGCGGTGCTACGGGCGTTCACGCTGGTCACCGATGTGTCGATCTTCGCGCTGAATCTGTCTATCGCGATGGGCCTGGCACTGGCGATCGACTACACGCTGCTGATCATCAGCCGCTACCGCGACGAGTTGGCTGCCGGCGCCGACCGGGACCGCGCGCTGGTGCGCACGATGACGACCGCCGGTCGCACGGTGCTGTTCTCGGCGATGACCGTGGCGCTGTCGATGGTCGCCATGGTGGTTTTCCCGATGTACTTCCTGAAGTCGTTCGCGTACGCGGGCATCGCGGTCGTCGCATTCGCCGCCGTGGCGGCGATCGTGGTGGCGCCCGCGGCGATCGTCCTCGCGGGGGACCGGCTCGACGCGTTCGACGTCCGTAAGCTCGTGCGCCGGGTGCTGCGCAGGCCCGAACCGGCGCCCGTCCCGGTCGAGCGGATGTTCTGGTACCGGTCGACGAAATACGTTCAGCGGCGGGCGATCCCGATCGGTGTCGCCGTCGTCGCCCTGCTCGTGCTGCTGGGTCTGCCGTTTCTCGGAGCCACATGGGGCTTCCCCGACGACCGCGTGCTGCCGCAATCGGCATCGGCCCGCCAGGTCGGCGACGACATGCGCGAGAACTTCGCGGTCGACTCGTCGGCCAACGTCACCATCGTGCTGCCCGACGCCCGCGACGTCACCCCGGCAGAGCTCGACGGATACGCCGCCGAGCTGTCGAAGGTCGCCGACGTCTCGACGGTCTCGGCGCCGGGAGGCACCTTCGTCGACGGCGCGAGGGTCGGTCCGCCGTCGGCGGCGACCGGTGTCGCCGACGGCAGCGCCTTCCTCACCGTCGGCAGCACCGCACCGCTGTTCACCGACGCCTCCGAGATCCAGCTGAACCGGCTGCACGCGGTCGAACCGCCCGGTGGACGGGAAGCGATGCTGACCGGCCTGGCGCAGATCAACCGCGACAGCTCCGACTCCATCACCTCCCGACTGCCGACGGTGCTCGGCATCATCGCGGCCATCACGTTCGTGCTGCTGTTCCTGCTCACCGGCAGCGTGGTGCTCCCGCTGAAAGCGTTGGTGCTCAACGTGTTGTCGCTGACCGCGGCGTTCGGCGCGCTGGTGTGGATCTTCCAGGACGGCCACCTCGGGGCGCTGGGCACCACACCGACCGGCACGCTGGTCGCCAACATGCCGGTGCTGCTGTTCTGCATCGCGTTCGGACTGTCGATGGACTACGAAGTGTTCCTCGTCTCCCGGATCCGGGAGTACTGGCTGGCGTCGGACCGCAGCACGGACGCCAACGACGAGAGCGTCGCGCTCGGCCTGGCGCGCACCGGTCGGGTGGTGACCGCGGCGGCCCTGTTGATGTCGATCTCGTTCGCGGCGCTGATCGCCGCGCAGGTCGCGTTCATGCGGATGTTCGGGGTGGGCCTGACCCTGGCCATCCTCGCCGACGCGACTCTGGTGCGGATGCTGCTGGTGCCCGCCTTCATGCACGTGATGGGACGGTGGAACTGGTGGGCGCCGGCGCCGCTGGCCCGACTGCATGAGCGGATCGGCCTGCGTGAAGGCGGCGACGACGGGCCCGCGCCACCGGTCGCGCCCGTGGCGTCGGTGACCGAGGGGCAGCGGTGAGCACGTCGCCGCTGCGACGGCGCCGTGCTCCGCGCGGTTCGGGCGACCAGTTGCGCGACGAGATCCTCGACGCCGCGACCGGCCTGCTGCTCGAGACCGGTGACGCGAAAGCGGTGTCGATCCGGGCGGTGGCCCAGCGCGTCGGCGTCACCCCGCCGTCGATCTACCTGCACTTCGCCGACAAGGACGCGCTGCTCGACGCGGTGTGTGTGCGGTACTTCGAGAAACTCGACGACGAGATGCAGGCCGTCGCCGCGGTGGCCGGCACGTCGCCGATCGACGTGCTGCGCGCCCAAGGTCTGGCGTACGTCCGGTTCGCGCTGAAAACCCCTGAGCTGTATCGCATTGCCACGATGGGGCAGGGCCAGCCCGGCAGCGACGTGGACATCACGTTGACGAGCTCGGCGTTCGTGCACATGCGCGCCGCGGTGCAGGCGTTGATCGACGAGGGCAGCTACCCGCCCGGTGACCCCACCACGATGGCACTCGAACTGTGGACCGCGGCGCACGGCGTGGCGGCGCTGCTGATCTCGCGGCCCTACCTGCCGTGGGGCGACGTCGAGGAGTTCGCAGGCCGGGTGCTGCGCGCGGTCTGCTGTGGACAGATGGTGGCGGGTGCCATTGCCCCCGAGGATCCGCCACGCGAGACCGTGGCCTGGCTGAGAGAGGTCGTCCATGAGCACAACCGTCGATAACCCGTTCTTCGCGCGGGTGTGGACTGCGATGTCCGCGCGGGAGCCGGAGTCGCTGCGGCGGTTGCGTCGGGAGAATCTCGCCGGGCTGACCGGCCGCGTACTCGAGGTGGGTGCGGGCACCGGAACCAACTTCGCGTTCTATCCCGCCACCGTGACCGAGGTCGTCGCCGTCGAGCCCGAACGCAGGCTTGCCGCGCTCGCCGCGCGGGCGGCTGCCGACGCACCCGTGCCCGTCACGCTGACCGCCGACACCGTGGAACAGTTCCGCGACGGTGAACCGTTCGACGCCGTGGTGTGCTCGCTGGTGCTGTGCTCGATCGACGACCCGGACAGTGTTGTGGCGCAGCTGTATTCGTCGCTGCGGCCGGGAGGGGAGTTGCGCTACCTCGAGCACGTGGCCGGCACCGGCGCGCGGGCCCGGCTGCAACGCTTCGCCGACGCCACGCTGTGGCCGCGGCTGGCGGGCAACTGTCACACGCACCGCCACACCGAGCAGACGATCGCCGCGGCGGGATTTCAGGTGCGGGGACGCCGGGAGTGGACGCTGCCGCGGTGGGCGCCCGTTCCCGTGGCGGAGTTCGCGATCGGCCGGGCCGTCAAACCCGCGGGGCCGACGGAGCGCTAGCCGATCAGGGCGGGCAGGCGCTGCAGCAGGCCGGGCAGCGCCGCGCCGGCCTTCTCCCGCAGGCTCACCGTCGCGGTGCTCGTCAACGGCGTCGGCTCGGGGTTGACCTCGATCACCGGGGTGCCGCTGGCCACCGCCAGCTCCGGCAGCCCGGCGGCCGGATAGACCACCGAGCTGGTGCCCACCACCACGACGACGTCGGCGTTGATCACCGCGTCGACCGACTGCTGCCACGCGCGGTCGGGCAGCGCCTCACCGAACCACACGACGTTCGGCCGGATCAGCCCGCCGCAGACGCATCGCGGCGGGTCGACGGACTCCACCGGCTCGGGCATGGCCGGCACTTCGCCCAGGTACGCGGCTCCGCAACGGTCGCAATGGAATTCGAAGAGGCTGCCGTGCACGTGGTAGACCTGTTTGCTGCCGGCTCGCTCGTGCAGGTTGTCCACGTTCTGCGTCACGACGTGCACGTCGGCGTAGTCCTCCCACGCCGCGACGGCCCGGTGGGCGTTGTTCGGGGCGACCGCGCCCATCATGTGGTGGCGCCACAGATACCACGCCCACACCCGGTCGGGATGCGAACGCCAGCCGTCGGCGCTGGAGATCTCATAGGGGTCGACCTCGGCCCACAGCCCCGTCTCCACGTCACGGAACGTCGGCACCCCGCTCTCGGCCGAGATACCGGCGCCGCTGAATACCGTCACCTGCACCCCACCAAACTAGCGGCTGTGGGTGATACTGGGCACGTGGCCGAGTTGGGGGATTGGGTGCGCGTTGATCCACACGCTGCCAGGCCGCTGTTCGACCAGCTCAGAACGCAGATCATCGCCGGAATCCGGGACGGGCAGCTGACCCCCGGAACCCGGCTGCCGACGGTCCGCGAACTGGCTGGTCAGATCAACCTGGCAGTGAACACCGTGGCGCGCGCGTACCGGGAACTGGAAGCAGCGGGGATTCTGGAGACGCGGGGCCGGTTCGGCACCTTCGTCGCACGCTCCGACCCGGCCGACTCCGCGATGGCGACCGCCGCGCACACGTACGTGTCGACGGCCAAGGCGCTCGGGGTCGGCAAGGGTCAGGCGATGCGGTACGTCGAGGCCGCGTTCGGCTAGGCCGGACGGGTCAGCCGAACTCCAGCAGGATCGTCAGCGGCCGTAGCGGGTCCAGCAGTGGGATGCGCTGCCACGTCCACATCAGGGCGTTGAGCACCCGCCCGCGGGCCGGTTCGGTCGGCAGGTCGTGCACCGCCCGCACCCCGGGGACCGTGTTGACCAGGTCGGCCGCCTCGGCGACCGTCAGCGAGAACGGCATCGGCGGCACCCGGTAGCGCAGCGACGTGCGCATCCCGCGCCGGGCCAGCGCCGCGAACCCCGACGGCGCCAGGTCGAAGATCATCTGACCGCCGGGGAAGCGGGCGGCGCAGGCTTTCATCAACGCCATCGCCTCCTCGGGCTGCAGGTACATCAGCAGCCCCTCGGCGGTGATGAACACGCCGTGCTGCGGATCCACCCGGTCCATCCAGCTGAAGTCCAGCGCCGACTGCGCGCACAGCTCGATCCGGTCGGAGGCAGGCAACAGTTTGCGGCGAAGGTCGATCATCGGCGGCAGGTCCACGCTGAGCCACCGGAAGTCGTGGCCGACATCGGACGCGTCGAGACGGTAGAAGCTCGTCTGCAGCCCCTCGGCGAGCGCGACCACCGTCGCCTTCGGGTGGTCGAGCAGGTAGCGCCGGGTGTGCTTGTCGAACAGCTTGGCCCGCAACGCCATATCCTGCCTGCGGGTGAAGCCGAACTTGGCGAAGTCGAAGTCGATCGAGTCCACCAGGTGGATCGCCATCGGGTCGTCGATGATCGCGTCGGGCCGGCGAGCCTCGCTGGCGCGCACCACCAGCGTCATCAACGCGGTTTCCGACACCCCCGTCAGGTCGGCGGTGTGTTTCGGTGTCTGGTTCATCCGGTCCTCTCTCCCTCAGCCGCGCAGGAGCTTGTCGATCGTGCGCAGATTGCGGGTGGTGGTCGACGACTTGTAGCGCTTCTTGCCCATCGTCTTGCCGATCGCGCTGTCGAGGGTGCTCGTGCGCGGGACCTGCCAGTAGAGCACCCCGGCGCCGACGGCGATCTTCTCCTCGGGCCCCGGCTCCTCACCCAGGCCGCCGAGTTCGGCCAGCACGTCGTCGTCGCTGACGAACGTGACGTAGGAATGGTGGCCGTCCACCTCCCGCTCGAACGGATAGGCGGCGGAGATGTCGGCCAGCGTGTCGAGGTCATAGACGAGAACCCATGCCTCGTAATCGAATTCGTCACGCAACGCCTTCTCGGCCTTGGTGCGGACGGTATTGGCGCCGGCTCTGCTGGTGAGCAACACGTTGCCACTGGCCAGCACGGTCTTGACCTCGGTGAACCCGGCGGCCTCGAGGGCCTGCGCGACGGCGGGCATCTTCAAGTTGACCCCACCCACGTTGACGCCGCGCAGGAACGCGGCATACCGCGTCACCGCGCACCCCGGGGAAGTGTCCATCGGCCCACCTGTTCGATCATCCCACTCCGGGCGACGGACGTAGGCTCGGGTGATGACCCGCGATGTGTTCGACGACAAGCTGCTGGCGCTGATCGCCGGGAACTCGCTGGGCGTGCTGGCCACCCTCAAACGCGACGGACGCCCGCAGCTGTCGAATGTGTCGTACCACTTCGATCCGCGTGCGCTGACCATCTCGGTGTCGATCACCGAGCCGCGGGCCAAGACCCGCAACCTGCGCCGCGATCCGCGCGCCGCGATCCATGTCAGCTCCGACGACGGCTGGGCCTACGCCGTGGCCGAAGGCGACGCGGTGCTCACGCCGCCCGCCGCGAATCCGAGCGACGACACCGTGGAGGGGCTCGTGGCGCTGTACCGCAACATCGCCGGCGAACACCCGGACTGGGACGACTACCGCCGCGCGATGGTCGACGACCGTCGGGTGCTGATGACGCTGCCGATCGCGCACCTCTACGGGATGCCGCCGGGCCGCCGCTGAGCGGGCTACGCTTGCCGCCATGGCAGCCAAGGAGTCGGCAGAGTCGTCCGGCGCTCCGGAGGACGAGAACAAGCGCAAGTTCCGCGAAGCGCTGGAGCGCAAGAAGGCGCAGGCGGGCGGCGGGGCGGCCCACCGCGACGGCGGCGCGAAACAACCGCGCGCCCACGGCCCGCTGGAGAACCGGCGCGAATTCCGCCGCAAGAGCGGCTAGAAGCACTCAGACCCGGGCGGGCTGGCGCTCTCGGAGCAGGATCGCCACGAAGTTCGGCGTCGAGCAACCCACGATTCCGATGAGCGAGCCGCTCGGCCCCGATCCACTCCCNGCAGGATCGCCACCAGGCAGACCGCGGCGAGTACCGCGACCGACACGGCGAACACCACGCCGGAGGTGCGCAGTCCCCACGCCTGCGCGGCCAGTCCCTCCCCGACCACCGGGACCGCGATCGCCACGTAGGCGACCACGAAGTAGGTGGAACTCACCTCCGCCCGCCGCCCGGGAGGCGTGCGATCGGACACCGCGGCCAGGCCGCGGCTGAAGCTGATGCCCTGGCCGACACCCGAGATGACGGCCGCCGCGATCAGACCTGGCAGCGACGAGAAGTGCAGAGCAGCAGCGAGAATCGCCATGCCGGCGATCAGGATCGCGCAGCCCGCCGCGACGGCGCGGCCCGGATCCATCGTGCGTGCCGCGACCTGCGCGACCGCCGAGGTGAGGAAGACGGACCCCGCGATGACGCCGGCCACCGCATGGTTGCCGATTCCGACGACCTCGGCCACGAACGACGGTGCGACGGCGGCGAACAGTCCGGTGACGGCGAAGCCGGCGAACGCCGCCAGCGCGGCGACCACGAACACCGACCGGGCTTCGGGCGGCACCGACAGCCGCTGCACGCCGAGCGTGCCCTCGCGCGGCGAGGTCTCCGGCGAGCACAGCACCGCGGCGGCGGCCGCCACACACAACACGAGGTGGACGATGAAGCTCAGATCCAGGGGCCGCGGCGCGTACTGCACCAGCACACCGGCCAGTACCGGGCCGATCCCCAGCCCGCCGATGTTCACCACCGACGCCACGGCCGCGGCCCGCGACCGCCACGCCGGCGGCGCCGCCTCGATGACCGCCGCGGTGGCCGTGCCGGTGAACAATCCCGCCGACAACCCCGAGAGCACGCGGCCGATCAGCAGTTCGGGCACCGAGTCGGCCAGCACGAACACCACCGCGCTGGCCGCCGCGAATGCGATCCCGGCCAGCAGCACCGGCCGCCGGCCCACCACGTCGGACCACCGGCCGAACGCCAGCAGCGCGGCCAGCACGCCGCCGGCGTACGCGGCGAAGATCACCGTCGTCGTCAGCACGTGGAAGTGCAGGTCCTCGGCGAACAGCGCGTACATCGGGGTGGGCAGCGTGGTCCCCACCATGATCGCGGCGAACGCATAGGCCAGCAGGGCCATCGAATAACGGTGCACGGACAGTGTCAGCCGGGACATGCCCGGCAGTATTCCGCCGAAACTGCATTCCGGCAGGCCGCTACTCGCGTTTCGCCTGCCAGAATGCAGTTTCGGCGGGGGAGGGGGTCAGTGCGCGACGGCCTTCTCGGCGCCGATCCCGGTCAGCGAGCGCACCTCCATCTCGGCGGCGACCTCCGGGTCCTCGTCATCAGGCGAGGTGAGGGTGCCGACGATGCCGAGGATGAACGCCAGCGGGATCGACACGATGCCCGGGTTGGCCAGCGGGAACCACGCGAAGTCCGCGCCCGGGATCATCGAGGTCTTCGCGCCCGACACCGCGGGGGAGAAGACGATCAGCACGATGGTCGAGATCAGCCCGCCGTACATGCTCCACAGCGCGCCGCGGGTGTTAAACCGCTTCCAGTACAGCGAGTAGATGATCGTCGGCAGGTTGGCCGCCGCGGCGACCGCGAACGCCAGGGCCACCAGGAACGCGACGTTCTGACCGTTGGCCAGGATGCCGAGCCCGATCGCGAACACGCCGAGCACCACCGCGGTGATCCGCGACACCCGCACCTGCTCGTCCTCGGTCACCTTGTGCGACTTCAACACACTGGCGTAGATGTCGTGCGCGAAGGAGGCCGACGCGGTGATCGTCAGGCCGGCGACCACCGCGAGGATGGTCGCGAACGCCACAGCCGAGATCACGCCGAGCAGGATCACCCCGCCCAGTTCGAAGGCCAGCAGCGGCGCCGCCGAGTTGACTCCGCCTGCCGCGCTGAGGATCCGGTCCGGGCCGACCAGAGCGGCCGCACCGTAACCGAGCACCAGCGTGAACAGATAGAACGCGCCGATCAGAGCGATCGCCCAGACCACGCTTCGCCGTGCTTCCTTGGCCGTGGGCACGGTGTAGAAGCGCATCAGCACGTGCGGCAGGCCCGCGGTGCCGAGCACCAGCGCCAGCGCCAGCGAGATGAAGTTGATCTGCGAGGTGAGCGAGCCGCCGTACTGCGCGCCCGGGGCGAGGACGTCGCGCTTGGCGACGCCTTCGGTGGTGGCGCCGCTGATCGCCGACTGCGCCGAGCCGAGGATCTCGGAGAAGTTCAGCCCGAACTTGGCGAGCACCATCACGGTCATCACGCCGGCGCCGAAGATCAGCAGGACGGCCTTGATGATCTGCACCCAGGTGGTGCCCTTCATGCCGCCGACCAGGACGTAGACGATCATCAGGACGCCGACCACCGCGATGACGACCGACTGGCCGCTGCGGCTCTTGATGTCGAGCAGCAGCGCGACCAGACCACCCGCGCCGGCCATCTGGGCCAGCAGGTAGAACAGCGACACCGTCAGCGTGCTGGTGGCCGCCGCCATCCGCACCGGCCGCTGCTTGAGCCGGAAGCTCAGCACGTCGGCCATCGTGAATTTGCCGGTGTTGCGCAGCAATTCGGCCACCAGCAGCAGTGCCACCAGCCACGCGACCAGAAAGCCGATCGAGTACAGGAAACCGTCGTAGCCGTAGACCGCGATGGCCCCGGCGATGCCGAGGAAGCTGGCGGCCGACAGGTAGTCGCCGGCGATCGCGATGCCGTTCTGCGGGCCGGAGAATCCGCGCCCACCGGTGAAGAACTCGTCGGCGGTGGCGTTCTTCTTGCTCGCCCGGATCACCACGATCATCGTGATGACGACGAACAGGCTGAAGATGCCGATGTTGGCGATCGGGTTACCGATCGTCTCCGACTGGGCCAGCAGGGTGGTCATTTGATCTCACTCTCGAGTTCGGCGCGGATCGCACTGGCGCGCGGGTCGATCTCGCGGTTGGCGAACCGCACGTACAGGCCGGTGATCAGGAACGTCGTCAGGAACTGGCCCAGCCCGATGATCAGGCCCACGTTGATGTCTCCCCACACCCTCGTGGCCATGAAGTCGTGCGCGAAGGCGCCGAGGACGACATAGGTGGCGTACCAGATGAGGAAGAAGGCCGTCATCGGAAACACGAAGCGGCGCAGTCTGCTTCGCAGCTCCTGGAACTCCGGGCTGGCCTGCACCTGCAGGTAGCGCTCACCGGAGATGAGCTCCGGGTTGGCTTCCTTACGGATCGGAAGGTCGGTGTCGGACACGGTGGTGTGCTCCTGACTGCTGTGAACCGGCTGTGACGAGGACGGTAGTTGAGATGCAGGTCACAAAAACAGGCCCAATCGGGCACAGACGACGAGGTCGGGCGCCCGTGCGGTGAGCGGTCGGTCGACGGCGACGAGCGGCTAGCCCCGCCGTCTGTTCTTCGCGCGAGCGGCTAGCCCTTCGGCACGCGTTCGACGACCATCCCCAGGTTCTCCGGGAGATGCATCCGCGCGAACGTCTGCGCCACATCGGTGGGCACCGTCGCCCGGGTGAGGCGGCTGACCACGATCATGGTCGCGAACGCGAGCGGCACACTGACCGCCGCCGGGTACCCGATCAGCACGGCGGGCCACCCCCCGGCCAGGTCGTCGTCGACACCGCCGGCCACCGCGACCGTCACCGCCACCCCCGACAGCAGTCCGCCGATCGCGAGCCCGCATGCGGCGCCGGTCGCGGTGAGACCGCGCCACCAGATGCCGAGCACCAGCAGCGGGCACAGCGTCGACGCCGCGACGGCGAACGCCAGCCCCACGCTGCGCGAGAGCTCCAGCCCTCCGGACGCCGCCAGTGCCAACGGGATCGGGATGACGCCGCCGATCACCGCGGCGACCCGGAAGTCGCGCACCCGGCCCGCCAGCACGTCGGTGGCCAGCGCGCCGGCGAAGCTGACCAGCAGACCCGACGACGTCGCGAGGAACGCCGCGATCGCCCCCGCGGCCACCAGCGCGGCGAGCAGCTGCCCGGCCGGCCCGCCGATGGCCGACCCCGGCGCCAGCAGCACGGCCGCGTCGGCGGCGCCGGTGATGAGCAACTGCGGAACGTACAGCCGCGAGAACACGCCGAGCAGCGTGGGGAACAGATAGAACAGCGACAGCAGCGCGATCACCGCCAGCGCCGTGCGCCGCGCGGCCCGGCCGTCGGGGTTGGTGTAGAACCGCACCAGCACGTGGGGCAGACCCATCGTGCCCAGGAACGTCGCGACCATGATCGACACCACCTGATACAGCGGATGGTCCCCGCCCAGGCCGCCGCCCGAGGCGATCCAGTCCGCGCCGGTGCTCGGGGCGCCGGCCACCACCGGCGTGGCCGCGCCGGACGCCAGCGTCAGCGTGCTTCCCGCGCTCAGCGTGTGGGCGCCCGGGGCGCCGATGGGGTCGTCGTCGACCGACCGCCCGTCCAGGGTGCCGGTGACCGTGATGCCCGCGGGTGCGGCGACCTGGACGACGACGTCGGTGTCGATCGCGACGGTGGTGGTCTGCGGCACGGTGGGCGGCAGCGGGCCGCCGAGTTCGCCGCCGCGATCGGAGAAGAACAACCCCGCGAGCGCGAGCGCGGGGATGGCGACCGCGGTCAGCTTGAGCCAGTACTGGAAGGCCTGCACGAACGTGATCGAGCGCATGCCGCCGGCGACCACGTTGGTCAGCACGATCGCGCCGACGGCCAGCGGCCCGAGCCACACCGGGGTACCGAGCAGGGTCTTGAGCGTCAGGCCGGCACCCTGGTACTGCGGTACCAGATAGAAGATGCAGATCACGACGACGACGAGCATCGCGATCTTGCGCAGCCGCGCCGAGCCGAGCCGGAACTCCGCGAAGTCGGGAACGGTGTAGGCGCCCGAGCGGCGCAGCGGTGCCGCGACGAACAGCAGCAGCCCGAGATAGCCTGCGGTGAAGCCGACCGGGTACCACAGCGCGTCGGCGCCGTACTTGGCGATCAGCCCTGCCACCCCGAGAAACGAAGCGGCCGAGAGGTATTCGCCGGAGATGGCCGCCGCGTTCCACTGCGATCCGACGGTGCGGGACGCGACGAGGAAGTCGGAGGTGGTGCGGGAGAAGCGCACCCCGTAGGCGCCGATCGCGATCGTGGCCAGGGCCGCGGCCAGCAGCGCGGCGGCGGTCAGCGGTGAGCCGGTCACGGTTCGGAGTCGACCACGCCGACGAAGTCGCGCTCACCCTGCTCGGCGAGGCGCACATACGCCCAGCCGATGCCGTACAGCAGCGGATACACCAGCCCGGCCAGCACCAGCCAGTTCAGCCGCAGGCCGAACACGGTCACCGCACCCAGTGCGGGGAACAGCGCGTTGAGCACCGGGATGGCCCCGACGAGACACACCACCACCGCGCCGAGGCGCAGCGCCAGCCCCAGCTGTGCCCGCACCAGCCCGCGCACCAGGGCGTCACCCACCTGCGTCTGTTCCTGCACCTCGACGCGGGTGCGCACCATGCGGGCACCCCGGCGGTGCGCCAGCACCACCCGTTGCCGTTGCGGCCGTTCACTCATCGGCGCCTCCGGCGGGTCGCAGGCTGCGCATCGGCGTCCGCACCACGCGGTCGCGCAGCTCCCGGGCCTGACGCCGGCTGACCGGCAGCTCGATTCCCGGGGAGGCCCCGTTGGCCCGCAGCCGGACGAGCACCGCGCCGTCGACGGTGCGCAGCCCGGTCACGAAACGCAGCGCGACCAGATAGGAGCGATGCACGCGCTGGAAACCGTGGTCGCGCCAACGGTTTTCCAGCGTGCTGAGCGGGATCCGGACCAGATGGGCGCCGGACGCGGAGTGCAGCCGCGCGTAGTCGCCCTCGGCCTCCACCCAGCCGATGCTCGCACGGGGCACCAGGTGCGTGATCCCGCCGAGTTCGGCCGGGATGACGTCGGAGTCCGCGTCGTCCCGCTCGGGTGCCGGTTCCTCGGCGGGCTGGGCCGAGGTGACGCGGCGCACCGCCTCGTCGAGACGGTCCTCACGGATCGGCTTGAGCAGGTAGTCCACGGCGCCGACGTCGAACGCGGCGACGGCCTTGTCGTCGTGGGCGGTGACGAACACGATCGCCGGCCGCTGCGCGTAATGGGCGAGCACACCTGCCAGTTCGATCCCCGACAGGCCCGGCATGTTGATGTCGAGGAAGACCGCGTCGATGCGGCGGTGGTTGAGTTCGCGCAGCGCCGAGGTGGCGTCGCCGGCGCGGAACACCTCGCCGATACAGGGGTGCCGGCCGAGCAGGTACGCCAGCTCGTCGAGGGCGGGCACCTCGTCGTCGACGGCCAGCACGGTGAGCGGCTTGGTCATTGGTTGCCCACTCCGAACGCCCCTCCGTCGGCCCGCACACCGGACCGGAACTTCGGCACCCGCATGACCACCTTGGTGCCCGCGCCGATCGCTGTCTCGACCACCAGACCGTAATCGTTGCCGAAGGCCGCCCGCAGGCGATGGTCGACATTGGTCAATCCGACGTGGGCCGAGGCGCTGTCGGCGCCGTCGGACAGCGCGTCGCCCGGACCGGAGCGCAGCGCGTCGGGATCCATCCCGACGCCGTCGTCCTCGACCGTGATCACGCAATCGGAGCCCTCGTCCCGGGCGACGAGTTCGATCGAGCCGCTGCCGCGCCCGGCGAAGCCGTGCCGAACGGCGTTCTCCACCAACGGTTGTAGCGCCAGAAACGGAACTACGACGGTGAGCACCTCGGGAGCCACCTGCAGCGTCACCGTCAACGCGGTGCCGAACCGGGCACGCTCCAGCGTGAGGTAGCGGTCGATGTTGCGCAGTTCCTCGGCCAGGGTGGTGTACGGGCCGGCCGCGCGGAACGAGTAGCGGGTGAAGTCGGCGAACTCGAGGATGAGTTCCCGCGCGCGGTCGGGGTCGGTGCGCACGAACGAGGCGATGGTGTTCAGCGCGTTGTAGATGAAGTGCGGACTGATCTGGGCGCGCAGCGCGAGCACCTCGGCCCGATCCAGCCGCGCGCGCGACGCGTCGAGTTCGGCGAGTTCGACCTGGCTCGCCGCGTACCGCGCCACCTCGCCGACCGCGCCCAGCATGCCGGGACCCGGGGAGTACGTCGTCACCACGACGAGCACGCCCAGCCGGTCGCCGGCGTCGGTCAGCAGCGGCTGGGCGACCACGGCCGTCGTCGCGGCGTGCGTCATCACCCGACGCTCTCCCGACAGCGACTCCTGCGCGGCACCGTCGCAGGCGGCGATCACGTCGGCATTCCAGACAGTGTCGTCGTCGGGATCGCGGGCGAGCAGGCGCCCGTCGCCGTCGAACAGCGCGAGTCCGTCGGTTCCGGTCAGGCCGCGCAGGAACGGCGCCGCCGTGCCGGCCGAGGACGTCGTCAGACCCTGTCGCAGGGCCCGGGCGGCCAGCGACGCGGTGTGCAACGCGGCGTGCACGGCCCGCTCCGTCGGGGTGGCCACCACCCGTCGGGTGCGCACCGCCAGCACCACCGCGGCGACCGCGACGACGATCAGCGCGGCGGTCAGGGCGATCGCGAGCTGGCCCGACATCGATTCATGCTCCTCGCGTGCTGGTGGGCCCACCTTAGACCGGCGGCGTGACGATATCGCCGGTGATCCGGCGAATCATGTCGGACCAGGCCGGCTTACTTCTGCGTTGCGCGCCGCCGAATCTCCTTGACGGCAGCCCAATTCACCCTTGGCCGCGCAAGCCCGCGTTTGTCGAGGTATTTCCGACCGGAGGTGTGCGTGCTCCTCAGGAACGACACCATCTGCAATCTCGACGGCGGCGTGAACATCTCGCTCACGAAGACCCATCCACCGTCGCGCGCCCGCAGACGGCCCTTCACCTGCGTCGAGTCGAGGTGCCACAACTTGTCGTCGTGGAAGTGGCAGAGCAGGTTCGCCGGACTTTCCGCAGCATGCAACTCTTCAGGAAGTGTCACCGCCAGTTCTCCGGTGGTGGCGTCGTAATCGCGGGTCTCGACGCGCACGCTCACCGGATAGCCGTCTGTGTCGAAGGCGGTCAAGACCGCCTCCGGAAACCTGCTCAGCCGCTTGGCCGCCTCAGCCCACACGGCGCACCTCGTTCACATCGAGTTCCTCGGGCCGCTGGGTGAAGTCACGCGTCGGCCAGTACAGCGCCCGACGGGGTGTCACGTAGATCAGGATGCGCATGTAGTACGACCACCACAGCCGGCGACCCAGCGAGGTGCTCCACAACGCGCCGGCCGGCTGGCGTCGGAACAGTGTCTGGACCAGCGCCGCCAACTCCGGCACGGACGCGATGTCGCTGACGATGCGATCCTCGGCGGTGGCGTCGCCCTGGATCAGCACGGCTCCCGGCGTGGCGACACCGCTCCCGGTCGGCTCCGAGAACAACATGCCGACCTTCGGATTGCGCCGGATGTTGTAGGCCTTCTGAGGGAGCCCGATGCTGGTCGTGGTGAGGAGTCGGCCGTCGTCGAGCAATCGCGGAGTCACCGGCCAGGTCTGCGGCGAGCCATCGCGCGCCACGGTGGTGAACTCGCACGTGAAGTAGTTCTCGATGATGCCGATGGCAGGTGATGCCACAGGAAGAGACTACGTCGTCCGCGGTCTCCGGTCACCGAGTTCGCCCCGGACAGACGCCGATCGGTCTAGCGTTGAGTCGGGTGAACAGAGGAGCCGGCGATGACCTCCACCGAAGACAGACTCAACGCATTTCTCGGCAAGGCGATCGGGGATCTCGGGGCCTCGGTGAGCGCGGTTCTGATGTTGATCGGCGACGAGCTCGGCCTGTACACCGCGCTCGCCGGGCAGCGTCTGTCGGCAGAGGAGCTGGCCCAGAACACGGGGACGAATCCTCGGTACATCCGGGAGTGGCTCGCGAATCAGGCTGCGGGCGGCTATGTCGAATACGACGAAGCCGAGGACAGGTATCACTTGACTGCGGAGCAGGAACTCTGCCTGGCCGATCCAGCGGGTCCGGTCGATCTGGCGGGTGCCTACCAGATCGTCCAAGACCTGTTCTACGTCCGTGACCGTGCGGTGGAGAACTTCCGCAGCGGCAACGGAATGGAATGGGGCGAGCATCATCGGTGCCTGTTCTACGGCACCGAGCGATTCTTCAGGGCCGGCTACAACGCGAATCTGATCGCGTCGTGGTTACCCGCGCTGGACGGCGTCACCGACAAGCTGGCTGCGGGCGGCAAGGCGGCCGACGTCGGTTGTGGTCACGGTGCGAGCACAATCCTGATGGCGCAAGCATTTCCGAATTCGCAGTTCATCGGCATCGACTATCACGGCGCGTCGATCGACACCGCGCGTGAACGCGCGGCACAGGCAGGAGTCGACAACGCGAGCTTCGAACTCGCCGATGCCACGTCCTACCGCAGCGCCGACTACGACCTCATCGCCTTCTTCGACTGCCTGCACGACATGGCCGACCCGTCCGGCGCGGCACGGCACGCCAGGCAGGCGCTCAAACCCGACGGACACTGCCTGCTCGTCGAACCGTTCGCCGGAGACAGCGTCGCGGACAACCTGAACCCGGTCGGCCGACTCTTCTATGGCGCGTCATCGCTGATCTGCGTTCCGGTGTCGCTGGCCCGCCAGGGACCGGCTCTGGGCGCCCAGGCGGGCGAACGACGATTGCGGACGGTGATGGTCGACGACGGCGGGTTCACCCGGTTCCGCAGGGCGACCCAGACACCGTTCAACCTGATCTTCGAGGCCCGGCCCTGACGGCCCGAAACTGGCGTAGCGTTCGCACTGAGCCGACTGCGCCATCGTAAAAGGGAGTGAGACGGGACGTCTCTCAGCTCTCAGGCACGCCAGTACCGGCAGGAGCACCCTCATGAGCGCGATCACCGCCCATCCCAACCCGATCGTCGTCGACAACACCATCTCCCCACCCGAAACCGCCGGCATGACCACGGTGACGTACAAGAAGGAACCGGAGGAGGAGCTGTGGGAGATGCAGCCCGGGGCCTCGTGGGCGAAGGTCAACGTCCACACCCTGACCGGGCTCGGTGACGAGGCCGACTACTCGGGGTCGTATGGGATCACGTTGAGCCCCGGCCAGATCTACACCGCCGGCCTGTTCTACCCCTTGCACTCACCCGTGTCGACCGATCCCCTGGGCACCAAGGTCGTCGTCATCGCGGTGTTCAAGAAGCCGACGGCCAGGCGACTCATCACCGACCACAGCGGCTCCGGCGGAGGCACCTGGCTGAGCCACGGGATCAAGACCACCCAGCCGACGACCCTTTTCCTCGCCGGCGCCAGCCGCACCCCGGCTGTTCCCGGCACGACCGGCATACCGCAACTCGTCGATCCCGACGCCGTCATCCCCGCGCCACTGGGTCCCGCTGTCAGTCATGACATCGAGCTCAAGCCGCTCGTGCCCGGTCATCACTACTTCCTCACCGCGATGGTCGTCGATGCAGGCGGCAACTGGGAGGTGCTCGACGTCGAGCAGGACACGTTGAAACGCAAGATGACCGTCCAGTTCCCGAAGATGGTCGTCTTCAACGACGGCGATTGGGCGACCACGGGGGAGGCGGAGTTCTGGTTCGACGTGTCGGCTGGGGACGACACCCGTCCGGCACAATCGCTGCAGTTGTTCACCCTTCCCGAACCGGACCTCGACGACTGGGGCGAGACAGGTCGGCCCTACGCGTTGGGCTACGCCTACATCGAGAACCAGGCGCTGACGGTCTCTGCGGAACGGACAAGCATCTGGGTGCACTCGTGGGCGCGGGAAGACGACGACCCCTGGGGCGACGACACCGCCGGCAGCGCCATCAACCGCGGAAAGCGGCTCAACCTGCCCGACGGCCCGGCCGAGAAGGTGGTCAGCAGCACCTTCACGATGGACGTCCCCGCCAGTTCCGGCGACCTGCACTATGCGGTCGACGTCACCTTCGCCGTCGACTACCTGCCCTGAGGGCTCTCTCGTGGCGGACGGGCCGCCCTAAACTGACGGCGTGGCGAAACTGCAGTTAGTTCAGGAACCGGGAGCCGACGCGCTGCTGGAGGCCAACCCGTTCGCGCTGCTGGTCGGCATGCTGCTCGATCAGCAGATCCCGATGGAGGTCGCGTTCGGCGGGCCGAAGAAGATCGCCGACCGCATCGGCGGTTTCGACGCCGCGACGATCGCCGACTACGACCCCGACGAGTTCGCCGCGCTGTGCTCGCAAACCCCTGCGATACACCGGTTTCCGGGGTCGATGGCCAAGCGGGTGCAGGCGCTGGCCCAGGTGATCGTCGACGAGTACGGCGGCGACGCGACCGCGTTGTGGTCCGACGGCGCGAGCGGCGCCGACGTGCTGCGCCGCCTCAAGGCCCTGCCCGGCTTCGGCGAGCAGAAGGCCAAGATCTTCCTGGCGCTGCTCGGCAAGCAGTACGGCGTGACGCCCACGGGGTGGCGTGCGGCGGCCGGCGACTACGGCAAGGCGGGCACGCACATGTCGGTGGCCGACGTGAAAGACGCCGGGTCGCTGCAGAAGGTGCGCTCGTACAAGAAGGAGATGAAAGCGGCCGCGAAGGCGACGAAGGCTAAGGGCTGATCTCGCTGTCGCTGACGGCGTCCAGGGCCGCCAGGTCGGTGAGCACCCCGGCCACCACCCGCCCCGTCGCGCTCGCCGTGTCGAGCCCGGTTCTCAAGCAGCGCAACGTGATTCCGCGTGTCGTCAGGTCGGCGACGGTCCGGGCGACCTCGGCCACCGAACGGCCCAGCTGTTCGAGGGCCACGACCACCACGACGTCACCGGACCGCGCGTAGCTGAGCAGCGCCAGCAGACCCGCCCGCATCTTGTCGGCCGAACCGGCCGTCCTGTCGGTGAAGATCCGCCGCGGGTCCACGCCCGCAGCGGCGAGCTCGGCCAGTTGCTCCTCCAGGTCCCCGCACGGCCGGCCGGCCGTCGCATAACCCAGCGTGACCGTCACCTCTCCAAGGTCTCACGGCGTGGGCGCGCACGGTGGAAAAGACGCGCCGTCGAACCGCTCCGACGTCACGAACTCCGCGACGGGCCTGCGGGTCAACCTGCGCACCTGATGCTGCGGCCTGCCCAGGGGGACCACCGCGGCGACGGCGTGGTCGGCCGGGATGCCGAGGAGGTGCTGGACCCGCGGCTCCTCGGCGACCGCCATCGTGGTGAGCACGCCGCCGAAGCCCTCGTTGCGGGCGGCCAGCAGCACGTTCCAGACAAAGGGGTACACCGATGCCCCGGCGATCAGCCCGATGCGGTCGAGGTCCTGGTCCATGGCGGCCACCACCCCCAGGTCGACGCACACCACCAGCACCACCGCGGCGGTGAGCAGCGGCCCGGTCATGTCCGCGGGCACCTCGGTGGCGGCAAGCTGCTCGGCGGACACCTGCATGGGGTGCAGCGGGTTCCACGGCGCCTCACCGTTGGCGGACTGGGCGAGGTAGCGGCGGGCGCCCGTCTCGCTGAGCGCCGCGAGCGCCGCGCGGGTGTCCAGGTCGCGTAGCACGATCACGCGCACGCCCTGACGGTTGCCGCCGGTCGGTGCGAACCGTGCGTGGTCGAGGATCCGGTGGAGCACGTCGTCGGGCAGCGGGTCGCCCGTGAAGCGCCGGACCGCACCCGTCGTGCGCATCACCTGGTAGGTGTCCATGTGTGCCATTGTGAAGTCATGAAGACTCACTTGAGCTGCCCGTGCGGCGAAGCGATTCAGGGCAAGGACGAGGACGACCTGGTCGAGAAGGCCCAGGCGCATCTGTCCGAGGTGCACCCCGGCCGCGAGTACGACCGCGACGCCATCCTGTTCATGGCCTACTGACCCGACCGCGGAATAGCATTCCTGTTTGCTGAAAGTCGCTGTTGACGACCAGGAATGCTATTCCGCGGCGGGATGCAGACCGGGTCAGGGGACGACCGTGGAGCCGATCGTCGGCATGAACTGGCACTGCTTCTCGGTCGTGGTGACCTGACCGAAGACCGTCGACATGATGCTGCCTGAGCCGGTGTCGGCGATGGCCGTCAATGTCGTCGGGCCGTTGGGGTTCATGTCCGGCCGCGGCTTGAGCGTCACGCTGCCCGACTTGCCGGTCGTCAGGTTCACCCAGGTGGCGTTCAGCGGCAGCTTCTGCTCTGCCGCGGGACCCGGGGTGCCGACCGCGGTGAACACGTACGCGGTCTGGCCGGGGCCGGGGCCCGGCAGCGGGATCGTGGCCGGGCCCGCCACCGAGATGGCGGTCGCGAGCACGTTGCCGCCGTCGGCGAGGCAGCCGTTGCTGATCGACGGATACAGGAAGTCCTGCGTCACGGGCGCATTCGGGCCGAACCCGGGCGGCCCGGGAGTCGTCGCGGCGACGGGCGTGGCCGCCGGGTCCGGTGCCGGTGCCGGTGCCGGCAGCGCGGCAGGGTCCGCGGCCGGCGGGGCCACCGGGTCGGGTCCGGGCGCGGGCGGCGGACCGGGCAGCGCCTGCGGCGTCACGACGTGCGC
>NZ_JYNX01000018.1 GCF_001044255.1 Mycolicibacterium chubuense
CATCCCGCGCAGCATGTCCTCGAGCATCCGGTCGCCGATCTTCCATTCCGCCAACGCGTCGATCTCGACGGGCATCCCGTCCTCGACGGCGTCGACGTCCCAGGGCAGCGTGTAATCGAGGGCCCGGAAGAAGCCCTTGACCGGATCCTTGAAGAAGGCGATGAGATCGTCGAGCACGACGTCGTCAGCCGGCGGCGTGGGCAGAGGTGCACCGATCAGTGGTGGCCTGGCGGTCCGCTCGGCGGTCGCGACCTTCGCGGCGGTCAGCGCGGTGGTGTCGAACGTGAACGGCTCGCCCGGCGGTGCGCCCAGCGCTCCCGGCGTGACGTTGCGAACATCGAACGGCTGCAACGGATGCCGGATGTGGACATGGTCGCGTACCGGTCTGGGTGTGGTGACGTCGAGGACGTCGAGCAGCTCGACGAGCGGCACCGCCGGCGGTTTGCGCTGCCCCGAGTACTCGTTGGCGCCGGTGTAGGTGATCACCAACCGCTCCGTGGCCGCGCCGATCGCGTCGAGCAGCAACTGGCGGTCCTCGGAGCGGCTGTCCCGTTCCCCGGTCATCGGATCGCGGGCGAGCGCGTCGTCGCCGTCGGACACGCCCTGGCGGGGGAACACCCCGTCGTCGAGCCCCACCAGGCACACCACCCGGTGGGGCACCGAGCGCATCGGCACCATCGTGCAGACGGTCAGCGTGCCGGTCCGGAAGTTGGCACGGGTGGGCCGGCCGGCGAGGTGACGGTCCAGCAGCGCCTTGACGTCGGCCAGGCGGAGCAGCGTCTCCGCCTGCGCGCCGGCGTCGGTGAGGATGTCGGCGAACTCCCGGTCGACCTGGGCGCCCTGCCACGCATCGGCGTCCGGGGCGGCGGTGAGCTGATCGAGCCCGGAGCGCAGCGCGGTCAGCCATGAACGCAGTGTCTTTGTGCCGCTGAGGTTCTCGACGCTGATGCGGAGAAGTTCGATGTACTCGGCCAGCCTGCCGGCCAGTTCCACCCGGTTGCTGCCGACGTCGTCGAGGGGCAGTGTGGTGTCCAGCCAGGCGTGCGCGTCTTCTGACATCGCGACCCCCACCAGCACCCGGTCGATGCCGAACCGCCAGGTGTTCTGCACGAAGTCGACGCCGTAGGGGTGCCGGTGCTCGCGGTCGAACCCCCAGCGGATGTTGGCCTCCCGCACCCAGTCTCCGATGGCGTCGAGGTCGTCGTCGGTGAAGCCGAACCGGAACCGGATCGGGGCCGCCTCGGCGAGGTTGAGCACTTCACTGGCGGTGGCGCGCCCACCGGCCAGCGCGAGCAACTGAGAGGCCACGCCCAGCAGCGGGTTGGTCTGGGTGAGCGCCCGGTCGGCCAGCTTGACGCGTAGCCGGTGGGCCGGATGCGCGCCCGTCACGACGTCGCCGAGACCGAAGCCCGCCACGATCAGCGGTGCGAAGGTCTCGATGTCGGGGCACATGACGAGGATGTCGCGCGGTTCGAGAGTGGGATCGTCGGTGAGCACACCGAGCAGTACCTCCCGCAGCACGTCGATCTGCCGCGCGGGACCGTGGCAGCTGTGCACCTGAACCGACCGATCGGCGCTGTCGAACGAACGACCCTGCGCGCGAACGGTGTTCGCGGCGATATCGGACTGCAGCCAGCCGAGCAGTGTCGCCGGACGATCGGCCGAGCCGAGAAACGTGTCCGATGCCGGGGCGGCCGGCAGTGCGCGCTGCAGTTCACGCAGATCGCGGCCCAGCGTCGCGAGCAGCGGGTGACCGACGGCGCGGTGCGACGTGTCGGTGCGCCGCGGCACCGGCCCGTGGCCTCCCCTCAGCGCCACCCACAGATCGTCGCTGGGGTGCGGCAGCCACAGGTGCAGCTCGTGGTGCGCGCCGAGCGCGTGCAGCAGTTCGATCTCGGTGAGCGGCAATCGGGTGTGACCGAACAGCGACAACCGGCTCGGCAGGTCGGTGGCGGAGTCCCGCAGCCGCGCAACGGCTTTGGCGTGCCGGACGGGCGGCGGGTCGGCGTCGACCCGAGCCAGCAGCGCGCGGTAGAGCTCCGGTTGCCACCTCAGGTCCGCGTCGAGCGCGTCGGTGCGGCCTTCGGCCCAGTCGACCAGCAGCTGCGGGCGCTGGCGGGCGTAGGAGGCGAACAGGCCGGCGATCCGGCGGGCGACGGCGTAGCGGCGGCCCTGACGCAGCTCCCTCTCCTCGCCCTGCTCGGTGTGGCCGAGGTGCGCGGCGAGCGTCGCGCACCACGGCTGGTCCAGCGAGCCGTCGATGACGTCGAGCAGCGGCCAGACCATGGCGTCGGGCGCCCAGGGGTCGTCGTCGGTGGTGTCGGTCAGTTCGGCGACCAGCGAGCGCGGGTGGCGGAACGTGATGCCGGCGCACACTCCGTCCTGACCGTCGCCGCGGCCCAGGATGTGGGAGAGCCGCTGACTCAGCCAGCGCTCGGTGCCGCGCGCCGAGACCAGCACGAGGTCCTCGGCGAACGGGTCGGGGGGTGGAACGGTCAGCATCGCGCCCAGGCCGTCGGCGAGGAGGTCGGTGCGATCGGCCCGATGGAGGTGTAGCGCCATCCCTGCACACACTAGTGCGTGGGTCGGATACCCGGGTGCGGGTCGGCACACCCGAGGGCGAGTGTGAAGTCTCGTTCACTGCAGCGCCCGCTGTCGGAGTATCGCCGTCGACGGCATGACGACACGTCGAAAGTTGAGAACCGGGCCCTGGGATGCACTGAGGCAGCCTGGCCAAAGACTACTTCGCGACGGTGAGCAACACGGCGCTGTCCTCGAGGGCTTCGAGACTGTGTCGGTGTGGGGGGATGATCACCAGGTCACCGGCGCGGCCCTCCCATGCGCTGTCGCCCGCACGGAGGAGCACCCGGCCGCTCAGCACGAACAGAGTCGCTTCGCCAGGGCTCTCGTGCTCGGACAGCGATGTGCCCGCGGTGAGGGCGAGGACCGTCTGGCGCAACGTCAATTCGTGACCGCCGTAGACGGTGCCGGCGCTGCGCCCGGTGGTTGCCGCTGCGGCCTTCTCGAGGTGTTCACGAGCGACGGCGTCCAGGGAGAGCTTGTGCATGGTGATCCTTCGGTCGGTGTCCGCTCGGGTCACGAGCGGGCGTGCCCCACCACTTTAACCAATACTGAGTTGGAGAAATCTTCCGCGTATCTAGTTTTCACAAGACATTGTTGTGTAAAATGGGGGCCATGACCTACGTGATCGGAAAGTCGTGTGTGGATGTGAAGGACCGCGCCTGCGTGGAAGAGTGCCCGGTGGACTGCATCTACGAAGGTGGCCGCGCGCTCTACATCCATCCGGACGAATGCGTGGACTGTGGAGCATGCGAACCAGTCTGCCCGGTGGAGGCGATCTACTACGAAGACGATCTGCCGGCCGACCAGCACGATCATCTGGTCGACAATGCGGCCTTCTTCTCCGACCCGCTGCCCGGACGCGAGGGCCCGCTCGGCTCGCCGGGAGGTGCGGCCAAGCTCGGCCCGTTGGCGGTGGATGCGCCGTTGGTCGCTGGGATGCCCCCGCAGGAGCAGTCGTGAGCGGGCGGCGCGCAGAGGTGCTGAAGGTGCTGCGGGCCGCCGACGGCCCGCTGAGTATCACCGCGATCGCCGGCGAGTTGGCGATACACCCCAATACCGTGCGCTTCCACCTCGATGCGCTGGCAGAAACCGGGCAGGTCGAGGCGGTCGAGGCCGGTCGCACCAAGCCCGGCCGCCCGCCCCTGATGTTCCGGGCGGTCGCGGGCATGGACCCGGCCGGACCCCGCGATTACCAGATGCTGGCGGGCATTCTCGCCGACGCGCTTGCCCGTCAGCCGCGGCCGTCGGCGCGGGCCATGGCGGCGGGGCGGGCCAGCGCCGAGCGTGTCGCAGAGCCCGCCCGCACGCGCAGTCGGCGCCAGGCCGTCGACCGACTCACCGGGCTGCTCGACCAACTGGGATTCGCCCCCGAAAAAGACTCAGCGGCAACGAAGTCCGATGAGATCCGGCTGCGCAACTGTCCGTTCCTGGAACTGGTCGACACCCGCAGAGATGTGATCTGCCCGATCCACCTGGGGATCATGCAGGGCGCACTCGAAGCGTGGGACGCGCCCATCACCGTCGACGCGCTCACTCCGTTCGCCGAGCCGGACCTGTGCGTCGCGCATCTCGTCTCGGCAGGCAGCGCGTCATGAGTACCGCGCACGCCGTTGCCGCCGCGGTCAGCTTCACGTGGCTGGGCATGGTCATCGCCATTTCGTTCATCGAAGCGCCGCTGAAGTTCCGCGCCCCCGGGGTGTCGCTGCAGATCGGCTTGGGTATCGGACGGTTGGTGTTCCGCGCCCTGAACACCGTCGAGGCCGTCCTGGCCGTGGTTCTGCTGATCGTCCTCGTGGCTGACCCGCCGTCGCCGACCGCCGCCGCCGCCGTATCGGTGGTCGTGGTGGCGTTGGCCGCGCAACTGTTGGTGGTGCGGCCGCGTCTGGCGCGGCGCTCCGATGTGGTCCTCGCCGGGCCGGCTGCTGCGCACGAGCCCGGCCAACCGACCCGCCGGTCGCGGGTCCACTACAGCTACGTCGGTTTGGAACTGGTGAAGATCGCCGCCTTGGTCATCAGCGGTGCCGCAGCGCTCGCAGGCGCCTGAACACCGAACAGCGCATGAGGAGAGAACCATGAAATCTTTTCCCCTTCGAGTGGTCACCAGCGTGGAGAGCGACCAGCCAAGCCCACACGGGCTGTGGGAGTCCGATCCCGACGCGATCGCCTGGGACTTCCTCGGATCCGAGTTCACCGGGCTCGCCTACGCCAACTGGCCGATCGAGCGCCGTGTGGGCGCCTATCTGACCCACAACGGCATGGCTCAGCTGTGGAACAACGGCGACGCTCATGCCGCCGTCCTGCACCGCGTGCTGGCGAACGTCGGCGCGGCCCTGCGCAATGGGACGCTGCCCACCGCCACCTGGGCGGGCTCGCGGTTGCACCCTCGGGCAGAGCGCATCGCGGTGTCCGGGTGAACTGCATGGCTGACGCGGCGTCGGCCGGCGCGGGTCGTCGCGATCTGGCCACCCGTAGGGACATCGAAGTGCTGCTGCGCCGCTTCTACAACGAAGCGTTCCGCGACGAGATTCTCGCCCCGCCGTTCGCCGAACTCGCTTCGCACGGGCTCGAACAACACCTTCCCGTCATGTGCGACTTCTGGGAGACCGTGCTGTTCCGGGCCGGGCTGTACCGGCGGAACGCGCTGACGGTCCATCGACGCATCCACGAGTGCACACCGCTGTCCGCGGTGCATTTCACGCGCTGGCTCGCCGTGTGGACCGCTACCGTCGACCAGATGTACCAGGGGCCTGTCGCCGAACACGCCAAGATCCACGCCGGCCGGATCGCCGCCGCCATGAACCGGCGCCTCACCGGTGTCGACGACCCGGGGCGGCCACATCGATCCCTTCGAACCGCAATCAAGGAGCAGCCATGCGCGTTCTAGTCGACCGTGATCGCTGTGAGGGCAATGCCGTCTGCGTGCGGATCGCACCGAAGATCTTTTCGCTCGACGACGACGATTACGCCGTGGTCAGCGCCGACCCACTGCCCGCCGACCAGGAGGCGCTCGTCGAGCAGGCCATCGCCGAGTGTCCGCGCGCGGCTCTGTCGCGCGCGGACTGAACCGGGTGCGCTGGATTCAGCCCCGTTCGATGACGTTGCCGGTGCCCGATTGCGAGGTCTGCGGGTCCCCGTTGCGGTAGGTCACCTTGTTGTCGAAGCCCGATGCGCCGATGGTGTCGGCCGATTCCACCGTGATCGTGTTGTCCATCCCCGATACCGTCACCGCCGCGCAGGAGCCCTGCACCTCGATGGTGTTGTTCATGCCGCTGATGCTCACGGTGCCCTGGTTGCAGACCACGGTCTGCTTCTTGTCGACACCGCCGATCGACAGCGAGCCACCGGCCTCCACGGTCAGCACCTCGTCGGAGGGGCCGACGCCCGGGATCGACGGCATGGACGGCATGGCCGGCAGCCCGGGGACGGACGGCATCGTGGGCATCGAGACCGGGCCGCCACCGCCGGACATACCGCCGGTCGAGGAGTTGCCCGCGAAGAAATAGACGACGACACCCACGATGCCCGCGACGACGACGACGCCGACGACGAGCGGGATCAGCCACAGCGCGGGCTGGTTGCGTTTGTGCACGACCTGCTGCGGCGGGGCGTAGTAGGGCGAGCCGTACTGGGGGTAGGGCGGGGCCTGGTAGGGGCCGGTGGGCGGGGCGCCGTACGGAGGAGGCGGAAGCGGCGCGGTCACGCCCATCTCGGTGGCACCGGCCTGCTCGGCGAGCGGTCGCTCCAGGTCGCGGATGCGGGCCTCAGGGTCCCCTGTTGGCTCCATGCGCCGATGCTCGCACACCGGGCGCGCGCGCTCAACGGATCTGACCAAACCCTGACCGGTTTGCTCCGCCCGCGGTTGGGGCGCTTCCGCACGTGGTACCCACAGGCCATGGTGGCACCGGGATTCCTCGCCATCGGCAGTGGTCCCGCCGGGGTCAGCGCGGCCGAGACGTTCCGCGCACGGCACCGGCACATCCCGGTGCGGATCCTGTCGACCGACCCGGCGCTGCCGTATGCCAAGCCGCCGCTGAGCAAACAGTATCTGTGCGGCCGGGCCGCCGAGCTCGACCTGCACAGCGCAGGATGGTTCGACCGCAACGACATCGACCTGATCCTCGGCGTCACGGTCGACCGCATCGACCTCGCGGCCCAGGAGGTCGTCACCGCCGGCGGGATGCGCTACCCGTACTGGCACCTGGTGCTGGCCTCCGGTTCCCGCGCGGTGCCGTTGACGGTGCCCGGTGCGGAGCGGGCGCTGCCGTTGCGGTCGTTCACCGACGCGGTCGCGCTGCGGATGGCGGCGCGGCACGCAGGCTCGGCGGTGGTGATCGGGGCCGGGTTGATCGGCTGCGAGGCGGCGGCCTGTCTGGCCGAATGCGGGGTCGACACCACGGTCGTCGCGCCGGAGTCGGTGCCGTTGGCCCGCCGCTTCGGCGTCGACGTCGGCGAGCGCGTGGTCAAGATGCTCTCCGATGCCGGGGTGCATTTCGTCGGGTCGGCGCCCGCTGCGGCGGTCGGGGACGGCGGGGTGACCCTCGCCTCCGGCGAGGAGGTCGAGGGCGAGCTCGTCGTCGCCGCGACAGGGGTCCGGCCCGACGTGCGGCTGGCCGTCGAGGCGGGCCTCGACACTCGCGAGGGCCGGGTCGTCGTCGACGAACACATGCACACCTCGGCGCAGAACGTCTTCGCCGCCGGAGACATCACGCTGGCACACAACGTCGCCGCCGGGCGCGCGGTGGCCGCCGAACACTGGCGCGACGCCGCCCAGCAGGGCCTGGTCGCGGGACTGACCGCCGCCGGCTACCCGGCGTCGTGGGACACGGTGCCCGGATTCTCCTGCACCATCGGCGCTTTCACGCTCAAGTACCGAGGCTGGGGAGCCGGCTGGGACGCGTGCTCGGTGTCCGAGCGGCGTCATGGGTTCACCGCCACGTACTCCGGTGCCGGCGCCGTCCTCGGAACACTGGACGCTACAGCCAGTCCCGCCGCTTGAACATCACGTACAGGACGAGCACCAGCACCACGATGATCGCCGAGCTGGTGAGGAATCCGGCGACGGTCTCGATACCGGGATAGTCGACGTTCTGGCCGTAGAACCCGGTGATCGCCGTCGGCACCGCGATGATGGCCGCCCAGCCGGTGAGTTTCTTCATCACGGTGTTCAGTCGCGCGTCCTGCAGCGACAGATTGGTCTCGAAGACGGTGGTGACCATGTCCCGCAACGACTCCGTCCACTCGGAGACCCGCAGCACGTGGTCGTACAGGTCGGCGTAGACGGGGTCCAACTCCGGTGCGGTCTTCGCGTCGAGCCTGCGATGCTGGATCGCCGAGACCACCTCGCGCATCGGCAGCACCACCCGGCGCAGCGCGACCAGATCCTTGCGCAACTGGAACGTCTTGCGCTGCAGTCCCTTCCGCGGAGTCTCTTCGGCGAACAGATCGTCTTCGAGGCTCTCGATCGCGTCGTCGAGCACCTGCACCGCGGTGAAGTGCCCGTCGACCACCACATCGAGCAGACCGTGGACCAGCGCGCCCACCCCGTACTCCTGGCCGCCGAGCTCGTCGAACCGGCGCGACACCTCGTCGATGTCGAAATGCGGTGACAGCCGGACGGTGATCAGCCCACGCGGCAGCACGAAACCCGAGATCCGTTGCACCTCAAGCAGCGACGGCGACGCGTCGCCGGGTGCGGTGTCGGGCGCCTCGGTCATCGTGACGCCGTACACGGTGAAGAACGTGTGGGTGCGGTAGACGACGGCCTTGGTGCGTTCGGCGTCGGCGAGCGCGTCTTCGACGGCCCACGCGTTCAGATGCAGTTCCTCGGCGAGGTCTTTGAGGATCGCGTGGTCGGGATCGTAGATGTCGCACCACACCAGGGTGTCCTCGGCGGCCAGGCAGTCGGAGATCGACGAGAACACGAAGTCGTCCTGGGGTTCGCCGTGTCGCCAGGTCCGGCCGCGCACGTGGGTCACGTGCCTACCCCAGGCTGAATTCGGTTGCCAGGCCGTCGATTCCGACCTGGATCGCGTCCAGGGCGGACTTGCGAGCCTTGAGCTTGGTGGCCAGGTGCGCTCCGGCGTGCAGCGTCGCCGCCGCCTCCGCAGCCACCTGCTGGGCGCGGGCGAGGACCTGGTCGGCCTCGACGATCTCGTCGAGCCAGCCGCCGGCGATCGCCTCGTCGCCCATGAATGTCGCGGCCAGTGCGGTGCCCCGCTCGAACGCCGCCGGGGTCAGCCGCATCCGCATGATCTCGATGGCCGAGATCGGGATCGTCATCCCGATGGCGACCTCGATGGCCTGGCAGCGCGACTTCGGCGCGCCGACGCGGTGATCAGCCGACAGCAGCAGGAACGATCCCATCGCGATCGCCGGTCCGGTGGCGGCGATGATCACCGGCACGGGGAACGTCAGCGTCCGCACCGACAGCCTGAACCCGCCCGCGAGCATGTCGTGCGCGGCGGCCGCGTCACCAGACTGGAACACCGCGAGGTCGAAGCCACCGCTGAACACCCGGGCGTTGCCCGCCAGCACGACGGCCCTGGCCTTGTCGGCCTCGGCCCGGTCCAGTGCCTCGTTGATGGCGCCCTGCATCGCCGGTCCCAGCACGTTGACCTTGCCGTCGTCCAGCGTGATGGTGGCGACGGAGTCGGCGAGTGCGTAGGAAACGGTGCTGGTCATGGTGGCTCCTGGGGGCGGTGGGTCGGGCGGATCGAAGGTAGCACCGGCGGGCAGGAGCGAAGCGACCCGGGAATAGCACCGGCGGGCAGGAGCGAAGCGACCCGGGAATATCACCGGCGGGAAAACCGGAAGCGACCCGGGAAACTACCCGCACGTGTAGGTGGCGGCGGCACGCGATGCACGTAGCCGACTACGCACGACTCCGGTCGTGCGCGTCCCTAGCGTTCCTGTCAGCGCGGCGGAACGAGGGGTCGCCGCGCTCCAGACGAAGGAGGACATCATGCGCGTCACCAGAAGGCAGTCGGCCGACGATCTCGGATCCGAGCGGCGCACCCGCCGCACGAGGAAGTCGAAGCGCCACGACGGCAACGGAATTCCGAAGCTCGGGCTCTGGGAGTGCGGGATCGGGTCGGGCTGGAAGTAGCGCTAGGACGCCGAGGCCAGTTCGGGTTGCGCGGCGGACGTCTCGATCGGCGATGGGGCAGCCATCAGACGTTCGCCGCGCGCCACCCAGTCCGGATCGGCCCACTCGATGCAGGCCGGGAGCCGGCGCCAGTACGACGGGTGCGCCCGCAGGTAGCAATCCACGCTGGCGTGCACGGCGGCGCCGGAGGGGATTCGGCGAAGGGAAACCGGGTGGGTGCTTCCGGCCAGTGCGTCGACGGCGCAGGGGGCAGGTGTCTGGTGACGGGCCGCGTCGGCGACCTCGAGCCCCGCGGCGACCGCGCCGTCGAGCACCCAGTCCAGCGCGATGTCCGCCAGCGGCGCGCAGGCGTGCCTGCCGCGGGTGATGTCGCAGTGCGCGCCGCGGAACCACACCTCCTCCACCTCGGGGAGGGTGTGGCCGAGCGGAACCGGGGCCACGCGCGCGTCGATGGCCAGCGCATGGCGCGCTGCGCCGACCCGGGAGAGCGGGTCGGGGCCGTTGCGGCGCGGAAGACCCGGCACGCCGACGGTGTCCCACAGCCCGAGGAATTCGACGCCGACCGACGCGTCGGCGCATCCGCTCAGCGCGGCGGCGAGTCGTCCGACGCGCTGCCAATCGGCCGGCTCCCGCGGGGTGCGGGGTACCGCGTAGGTGGCGAGCACGTACTCGCGCAGTTCGGGCGCCGGGGCGTCGGAGGTGGAGGACAGGACGCCGACGGTGCCCAGCAGTCGGGTGAGGGCCCGCGCGCAGTACCCGCCGCGACCGGCCCCGAAGACGAACACGCGGTCACCGGACTCCCAGTGCTCGGCGAGATATTCGTAGGCCTCCACCACGTGGGCACGTGCCACCTCGACCTCGCGGGCCCGTCGCCGGCGCAGGCTGCGCACGGGCGGTTGGTCGCCGGCGGTGCCGATCGACGACCAGACGATCTGTCGGTCGGAGCGGCAGAGCAACTCGCCGAGCGCCGCGGCGTTACCGCGATAGCCGGACTGGTCGAAGCACAGCGCGATGTTCTTCACGAGGACCCCCCGACGCGATCAAGCGGTGAGCGCTGTCTTAGGAGTTTGCCAGAATGGTGGCTCGTTGTCTTCGAATTGCCGCGTCAATCCCGCTGGTGGCCGCGGCATTCGCTCAGATCAGCTAAGTAAAGTGCGGGTCCTGCGCAATTGACGAATGCGTCAGGCACCCATCAGTGTGCGCCACTGCTCGAGGTTGCTGGCGCGGTAGACGTAGTTGGTGCGGCGCACGTCGGTCAGCGGCGCGCTGGGCTGCGTCGAATACCAGTGCCCCGGGAACACCGTCGGGTCGCCGGGCAACTGCGCGAGCGCCTCAAGACTGCGGAACATGTCGTCGACGTTGCCGCCCGGGAAGTCCGTCCGACCGCATCCGTCGAGGAACAGGGTGTCCCCGGCGACCAGCCGGCCGTCGAGCAGGAAGCACTGGCTGCCAGGGGTGTGTCCGGGGGTGTGCAGCAGTTCGATGTCGATGTCGCCGACGCTGACCGTGTCGCCGTGCCGATGCGCGGTCAGCTCGCTGCGGGCGATACCGGTGACGCGGGAGACCCACTCGGCTTCCTCGGTGTTGACGTGCACGGGCACACTGACCCGCTCCAGCAGCTCGGCGAGCCCCTTGAGCTCGAAGCCCATCATCGAACCGCCCACGTGGTCGGGATGATGATGGGTGACCAGCACCCCCGACAGCGTCATCCCGTCGGCCTCCAGCACGTCCACCAGATCCTGCGCGGCGTACGCCGGATCGACGACGACGGCGTCGCCGGTCTCCCGGTCCCCGATCAGGTAGGCGAAATTGCGCATCTGCTGGGCGATCATGTCGCCGGTGGCGAAATCGCGGCCCGAGAGCAGCTGTTTGAAGTAGAGGCGGTCGGAGTCGGCCATGCCGGTCAGCGTAGGCGGTCAGCCGCAGGGGCCGGTCGCAAGCCGACAGTGACCAGCCGTTTGGCGCCGCAATCGGTGAGAATGTACCCTCTTTAAGGCTCGTCGCTTGGCGATGCGCCGAGTACGCGAGACAGGCCCCCTTAGCTCAGTCGGTAGAGCGTTTCCATGGTAAGGAAAAGGTCAACGGTTCGATTCCGTTAGGGGGCTCGGTGGACCGCTGCACGGTCCGCGGGGCGGTGTAGCTCAGCTGGTTAGAGCGCACGACTCATAATCGTGAGGTCGGGGGATCGAGCCCCCCCACCGCTACAAGAACTAACGAGACGTAGAAGAAAGAGACGACTGCCGTGGCCTCCAGTACCGACGTACGGCCCAAGATCACCTTGGCGTGCGAGGTGTGCAAGCACCGCAACTACATCACCAAGAAGAACCGCCGCAACGATCCCGATCGCCTCGAGATCAAGAAGTTCTGCCCGAACTGCGGCAAGCACCAGGCCCACAAAGAGTCGCGCTAGGCGGCACGACCGGCCCGGGCGCCGTCGGATGCACGCCGCGCCGCGCCTGACTAGGTAGGTTCATCAGTCGTGTCTTTCTTGGACGAGTACGTCGGGTTGCACTACCGCCATCCCGACCATTACGTCGTCGGACGCGAGAAGATCCGCGAGTACGCCACCGCGGTCAAGAACGACGACCCGGCCTTCTTCGACGAGAAGGCCGCCGCCGATCTGGGCTACGACGGGCTGCTGGCGCCGCTGACCTTCATCTCGGTGTTCGGCTACCAGGCGCAGTCGGCGATGTTCGCCGCCGCCAACATCGGCATCACGGACGCGAAGATCGTCCAGGTCGACCAGGCATTGAAGTTCGTCCGTCCCATCAAGGCCGGCGACACCCTGCACTGCGACGTGTGGATCGAATCGGTCCGCACGGCCCACGGCACCGACATCATCGTCACCAAGAACATCGTCAGCAACAGCAACGGCGAGGTCGTACAGGAGTCCTACACCACCCTTGCGGGGCGGAGTGAAGAAGACGGAGAGAGTGGCTTTTCCCATGGCACTGCGTGAGTTCAGTTCGGTCAAGGTCGGCGATCAGTTGCCCGAGAAGGTCATCACGTTGACCCGGGCGGACCTGGTCAACTACGCCGGAGTCTCCGGTGACCTGAACCCGATCCACTGGGACGATGACATCGCCAAGCAGGTCGGCCTGGACACCGCGATCGCGCACGGCATGCTGACCATGGGTCTGGGTGGCGGGTACGTCACCTCCTGGGTGGGCGACCCGGCCGCCGTCACCGAGTACAACGTGCGCTTCACCGCCGTCGTCCCCGTCCCCAACGACGGCAAGGGCGCCGAGATCGTGTTCAACGGCCGAGTGAAATCCGTTGATCCCGAATCGAAGTCGGTGACCGTGGCGCTGAGCGCCACCGCCGGCGGCAAGAAGATCTTCGGCCGCGCCGTGGCCGTGGCCACGCTGGCGTAGGCGGGTCTGCACACATGGCACTCAAGATCGACATCAGGGGCATGGTCTGGAAGTACCCCGAGCCCTACGTGGTGGGGCACGAGCAGATCCGGCAGTACGCCAATGCGGTCAAGTCGTACGACGCGACGAGCCACAGCCTGGAGGCGGCGCGGGCGGCGGGTCACGAGGCGCTGATCGCGCCCCCGACGTTCATGTCCATCTTCGCGGTGATGATCCAACGGCACTTCTTCCAGCACAACGACCTCGGCTTCGAGACCCTGCAGATCGTTCAGGTGGACCAGAAGTTCGAGTTCCACCGGCCCATCAAGGCGGGCGACGAACTGGAGGGAACGCTGTACGTCGTCAGCGTCGACGAACGCTTCGGCGCGGACATCGTCACCACCCGCAACACGCTGATCGATCAGCACGGCGAGCTGGTCATGGAGTCGTTCACGACGCTGATGGGCCACAGCGGCGAGAATTCGATCTCAGCTGGGTGGGATCCCGAGACGGGTCAGGTGATGCGCAAGCCCGTCGTGCACGACATCGGTGACGACGTCGCCGACGAGCCCGCGCAGGCCGGAACGGATTAGTAACTCGGACCTGCGGCACGCTACACTCGGTCCTCGGGGTTTTCCCAGTTGAGCGCGCTGTCCGTCGGGGTTGTGTCACCGAACGGGGAGCGCGCGAATTGTGTGGGCCCTGCAGGGAACCCTCTAGGGGCGTAGCTCAACTGGCAGAGCAGCGGTCTCCAAAACCGCAGGTTGCAGGTTCAAGTCCTGTCGCCCCTGCTCAACTGAATACTCGACACGTGGGCCCGCTGGCCGGTTCTGGATACTGGACAGTGACCCACCAACCGGACGATCACGAGGGAGCACGCGGTGAGCGACGAGCGCGACGGTGCCAGCTCCGCAGGCACCGACAGCGGCGCGGAGACCGACGGCGGTGACGCGCGCGCGCAGACCGCGGTCGTGACGCGCCCGCTGCGACCCACTGGCAAGCGGTCGCGGCGCGGGGCGGTGGCCGAGGTCGACACCGAGGACACCGACACGGAGCCCGAGACCGACAGCTCCGGCGGCAAGGACGACGGCAAGGGCCCGAAGGCGAAGAAGAAGACCGCCAAGAAGCCCAAGGACGGCCCGTCCCGCAACCCGTTCGTCTTCATCTTCAATTACCTGAAGGAAGTCGTCGCCGAGCTGCGCAAGGTCATCTGGCCGAACCGCAAGCAGATGGTCAGCTACACCACGGTCGTGCTCGTCTTCCTGGTGTTCATGGTGGCGCTGATCGGCGGGGTCGACCTGGGCCTGGCCAAGCTCGTGACGCTGGTGTTCGGCTGACCTGAGTCGGCCCACGCCACGCAATGACATCTGAGAGAGGACTGACACGTGACTAGCTTCGACGGCGACACTGCCGCGAGCGTGTCCGAGGCGCGCGCCGAAGCGGCCGATCCGGCGGTCGTGATCGCTGACGAGGCCGCCGAGCACCTCGACGAGAGCACCGCGGCCGAAGCGGTCGAGGATGCGCCCCTGGACATCACCGACGAGGCCGCGGAGGCCGACGACGCCGCCGAGGCGCCGGCCCCCGAGTCCGACGAGGAAGAAGACCCGGCCGTCGCGCTCAAGAAGGAGCTGCGCCTCAAGCCGGGTGACTGGTACGTCATCCACTCCTACGCCGGCTACGAGAACAAGGTGAAGGCCAACCTCGAGACCCGCGTGCAGAACCTCGATGTCGGCGACTACATCTTCCAGGTGGAAGTGCCCACCGAAGAGGTCACCGAGATCAAGAACGGCCAGCGCAAGCAGGTCAACCGCAAGGTGCTGCCCGGCTACATCCTGGTCCGCATGGAGCTCAACGACGAGTCGTGGGGCGCGGTGCGCAACACCCCCGGCGTGACCGGTTTCGTCGGCGCGACCTCGCGGCCCTCGCCGCTGTCGCTCGACGACGTGGTGAAGTTCCTGCTGCCGCCCGCGGCCGCGAAGAAGCCCGCCAAGAGCACGGCCGGCGCGGCCGCGTCCTCCGAGGCGTCGATGGAGCGCCCCGAGATCCTGGTCGATTTCGAGGTCGGCGAGTCCGTCACCGTCATGGACGGCCCGTTCGCGACGCTGCCGGCCTCGATCAGCGAGGTCAACGCCGAACAGCAGAAGCTCAAGGTGCTGGTGTCGATCTTCGGCCGCGAGACGCCTGTCGAACTGACCTTCAACCAGGTCGCCAAGATTTAAGCCGGGCCCCTCGGCCGCGAGGAAGCCCACGAGAAAGAAGAAGGAACGCACGCAACCATGCCCCCGAAGAAGAAGGTCGCCGGGCTGATCAAGCTGCAGATCCAGGCCGGGCAGGCCAACCCCGCCCCGCCGGTCGGTCCCGCGCTCGGCCAGCACGGCGTGAACATCATGGAGTTCTGCAAGGCCTACAACGCGGCGACCGAGTCGCAGCGCGGCAACGTCATCCCCGTGGAGATCACGGTCTACGAAGACCGCACCTTCACGTTCGCGCTGAAGACGCCGCCTGCCGCGAAGCTGCTGCTCAAGGCCGCCGGAGTGCAGAAGGGTTCGGGTGAACCGCACAAGACCAAGGTCGCCAAGGTGACCTGGGATCAGGTGCGCGAGATCGCCGAGACCAAGAAGGAAGACCTGAACGCCAACGACATCGATCAGGCCGCCAAGATCATCGCCGGCACCGCCCGGTCGATGGGGATCACGGTCGAATAAGACGGCGTGATCTCACGTTGAGACTGCGGTGAGGGCAGCGGGATCCGGCGACGGACCGCCCTGAGCGCAGGATCGACGAAGTAATCCGTGGGAGAGCTGGCATCGGCTCGTCAACCACTGACTCTGAACACAGGAGAGAACAATGAGCAAGAACAGCAAGGCCTACAAGGAAGCCGCCGAGAAGGTCGACAAGACCCGGCTGTACACGCCGCTGGAAGCCGCGAAGCTGGCCAAGGAGACGGGCTCGAAGAAGCAGGACGCCACCGTCGAGGTCGCGATCCGGCTGGGCGTCGACCCGCGCAAGGCCGACCAGATGGTGCGCGGCACCGTGAACCTGCCGCACGGCACCGGCAAGACCGCCCGCGTCGCGGTGTTCGCCGTCGGTGACAAGGCCGAGCAGGCAGTGGCCGCCGGCGCCGACGTGGTCGGCAGCGACGACCTGATCGAGAAGATCCAGGGCGGGTTCCTCGACTTCGACGCCGCGATCGCCACGCCCGACCAGATGGCCAAGGTCGGCCGCATCGCCCGCATCCTCGGCCCCCGCGGCCTCATGCCGAACCCCAAGACCGGCACCGTGACCCCGGACGTCACCAAGGCCGTGAACGACATCAAGGGCGGCAAGATCAACTTCCGCGTCGACAAGCAGGCCAACCTGCACTTCATCATCGGCAAGGCGTCGTTCGACGAGAAGTCGCTGGTGGAGAACTACGGCGCCGCGCTCGACGAGATCCTGCGCGCCAAGCCGTCGTCGTCGAAGGGCCGCTACCTGAAGAAGGTCGTCGTCTCGACGACCACCGGACCGGGCATCCCGGTGGACCCGGCGGTGACCCGGAACTTCACGGAGGAGTAGGCGCCAGCCGGATCCGACCATTGGCGCGAGGAGTAGGCACGGAGGAATAGGCCTCCCAGGAGTGCTTCTCGACCACCGCAACCGTCCGGCCTGACCCGAACCGCCGCCCCCCACGAACGGGGGCTCAGGTGCGCGGGCCGGACTTCGGGGGTCGCATCCCCCAGTGAACCCCGAAGTGGTGGCCGAGAAGCACCCCCGCGCAGCAACGTAGCACCGCAGACCGCGCTCGGCGCGGTCAACGACGAAAACGCAGCTAACAAAAATCCCCCGGGCCGAGGCCCGGGGGATTTTTGTGCGTACAGGTCAGGCAGCGGCACCGGACTTCAGGTAGGTGACCAGGCTGACGTCGATCGACTCGTCGATGAAGTAGTACTGGCAACCCTTCAGGTACCGCATGTAGTGCTGGTAGTGCTCCTCGTCGGTGGCCGCGATGGCCGTCTCCTTGTTGCTCTCCAGCCGGTCGGCCCAGATGCCCAGGGTTTTGATGTAGTGGTTGCGCAGCGACAGCGTCTCGGGGACCACGAAGCCGGCCTTCTCGCCGTGCTCGACCATCATCTGCGTCGTGGGCAGACGGCCGCCGGGGAAGATCTCGGTGAGCATGAACTTGATGAACCGGGCCAGCTCGAAGGTGAGCTTCTTGCCGCGCGCGGCCAGGTCGTAGGGGTGGTACCCCACGCTGCTCTGGATCGTCATGCGGCCGTCCTCGGGGAGCACCTCGAAGCACATCTTGAAGAAGTCGTCGTAGCGCTCGAAGCCGAAGTGCTCGAACGCCTCGATGGACACGATCCGGTCGACGGGGGAGTGGAACTGCTCCCAGCCTTCGAGACGGACGTCGAAGGTGCGCTCGGTGTCGAGCTTGGCCAGCAGCTGGTCGCAATAGGCCTTCTGGTTCTTCGACAGGGTCAGGCCGATGACGTTGACGTCGTACTTCTCCATCGCCCGCTGCAGCGTCAGGCCCCAGCCGCAGCCGACCTCGAGCAGCGTCATGCCCGGCTTCAGGTCGAGCCGGTCGAGGTGCTGGTCGACGTTGGCGATCTGAGCTTCCGACAGCGTGACGTCAGGACCGGTGAAGAAGGCGCAGCTGTACTTGCGGGTCGGGTCCTGGAAGACGCCGAAGAAGTCGTCCGACAGGTCGTAGTGAGCCTGGATGTCCTCGAAATGAGGAGTCATATCCTTCGTGCCGGTGGATTGGTCAGACATGTCTCTCTACGTCCCTCTACTTCGTGTGCTTCATGAGATGGTGCGGTTGCGACGACCGTACCGAAGCGCGGCCCTGCCTTGCTGCAAACACGCTTCTCGGGCGACCAGCCTATCTGGTGGCCGGTCGCCCGATCCAATCCGCTCAGACGGGTTGTTTGACCAGGGTGAACTGGTTGACGTCGGTGTATCCCTTGCGGAACGAGTCCGCGCACCCGGTCAGGTAGTGCATGTACCGGTCGTAGACCTCTTCGGACTGGACGGCGATCGCCTCGTCCCGGTGTTCCTGCAGCGCGGCCGACCAGAGATCGAGCGTGCGCGCATAGTGGGGCTGCAGTGACTGTTCGCGGGTCAGCGTGAACCCGGCCTTGCCCGCGTGCTCGCCGACGAGCTCGATGGTCGGCAGGTATCCGCCGGGGAAGATCTCGGTGAGGATGAACTTGATGAACCGCGCCACGGAGAACGTCAGCGGAATGCCGCGTTCGATCATCTGCGGGATCGTCAGCGCGGTGATGGTGTGCAGCAGCATCACGCCGTCGTCGGGCAGCACCCGGTAGGCGGTGGCGAAGAAGTCGTCCCAGCGGTCCTTGCCGAAGTGCTCGAAGGCGCCGATCGAGACGATGCGGTCCACGGGCTGGTCGAAGTTCTCCCAACCCTCGAGCCGCACCTCCTTGGTCCGCGGGCTGTCGGACTCGGCGAAGATCCGCTCGACGTGCGCCTTCTGGTTCTCGCTCAGCGTCAGGCCGATGACGTTGACGTCGTAACGCTCGATCGCCCGCATCATCGTGTAGCCCCAGCCGCACCCGACGTCGAGCAGCGTCATGCCCGGCTCGAGACCGAGCTTGCCCAGCGCGAGGTCGACCTTGGCGCGCTGAGCCTCCTCGAGCGTCATGTCGTCGCGCTCGAAGTACGCGCAGCTGTACATCTGCGACGGGTCCAGGAACAGCCGGAAGAACTCGTCGGACAGGTCGTAATGCGCCTGGACGTCGTCGAAATGCGGCTTCAGTTGTTTTTTGGTCGAGGCCATGAGTGGCTCCTTGGGGACGCTGCCCGAAGAGGTTCTCCTGAAACGGCGGTCACGCGTGCCCGACAGGCATGCTACGTCTTTTCGGAAAACTGTGAATTGACGGAGACGCAGGTCACATGGCCTGGACAAACGTCGTCTCGAGTTCGCCGACGATGTCGTCCCACAGTGGTTCGGGAAGCTCGTGACCCATGCCGTCGAACAGCACCAGCCGGGCGCCGGGGATCGCGCGCGCGATGGCGCGCCCGCCCGAGGGCCGCATCAGCTTGTCCGCCTTGCCGTGGATGACGACGGTCGGCGCGGTGGTCTGCCGGTTGTAGCGGCGCAGACTGCCGCTGCCCAGGATCGCCGCGAACTGCCTGCCGACGCCGGCCGGGTAGTAGGACCGGTCATAGCCCTCGACGGCCTCGGCGCGGATCACGTCGTCAGGGCGGGGAAAGCCGGGGCTGCCGATGATCTTGGTGACCCGGACCGCATTGTCGACGATCGCGTCGCGGTCGCTGCCGGCCGGCTTGCCCAGCACCGCGAGCAGCTGCTGCGGGCCGGGCGGGGGCAGCGCCGCCTGGTTGTTGCTCGAGAAGATCACGCCGAGGCTCCTGGTGCGCGCGTGGTGGCGCGCCCCGAACACCTGGGCGATCATGCCGCCCATCGACGCACCGACCACATGCGCTCGGTCGATGTCGAGGTGGTCGAGCAGCGCGGCCGCGTCGTCGGCCATGTCCTCGAGCGTGTAGGCCGCCGGGCTGGCCAGCCCGACGAACGACCGCGCCATCCGCGGCAGCAGCGGCGCGCCGGAGTGGTGGCCGGGCAGCTTGCCGGACAGCCCGACGTCGCGGTTGTCGAAGCGGATGACCCGTAGGCCCCGGTTGACCAGCTTCTCGCAGAACCCGCTGCGCCAGAAGATCATCTGCGCGCCCAGGCCCATGATCAGCACGACCGCCGGGTCGCCCGGATCGCCCATGTCCTCGTAGTGGATGCCGATCTCGCCGGACGGGGCGGTACCGGTGCGGACCTGCATCAGGCGTCCAGCTCCTCGGTTGTCTGCTCCTCGCGCAAGCGCTCGTCGGCGGAATGTTCCCGGGACACTTCCACCATGAAGTTGGCGAAGTAGCCCGTCAGGGAGGGGTCGCTCATCATCTGCCACGAGGGTGCGAGCAGCTTCATGTAGCGCTCGACATAGAGGAACTGCTTGCCGATCAGCACCAGCTCCCGGGGCAGCTTGACGTCGTAGGCCTCGGCGAGCGCGGAGAGCTGCTTGCCGATCTCGGCGTAGCTCAGATCGCCGAGCGATGTCATCGTCAACGGGGTCGCGAACTTCTCCAGGTCCTTGGCGGCCTCCGCCTCCGGTTTGACGGTGCCCACAGCGCCCATCAGCACGACGATCTTGCCCGCGGCCGCGTGGTCCTTCTTGACCAGCAACGCGTACACCAGCTCACGCAGCAGCCAGCGGGTGCGGGGATCGATGCGGCCCATGATGCCGAAGTCGAAGAACACGATCTTGCCGTCGTCGTCGACATAGAGGTTGCCCGCGTGCAGGTCGCCGTGGAACAGGCCGTGCCGCAGCCCGCCCTCGAACAGGCTGAACAGCAGCGCCTTGACCAGCTCGGTGCCGTCGAAGCCCTTCTTGCGGATCGCCGCGACGTCGTCGATGCGGGTGCCCTGCACGCGTTCCATCGTCAGCACCCGCGCACTGGTCAGATCCCAGTACACCTGGGGCACCCGGATGTTGGCGCCCAGCGGGGACGCATGCATGTGGGCTACCCACGCGTCCATCGACTGCGCCTCGAGCCGGAAGTCGAGTTCCTCGGCGAGGTTGTCGGCGAAATCGGCGACCACATCCTGCGCGGACAGCCGCTGGCCCAGCTTGGCTAACTCGACCAGCCGCGCGCCGCGCTTGAGGATCTGCAAATCCGCGGCGACCCGGCGGCGGATGCCCGGCCGCTGGATCTTCACCACGACCTCCTCGCCGCTGTGCAGCGTCGCGTAGTGCACCTGCGCGATCGACGCCGAGGCGAACGGTGTCTCGTCGAACGTCTTGAACAGGTTGGCCGGGTCGTCGCCGAGGTCCTCGACGAACAGCTTGTGGATCTCCTTCGGGTCCGCGGGCGGCACCCGGTCGAGCAGGCTGCGGAACTCCCTGCTCAGCGGTTCGCCGAAGGCGCCCGGGCTGGACGCGATGATCTGCCCGAACTTCACGTAGGTGGGGCCCAGGTCGGCGAAGGTCTGCGGGATCTGCTTCACGATCTTCTGCTGCAGGGAGCCGCGACCGGTCAGTTTCGCGGCGACGCGCGCGCCGGTGCGGGTGATCTGCCACCCGGTGGCTCCGATGCGGGCCGCCTCGACCGGCAGCGGGACCCGGTCGAGTCTGGCAACCTCGCGATGTTGGCTGTTGTCGGCTTTCCGCGTGGTGCTCATATCAGCAGTGTCCCAAAAAGCCCCGGTCGGCGAAAAAATGTGTGCACCGGGTCACAGTGGCCCACTTGCCGCGGAAGCGCATTCCTGGTCGCGATTCCTGCGCTGCAGCAGCCAGGAACGCTATTCCGCGGGGGCTCAGGCGAACGCGTCCTCGAGTTCCTCGCGGGTGCGCACCGGGTCGGTGCCCGGCCGATAGGTCGGCAGGGTGTGCGGCACGGTCGTCCCCGCCGCGACCCGCGCCTTGGCCTGCTCGAACTCCGGCGCCGCACCCGCGGCGAGATGGACGCCGTTGATGATCGACCACACCAGCGCGCGCCGGGCGGTGCGCTCGACGATGTTCGGGTTGCTGTGCTGGATCAGCCCCTGCGCCCACGACGGCATGGTGTCGCGGACGGCCCAGTTCAGCGCCGCCTGCGGCAGCGGCAGATGCGGTCCCGTCGCCATCGCGGTGCCGTAGGTGACCGCGAGCTTGGGCAGATAGGACTTCAGGCAGTCCAGCGTCTCGGCCTTGGTGGTCGGCAGGTCGGTTCCGCCCAGCGCGTGCCCGACCCGCACGAACTCGCCGTAGTAACGATCGATCTTGTTGCCGCGCAACGGGTTCGGATGGTACAGCTCGTGCGCGGTGGCGATCCCCCACACCACGGTCGCGTAGTTCCAGCGCAGCCACTCGGGATCGTCGGCGTCATAGCGCGCGCCGTCGGGGCGGGTGCCCTTGATGGTGTGGTGCATCGAGCGCACCGCGGTGGCCAGCCGCTCGGCCGTCTCGGTGGAGCCGTACGCCGTCCCGATGAAGAACGCGACCGAATGTCCGAGCCGGGTCAGCGCGCCCTTCGGGTCGATCTGCGGCATCGGGTCGTCGCGGGTGTCGTCGCGAACGAGCCGGGAGTGGTGCACGCCCATCCAGTAGATCGACGGGTCGAGGCGCTCGAGGAAGGCCGCGCACTGCAGGCCGAAGATCAGCGCGTGCATGTGGGAGTGCACATGCCACACCGCGCTGCCCGGCCCGAACCAGCCGGGATCCCCGACGGGCGCGGCGAACTCCATGCCCTTGAAGAAGCGGCGCCGCACGTCCTGGTCGAAACGCTGATTGAGCATCTGGCCGACGAGCTGGTGCGGCAGGAACATCGCATCCTCCAATGTGGTCACAGGTGTGGCCAGAATACAGTTTGGCGACGGATGTGACCAGAACCGGGCCGGCGCGGCTTAGGCTGACCGGGTGTCGAGTCCCACCCGGTGGGCGGGCGTCCCGCTCACCGACCGCCGCGCGGAGCGGCGCGAGCTGCTGGTCGACGCCGCCTACCGGCTGTTCGGCGACGGCGGGGAGGCCGCGCTCGCCGTCCGCTCGGTGTGCCGGGAGAGCGGGCTGAACTCCCGCTACTTCTACGAGAGCTTCGCCGACCTCGACGACCTGCTCGGCGCGGTGTACGACCGCGTCAGCGCCGAACTCGCGCAGGCGGTCGGCGCGGCGATGGCCACGGCAGGGGAGTCGCTGCGGGCGCGCACCCGGGCCGGGATGGCTGCGGTGCTGGAGTTCAGCTCCGTCGATCCGCGGCGCGGGCGCGTCCTGTTCACCGACGCGCGCGCCAACCCGGTGCTGACCGCGCGCCGCGCCGCGACCCAGGACCTGCTGCGCGAAGCCGTGCTGACCGAGGGCTGGCGGCTGCATCCCGACACCGACCCCGTCGCCGCCATGGTCGGCGCCGCGATGTACACCGGCGCGATGGCCGAACTGGCCCAGCAGTGGCTCGCCGGACACCTCGGCGACGATCTCGACGTCGTCGTCGACTACGCGCTGCAGCTGGTGCTGCGCTGACTACGGCGTGACGGCCGGCGTCCACGGCTTGAGCCAGTCCGTCTCCGGCCAGCCCTCGACACCCGCGAGCAGCTCGTAGAGCGTGGCGCCGTCGATGCTCTCGCGGATGATGTCGCCGTGTCCGGCGTGGCGGGCCAGCTCCTCGATCATGTGGAAGAACACCCACCGCACCGACCACGCCGCCACGTCCCTGGGGAACCACGGCGCGTCCTGCGGCACCGGCACCGCCGCGCCGAGGTCGGCCGTCTCGACCAGCCGGATCGTCTCGGCATTCTGGGCGTCGAACGCCGCCAACACGTCGGCGAGCGTCTCGTCCTCGCGCATCCTGAACTCGTCCTCCCAGTCGGCGGCCCTCTCCTCCATCGGGCGGCTGTCGTCCGCGACGGCCTCGGGGGCGGCGGCGACGCGTTCCATCCACCCGCGCTGACACGTGGTGACGTGTTTGATCAGCCCGCCGATCGACAGCGCGCTCACCGACGGCGTGGCGCGGGCCTGTTCGTCGGTGAGCCCGAACGCGATCGCGTGGAACGCGTGCTGCTGCGCGGTGAGGTACTCCCGCAGACCGGCGCGTTCGTCGGCGATGGGTGGGGGCATGGCGGCCATGTCAGCTCTCCTTCGGGTGGGTGTGGGTGTAGAGGTCACGCAGCAGCGCGATCTCGGCTCCGTGGTGGATGACTTCGCGGGTGATGTGCAAGACGAGCGTGATCATCGGCGCCTGTGCCCACGGTCCCTCGGCGGGTCCGACCGGTTGCGCCAGCCGTGCCTCGTCCAGGCCCCGCACCCCCTCGATCCAGCGCCGGTAGGCGTCGTCGAGCTGAGTCAGAGCCGTGGTGGCGTCGGTGGCGTAGGACCAGCTCTGGTAGTCGGCCGGCGGTCCGCCGAAGTGCGCGTGGTTGCGCATTGCGAGTACGCCGACGATGACGTGCGCCATTCGCCACGCGATCGTGGTGACGGGCTCGGGTCGGGGCGCCGGGAACGCGAAATCGATGCCGCCGTCGCGGTGCACGGTCCAGCAGCCGGGCACCGGCGCCCAGAAGTACTCGTCGTCGGCGAGGCCGTCCAGGCGGGGCCGCAACTGGGACCGCCAGTGCAGATCGAGCTGTTCGGCCAGTTCGGACACCACATCGATGCTCATGGATGTCACTGTCGCACCCGATGCGGACAGTTTCTGTCCTCAATGTGGGGCAGGATGGCGGCATGTCGGAAACGACCGGCCGGGTGCTCCAGCTGCTCGGCCTGCTGCAGGCCCGCCGCGTGTGGAGCGGCGAGGAGCTGGCCGAGCGGCTCGGCGTCACCACCCGCAGCGTGCGCCGCGACGTCGACCGGCTGCGCGAGCTCGGCTATCCCGTGCACGCCAGCACCGGCGTCGGCGGCGGCTACCGGCTGGGCGCCGGGGCCGCGCTGCCCCCGCTGTTGCTCGACCCGGACGAAGCGGTCGCGATGGCGGTGTGCCTGCGCGTCGCCGCGGGCGGCAGCGTCGCCGGGGTGGGGGAGTCGGCGCTGCGCGCACTGTCCAAACTCGACCAGGTGATGCCCGCGCGGCTGCGCTCGCAGGTCGCGGCCGTGCACCAGACGACCGTGACGCTGGGCACCCCCACCGAGACCCCGGTCGAGCCGGACGTCCTGATGACCCTCGCCCGGGCCAGCCGCGACCACGAGCACGTCACCGCCGGCTACGTCGACCTGCACGGCAACGTCACGCACCGCCGTGTCGAGCCCTACCAGCTCGTGACGACGGGACGGCGCTGGTATCTGCTCTGCTACGACCGGGACCGGTCGGACTGGCGCAGCCTGCGGCTGGACCGGATGTCCGACGTGCGCGCCCACGGCACCACGTTCACCCCGCGCGAGGCGCCCGACGCCGCGTCCTACGTGCGCCGGGCGATCAGCTCCTCGCCCTACCCCTACGTGGCCCGGGTGCGTTATTCGGCACCGCATGACATTGTGGCGCAGTGCTTTTCGACGGCTTCGGTGCACATCGAGCCGGACGGTCCGGACGCATGCATCCTCACCGCCGGGGCCGACGACCCGCAGCGGATGGTGCCGTGGCTGGCGCTGCCCGGCTGCGACTTCGAGGTGCTGGAACCGCCCGAGGTCGTCGAGGCGGTGCGCGTCGTGGCCGAGCGGATCGCCCGGGCCGCGCGTCAGTCCCCGACGCCGCCGCGCACGACGTCGCCGACGAGCGGGACGCCGGGCCGGTAGGCCAGGTGGATGTAGGAGGGGGCGTCGAGGCGGACGAGGTCCGCGCGTTTCCCGGCGGCGAGCACGCCGATGTCGTCGCGTCGCAGAGCCCTGGCGCCCCCCGCGGTCGCCGCCCAGAGGGCCTCGGCGGGGGTGAAGCCCATGTCCCGCACGGCCACCGCGATGCAGAAGCCCATGCTCGTGGTGTACGAGCTACCCGGGTTGCAGTCGGTGGCCAGAGCCACCGTGACGCCCGCGTCCAGGAATCGGCGGGCATCGGGCCACGGTGCGCGCGTGGAGAATTCGGCACCCGGCAGCAGCGTGGCGACCGTGTCGCCGGCGGCCAGGGCGTCGATGTCGGCGTCGGTGGCGTAGGTGCAGTGGTCCACCGACGCCGCCCCGAGTTCGACGGCCAGCCGGATCCCGTCGCCGGGGCCCAGCTGGCTCGCGTGCAGGCGGGGCACCAGTCCGACGTCGACGCCTGCCTTCAGGATGAACCGGGCCTCGTCGACGTCGAATGCGCCGCGGTCACAGAACACGTCGATCCAGCGGGCATACTCCCGGCACGCCGCCAGCATGTCGCCCGCCACCAGCCGGACGTAGGCGTCGCGATCGTCGCGGTATTCGAGTGGGACCACATGGGCGCCGAGGAACGTGGTCTCGGTGGTGACCGACGTGGCCAGCTCGAGGCTGCGCTGCTCGTCGACGGTGGTCAAGCCGTAGCCGCTCTTGGTCTCGAACGTGGTGACGCCGCCGCGGCGCAATTCGGCCGCGAGCCTTGCCACATTCGCCGACAGTGCCCCGTTCGAGGCGCTGCGGGTGGCCGCGACCGTGGCGGCGATGCCCCCGCCGTCGTAGGGCCGGCCCGCCATGCGCGCGGCGAACTCGGCGGACCGGTCGCCGGCGAAGACGAGGTGGGCGTGGCTGTCGACGAAGCCGGGCATCACGCTCGTGCCGCCGCAGTCGACGCGTCGATCTGCGCCGGGCGCTTCATGTTTCGGTCCCACCCAGGCGATGCGGTCACCGTCGACCAGCAGCGCGGCCCCGGTGATGACGCCGAGGGGGCTGCCGTCCCCGGCGGCCGGGTCGTTGGTGACGAGCTCGCCGATGTCGTCGTACAGAACGGTCACGACCACATCTCCCCGATGATCTCTGCCAGGGCGCGCCCGGCATCGAGGCGGTGGCGCCGGTCGGTGACGACGGTACGCCCGTCGACGACGACGTCGGTGATGTCGGCGGCCGACGCGGCGAACACGACGTTCTCGGCGGTGGCGCCGCCGCCCGCCGTGCGCACCGACGCGAGGTCGACGGCCACCAGATCGGCTCGCGCGCCGGGCTCGAGCCGGCCCGCGGTCGTCCAGCCCAGCGCCTGCTGGCCGCCGACGGTCGCGGCGTCGAGCAGTCGAGCCGCGGGAATCGTGCCGCGGCGACGGCCGGCGAGCCGTTCGTCGAGTTCGACGGCCCGCGCCTCTTCGAGGAGGTCGATCATCGCGTGGCTGTCGGTGCCCAGGCTGAACGGGCCCGGTCCTTCGAGTAGTGCTGGGGCGGGCCCGATTCCGTCGCCCAGATCGCGCTCAGTGGTGGGGCAGAAGCAGGTGCCGGTGGAGGTGGCCCGCATATCGGCGATGTCCTGTCGGGTCAGGTGCGTCGCGTGCACCGCGGTCGTGCGCGTCCCCAACACGCCGTGCTCGCGCAGCAGCGCGGTCGGCGTGCAGCCGTACACGGCCAGGCACTGCTCGACCTCGGCGACCTGCTCGCTGGAATGCACGTGCAGCGGCGCGTCGTACGCCTGCGCCCACGACGCGACCCGCGCGAGCTGTTCGGCGGGCACGGCGCGGACGGAATGCACTGCCGCGCCGACGAATACGTGTGGTTCGTCCTCGGTGGCCGACCGTAGCGCATCAGCTCGCTGGGCCCACCGGTCGGCATCGCCGTCACCGAACCGCAGCTGCGGACCGTCGAGGGGCTCGCCGGCCGGTCCCGCCGTCAGATAACAGGTGTCGAGCAGCGTGAGCCGGACACCGGCGTCGGCGGCCGCGGAGATCAGCGCCCGGCCCATCTCGTTGGGGTCGGCGTAGGGCACGCCGCCGGGGCCGTGGTGCAGGTAGTGGAACTCGCCGACCGCGGTGATACCCGCCGATGCCATCTCGGTGTACACCGCGCGGGCCAGCTCCAGGTAGCTCTGCGGGGTGAGGCGGTCGGCGATGCGGTACATCGCCTCGCGCCACGTCCAGAACGAACCGCCGCCACGCTGGGTGTGGGCCCGCAACGCGCGGTGGAAGGCATGCGAATGCGCGTTGGCCAGACCGGGAATCACCAAGCCCTGCAGGCATGTACCGGTGGGAGCCCGATCGGTGTCGACGGCGTCGATCACGCCGTCGGTCGTCGTGACGAGCACACCATCGGCGACGCGACCGTCGACCCAGGCGTGCTCACACCACCACGCGCCGCTCACCCGGTCACCCAGTCGGCCATCACGTCGGCCAGGGCGTGGGCTCCCAGCCTGCAGTCGGCGATCTCGGCGTACTCGTCGGGGGAATGCGAGATCCCGGTCGGGTTGCGCACGAACAGCATCGCTGTCGGCACCGTCGCCGACAGCACCCCGGCGTCGTGCCCGGCCTGCGTCGGCAGCACGGGGACGTCGCCGAGCCCCACGAGCGCGCGCACGATGCGCTCCCGCGGCTGATCGGGAAAGACCACGGCCGGGCTGACGGATTCGACGTCGACCTCCATTGAGATCCGGTCGCCCTCGGCGAAAGCGGACGCGTCGGCGGCGATCGCCTCGACCATCGCGGCCAGTGTGTCCTCGTCGGCGGCCCGCGCGTCCAGCCAGGCCTCCAGCTGCGACGGAATCGCGTTGGCGCCGTTGGGCGTCACGGCGAGCTTGCCGAACGTCGCGACGGCATCGTGCACGGTGGCCCGGTCGCGGGCCGCCCGCACCGTCGAGGCGAATGCCAGCATCGGATCACGCCGGTCGACCAGTCGCGTGGTGCCCGCGTGGTTGCCCTCGCCGCGGAACCGGAAGCGCCATCGTCCGTGCGGCCAGATCGCCGAGGCCACGGCGACGGGGCGATCCATCAGATCCAGTGCGCGACCCTGCTCGACGTGCAACTCGACATAGACACCGACCCGCTCGACCAGCCGCGGGTCGACGCCGACGTGTTCGGGATCCCTGCCCGCGGCCCGCAGCGCCTCGGCCAGTGTGATGCCGTCCGCGTCGCGCAGGTTCAGCGCGCGCTCGGCCGTGACGGCACCGGTGGACAACTGGGATCCGACGCAGGCCACGCCGAACCGGCCGCCCTCCTCGTCGGAGAAGGCGACGACCGCCACCGGGATCCGCGGGCTGACCCCGCGACCGATGAGGTCGTCGATCGCGGCGAACGCCGACACGATGCCCAGCGGTCCGTCGAACGCGCCCCCACCCGGCACGGAGTCCAGATGGGAACCGGTGACGAAGGCGCCCACGGGATCGCCGATCCAGCCGGCCGGCATCCACCACGCCCAGACGTTGCCGTTGCGGTCCTCCTCGACCGTCATCCCGCGACGGGCCGCCTCGCCGGTGAACCATTCGCGCAGCGTCAGATCGGCGGTGGTCCAGGCGAACCGGCGGTAACCGCCGGCGGGGTCACGGCCAATGTCGAGAATCGAGTTCCACAGGCCGTCAAACGTCATCTCGGCTGTCCTGCATCGGGATTCGAACCCCTCGCTCCGCGGCGACCCGGGTGGCGTACTCGTAGCCCGCGTCCACGTGGCGGATGACGCCCATACCGGGATCGTTGGTCAGCACGCGCTCGAGCTTCTGGGCGGCGAGCGCGGATCCGTCGGCGACGCACACCTGGCCGGCGTGGATGGACCGACCCATGCCGACCCCGCCGCCGTGGTGGATCGACACCCACGAGGCTCCCGAGGCGGTGTTCACCAGGGCGTTGAGCAGTGGCCAGTCGGCGATGGCGTCGGACCCGTCGAGCATCGCCTCGGTCTCGCGGTACGGGGACGCCACCGACCCCGAGTCCAGGTGGTCCCGGCCGATCACGATCGGCGCGGACACCGCCCCCGACGCCACCAGCTCGTTGAACTTGAGGCCCGCGCGGTGGCGTTCGCCGTAGCCGAGCCAGCAGATGCGTGCGGGCAGGCCCTGATACGCCACCTTCTCCCCGGCCATGGTGAGCCAGCGGCGCAGGTGCTCGTTGTCCGGGAACAGCTCCATCACGGCGCGATCGGTGACCTCGATGTCCTTCGGATCACCGGAGAGCGCCACCCAGCGGAACGGGCCGAGCCCCTCCTCGAACTGCGGACGGATGTAGGCCGGCACGAAGCCGGGGAAGTCGAAGGCCCTGTCGTAGCCGGCCTTGCGGGCTTCGTCACGGATCGAGTTGCCGTAGTCGAAGACCTCCGCGCCCTTGTCCTGGAAGCCCACCATCGCCGCGACGTGCGTGGCCATCGAGGCCTGCGCCTGCTCGGTGAACCAGGCCGCGTCCTTGTCGGCCATCGTCTTCATGTCCTCGAACGCGACCCCGATCGGCAGGTAGGACAACGGGTCGTGCGCCGAGGTCTGATCGGTGACGATGTCAATGGGCGCGCCCCGGTCGAGGAATTCGGGAAAGATCTCCGCGGCGTTGCCGAGCAGTCCGATCGACAGCGGCCGCCCCGCGTCGCGGGCCTCGACGGCCAGGCGCAGCGCGTCGTCGATCGACTCGGCGCTGGTGTCGAGGTAGCGCTGTTCGATGCGGCGCCGGATCCGACTCGGGTCGCAGTCGACGCAGATCGCGACGCCGGAGTTCATCGTGACGGCCAGCGGCTGCGCGCCGCCCATACCGCCGAGGCCGGCGGTCAGCGTGATCGTGCCGGCGAGTGTGCCGTCGAACCGCTTGCGCGCGACGGCGCCGAACGTCTCGTAGGTGCCCTGCAGGATGCCCTGGGTGCCGATGTAGATCCACGACCCCGCGGTCATCTGACCGTACATCATGAGCCCGGCCGCCTCGAGCTCGCGGAACTTCTCCCAGTTCGCCCAGTCGCCAACGAGATTGGAGTTGGCGATCAACACCCGCGGCGACCACTCGTGGGTGCGGAACACGCCGACCGGCTTACCGGACTGCACCAGCATGGTTTCGTCGTCCTCGAGTGTGCGCAGCGTGGCGACGATCGCGTCGAACGCCTCCCAGCTGCGCACGGCGCGCCCGGTGCCGCCGTAGACGACGAGTTCGTCGGGATGCTCGGCGACCTCCGGATCGAGGTTGTTCATCAGCATCCGCAACACGGCCTCCTGTTGCCAGCCCTTGCAGGTGATCTCGCTACCCCGCGGCGCACGCACGGGGCGCGGCGATGACGACGTCGTGGTTCCCATGGCGTCCAGCACACCCGACCGCGCACCATTGCTCCAGAGCATTCCAGCGGCTAGTGTCTCGTATCCGAGACGTGGAGGGGCCGCCGATGTCGAGCACCTCACCCGCCGTCGGCCGAGCCCTGGACGTGCTGCTGTACCTCGCGGGTAAGCCCGGTCCGGTGTCCGGTGCCGCGGTGGCCCGCGACCTCAGGATCCCGCGCTCGTCGACCTACCACCTGCTCGACGTGCTGATCGCGCGCGGATTCGTCGTGCATTTCCCCGACCGGCGCACCTACGGGCTGGGCATGGCCGCCTTCGAGATCGGGTCGGCCTACCTGCGCCACGAGCCGCTGGAGCTCCTCGCCCGCCCGGTGCTGCGGCGCCTGGTCGCCCAGGTCGGCGAGACCGCGCACCTCGGCGTCCTGCACGGCGCCGAAAGCCTGTACCTGCTCAAGGAGCAACCCGCCGTGGCCCGGATTCCGGTCACGCTGGTCACCGACGTCGGCGTCCGACTGCCCGCGCACCTCACCGCCAACGGGCGCTCCCTGCTGGCGCACCTGTCGGCGGCGCAGGTGCGGGCGCTGTTCCCGTCGACACGCGGGTTCGTCGACCGCACCGGCCAGGGCCCGGCCACGCTGCCCGAGCTCCGGCGGGTGCTCGCCGCGGAGCGACGGCAGCGGTGGTCCGAGGAGATCGGGCTCGTCACCGCGGGGCTGCAGTCCGTGGCGGCCTGCGCCTTCGATCATTCGGGCCGCCCCTGTGCCGCGATCAGCGTGACGTGGCGCCAGGACCACACCCGGGCATCGCACCCGGATCTGGTGCACGCGGTCCGCACGGCCGCGAGCGAGCTGACCGCGGCGTTGTCCGGGCACGGCCCGGAGGGCTGGTTCGACGCGCCGGGTGTCTGAGATCCGAGACACTAACTCCCCGGGGGCCGGTCCGGAACCGGGGCCGCACGCCCTAGGTTTGCGCACATGACAGTCACCGTCGGCATCGGTCCCGTCAGCTTCGACGACGTCGTCGCGGTCGCCCGGGCCGACGCTCCCGTCGTGCTCGCCGACGACGCGGTCACCGCGATCGAGCAGAGCCGCCGCCACATCGAGGCGCTGGCCGCCGATCCGACGCCGGTGTACGGGGTCTCGACCGGGTTCGGGGCACTCGCCACCCGGCACATTCCGCTGGACATGCGGACGGCCCTGCAGCGCAGTCTGATTCGCTCGCACGCCGCGGGCTCGGGCGCCGAGGTGGAACGCGAGGTGGTGCGCGCGATGATGCTGTTGCGGCTTTCGACACTCGCCAGCGGGCGTACCGGGGTGCGTCGCGAGACAGCCCAGGCTTACGCCAACCTGTTGTCCGCCGGGCTGACCCCGGTGGTGTACGAGTACGGAAGTCTGGGCTGCTCCGGCGATCTCGCTCCGCTGGCACACGTCGCACTCGCGGTCATGGGGGAGGGGCACGTCCGTGATCGGGACGGTGCGCTGCAGCCCAGCGCCGGCGCGCTGGTCTCCCACGGCCTGGAACCCGTCGTCTTCGCCGAGAAGGAAGGGCTCGCGCTCATCAACGGCACCGACGGCATGCTCGGACAGCTGATCCTCGCGCTCGCAGACCTGGACAACCTGTTCCGCGTCGCCGACATCGCCGCGGCGATGAGCGTCGAGGGTCAACTGGGCACCGACCGGGTGTTCGCCGAGGACCTGCAGCAGCTGCGGCCGCACCCCGGGCAGGCCGCGTCGGCGGCGAACATCCGGGCGCTGCTGGCCGACTCGGCGATCGTCGCCAGCCATCAGACCCCCGACTGCACATACGTGCAGGATGCGTATTCGCTGCGCTGCGCACCGCAGGTGGCCGGGGCGGGTCGGGACACCGCCGCGCATGCGCTAGCCGTCGCGGAGCGCGAAATGGCCAGTGTCATCGACAATCCCGTCGTCACCCCGGACGGCCGGGTCGAGTCCAACGGCAATTTTCACGGCGCACCGGTGGCCTACGTGCTCGACTTCCTCGCCATCGCCGTGGCCGATCTGGCGAGCATCAGCGAGCGCCGTACCGACCGCTTCCTGGACGTGGCCCGCAATCACGGGCTCAACGCGTTCCTGGCCCACGACCCCGGCGTCGACAGCGGCCACATGATCGCCCAGTACACGCAGGCCGGGATCGTCTCGGAGCTCAAGCGGCTGGCGGCACCGGCGAGCGCCGACTCGATCCCGTCCTCGGCGATGCAGGAGGACCACGTGTCGATGGGGTGGTCCGCGGCGCGCAAGCTGCGCCGCGCGATCGACGGTCTCGGTCGCGTACTGGCCGTGGAGGTGCTCACCGCGGCGCGCGGCATCGACATGCGCAGCCCGCTGACCCCCTCGCCCGCCACCGGTGCCGTGGTCGCGCTGCTGCGTCGGCACGTCGCCGGTCCCGGCCCCGACCGCTACCTGGCGCCGGAGCTGACGGCTGCCGTGGCGCTGGTGCAGTCCGGCGCGGTGGTGGCCGCCGCCGAAGGGGCGGCGGGGCCACTGCAGTAGGGGCGGAGACACTACGCCGAACGCGGGGGATCGGTGCGTGCGCGCCCGTAGGGTGTGGTGGTGCACGTCACCTCCGCGGAGTCGACGGATCTGTTCTCCGGCCCGCCCGACGCCGCGGTGCAGTTGGTCCGGGTCGCGTACCGCGCAGGGACCTCGCGAACTCCCGTGCAGGTGGAGGGACCCGGGCTGACGACGGTCGCCGAGGTCACCACCGGGCCAGGTGACGGCTTCGTCGAGGTCGCCGTGCGCGTCACCGATCCGGTGACCGGGCAGCGCCGTCCGGCGCGGGTGATCGCCGGCGACAGTTCCCTCGAGTTCGACTTCGTCGTCGCCGAGCCCGGCTGGACCATGTTCATGATCAGCCACTTCCACTACGACCCGGTGTGGTGGAACACCCAGGCCGCCTACACCAGTCTGTGGACCGAGGATCCGCCCGGCCGCTGCCGGCAGACCAACGGGTTCGACCTCGTCCGCGCACACCTCGAGATGGCCCGGCAGGACCCGGTGTACAAGTTCGTGCTCGCCGAGGTCGACTACCTCAAACCGTTCTGGGACACCCACCCCGAGGAGCGGGCCGACCTGCGCAGGTTCCTCGCCGAGGGCCGGGTCGAGATCATGGGCGGCACCTACAACGAACCCAACACCAACCTCACCGGTCCGGAGACCGCGATCCGGAACTTCGTACACGGCATCGGTTTTCAGCGCGACGTGCTGGGAGCCTCGCCGACGACCGCCTGGCAGCTCGACGTCTTCGGCCACGATCCCCAGTTCCCGGGCATGGCCGCCGACGCCGGCCTGACGTCGAGCTCCTGGGCCCGCGGGCCGCACCACCAGTGGGGACCGATGGCCACCGAGAACGGGCGGGCCGGTGACCCCGAACGCATGCAGTTCGCCAGCGAATTCGAGTGGATGGCGCCCTCGGGCCGCGGGCTGCTCACCCACTACATGCCCGCCCACTACGCGGCGGGGTGGTGGATGGACTCCGCACCGACGCTGGCCGAGGCCGAGGCGGCGACCTACGAGTTGTTCCGCCAGCTGAAGAAGGTCGCGCTGACCCGCAACGTACTGCTGCCCGTCGGCACCGACTACACCCCGCCCAACAAGTGGGTCACCGACATCCACCGCGACTGGAACGCCCGCTACACCTGGCCGCGGTTCGTGTGCGCGGTGCCGGGGGAGTTCTTCGCCGCGGTGCGTGCCGACGCCGCCGAGCGGGGCGTGACGCCCGCGCCGCAGACCCGCGACATGAACCCGATCTACACCGGCAAGGACGTCTCCTACATCGACACCAAGCAGGCCAACCGCGCCGCCGAGAACGCCGTGCTGACCGGCGAGCGGTTCGCGGTGTTCGCGGGCGCGCTGACCGGCGCCGCCTATCCGGAGGCGGCGCTGGCGAAGGCCTGGGTGCAACTTGCCTACGGCGCCCACCACGACGCGATCACCGGTTCGGAGTCCGACCAGGTGTACCTGGACCTGCTCACCGGGTGGCGGGATGCGTGGCAGCTCGGCCGCGGAATCACCGACCGTGCGCTGACACTGCTCTCCGACGCCGTCGACGCCACGGTGGTGGTCTGGAACCCGTTGGCACACAATCGGACCGATGTCGTCACCGTCTATCTCGACGAGCCGTGGCACGGCCGTGTCGTCGACGCCGACGGCGCGGCAGTCGCCGTGGTCGCCGAGCGCGACGGCCATGCGCTGACCTGGCTGGCCCGCGACGTCCCGTCGCTGGGCTGGCGGTCCTACCGGCTGGAGCCGGGCGACGCCGCACAAGACTGGAAAGCGCTGCCGGGCACCATCATCGCGAACGACATCCTCACGGTCGCGGTGGACGCGTCCCGTGGCGGGGGCGTCAGCTCCCTGGTGGCGGGCGGTCGCGAACTCCTGGCCGCGGGCCGTGTCGGCAACGAAATCGCCGTCTACGACGAGTATCCCGCGCACCCGACCGCCGGAGAGGGGCCGTGGCACCTGCTGCCGCGAGGCCCGGTCGTCACGTCGGCGCAGTCGCCGGCAGCGACGGTGACCCGGTACCGCTGCGACATCGGCGAGCGTCTGGTCGTCACCGGGGAGATCCCCGGGGTGCTGCGCTACACCCAGACGTTGACGCTGTGGCACGGCGTCGACCGCCTGGACTGCCGCACCACCGTCGACGACTTCATCGGCGAGGACCGACTGCTGCGGCTGCGGTGGCCCTGCCCGGTGCCGGGCGCCATGCCGGTCAGCGAGGTGGGCAACGCCGTGATCGGGCGCGGCTTCGCGCTGCTGCACGAACCGGGCTCGGCCGAGTCGGTCGACACGGCCGTTCACCCGTACACGCTCGACAACCCGGCCCACGGCTGGTTCGGCCTGTCTGCGACGGCGCGGATCCGGTTCCGCGGCACCGCGGCACGCGCGATCGCGGTCGCCGAGGTGGTGGTCCCGGCCGCCGCCGATGCGCCGCTGCTCGCCGCGGTCCGCGAGCTGATGGCCGCGCTCGGCCGCGCCGGCGTGACCGCGACCTGCAGCAGCGCCGACGCTCCCCGCTACGGTGACCTGTCGGTCGACTCGAACCTGCCCGACATCCGCATCAGCATCGGCGACAACGCCTTCACTGCAACGGTTCTGGACGCGCCAGCGGCGGCTGCCCGGGTGTGGGTGCCCGCCTCAGCGCCGCTGCGTGACGTTTGGGTGCCCGGCGCTGACCTGCGTGCGCCACGGGCGCTACCGGTTCTGGTGGTGGGCGCGGACGGGGACACCGTGGCCGCAGTCGCCGCACTGGTCGCCGACCTGGCCGATGGCGAGATCGGCGTCGACCAGGATGTGGCGCAGGAGTGCGCATCCCACACGGTCGCCATCGTCAACCGCGGGATCCCGGGCTTCGCCGTCGACACCGACGGCACGCTGCACCTGTCGCTGATGCGGTCCTGCACGGGCTGGCCGTCGGGCACCTGGATCGACCCGCCGCGCCGCACCGCCCCCGACGGCTCCGGCTTCGGGCTGCAGCACTGGACGCACACCTTCGACTACGCCGTGGTCACCGGAGCCGGTGACTGGCGCGACCTCGGAATGCCGGCGCGCAGCGCGGAATTCAACAACGAGCTGATCGCCGTCCGCGCGCACCACGATCCGCGCGGCGGAGGCCTGCCCGCGTGGGGGTCGCTGCTCGAGGTGCACCCCGCCGGCGACGTCGCGGTGGGTGCGATCAAGAGGGTGGGTAACCCCACCGCGCAGGGGAGTGCCCGGCGGGTCGGCCCGACCGACGACATCGCGATCCGGTTGGTCGAGACGCTGGGCCGCGGCGCGCAGGTGACGCTGCAATCCGGGCTGCGCACCGTCTCGGGGGCGGAGCGCCTCGATCTGAACGAAGAACCCGTCCAGGCGTCCACTGATGCGCTGCAGTTGGGCGGCTACGAGATCGCCACGCTGCGAACGCCGTTGAACCTGTCCCGGGTGCTCGACGCCGACGGTGCGCCGCTCGGGCCCGATGCCGAACCGGCCCAGCCGCTCTACAGCCGCTACTGGCTGCACAACCGCGGGCCCGCCCCGCTCGGCGGACTGCCCGCGGTCGCCCACCTGCATCCCCACCGACTCGTGCTCGATCACGCCGGACCGGTGTCGCTGCGGCTGACCGTCGCCAGCGACGCCACCGACGCCGCGCTGCACGGCAGGGTGCGCATCGTCGCGCCGCCGGACTGGACTCCCGACGGCGTCGAACTGCCTTTCGTCCTGCCGCCCGGTGAACACCTCGAGTCCGTCGTCGACCTGGACGTCCCCGCGACCGCCCCGCCCGGCTGGTACCCCGTGCGCGCCGAACTCGCGGCGACCGGCGCCGCGATCCCCGCGGCCTGGCACCAGACCGTCGAGGACGTGTGTCTGGTGTCGCTGGGGCGCCACGACGATCAGGTGCTGCGCATCGTGGCAGAGCCCGCTCCCGTGACGCTCGCGCCGGGCCAGACCGCACCGTTGCGGGTGACCGTCGCCACCGATGCCCACACCGACCTCGCCGTCGAGGCGCACCTGATCTCGCCGTGGGGGACCTGGGAGTGGTTGACGCCCAACGTCATCGGCGACGTCCTTCCGGCGCGGGGCTCGGTGGACCTGCGGTTCGACGTCACGCCGCCGCGGTGGGCGCAGTCCGGGCGCTGGTGGGCGCTGATCCGCGTGGCCTGCGCCGGCGAGATCGTCTACACCCCCGCGGTGTCGGTCGAGGTGACGCGGTGAGGGCAGACGTGGCGGCCACGGTCGCCGGCGAACCGGTGACGGTCGCCGAGGTGGACGCCCGCGAACGAGCGGTGCGCGCCCGCGCCCCCGAACACGCACTGCCCCGGCCGGGCACCCGGGAAGCACGGCAGCTGCGGCGCTGGCTCACCCAGGTGCTGGTGGCCGAGCGGGTGGTCGCCCACGAGGCCGGGACGCTGCGCGACGCCGACGCGCCGCCACACGCCGAACTGCTGCCCGACACCCTGGCGCACATGGAGATCGGCAGCGTCGCCGCGGCCACGCTCGCCGACCCGGTCGGGCGCGCGGTGTTCGCCGACGTCACGGCCGGGGTGGTCGTAAACACCGACGCGGTGGCCGACTACCACGCCCGAAACCCCGGCCGCATGCCGGAAAGCGCTGTCGTCGAACATCTCTGCGCGTCGGCGCGGCGACGCGCCTACCGTCGCTGGCTGGACGCCCGCTGCGCCGAACTGGTGCAGCTCGCGCCCGGCTACGAGCATCCCGGTGATCCGCGGCAGCCCGACCACACCCACAGCCACTGATGACCGCACCGATCCTGGCCCTCGACATCGGCGGAACGAAGATCGCCGCCGGTCTGGTCGACGCCGACGGCACCCTCACCCACCACGAACAGCGCCCCACCCCGCACGGTGACGCGGAGAGCGTGTGGGCGGCCGTCGCCGCGCTCCTCGCCGACGTCCGCGCCGCCTCCGGTACCGACGTGACCGCCGTCGGCGTCGGATCGGCAGGCCCCATCGACGTGCCCGCCGGCACTGTCAGCCCGATCAACATCCCGCAGTGGCGGGGCTTCCCCCTCGTCGCACGGGTGGCCGAGGCGACCGGGCTGCCGGTGCGCCTCGGCGGTGACGGCCTGTGCATGGCCATGGGGGAGTGGTGGCGCGGCGCCGGCCGCGACGCCCGCTTCCTGCTCGGCATGGTGGTGTCCACCGGCATCGGCGGCGGCCTGGTGCTCGACGGCACGCCGTACCACGGCCGCTCCGGCAACGCGGGTCACGTCGGGCACGTCGTCGTCGAACCCGGCGGCGACCCGTGCACCTGCGGAGGCCGCGGCTGCGCCGAGACCGTCGCATCCGGCCCGCACCTGGCCCGCTGGGCCCGCGACCACGGATGGCAGGCGCCGCCGGAAGCCGATGCGAAGGAACTCGCCGACGACGCGCTGCGCGGCCACCCGGTGGCGTTGCAGGCCTTCGCGCGCGGAGCCGACGCGCTGGCCCGGATGATCGCTTCGGTGGCCGCGGTCTGCGACCTGGACCTGGTCGTCATCGGCGGCGGCGTCGCGAAATCCGGCGCGTTGCTGTTCGACCCGCTGCGCGCGGCGCTGACGACGTACGCCGGGCTGGACTTCCTCGCCGGCCTGACCGTGGTGCCGGCCCGTCTCGGCGGCGACGCGGGACTGGTCGGCGCCGCCGCCCTCGGCCGTTTTGGCTGATCGGGCGGGGGCAGGCTATCCTGGCACGGTTCCACCGAAGACCGTCGGTCACCGAGCAATCGGTCGAAGGTCCGGACGTATCCGTTGTTCTTCGCGCAAGCGGCTCATCAGATACCCGGCGGCCCACGCAGGAGGACGAGGCTAGTACGTCTACGTGTGCGCCCCGACCTGTCTGCGTCGGGGCGTTGTGCTTTCCCGGGTCGGTCGAGGTGGAACGACCGAAATCAACCACGAGGAGGCATGCATGGCCAAGGCTGACAAGGCCACCGCGGTTGCCGACATCGCCGAGCAGTTCAAGGAGGCTTCGGCGACGCTCGTCACCGAGTACCGCGGACTGACCGTCGCCAACCTCAAGGACCTGCGCCGTTCGCTCGGTGATTCCGCCACCTACTCCGTCGCCAAGAACACGCTGGTCAAGCGTGCCGCGGCGGAGGCGGGCATCGAGGGCCTCGACGAGCTGTTCGTCGGGCCCACCGCGATCGCGTTCGTCAAGGGCGAGGCCGTCGACGCCGCCAAGGCGATCAAGACGTTCGCCAAGGACAACAAGGCGCTGGTCATCAAGGGCGGCTACATGGACGGCCGCGCGCTGTCCGTCGACGAGGTCAACCGCATCGCGGACCTCGAGTCGCGCGAGGTGCTGCTGGCCAAGATGGCCGGCGCGATGAAGGCGAATCTGGCCAAGGCCGCCGGTCTGTTCAACGCTCCGGCGTCGCAGGTCGCACGTCTGGCCGCCGCGCTGCAAGAGAAGAAGGCCGCTGAGGAAGCCGAGTAGCGGCTTCCGCACCTAGTTCACCACCCACTAGCTCAGAAGTAACCAAGGAAGGACCATCATGGCCAAGCTGTCCACCGACGACCTGCTCGAGGCATTCAAGGAGCTCACGCTGCTCGAGCTGTCGGAGTTCGTCAAGAAGTTCGAGGAGACCTTCGAGGTCACCGCCGCGGCGCCGGTCGCCGTCGCCGCTGCCGGCCCCGCCGCCGGTGCCCCCGCCGAGGCCGCCGAGGAGCAGTCGGAGTTCGACGTCATCCTCGAGGGTGCCGGCGAGAAGAAGATCGGCGTCATCAAGGTCGTCCGCGAGATCGTGTCCGGCCTGGGCCTCAAGGAGGCCAAGGATCTGGTCGACAGCGCGCCCAAGCCGCTGCTCGAGAAGGTCACCAAGGAGGCCGCCGAGGACGCCAAGGCCAAGCTCGAGGCTGCCGGCGCGTCGGTCACCGTCAAGTAGTTCCCGTCGCCGTTCCCGACACCGGGACGTGTTGACGACAACGTCAGCCGTGGGGCTGGTCTGGCAAACAGACCAGCCCCACGCTACGTTGTGGGCTCGGTGGCTGCGGAGCGTTCCCGGCAGCTTGACCGACCCTGTGCTGCGGCGTGACCGGGTAGGTTACAGTGACTCAAGCCACAGGCGGGGAGCCTGTGACGAGCATGTCTGAGACTGGCGAGAGGAATTCGCGTGGGCATTGGCATTCAGGTTGAGGGATTGACCAAGTCCTTCGGCTCACAGCGAATCTGGGAAGACGTCACGTTCGACCTGCCTGCCGGTGAGGTGAGCGTGCTGCTCGGCCCGTCGGGTACCGGTAAGTCGGTGTTCCTGAAGTCGCTGATCGGATTGCTGCGCCCGGAGCGGGGCAAGATCATCGTCGACGGCACGAACATCATCGAGTGCTCGGCCAAGGAGCTCTACGAGATCCGCACGCTGTTCGGTGTCATGTTCCAGGACGGTGCGCTGTTCGGTTCGATGAGCCTGTACGACAACACCGCGTTCCCGCTTCGTGAGCACACGAAGAAGAAGGAATCCGAGATCCGTCAGATCGTGATGGAGAAGCTGGATCTGGTCGGTCTGGGCGGGGACGAGGACAAGTTCCCCGGGGAGATCTCCGGCGGTATGCGCAAGCGCGCCGGGCTGGCCCGGTCGTTGGTGCTGGACCCGCAGATCATCCTGTGCGACGAGCCCGACTCGGGTCTGGATCCGGTGCGTACCGCCTATCTGTCGCAGCTGCTGATCGACATCAACGCCCAGATCGACTGCACCATCCTGATCGTCACGCACAACATCAACATCGCCCGCACGGTGCCCGACAACATGGGCATGTTGTTCCGCAAGCACCTGGTGATGTTCGGTCCCCGCGAGGTGCTGTTGACCTCCGACGAGCCGGTGGTCAAGCAGTTCCTCAACGGTCGCCGTATCGGGCCGATCGGGATGTCGGAGGAGAAGGATGAGTCGACGATGGCCGAAGAGCAGGCCATGGTCGATGCCGGGCACCACGACGGTGGCACCGAGGAGATCGAAGGCGTGCCGCCGCAGGTGATGGCCACCCCGGGCATGCCCGAACGCAAGGCCGTCGCCCGCCGCCAGGCCCGGGTGCGCGAGATCATGCACACCCTGCCGCCGGCCGCGCAGGAAGCCATCCGCGCCGACCTCGACGGCACGAACCAGTACCCGACGCGCGACTACGACAACGAGCGTGCCGAGGACGACGCGCCCACCGGGCGCATCCCGGTCGCCGGCGACCGCTGACCCCCGCCCGGGCGACCGGGCTCTCACGATCCTGCATGGTGCCGTGACGCGTCGGTGTGCGCCGATTCCAGCAATCAACTCCGAGTTTGACGTGCGCCGGCGGCGTCTGTGACGTGACGTCGGGCCGCGGTTGCTGAATCCGCACGCCGGGGACGTCCCGGCGGCGCACAGCCCGAAACCGGCCCTGACCACGATCTTGATCATCGGCGGCAAAGCCCGGTAGCGCGCGTGAATTGGCGAGTACTGAACAGCGCGTCAAATTTCGCGGGTCGGCTCTTGCGGACCTGTTCTGCTGGCCTATACAGTTTGCCAGAATCGCATGTTCGTGCACGAAAGTGCACGTGCGGCGTGGAAGCGTCGTTGCTGCGCGATTTCTGACAACAGGAGAGCAATGGTCGACCGCTATCGGGTCTGGTTGGGGGCAGGCGTACTGACGGGGGGAGTGTCGGCAGCAATGCTGGCAGGTGCGGGAGTCGCCGCGGCCGACGACGGAACATCGTCCGGCGGGCAATCCCGGGCGTCATCGAATGCTGGCGGCACCGACGACGCGGGCACGCCCGCACCGGACAAGAAATCGGACACCGCTTCCGAGACGAAAACGGATACGACCTCGGGCGGCAAGGACGATCCGAAGTCCGACCCGAAAAACGAGGACGCCGGGTCGACGGCATCGGAGGAGTCCGAGCAGGAGTCCGAGCATGAGGACACGGAGACGCCGCCGACGAAGGCGTCGTCGAGTGGAGGCAAGCATCGCGCCCCCGAGGCCGAGGCGCCTGAGAGCGAGGCCCCCGACACCGAGACGGAGTCCGAGGCGCCCTCGACCGAGCAGCAGGCGACCGACGAGGACGCCCCGCAGCCCGCGGCCCAGCCGTCCGGACGGCACGCCGTTCGGCCCGCGCAGCCGAGCACCTACGCGCTCAGTGTCGACACCGATCTCGGGTCGCCGGACGGCGCGGCGGTCATGCGCCTCGCCGCGGCGCAGGCCCCGCCCGTGACGCCCAAGCCGACGCTGCTCGAGGTGCTCAACAACATCAGCACGAAGTTCTACGACTTCTACACCGACGCCATGCAGTTCTTCGCCGGCCCGGTCCGGGCCCCGTTCGGCAGCACGGTCCGGGTGGAGTCCTCGACGCTGACCATCGGCGGCCACAAGGACGTCCCCGCCGATTGGTACTTCCCCGACACCGACACCCCGGCCGGCCTGATCTACCTGCAGCACGGCTTCCTGGCCAACGCGTCGTTCTACAGCGCCACCGCGGCGTACCTCGCGGAGAAGACCAGCAGCGTCGTCGTCGTGCCGACGCTCACGTGGAACTTCTTCGACGTCGACAACTACCCGCTGGAATGGCCGACCACCGGCCGCGCGATCGCCGAGCTGTTCACCGGCGACCGGGCCGCGCTGACCGCCAGCGCCCGGGCCGCCGGCTACGACGGTGAGCTGCCGACGAAGCTCGTGCTCGCCGGGCACTCGGCCGGCGGCGGACTGATCGCGATGGTCGGGCGCTACATGGCCGAGGCGGGCAACATCGACGACCTGGCCGGGCTGGTGATGTTCGACGGCGTCGGCACGCTGAGCTTCCTGTCCCAGGACCTGGCCAAGATCCCGCTGTCGGTGCCGGTCTACAACATCGCGGCCGACCCGAGCCGCTGGAACTGGTACGGCGACACCAACCGCAAGCTCGACCTCGTGCGGCCCGGCATGTTCACCGGGGTGACGATCAGGGGTGGGCACCACGCCGACGGCATGCAGACCACCGCCCCGATCGTGCAGTACTTCGCCTACCTCGCGATGGGCCACTCGTCGCCGGTCGACGTCATGGCGAACAGGGTTCTGGCCGCGGGCTGGATCAACGACATGCTCGAGGGCACCCGCACCGCCGGGCTCTACAACGACAACGCCTCGACGTGGGACATCGTCACCGGCTGGTGGTGGGGGCAGATGACCAAGGCGACGAACCGGCGCCCGCACGCGCTCGCCGTCTGATCGCTTCTCTCGCGAAATCTCCGCAGATCTCTGCGACCAAACACCGCGTTATCTCTTGACGGAAGGACGAAAGCGGGCCAATCTATTGGCCAGCATGTTTGCACGGGATGAGGACGCCAGCCAGCGACCCCGCCTTCGTCGCATGTGGTCTGTCGCTGGGTGTTGAGGAATTCGCCGTCCTGCGCTATTGTTGGACGTTGCGCTGGCTGCATCCTGCCCATCTCGGTTTCCACGCCGCACCCACCACGTGGTTCTAGCCTGAGCCCTGCTCAGAGATCTAGACGCGTGCCGTGCGTCCGTCCGGGAGGCTCGTGAAGCCAGCCGAACCGACGCAGAATCGCGGCATGACGGTCCGGTGTCCACCGGCAACCACGGTCGCATGAGGTGCTGGAAGGATGCATCTTGGCAGGGTCCCGCCAGATCGAGTCAGTAGCTACCAACAACTCCGTTCCCGGAGCACCAAACAGGATTTCTTTCGCAAAACTCCGTGAGCCCCTCGAGGTTCCCGGGCTTCTCGACGTCCAAACCGAATCGTTCGAGTGGCTGATCGGCGCGGAGAGCTGGTTCCAGCGCGCCGTCGACCGCGGCGATGTGGACCCCAAGGGTGGTCTGCAGGAAGTGCTCGAAGAGCTCTCGCCGATCGAGGACTTCTCGGGCTCGATGTCGCTGTCCTTCTCCGACCCGCGCTTCGACGAGGTCAAGGCACCCGTCGACGAGTGCAAAGACAAGGACATGACGTACGCGGCACCGCTGTTCGTCACGGCCGAGTTCATCAACAACAACACCGGTGAGATCAAGAGCCAGACGGTCTTCATGGGTGACTTCCCGATGATGACCGAGAAGGGCACCTTCATCATCAACGGCACCGAGCGTGTCGTGGTGAGCCAGCTGGTCCGCTCGCCCGGTGTGTACTTCGACGAGACCATCGACAAGTCCACCGAGAAGACGCTGCACAGCGTCAAGGTGATCCCCGGCCGCGGTGCGTGGCTGGAGTTCGACGTCGACAAGCGCGACACCGTCGGTGTGCGCATCGACCGCAAGCGCCGCCAGCCCGTCACCGTGCTGCTCAAGGCGCTCGGCTGGACCAACGAGCAGATCGTGGAGCGCTTCGGCTTCTCCGAGATCATGATGGGCACGCTCGAGAAGGACAACACCGCGGGCACCGACGAGGCGCTGCTGGACATCTACCGGAAGCTGCGCCCGGGCGAGCCGCCGACCAAGGAGTCGGCGCAGACCCTGCTGGAGAACCTGTTCTTCAAGGAGAAGCGCTACGACCTGGCCCGCGTGGGTCGCTACAAGGTCAACAAGAAGCTCGGTCTCAACGTCGGTCAGCCGATCACGAGCTCGACGCTGACCGAAGAGGACGTCGTCGCGACCATCGAGTACCTGGTGCGTCTGCACGACGGCCAGACCTCGATGACGGTGCCCGGCGGTGTCGAGGTGCCGGTCGAGGTGGACGACATCGACCACTTCGGCAACCGTCGCCTGCGCACCGTCGGCGAGCTGATCCAGAACCAGATCCGGGTCGGCCTCTCGCGGATGGAGCGCGTCGTGCGTGAGCGCATGACGACCCAGGACGTCGAGGCGATCACGCCGCAGACCCTGATCAACATCCGTCCCGTCGTGGCGGCGATCAAGGAGTTCTTCGGCACCAGCCAGCTGTCGCAGTTCATGGACCAGAACAACCCGCTGTCGGGCCTGACCCACAAGCGCCGCCTGTCGGCGCTGGGCCCCGGTGGTCTGTCCCGTGAGCGCGCCGGCCTCGAGGTCCGCGACGTGCACTCCAGCCACTACGGCCGCATGTGCCCGATCGAGACGCCGGAAGGCCCGAACATCGGTCTGATCGGCTCGCTGTCGGTGTACGCGCGAGTGAACCCGTTCGGCTTCATCGAGACGCCGTACCGCAAGGTCATCGACGGCAAGGTCAGCGACCAGATCGACTACCTGACCGCCGACGAGGAGGACCGCCACGTCGTGGCGCAGGCCAACTCGCCGCTCGACGGTGACGGCCGCTTCGAGGAGGACCGCATCCTGGTCCGACGCAAGGGCGGCGAGGTCGAGTTCGTCTCGGCCTCCGAGGTCGACTACATGGACGTTTCCCCGCGCCAGATGGTGTCGGTCGCGACGGCGATGATCCCGTTCCTCGAGCACGACGACGCCAACCGTGCCCTGATGGGTGCCAACATGCAGCGCCAGGCGGTTCCGCTGGTGCGCAGCGAGGCCCCGCTGGTCGGTACCGGGATGGAGCTGCGCGCCGCGATCGACGCCGGCGACGTCGTCGTCGCCGAGAAGGCGGGCGTCATCGAGGAGGTCTCGGCCGACTACATCACCGTGATGGCCGACGACGGCACCCGGCACACCTACCGGATGCGCAAGTTCGCCCGGTCCAACCACGGCACGTGCGCCAACCAGCGTCCGATCGTGGACGCCGGGCAGCGCGTCGAGTCGGGCCAGGTTCTCGCTGATGGTCCGTGCACCGAGAACGGCGAGATGGCGCTGGGCAAGAACCTGCTCGTCGCGGTCATGCCGTGGGAGGGGCACAACTACGAGGACGCGATCATCCTCTCCAACCGTCTGGTCGAAGAGGACGTGCTCACCTCGATCCACATCGAGGAGCACGAGATCGATGCCCGCGACACCAAGCTGGGCGCCGAGGAGATCACCCGGGACATCCCGAACGTCTCCGATGAGGTGCTGGCCGATCTCGACGAGCGCGGCATCATCCGCATCGGCGCCGAGGTCCGCGACGGCGACATCCTGGTCGGCAAGGTCACCCCGAAGGGCGAGACCGAGCTGACCCCGGAGGAGCGGCTGCTTCGCGCGATCTTCGGCGAGAAGGCCCGCGAGGTCCGCGACACGTCGCTCAAGGTGCCGCACGGTGAGTCCGGCAAGGTCATCGGCATCCGGGTGTTCTCCCGCGAGGACGACGACGAACTGCCCGCCGGCGTCAACGAGCTGGTCCGCGTCTACGTGGCCCAGAAGCGCAAGATCTCCGACGGCGACAAGCTCGCCGGACGTCACGGCAACAAGGGCGTCATCGGCAAGATCCTGCCCGTCGAGGACATGCCGTTCATGCCGGACGGCACCCCGGTGGACATCATCCTGAACACCCACGGTGTGCCCCGTCGTATGAACATCGGTCAGATCCTGGAAACCCACCTCGGGTGGGTCGCCAAGGCCGGCTGGAACATCGAGGGCAGCCCGGAATGGGCGGCCAACCTGCCGGAGGACCTGAAGTCCGCACCCGCCGACAGCATCGTCGCCACCCCGGTGTTCGACGGTGCCCGCGAGGGCGAGCTGGAGGGTCTGCTGGGCTCGACGCTGCCGAACCGCGACGGTGACGTCATGGTGAACGCCGAGGGCAAGTCCCAGTTATTCGACGGCCGCAGTGGCGAACCGTTCCCGTACCCGGTGACGGTGGGCTACATGTACATCCTGAAGCTGCACCACCTGGTCGACGACAAGATCCACGCCCGTTCGACCGGTCCGTACTCGATGATCACCCAGCAGCCGCTGGGCGGTAAGGCGCAGTTCGGTGGTCAGCGTTTCGGTGAGATGGAGTGCTGGGCCATGCAGGCCTACGGCGCGGCGTACACGCTGCAGGAGCTCTTGACGATCAAGTCCGACGACACCGTCGGCCGCGTCAAGGTCTACGAGGCGATCGTCAAGGGCGAGAACATCCCCGAGCCGGGCATCCCCGAGTCGTTCAAGGTGCTCCTCAAGGAGCTGCAGTCGCTGTGCTTGAACGTGGAGGTGCTGTCTTCGGACGGTGCGGCGATCGAGATGCGTGACGGCGACGACGAGGACCTGGAGCGCGCTGCTGCGAACCTGGGAATCAACTTGTCGCGCAACGAATCTGCGTCCGTTGAGGATCTGGCCTAATCAGTATTTCTAGTCCCGAAAGGGGAAAGGGAGTTACGTGTTAGACGTCAACTTCTTCGATGAACTCCGCATCGGTCTTGCCACCGCGGACGACATCCGCAACTGGTCCTACGGCGAGGTCAAGAAGCCGGAGACCATCAACACCGCACGCTCAAGCCCGAGAAGGACGGCCTGTTCTGCGAGAAGATCTTCGGACCGACTCGCGACTGGGAGTGCTACTGCGGTAAGTACAAGCGCGTCCGCTTCAAGGGCATCATCTGCGAGCGCTGCGGCGTCGAGGTGACCCGCGCCAAGGTGCGTCGTGAGCGGATGGGCCACATCGAGCTGGCCGCGCCCGTCACGCACATCTGGTACTTCAAGGGCGTGCCGTCGCGGTTGGGCTACCTGCTCGACCTGGCGCCGAAGGATCTCGAGAAGATCATCTACTTCGCGGCCTACGTCATCACGGCGGTCGACGACGAGATGCGGCACAACGAGCTGTCCACCCTCGAAGCGGAGATGGCCGTCGAGCGCAAGGCGATCGAGGATCAGCGCGACGCCGACCTCGAGGCGCGGGCGCAGAAGCTCGAAGCCGACATGAAGGAGCTCGAGGACGAGGGCGCCAAGTCCGACGTCAAGCGCAAGGTCCGCGACGGCGGCGAGCGCGAGATGCGTCAGCTCCGGGACCGCGCCCAGCGCGAGCTCGACCGGCTCGACGAGATCTGGACGACGTTCACCAAGCTGGCTCCCAAGCAGCTGATCGTCGACGAGCTGCTCTACCGCGAGCTGCAGGACCGCTACGGTGAGTACTTCACCGGTGCCATGGGCGCGGAGTCGATCAAGAAGCTCATCGAGACCTTCGACATCGACGCCGAGGCCGAGTCGCTGCGCGACACCATCAAGAACGGCAAGGGGCAGAAGAAGCTGCGGGCGCTGAAGCGACTGAAGGTCGTCGCGGCGTTCCAGACGAACGCCAACTCGCCGATGGGCATGGTGCTCGACGCGGTTCCGGTGATCCCGCCGGAGCTGCGGCCGATGGTGCAGCTCGACGGTGGCCGGTTCGCCACGTCGGACCTCAACGACCTGTACCGCCGCGTCATCAACCGCAACAACCGCCTCAAGAGGCTGATCGACCTCGGCGCGCCCGAGATCATCGTCAACAACGAGAAGCGGATGCTGCAGGAGTCGGTCGACGCGCTGTTCGACAACGGTCGCCGCGGTCGTCCGGTCACCGGACCGGGCAACCGTCCGCTGAAGTCGCTGTCCGATCTGCTCAAAGGCAAGCAGGGCCGCTTCCGCCAGAACCTGCTCGGCAAGCGTGTCGACTACTCGGGCCGTTCGGTCATCGTGGTCGGCCCGCAGCTCAAGCTGCACCAGTGCGGTCTGCCGAAGCTGATGGCCCTCGAGCTGTTCAAGCCGTTCGTGATGAAGCGTCTGGTCGACCTGAACCACGCGCAGAACATCAAGAGCGCCAAGCGGATGGTGGAGCGTCAGCGTCCGCAGGTGTGGGACGTCCTCGAAGAGGTCATCGGCGAGCACCCCGTGCTGCTCAACCGTGCGCCCACGCTGCACCGCCTGGGTATCCAGGCCTTCGAGCCGCAGCTGGTGGAGGGCAAGGCCATCCAGCTGCACCCGCTGGTCTGCGAGGCGTTCAACGCCGACTTCGACGGTGACCAGATGGCCGTGCACCTTCCGCTGAGCGCGGAGGCGCAGGCCGAGGCCCGCATCCTGATGCTGTCCTCGAACAACATCCTGTCTCCCGCGTCGGGCCGCCCGCTGGCCATGCCGCGTCTGGACATGGTGACCGGTCTGTACTTCCTGACCACCGAGATCGAGGGCGACCTGGGCCAGTACACGCCGGCCGCCAAGGATCAGCCGGAGGTGGGCGTGTACTCCTCGCCGGCCGAGGCGATCATGGCCCTGGACCGCGGCGCGCTGTCGGTGCGGGCGAAGATCCGGGTCCGGTTGACGCAGCAGCGTCCGCCGGCCGACCTCGAGGCTGAACTTTTCGGCTCCTCCGAGAACGGTGGCTGGACCCCGGGTGACGCCTGGATCGCCGACACCACGCTGGGCCGTGTGCTGTTCAACGAGCTGCTGCCGAAGGGCTATCCGTTCGTCAACGAGCAGATGCACAAGAAGGTGCAGGCCCGGATCATCAACGATCTGGCCGAGCGCTACCCGATGATCGTCGTCGCGCAGACCGTCGACAAGCTCAAGGACGCCGGTTTCCACTGGGCCACGCGTTCCGGGGTGACGGTCTCGATGGCCGACGTGCTGGTGCCGCCGCAGAAGCAGGAGATCCTCGACCGGTACGAGAAGGAAGCCGACGGGATCGAGAAGAAGTACCAGCGCGGCGCGCTCAACCACGACGAGCGCAACGAGGCCCTGGTCAAGATCTGGCAGGACGCGACCGAAGAGGTCGGTAAGGCGCTGGAGGAGTACTACCCCGAGGACAACCCGATCATCACGATCGTGAAGTCCGGCGCGACGGGCAACCTCACCCAGACCCGCACCCTGGCCGGCATGAAGGGCCTGGTGACGAACCCGAAGGGTGAGTTCATCCCGCGTCCGATCAAGTCCTCGTTCCGCGAGGGCCTGACGGTGCTGGAGTACTTCATCAACACCCACGGTGCCCGTAAGGGTCTGGCCGACACCGCGCTGCGTACCGCCGACTCGGGTTACCTGACCCGCCGTCTGGTGGACGTGTCGCAGGACGTCATCGTCCGCGAGAACGACTGCGAGACCGAGCGCGGCATCAATGTCACGCTGGCCGAGAAGCAGGACGACGGCACCTTGGTGCGCGATCAGCACATCGAGACCTCGGCCTACGCCCGCACCCTGGCGACCGACGCGGTCGACGCCGACGGCAACGTCGTCGTCGAGCGTGGTCACGACCTGGGTGACCCGGCCATCGATGCGCTGTTGGCCGCGGGGATCACCGAGGTCAAGGTCCGTTCGGTGCTGACCTGCACGACGGGCACCGGTGTGTGCGCGATGTGCTACGGCCGTTCGATGGCGACCGGCAAGCTGGTCGACATCGGCGAGGCCGTCGGCATCGTGGCCGCGCAGTCGATCGGTGAGCCCGGCACGCAGCTGACGATGCGTACCTTCCACCAGGGTGGTGTCACCGGTGGTCAGGACATCGTCGGTGGTCTGCCCCGTGTGCAGGAGCTGTTCGAGGCCCGCGTGCCCCGCAACCGCGCCCCGATCGCCGACGTCACCGGGCGGATCCGCCTGGAGGAGAGCGACAAGTTCTACAAGATCACCATCGTTCCCGACGACGGGGGCGAGGAGGTCGTGTACGACAAGCTCTCCCGTCGTCAGCGCCTGAAGGTGTTCAAGCACGAGGACGGCTCCGAGCGACTGCTGACCGACGGCGACCACGTCGAGGTGGGCCAGCAGCTGATGGAAGGCTCGGCCGACCCGCACGAGGTGCTGCGCGTCCAGGGTCCCCGCGAGGTGCAGATCCACCTCGTCAAGGAGGTCCAGGAGGTGTACCGCGCCCAGGGTGTGTCGATCCACGACAAGCACATCGAGGTCATCGTCCGGCAGATGCTGCGTCGCGTCACGATCATCGATTCGGGTGCGACGGAGTTCCTGCCCGGCTCGCTGACCGAGCGCGGCGAGTTCGAGACGGAGAACCGTCGCGTGGTCGCCGAGGGCAACGAGCCCGCGGCGGGACGTCCGGTGCTGATGGGTATCACCAAGGCGTCGCTGGCCACCGATTCGTGGCTGTCGGCGGCGTCGTTCCAGGAGACCACCCGCGTGCTGACCGATGCGGCGATCAACTGCCGCAGCGACAAGCTGCAGGGTCTGAAGGAGAACGTGATCATCGGCAAGCTGATCCCGGCCGGTACCGGCATCAACCGGTACCGCAACATCCAGGTTCAGCCGACCGAGGAAGCCCGTGCTGCGGCGTACACGATCCCGTCCTACGAGGATCAGTACTACAGCCCGGACTTCGGTCAGGCCACCGGCGCTGCGGTGCCGCTGGACGATTACGGCTACAGCGATTACCGGTAAGACCTACCGCTAGTTCGTACGGAAGAACCCCCGCTCCCGCTTTCGGGAGTGGGGGTTCTTTCTATCTCCGGAACTCGTCGACCGCGCGCAGTTTGTTGGTGGCGTCCAGCGCCGCGACCTTGTAGGCCTCGGAGAACGTCGGATAGTTGAGCACCGCGTCGACGAGGTAGTCGACGGTGCCGCCACATCCCATCACCGCCTGCCCGATGTGGATGAGCTCGGTGGCGTTGGTGCCGAAGATGTGCACCCCGAGCAGCGTGCGGTCCTCGGTCGACACCAGCAGCTTGAGCATGCCGTGGGAGTCGCCGGCGATCTGGCCGCGCGCCAGTTCACGGTAGCGGGCCACCCCGAACTCGTAGGGCACCGACTGCTCGGTCAGTTCGGCCTCCGTGGCGCCGACGTAGGAGACCTCGGGGATGGTGTAGATCCCGATCGGTTGCAGGGCGGTCATGTCGTTCGCCGGTTCGTCGAACGCGTGGTAGGCGGCGAGCCGGCCCTGATCCATCGAGGTGGCGGCCAGCGCAGGGAATCCGATGACGTCGCCGACGGCGAAGATGTGGTCGACGCTGGTGCGGAAATCGTCACCGACGTCCAGTCGTCCCCGCTTGTCGGCTTCCAGTCCTGCCGCCTTCAGATCCAGCGTCTCGGTGAGGCCTTGGCGGCCGGCCGAATACATCACGGTGTCGGCGGCGATCCGTTTCCCGGAGGCCAGCGTCGTCAACGTCGTCTCGTCGCCGATCTCCACGCCCGTCACCTCCTCGCCGAACCGGAACGTGACTGCCAGATCGCGCAGGTGGAAGGTCAGGGCTTCGACGATCTCCGAGTCGACGAAGTCGAGCATGGAGGGCCGCTTCTCGACGACGGTGACCTTCGTGCCGAGCGCGGCGAAGATCGACGCGTATTCGATGCCGACGACGCCCGCTCCGACGACGACCATCGACGTCGGCACCTTCTTCAATCCGAGGATCCCGTCGGAGTCGAGCACGTGCTCGTCGTCGAACTCGATGCCGTCCGGCCGGGCGGGCTTCGTGCCGGTGGCGATCACGATGTGCTCGCCGCTGACGGTGGTGTGCTCACTGTCGTTCTCGTTCTCGACGACCACGGTGTGCGGGTCGACGAAGCGGCCGTGACCGGTGAACAGGTCGATCTTGTTGCGGATCAACTGCGAGCGGACCACGTCGATCTCGCGCGTGATGACGTGGGAGGTGCGCATGTGCAGATCCTCGGTGGTGATGTTGTCCTTGACCCGGTAACTCGTGCCGTACAGCTCGCGCTGGTTCATCCCGGTCAGGTAGATCACCGCCTCGCGCAGCGTCTTCGACGGGATCGTGCCGGTGTTGACGCAGACGCCGCCCAGCATCCAGCCCCGTTCGATGACGGCGACCGACTTGCCGAGCTTGGACGCGGCCACGGCCGCCTTCTGCCCGCCCGGTCCCGAGCCGATGACCACCAGGTCGTACTCCGTCTGCGACGCCATGACTGTTCCTTACCCCTTTCGGGCCGTCGCACCCCACACTCGGTGAGGTGCGGGCAACGTCGCGGGGCTTCGGCATCCACTACACCGTCGACGGTGACGGCCCGCCGCTCGTCCTCGTCCCCGGGACGCTGCTCGCGGCCCGGCACTGGACGGACTTCGGATACGCCGACGCCCTGTCCCGCGACTGGCGGGTGATCGCCATCGACCCGCTCGGACACGGTCGCAGCGACCGACCCCATGAGTCGGGCGCCTACCGTCCCGCGGACGTCACGGCGGACCTGGTCGCCGTGCTCGACGCCGAGGGCGTACCTCGGGCCACCGTGTGGGGCTACTCCCGGGGCGGCTGGCTGGCCGTCAATCTGGCCGCCCGGTATCCGCAGCGGGTCGAACGCCTCGTGGTCGGCGCCTACGCGATGCACGCGCACGAGGAGGAGGTGGATCGCATCCTGGTTCGGTTCGCCGAGATGCTGAGCGACGGCGACTGGGCCGCGGTCTGGGAGGCGTTCGGTATCACCGACACCGCAGTGAGAGCAATGCTCGAAGAAGGCAACGATCCGCGCGCGGTGGCGGCGGCGGTCACCGGGTCGATGTGCCCAACCAGATACGTCGACCCGGCGTCCATCGCCTGCCCCGCCACCTATTACGTCGGCTCCTTGGAGTGGATCCTGCCGCACGTTCGCGCTGACGTCGCCGTGCTGAGCACCCACGGGACGACGCTCGACGTGATCGCGGGCCAGACGCATTTCGGGGTGTTCCTCGCCTCCGCGCCATCGGTGCTCGCCGCCGTCACCGCGCGGCTGCGCGAGTGACCCCGCGCCACTCGTGATGTCCGACGCCGCGCCTAAACTGGCGGCGTGCTGATCGGATCGCATGTCCACGGTGATGACCCTCTGGCCGCGGCGCAGGCCGACGGCGCCGACGTCGTGCAGTTCTTCCTGGGCAACCCGCAGAGTTGGAAGAAGCCGAAGCCGCGGGAGGACGCCGACGTGCTGAAGGCCTCGTCGACCCCCATCTACGTGCACGCGCCGTACCTGATCAACGTGGCCTCGGCCAACAACCGGGTGCGCATTCCGTCGCGCAAGATCCTGCAGGACACCTGCGACGCGGCAGCCGAGGTCGGCGCCACCGCGGTGATCGTGCACGGCGGCCACGCCGACGACAACGACATGCAGGCCGGTTTCGAGCGGTGGGCCAAGGCGTTGGACTACCTCGAGACCGACGTGCCGGTCTACCTGGAGAACACCGCGGGCGGTGACCACGCGATGGCGCGGCACTTCGACACGATCGCGCGGCTTTGGGACCACATCGGTGACAAGGGCATCGGATTCTGCCTGGACACCTGCCACGCGTGGGCGGCGGGAGAGGCGCTGATCGACGCGGTCGAGCGGATCAAGGCGATCACCGGGCGCATCGACCTGGTGCACTGCAACGACTCCCGCGACGCGGCCGGGTCCGGCGCCGACCGGCACGCCAACTTCGGCACCGGCCAGATCGATCCGCAGCTGCTGGTGGCCGTGGTCTCGGCGGCCGATGCGCCGGTGATCTGCGAGACGGCCGACGAGGGCCGCAAGGACGACATCGCGTTCCTGCGCGAGCATCTGCGCTGACCACGGTCGTCTTCGACGGTCACACTTTCGTAGCCGAACCGGTGTTGAACGGCGGGTGGCTGAGCGGTTAATTAGGCTTACGCCGGGAATCCTCCCCTTTCCCCGCGTCGAGAGGCTTACGTGTCCGCAATTGACCAGTCGTCGATTGCGCCGACGCGCGATACCGACCTCCCGTCGCCGGCGAGGCGGGCGAGCCGGTTGCGGATCGCACGCTGGGTCGCCGTCACGATCTGGGCGACGGTGGTGGTCTGGCGCACCGTCACCGACGGGTTCGCGTTCAACCGGGAACTGCTGCTGGTCTACATCTGCACCGGGCTGATCGCGGCGAGCATCGGGCAGGGCCGGCGCGTGTTCTATGTAGTCCGGGACTGGCTGCCGTTCGCGCTGGTGCTGATCGCCTACGACCTGAGCAGGGGAGCGGCTGACCTGATCGGCCGGCCCACCCTGTGGCACTGGCAGGCCGATGCCGACCGTGCGATGTTTTTCGGCGCGATGCCGACCGTCTGGTTGCAGGAACGACTGAAGCTGCCGTCGCCGCCCTGGTGGGAGGTGGTGATCAGCAGTGTCTACATGTCGTTCTTCATCCTCCCGTACGTGATCGCCGGCGTGCTGTGGCTGCGCGACCGCGAGGAGTGGAAGGCGTTCGTCCGGCTGTTCGTCGGCCTGAACCTCGCCGCGCTGCTGATCTATGCGCTGCTGCCCGCGGCTCCTCCCTGGGCGGCGGCGCGGTGCACTGCAGGTGACGTGACCGGCGGGCCGTCGGGTCCGCGGTGCATGTTCCGGTCGGCACGGGGTGTGCCCGACGGGGGGCTGCTCGGGTCGATGCAGGTCACCCAGGACGGCGCCCATGACTGGGTGGAGCGCATCGTCGGGCGCGGGTGGGGCAAATTGAACCTGCATTCCGCGACAGCCCTGCTCGACCAGGGGCAGGCCAGCGTGAACCTGGTGGCGGCCATCCCGTCGCTGCACGCGGGGATGTCCGCGGCCCTGGCAGCGTTCCTGTGGACCCGCGTGCAGCGCTGGTGGCGCCCGCTGCTGGTGGCCTATCCGGTGGTGATGGCCTTCACCCTGGTCTACAGCGCCGAGCACTATGTGGTCGATCTTCTGTTGGGCTGGGCGCTGGCCGCGGTGGTGATCCTCGCCCTGAGTCGGTTCGAGGCACGCCGCCGCCGCGCGGCCGACACCATCTAGACGCCGTTCCGTTCCCGACCGGCCGTTTGCTCGTCACTGGTGCGTCGCATTGCTCCGACCAGAAGTCGGGACCAAAGGCCCTTGCCGTCGTCGACGCACGGTTTTCCGCTGGTGTCGTCGGCGGCAGGCAAAGTAGCCACGGCCGTAACGCTGCGAGCAAATCCGACGACAGATCGTGGTACGACACACGCGAAATTTACTTGTAACAGAGGACAGTGCGTGTAGTCAGGCATGCCTAAATTGACGTCGGCGGGAACTGTCCACTCGCAGCGCTGTGACCGGCGATAACAATCCGGATCTGCGGTTTTTGTTCCCGAGTTATTTGCATTGAGAAAGTTCCGGAAATTGCTTCGGATCGCAAATACCCCGTCCAAAATTTGCGTGCGCAACAACCGATTTTTTAGAGCCAGCAAAAGTCGCTGGAGGCATCTTTTTGCGTGCTAATTTCCGTCGGTCTGCGTCTGCAGGCTCCGATCGGGTTCTAGTAGGGGGTTGTTCGCCTTGTCCAATCGACGTAAGCAAAAGTCTGGCGGTCCGCGGAAGTCGGTTCGCCCTGTAATCACCACCGGCCTTGCCGGTGCAGCCATGGTGGGAGCCGGGATGATGTTCCTGGCGCCTCCCGGTGGCCCGGGACCGGTGACAGCGGCCATTCAGCTGACGTCGACCGAGAAGTCGACTTCGACCTCGACTCTGCCGTGGTGGTGGCTCACGAGCTTCGGTGACAGCGCCGCACCCACGCCGAATGCGCTGGCGGCTGCGGCAGTCAATCTCGACCGCCCCTGCGGACTCGTCTGCAACGGTGCCGATGGCACCGCGGAGCATCCCGACGGCCAGGACGGCGGCATCTTCGGCGGCAACGGCGGCAACGGCTGGGACAGCACCATCGCTGGTGTGGCCGGCGGTGACGGCGGTAAGGGCCGCGTCGGCGGCGACGGCGGCGACGGCGGCGCCGGCGCTGACGGTGGCAACGGCGGCAACGGCAAGGGCCTCTTCGGCGTCGGTGGCAACGGTGGCAACGGCGGCTTCGGTGCCACCGGTGCGACCGGCGCCTTCGGCACTCCGGGTGTCGCGGGCGCCGCGGGCGCCACAGGTACCCAAAGCCTCGTGACCGGCGGCTACGGGACCGACAACTCGGGCAAGTACGGCACCCCCGGCTCGGTGGGCGGTTTCGGCACCGCCGGTAACGCCGGAGCGGCAGGTTCGGCGGGCGCGGCGGGTACGGCCGGCGGCAACGGCGCGGCCGGCAACTTCGGCGTGTCCGGCAGCACCGGCTCTGCCGGTGGGCCCGGCACCCAGGGGAGCGCAGGTACCGAAGGGTCCGCTGGCTCTGTCGGCGCGACCGGCACCATCGGCGGCGTCGGCAAGGGCGGCCCGGGTGGCATCGGCGGACCCGGCGGCGTCGGCGGTACGGGCACCGCGGGCGGTGC
>NZ_JYNX01000019.1 GCF_001044255.1 Mycolicibacterium chubuense
GGCGGTTTCAAGGGGTCGATGCAACACCCCGTGTGATTGAGGAGTGTTGCGATGGGTCGCGTGCCGTTGCGGTCGCGGATGCCGGCGTTCTGGGAGTACGTCCGGGCAGGTCTGAGTCCGGCTGAGGCCGGTGTGGCTGTCAGCGTGTCAGACGGCTGTGGGAAGCGGTGGTTCCGTGACGCTGGTGGCGTGAAACCAGCAAAGCCCAAGGCGAAATCGACTGGCCCGCGTCGGCGGCTGACATTGGACGATCGCATCGAAATCCAGGTAGGCGTGTGCACCGGTGAGTCGTTGCGATCCATCGGTCGACGATTGGGCCGGCCGGCGTCGACGATCAAACGGGAGATCGATAACAATAGCGAGCTGCGGAATCGCCACACAGGCCGTAGATCGGGGTATCGACGTAAACACGCCTTTGGTGCCCGCCAGAGCGGCAAAGCCTCGTCGGTGCGTTATTTGGCCACCGCTGCCCATGACCGCTCGGCCGAACGCGCCCGTCGACCCAAACAGCGCCGACTGGCCAGCGATGGCACCCTGCGCCAGGAGGTGCAAACTCGACTGGAGCTGCGCCACAGCCCTCAACAGATCGCGAGGCGGTTGCGCAGCGATTTCCCCGACGATCCGGAGATGTGGGTGTCACACGAGGCCGTCTACCAGGCCATCTACGTTCAAGGGCGTGGGTCGCTACGCCAAGAGCTGCACCGCTGTCTGCGCACCAACCGCGCGATCCGCCATCCTCAGCGCCCCACAGGAGCCCGTCGTGGTCGTATCCCGGGCATGGTCAACATCAGCCAGCGTCCTGCCGAGGTCGCCGACCGGGCGGTGCCCGGGCACTGGGAGGGCGATCTGATTCTGGGGTCGACCGCCTCAGCCTCAGCGATCGGCACCCTCGTCGAGCGCAGCACCCGGTTCGTCATGTTGTTGCACCTGCCCGACGATCACACGGCACTGAGCGTGCAGAACGCGATCGTGGACAAGATGAGCGAGCTGCCCGAGTGCTTGCGCCGTTCGCTGACCTGGGATCAGGGCAGCGAAATGGCCAACCACGCAGCGATCGCAGCAGCGGCCGATCTCGACATCTACTTCTGCGATCCGCATTCGCCATGGCAACGTGGCACCAACGAGAACACCAACGGGCTTCTGCGCCAGTACTTCCCCAAAAGCACCGACTTATCGCTGTGGGGGCCCGGCTACCTCGACAACGTCGCCACCGAACTCAACGGCCGACCCCGCAAAACCCTCGACTGGAAAACCCCAGCCGAAGCCCTCAACGAACTACTGTCAAAACCGCCAACTGTTGCATCGACCCCTTGAACTCAAGNACCCTCGACTGGAAAACCCCAGCCGAAGCCCTCAACGAACTACTGTCAAAACCGCCAACTGTTGCATCGACCCCTTGAACTCAAGCCGCGCCGACGGGATCTGTTCGCACACTCGTGACGCAACGGGCCGGCGGCGCGGTGTGGCAGACCGTGCAGTGGGTATGTCGACACGATGACTGATCCAGGCCTGATCGTGATCGGCAGCGGACCCGCCGGGGTCGGCGCCGCCGACGCCTACCGCGCCCGCCGGCCCGACGCGCCCGTCCGCATCATCAGCGCCGACGGGAGTCACCCGTACTTCCGTCCGCCGCTGAGCAAGGACTATCTGCGCGGCGAGACCGACGACGTCGGTATGCATCCGCCCGAGTGGTTCCGCGAGCGCGACATCGAGGTCGTCCTCGACGCCGCAGTGGATCACGTCGATGCCGGGGAACGCGTGGTGACGGCCGGCGGCGACAGATACCCCTACGGTGCGCTGGTGCTGGCCACGGGTGCGAGTCCGGCGCCGCTGCCGATCCCCGGCGGTGAGCGTGCGTTGCAACTGCGCTCGCTCGCCGACGCCGAGACGTTGCGCGGCGCAGCCCGCTCCGCCACGACCGCGGTGGTGATCGGTGCGGGGTTCATCGGTTGTGAGGCCGCGGCATCGCTTGCCATGCAGGGTGTTTCGGTGACGTTGGTGGCACCCGACGAGCTGCCGCAGCAGAAGCGCCTCGGCGCCGAGGCGGGTCGTCGGCTCCGGGAGCTCGTCGAGAAGACCGGCGCCCGATACCTCGGCAGCGCGAAAGTCGAGTCCGTTCAAGCTGATTCGGTGCGCCTGGACGACGGCACCACGCTTCCGGCGGACCTGGTGTTGGCCGCCACCGGCGTGCACCCCAACAGTGCGATCGCCGGGTCGCTGGGATTGACGCTGGAGGATTCCCGCGTGGTGGTGAATGCGGACATGAGTACCGGTGTCGACGGGATCTACGCCGCGGGCGACGTCGCGTTCGCGTTCAACAGCGGCGCCGGCCGGCGGTTGGCCGTCGAGCACTGGCAGGACGCGGAGGACCAGGGCCAGGTCGCCGGTGCCGCCGCGGCCGGCGAGGATGCCACATGGTCTGGCGTGCCCGGCTTCTGGACCACCATCGGCGATGCGGACGTCAAGTACCACTCCTGGGGTGACGGCTACGAGCGCAGCACGATGGTCGAGCACGGCGACGGCGGTTTCACCGTCTGGTACAGCGCGGGCGACGGCACCACCGTTGGTGTGTTGACCTACCAGGCCGACGACGACTACGACCGCGGCGAAGAACTGATCACCGCCGGCGAGCCGCCGCCGGTGGACAGGGGCTGAGGCCTGCCGAGAGGGCTCAGTCCTTGGCGTGCTCAGCGTGGAGGGACACGGCCACCTCGTCGGCCACCTTCATCGCGCCCATCATCAGCGAGTAGGGCTTGACCCCGAAGTCGTGGTGGCTGACCACCGCGTCGCACGCCATCCGCCAGGTCTTACCCAGGTCTTCGACGCGCAGATCCACCGACCGCGGACGCGACCGGCCGTGGATCTCCAACGTGCCGGACAGCCGATAGCCCCCGTCGACGGCGGTCACCTCGTCGCTGGTGAAACGGATGTGCGGGTACCGTTTGGCGTCAAGGCTTTTCAGGGCGTTGGAGCGGGCCAACGCCTTCTCCACGCCGGTCAGACCTTTGACCCCGCCGTCGCCCCGCAGCACCTGGAGGGAGTCGACGTCGACGGTCAGCTCCACCGCGGACGGTTCGTCGCCCGACCAGGTCACGGTGGCCTGCCACGCCGTCATGGCGATCGTCAGCCGGTGGCCCATCGCCGCGGCGGGTCCGGTGACCCCGGTCGTCAGAAGCAGTTCGCCGTGTGAAGGGTCCAGTGTCCACGCCGAGGCTGCCATCGCACGAATGTAGCGGTATCGGTCGGTGGACGAGTGATTATGCCTGCGCCGGGGAACGCTGCAGCCGCCGCGACGCGACGAGAAGTACCGCCGTGGACGCGACGAGCCAGACGGCCAGCACGACGTACGGGCCGGGCCGCTGATGATCGGGGAAGTAGGTGGCCGAGTGGACCGCCGAGACCGCCGCGCCGCTGGGCAGTGCGTGGTTGAGGAATGAAAACGGTTGGGGCAGCAGGGTCGCCGACACCGCGCCGCCCGAGGAGGTGTTGCCGAGCAGGATGAACACCAGCCAGGTGGGGATGATCGCCCAGCGATGGATCATCACCAGCATCGCCGAGTTGAACATGGCGGCGACGCCGATCTGCACCGACACCAGACCCCACAGCACAGGAAACGGAGTGCTCAGCGCGCCGAGCACCGGTCCCGCGACGGCGGCCAGGGTCGCCCCGCCGCCCACCGCCAGCACGGCGAGGCAGCCCAGCCAACGGCCCAGCGTCAGCGTCTTGACGTTGGCGCGCAGCTGGAACATGGTGACGAACCCGAGGATCGTGGCGGCGATGATGAGGTAGAACGTCGCCAGGCCGGCGGGGTCGGCGGCGGGCAGCGGATGCAGGTCGACGATCTTCAGCACGGGCTGCCCGCCTGCCTGGTCGATCTGCGTGAGCAGCCGCGCCGACGACGGGTCGCTGGCGCTGGAGATCAGCAGCTCGGGCGGGGCGGCGGAGGTGTCGATCACCGCGGTGATCTCCTGCCGGTCGACAGCCTGCACGGCCGCGGCGCGGCTCGGATAGTCGTGCGGCTCGAATTCGTGGAAGCGCTGCTGCAGGTCGGCGAGCAGTTGCGGCGACGCGTCCCCCACGACGCCGACCGGCAGGTGGCGCGGCACCGGTCGGCCCAGTGCGATCGTGTAGGCAGCGACGAACGACGCACCGAGCACCAGCGCGATGCCGAGGACGGCGCCGACCTTGCGCAGCTCCAACGGGATCGCGCGCAGCCGTGCCCTCACCCGTGCGCCGACGCCGTCTGTCGCTGCGCGATCCGCTCCCGTTGAGGCACCACAACGTATTTCGGGTCCTTCGTCGACGCCACGCCCGCCTCGAACACCCCGAACCGCTGCAGCGCGCTGCCGGCGAGCAGCGCTGCCCCCGATGCCGCGACAGCCCATCGGCGTCGGCCCGACACCACCGCGCCGACGGCGCCGCCGACGGTCAGGATCTCCGACCAGCGGCGCAGCGTGTGCGGCCGCCCGGTGGTGTACGCCTCACCGACCAGGCCCAGCCGACGTTCCATGGCCCGGGACGCGGCGACTTCCAGCGCGGCGCCGGCGACCGCCATCCTGCGCGCCGGTCCGCTCTCGGTCACCGGGGCGGCCAGCATGCCCAGTCCGGCGCCGCTGGCCGCCGCCGATCCGGTGAACACGAACGGCAGGTACGGGTGCGCCTCGTGCCACGCCGGAACGGCCGTCTGCGACAACAGCACTGCGGTGTAGGAGGCCACGCCCGGTGCCACCGCGGCGGCCTCCAGCCCGGCCGGGCGCGCCGCCCAGCTCAGCAGTCGGCCCAGCCGGGAACGCCGAAGCCGCCGCGGCATCAGCTCGGCGAGCGCCGCTACCCCCGCGCCGGGGCCGTAGCCGCCGAGGATCCAGGTGCCCATGCTCATCGGCGAACTCGGCTTGGCCACCCGCAGCATGTGGTGGAACCGCTCGGGCCGGCCGAGGTCGCCGATCAGGAAGTACATGCTCGCCAGCAGGCTCGCCAGCGCACCAAGGCGCGAGACCCGGCGCAGTTCGGTCCGCCCGGTGAGGTCGGCGCCGGCGGCCAGCATCGCCGAGCCCGCCGACAGGCCGCCGGAGAACAGGTACGCCGCGATCATCCAGTTCCACACCGGTGTCTTGAGGATCTGCCGGCCGTAGTAGGAGCGGAAGTCGGCCGGCGGAACCGCCGTGTGCTCGCGTGGCATCAGCTCTGCCTCCGGCTCTTCGCGCAAGCGCTCATCGCTGCCCTCGGCTCTTCGCGCAAGCGCTCATCGCTGCTTCCCGACGAACGCCGACACCGCGATGCCCACCAGCGCCGAGGCCGCCATTCCCGCGTACCGCCACATCGCGGCGGCGTCGCGGGTCGGCACCACCGGGTCGGGCGGCAGACCGTAGACCTCGGGGTCGTCGAGCAGCAGGAAGAACGCACCGTCGCCGCCGACGCCGTCGTTCGGGTCTTCGCCGTACAGCCGGGCCTCGGTGACGCCGCGCTCGTGCAGCGCCTCGACCCGCTGCGCGGCCCGCTCCCGGAGCTCGTCGAGCACCCCGAACTGGATGGAGTCGGTCGGGCACGCCTTGGCGCACGCCGGTTCGAGCCCGTCGTGGAGCCGGTCGTAGCACAGCGTGCACTTCCAGGCCCGGCCGTCGCCCTCGCGGCGCTCGATCACGCCGTACGGGCAGCCGGACACGCAGTAGCCGCAACCGTTGCAGATGTCCTGCTGCACAACGACAGTGGAGTACTCGGTGCGAAACAACGCACCCGTGGGACAGACGTCCAGGCAGCCGGCGTGGGTGCAGTGCTTGCAGACGTCCGAGGCCATCAGCCACCGGAAGTCGGGCAGCTCGCCCACCATCTCGACGGCCTTCTGGGTGATCTCGGGCATGCCCAGGTCGATCGGCTCGCGGCCCGGCTGCTCGATGAACGCCACATGCCGCCACGAGTTCGCACCGAGGTTGCCGGTGTTGTCGAAGGACATGCCCAGCAGGTTGAACCCGTCACCCTCTCCCGAGACGGGCAACTCGTTCCACTCCTTGCACGCCACCTCGCAGGCCTTGCAGCCGATGCACACCGATGTGTCGGTGAAGAACCCCACCCGCGGCGGATGCTCGTCGTAGCCGGCGTCGCCCGCCGGATCGTCTAGCGGGCCGTAGAAGCTGTTGCCACTCATGGCGTGTCCTCCGTGTGGTCGGGCGAGCGCCGCGTGGTGTCCAGGTCGGTGCCGGTGGCCTTGGTGATGCCCGCCCGTTGGCGGTAGTCCGCGATGTACGCCAGCAGTTCGGGTCCGCGCGGTCGCCGCCCCGGCTGGATGTCGCACGTCGCGACCTTGCTCTCCTGGATGAACACGTTCGGGTCGGCGACCACACCGAGGAGGTCGTTGACCACGTCGCCGTCGATCAGACCCGAACCGCCCCAGTGATAGGGCATCCACACCTGGTGCACCACATGGTCGTCGACGCGCAGTGGCCGCATCCGCTCGGTGACGAAGACGCGCGCGTCCACTGCCGCGCGGCTGGTCACCACGTGCGCCCACTCCATGTGTTTCAGCCCGCGTTCGGCGGCCAGCTCCGCCGACACCTCGACGAACAACCCGGGCTGCAACTCGGCCAGGTAGGGCAACTGCCGACTCATACCGCCGGCCGTGTGATGCTCGGTCAGCCGGGCCGCGGTGAACACGAACGGGAACACCTCGCCGTGCGCGTCGGGCCACGACGGGTTCGACGGGTTATCTTCGCGCCCATACACTTTGCGCGCCGGGTTGCCCTGCTGCTGATACAGCGGGTTGCGCACCGGCGACTCGTGCGGCTCGTAGTGGGTGGGCAGCGGCCCGTCGAGCACGCCGTTGGGCGCGAACAGCCAGGCCTTGCCGTCGGCCTGCATCACGAACGGGTCGTCACCGCGCAGCGCCGCGACCCCGACCGCGTCGTCGTCCGGCCGGTAGTCCGGTGGCTTGTTCTTCTCGAAATCCGGTGTGTCGTAACCGGTCCACTCGTTCTTGTCGGCGTCCCACCACACCAGTTTCTTGCGCTCGCTCCAGGGCCGGCCGGCCGGATCCGCCGACGCCCGGTTGTAGAGCACGCGGCGGTTCATCGGCCACGTCCAGCCCCACTCGTTGTCGTAGGGGCCCTGCTCGGTGTGGGGTTTGCGGCGTGCCGCCTGGTTCACTTCGTCGGCGTACACGCCGCTGTAGATCCAGCAGCCGCACATGGTCGACCCGTCGGCCTTGAGCTCGGTGTAACCGCTCACCGCCCGGTCGGTGGTGAGGTCGATGCCGCTGATCCGGCGCAGTACGTCGGCACCGTCGGGTTCGTCGCCGTCCATCCGGTAGTCCCACGCCAGGTCCAGCAGCGGGCGATCGCGCTCATCCGTTGAGCCGGCGAGCTTTTCGCGTAGGATCCGGCCGAGGTGGTAGAAGAACCACAGCTCCGAGCGCGCATCGCCGGGCGGTTCGACAGCCTTCTCCCGCCACTGCAGCATCCGCTGGGTCTGGGTGAAGGTGCCCGCCTTCTCCACGTGCGACGCCGCCGGGAACAGGAACACCTCGGTCCGGCATGTCTCGGGGGCGATCTCGCCGGTCTCGATCTCCGGCCCGTCCCTCCAGAATGTGGCGCTCTCGATCTCCACGAGATCGCGCACCACCAGCCAGTCCAGGTTGGCCATACCGAGGCGCTGCAACTTGCCGTGCGCCGATCCGACGGCCGGGTTCTGGCCGAGCAGGAAGTAGCCGAACACCTTGCCGTCGACCATGTCCATCACGGTGCGGTAGGTGCCGTGGTCACCGTTGATGCGCGGCATGTAGTCGAAGCAGAAGTCGTTCTCGGCGGTGGCCGCGTCGCCCCAGTACTCCTTGAGCAGCGACACCATGTAGGTATCGGCGTTGTGCCAGAAGCCTTTCTGGTTGCGGCTCTTGATCGCGTCGAGGTAGTCGGCCAGCGTCTCCTGCCCGGCCCGCGGCATCGCGAGATACCCCGGCAGCAGGTTGAACAGCGTCGGCACGTCGGTCGAGCCCTGGATGCTGGCGTGCCCGCGCAGCGCGAAAACCCCGCCCCCGGGCCGGCCGATGTTGCCCAGCAGCAGCTGGATGATCGCGCCCGCCCGGATGTACTGCGCGCCCATCGTGTGCTGGGTCCAGCCGACGCTGTACACCAGCGCGGCGGTCTTGTCCCGGCCCGACGCCGAGGTCCACCGGCGAGCGACCTCCAGGAACTGTTCGGCGGGCACCCCGCACACCCGCTCGACCATCTCGGGGGTGTAGCGGGCGTAGTGCCGTTTGAGGATCTGATAGACGCAGCGCGGGTCCTGCAGCGTCGGGTCGCTCGGAATGTCGGCCGCGCCCTGGATCGGCGCGCCGCCGGAGCCCTGCTGATCGGGTGAAGCATTCTCCTTGGCGTCCGACCCGCCGCCCTCGGCGTCGGTGTTCTGGTACTGCCACGTCTCCGGGTCGTACGACGCGGTCGCCTCGTCGTAACCCGAGAACAGCCCGCCGAGATCCTCGGCGTCCTGATAGTTCTCGTCGACCAGGAACGTGGCGTTGGTGTAAGCGGTGACGTACTCGCGGAAGTCGAGCTCGTTGGACAGGATGTAGTTGATCACCCCACCGAGGAACGCGATGTCACTGCCCGCGCGCAGCGGCACGTGCCGGTCGGCCAGCGCACTGGTGCGGGTGAACCGCGGGTCGATGTGCACCACCTGCGTTCCCCGTGACTTCGCTTCCATCACCCACTGGAAGCCGACGGGATGGGCCTCGGCCATGTTCGAGCCCATGATGACGATGAAGTCGGAGTTGACGAGGTCCTGCTGATAGTCCGTCGCCCCGCCGCGACCGAAGGAGGCCCCCAGACCGGGAACCGTGGCGCTGTGTCAAATACGCGCCTGGTTCTCGATCTGCAAAGCGCCCAGCGCGGTGAACAACTTCTTGATCAGATAGTTCTCTTCGTTGTCCAGCGTCGCCCCGCCCAGGCTCGCCAGCCCCATCGTGCGGCGCAGCGTGTGACGGTCGGAGTCGAACTGCTGCCAACCCTTCTCGCGGGCGTCGAGCACCCGGTCGGCGACCATGCCCATCGCCGTCTCGAGGTCCAGGTCCTGCCACTCGGTGGCGTACGGCGCGCGGTAGCGGACCTTCGTCAGCCGCTGTGGACCGGTCACCAGCTGCTTGCTGGCCGACCCCTTCGGGCACAGCCGGCCGCGGGAGATGGGGCTGTCCGGGTTGCCCTCGATCTGGACGACCTTCTCGTCCTTGACGTACACCTTCTGTGCGCAGCCGACGGCGCAGAACGGGCACACCGAGTGCGCGACGCGGTCGGCCTCGGCGGTGCGCGGGGTCAGCGTGAGGGAACGGTGCGACTGGGCGGCCTTGCCGCGGCCGAGCTTGTCGTCGCCGGTGAGTTGCCGATACACCGGCCACGACTGCAACAGTCCCTTGAGGTCCACCCGTCACCCCTTTCCGGATTCGATCCAACCGTCGGCACCGCGCGTTGGCAACCCCGGATACCCGCTTCTCAGCCGATCAACTGTCGGCTCTCAGGTACAAAGGACGCATGCTCGAGATCAGCCTGTTGACCTGGGGCGTGACGATCGGCCTGATCGTCGCGCTGCTCGCCGTGGACCTGATCCTGGCCGCGGTCCGCCCGCACCGCGTCGGTTTCCGCGAGGCCACCGCGTGGTCGGTGTTCTACATCGCGGTCGCCATCGGCTTCGGGGTGTGGTTCTTCCTCACCTACGGCAGCGACTTCGGCACCCAGTACTTCGCCGGCTACATCGTCGAGAAGAGCCTGTCGGTCGACAACCTGTTCGTGTTCGTGATCATCATGGCCACGTTCGCGGTGCCCGAAGAGCATCAGCACAAGGTGTTGACCTTCGGGATCATCCTGGCGCTGATCATGCGCGCCATCTTCATCGCGATCGGGGCGACGCTGATCTCGATGTTCTCGTTCATGTTCCTGATCTTCGGTGCGCTGCTGATCTACACCGCCATTCAACTGTTCCGGCACCGCGACGAAGACCCGGACGTCGAGAACAACATCATGATCCGGGCGACCCGGCGTTTCGTGCCCATCAGCAACGAGTACGACGGCGGCAAGCTGTTCACCCACCGCGAGGGCCGCCGGATGGCGACCCCGCTGCTCGCCGTACTGATCGCGATCGGCAGTGTGGACCTGCTGTTCGCGCTGGACTCGATCCCCGCCGTCTTCGGGGTCACCTCCGAGCCCTACATCGTGTTCACCGCCAACGCGTTCGCACTGCTCGGGTTGCGGGCGCTGTTCTTCCTCGTCAAGGGTCTGCTGGACCGGCTGGTCTACCTGTCCACCGGACTGGCCATCATCCTGGCGTTCATCGGCGTCAAGCTGGTGCTGCACTGGGCTCACGAGGACATCGACAAGCGCGTGCCCGAGGTCAACACGTATCTGAGCCTGGTGGTGATCCTCGTGATCCTCATCGTCGTGACGGTCGCCAGCCTGATCAAGACCCGGCGCGATCCGACCGCCAAAGCCCATCCCGGCTCGCTGCGCGCGACGCACAAGGACCACCCGCTCAGCGAGCGAGATCGCGCGAGCCGTCGGGACGGCGTCGGGTGACACCCCGCGCGTCGAGCGCTTCGAGCAGCGGGACCGCGACGCGCCGGGTGGTGTCCAGGGCGCGTTTGGCGTCGGCGACATTGAAAGGCTGCGCCACGTCGGCCAGCGTCGCGGCGGCGCGGTCGTAGACCTCAGGTCCCAGCACCACGCCGTCGGCGATCCGCACCAGCCGGCCCGCCCGCACCGCCGCCGCGAGTTCCTTCGGCCCCAGCCGCAGTTCGGTCAGCTCGTCGGCCTCGGGTGCGCGGAACGGTTCAGCCGCCAGTCGGTCCTCGAGAGTGCGCACCGCCTTCTCGACCCGCTCGGGCAGCGCCGTCCCGGGCCGGCGGATCCGCCCGTCGGCCACCTCGAGCCCGGTGCCCGCCGCCAGCGCCGACACGAGGTCGAGGGCGGGCAACTGTAATTCGCGGCGCAGCTCCTCGGTCGGCATGCCCGCGGCGATGTCGTGGCCGTCCGACCACCGCTGCACCGCCGCGGTCATCAGCGCGCGCCGCTGCGCCCACCATGTCGGGTCGACGACCCACTCCCCCACCCGGTCACCGTCGGCGTCGAAACCCATGGCGCGCAGGTCTTTCCCTCGAGCGCACACCGGTGGCCCAACCCGGCCGGTGGCCAGTTCGGCGGCGCGGTCGCGGGCGTCGCCGCGGCGCCGCAGCGCCGGTGGCGCCACGTCGAGCACCTCGACGCCCGCGGCGATGCGGTGTTCGCCGGGGTCCCGCAGCAGCCCGATGTCACCGATCCGCAGCGGCAGCGGGCGTGAGAGCCGCAGCCGCGCCCCGGCGTCACCGAGCGGCCGGACGTGCACCGCCACGCCGGCCGATCCGATGTGCAGCACCAGTCGCTCGTGCAGTTTCCCGGCTGCCCGGAGCGCGACGTCGATCTCGGCGGTGTCCCGCCACGCGCCCGGCGTGCGGATCGTGTCGCCGCGCGCAATGCCGCGGTGGTCGACACCTCGCAGGTTCACCGCGACGCGGGCCACCGCGGCGACCTCGGTGCGGTCGCGGCCCAGGGACTGCACGCCGCGCACGGTGACGCGCCGTCCGTCGTGCACCAGGTCGTCGCCGACACGGATGGTGCCGGCTGCCAGTGTCCCGGTCACGACGGTGCCGGCGCCGCGCACCGTGAACGACCGATCCACCCACAGTCGCACGTCGGCGTCCCGGTCCGGCACCGGTATCCGATCGGTGAGGGCCACGAGTTCGGCTCGTACAGCATCGGTTTCGGTGCCGAGCACGATCGGGGCGTCGGGCAGCCGGTCGCGCACCTGCGCGACGGCGGGCCCGGGGTCGGCGAGGTCGGCCTTGCTGATCACGACCAGCAGGTTGCGGACGCCGAGCGCCTGAAGCGCGGCGAGGTGCTCCTCGGACTGGGGCATCCAGCCCTCGGTCGCGGCGACGACGAACATCACCGCCGGAACGGGCCCGACGCCGGCGAGCATATTGCCGACGAACCGCTCGTGCCCGGGCACGTCGACGAACGCGATCTCGCGGCCGTCGATGGTGGTCCACGCGAAGCCGAGGTCGATGGTCAGGCCGCGGCGCTGCTCCTCGGCGAGCCGGTCGGGCCACATGCCGGTGAGCCGGTGGACCAGCGTGGATTTACCGTGGTCGACGTGGCCCGCGGTGGCTACGACGTACACGTCGAATCCGCCGACGGGGACGCACACGCACGCACCGCCTCGAGCAGCGCCACGTCGTCCTCGGGGGCGACGGTGCGCAGGTCGAGCAGGCAGCGGCCGTCCTCGATACGCCCGACCACCGCGCGCGCCCCGGTGCGCAACGCCGCGGCGTAGCGCTCGGGCAGACTGATTGCGGCGCTGGGCAATTCGACATCGGGGGCACCTCCGCCGCCGACGGCCGCGACGCACTCGACCACCTCGGCGCCGGGCAGCTGCGCGGCCAGCGCTGCGGCCCGGACACGCAGCGTGTCGACGTCGGCGCTGAGCGCCTGTGCCACAGGCGTGGGCGGCCCGGCCAGTGTGGCCTCCAGCGCGGCCAGCGTCATCTTGTCCACCCGCAGGGCGCGGGCCGCCGGGTGGCGGCGCAGCCGGTCGATCAGCTCGGCGGAGCCGAACAGCAGCCCGGCCTGCGGACCGCCGAGCAGCTTGTCCCCGCTGGCGGTGACCACGTCGGCGCCGTGACGCAGCACGGTGGTGGCGTCGGGTTCGTCGGGCAGCAGCGGATGCGGGCTCAGCAGGCCGGAGCCGATGTCGACCACCAGCGGCGCGTCGAGCGTCGCGAGGTCGCGCACCGGCACCGACGAGGTGAAGCCGCTGACGTGGTAGTTCGACGGGTGCACCTTGAGCACGAAGCCGGTGTCGGGCCCGATCGCGTCGGCGTAGTCCCGCAGGTGCGTGCGGTTGGTGGTGCCGACCTCGCGGATCCGCGCGCCCGTCGACGTCATCAACTCGGGCAGCCGGAAGCCGTCGCCGATCTCGATCAGCTCGCCGCGGCTGACGATCATCTCCTTGCCGGGGGCGAGCGTCATCGCGGTCAGCAGCAGCGCCGCGGCGTTGTTGTTGACCACGTGCACGCCCTGCGCGGCGGGCACGGCGGCGGCCAGTGCGGCCAGCGCACCGCGGCCGCGACGGGCGCGACGGCCGGTCTCGAGGTCGAACTCCACGTCGGTGGCGCCGCTGGCGGTCGTCACTGCGTCGATCGCGGCCTGCGACAGCGGTGCGCGGCCCAGGTTGGTGTGCACGACGACACCGGTGGCGTTGATGACCGGCCGCAGCGTGGCGGCACTTCGCGGCAGCGTGGCGACGGCGTGGTCGGCGACCTGCTCGGGGTCGATCTCCCCGTCGCGCGCCCGCTGCTGCGCGTCGGCGACCACGGACTTGACCAGCGCGCGGCCCAGCGTGCGGGTGGCCTCGACCAGGCGGGGGTCGGCGAGCACAGCATCGGTGCGCGGCACCCGCCGGCGCGGGTCACCTCCCATGGCGATTCCGGCGCGCCAACCGACGCTGACTGTCGTTTTGCGCGCCCGATTCGCAGGGGGAACGGTGGCGGAGGCGGACGGGAATCGAACCCGCCAGCGACAGGAACTGCCACTCAGCGATTTTGAAGATCGGGCCGGTCACCAGACCGGATACGCCTCCCTGAGCCACCCGTCCATCATGGCAGGGCAGCATGGAGTCCATGACGCACCGGCTCACCCAGTACGCCCACGGCGGCGGCTGCGCCTGCAAGATCCCCCCTGGCGAGCTCGAAGACGTGGTCCGCGGGCTGACGCACTCCACGCCGGTGAACCCGGTCGGCGAGCTGCTGGTCGGCCTCGACGACGGCGACGACGCCGCCGCGGTGCGCATCGAGGGCGGCGTCGCGCTGATCGCGACGACGGACTTCTTCACCCCGGTGGTGGACGACGCCTACGACTGGGGGCGGATCGCCGCGGCCAATGCGCTGTCGGACGTGTACGCGATGGGCGGCCGGCCGGTGGTCGCGGTGAACCTGCTGGGCTGGCCGCGCGACGTGCTGCCGTTCGAACTGGCGGCCGAGACGCTGCGTGGCGGGATGGACGTCTGCGTGCAGGCGGGCTGTCACCTGGCCGGCGGGCACAGCGTCGACGATCCGGAGCCGAAGTACGGCCTGGCGGTGACGGGCATCGCCGATCCGGACCGGCTGCTGCGCAACGACGCCGGACGCTCCGGCGTCCCGCTGTCGCTGACCAAGCCGCTGGGTATCGGCGTGCTCAACAGCCGCCACAAGAACACCGGCGAGCGCTTCGAGGAGGCGATCGCGGTGATGACCACGTTGAACGCCTCGGCGTCGGCCGCCGCACTCGCCGCCGGTGTCGAATGCGCCACGGATGTCACGGGTTTCGGCCTGCTGGGACATCTGCACAAGCTGGCCCGGGCCGGCGGGGTCACCGCGGTCGTGGACGCCGCGGCGGTGCCGTACCTCGACGGGGCGCGCGAGGCGCTGCGCGACGGCTACGTCAGCGGCGGCACCCGGCGCAACCTGGACTGGGTGCGACCGCACATCGACCTGTCGGTCGGCGAGGACGAGGCGCTGCTGCTCGCCGACGCGCAGACCTCGGGCGGGCTGCTGATCGCCGGGGAGATCCCCGGCGCCCCGGTGATCGGCGAACTGATTCCGCGCACCGAGCACACGATCATCGTCCGCTGACTCCCAGCGCGTGCAGCACCGAGTCGACCACCCGGTCCAGGAACGCCGGGTCGGTGTGTTCCCGGCGACCGCACAGCCGCCAGAACACCGGTGCCGCAACAAGATCCAGGACATACTCGCTGTCCACGTCTGAAGGCACCTCGCCGCGGGCGATCGCGGCGTCGATCACCGCCTGCCCGTAGCCGCGGCGGGCGTCCCCCAGGCGGTCGGTGAGCGCGGCCGCCAGGCCGGGATTGCGCATCGCCTCGGCGAGCAGGTCGGGCAGGATCCGCGACATCCGCGCATCGGTCAGCCAGGCGTCGACGCCGGCCACCAGGGCCGCGACGTCGGCGGCCAGATCGCCCGACGGCACCATCGCCGCCATCGGCACGCTGAGCCCGGTCACGACGTCGAGCACCATCTCCTGCTTCGACGGCCAGCGCCGGTACAGCGCGGCCTTGCCGGCGCGAGCGCGCCGCGCGACCCCGTCCATCGAGAGCCTGCCGAAACCCACGTCGGCGAGCTCGTCGAGTACCGCCTCCACGATGCCGTCGGTCACCTGGGCCCGCAGATTCGCTTTCGTCGCCACAACCGGAATACTATCCGAGACGGAACCGTTCCGTTTCGTATGACGACGAGAGACGACACCATGCCGACCGAAGACGAACGTGCACGTGCGCACACCGACCGTGTGATCGATGCCCTGCTCGACAGCCTCCGCCGCAACGACATGACCGCCTTCGCGGACCAGTGGGCACCCGCCGGTTCGATGGAGTTCCCGTTCGCCCCACCCGGCTACCCCGTGCTCCGCAGTCGCGACGACGTCCGGAACTACCTGAAGGACTACAGCGCCACGCTGCGCATCGACACCGTGACGGAGCGCCGGCGCCACCACACGCTCGACCCCTCCACCGTGGTCCTCGAGTTCTCCGCCGAAGGTGTTGCCGTGCAATCGGATTCCCCCTACCGAATGGATTACGTCGCGGTGCTCACGGTCGGACCCGACGGTGTGCAGCACTACCGCGACTACTGGAACCCCCTGGCGGCGACCGCAGCCCTCGGTGGCGCCGACGTGTTGAGCAGCGGCTTCGGCGGGCGTGATGACTGATCCGATCCTGGTCACGGGGGCGACCGGCAACACCGGCGCCCCGGTCGTCGCCGGCCTGCGCGAACGGGGTCTCCGGGCGCGGGCGGCCAGCCGCCACCCCGATCCCGCCGATGCGGACGCCGTCGTGTTCGACTGGTCCGACGACGCGACGTTCGCCCCCGCGCTGACCGACGTGCGTGCGGTCTATCTGGTCGCTCCCACCGGGGCGGCCGACCCGGTGCCGATGGTGCGCCCTTTCCTCGAGCAGGCGACGGCACGCGGCATTCGCCGGGTCGTTCTGCTGAGTTCGTCGGCGGTCGAGCGCGGCGAACCCGGACTCGGCGAGATCCACGACCTGGTCGCCGGGCTCTTCGCGGAAGCCACTGTGCTGCGGCCGTCCTGGTTCATGCAGAACTTCGTCGGCGACCATCCGCTGGCCCGGAGCATCCGCGAGACAAGGGAGATCGTCACGGCCACCGGCGACGGCCGGCTCGCGTTCATCGACGCCGCGGATATCGCCGCCGTCGCCGTCGAAGCTCTGACCGCCCCCGAGCCCGTGAGCGAGGAGCTGGTGCTCACCGGCCCCGAGTCGCTGTCCTATGCCGAGGCCGCGGCGATCGCCTCAGAGATCCTCGGCGAGCCGGTGCGCCACGTCGACGTGTCGACGGCCGAACTGACCCAACGCCTGGTGGCCGCGGGGTACCCGGCGGACTTCGCGGGCATGCTCGCCACGTTGGACGAGCGCATCCGCGCCGGCGAACAGGACTTCGTCACCCCGGCCGTCCGCGACGTCGCCGGGCGCACACCGACATCGCTGCGACACTTCCTCGCCGAGCACTGACCCCCTCTGCGTTCAGACTGCGTCCACGGCGTCGATTTCCCGGTTTTGGCCACCCTGGACGCAGTCTCAACGCTTTAGGATTCCGGCCATGACCAGCCCGCATGCCACTTCCCTGCGAAACGGCGAGATCGTCGAGGAGAACGAGCTCGGCTCGATCCGCCGCGTCACCGCCGACACTCTGCCGATCCTCTCCGGAATGTCGATCAAACGCATCGTGATCAATCCCGGCGCGATGCGCACACCGCACTGGCACGCCGACTGCAACGAACTGACGTACTGCATCTCGGGCACGTCGTTCGTCTCGGTGCTGGACAGCTACAGCCGCTTCAGCAGCTTCACCGTCAGCGCCGGCGACATGTTCCACATCGACTCCGGCTCGCTGCACCACATCGAGAACATCGGCGACGAGCCCGCCGAGTTCGTGCTGGCGTTCCGCAGCGAGCGCCCGGAGGACTTCGGGCTGGCCGCGTCCTTCGGCGCGATGACCGACGCGGTGCTGGGCAACACCTACGACCTGCCGGCGTCGGATTTCACGGCGATGCGCCGCGACACCACCGACCGCAAACTGGCACGGCGCAGCGGCGGCGCCGAGGTGCCCGCCACCGCGTGGTTCGACGATCCGCACAAGTTCTCCGTCGAGGCGCAGAGCCCGGCGATAGGGGTGGCGGTCGGCTCGGCGCGGCTGGCGCGGGCCCAGTACTGGCCGGCGCTCAAAGACCTGTCGATGTATTCGCTGCGCATCCGTGAGGACGGGATGCGGGAGCCGCACTGGCATCCCATCACCGCCGAAATGGGCTACGTGCACGAGGGTTCGGGCCGGATGACGGTGATGGATTCCGACGGCACGCTCGACACATATCTGCTCGAGGAGGGGGACGTGTACTTCATCCCGCGGGCCTACCCGCACCACATCGAAGTCGTCGACGCGCCCGACATCCACTTCGCGATCTTTTCGACCAGCCGATGCCCGGCGACATCGGATACCGCGCGTCGGCCAGCGCCTACTCGCGGGAGGTACTCGCCGCGACGTTCAACATGCACATCGACGACCTGCCGGCGTTCCCGTTCACCAAGACCGATCCGCTGATCGTCAACCGCACCAATCCCCTCGACTAGACCAGATCCATCTCCGGCGGTGAGGCGCCGCCGATCGGCTGGGAGATGAAGCTGCGCGTGGTCAGTGGTCCGCCGAACTGCTGCAGCAGGCCACCGGCGTCGTTGCGGCCCAAGTCGATCGGCTCGAAGCCGAACCGTTCGATCAGCGCCGCCACGTCGGCGTTGGCGTCGGGGTGGCTGCCGGAGACGAACAGCACCCGCCGGCCGCCGCGGCCGTCACCGGGTTCGCGGGCCAGCACCTTGGCCCACGTGTGGCCGAACGCCTTCACTACGCGCGCGTTGGCCGCCCACTCCTGCACCAGATCCGATGACGCACGCCCACCCAGGTCCGCGGCCGAAAAAGTCCGAGGATCAATGGCATTCGTCGCATCGACGACGATGCGCCCCGACCAGTCCGGCACCTGCGCCACCAGCTCGCGGACCGCGTCGAACGGGACGGCGAGGATCACCACGTCCGCCTGCAACGCGTCGGACACCTCGGTCGGGATGATGCGGGACCCGAGCCGCTGAGCCAGCGGCGCCACCGCGTTGGGTCCGCGCGATGCCGCCACGGCGACCTCGACATCCGCGCGCGCGAAGTGGGCCGCCACCGCGGAACCGATGTTGCCCGAGCCGATGATGGCGTAACTCATGTCGCCTCTCCGAAGGGTTTTGTAGTAGTCGTTAAACTTAAACGCATCGACGCTAGCAGACAGCCGCGTCGGCTGCCTAGGATCGCGGGATGGCCCGGCCGCAGAAGTTCGATCGCGCAGAAGCGCTGCAGGCCGCCATGCACCTGTTCTGGGAGAGGGGCTTCGACGGCACGTCGATCAGCGACCTCACGCAGGCGATGGGGATCTCGCCGCCGAGCCTGTACGCCTCGTTCGGGGACAAGCAGACCCTGTTCGAGGCTGCCGTCGAGCTGTACGAGCGTTCGGCGGTCGTCCCGCCGGCTCTCGAGGCCGCCACTGCCCACGAGGTGTTCACCGCGATGCTGGAGCGCGCCGTGGAGTTGTACACCCGCCCGGCGCATCCGCCGGGATGCTTCGTGATCTCCGACCCGACGCTGAAGGCCCGGCGCGGCACGGGACGCGACGCCATCGCGCGCCGGTTCCGCCGGGCGCAGCAGGCCGGCGATCTGTCCCCGGATGTCGACGTGGGGGCGTTGACCGACTACGTCGACCTGGTGCTGAGGGGGCTGTCCGCGAAGGCCCGCGACGGGGCGACCCGCCGGCAGCTGCGCGCGGCCGCCGACGTCGCGCTCAGGGCGTGGCCGTCGGCTCCTTCGTCACCACGGTGAACAGCTGCGCGATCACCCCGTCCTCGATGATCGCGACGTCGAACCCCGACACCAGCGGCTCCCCGCCGTCGGGCCCGAACACGTCGAACGCCAGATGGCCCATGTTCGCCACCTGATGGACCGGACCGGACTGGGTGAAGTTCAGGCCCGCCAATTGTCCGTCGAGCAGCGCCTGCGCCTTCTCGTGCAGCCTGTCCTGTCCGACAACCGTCTCCTCGGCGTCCGACCAGCGGACGTCGGGAGCGTAGTTGCGCCGAATCACCTGCAGCCTGCGGTCGGGATCGCGTTCGTCGAACACCGCGAGCAGGTTCTCTTCCATCAACCGAACGACGTCGTCACTCAACGACTTCCCCTTTCCGCGGGTCCTCTCAGTTTTATAGTGGTCATGCAAGTTGGGGTCAACCGCACGCCCTCGTCTCAGCGGCCCGCGACGCGTAGCCTGATGATGCAGGCATTGAGGGGGGCTCATGCGCGCAGCCGTACTGGAAACGATCGGACAACCGCCGCGGGTCACGGATTTTGCCGACCCGACCGGCGACGACGTCGTCAGCGTGACGCTGGCCGGCTGCAATCCCGTCGACCTCGCGCTGGCCTCGGGCGAGATGGGGCGGCTCGAGATCCCCAACGTGGTCGGCAAGGAGGGCATCGGAGTCACCGCCGACGGAGCGCGGGTGTATTTCGATTCTCCGCCAGCGCCTTTCGGCTCGTGGGCGGAGCGCGCCCGGATCGACCCGGAGAAGGCCTACCCCGTGCCGGACGCCGTCGATGACGACACGGCGGTCGCGCTCGGCATCGCCGGGCTCGCGGCCTGGCTTCCGCTGACCCGGCATGCCGATGTGTCGGCCGACCAATCGGTGCTGGTGCTGGGCGCGACCGGGGTGGTGGGCGCGATCGCGATCCAGGCGGCCCAGATCCTTGGTGCGGGATACATCGTGGGCGCCGGCCGTGACCCGGAGGCCCTGGAGAAGATCCTCGATCTCGGCGCCGACACCACCGCGCAGCTCGGCGGCGACGACGATGTGGCTGCCCTGCGGGCGGAGGCCGACGGCGGCTTCGACGTGGTGCTCGACCTCGTGTACGGCGATCCGTTCGTCGCCGCGCTGCAGGCCACCGCGGTGGACGCCACGCTGATCACGGTCGGGCAGGGCGCCGGGGGCGCTCCGGCGGTCCCGTTCCACGCGCTGATGGGCCGCTCGCACGTCGGGCACCTCAACGACCTGATGCCGGCACGAATCCTGCGGGAGGCCTACGACGAGCTCATGAACCTCGCCGCCGACGGTCGCATCCAGGTGGAGACCACCCGCTACCGCCTCGCGGACGCCGAAGCCGCCTGGCGGGCCCAGGCCGACGGCCCGCACGTCAAGATCGGCATCGAGATCTGACGCCCCCTTCCCGCGAGCGCGCGTGTCTGTACGCCTCCACCCGGCGTGTCGCGTGCCGTTGCGCGCACTCGGCGGAGGCGACCCTGCGACAGTGCACACCCGCCCTAGGATCGGACCATGGACCTACCCGACACCCCGTGGTCGGAAGCGATGAGGCTCGAGGTCCCTGTCGTCAGCGCGCCGATGGGCGGGGTGGCCGGCGGGGCGCTCGCCGCCGCGGTGTCGCGCGCGGGCGGGCTGGGCATGATCGGAATGGGCAGCAGCGCAACGACATCGATGCTGCGAGAGCAACTCGGACACGTCGGCGGCCTGGACCGACCGTTCGGAATAGGCCTGATCGGTTGGCGGGTCCGCGACGAGCCCGCGCTGCTGACCACGGCACTCGAAGCGCGGCCTGCACTGCTGTCGGTGAGTTTCGGCGACGACGTCACCTGGATCGGCCGCGCACACGACGCGGGCTGTGAGACGGCCACCCAGGTCGCCGATCTCGAGGGAGCGCTCCGCGCTGTCGACGCGGGGGTCGACGTGCTGGTCGCTCGGGGCGCGGAAGGCGGCGGGCACGGCCGACCCCGGGTTGCGACGTTGACCTTGCTCGCGCAGATCCTCGACCGCGTCGAAGTCCCCGTTCTGTCCGCGGGCGGCATCGGCTCGGCGCGGGCGCTGGCCGCAGTACTCGCGGCTGGAGCGGCCGGCGCCTGGCTCGGCACGGCGTTCGCGGCGTGTCGGGAGTCCCTGCTGCCGGACGGGGCGCGTCAGGCGATGATCGCCGCCCACGCCACGGACACCGTCACCACGCGCGCCTTCGACGTCGCGTTCGGGTATCCATGGCCGGCGCACACACCGGAACGGCTGCTGCGCAACGCTTTCACCGACCGATGGGACGGACGCGAAGAGGAGATCGACGGTGCCGCTGTCGACGCACTCCACACCGCCATCGCCCGGCAGGACTATCGGGTGGCGCCCGTCAACGCCGGGCAGGGCGTCGGCGAGGTGACTGCCGTCGAATCGGTGGCCACCGTCATCGCCCGACTTGCGGGTGTGATTCATCCGGCCGACAGCCGATGATGCGCGACCGCCCCTGACGGTGAATGGGTTCAGGAGCCCGCCCACATCGCCGCTAGTTGGACGATTCGGTCGCGGTGTTGTCTGCCGCCTGCTCGGCGCCGGCCGGGTGGTCGGTTTCCCGGGGATCCAGGTCCAGACTGTCATGCTCGTCGGGACCGGAGTTCACCTCGTCGCGCTGTGCGTCGCTGTCCGTCGCGCTCACGAGGTGGAGCCATTGGTCGAGGCGATCTCGACCTCTGCGGTGGCCTGGATCAGCGCCAGCAGTTCCTTGTCGAGGCCTGGCGCGAACTCCTCGCGCCGCTCCGGGGCGATGGTCATCGGGAAGCCCTCGGGCATGACCTCTGTGCTCAGCTCGGTAACATCATTCGACGGTGACGCACCCCGGTAGAGCTTGTCGGCCTGACTCTGGTCGTCGGCGCTGAAGGTGTACTGGATGCTCTGCAGCCCCTGGTCCAGAAGCTTCTTCACTTCGGGGAACTGCTCGGCGTTGGTCTTCGGGATCGGAAGCGCGGCACCCCAGTTCACGCCGAGGCTTTCCAGCGCCTTGGCGAACGCGTTCTCATGGGCCTGATCGCGGACGATGAGGTAGGCGATGGTGGACCGGGCAGCCTTGTTGTCGGTCATCTGGTAGATGCGGCACTTCTGCAGCCTGCCGGTCGACTCCAGCATGAGGTTGTACAGCAGATCGAGCACGAGATTGCCACTGTTGTAGACGTAGGACCCGGACCACGGGTTGCCGGCTGCGTCCACCGGCAGCGCACCTTGGGCACCCACCAGATAATGGTGGATGTTGCTGGTGTCCAATGCGATCTTCAGCGGAGTGGCGCCCTTGGCACCCGGCTGGTCCACCGGATCGGTCTTCTTGCCCTGGTATTCCGGAGATCCGTCCAGCAGACGCGAGATGGTCGTGCCGATCAGCTCGACATGGCTGATCTCCTCGGTCCCGACGCCCTGCAGCAGATCCTTGTACGGCTTGGACGTGGTGCCACCGCGAAAGTTCATGCTCTGAAACAGATATTGCATCATCGTGCGCATCTCGCCGAACTGACCGCCGAGACCTTCCTGCAAGGCATTCGCCGCGGCGGGATCGGGCTCGTCGACGGCGATCTCGTTGATGAGTTGTTGGGTGTGCAAGTACATGTTTCTCCTTGAGGATTCGAGGGTTCGCGCTTCAGCGCAGGGGGCGGACCTGGGTCGCACTGTCGCTGCCCACCGGGCGGCCGGTGTCATCGCGCCTGCGTCCGAGTGCCACGCCGAGGCCGATCATCGCGATGGACAGGAAGAGGTGCAGCCAGTTGTCGGCGTCGTTGACGGGAACCACGTTGGCCGCGCTGTCGTGGTCGATGACGAGACCGTAGACGAAGAGCAGCAGGTAGACGACGCCTCCGCCGATCAGATAGGAGCGGGCACTGTCGAACGTGCGTGCCAGCATGACTCCGGCCACACCGAAGGCAAGGTGCACCAGGTTGTGGAGAACGGACACGTTGAAGATCCCCAGCAGCGCGGCCTCGGAGTGATGGCCGGCGAACGTGAGTTGGTCATAGTTCGTGGTGATGCCGGGAATGAACCCCAGCACGCCGACGGCGAGGAAGACCACGCCGACAGCGAACGCCGCTTTCTGGACTGGCGTCCCGAATCGTGAGGTGAATCCTGGCTTGTGGGCCGGAGTGGACGCAGTCAAGGGATGCCTTCGGTAGAGGTGGGCCGGCAGTGCCCGATGAGGCTCATACGTTGCCGACAGGGCCGTGGTACCCCCGGCACCCTCACGCAAACGTCGTCAGGAACATCGTCGCCGGCGCGTACACTGGAAACGTCGGGTAGGTCAAGATCGAATTTCATTTCATTCGAGCGGATTTCGTCACATCTTCACAGGGCGGGTTTCGAACCGTTCGAGATGGTGCATCCGGACACCACGAGCACTCGAGCTCGTGTAGTCGCGTCGAGCCCCGGCGTTGCCACCCGACCGGGACAGCCGTCGGCCATCCTCGACATACTCACGATCTCAAGGAAATTCATGTCATCACGCAACACCGTAGTCCGGTCCCTTCACGACCTCGGCGCCGCAGCCTGGTTCGGCGGCTCCCTGATGGGGGCCGTCGGGGTCAACGGTGCCGCCGCCTCCGTTCGCGATTCGCATGACCGGATACGCGTTGCCGCGGTGGGCTGGGCCAAATGGGCTCCTGTCAGCGCCGTGGCCATCGGCGCGCACCTGCTGGGCGGCGCCTCCATCCTCTACGCCAACCCAGGACGGGCCAGGCACCAGTCGGGCGTCACGTCCAACACCGTCGCGAGGACGCTACTGACCGGCGCCGCACTGGGGGCCACCGCCTACAGCGGCGTTCTCGGCGCCAAAACTGCTCAGGGCGAGAGTGATCCGGCAGAAGGCGCGACGGATCCGTCGGCCTCCACTCCCGACGACGTGGCGCAGGCGCAACGCCAGTTGCGGTACCTGCAGTGGGCGCTCCCCGTGCTCACGGGCTCGATCCTGATCCTGAGCGCACAGCAGGGCGAACAACAACGTCCCGGCCAGATACTCGCCGGTGTCGGGAGCAAGCTCACCCGGCGCGCGCAGAACTGATCCAACCGCTCCACTCCCGAGAGATCTCGGGATCGAACCCACACATCGAAGACATCTCGGGACGACTCACCTGACGCCGATCCCGTTGTCAGCAAAAGGAGACACAATGACAGAGCACGAGAAAGCCGATCAGGCCCGCAAAGGGCTGATCGACTCGGTCAAGGGCAAGGCGAAGGAGTTCGTCGGCGCTGTGACCAACAATGATTCTCTGACCGCCGAGGGCCAACTCGAGCAGACGCAGGCCCGGGAACGCAAGCATGCCAACACGGTCGAGGCGGTCGCCGACGCCGAGGCCGAGCAGGCCCGCACTGAGGCAGCAGACGCGCTGCGGCAGGGTGCCCAGGAGCGCCGCGCGGTCAACGCCGAAGCCGCGGCCGCCGAGAAGGCAGTCCACGACCAGAAGACCGCGCAGAAGCGGGAGGCCGAACGCGCCGCCGCTACTCAAGCGGCCGAGGAGAAGGTGCACGCCGATCTCGACGCGCAGCACGCTGCACGCCAGGCCAAGGCCGACGAGCAGGCGCAGATCTCGGCAGCCGCACGCGAGGTCGCGGATGCTGCCGACGAGCAGGCAACCGCGGAGCACATCACCTCCAACGCCCACGAGGAAGCCGACCGCATCAGGGCGCGCGCGGCGCACCTCACCCACGAAGCCGACCTGCCTTGAGCACCGGCCAACCACAGGAGTCATCGATGAAACTCACGACATTCCCCTTCGCAGTATTGGGTTTTCAGTACAAGGTCGCCCGTATCCCGCTCCAACTGATCGAGGACAGGCTGTTCGCGCGCATGGACGCCGAGACTCCCGCACGTCTGTTCTACGAGCGCTCGCTGGGCATGATGGACGCGGCAGTTGGCTCCGCGCTGGGTGACTCAGAGCTCAAGATGCGCGGTGAAGCACTCGCCGAGCGCAGCGACGCGCTCAGCCGTGCCGCCCGCCTCGACGCCGCCGCAGCACGCAAGGAAGCGCACGCCGCGGCCGACTTGAGGTCCACTCTCAACAACGTTGCCGAGAAGAGCGCGCGGGCGCGCGCATCGGCCAACCGCGATGTCAAGCAAGCGTGGACCGAGGCCGAGGAGCGTAAGAGCGACGCAGCGCAGGCTGCCGGCGAGCGTGCAGAAGCGGGCAAGCATCAGGCGGACGAGGTCGCAAAACGTCGGACGGACTCAGTCAATGAGGCCAAACGCGTTGCGCAGGAGAATATTCGTGCCAACGAGGGTAAGGCCAGCGCAGCCGCGAAGTCCCAGCTGGACAGCGCCCAGGCGAAGCAATCCGAGGCTGACCACCGTCGCGCTCAGGCAGAACGCATCGAGCAGTTGGCCGACGCCGAGAAGCAGAAGCGCCAGGAAGCGACCTCACGAAAGTCCTGACACGGCAACCACCTGAGACGAAAGATCACCGCGTTCGGCAGTCTGCCGAGCGCGGTGATCTTGTCGGCGGCCATACCCCTCGCAGACCCGACGCTGTTCACCGCATGGCTGCGGAGATGATGTCGCGAGCACGGTCGAGCATCGACGCGAACGGCCCGATGGCGAAGTTCAGCAGGGACGATTCGACCCCGGGATGGGGTCGGGTGGGGGCGATGGCCTGCGCGGCCTGTACCGCAGACACCATCCTTTTCAACTCATCTGGGGCGAGGTCGCGCTGGAGCCGGTCGAACTCCTCGGTGTCTCCTCGCGTTCGGCATGATCCACCACGGTGGCCTTGAAGACGATGAGAGCGTCCATGAATTCCTGCGAGTCGATGTCCATGTCCTCCAGGGCCGCCAGCTGCTCTTTGGCCTCGTGCTCCTCGAGCAATCGGGCGTCGACGATGATGTCGCCGCCGTCGATGTCCCGCCGCGCCCGGGGGTGGACAACCATCTCTTCGGCCGTCTCGTGTACGGCCAGCAACTGCCGCAGCTCGACGAAGGCCCTCTCCCGCGCTGGAGACCCGGACGCGTGAACCACGTCGTCGAACATGTCTTTGATCTGATTGTGTTGCCCTCGAAGGAATTCGACCACATCGTCGGTCGAATGCACGAACGTCTCCACCACGGTGAGTACCTCTGACTTGTCTTTACCGGACGTGGACGCGAGACCTGCGCACCACAGTGACGTATTGCCGGAATGGCTTACAGCGAAACCCCTTGGGCCGCGATGGCCGGGGGCGGCTTCACGCTGGACAGACGAATGCCCCCACCACTGCAGAACCGCAGTGACGGGGGCAATCGATGCCGGGGCTCAGTCAGCCCTGGTGACGATCAGGCGTCGTCGTGGTGACGGCTGCCGGCCTTGGCGATCCCGCGGCTCACCATGTAGCCGATGCTGAGGATCACGACATAGAACCACGCACGGTCGGCCCGGAAGTAGTCCTCGTGCGCATCAGTGGTGCTGACGAGGAACGAGGCGACGAGAACGCCGACGACGGCGACCACGTACACGATGAATTCCGTTGTCTTGTAAGCAGCTTTGGTCTCCGCGCCGCGACGTGCCGGCATCCGCTCATGCTGACCGTCAACCGCACTGTAAGCGGCGGCGGGACGTTGGGCGGCGGTCGGATTGTTCGTGGTCATTTTCGTACTCCTTCTGATATCGGTCGATCCTCGACCGAAGATGGTGTGGTTCGTGAGACCCTCATCGAAGTGCAGCGATCCGGGGGGCCGAAGCGCGACGAGAGGTCGTGAGAGGGGGCGCACAGAGAGTGCCCCGAAAATGGTGATTTTCCTTGGTGTCCGGTGTCGAGCGATTGCTCGCGGCATATTGGGGCGAAACCGTTCGGACTTTCAGCGATACCAGGATTCTCTAGCACCAACACTGATGACACTATCCGTCGGTAACCGATTCACCTAATCGACTCTAACGATCTTGAAAACCGAATTTGATTGCGGGAAAACGTTTCCAGAGCGCTCATATCTTCTGCGCCGGCACGACGGTGTCGCGTACCGCAGCCAGAGAGCGCGCCAACAGGCGCGAGACGTGCATCTGCGAGATTCCCACGTGCTCGGCGATCTGGGTTTGCGTCATGCTCTCGAAGAATCGCAGTTTCAAGACCAGCCGTTCACGCTCGGGCAAGGCCTCCAGAGCCGGCCGCACCGATTCGATCTCGAGCACCTTGTCGAAGCGTGCGTCCAGGTCTCCGAGTCCGCTGGCCATCGTGCGACTTCCGTCGTCGTCACCCACCCCTGCCGGCGCGTCTGTCGACATGGTCGCGTAGCAGTTGAAGGCGATCTGTGCCTGCACCACGTCCTCGCGGTCGATGCCGAGATCGGCGGCGATCTCTCCGGCGGTGGGCGCCCGTTGCAGCTTCTGAGCCAGCTCGTCGCGCGACTTGTTCAACTCCAGGCCAATCTCTTTCAGCCTGCGAGGCACCTTCATCGCCCATCCCCGATCGCGAAAATGGCGGCGCACCTCGCCCATCATGGTGGGAATGGCGAACGCCAGGAACTCTGCGCCGTTGTCGGGGTCGAAACGGTTCAGCGCCTGCAGCAGTCCGAGTCGTGCCACCTGCACAAGATCATCGAAAGGTTCGCCGCGGTTGCTGAACCTTCGGGCGATGTGGTTGGCCAGCGGGAGGCACACGTCGATGATCTGCTCGCGCTGACGCCGGTACTGCACCGACTGTTCGTCGAGCGCCGCCAGACGCCGGCACATGTCGGCCACCCCGGCGTAGTTCGACCGCGGTGCTCGTGTCGTTGTCGACGGTTGTGTTGATACGGTCATCGCGGACACCCCCGGTGGAGTAGGTCATCGGTGGTGTTCTGCGATTCAGGGATGAGTGTCGCTCCAGTCATCGTTGCGCTCGGCACCGGAGAATGGCCGCGGTCGAGAACTCACGCGTGACGCCTGCCACCGCACTCAGCGTTTGTGGGTGCTGTGCGCCGGACCGTCGGCGGCCGAGGGACTGTCCGGGTCGAGGGCATCAGCGCGTTCGAACTCGTGGCTGAGCTCGTCCCGGGATACCGTCGCCTCGCGGTGGTGGCCGAGGGCTTCCTGCTGCAGGCCCTTCGCCTGGGCGGTCTTGATGTCGGCTTCGGCCTGCGCGACACGGGCTTTGGCCGCGGTCTCGTCGGCACGGGCCTCGCGTTGAGTGACGTGTCGCTTTTCGTCGCGGGCGTGACTTCGGATGCTGTGAGCCTCGGCGCGACGGCTCTTGGTGCGCCTGTCGCGAGCGAACCAGGCGACCGCGCCGAGCAAAAGCAATGCGACGATGACGACGATGGTCAGAACGATCGTGTTGGTGTTCATGCGAATTCCTCACTGCGGGGACGTGCTGGTCCCGGATGCCCCGGGACAACTACCGCCCGTGGTCGATGGCGGCCGGCGCGGACGGGCGTCCTCGCAATCGGGACATCAGTCCACCACGGGGCCGATCCGGTTCTCCAGCCGCGGAAGCACCGAAAGTATCTGCAGCGGAAAGATTTTGATGCTCGATCAGGTCAGCTCGATCGCGGTTGATGAACGCCGTCTCGCGCTGTGAGCGGGCGAGTTGCCGTCGGGCGTCACGGCCCCGGGCGGCGGTGCGGCGGGCACCGGCGAGCAGGACGGCGAGCCCCAGCACTCCGACCGCGCCGACGACGATGCCGAACAGGAACAGCGTGCCGGTAGACCCGGTGACGTGGTAGCCCAGCAGGGAGAAGGTCTCGGTCAGTTGATGTGTGGGTCCGGCGTTGCTCAACACCCCCACCAGTCCGACGACCGTGGCGACCGCGAGGACGAACAATCCGATGATGACGATCATGTGAGCCTCGGTCCTGTGTAGGACTCCAGTAGACACCCCACCACCGGTGGTGTCAACACCGTTGGCCCACACCGGTGGTCTATGGTGTTGGTCTACCTACAGAGGATGACCACCATGGCCTTGACAAGCGCTGAAGCGGATCCGGGTGACCGCCCGATCTCCCGCGCGCTGATCCTGCAGACCGCCTTGACGATCCTCGATCGCGACGGCGAGGGTGGTCTGTCGATGCGCCGCCTCAGCGAGGCGCTCCAGCGGGACGCGACGGTGCTCTACCGTCATGTGCCCAACAAGGCAGCGGTGCTCGACGGCGTCGTCGAGATCATCCTGAGTCAGCTCGCGGTCGACAGCACCGACCCCGACTGGGTCCGCCAGCTGCGGCTGGTCGCCCACGACTTCCGCCGGCTGGCGCTCGCGCATCCCAACGCCGTACCGCTACTGGTGACGCGGCCGCTGGCGACCCCGCTCGGACAGCGGCCCCCGGGGATGCTGCGCCCGCTCGAGGGGGTGCTCACCTTGTTGACAGCGGCAGGGTTCGCACCACCCGACGCGCTGCACATCTACCGCGTCCTGTTCGGCTACCTCCACGGCCACATTCTCGACGAGCTTCAGGAGATCGTGGAACGGCCCGAGGAAACCGACCACGTGCTGCGCCTGGGTTTGCACCGGCTCCCCGTCACCGAGTTCCCGAACCTGCGCGAGCTGGCGCCGGTGCTCGCCGCCTACGACGGGGCGGCCGAACTCGACCGCGGCCTCGATCTGCTTCTCACTGCGCTGGCATCGAATCTCGGCTCCGCCGGGATCCGCTAGAGGGTGGCCCAGAACCGGTTCAGCGCGTCCGCGCCGCGGTGCGGGTCCTCCACCATCCACCAGTGCCCGAGCCCGTCGAGCACCTCGGTGCGCGCGCCGGCACGGTCGGCCGCCCGCCGCCGGTGGTCGTGAGCTCCGATGAACGGATCCCCGGTGGCGAGCAGCGACAGCCCGGGCCGCGCGGCGGCTGCCTCCAGCGCCCGACCCGCGTCGGCCATCGCCGGCTGGGCGGCCGACCGATAGAGCGCCAGGATCGCCCGGCCCATGTCGGCGTTCTGGTGCTCGGCGATCGCCGCGCCGATATCGGCCGGAATGCCCAGCGACACCATCAGATCCGTGCGCGAGGCCAGATCGCCCCCGACCATGGCCTCGATGGCCTCCTCACCTGCCCCAGGGGTCTGCCACACCTGGGCCATGTCGTGCCAGACGTAGTCGGGATCGAAGAGTCCGATGACGTCGGTGGCCCAGCTGCGGACCAGTCCGGGCCGGTGCATCACGGCGTTGACGACGTGCCCGCCGCCCCAGTCGTGACCGACGAGGTCGATCGGGCCGTCGATGGCCTCCAGCTCCGCTTCGAGCCAGTCCCGATACCGGAGCATCGTCGCGTCGAATCCGTCCGGCAGCGGCGCGCCGAACCCCGGCGGCGAGAGGAGCACCACGTCGTCGCGACCCAGCACGGCGACCAGCGGCCCCCAGATCGCCTCGGTCTCGGGGTTGCCGTGAACGAACACCGCTGCCATGGGGGCAAGACTACGGACTTTCCGGGGGTTCCTCGGTGGGCGGGGGTGCCAGGGTGGAGGATATGAAAATCACCGTGATAGGCGCATCAGGACAGATCGGATCCCGGGTGGTGGAGGTGCTCACCGCCGCCGGGCACGACGTGGTCGGCGCATCGAAACGCACCGGGGCCGACGTGCTCACCGGCGAGGGCCTCGCCGACGCGGTCGCGGGCTCGGCGGTGCTCGTCGACGTCACCAATTCACCGTCCTTCGAGGACGGTCCGGTGATGGACTTCTTCAGCAGGTCCTCGGCGAACCTGGTCAAGGCCGCAGCCGATGCGGGGGTCGGCCACTACGTCGCCCTGTCGATCGTCGGCGCCGACGGTCTGCCCGACAGCGGCTACATGCGCGCGAAGGTGGTGCAGGAGCGCACCGTCGCGGATTCCGGCCTGCCGTACACCATCGTCCGCGCGACCCAGTTCCACGAGTTCGCCGAGGCCATCGTCGCCTCGCTCGTGGTCGGCGACGAGATCCACGCCCCGCAGGCCCGCATCCAGCCGGTCGCCGCGGCGGACGTGGCCGCGACGGTCGCCGACGCTGCTGGAGGCGCGCCGGCCAACGGCATCCTCGACCTGGGCGGCCCGGACAAGATGACTTTCGCCGAACTCGCGCGCACCGTACTCACCCACCGCGGCGAGCACACGCCCGTCGTCGTCGACCCGGCCGCGACGTACTTCGGCACCCGCGTCGACGACGACAGCCTGGTCACCGGTGTCGGCGCCGTGCTGGGCGACCTACGGTTCACCGACTGGCTGGCGTCGCGGTGACCGAGCAGCCCCGCGTCCTGGTCACCGGCGCCGCCGGCTACGTCGGCAGTCACATCGTCAATCAGCTTCTCGCACAAGGCTATCCGGTGCGTGCGGCGGTGCGCACCGCCGCACGGGCCGACGAGGTCCGTCGCACCGTCGCGGCGGGCGGATTCGACGACGGCGACGTCGAGTTCGCCTACGCCGACCTCGGCTCCGATGACGGCTGGGCGGATGCAGTGGCGGGCACGCGATACGTCCAGCACGTCGCCTCCCCCTTCCCCGCCGACAACCCCCGCAACGAGGACGAGGTCATCGTCCCGGCGCGCGACGGCGCGCTACGGGTCCTCGAAGCCGCCCGGGACGCCGGGTGCGCCCGGGTGGTGATGACGTCGTCGTTCGCCGCGGTCGGCTACTCCCCCAAGGCGAATCAGCAATGGACGGAAGAGGACTGGACCGACCCGACCGACGACAACATCGCCTACATCCGGTCCAAGGCCATCGCCGAACGGGCGGCCTGGGACTTCGCCGCGGCCGAAGGCCTCGACCTGACGACCGTGGTACCCGTCGGCATCTTCGGTCCGACGCTCGGGCCGCACCTGTCGACCTCGGTGCAGATCGTGCGGTCGATGCTCACCGGCGAGGTGCAGCGTCTGCCGGCCCAGTACTTCGGGGTGGTGGACGTGCGCGACGTCGCTGACGCACAACTGCGGGCGATGACGGCCGGTGACGCCGCCGGTGAACGCTTCCTGGTGGTCGCCGACGAGCCGGCGATGACGTTCGGTGAGCTGGCGGGCATGCTCGGCGTCACCGTGCAGGACGAGGGGCGCGACCTCGGCGAACGGCCGCAGATCAGCAACGCCAAGGCCAAGGCCCTGCTGGGATGGCTTCCGCGCCCCGCCGAGGAGACGGTGCGCGACACCGCCGGTTCGCTGCGCGATCTGGGTCTGGTCTGATCTAGAAGCCCGACGCGATCAGGTTGACGACCGACGCCACGATCACGGACCCGAACAGGTACGACAGCAGCGCGTGTTTGAGCGCGGTGGCACGCATCCGCGACGAGGTCAGGTTGGTGTCCGAGATCGCGAAGCTCATGCCGACGGCGTAGGCGACGTAGGCGAAGTCGCTGTAGCGGGGCGGCTCGTCGCTGTTGAAATCGATTCCGCCGACCGGCTTCTCGCGGAAGTAGATCTTGGCGTAGCTCAGTGCGTAGAGGGTGTGCACCGCGAACCACGAGATCACCACGCTGGCCACGGCGATGCCGGGCGCCAGCGCGGCGAAATGGTCGGGTCGCGCCTTGGCCAGCAGCAGGCCGACCCCGACCAGGCTCGCCAGCGCCCCGCCGAGGATCAGCGCGAAGACGGTCCGCCGGCCCGGCTCCTCGAACTCCGCATGGGACGCGGTGCGCTCCGCGTCGAACGGCCACAGCACCGACCAGGTCCACACCATGTAGGTGACGGCCAGCGCGTCCCACCCGATCAGTACCGAGAACCAGCCGAACCGCACCGAGGCGAGCAGGCCGGCGGCGACGCCGACGATCGCGGCGCCGATCAGGCGCACCGCAGGGGTGTGCATCCGGGCCGGCGTCATCCGAGCAGTCAACCAGGCGCCGACGCGGAGCGTGAGCAACGTCATCGACTTCTCAGCAGACCCTACGATCCCGCTGGTCACACCCGTCACAGCCTGGGCCGGAAACCTCGCGACACTCCCCTCCGGACCGCAGCGGTGTCGCCGCCGTGCCCTATGTTGGGGCGTCCGGCGAGCATCGAGGGCACCGAGGAGGGTGTGTGGACGACCACGGGGGGCGATCGGCCGCTGACCTGCTCGAGCTGAATCGCGACCTGCAGAGTTCGCCGACTGTCCGGCTTCTGGCCGCCACCAACCTGAGCCTGTACTCGACGTTGATGGACCGTCACCTGTCCGGCGGGGTGGTCGCCGAGACCGAGCTCGTGGTCCGGCTCGAGCGTGACCTCGCCGACCTCGAGGACGACCAGTCCGGGCTAGCGCTGATCAAGTCATGGGCCAGCCAGGGCTGGCTGCATCGCATCGTGGACGAACGCACCGACCAGAACGTCTGCTACCTGACCCAGGACGCGCGCCGCGCGCTGGACTTCCTGCGGGGCATGCGCCGCCAGGACACGATCGCCACCGGCGGGTCGATCAACGGCATCGCCGGCCGGCTCCGGCACGTCGCGCTCAAGGTCGGCAACGATCCCGCCCGCATCCGCAAGCACCTCGAGAACGAGATCGAGACGCTGCGCCGCGAACTCGATCAACTGGACCGCGGTGAGCGCCGCACCTTTTCGGAACCCGACGTCACCGACGCCTACGACGAAGCCCGGGCGATCGCCCTGCAGATGGAACGCCTCATCACCGACATCGGCCAGTACGGCATGATGATCGAGCAGGCCACCGCCGCCCTCGACGAGCCGATCGACAGCAACGTGGAGTACCGCGACCGTCAGCGGCAGATGTACGCCGACTACCAGGCGGCGTGGGATTCGCAGGGCCGCGACAGCCACCGCGCGTTCCTGCGGATGATCAACGACCCAGACCAGCGCGCCGAATTCGAGGCGGACGTCGCCGCCGTCGCCGAGGCGCTGCCTCACCTCGATCCGGCGCTGCGCGCGGTGATGGCGGGGTTCTTCGAACTCGTCGGCCACCAGATCGACGAGGTCGAGCGCATCCAGCAGCGCTGCGCCCAGCGGGTCAAACGGTTCACCGCGTTCGGCACCCTGGAGCAGAGCCGTGGTGTGGCCCGCCAGCTCAACGAGGCCATCGGCGCGGCCCGCACGCTGCTCAAGACCTCGCTCACCGATTCGCGGCTGGACCTCGAACTGCCCCTGGCCCGCCATGCGATCAGCTCCGTCGGCGCGCTCAGCTTCAAGATCGGCGATCTGTCGAATCCCAAGCCCGCCAAGGCCGCCGACGGGGAGGTCGATCTGGCCAGCTTCGCCGCGCTCACCACGCAGGTGGACGCGCCCGCGATGTCGGACATGCTCAACGCCGCCGTCGCCCGCGGGCCGGTGTCACTGCCCGACGCGGTGGCCATGCTCGATAACGCGTACCTCGGCCACGTCATCGTGCTGTGGTCCTGGGCGCTCAAGCAGCCGAACGACGACACCGGCAGGTCGACGACCGTCCGGTTCCGGTCCCTCGACGGCCGGGACCGCGAAATGGCGGTTCCCGAGCTGTCTTTCACCGAACCGATCACCGCGGGAGTGGCCTCGTGAGCACCGATACAGAGGCCGACTTCGCCGCCTTTTCCGACCTACCGCAGGTCGACCAGAGCGCCCGCCCCCCGCATCAGCGCCGGCCCCGATTCGACGGTGACGTCTCCGAACTGCCGGACCGGGCCTGCTGGGCACTGCAACACCTGCTCACCCGGCGCTACATCAGCGCCGAATCCGACAGCGACATCTACGCCTGGGTGCTCGAATATCGTCATCAGCTCTCGGTGCGGCTGTCCGAACTGGACCTGCTGCTGCGGATCGTCGATGGCACGGACGTGGCGTTCGTCGAGCAGGCCCGCTACGAATCGGCCAAGGGCATCAAGCTTCTGCGCCGCGAGCCGCTGGGCACCTATGACTCGATCCTCGCGCTGCACCTGGCGCAGATGATGCGCGCCTCGGGTGGGCAGAGCGTGCTGATTTCCCGCGAGGAGATGCACGGACTCTTCTCCGGTGTGCTCAACGACGTCGACCGGGACGCGGTGACGTTCGCCGGACGCGTCGACGCCGCGATCGCGCGCCTGACCGGTCTGGAGATCCTGCGGCGCAGCCGCGACGACGAGGACAGCTACACCATCAGCCCGGTGATCACCGCGGTGATGACCGCCAGCGTGATCAGCGAACTGCAGCAGCAGTTCGAGCTGTTGGCCAACGGCGGAACGACCGCTGAGGAGATCCAGGAGTGACCGAGCAGTTCCACCTGTCCCGGCTGCAGGTCATCAACTGGGGCGTGTTCGACGGGTACCACTCGATCCCGTTCAGCGAGGGCGGCGCTCTGATCGCCGGCGCCTCGGGCAGCGGTAAATCCTCGCTGCTGGATGCCATTTCGCTGGGCTTCCTACCGTTCAACCGGCGCAACTTCAACGCCTCGGGCGACAACACGGCCGCCGGGTCGAGCGCGGGCCGGCGCACTGTCGACAAGTACGTGCGCGGCGCGTGGGGCCAGCGCAGCGACGGCGGAACCAGCCGGGTGATGTATCTGCGCGGCGACGGGACGGCGTGGTCGGCGGTGGCCGTCACCTATGCCAGTGACTCCGGACGCACCGTGACGGGCCTGGTGCTCAAATGGCTGACCGGTGAGTCGCGCAACGACTCGTCGAGCCGGTTCGTGCTCGGCGACGGCGACCTGGGCATCGAGGACGTCTGCAACCGTTGGGCGGCACGACGTTTCGACACCGGCGTGTTCAAGGAATACGGCTGGCGATTCACCACGAAGGTCGAATCGCAGTATCTGGCGCAGCTGTACGCCACCATCGGCATTCGCGCCTCCGACGCCGCCCAGCAGTTGCTCGGCAAGGCGAAGTCGCTCAAGAGCGTCGGCGGGCTGGAGCAGTTCGTCCGCGAGTTCATGCTCGACGAGCCCGACAGCCTGGCCCGGCTGCCCGAGGCGCTCAAGCAGATCGACCCGCTGGTCGAGGCCCGCGAACTGCTCGCGGTGGCGCAGAAGAAGCGCAAGATCCTCGGCGACATCGAGAAGATCCAGCAGCGCTACGCCTCGGAGTCGACCGATCTGGGCATCATCGACCTCGTCGACCTGCCGATGGTGCGTGCCTTCACCGACCATGTCCGGCTCGCGCAGTGCCCGGCGCAGATCGCACAGCTCGACACCACCGTCGACCAGCTCGACAACGAGTACGAGGACGTCACCCGCGCACTGAATCTGGCCAAGGCGGAAGCAGATTCGCTCAACGCGCAGATCAGCGGCACCAGTGCGAACATCGGCCCGCTGCAGAGCCAGGTGACCGCCGCCGAGGCCGAGGCCGAGCAGGTGTCGCGCCGCCGCGGCGCCTACGAGGACATGCTCGCCGCGCAGGACCTCGAGGTGCCCGACACCGCCGACGAGTTCTGGAACCTGCGCGAAGACCTCCTCGCCCAGGCCACCGAGCTGCTGGCCAAGGTCGAACGCCACCGCGAGGCGTCCACCGACGCGGAGTACGCGCAGAAGGCGGCCCGCATCGCGCGTGACGACGCCGCCAAGGAACTCAAGCGGGTGGAGCACGTGGGGTCGGCGCTGCCCGAGTTCGCGCTGCTGATGCGCGAACAGATCTGCGCCGCAGTCGGAGTCGACGCCGCCGCGCTGCCCTATGTCGCCGAGTTGATGGACCTGCGGCCGGACCAGACGCGGTGGCGCACCGCGGTGGAGAAAGTGCTGCGCGGGGTGGGGCTGCGGCTGATGGTGCCCGACCAGCACTGGACGGCGGTGCTGCAGTTCGTCAACGAGACGAACATGCGGGGCCGGTTGGCGCTGCACCACGTGCGGGCGAAGATGCTGGGCGCCGATCCGGTGGATCCGGAACCGAACACGTTGGCAGGCAAGCTGTTCGCCGTCGATCCGACGCATCCGTGCGCGGCCGAGGCGGTCGACATGGTGACGGCCGCCGGCGATCACGTGTGCGTCGACACCCCCGAGGTGTTCGCGCGGTTCCGCCGCGCGGTCACCGATACCGGCCTGTACAAGGACTCCGACCGGCTGGCGATCAAGGACGACCGGCGCCCGCTCAAGCAGTCGGAGTACCTGTACCAGGGCGACGTGTCGGCGAAGATCAACGCGCTGACGGTGGATCTGGCCGCGGCCGAGGAGGCCTACAAGAAGGCGCGCCGCATCGCCGACGACATCGCAGCGCAGCGTCAGCAGTGGCGTGACCGGGCGGCGGCGTGCAAGGCGATCGGCGAGCAGTTCCCACAGTGGAGCCAGATCGACACCGAGACCGCCGACGGGCACGCCGACCGGTTGCGCGAGCAGTACGAGCTACTGCTGGCCGACAACCCCGACATCGAGGCGCTCAACGCGCGCGCCGACGAATGCTGGTCGCAGATCCAGAAATTGATGACCCGTCGCGGCGCGATCCAGACCCGCCGCGACGATCTCGACGCCCGCCGGACGCGGCTGCTGGAGTTGTCAGAACGCCTCCAGCCGGCGTTCGTGTCGGAGCCGCTGACCGAGTTGTTGAACCGCTACGCCGGGCAGGTGCCGGTCGTGCTCGAGCTGCTCGACCCCGAGCCGCACCGCGACGCGTTGTTCTCCGCGATCAAGAAGGAGCGCGAGCAGCTGCGGGAGAGCCGGCGCCGCTCCTACGACGAACTGGCCCGCATCCTCAACACCTTCGACACCGCGTTCCCGGACGCGATCCCGAACGACTCGGACAATTTCGATGAGCGGGTGCACGACTACGTCGCACTGTGCCGGCACATCGACGAGCGTGAACTGCCCGAGGCCTACGAGCGGATGATGCGGCTGGTCACCGAGCAGGCCCCGGATGCGATCCTGACGCTGCACCGGGTGGCCGAGCAGGAGGCGCGGCGCATCGCCGAGCAGATCGAGCGCGTCAACACCGGTCTGGGCGCCGTCGAGTTCAACCGCGGCACCCGGCTGACGCTGCGGGCCACCCCGCGCAGCCTGACCGCGGTGTCGGAGCTGACGGAGATCGTGCGGGCCATCTCGCGGCGCATCGCCGAGGTGGGGCTCGGCGACAAGCAGGCGATCCTCGACCAGTACGCCGACATCCTGCGGCTGCGCAACCGGCTGGCCTCGACCGCGCCCGAGGACAAGGCGTGGACGCGCGATGCGCTGGATGTCCGGAACCGGTTCACGTTCGACTGCGCGGAGTGGGACGTCGCGTCCGACGAGCTGATCCGCACGCACAGCAACGCGGGCGACAACTCCGGCGGCGAGCAGGAGAAGCTGATGGCGTTCTGCCTGGCGGGTGCGCTGAGCTTCAACCTGGCCAGCCCGGACAGCCGTGACAACAGGCCGGTGTTCGCGCAGCTGATGCTCGACGAAGCGTTCTCCAAGTCCGATCCGCAGTTCGCCCAGCAGGCGCTGCAGGCGTTCCGCAAGTTCGGTTTCCAGCTGGTGATCGTCGCGACGGTGCAGAACGCGACGACGATCCAGCCCTACATCGACAGCGTGGTTATGGTCAGCAAGACCGAGGCGACGGGCCGTAACGCGCGGCCGGTGGCGACGGTGGCCACCCGGTCGATCGCGGAGTTCACCGAGCTGCGGCACCAGATGCGGGCCGACGCGAAGGTCCCCGCGTTGGCGCGCTGAGACAGCGCTTACGAGACTGCTGCAGAAGTTGCTGTTGCACCGCCCGGATCAGATCGTCGTACGGCACCCGGACGTTCGGACGAAAACTCACCTGTGTGTCAGCCAGGAACTCGGCCAGGGCCGGCAGGTCGCGCACATCTCCTGATTCGGCGTCCCAGAATTCGACGCCCCGCTTCTGCCATTCATGAATGAGCCGCTCGTTGTACGCGACGATCTTGAAGAGCGCTTCGAACATCTCTTCTCGACGGTCGAAGACGATGCGTACGTCGAGCTCTTGAGTGATCTGCTCCAACATCGTGGTGACCTGGACAAGCTCCACCATCCCGTCCCGCAGCATCGCGATCTGCTCCGGTCGAAGTCTCGGACGCACCGAGCTGGACTGAAGGATATGAATTCCGGCGAACTTCAAGTTGCGGCGGACCCGGCGCAGCTGTTGATAGCCCGAACTCAGCTGCTGGAAAATCTCGAAACGCAGCTCGTCGCGAGCCCGCCGACGTTCCCTGTCTGAGTCGATCCTTCGGTATGTCGCAGCCACCGCGCCACCGATCACGGTCACCACGGCAAGCTGCAGAGCGCCTTCTGCGGCGTCCATCCAAAGGTCCGCCGCGCGATCCGGGACGATGAATGTTCCTACGACGACGACGAAGGCGATGAGCAGGATCACCGTCAGTGCCAGCAACGCCTTTTGTCTCTTTGTGGCCAGCATCGAATCACGTCACCCCTCGTATGCGTCCGGTCACTGAAGCTAACTCGCCATCACGGGTGAAAGACGACTAATCGGCTACGCGATCACTGCGCGACGTTGCGGACAATTTAGGTAGTCGACTACTCATGCTCGGGCGAGCTCCTCGTGGTTACGTTCTGAGTTGCTCCAGCCGCCGACGTAATCGAAAGGTCCACTATGGCCGACACCCTGCCCAACCCCGCCAGTGGCGATACCACCCGCTTTGAAGTCGCCCCCGACGGAATCCTGATTCCCGTTCCCGCGGAGGCACCGGCGGGTAAGCCCATTCGCGACGACGCACAGATCACGGTGAGTCCGCTGCGGGCGAGCGCCTACTACGTCGAGGTCTACAACGGACCGCCGGATCCGCCAAGCGAGATCGGAGACGTCCTCGGCGATGTGCTCAGCGAAGGCGCAACAGAGGCGATCGAGCGAGCCTTCGTCACCGGCGCCGAGAGCTTCGCACTGGCCTTCCTCGAGAAGACACTGTTCGTCGCCGGGATTCTCGCTGACGTCCTCACGACGTCACCTTTGCTGAGCGAACATTACTTTCGCGGCACCATGGATGACGGCACACAGGTCACCTACGTGGTCCTCACACCCAGAGATTGAGGAGGCGCCATGCCGGCCTGCCACCGCAACACTGGTCGGATCCTCGTGGTTCGATCGTCGAAGATCGAGACCCGTCGATCATCTGGACGGATCGCCACTGTGCTTGGTGTAATGAGAACCGTCACGGCGTCAGGGGGCCATCGCGCCGGTGTCGGAAGGGCGGGGCGAATGGGCCGGATCCTTTGTATTCGCAAAGTAATCGAGTAGAAGGCAATTGCCTTGCCTACTGCCACTCCCGAAACTCTCGTCGACGTGGTTCGTGCGATCCTCGTCCAGGCGCAGCAACATGCGGCCGGCGAGGTCGAGCACATCCTCGACCAGATCGAAGGTGACGCCGAGGCCGGCTGGGCCGCGTTGAAGAAGCTCGTCGACGACAGGCCGGACTGGTCGACCTTGCTACTCCTGATCCTGACCAAGATCCGTGACCTCGACAAGGATCGCATCGCCGTCGGCACCATGTCGCATCCCACGTGGAAACGGTTGCTCACGTTGACCTACCACGTGGACGGTGATGTGGACGCGTCGGTGATGCTGGGCCTGGCACTGACCGAGCCAGACGCCGCCCACGGCATCCTGCTCAAGTTCAACGGCAGAGTCGATCTGGATCTGGTCGATGACGGTGGCTTCCACGTCAAGCTCTCGTCCGATGGTGACGAAGCGAGCTGGGAAGTCCCCTTCGGAGCGGCCATCGCAATGCCGAAGCAGCGGGCGGTCGTCGACCTCACCGCCAGCTGGGCACCTGACCTCCACCTCGGCGACATCTTCTCGCTGGGTCCGCTGCGTCTGCACGCTCACGTCGACACCAGGACACCGGGGTACCGGACGACATTGAGTCTCGGCGAAAAGGGCCGTGAGGGCGTAGAAGCGCATCTGAAGACCAAGGACAAGTTGGGATTCCTGGGCAAGATCGTCGACATCGCTCCAATGGATGCCGTCTATTCGCCCAACGTCATGCTCGCTTCAGGTCAGTCGCCGTCCTTCTCGCTGACTCTTCGCGACGACGAGACGAAAGAGGTTTGAGATGGGCGACTCGTCGATCAGTGTCGGTCTCGAGATCCTCCCACGTGACATCGCCGGGAACACCCCCACGGTCGAACTGGTGGTCACCGGATCGACTCGCCTGGAGATCTCCGGACTCCGCTTGGCGGTCGATCAGGTTGGCGCCGGGATTCCCGTCGTTCTGGATCCAGCCGGCGGCTGGCACCTGAGACTGGGCGAACTGCAGATCTACCCGCCCGCCGGCGCCATGGCCAGTATCGAACTACCAGCGTTCTCCGGCGGCGGCTACCTAGAGCACCTGGATCCCGACGTATGGCGCGGCGCGGTGACGGCCCGCGTCGGACCGGTCGCGGTCAACGGCCTCCTCATCATCTCCGGGGGCGATGACGGGTTCTCGCTGTTGGTTCTGCTGGCGGGAGAGTTCACTCCACCGATCCAGCTGTCGTTCGGCTTCACGCTGGTCGGCGTCGGCGGCATGGTCGGCATCAATCGGGGACCGAATGTGAAGGCCCTGACAGCGGCCGCCGGCAGCGGCGACCTGTCGCGGCTGCTCTTCCCGCAGGACGCCGTCGTCGACGCGCCGCGGCTGCTTCCGGTCCTCGACAACTGCTTTCCTGCTTCCCCCGGCGACTTCATCGTCGGACCCATGCTCAAGCTCGGCTGGGGCACACCGACTTTCGTGTCGGCGACGATCGGTGTGCTGATGTCCTCCACCGCGGTCGTCGTGGTCGGCCGCGCGGCGATCACCTTACCGTTCGAGCAGGCAGCGTTGATCCGTCTGGAAGGCCTGCTGCTGGGGATCATCACGCCGTCGTTGGTGATTCTGCAAGCGACACTGGCTAATTCGCACATAGTCGGCATCCCGATCGACGGTGAGATCCGATTCCTGAGCCGCAGCGGACCCGGTGCCGTGGTGGCGTTCTCCGCCGGCGGCTTCCACCCGGACTTCACTCCACCGGAGCACATGACGGGGATGAAGCGGATCGGCACCGAAATCTCCCCTGGCCCGATTCTGCGGGCCCGCCTCGGCGTCTATTTGGCGGTGACGACCAACACGGTGCAGTTCGGTGCCGAGGCAGAACTGGTCGTCGGTTTCGACGAATTCAACATCAACGGGCACTTCAAATTCGACGCGCTGTTCGTCTTCGACCCGTTCGCATTCCAGGCCGACATCAGCGCACGCGTGGCGATCGAGGTCGCCGGCTTCGACGTGGGCTCGGTTGGCATGCGCGGTCACCTCTCCGGGCCCGCTCCGTACCGGATCAGCGGGCACGCCGAAGTGTCACTGGGGCTCGACGACATCGATGTGGACCTGCCGACGCTGACGTGGGGCGCGTCCAGTGCCCGGCCCCTGCCGCCGGCCCGCGATCCGGTCGGAGTGCTCGCCGATCAGATCTGGACCGTTGCCAACTGGGCCCCCGGCGATCCGCCGACCCTGCTGTCGCGGCTGCATCCCCGGCTAGGCGCAGATGTCATCGCCGTGCACCCGATGGGGCAGGTGAGTTTCCGGCAACACGCCGTCCCGATGAACATCCCGCTGCAGCGCATGGACGGGGTACCGCTCGCGGAGCCGGTGACGGTCGGCATCACCGCCAAAGATGTCCTACCTAATCAACTGCATTGGCAAACAGTGGAATTCGTACCATCCCAGTTCTTCACCTACGACCGACAGAAGGCGCTGTCTTCGGCCGGATTCGTCGACTGCGCGGGCGGCTTCGACTACAAGCCGGAGGCTGCGGTGGTCGCCGCCGACGCCCAGCCCCGTGAGCCGACACCGGAAGTCAGTGTGCTCGGCGACGGCCAACCATTCTGGCGCCTGATCACCGCGACCCTGCCCGAGGACGTCTTCCGACTGCGTCGCGATCTGGTGCCGAAAGAGTTGCCGCCCAAAGTCCTGCTGCGCGAACCGGGTCTGGCAGCCATCGCGTCGGTCCACGATCTCGCTGATCACACCGCCGACGTGACTGCGGTCGCAGGCATCGCCGGCCTGCCCGGTCACATCGGGATGGCCGCCGGGCTGCTCGACCAACTCGAGGTGGGAGGCCTGGCGGTGTCGAATTTGCAGTCCGTTCCGGCGTGGGAGCTGAGCTGACATGACTGACGACACTCTGCAGTTCATCTCGTGGTCGCGGCGCGGTGTCGGCGCCGGGACCACCGCCGAAGTCGACGGGATTCGGCGTAGCGTCAGCTTGCCTCTCCAGGTCACCGCCGCTGGTCGCCAGGTCGACGCGCCGTCCGCTCCGATCCGGCTGCTGGGGCCGGCCGACATCGAACCACTCGGGGCGGACTTCGGAATCGTTCGGCGCAGCCCTCGGCCCGACGGTCAACCGGTCGAGCCCAACTTGGTGGCTTGCATCGAATTCGACCACCCCGACGTGCCGTGGCTGTTCACCCCGGAGGCGGTCGCCGACGGCAAGCTGAGGCCGTGGGTGATGCTCGTGGTGGCGAAGATGTCCCGTGAGCGCGAGCGGGAAGCGTTACGGCAAAGCAAGACAACGCCGTACCAGGTGCTCAGCGTGAACGGCGACGAGCTTCCCGACCCGGACAACGCCTGGGCATTCGCCCATGTTCAGGCCGTCGCCGCCACTCCCGCTGAGGGTGCGGCCGCGACGCGGGACGACCCGTACTCGCCCGCGGTGCGCTCCCGGCTGCTGTGCCCCACCCGCCTCGACGAGTGCAGTCGGTACTTCGCAGCGGTGGTTCCGGTCTACGAGGCTGCCCGCCGGCTGGGGGTGGGTGAGGGGGAAGCGCACGGCGGATCTCCGATCTGGCAACGCGACGACAACCCGCGGCTGCCGGTCTACGACGGCTGGTTCTTCGAGACCGGCCCGAGAGGGGACTTCGAACAGCTCGCGCGGCGGCTGTCCCCGCTCACCGGAAAGCAGACCGACGAACTCGGGATCGGCGTCCGCCAGGTCGCTTTCGAGACTCGCGCCGCACTGATGCAGAGGCAGGACGACGGCGAATCCGAGATCTACCACGACGTGCTGGCGGTGCCGACCGCCATCACTCGTATCGCCGACCCCGGTCCGTTCGAGCCGCCGAGCGCGACGAACGACCCGGCGCCCGAGGTCGACGCCCTGCACTTCCGCCTGAAGCAGCTCGTCGATATCGTCGCCGGCGCCCAGCCCGTGGACCCGATCGTCGGACCGCCGCTGTACGGGCAATGGCACGCGTGCACGGACTCGATCGACGAACATCCCGAGAACGGGACGCTCGCGCCGGCCCCAGCGGACAACCGCCAGACCTGGGTGGAGCAGCTCAACGCCAACCCGTTCCTGCGGATCGCCGCCGGCCTGGGTACCCGGCTGATCCAGCACGACCAGGAAGAGTACGTCGCCGAGGCGTGGCGACAATTGGCCGATATCGCCGCCGCGAACCGTAGAACCCGCTGGGCAACAATGCTTTCGGCGTCGACAGCGGTGATCCAGAACAAGCTGAAGTTGGCCCCGCCCGCAGTGGCGCTCCAGACCATGTCCTCGGCGGTCACACGGCTGCGCGCCACCGACGGCCTGGAGACCGTGTTCGCAGAGCTGCAGAAGACCACGCTGCCGGTGGAGGCCATCAGTGCCGCGCTGACCCGGACCAGTCGGTTCGCGGTACGGATCGGGCGATTCGCCGAGCAGCCTCCGGCGACGTCGGTGGTGGTGTCGGCCGTCGCCGAGGCAATGGCCGTCAGCGCCAAGGAACTGCTGCCCGCCCGATTCACCGTTGCGCGCGGTGTGGATTCGGCGAAGGTCGGCGATCTGCTTCACCAATCGGGTCTGGCCGACGCAGTCCTGCAGACACCGGCCGTGGACATCGCGACCCGGTTGGAGCGCATCGCCGACGTGCCGAGAGCGATGCAGGTGGTCGCAACGAAAATCCGCGACGAACCCGGCCTTCAGGGGCCGCAGGTCGGAGTTGAGCTCAGTGACAAACTGCGCGACGTCATCGTCAAGGTCAAGCCGGCCGCCTTCGAGAAATTCGATGCCGCACGGATCGAGGCAGTCAAAGTCCATGTAGCCAGAATCCAGGCCGCGAAAATCGAAGCCGCCAGGATCGAAGCCGCCGAAGTCGAAGCGGCGAAGGTGGACGCCGCCAAGATCGACGTGGCCAAAGTCAAGTTCGACGCCGGGAAGTTCGACGCCGGGAAGTTCGACGTTGCCAAGGTGCTCATCGAGAAGGACGCGGTCGGCGAAAAGGCTTTTGACAAGAATGCCGCGCTGAAGAAGGTGGAGCTGAACCCGTTCGACGCAAAGGTGCAAAACCTGAAAGGCGCCGGCGCGTTCGTCCCGGATGCCCCGGTCGATGCCGGGTTTGCGGCGGCCGCCGAGATCCGAGCCGAGGATGTCCACGTGGCCGTCCCAGCGGTAGAGGACGTCGCCGCCGAGCAGATGGTGCTGCCCGCACACATCTTCGCCGCGCTCGAGGAGGTGGCCACCGCCGAACCGGAAGCCGGCGCAGAGGCGATCGACTTCGCGAAGATCCGGATCGTTGACGCCGCTGAGGGTTTCACGCTTGGCACGCAGCTGCTGGGCGCGCCCGGATCGGTCGTGTCCGCGACCGACGGCGGACGCCGCGCTCTGACCGCCGCAGCGGCGCAGGGAATCAAAGAACTGATGCTCGCCGACATCGGTGACCGACTGCCGTCGGTGGACGCCCAGTTGGGTGCGCTCAACGCCGCCGATTCGGCGCTCGTCGAGGCCGAGGTGGCCACGCTGGCGGCCCATCACGTTCCCCTCGGACGCGGCCCGCTGATACCGGACACGATCACGAAGTTCTCCTTCGACATCGCCGCCAAAATGGTCGAGGAGCTGAGCCCGGTCCGTAACTACGCGAAGTTGTTGAAGTTCGCCAACGTCTTTGCGCCCGGTGCCGTGTCGCGACGTGACGCGTCCGTCGATTACCCCGACGAACTGTTTCCGGCGATGGCCGCTCCGCTCATCCAGACGCCGTTGGCGACGCGCCTGGAGAAGATGGAGCCCGACTGGCTGCTCGGCGGATTGTCCAAGCTTCCGAATAACTCGATCTGCCTGATGGAGATCAACCGTCAGTTCGTCGAGGCACTGCTGGTTGGCGCCAACCACGAATTCGGCCGGGAACTGCTGTGGCGCGGCCACCCGACCGATCTGCGCGGGACCTCCTTCCCCAGGTTCTGGGACGGCCCCGACGCGGTCAGTATCAAGCCGATCTCGAACTGGACCGGTGACCTGGGCACGCACTCCGCGGGCGACATCGACATCGACCTGGTGGTGGTCGTGATCAAGGGCGACCTACTGCGCCGATACCCGAACACGCTCATCAGTGCCGAGAAGGGCGTCACCTCCCCGCTGCGAGAGCCGACCGATTTCACCTCCGACGGTCAGGTCGCCAAGGAGTGGTTCCGCGGATTCATCGGCAGCGACGTGACGTACAGCGTGCTGGGCATCTCGCACGAACGCCTACAGGAGACGGATGGCGACGACGATCGGCACTGCTGGTACATCTCCCTGCTGGAGCCCTACGACGAACTGCGGTTCGGCCTCGACGAGGGTGACTCGACACCGAACGCCTCGACGGACGGGGTCGACAAGCGCTATGACGTGACCGACACCTGGACCTGGCAGGGCACCCACCCCGGTGGTCCGTTGCCGCAGCCACTGCACTTGACCCCCGCCGACCTGCAGTGCCACAACAGCAGCGCGATCGCCGGGGCCAGCCTGCTGCAGCGGCCCTTCCGGTTGTTGTTGCGCGCCAAGACGTATGTGCCCAAGGAGGACGACTGATGCCCGACGCACAGGCACCCCCCGAGGCGCTGTGGTCCGACCTCGACTCCTCGGTTCCGATCGCGCTCCTGCCGGTGCGCCTGGAAACACGCTACGGCACCAGGTCGGCGACTGGGCCCGACGGCACCCCCGTCGTGCTGCCGGTCCTGCGCGTCCGCATCTATCCCGACGACATCTCGATCAGTACCTCGGGTACCGGGGTCACCCCGGCGGAACGTGCCGGGGCGAAAACGTTCTGGGACAACCAGAACCCCGAACCCCTCGATCAGCAGGAAAGGGACCGCGAAACGGCCGTCCCCGGCACGGTGGAGCACCGGCGCAGAAGCGCCTGGGAGGTGCTGGTCCGCACCGTCGGCGCGGGCCGGGCGGGTTATGTCGCACGATCCTGCAAACCGGGGGCGCCGCCGGTCGCTGATCTGGAGGAAACACCCCGAATGGCGCGCCTGCTCCCGGACAGCTGGGTGATCGTCGGCAGGTTGAACGGCCAGCAGGTATTCGCCACGCATGTCCCCCGTCCGTCGCAGGACCTTCCCGTCAGTCGTCTGGTCACCGACCTCAGCGCGGAGGATCCCCTACTTGTCACAGGAGACAGCACAGTCCGGTGGCTGACGGACTTCGACAGCGCCGTGGGCGTGGGCATGGCCGCCGTGATCGATCTGGCCACCGTCGAGGACATCGCCAACGGCGTACTGCCGGCGGTCGTCACGAAGGGGCTCGACTCGCTGGTCGTCATCGGCGTCTCCGGGGCCGCCGCGCCCCCGCAGCAGGCCGACGCGCTGACCGCGCTGCTGACCTCCCACGCTGACGACGACCAAGCCGCCTTCGTCGCGCCCGGCACGCCGACCAACAACCTGACCGGTCAGCCGTCGGGCTGGACCTCGGACGGCGACATCTTCGCCGGCTATGCGCGCGTCGTGGGAGACCCGCCGTTGACACCGGCGGCCACCGAGGTGCCCGCGCTGCGGGGCGGGGCCACCGACGGCGAGATCTTCGAGGCCGCTCTCGGCCTACCTGCCGGTGTCACGGCCGGCCTGGACGGGTCCGGCGCGACGGAGCAGCGCAACGCCCGCAACATGTCGACGGCACTGTTCCCGGTGACCATCGGCGAGGTGATCGGAACACTCAACCGGCCGGCTGCCGAACGATACGACGAGGCAACGGCGTTGGCGGTGATGTCCTCGGTCGTCCCGTTCGCCCGCGAGCACTGCGCGTCGTTCGTCCGCGGCCGCGGCCCGCTGCCGGTACTGCGCATCGGCCGCCAGCCCTACGGAATTCTGCCGATCACGTCCTGGAAGCGATGGCTGCCACTGCCCTCGGAACCTGCACACCTGGACCGGCTCGGCCAGATCCTGCGCGTGCTGCGGCCCTGCTGGGAGCAGGCGGCCAAGCACGTCAGCGCGCTCACCGCGGACACCGCCAACTCGGCAATGCTGGGCAGAATCATGATGCACGGGCCGGTACCGCACCCCGGCGCCTACCGGATCCGGGGTGCCAGCGGGCTGGCACGCAGCTTTCTGAACACGATCGCCTCGGTCGATGCGGTGGGCGCCGACGCCGACCCGCCGTCGAAGTTCGCAGCGGCCGTCGTTGGGCAGGACTGGGCGGTCCGCGACATCCAGATCGCCATGTACCGGGACCTGCTCGCCGTGACCATGGGGGATCTGCTGCGCTACGGCCAGTTACAGCACATGCGCCTCGACGACGACGCCGACCCGCTGACCGCGCCGGTGGCGTCCACCAACACCAAACGTGTGGGCTGGGAGACGCCGATGAAGTACCTGGGCCGGCTGGCCAAGGCCCATCCCGCCGACGAGAACCGACCGCGCGACCTGTTGTTCGTCCTCGTCGAACACGCGCTGGCGCGCGCCGGCGAGCTCGACATCCAGGCGTTCATCGGCAAGTTCGACATCACGAGGTTCAACACCATCATGGCGGTCGTACCCGAGGTTGCGGCCAGCACTCTGTCCGCGGGTACCGATGTCCGCCTGGCCTACGACGCCAAGATCGTCGACCTGGCCGGTGTCGGGGGTTTCGCGAACAATCCCGCCGTCGCGGACATCAGCGTCGCCCAACTCATCACGACGCAGGATCCGGAGCTGCGCAAGATCCGCTTCGATATGTTCGAGATCGGCACCGGCCAGGTGCCCGGGCTCGACGGGACCCGCCAGGCGGTTCTCGATCTCAGCGCGGCTAATCTGACAGACGCGGACTACACGCGGTTGACCGGTGAGACGCTGGCGTGTGCCGCCAACCGCCTCGATGCCTGGGTGACATCGATTGCCGCCCAGCGGTTGTCGACTATGCGTGACAGCAACCCCACCGGTGTTCACATCGGTAGCTGGGGTCTGCTCGTCGACGTGCGCCCGTGGCCGGCAGCGCCGATCCCCGATATCGCGGCGATCTCGCCGGCCTGGCCGAACATTCCGGTCGACGAGGTGCCGGTCGGCTGGGCGGAAGCGTTGGCGGCGCAGGGCGTCGAGGTGCCCGCGGTCGTCAAACCGGATCGCCAAGTCGGGTACGTGCACGCGCCGTCGCTCACCCACGCCGTCACCGCAGGCATCCTCCGGGCCGCGGAACTCGCCCACCGGGGTGACGGATCATCGCTGGCCTCCATCGATTTGACGTCGTCCCGGGTGCGCGCCGCCCAGGAGATCATCCAGTCGATGTCCAACGGCCAGCCGTTCGGCGCGCTGCTGGGCTACCGCTTGGAACGCGCGCTGGGCCATGCGCACCCGGACGCGATCACCGCGCTGCGCAAGGCCTATCCGCAGCGGCGCGCGACCGGTGCCTTCGGCAAAGAGGCCGCCGGTGACGACGCCATGGTACCCGCGGAGGTCGTCGACGGTTACGAGGTGTTCCAGCACAGCCAAACCGCCGCTAGGATCGCACAACTGGAGGGCGACAGCGACTTTCAGGACGCGATGGATGAGCTGAAGTTCATCGTCGACGCCGTCGCCGACGTGGTGGTGGCCGAGGGTGTGCACACCATCTCCTCGGGGCGGCACGCGGCCGCGGGAGCATTGTTCAAGGCGACCGCAGAGGCGCTACAGCCGCCCGAGCTCAGCGTCGGCACCGAGCCGCGCAACGGCACGACCATCACCAACAAGGTAGTCATCGGTGTCGCGCCCGGCGACGGCGGTGCCGCCGGATGGACTCGCGGCCGGCGGGCCGCCCTGGCTCCGGCGGCCGAACGGTGGGCACAGTCGATCCTCGGACCCGCGGCGCAGTGGGTCATCGAGGGGGAGGCCGGCGCGACGGTCGGGCTGGACACCCTCGGGGTCAGCGCGCTGGACGTGCTCGAGGAAAGCTACACCGACCACGGCGGTGTCCGAGTGTTCGACGCACGCCTGGGCTTCACACCGACCGGCGAGGCCTACGAAGCATTGGTCGCGCTGGCCGGCTCCGCCCGTGCGGTGCTGGCCAACAGCCGCCCACTGGTGCCGGCGGACGTGAACAATCCCGAGACGGCGCAGACGAAGTCCGCCGAACCAGTGCACGTCAGCCCCGTCGCGCCGCCGAGCGCCGCTCACCTCGCGGAACTCCGCGAGAACGTCGTGCAGGCGCTGACGGACCTCGGCGACGCGGTCACCGCGGTTGTCACCGCCGCATCTTTGGACGGAATACACCCGGACGACCCGGCCGAGGCCGGGCTCTTCACCACATTTGCCGAGTTCGGGCTGCCGGGCAGCCGGCCAGCCGCCGCACCGACCGTCGCCGACGCGGTAACCGCGGCCGGGGCGGCCGGAGTGGTGATCCGCGACGTCGACACCATCCTCGACCGCGGCCTGCAAGCTGTCCCCGCTGAGCGCCGCCCGGCGGACCCTGACCGTGCCCAGAACGTGAATGCCATTGCCGGCTCGGGTGATTTCTCGACGCTGGTCGAGGTGGTCCGCCGCATCGGTGGTGACGCGGTGGTGCCCACCATCGCAGTCCACAGTCAGCTCGGTCAGGCCCACATCGATACGCCGCGCGCCGGCGACGCCGAGCGTTGGCTCACCGGGATGAGCAGGGTACGGCGGGCGATCGCCGGCTTCGACGATCTGCGCCTGTTCGTCGAGGCCCACGGAACGGCGCCCGACCCGCTGACCGTCTACCAGTTCCCGCTGCCGCAACCCGGCGACGGCGAGGATGTGGACTACTGGCTCGGGGGACCCGCACCCGCCGTCGACGATGCGCAGCAGAACGCGTGGCGAAAGCACAAACGGCTCAAGCAACCGCACACTCACATCGTCGCGGCGGGAGACCCGGCGGTGATGCACGCGGAGACGGTTCGCGGGTTCGTCGTCGACGAGTCGGTGGAAACGATTCCGTTCGACACCGCCACCACCGGTGCCGCACTGCATTACGACGCGCCCAACGCGCGCGCACCCCAATCGATCCTGCTGGCGGTGCACCCGGACCCGGCGACACCGTGGGATTGGCGCCTTTTGGTCGAGATCGCCGAGGAAGCGCTGGCGTTGGCCAAGATCCGCAGTGTGGAGTTGGACGATCTGGCCGGCACCGCTATCGACGAGTACTTCCCGCTGACCTATGTCCGCGACGACGAGGATCCGAACACCACCGCGCTCGAGGAGCTCACCAAGCAACCGATCTGGCTCGGCGCGCTGCTCAACGCCAACCGCATGGTGTTGAAAGGATAAGTGATGGCACTTCTTCCGATCTGGTCGCGCGTGGAGCCGCACGCGTTCACCAGCGATATCGACTCCGGCCTGGCTGCCGAGATCGCCGATCCGCTGTGGATGGTGCTGCGGCAGTGGCAGTTAGGAGAGCTGCATGGTGATGACTCCGGCTCTCCGGCGGCGGTCGACATCTCGGTGAGCCACACCCCGTTCACGCGATATCGGCTGGGCTCCGCAGGCGAGGCCAAGCCTCTGGACGGTGTGGCGGGACCCATCGAGGCAGTCGTCGAGCGTGAGCCGGAGATCCGGCTGGGCGGCTGGACGCCGTGGTCGGTCGCGGTCCGCGCGGGCCGCCGGCTCAGCCGCATCCTGACCGAGGACGGATTACCCGGCGTCGCCGCACGGTTCGCCGACGATGAGCGCACCCGGTTCAACGCCAGCCGCATCGACAAAGAGCCCCCGCCGGAGGAGCCGGCGCACGCGAAGGCCCGGCCCGCGGTGCAGGGCGTCGACGATCACCGCTACCGGGCGCTGCTCACCGGCCGTGGCAAGATGATCGACGGGGTGGCAGTCCTGGAGACGGTCGCGGCGGGGCCCGTCGACCTCGAGATCGTCGGCGACGCCGATCCCGACGCTGTCGCAGCCGCGATCCAGCGGTGGTCGGAGGAGATACACGCCGAATGGGGGGTGACCACCGAAACCCCGCAATCAGCGGCGTGGGATCCGGAGCGGATGGAATACGGCTTTTCGCTTGCCGCCCCGCCGCTTTCCGGCGGGGATGGTGAGATCGTGCTGCGGGCGGCCGAATACGACGGCACCGGGGTGCGCTGGGACACGGTGGATCTCGACGCTGCTTCGGAGCCGCACGGTGCGGCCGGGGACGCAGGCGCCGAGACGCGGGTGCGGTCGCTGCTGCCCAGTGCCCTGCGCTACGCGGGCATGCCCGCTGACAGGTTCTGGGAATTCGAGGACGCCGCGGTGGCGCTGGGTCGGGTGCGCAGCGGCCCGACGGATCTGGTGAAAATGGTCGCCGTTGACTTCGCGATCGTCTACAGCCCGGACTGGCATCTGGTGCCGGTCGAGGTACCCGTCGGGAGTGTGGCACGGGTCGACTGGATGGTGGTGCGGGACACGTTCGGGGTGGCGACGCTGGTCGGGTCCACCGCCACGCAAGCGGCCGACGGTGCCGGCCGGCTGTTCCAGCCCGCGAATCTCAGCGGCGAGGGCGACAATCCCGTGCTGGTGGTGCTGCCGTCGGCGCTGGGGGCCCAGACCTCCGATCCGCTGGAAGACATTGCGCTGCAACGCGATGAGATGGCCAACTTGGCGTGGTCCATCGAGAAGCTGGTGCTGGGTCCGTCGGGACGTCCGGTGTCACGCGAGTGGTTCCCGACCGACTTCGATCTTCCCGCGGCGACCTCTGAGGAGCCGTCCGAGCTGGTGTGGCGGCTGGCTACCAGGGTGGCCAATCCGTGGACACCTCTGGTCGCGGTGCTCGACGAGCCCGGGATCCTGCGCAGAGCACGGATCTTGGACACCGAGACGACCGAGCTGCGCAGCGCGCAGAGCCTCCTGCTCTCCGGTGAGCACGATGTCAGGGACGAGGAGGTCACCCGCGTGGGCCTGCAGTTGCGGATGGTGCAACAGCGAGCGCGCACCTCCGATGGAGCCACCACGGTGTGGCGGAGCCGGGAAAAGCGGCCATGGAAGGGTGAGGCTTCGTCTGGTCTGCGATTCGATGCGACCACCCCGACGGCGGGCTGACTTCCCTGCGATCAGGCGACCAATGCCGGCACCTTGAATACGGACTCTGCTGTGTGCGGTGTGTGCTCGTCATATTCGAATTTCACGTGTGCGAGCAGGTAGGTGACGTCCGCGGAAATGGTTGTCGTGAAGGTGATCTGCTCGGTGACTCCGGGCTCGACGAAAATGTAGTTCCAGGGTACGAGGTCCGTCTTGAGAATCCTTTCGAATTGGACCCGCGCGGTCCCCTTGATGAACGTGAAGGGCTCGTCCTTAATCACCCTGGCAGTCAGGGTGACCGGTTGGATCGTTTGCCGAACGTTCCCAGCGTTTCGAGCTGTCACGACGAAGGTGACGAGGATCCGGTCAGCCCGTAGTCCGTGGAATTGGCAGCCTATTCGCAGTTCGATGTGAGGATCGTTGATGCGGTGCAGTACTTCCCGCTCGACTCGCCGCCGGTCCTCTTGCTCCTCGAGCGCCTCTTTGGCGCGCTCGTCCTGCACCCTGAGGCTGCGGTTGATCAACAGACCGATTAGAGCCACGGCAACCGGAGTCGCGATGGCCACAATCAGTTTGACGATTTCCAGGCTGTTCCAGACATGCTGATCGCTCACTGTCGGCCTCCAGGTCAGCCGGCCCGCTCGGCCGCGATCTTCATCATCGCCTGCGGGATGCCCGCATGCACCTGCAGTCGCGCGGTCTGCGGGTTCGGGTCGAATGATGCCGCCCACGGCCCGCCCCATCGCTCCCGCGGGAGAGGAAAGATGTTCTGCGCCGCCTGCGCAGGAATGTTGTTGGCAGCGGATTGTTGCGCCTTCACGACGTGACCCGCGGGGCCGGTCAGTTGTTGGGATAGATTGCTGTAGCTGGAGAACCCGCCGTCGAAATCGATGACCCCTGCGAGGCGCGGGCCGAGGTTGGTGCGAGTCCGGAACTGATGGGAGTAAGTGATCCCGGAACTGAAACTCGACACAACCACGCTGCTGATGGTCAGGTGCGGTGCGCCGACGGACATGCCTGTTGCGAGGCGGCCGAGGATGCAGCCCAGATAGTTGGCCCACCGCTGAGGGAAGATGCCACAATCGGCGGCTGCGGCCTGAGTCATCAGGGGCATCACCAGGATTCGATCGCTGGCAGAGGCGCAGAACTGCGACCCGAAGCTGTCGGAAAGGTAGTGGAAGACGTCGCGGAAGGAGCCGAGCCCGTGGTACTCGCCGTCCGGGTGGCCTGCCTGTGCAGGTGTCGGGTGAAAGAAGATGTGCACCCGGTCATATCGCAATGCGCCTTCGGGAACCAGGACGCCGAACCAGCGCGGCACACTGTGCTCGTTGAGCTGGAAGTAGTGCATCGCGCCGGCTCCGGCGACCCCGGCCCACTCGAACACGAAATCGCTGACCAGCGAGGCCTCGACGGGCGCCCAGGTGGTGGAGTCCACTGTCGTCGCCAGTGCGCCGTCGACCAATTCGGTGATGCCCACTTCATCCGGGAAGAGGATCGCGTTGAGCCGGGCGATCGTGTTGCCGGCCGGGTCGACACGGCCGTCAGGAGCCTTCATCCCCTGAAAGACCTGAAACGCTCGGATCGCGTCGGTGAGCCCGTCGATACTCATTGGGACGCCGAAGATTCCCCCGTTGTCGGGGCCGACGGTGACCAGCGCGCCTCCGATGACGGCTACATCGAGTGGCGCGTTAGCAGCGTTCGCGCCCACACCGGCGCCGATGGCGATCCCCATGCGGGCTCCCCCCATTGTTCGAGTCTCGCATCGCGGCGTTCTCATCGTAACGCTCGGTCAGCGGGGTCAATCGAAAATTGAGCGGTAGTGCTCTGGCCGTTCTCGTTGGGACTGCAGCCTTGGCGAGGGGGGCGCCGTACTGCCACCTCTGCCAGCGTCAACAGCGCGCCATTGCTCATCGACGAGCCAACTGGCACTGCCCCGCTCGACTACCTCCAGCAGTCCTCGGCTTACCGAGGTGATGCTGCAGGTCGTCCTTGTTGAACCTCCACCGAAGCGACCGACGGCTTGGTCGCAGATCCCTGAATCGATGACGGGACGCGAGCCGTTCTCCGAGTCCGATCCGCAGTTCGCCCAGCAGGCACTGCAGGCGTTCCGCACATTCGGTTTCCAGCTCGCGACCGTCGCGACGGTCGCCACCCGGTCGATCGAGGAGTTCACTCACCAGATGCAGCCGGACACGAAGTTCCCCGCGCGTCTGCTGCCGGTCGATATTTCACACGGGCGTAATGCCACATGCTTGACCCCAACTATTTTATATTCTATACCTGAGCCAGTGCCGTCTTTCCCCGGGCTGCACCACCCCGACAGAGGAGACGTCTCGTGCACATTTCCAAGATGGTGACCATGGCCATCGCTGCCGCACTCGTCCTCGGCACCAGCGCCTGCTCGGAGGACGACGCGGCGAACAACGCCGTGACCAGCGACCTCGCGATCGACAAGACGACGTGCGAGTCGCTGGCGCAGAAGTACCCCGGGCTCAACGGCAAAAAGCTGACGGTCGGGATCTCTCCGGCGCCCGCGAACTACTCGACATCGGACCCGAAGAACCCGTCGAACGTCATCGGGATCGAACCCGACCTGCTGAACGCCGCGGGACAGTGCCTCGGCTTCAGCACCGCGTACTCCAAGCTGGACTTCGCCGGGCTCGTGCCGGCGCTGCAGTCCGGCCGCATCGATCTGGTGGCGGCCGGGATGTACTCCTCGGAAGAGCGCGTGAAGCAGGTCGACTTCGTGAACTACATGAAAGCCAGTGAGGCTTCCCTCGTCGCAGCCGGAAACCCGAAGGACATCAAGGCCCTCGGTGACATCTGCGGGGTGACCGCTGCGCTCGTCGTCGGCACCGTGGAGAACGCGATCTTCGACACGCAGAGCAAGGAGTGCGAGGCCGCAGGAAAGCCGGCGCTCAAGACGCTGAACTTCCCGAGTATCGACCGCGCCCAGAGCGCCTTGGCGCAAGGGGAGGCCGACATCGTGCTGACCGATGCGGGCGTCGCCGCCTATCTCGCCGAACGGAACCCCGACAAGCTGGCGGTCGGCTTCCAGCTGCCTACCGACTTCGACTTCGGGTTCGGGGTGAACAAGGAGGCGACCGAGTTGCGCGACGGGCTGAACGCGGCCCTCGGGCAGATGTACGCCGACGGCGGTCTGCAGAAGGCCATGAAGCGGTGGGGCTTCTCCGAGAGCCAGGAGCTGCAACCCGCCGTCGTCACCAGCTGATCGGAAGTCGACATGACGGAATTCCTGCACTACCTCGTCGATCCCTTCCTGTGGCGCGGCCTGGTGGTGGCCATCCAGATCACCGCCGTCTCCATGGTGCTGGCCCTGGTTCTCGGGTTGGTGCTGGCGCTGATGCGGGAGTCGCGCCATGCGGTGGTCCGGCTGCCCGCGGCGTTCTACACGTGGCTGATGCGTGGCACACCGCTGCTGCTGCAGTTGGTGTTCCTCTACACGGCATTGCCCAGCCTGGGATTCAGCCTCGGGCCCGTCGTCACCGCGATGATCGGGTTCACGATGAACGAGGCCGCCTTCTCCGGCGAGATCATCCGCGGCGGCATCAAGTCGGTGGGCAAATCCCAAGTGGTGGCGGCGAGTTCGCTCGGGATGGGACCGTTCCTCACGCTCCGGCGGGTGATCATGCCGCAGGCGCTGCGCGCCATCGTGCCCGCACTGGGCAACAACGCGATCTCGATGCTGAAGTTCACCTCGCTGGCCTCGGTCATCGCCGTCAACGAGCTCACGCTGCGGTCGCAGACCATCGTGGCGACCAACTTCGAGTTCTTCCCCGTGTTCCTGGCCGCCGGCGCGATGTACCTCGCCGCCACCACGGTCATGGGGTTCGGGCAGTCGGCGCTGGAACGCAAGTTCGCGCTCGACCGGCCCACCACCCCGCAGGCCGGGTTCTTCGCCCGCGCGGTCGGGCTCCCCCTGCGCCGCCCGAAGGGCGGCGCCGCCACCCCGGAGCCGGACACCGACGTCCTGCCACAGAGTGAAAAGACCTCTGAGACAACGGAAGCCAAAGGGACGACGGGTGTCGCCGATCTGATCGCCGCGCAGGCCACGGCGCCGTCGGACCAGGCTGACGACGCCCACTTCGTCTCCTGCCGCAACGTGGCCAAGGCCTACGAGGGACGCGAGATCCTCACCGGCGTCGACCTCGACGTCCGTCAGGGCGAGGTCGTCGTGCTGATGGGGCCCAGCGGGTCGGGCAAGAGCACCATGCTGCGTCTGATCAACCACCTCGAAGACGTCGACGAAGGCGAGGTGTTGGTCGACGGACGGCACGTCGGCTACGAGCTCAAGGACGGCACGCTGCGGCCGGTGAGCCGGCTGTCCCAGGCGCGGGCCGACGCCCGTATCGGCATGGTGTTCCAGCACTTCAACCTGTTCGACCATCTGACGGTGCTCGACAACATCTGCATCGCCCCGGTGCGCGTCTACGGCCGGGACCCGAAGGAGACGCGCGAGCTGGCCATGGCACTGCTGCGGGACGTGGGCCTCGAGCGGCACGCGCACCACCTGCCGCACCGCCTCTCGGGTGGGCAGCAGCAGCGGGTCGCGATCGCGCGCGCCCTGGCCATCCAGCCCAAGCTGATGCTCTTCGACGAGCCCACCTCAGCGCTGGACCCCGAGCTCGTCGGCGAAGTGCTGCAGGTGATCCGGCGTCTGGCCGAGGCCGGGATGACGATGCTCGTCGTCACGCACGAGGTGCGCTTCGCCCGTGAGGTCGCCGACCGCGTCGTGTTCATGGACGAGGGCAAGGTCGTCGAGCAGGGGTCGCCCGAGGACGTTCTCGACCGGCCCTCGCAACCCCGCACCCAGAGGTTCCTCAATCTCGTGGCCCAGACCGGCCGTGTCTGAGCCCGCCATGCCCGTCGGTCAGTCAGTCAGGAGCGCACCAATGTCCGTGGCCAGCCCGCCCCGCGTCGCGATCATCGGCGCCGGCTTCGCCGGCATCGTGACTGCCATCAAACTGCAGCGGACCGGGATCGACTACGTGATCTTCGAGCGTTCCGAGGGTGTCGGCGGAACCTGGTGGGAGAACCGCTATCCGGGCGCGGAGACCGACGCCGCGTCGCACCTGTACGCCTACTCGTTCGCGCCGTACGACTGGAGCCGCACGCACGTCCGCCGCGCCGAGATCCAGGAGTACCTCGAGCACGTCGCCGAGTCGTTCGGCGTCATGGACTCGATCCGGTTCAAGGAGACCGTGGACTCCGTGACGTGGGACGACGCGTCCTGCGAGTACGTCGTGCAGACGGCCGCGGGTGAGAGCGAGCGCTTCGGGTTCGTCGTGTCCGCCGTCGGCCTGTTCGCGTCACCGAAGTTCCCAGTGTGGCCCGGACTCGAGGACTTCAGCGGTGAGGTGGTGCACACCGCCGAGTGGGACGAGGCGCTCGACGTCACGGGCAAGAACGTTGCCGTGGTCGGCACCGGATCCAGTGCCGCGCAGGTGGTGCCGACGGTGGCGCCGCACGCCCGGTCGGTCACGGTCTATCAGCGACAGCCCGGATGGGTGCTGCCCAAGGGGGACCGCGACTTCTCCGCGTGGGAGAGGCGACTCTTCGCCTGGTCACTGACCCAGCGGCTCAACCGGATTCGCCTCTATGTCCGTCAGGAGCGCCGGGAGTGGCACGGCGCGGTGTTCCGGCCGGGAAGCAGGATGAACCGGCGCTGGGAGAACAAAGCCCGCGCCTACCTCGCCGAGGTCTTCGCCGATCGCCCCGACCTCGCCGAGGCCCTGACGCCCGACTACGCGTTCGCCGGGAAGCGCACCGTGGTCTCGAGCGACTTCTACCCCTCGCTGCTGCGCGAGGACGTACACCTCGTCCCCAAGGCGGTGGTCTCCTGCACGAACACCGGCATCATCGACAGCGACGGCGTGGAGCGCGAAGCCGACGTGCTGGTCCTCGCCACCGGCTACGTGGCGACGAGATTCCTTGCCTCACTGCAGGTTCGGGGCCGCAACGGCATCGACCTGAGCACGGTGTGGGGACCCGACCCCTACGCGCTGGCAGGCCTGATGGTTCCGGGCTTCCCGAACTTCTTCATCATGTACGGCCCCAACACCAACGGCGGGCTCACGGTGTCGAACTTCGAGCACGAGGCGGACTTCATCGTCACCCAGATCACACGTGTGCTGCGGAAAGGCAAGTCCCAGGTGGACGCACGTGGCAGCGTGGTGAGCGCGTACAACCGCTGGGTCCAGCATCGCATCAGCAGCACCGCCTGGGTCGACGGCAGCAACTACTTCGCGTCGTCCACCGGCCGGATCGTGACGCAGTGGCCGGAGGGTGCCGCGGTGTACGCCCTCGTGCTGCTGGCGCTGCGACGGCTCGGCACGAGAGTGTCCTGACGACGACGAAGGGCGGACCGGTGGCTGGTCAGGCGTCACGCATGTTCCTGCTGCAGTACGGCGCGGAACGGGTGCCCCGGTCGCTGTCGCTGCGTGACGGGCCAGCCGATCTGGGGTGGGAGCCGCTGTACGGGGTGCTGGTCGACACCGGCGACGGCTGGGTGCTGTTCGACACCGGCATGGGCCGCGAGGCCCTCGACGCCGACGAGACCCAGGACAGCTACCGGGCCGCGGCCGTGGATGCCGGCGCGGATCCGGACCGCCCCACCTGGTCGCTGCACCCCGCGCCGCCTGACCCGACCCGCTGGAACTGGGGTCTCGCCGGTGACCCCCTGGTCGAGGCACTGGCCACGGTCGGCCTCGCGGTCGGTGATCTGCGCCTGGCCGTGATCAGCCACCTGCATCTGGATCACTCCGGCGGTATCCCGCTGCTGGCCGAGGCCGGCGTGCCGGTCGCGATCCACCGCGCGGAGCTGGCGTTCGCGCGCAGCGGGCGGGCGACATTCGAGGAGGGCTTCCGCGCGCCCGACTGGTCCGATCCGCGCACCCGCTGGGAGGTCCTCGACGGCGACGCCGAGGTCGCACCCGGGGTCACGGTCGTGTCCACACCCGGGCACACGCCGGGCCACGTCTCCCTGCGCGTCGAGCTGCCCCAGACCGGCACGTGGATCTTCGCCGCGGACGCCGCCGATCTGGGACAGAACCTGCTCGACCGGGTGCCGTGCGGTTACTGCGCCGGCGGTGCGGTGGAGGACGAGGCCGCGGCGTCGTCGTCCCTGGAGCGGCTACTGGCCGACGCAGCCGACGCGGACGCCCGGCTGATCCCCGGTCACGACCAGCTGGTGTTCAACGCCGTCCGGCACCCGCCGTCCGGGCATCGCTGAGCGCGTCGTCACTCGTTGAACAGCAGGGCGGCGACCGCCTTGCCGGTGTCCTCGATGTGTTGATGGGCCACGCGGTCGGCGGCGTCGGCGTCCTGGGCGCGCACGTGCTCGAGCACCTCTTCGTGGACGTGCCGCCAGTCCTCGCCCAGCTCGTGCGCGACGGTGGAGAAGTAGAACCGCGCCCGCTTCTCCAGGGCCGCCGAGGTGGTGGCGAGCACCGAGTTCCTCGCCGCGGCGCGCAGCGCCGCGTAGAAGCCGGCCCCGGAGGCACGCTCGTCGCCGGCGTCCTTGCTCTCCTGGATACGGGCGGCGAGCAGTTCGAGATCGGCGTCGGTGCGGCGCAACGCGGCCCACCGGGCCACGAGTCCCTCGACCACGGCGCGGAACTCGAAGAGCTCACCGAGTTCCTCGGCCGTCCGCTCGCGCACATGGACGCCGTGCCGCGGTTTGATGTCGACCCACCCGGCTTCGTGCAGGGAGCGCAGCGCCTCGCGGACGGGGATCCGGCTCATGCCGAATTGCGCAGCCAGGACGTCGGCGTGGATGCGTTCCCCGGGCTTGAGCTCGCCCGCGATGATCGCTGTCTCGAGCGCGTCGTGGACGCGGGTGGTCAGCGTGGCGTTCGCCGGGAACGCGGGCACCGACGGCGAAGTAATGCTCACGGCCTTCCTGTCCTGTGGTCTCGGCCGGCTCGACACGTTGCTGAACGAGCCGGCGCACTGTTGATGAAGTATACGAACCCGCGCCGCGGGACCCGTCTCACGGCGCGCGCAGGTACTCCAGGGCCGTCAGCGTGTACAGCGCGGCGCACCGCAGGACCTCGTCCTCGTCGGCGTAGTCGTCGATGCCCGCGGACCAGGTCGGCTGGGGCCCGTAGCAGAGCGCCTGCACACCCTCGCGGCGCCAGCGGCTGGCATCGCTGGCGGGCAGCCGGATCGCGTAGGTCGGCGCAGCGTCGATGACGGCCCGGGAGGCGACGCCCCAGGCGCGGGTCAGCGGCGCGTCAGGCGCGGTCCAGTTGGCGTCCCAGCCCTTGAGCCGGCGAACCCGCACCGACTCGATGTCCGCGACGGCGTTCTCGACCATGGCCAGCGCGTCGGCTGCGGGAATGCCGGGCGGCAGCCGCAGGTCGACCTCGGCGGTGGCAGCCGTGGCCATCTGGCCGACGAAGGTGCCGGCCGTCAGGGTGCCGACGTTCGCCGTGAGGACCAGCCCCGGATCCGGGTCGCCCCCCGACCTGGCCATCGCGGCGAGCTCGGCAGGCAGCGTCCCGGTCCGCCCGGTGAGGTCGTCGACCCGGGCCACCGCCTCCGCGATACGCGCCGAGGCCGAGCGGCCGCGCTGCACGGCGGACGAGTGACCGGCAGGCCCCTCGGCGGTCAGCGCGACCCACAGCACGCCCTTCTCACCGAGCGCGAGACGACGGAAGCCGGGTCCCTCGCCGCAGATGAGCGCGTCGCCGAACAGATCCGGGTGCTCGCGCAGCAGGAAGGCCGCCCCGTTGTCACCGAACACCACCTCGTCGCTGACCGCGGTGAACGTGATCCTGCCGCGCCAGGCTCCCTGATGTTCGGCGAGCAGCGCCGCGGCCGTGACCATGGCGGCCACCGCCCCCTTCATGTTTCCCATGCCCAGCCCGTAGAGCCGTCCGTCGGCGCGGGTCAGTTCCCACACCGGTTGACTCCAGGCGGACTCGTCGCCGGGCGGCATCGTGTCGAGGTGGACGTTGAGGACGAGGTGGGGGCCCGGTCGGCCGGAGTCGAGCTCGGCGATGACCGACGGCATGGTCTGGACGAGACGCTCCTGATGGGAGCCGATGCCGCGGTCCGTCAGAGCCCGCGTCACCACGTCGGCCACCGCGCGGGTGTCTCCGTCGGGGTTGACGCTGGGGGCGGCCACCAGTTCGGCGCACAGCGCGACGATCGCTTCGCGCTGGGCGTCGACACTGTCTTGTACCTGCGCCGTCAGGTCGTTCACGCTCATGCCGATCCTCGGGTGTCGGTCTGGCGTCGCCAGTCGGCGATCGCATACGGGCCGGGGTCCGTGCCGGCCGCGACGACGGCGCCGAACAGGTCGGCGCCCGCCTCGCGCGGCACCACCCGATGCCCGCGCGCGGACAGCGCGTCGCTTCCTGGGTGGCCCTCCTCGATCAGCAGGTCGCCGTCCTGGCTGCGCCATCGCAGCGCGCCGACGGCGTCCGCGAGCGGGGTTCCGGTGATCGTGGTCGCGGCGAGCACCTGTAGCAGCGTCTGCACCTGACCGTCGGCGCCCGGGGTGGCGATGCCGAGCACGCCGGCGGGCGAGGTCACCATCGCCGGCGCGAGCGTGTGCACCGGCCGCTTGCCCGGCGCCGCGGCGTTGTCCCCGTCGGTGAAGCCTGCGGCCCGGTTGTTCAGCACGATGCCCAGCTCGGGCACGAACACGCCGGAGCCGAAGTCGTCGAAGACACTCACCAGCGACGAGACGACCTGACCCGTGGCGTCGGCCGTGGCCACGCCGGCGGTGTGCAGGTAGGCGCGGGGGCCTGCGCGTCCCGAGGCCCGCTCGAGGTCGACCGCGAGGTCCAGATCGAGAAGCGAGGCGCCGCTCGCGCACGACGAGCGGTGTTCGAAGGCGGCCCCGGTGACCTCGACCAGGACGTGGTCGTCGATAGGCACGCCCTGGGTGTGGAGTCGACTCACCTGCTGCAGCGCCATCGCCAGCAGCACGCCCTGCGACATCGGCGGCTGGACGTGGACGCGTCCGGCGCCCCAGTCCACCACCACCGGTGGCGGACACGGAGTCTGGTGGTCGGCCAGATCCGCCAGGGCGAGCGATCCGCCGCAGCGGCGCACGGCGTCGACGACGGCCGCGGCGCCGGGCCCGCGGTAGAAGGCGTCGCGTCCCTGATTGGCGATGCGTTCGAGCAGGTCGGCCAGCTCGGGCTGCAGCCACGGACCGCCGTGCGCCGCGGCCGACAGCAGCGACCAGTCTCCGGCGCCGCCGTCCTCCAGGCGTGCCCGCTGCTGGGCGACGGACTCGAGAAGGTCTGCGTCCGGGACGATTCCATCGCGTGCCAGCTCGATCGCCGGGGCCAGGACGACGTCCAGCGGCAGTCGTCCCCAGCGCGCGCTCATGGTCGCCCAGCCGTCGACGAGGCCGGGAACGGTCACCGAGGTGCCCCCGGAATCGTGCGGCGCCGCGTCAAGACCCTGCGGACTCAACCCGGTCCCGTTCACCGCGGCCACCTGGTCGCGGTCGTGCACGAGCGCGAGCAGGTCGCCACCGAGCCCGGCCGCCTGCGGCAGCACCACGCAGATCACCGCCTGCGCGGCGACCGCGGCATCGGCCGCGCTGCCGCCCTGCTCCAACATCTGAATGGCGGCCTGCGTGGCCAGCGGGTGCGCCGTGGAGGCAGCGCCTCTGGCTCCCGAGGCGAGCGTGGCGCGGTGGCCGGACTGGGGCAACGGAGGTCTCCAGGGAAGTCGTGGGAAGGGCTTGCCAAATGCGGCGCTGAGATAGAATATAAATCATCCCAACAGCAATGTGAAGGAGCGAGGATGACTCAGACTGTGGCCACGGTGAGCGCAGTCGGGACGCCTGACCTGGTGCAGGCCCCCGATATGTCGCTTGCGGTCGCCGAGCTCATGCTCGCAGAAGTCAAGGCCCGCGCGTCGGCCAAAGGTCTGCGGTTGGCCGCAGCCGTCGTCGATCGCGGCGGCAACCTGGTGGCGGCCATGCGCATGGACCACGCCCAGCTCGGCGCGAGCTCGCTGGCCCTCGACAAAGCGGTGACCGCAGTTTCCTTCGGCATGCCGACCGCGGCCTGGACCGAGAGCAGCGCCCCCGGCGGCAGCGACTGGGGACTGGCGCACACCCTCGGCGGCCGGGCGATCGTCTTCCCCGGCGGCGTCCCGGTGTTCGCCGGGACGCACCTGGTCGGTGGGCTGGGCGTCAGCGGAGCCGCGTCCGAGACCGACGCGGCCTGTGCCGCGCTGGCCGTGCAGGGCGGGGGCCTCGACGTCGATGCCGGGGAGACCGCGTGAGCGGCGTCCTGGTAGCGGGCGGCGCGACGGGCATCGGAGCGGCCGCGGTCCGCGCCTTCCGTCAGCGTGGCGACCGGGTGCTCCTGGCCGACCGCAACGAGGAGGCCGGCAAAGCCCTTGTCGCCGAGGATCTTCCGGGCGAGGCCGCGTTCCTGCGCAGCGACTTCGCCGAAAGCGACGCAGCGGAGGCCGCCGTGGAGGCCGCGGTCAGCTTCAACGTCGGATCGCTCGACACGGTCTTCTACAACGCGGCAGTGCTGGAGGCGCGGCCTCTCGGCGAGTGGACCGCGCAGGACTGGGACCGCAGCTCGGCGGTGAACCTGCGTGCGCCGTTCCTGATGTCGCAGGCCGCCGCTCCGCACCTCCGCAAGTCCGAGACCGGCCGGATCATCCTCACCTCGTCCACGGGGGCGTTCCGCGGGCACGCCGGCATGCCGGCCTACCACGCCACCAAGGCGGGACTGCTCGGCATGGTTCGCGCCCTGGCCGACGAGTTGGGGCCCGACGGCGTGACGGTCAACGCCGTCTGCCCCGGGTGGGTGGACACCCCCTTCAACAGCACGTTCTGGGGTCACCAGCAGGACCCCGCCCGCGCCCTCGAAGAGCTCACCGAGCAGATCCCGCTGCGGCGGCAGGCCGACCCCGACGACATGACCGGTCTGCTGCTGTTCCTCGCCTCCTCCGCGTCGTCGTACATCACCGGGCAGGCCCTGGTGATCGACGGCGGCTACACCTCCGTCTGAACAGGTGCGTGCATGACGACTGTCGAGATCTATCCCAATCCCGCCGCCCGGCCGGCGGTGCCGACGGCCGGTTTCGCGCCCGCAAGCCGGGTGCCGCTGGAGACGCACAGGACCCTGCCCGGCTACGCGCCCACCGAGCTGCGCTCGTGCCCCGGACTCGCGGCCCGGCTCGGCGTGCGCACCGTGCTGGTCAAGGACGAGTCCGAACGCCTCGGCCTGCCGTCGTTCAAGATCCTGGGCGCGTCGTGGGCCGCCCTGACGACGGTGCAGGCGGCGTGGGGCGGTGAGACGGACGGATCGCTGTCCGTCGAGACGGTGCGCGCCTCCATCGGCTCGACGGCCGGTCGCGGCCTGGTCGCGGCCACCGACGGCAATCACGGTCGCGGAATCGCTCGCGTCGCAGCACTTTTGGGCTTGGAGGCCACCATCCTCGTGCCTGCGGGCACTTCGCAGGCACGTATCGACGCGATTGCGTCGGAGGGTGCCGCGGTCGAGGTCGTCGACGGCACCTACGACGACGCGATCGCCGCCTCGGCACGACTGGCCGACGACGACCATCTCGTCGTGTCGGACACGTCGTGGGAGGGATACGAGGCGGCCCCCCGAGCCGTGGTCGAGGGCTACTCGACGATGTTCTTCGAGATCGACGACGCCCTTGCCGCGCAGGGTCTGCCCCAGCCCGATGTCCTCGTCCTGCAGGCCGGGGTGGGCGCGTTCGCCGCCTCCGGCCTGCGCCACTTCCGCGACGGCCGTCCGCAGCCGCCGGCCACCGTGGTCGCCGAGCCGTCGACCGCCAACTGTCTGATGGCCTCCGCCCGCGCCGGCGGACTGACGCTGGTACCCGGACCGCACCGGTCCTCGATGGCGGGGCTCAACTGCGGCATGCCCTCCGAGCTGGTCTGGCCCCTGCTGGCCGCCGGCACCGACGTCTTCGTCGGCATCGGCGACGACTACGCCGAGGAGGCGATGCGGGCGCTCGCCGACGAGGGCATCGTCTCGGGCGAGTCGGGCGCGGCGGGACTCGGCGCTCTGCTGGCGCTGGCCGAGCGCGGTACGCCCGAGGAGCGGTCTGGCGCAGGGCTGCACGCAGATGCGTGCGTGCTCATCGTGAACACCGAGGGCGCCACCGATCCGGCCAATTACGAACGCGTCGTGGGCCGTTCGGCCGCTGACGTCGCATCAGCTCGGGACCACCTGGTCGTCGGCAACGGCGCTGACCACCGTCACCACTGAGGAGCACGCGCATGTCCCACACACCGGAGACGGTCGAGGCCAGCCGCCTCGAAACCAGTCACATCGACGCCATCGACCCAAGCCAGCGCCACGGCACACCGCGCGACCTGTTCACCGTCTGGTTCTCGGGAAACCTGAGCATCGGCAACGCCATCTTCGGCGCGTTGGCGATCATCGTCGGCAACTCCTTCTGGTGGTCCGTCGTGGCCGTGCTCGTCGGCAACGTGGTCGGCGGCACGTTCATGGCGCTGCACTCGGTGCAGGGCGCGCGGCTGGGTGTCCCCCAGCTGATCCAGAGTCGCGGGCAATTCGGCTTTTTGGGCGCGCTCCTGCCGGTGGTGCTGGCGGCGTTCCTCTACTGCGGCTTCTTCGTGGTCACCGCGGTGCTGGGCGGGCAGGCGCTCTCGGCGGCGATGCCGGGCACGTTCAGCGTCAACGGCGGTCTCCTCCTGTTGGCACTCCTGAGCCTCGGCATCGCGCTGCTCGGCTACCGCGCGATCCACTTCGCCGCCAAGTGGGCGATCTGGCCGCTGGCCGCCGCCGTGGTCGTGGTCACCGTGGGCTCGATCCTGCACGGCGGCGTCGAGCTCAGTGCCGGCTCCTTCCAGGCCGGTCCGTTCTTCACGGCCGTCGGCCTGATGGCGACGTTCCTGCTGACCTACGCCCCCTACGTGTCGGACTACTCGCGCTACCTGCCCGAGAACAGTTCCGCGACGGCATGTTTCGGCTGGACCTTCAGCGGGGTGTTCGTGTCCGCCACGTGGTGCAATCTGCTGGGTGTGGTGCTCGCCGCGCAGATCGGGGGCACCGACATGTTCCTGGCCACCCGCGAGGTGGTCGGTGTCGAGTGGGTCGCTGTGGTGACGCTGTTGGTCACCGCACTGGCCATCGCAGGCAACAACGCGTTGAACCTCTACGGCGGCATGCTGAACCTGATCACCGCGATCTCGTCGTTCAAGGACGTGCGACCTTCGGTGCTGGTGCGGCTGGGGTTCCTGCTGCCGACCTTCGCGATCGGACTGTGGCTCGGCCTCAACGTCACCGACAACTTCTCCGCCGAGCTCACGAACTTCCTGTCGTTCCTGACCCTCGGCTTCGTCCCCTGGGGCGCGATCAACCTGCTCGACTTCTATCTGGTGCGGCACGGCAGCTACGACGTACGAGCGTTCTTCACCCGCCGCGGCGGCGTCTACAACCACGACCCGGCCACCTGGACCTACGGCGGGTTCAACTTCCAGGCACTGCTGGCCTACGCCATCGGGGTGGCCGTGTCGCTGCCGTTCGTCACCAACGGCTGGTACGCCGGCCCGATCGCGGAGAAACTCGGCGGCGCGGACCTGTCCTGGGTGCCGGGCCTGATCGTCACCGGTGCGGTGTACCTCGGCCTCACGAAACTGGCTGGTGCGCAACGCCGTCACTCCGTCGTCCCACTGAACACGGCGGTCCCGGGAGGTGCCCGATGACGACCCTGCTGGAGGGCCGCACGGCGGTGATCACGGGGGCCGCACGCGGCATCGGCCTGAGCATCGCGACCCGGCTGGCCGCCCACGGCGCGCAGGTGGCGCTGGTGGACCTCGACGAGGAGCAGACGCGGGCCGCGGCGCGTGGCGTCGAGGAGTCGACGGGCGGCCGCGCGCTGGGCCTCGCCGCGGACGTGACCGACGCCGCGCATCTGCGCCAGGCGGCGGACGCGATCGAGGCCGAACTCGGTCCGGTGAACGTGGTGGTCCCCAACGCCGGCATCCTGGTGCTCAAGACCGCGCTCGACATCACGCCGCAGGAGTTCGACGCGGTGCTGCGCGTCAATCTGTTCGGAGCGTTCCTGACCGCGACCGAGTTCGCGCGCCGGATGCCGAGCAGCGATGCCGACGGCCGGATCATCTTCACCTCGTCCCTGTTCGGTCTGCGCGGTGGAGTCGGCAACGCGGCCTACGCCGCTTCGAAGTTCGGCATTCTCGGGATGGCGCAGAGCATGGCCGCCGAGCTCGCCCCCTCCGGGATCCGGGTCAACAGCGTGTGTCCCGGCCAGATCGAGTCGGCGATGATCCGGCAGCTGTTCGAGGACCGCGCCGCCGCCAACGGCACCACACCGGAATCGGAGCGTTCGGCGTTCGCCCGTCACATCCCCCTGGGCGGCCTGGGCGACCCCGACGACGTGGCCGACACCTACGTCTACCTCGCGTCGCCGCTGAGTAGCTATGTCACCGGCCAGCACATCGTCGTCGACGGTGGCTGGACAGTCGGTTCCGCCTGAGGCGCGGATGAAGAACGACAGGTGGGTCGTGTGGTCGATGCTGACCCTGTCCTTCACCACCGGGATCCTGGACGCGGCAACCTATCTGGGGCTCCACGGTGTGTTCACGGCGAACATGACGGGCAACCTCATCTTCATCAGCCTCGGAATCACCGGCGAGGCAACGGTTCCCGTGTTCCGGGCTTTTCTGGCACTGGGTGGGTTCGCGATCGGAGCGGCCGCGGCGGGCCGGTTGTTGCGGCCCGGGTTCGGTGACTGGCGCATCCCCGCCAGTATCCTGTTCGTCGGCGTGACGCTCGCGGCCTGCGCGCTCGCACACGGGCTCAGCACCGGGAGCGCACTGGTGCTGGACGCACTGACGGTGGCCCTCGCCTTCGCGATGGGCGTGCAGGCGATGGCCGCCCGTCGGGTCGGCGTCGGGGACGTCACGACGGTCGTGGTGACGTCCACCCTGGCCGGGCTGATGGGCGAGAACCGGTTCACCGGGCGGTCGGCCGATCGTGCCCTCACCCATCGTCGCGCCCTCGCGGTCGCGACGATGGGTGTGGGCGCGGTGGTGGGCGCCCTGCTCATGCACGTCGCGGTGGAGGTCGCGATCGCGGTGCCCGCTGTGCTGACGTTCGCCGTCGCGGCAGTGCTGACCGTGCGCGCCCGTAAGGCCACCCGATCAGCCGAGCAGGTCGGTGAGGTTCTCGACCGAGCTTCCCATTGACGCGCGTAGGGAACCCAATCACCCTGCTTGACAAACACTTTCACCGGACAGCGGGCAGCTGCCCACGCCACCGACGGTGAAGGTCGCTCGCTGCTTCCGAGATCATCGGCGCATCAAATCATCGCCAAGACGGGCGGCGCCATCTATGACGCGGACGTAACTGAAACTGCGGATGGCGAGTACATCCGACCTGAGCGACAGGGGTCCACAAGCCGCGGGCCACGGTGAATACACCCGAACCCTATCCAGAATGCGAACACAGTTATTCGGTGTGGGATAGCTGGCAAATCACACCCAGGAACATCGGCAAACCTATCTCGTTGCGCGTGCAACCACCGTTCGCAAAACCAGCTATTCGAGCCGCCGCCCTGTGGGAGACTTTCTCCAGCAAACATATGAGGTCGCATCTGCGATTTCCGTCACGTCGCCCCGAAGCGGGCTAACACCCCACCGCGCGGCTGCCTTGGGTTTTCTGAGCACCATTGGAGTTGGATCATGCCTGTAGCAAATACCGCTTCGCAGGAACGCAAATCTCCTCCATCAATCCGACCCGTGCGTCGTTCGACCACCGATCCTGCGCGGTACGTCGGTCGAGTCGGCGCGCTGGCGGTCGCGCTCGGTATCGGTGCCGCGCTGGTCGGCATGCCGGGTGTCGCGTTTGCCGACACCTCCGACTCCACCACCTCGCAGTCATCCGCCAGTGACGCGGCCGGTACGGCACGACCGTCGGTCGCCCATCCCCGGTCCGCGCGTCGCACGTCGGTGGGCAATCCCGAGTCCGCCGATGCGCCGAACACGGGGCGGCGGCACTCCCGCACGACGCCGACGAAGCGCGCCGACACCGGCAAGTCCGATACCAACGGCCCGGCATCGCGACGAGTGAACGATGCCACGCGCGCGGACGATCCGGGTACCGACGGCGCCGGCGACACCACGGCGCGGGCGACACGCAACCTGCCACAGCCGACCGAGGCAGCCGTCGAGCCGGCGGCGACGTCACCAGCCTCGGCATCCCGGACGCCCAAGCGCCTCTTCACCGCGGGTCGCGCGACGCAGGAGACCTCACCGATCCCCGCCGAAGCGTCTGCCCCCGACACCACAACGGTTGCCGTCAAGGTCCTCACGACGCTCACCACGAATCGGTCGACACGTCCGAAGCCGGCGAATCCGGCGCAGGCCGCGCTGCTGTCAACCTTGCTCGCATGGACCCGGCGGACGTCCGAGTCGACGGCCGATCCCGCCACCGGCGTCACGAACACCGGCGCCCCGATTGCCGCGCAGGCGGCTGCCACGACACCGGTCACTGTCGGCGCCGGCTCCACCGCGGGCGTCCAACTGCCCGCGGTTGCCACGGTCTTCACCCTGCGCGGCATGAACGTTCGGGGAACGTCCTACGATCCGATGCCGAAGCAGTACGGCAGCATGTTCGCCAAGGCCCCCTACACGATGGTGGCGTTGAACTACTCCGCCGCCTGGAACCGGACGTCGATCACCGAAGGCGTCCAATTGCTGGATGCTGCATTGGCTTCCACACCCGGCGACATCATCGTCATGGCCCACTCCGAGGGCGCGCAGGTCGCCTCCCGGTGGATGCGCACCTACGCCAACGACCCGACCAGGGCGGCGCTGGCCAGCCGAGTCACCTTCCTGCTCAGCGGTAACCCGCTGCGCTCGAGCCAGGGCGGCGGGGGCCAGATGATCGGGTTGTGGGAGAACGACGGCACCCGAGCACTTGCGACACCGACGACCACGCCGTGGCCGATCATCGACGTCGCCCGCCGGTGGGACGGCTGGGCCGACTGGCCCGACGACACCACCAACAAGGTCGCCGTCCGCAACGCGACGATCGGCATGACGCTCTTCCACGCGAACTACAACAACGTCAACCTCTACGACCCGGCGAACACCGTCTGGCACAACGGCAACACCACGTACGTCTTGACTCGCGAGAACAAGCCACCGCTCATCACCAGCTACTTCAGGGCCGACCCCAACTTCGTCAGCGTCGTCAGAGGGCAGATCGAGGCGGCATATCACCGCCCGCCCAACGACATTCCCGTCCCCGTCGTGCCCACGACGAGCACCAACTACCAGAAGATCCTGGTCAAACTCGGTATCCCGAACGCCGCCCCGTCGCGGTCGGCCGTGACAGCCTGAGCGCGGAGCGTCCAGTGCGCCCGCCGGTGAAGATCACGCCGCCACATCCGGGCTCTTCGTCGCCGTAAATCACTGCGGAAATCGTTTAGCCCCCTCTGCAGCGCGGACGTAACTGGATTTGGGGACGGCGAGCGCACCGGTTCAGGGAAAAGTGGGGCGAAAAGCTGCGGGGCCACGGTGAACGCGTCTGCAGGTTTCGAGCCGTCACAACCCAGCTATCGGATGCGCGGTAGCTGGCAAACTACTTTCTGAGCAAGCTGGCAGCCAGTGTTTTTTGCATATGCAAGTATTGCCATCAATCGGAAAGTTCAAATGTTCGCGTGTGGCAGACTCTGACCGGGAAAAACATGTGGTGACGGTTGCGAACGTCGTCAAGCCGCGCCATAACGAGCTAATACCGCACCGCGCACGTCCCCTGGCGCTGCGCATACCACCGGAGTCTGATGGCATGTCTTCAGCAAATTCATATTCAGCTACCTGCAACTCGTCGCAGGAAATGAATGACGGGAACATCCTGGGGTCAGTCCACCGCGGGCATCGTTCGACCAGGGATTCTGGGCGGTACATCGGACGAATCGGCGCGCTCGCGGTAGCGCTCGGTATCGGTACCGCGCTGGCCTCGATGCCGGGTGTCGCGTTCGCCGACACCTCCGACTCCACCACCTCACAGTCGTCCGCCAGTGACGCGGAAGGTACGCCACGACCGTCGGTCGCCCATCCCCGGTCCCCGCGTCGCACGTCGGTGGACAGCCCCGAGTCCACCGATGCGCCGACCACCCAGCGACGGCACAGCGCCACCTCGCGCGCGACGGCGACGAAGCGCGCCGACAGAGGCCAGGCCGAGACCGACGGCCCGACGCCGCGACGAGCGGATAACGCCACTCGCGCAGTCGATCCGGGTGCCGACGTTGCCGGTGGCACCACGGTGCGCGCGGCAAAGGAGACCTCACCGAACCCCGTCGGAGAACCTGCCACCGCTACCGAAACGGTTGCCGTCAAGGTCCTCCCGACGCTCACCACGAATCGGTCGACACGTCCGAAGCCCGCGACTCCGGCGCAGGCCACGCTGCTGTCCACCCTGCTCGCATGGACCCGGCGGGCGTCCGCACAAACGGCGGATCCGCCCACCGGCGGTGCAAACACCAGCGTCCTGACCACCGCACCGGCACCGCAGATCGCCGCTGCCGCCAGCACCTCCTCGGGCATCGACCTTCCCGCGAGCGCGACGGTCTTGACGTTGCGCGGAATGAACGTTCGGAAGACGTCCTACAACCCCATGCTGAAGCAGTACGGGGGCATGTTCGCCAAGGCCCCCTACACGATGGTCGAGGTGAAGTACTCAGCCGCCTGGAACCGGACGTCGATCACCGAAGGCGTCCAGTTGCTCGATGCTGCACTGGCTTCGACGTCCGGTGACATCATCGTGATGGCCCATTCCGAGGGTGCTCAGGTCGCCTCCCGATGGATGCGCACCTACGCCAACGACCCGACCAGGGCGGCGCTGGCCGGCCGGGTCACGTTCCTGCTCAGCGGTAACCCGCTGCGCTCGAGTCAGGGCGGCGGGGGCCAGATGATCGGCTTGTGGGAGAACGACGGCACCCGAGCACTTCCGACGCCGACCACCACTCCGTGGGCGATCGTCGACGTCGCCCGCCGGTGGGACGGCTGGGCCGACTGGCCCGCCGACACGTCCAACAAGTTCGCGGTTCGCAACGCCAGGAAAGGAATGACCAGTTTCCACTTCAATTACAACAACGTCGACATCTACGACCCGGCGAACACCGTCTGGCACGACGGCAACACCACCTACGTGTTGACTCATGAGAACACCCCGCCGATCATGCGCTCGCTCTTCGCCAACCCGAACCTCGCCAGCGTCCTCAGAGGCCGGATTGAAACCGGATATCAACGCCCGACCAACGACATCGCCGCCCCGTCGCGGTCGGCCGTGACAGCCTGAGCCTAGGCAGTCATTCGAGCGCGAAGTCGACCGCAGCCTGCGCATGCAGCAGCGTGGTCGGGAACACCGGAAACGGCACGTCGTCGGCGCCGAGCAACAGCTCGACCTCCGTGCAGCCGAGGATCACACCCTGCACCCCGGCCATGCGGCCGATGACCTCGCGGTAGACGCGGCGCGATTCGTCGCGAACCACGTTGTGGCACAACTCCTCGTAGATGATGCGGCTGACCTCCCGACGATCGTCGGCGTCCGGTGTCACGACGTCGACGCCGTACGCGGCGAACCGCGAGACGTAGAAGGACCGCTCCATCGTGAACGCGGTGGCCAGCAGCCCCACCCGCGACAGGCCTGCAGCCGCCACGGCGCGCGCGGTCGTGTCGGCGATGTGCAGCAACGGAAGCTCGACGGCGGCCTCGATGGCCGCGGCGACGTAGTGCATGGTGTTGGTGCACAGCACGATCGCGTCGGCGCCCGCCGACTCGAGCCGCCGGGCCTCGTCGGCCAGGCGGGCCGCGACCGCGTCCCAGTTCCCGTCGAGCTTGAGCGCCTCGATCTCGGCGAAGTCGACCGATGCGAGAAGGATTGGCGCGGAATGCAATCCGCCGAGACGATCGGCGACGAGCTCGTTGATCACGCGGTAGTAGTGGGCGGTGCTGACCCAGCTCATGCCGCCGATCAGGCCGAGTGTCTTCACCCCGGACATGCTACGAGCGCAGCGACACGCCGGCCCTGGTGGCACGGCTCCCCCACCTGGTGACACCAGGGACCGACGCGTCTGAGGAAAAGGCTCCGCTCAACCCCTCACTGCGCGCGCCTTGACAGTCATTGCGAGAGAAACCAAGAGCATCGTACATAAACATCGGTGTTTCTGAGAGACAACAAAGTTCTTGAAAAGGAAATGACTCGCACGTCCACCGGAGGGGACCCTGGCCCGCCTATACTTTCGACACAGTCACAGCACCTGCGAGATCATGCGACGCTGCCGAGGTCAGAGGGGGAACCCCGTGGTCGAGCGGCTTGCGTCCGGTCGCCATCACCTCAGTCGCGAAGAGGTGACGGCCCACCAGAAGCAGCGGTTGTTCAAGGCCCTCGCCACGGTGATGACCGCCAATGGTTACAGCAGCACCACCGTCGACGACGTCATCAAGGAGGCGAAGGTCTCCCGGGCCACGTTCTATCAGCATTTCGACTCCAAGCAGGACCTGTTCGTGGCCGGCTATGCGCGCATGCAGCGTCATGTCATCGATGACATCCTCACGGTCCCGGAGGTCGGCACCCCGATGCAGCGGTTCGCCGCGATGCTCGAGCGGTACCTCGGCTTCATCGCGCTCGATCCGGCCACCGCGCGGCTGTATCTGGTCGAGGTGTACGCCGCCGGCCCCGACGCCATGCGGCGGCGGATCGAACTGCAGCAGGAGTTCGTCGCCGGCGTCGTGGAGATCTTCGGTGCGCGTAGCGACTCCGACCGCTTCGCCTGCGAGGCGCTCGTCGCCGGAATCTCGACGCTGGTCACCCATGCCCTGAGCACCGGCGACGCCGACGCGGTCACCGGGCTGTACAAGCCCGTCCTCGACTACACCGATCGGGTGATCGGCCGCGCTCCCGTCACGGATGCATGATGGTCCCACCATGACAATCGAGTCGGCCGGCCTGCGGGAGCGCAAGAAGTGGCAGACCCGCCAGGCCATCCGCCGCGAGGCGCTGCGGCTGTTCACCGAGCAGGGATACGCGGACACCACGGTCGAGCAGATCGCCGAGGCCGCCGAGGTCTCCCCCCGCACCTTCTACCGCTACTTCCGCGTCAAGGAAGCGGTGCTGATCTCCGCGGACCACTCGCCGCTGATCGTCGCGGCCTTCATCGCGGCACCCCGGCATCTGACGCCGATCGCCGCATACGAATACGCGGTGACCGAGGTGTTCGGCTCGCTGTCCGAGCAAGACCGGGAAGCCGACCTCATCGGTCAGCAGCTGCTCTACCAGGTGCCCGAGGCGCACGGGCTGATCTACGCCGAACTCATCAAGCTGATCGGGCTCATCACCGATGCGCTGCAGCACCGGCTCGACGAGCCGACCGACGAGGCCGAGCGCAGCGTGCTGGCCGGCGCGATCGTCGGCGTGATCATGGGCGCCGCACACAACACCCCCCTACCCGAGAAGGCGCTTCCCAGCGCGCTGTCGATCCTCGACGCCAAGATGTCGTGGTGACGACGGCTGCTCCCTCGACCTGGGCACCGCTGCGCTCGCCGGTCTTCCGCGCACTGTGGATCGCGCAGCTCGTCTCCAACCTGGGCACCTGGATGCAGACCGTCGGCGCGCAGTGGATGCTCGTCGACGATCCGCGCGCCGCGGTGCTGGTGCCGCTGGTGCAGACGGCGACGACGCTGCCGGTCATGCTGCTGGCGCTGCCGTCCGGGGTGCTGGCCGACCTGATCGACCGGCGCCGGCTGCTGATCGCCACGCAGGGCGCGATGGCCGCCGGGGTGGCGTTCCTGGCCACGCTCACCGGATTCGGGCTGACGACGCCCGCGGTGCTGCTGATCGTGCTGTTCGTCATCGGGTGCGGGCAGGCGCTCACCGCGCCGGCCTGGCAGGCCATCCAGCCCGATCTGGTTCCGCCGCAACAGATCCCGGCCGCTGCCGCGCTGGGCAGCATGAGCATGAACGGCGCCCGGGCGATCGGGCCCGCGATCGCCGGTGCGCTGGTGTCGCTGGCCGGTCCGACGCTGGTGTTCGCGCTCAACGCGGTGTCGTTCATCGGGATCGTGGCCGTGCTGATCTGGTGGCGGCGTCCGCCGATCGAGCACAACTTCCCGCCCGAGCGGGCGCTCGCTGCGCTGAGCGCGGGGGGCCGCTACATCCGCAGCTCGCCGATCGTGCGGCGCATCCTGCTGCGTACCGCGCTGTTCATCGGCCCGGCGAGTGCGCTGTGGGGACTGCTGCCGGTGATCGCGGCCGACCAGCTGGGGCTGTCGTCGTCGGGGTACGGCCTGCTGCTCGGCGCGTTGGGAGTCGGGGCGCTGCTCGGAGCGTTGGTGCTGTCGCGGCTGCGGTCGCGGTTCGGGCAGAACACGCTGCTGGCCCTCGGGGCGGGTGGCTTCGCGGTGGCGACGGTGGTGCTGGCGCTGGTGCACAGCTTCGCGGCGGTCCTCGCCGCGCTGGTGGTCGGCGGGGCGGCGTGGCTGCTGTCGCTGTCGACGCTCAACGCGTCGATGCAGCTGAGCCTGCCGGGCTGGGTGCGGGCCCGCGGGCTGTCGGTCTACCAGCTGATCTTCATGGGCGGGCAGGCGCTCGGCTCGGTGGTGTGGGGCGTGCTCGCCGGGGCCACCAGCAGCGTGAACAGCCTGCTGGTCAGCGCCGGCCTGCTGGCGGCATGCGGGGTGTCGCTGCTGTGGTGGCCGCTGCACCGCAGCACCGGCAACCTCGACCTGTCGCCGTCGTCGCACTGGCCGGAGCCGACGCTGCTGTTCGAGCCCGAACCGCTCGACGGGCCCGTGCTGGTGCTGACGTCCTACCGGGTGGCCCCGGAGAACGAGGAGGCGTTCGTCGCGGCGATGGCGGTGCTGGGTCGGTCGCGCCAGCGCACCGGCGCGGCGCAGTGGCGGCTGTTCCGCAGCGTCGAGGAGGCGTCGACCTACATCGAGACGTTCGTGGTGCGCTCCTGGGGCGAGCACATGCATCAGCACTACACGCGGTTGACGGGCCAGGATCAGCTGATCGAGCAGAACGTGGAGAAGTACACCGACGGCGAAGCCGTGTCCCAGCACTACCTCGCGGTCCGCGACTCAGGCTGACCCGACCACCGGCCAGAACAGGTCGAACAGTCGCGCTTCCCACCCGTCGGCGACGGTCCCGGTGCGGGCGCGCTCGGCGGTGTACGCCCCGACCAGCGCGTCGATCAGCGTCGCCGCGTCGACGCCGGCCCAGCTGTCCTCGATCACCTGCTCCAGCGCGGCGCGCTGACCGGCGAGGATGCGCCGGAACACCTCCGTGAACTCCGGATCCTCGTCGGTGAGCAGCGCCGCGAAGCCACCGAACCCGATGCCGGCGTCGACGGCCTCGACGGCGTGCCCGATCACCCAGCGCAGCAGCTCGCGCGGGTCGGTGTCCGCGCCGGGCGGTTCCGTCGGTGCGAGCCGCTCCAGCGCGGCGGAGAGCATCTCCCGCCGGTCCTTGTAGCGCCGGTAGATCGTGGTCTTCGCAACCCCGGACCGGGCGGTGACCGCCTCGACGGTCACGCCCCGAGGCCCGCGGGTGCGCAGCAGGTCCAGCGTCGCGTCGGCGATGCGCTGGTCGACGTCGCGCCTCGGCGTCATCGCTGCTCCTTCGCGCGGAATATCCCGGTCGCGGAAAACGCTACACTAGGCGTAGCGCTACGGTGAGCGTAGCGTTTGACGGGAGGAGACCTCATGGCGACGTTCGCCTACCTCAACTTCCTGCTGACGTTCGTGGCACTGGGACTGTTCGTGCACGCGCTGGCGACAGGCAGCGCCGCGGCGGTGGCCTACGGCACGGCGCTGGTCGTGTTCATCGCGGCGATGATCGCGGGTTCACGCGTCGGCAAGCACGCATGGGCGAAGCCGGTGCGGGACGCACAGATCGACCGGTATCTGCAGCGCTATCGCGGTGTCGAGGACGCGCCGGCGCAGCCCGAGCACGAAATCCCGGAGAAGCTCGCAGCGTAGGGTTCGACCGTGCATGTCGACGCGATGACGATGCCGCAGCCCCTGCTCGAGGTCGCCGACCTCGCCCGGCGCACGCAGACCGCGGGGTTCTCGGGCCTGCTGTTCACCGAGACCGGCCGCACGCCGTATCTCAACGCGGCGGTGGCCGCGCAGGCGGCGCCGGGGCTGGAGCTGTCGACGGGCGTGGCGGTGGCGTTCCCGCGCAGCCCGTTCGTCACGGCGGCGACGGCGTGGGAACTGCAGGAGGCCTCGGGCGGCGCGTTCCGCCTGGGCCTGGGCACGCAGGTGCGCACGCACGTGGTCCGCCGCTACGGCGTGGAGTTCGAACATCCGGGGCCGCGGCTGCGGGACTACGTGCTCGCGGTCAAGGCATGCTTCGCGGCGTTCCGCACCGGGAAGCTCGAGCACCGCGGCGATTTCTACAGCCTCGACTTCATCACCCCGCAGTGGAGTCCCGGCCCGATCGACGTACCGGATCCGAAGGTCGACATCGCCGCCGTGAATCCGTGGATGCTGCGGATGGCCGGCGAGGTCGCCGATGGCATCCACGTGCACCCGCTCGGCGAGCCCGGCTACATCCGGCGCCACGTGCTGCCGAACCGGGCCGCCGGCGCGGAGAAGGCGGGCCGCTCCGCCGACGACATCGCGGTGATCGTGCCGGTGATGACGATCGTCGGCGACACCGACGAGGAACGGCACCGGGAGCGCGAACTGGTCCGGGCCAGCATGAGCTTCTACGGCAGCACCCCGAATTACGCGTTCATCTGGGACGAAGCCGGGTTCGAGGGCACGACGGCGCGGATCCGGGAGAAGCAGAAGGCCGGGGACTTCGCCGGCATGGCGGCGCAGATCACCGACGACCACATCGCGGCGTTCGCGACGGAGTCGACATGGGACGGCCTGGCCGACGCGCTGAGGGCGAAGTACGACGGGGTGGCGACACGGTTGGTGCTGTACAACGCGCTGGCCGACCGCGAGTGGTTCGAGCGATACGGGGAAGTGGCCCAGCGCCTCTCGTGAGCGCTATTCGCCGGCAGGACCGTTGACCGCGGCCAGGAACCGGTTGCCTGCGTAGGGCAGTTCGATTCCGTTCTCGTCGAAGGCGCGCAGAATCTCGCGCCGCAGCCGGCGCTGGACCGACCACTGGACACCGGGCCGGGTCTTCACGGTCATCCTCAGGGTGACCTGGTCGGACCGCACCTCCTGAACACCGAGCATCTCGGGTTCGCCGAGGACCTTGGCGGCGATTTTCGGGTCGTCGAGTGCGCTATGGGCGGCGTCGAGGGCGACCTTCTCGGCGCGTTCGACGTCGGCGGTGGGCGCGACCGGGATCTCGATGCGGGCGACCGCGTAGTCCTGGCTCATGTTGCCCACGCGGGCGATCTCGCCGTTGCGCACGTACCAGAGGGTGCCGTCGATATCGCGCACGGTGGTGATGCGCAGACCGACGCTCTCGACGTCGCCGACGGCGTCGCCGAGGTCGACGGTGTCGCCGACGCCGTACTGGTCTTCGAGGAGCATGAACACGCCGGTCACGAAGTCGCGCACCAGGTTCTGCGCGCCGAAGCCGATCGCGAGGCCGACGACGCCGGCCGACGCGAGGAACGGCGCGATGTTGACGCCGAGCACGTTGAGAACGCCCAGCGCAACCCAGATCAGCAGCACGATCGACACCGTCGACTTCAGCACCGAGGCGATGGTCTGCGCGCGCTGCTGGCGGCGCTCGGCGGCGCGGGCACTCGCGGCCGAGGACTGCCCGCGGTCGCGCAGGCCGCGCAGCAGCGGAGGTTTCTTGGCCGGCGCCTGGTCATCCGAGACGACGTTCTTGCGGGATCTGCCGGTGGCGGCCCGATCGATCATCCGGTGCAGCACATATCGTGCGACGAGCACGACCAGGATGTACGCAACGATCCGGATGGGAACTTCGAGCAGCCAGTGCCGGTTGGTTTCGGTCCATTCGAAGGCGAGGTTGTATACGTCCATCATCTCGACCGTATGTCTACCCACGGGGCCGAACGCAAATCATCCGGTGGGTGAACGTCCCGCAAAAGCCTTCGGGGTGCGCGTTGCCCGGAGTACGGTAACTGCACGTCAACGTCGAGGGGCCCGCTTGCTGCCAGTGAGTGGCGGGCCAGATGGGGACATCGTTACATGGGAACGTCCGTGCGCTGGAGACCGCGCCCCACCGCCTGGCTGGGTGCGGGACTGCTGGCGTTCGGACTCGGTGCCGCGGCGCTGGTCGGCGCCGGGACGGCCCAGGCCGACGACGGCGCCAACCAGGCGCCGTCGCGCATCAGAACCACTGTGGCCGAGCCGAATCCAGTGAGCGGACGGGTGACCGGCGCGGTGAGCGCAACGGACCCGGACGGTGACTCCGTCACGTTCCGCGCGGGGCGCCCGTCCCGGGGTGCGGTGACGATGGAGTCCGACGGGTCCTTCGCCTACGACCCGACCGACGACGCGCGTCGCCGGGCGCGGGCAACGCGCTTCACCGACGTCGACAGATTCCGGGTGACGGCCGACGACGGCCGCGGCCGGTCCCGATCGACGGCGGTCAGGGTGAAGGTCGCACCCAAAAACAGCGCACCTGTCGCGGGTGCGCCGAACCTCGAGGCGCCCCGGTCGACCGACGGGGCGCTCACCGGGTCGGTACCGGTCACCGATCCCGACGGCGATCGCATCTCCTACCGTGTGTCGACGGCGCCGCAGCGCGGCGACCTGTCGGTCGGCTCCGACGGGTCGTTCACCTATACACCGACCGGCACGGCCCGGCACACCGCGGCGACCGGCGCTGCCGGGACGACCACTGACGCCGCGGCACTGGCGGCCACGGACCGCTACGGAGCGGTGACGACCATCCCGCTGACGCTGACGATCGCGCCGAGGAATGCGATCCCGACCAACGCGAGGGTGACGGTGGGTCAACCGGATTCGTCGACGTGGATGGTGACGGGGACGGTGCGCGCCGACGACGCGGACGGTGACACCCTCACCTACCGCGGACCGACGGCCACCCCTAAGGGCGAAGTTGCCGTGACGGCTGTGGGTGCGTTCACCTACACCCCGTCGGCGACCGCGCGGCAGAACGCGTCGGCTCCCGGCGCGAGCGCGGCCGACCGGGCCGACACGTTCGTCGTGACGATCGACGACGGCCACGGCGGCACCGTCATAGTGCCGGTCGCCGTGCCGATCGGCCCGGGGCCGGTCACTCCCCCGCCGCCGCCCGGCGCGCTGCCCGCGTTCCCCGGAGCGGAGGGGTTCGGCAGTACGACCACCGGCGGGCGCGGCGGCGCCGTGGTGTACGTGACGAACACCAACGCCTCGGGTGTCGGCTCGCTGCAGTGGGCGATCGATCAGCCGGGGGCGAAGTACATCCTGTTCAAGGTCAGCGGTCTGATCGACACGCAGATCCATCTGACGAACGGGGATGTGACCATCGCGGGCCAGACGTCGCCGGGCGGGATCACGATCCGGGGTTTCGTCACCGACGAGACGCCGTTCCAGGACCAGGCGGTACGGGCGCCCGGTGACTACGCGGAAAACTGGGTGCTGCAGCACATTCGAATCCGGCCGGGTGTGAACGGACCGAGCGACGACGGGCTGCGTTTGCGCTACACGCGCAACGCGGTCGTCGACCACGTGTCGATCGGGAACGCCACTGACGAGGCGGTGGAGATCTCGTACTCCAACAACATCACGATCCAGAACTCGGTGATGGCCGAGACGGTGGGCGGCCACTCGTTCTACGGCGGGGTGCTGATGAACTACTCGAACCCGGCCCACGGGTTCGAGTTGAACAACATCACGCTGCACCACAACGTGTTCAACCGGATCGAGGGTCGGTTGCCGGAGGGCAGCCGGGAGTCGCTCGCGGCGGCGAACTCCACGATGAACCTGGAGCTGTCGAACAATCTGTACTGGGATCCGAGGTTCTTCATCGCGCTGGGGGTGAGCACCAACATCGTCACCGACAGCCGCGGCAACCCGTATCCGATCTACTGGAACCTCAACGCGGTCAACAACTATTTCCGGGTCGGGCCGCAGTTCCCGTACGGCATGTTCGACGATCAGATCCTGCGCGTGGCGGGCAACCGGCTCTACGTCAGCGGCAACCAGATGAGCAGCTATCCCGGCCGGTCCGACTATCAGCTGTTCCACTGCTGCAACGACTTTCCGACGGCGGGCATCCCGGACGCCGCGACGATCCGGGCGCAGAAGTTGACGGCGCGCAACCCGTTCCCCGCGATCACCTACACGCCGACATCCCAGTTGGTCGCCGAGTTACTCACGCGCGCGGGGGCATGGCCGCGCGACCCGATGGACCGCCGGCTATTCGCCTCGATCGCGAGCAACACCATCGCGACGGCCGCCCCGAACACGAACCCGGCCAATGATGCGTTGCTGCCGGCGTATACGGGTCAGCCGCCGACGGCGCCCGTGGATACCGACAACGACGGGATGCCCGACGCGTGGGAGATCGCCAACGGGCTGAATCCGTCGGTGGCCAACCAGAATGCGACGACGCTCTCGGCGTTGGGCTACACGGACCTCGAGGTGTACCTGCAGGAGCTGTCCGCCCGCCTTGTCGGGAGCGGGTCGATCGTCTAGTCGCGTCGGCCCGGCCATGTGCGACGAGTGCCCGATGTCAGCGACAATGTCGGCGTCTAGTGAGGTGTGCTGACAACGAGGGAAGATGAGGCGATGATTCGCGTTGGGCTCGCTGCAGGGTTTCTGTTCGGCGACGACGCGATCCTTCTTGCGATGGATAGCGAAGGCATCACCGCCTTCAAGAACACAGTGAGCGATGCCCTGCGCGAGGGGGCGTCGCACCTGGATGGGGACGGAGTCGCTCACGACTTCGTCGTCGACGCCGACGCCTCCTGTGTCGAACTGAGCGACGGTCGTGTGGTGTGGCGTTTCGATCGCACGACGGCCGGCGAGGTGGTTGATCACCTGAGCGCTCTGGCGTCGCACGACCATCCCGGCCACTCCTACGTCGATATCACCTCCCCGGTCGACACGCTCGTGTTGTCGCGCGACGAATACGCCGGGTAACGGAGGCCTCTGCGACGAGATCCACGTTGTGCAGACGGCTACGCGCACCTTCGCTGCAGAAAGTGGATCTCGGACTTGTCGGTGCCCGCTCGTATGGTCGGCGCATGGCCAGGAGGGACTCGGGGGGCGGCGGCTTCGTCGGCGTCCTCGGCGTGCTGTTCCTGCTCGGCCTGATCGTCAAGTACATCTGGTGGATCGTCGGCGCGGCGGCCGTCATCGGACTGTCGGTGGGCATCTACTACGCCAGCCGGGCCGCGATCCAGCGCGCCGAGGAGCGGCAGCGCCTGGCGGAACGTCGCGAGGAGGAGTTGCGGATCCGGGCCGAGCGGCAACGCCGGTGGACGCTACTCGGGGACAGCCGCGCCGTCTACGGCAAGGACGGCGAGGCCCCGACGCGCGCGGTCGCGCAGCCACCGGCCGACGACGACCGTCCCATCGCGAGGATGGCCACCACCGCCGGTGAGCTGGCGGCGCTGAAACGGGACAAGCCGCAGGCGTGGGAGCACGCGTTGTTCGCGTCGGTCCTGATGCAGCGCACCTCTGCGGTCCTGCCGCGGCTGCGCGACAGCGAGCTGGGATTCACCGCGTCGGGCAGCATGCACGTGTCGACCGGCCCGTATCTGGCGTCGGCGCTGAGCGACCTGCTCGACCAGATGCTGGCCACCACGCAACAGCTCGCGGCGTTCGTGAACGCCCGCGCATTCATGGCCGCCTTCGGGCGAGAAGGCGGCGACGGCGAGCCCGACGCCGAGGCGGTCGAGCACATCGCGCACCGCCTGATGGACTACCAGGAGCGGCTCCTCGAACTGTCCGAACAGTGCCGTGAGCTCGCCGCGCCGTCGGCTTACACCGACGTGATCGCCGACTGCGCAAGGCTTCTCGACATGCCGCTGCAGGGCATCCGCGAGTTCACCGCCGAGTATGTCGACATCATCGAGGCGCTGCCCCGCGTCCTCGAGCACGCCACCGGCACGATCCATCTGGGCGGCCTTGCGCTGGACCTCGACGTCGACGACGACTTGCTGAGCAGGACCGAGAAGCGCCTGCACGCCATGGTCCGCTGATTGCTCGCGAGCGCTCGATACTGACGACCATGTCAAAAGTCATAGATGACGTTTGACTGACGTACCGGACACGGCCCGCGCCCACCTTGTTTGCGACAAGATCGATGGCTAGTCTCGTCGCTACCGGGAAATCGTTGAAGAGCAGCGTTCCGGGCTTCGTCGGGGAACCACATCACGTTCCAGGAAAGATTTGCCCATGAGCGCTTCAGGCCGCCATCACGCCGACGGAGATCGTCGCCACCGCAGAGGTCCCCTGCTGGGGTTCGCCGTCGCCGGGGCGTTGCTGCCGCTGGTCGCCGCACCCACCGCGAGCGCCGCGAGTGTGATCCCGGAGGGGCCGCTCACGGTTCGGACGATCAGCCCGGTGAAGGGCAACTACATCAACGAGACGCTGCAGGGCGTGGTCTGCCAGGCACCGAACACGTGCACCGAGATCCCCTACCTCAGCTTCATCACCCCCTTCGGGGTCGCGCGGCTCGACAACGTCCTCAAGGCCGAAGCCAACGACGAGCCGATCGTCATCTACGCCTACAGCAACGGCGCGCAGATCGCCCAGCACTGGATCACCGACCACGCCGACGATGCGGACGCACCGCCGGCGGAGAACGTGACGTTCATCCTGATGGGCAACTCCACCCGCAAGTACGGCGGCGCGGACAAGGAGTTCGGCGTTTCGCAGCCGAGCCAGTACCACGTCATCGATATCGCCCGCGAGTACGATCCGGTGGCCGACTTCCCGGACAACGGGCTCAACCTGCTGGCGGTCGCCAATGCGCTCTCCGGGTTCATCACGCTGCACGACTACCGCGACGTCGACATCAACGACCCCAACAACATCGTCTGGGATGAAGGCAACACCACCTACGTGCTGGTGCCGACGGAGAATCTGCCGCTGCTGAACCCGCTGCGGCTCATCGGCTTGAACGCGCTCGCCGATCAGCTGAACGGACCGCTGAAGGAGATCGTCGACCAGGGTTACGACCGCAGCTACATCCCGGAGGACGCGCGGCCGACGCCGACCGTGGCCACTGCTGTCGCCGCCAAAACCCCCGTCGCGGAGCCTGATCCGGCACCGGTGCAGGCCACGACGAAGAAGGCCGCGGTCACGACGGAGGCGGTGAAGAGCGCACCGGAGCCCGACTCCGATGTCGAAGGAGACGTTCAGGAAGCGAAGCCGGCGAAGTCCACGACGACGTCGACGAAGGACGACGACGTGGCGGACGCGGTGCGGTCGATCACGACGACCGCGACGCGGGAACTGAAGAAGTTGACCGAGCCGCTGAAGTCCCTGCGCCCCTCGCGCGCATCGGCCGACGATGCGTCGTCGTCGAGCAAGCCGTCATCGCGGGATTCCGGGTCGTCGGATCGCAGCAGCGCCGGCGGGGACAGCGGCCAGTAGACCGCTACTCGCTGTCGCCGCCGGCGGAGGCGGTGGCCTTGTCGGCCTTCGCCGGCTCAGACTTGGTGGTCTCAGCTTTGGCGCTTTCCGCCTTGGTCTCGGTGGCCGAGGAGTCCTCGTCGGCGGTTTTGGCCGGCTTCGTGGCCTCTTCCGCGTCCGAATCATCGTTGCGTGCAGACTTTTTGGCTTCGACGGCTTCGCGCAGCTTCTCGATGCGCTCCTGCCGGCGGGTGACGGCGTCCTTCCACGAGGTCGCCCGCTTGAGGGAGCGCGTCGGCGTGGGTGCGTCGTCCTCCGGCTTGGCGGCGGTCTCAGCGACGAGCGTGGTGGTCGTCGGCTTGGGCGCGGGCGGCCCGGTCAGGGTCGGCGGGATGCCGGTCTCCATGGGCGGTCGGTTGTAGGCCGAGTCGATGATGGGCCGCAGCTTGCTGTCGAGGGCGGCGACGAACTTCGGGTCGAAGTGGAAAGCGACCATCGGCGCCAGGATCGGCAGCACCTCGGCGGGAATCAGGATGGTGGTCGTCGTTCCGCCGGCGCTGTTCACCTCGATGGTGTATTCGGTCGGGTTGTTGCGGATGTCGAAGTTGGAATTCTTCACGTGCAGGGTCATCGCTCCCATGACGGCGTTGCTGACGGCGAGCATGTTCCAGGTGTTGTCCGGGAAGTCCGCGAGACCGTCGTACTCGGTCTTGACGATGAGGACGTCATAGGGGGTGACGGGGGTGGGCAGGTCGGCGAGCTTGCCGAGGAAGCGCTTGCTGGGCGCGCCGTAGATGGCGACGTTGAGTTCCGAGGGCGGCGGCGGTTCCTTGCCGTCGGTGGTGTTGGCGCGGTCGGCCTCGAGCCGGCGCAGCACCTCCATGACCGACGGCGCGCCCTCGGAGACGCCGCCGATGGTCTTGGGTCCGGCGTAGGCGGGGTCGTAGACCGCGGCGTAGAGGTTGTCGGCGCCCTTGGCGACGGAGGAGTAGAGCTCCTTGCCGGGGAAGGGGACGTTGACGCGCCGGTCGTAGTCGGCGAAGTAGCCGCCGAACGCCTCGGCCATCTGCTGCTCGGTGAGTTTCGCGTACACGCCCTTTCCACCGAGGAGCAGCGCGGTCGAGGCGTTCGCTACCCCGGTACTCAGCGCAACGATCATGGCTCCAAGAAGGACGGCCAAGCGATACATTTTCCACCCCGTGTTCACGCAGAGAGCTCCCCGAGCCTGATAATTCTGACGCTACGGGCCGGCGCCGTTCGAGGAATCGGGGAAACCCCCCGTGTTTGCTTGGTCCGTTCTGCGTGAACGGGGCTTCATCGTCGTTCGCAGCATTCGCGTGGTCGCCGCACCCTTAGTGCGCAACGCAGCTTGAGCAGGTGTCGGCCTTGCGCCCATGTCCTAGCCTGTCGCACAACGCCGATCCCCGGGGAGACGATGAAGCCGTATCACGTCCACGCAACAACCACAGCCGTCGAGGTATGGACTGGCTACCGCGTCCAGTTCGGCGGGATGGAGAGACACCAGTGGCAGAAGACGCTGAAGGCGGAGGTGAAGGCAGCGTTCTGCGGTATCGCGGATTCGAACGCACCGTTCACCGGTTTCTACGACACCACCGACCGAGCGGTGTCCGATGTAGAGAACAGCTTGTTCACAAACTGGCTCGGCCACTTACCGACCGGAATCACGCTGCTGCGGTTCGAGCGTGGCCCCTTCGCTGCGCCTGAGCCCCCCGTAGATATCGACCGGGTTGGCGGTCACCTTCACTACTACCGCTACACGATCGGGGGCCGGTGGACGACCTGGGACGCCGACGCGGTGCTCGCCCGCTGGGACCGCGTCCCGCGACGACTGGCACTTGACGGCTCTGCAGGGCCGGGCTGGATGGCGCTTCGCCATGGCCGAGCAGACGGCAAGGTAGAACTGACTGGCGCGAGCCTCTATCCCGACGAGAACTTCGGCGTGCGGCTCACCGTGCACGCGACCAGCCAAGGTCCCAAGAACGCCATCACGGTCAGCGAGAATATTGTCGACGGCACGCTCGCGGCCTTCCACTCAGATGTTCTTTCGGAAGCCCTGTTTCCGAATCTCAAAGGGAGGTTCCCTCGCGTCACGGAGGACGAACTTCGGCGCGCGCTTGACAATCCGATAGGTCCGCTCTTCCTCACGCCGGCGATTCGTCCGTTCGGGAAATCCGTTCAATTCAGTCCGGCAGACGAGCGGTGCATCGTGGGCGAGGTGGAGATCCGTCGAGACGCCACCGGGTCGTGCTCGGAACTCAGCGGTGAGCTTTTCACCGTTAAACCGGTCCCGCAGTCCAGCTACTGAGCGAAATATCATTCAGCACTTCCAGACTCGGTGACCAACTGCAGAACAACCGGACGACTTGATTGGACTACCACATCGGGGAAGAGCGCGAGCAACGCGCAGACAAAGGCGGAGCGCTTCACGTTGAGGTGGTTGAGTAGGACGACTTGGCTGAGTTCGCCGTTCCGACGGAGATGATCCCACGCACGGACGATCATCCAGGCTGGAACATGCTGGGGACCCGTTCCCCGATCGCGAGACCGAGCGGTTTCTACGTACACACCCTCACGGTCAAGTCCGGCAATCCTGTTGACCTGTTTGTTGGCGATCGTCTCGATGTCGTCGCCCTCCCGCACTGCGGCGGCGACTCTTTCGAAAAGACCTTCGTCCATTTCGCGAGGCCGGTCTTCGTTCCGATGATGCGTGCTCACGGGATGTTCAGCCGCCGCGCGAGGTCCGGTCCCCCGACTTCCCGCAGGAAGTCCGGGTCACCGCAGACGACCAATTGATCTCGGGCGCGGGACAATCCGACATAGAGACGCTCGCGGGAGCGCTCGAACGCCGACTCCTCGTTGACGACGAGGACGACCGCTCGGCGTTCGAGGCCCTTGAAGCCGAGCACGTGACCGTAGAAGACCTGATCGGCGTCCCAGAAGCTGTCCCAGTAGGCGGCGCTGCCCGCGGCTTGGCGTTCGCGTTGCTCGGGATGGCGGCTGCCGGTGGTCAGCAGCGCCACGTCCTCGGGCCGCCAGCCCTGCTCGAGCAGCGCCTCCACTTCGTCGTCACCGACGTCCATCGCGTCCTCCCGCGTACACGCCACATACTTGACCGCTGGGCCTTCGCCCCCGAGGAAACGCATCGGGTGATCGACCAGCGGCTGGAACGCGTTGGCGATCTGACGGGTGTTGCGCAGGTTGTGGTCGAGCACGAGCGGAACCAGCGGCACCGGAGGTGAGCCGTGCCGGTGGAACACCCGCTGGCCTTCGTCGGTGAACACGTAGAGCCCGCCGGTCTCGTCGTCCCGCAACGCGGCCAGCAGCGGATCCCACCAGGCGTCGGCGAAGTCCTGCGCCTCGTCGACGACGATCGCGTCGAACCGGTGGCCCTGGTCGAGTTGCATTGCCAGCTCGGTCATCTGAGCCGGTAGGTGCCGTTCCCAGAACTCCACCGTCTCGTCGGTGCGCAGCGACTCGTCGGGTCCGGCGGGAGCGCCCCACGTCTTGCCGAGGTCGTGGAACTCGCCGACGTAGGCCGGCTGTTGACGCCGGTTCCAGGTCGCGGTGATCCGCTCGAGGTAGGAGGCAAGGCCGTGGGAGTAGCAGACTAGGGCGACGCGCTGCCCGTCGCGGGCCAAGCGGCGGGCCTGTTCCATCGCCAGGAAGGTCTTGCCGCTGCCGGCGCCGCCGCGGATCTCGACGCGATGCAGCAGCCGGATCGCGTCGAGGATGACGGACTGGTGTTCGGTGAGAACGTCTGCCGCGTCTTCGTTTTCGAGTGCGCGGGCGACGACGCTGCGCTGCGGGAGACCACGCCCGCTCAACGATTCGTTGAGTTCGGCGATTCCGAGACGGCTGAGCAGCGGCCGGTCGAGTTCCTGGCTGTGCAGGACCTCGCGCAGTTTGGCGACGATGTCGGGCAGGTCGGTGCGGTCGATGACCTTCCAGCGTGGACAGTCGGGCAGGGCGAAGTCGTCGGACAGGTCGGTGTTGGGCAGCACCACGACGTGGTCCCAGCGCAGTCGACCCTGCGTCCAGCGGGGATCCTTCTCGACGAAGTCACGCAGCGCGTAGCAGGCCTCACGGGCCTGACGGACGGGGTCGATCTTGTGCTCGTGGCCGCGGCGCTTCTGCCGCCAGGTCTCCCCGTCATGCCACACCTCGCCGCCCTTGACCTCGACGCAGACGATGCCGGCGCCCTCGATGGCGACGAAGAAGTCGATCTCGTGGTCTTTGAGGTGGTCGGTGACGCGTTTGCCGGGGATGACCAGGTCGCCGGGCTCGAGCTGGTCGATCAGGGCCTGCCAGACCCTGCGCTCGGCGCCGTTGGCCAGCCGTGGTGTCTCGGACACGGTGATGGTCATGCGTCGCCTCCCCCTTGAGTCGTTCCCGATGGTAGCGAGGACCGCGGACATGGCGAGAAATTGGCGTCAGGACCCCCTCCCGGCGGCGGCTAGCCTCGAACTACCGACGCTTTCGAGGAAGGTCATGCAAGAGCTGAGAGTAGATGTCGATCAGGCATTCGCCGCGTCCCGCGCGTTGGGCAACGACGCTGTGGAACTGAGCGAGGAGCTCGAGGATTTGACACGAGAGTGGGAGAACCTGACTCGCGGCTGGTCGGGTGTCGCTTCGTCCACGTTCTCCGACGCATGGGGAGAGTGGCTCGAGGTAGCAGTGACTTTGATCGACGCACTTGCCGAGCGGTCACTCAACATCGGGCAGGCTGCGGTTCGTTATGCCGAGCAAGACGTTCAGTCCGGCGAGGTGATCGGCTCCATCCAGACGGATCTGTACATCTGATGCGTTACAGGGTGGAACTCGATGAGCTGTTGAGCTTTGTCGATCGACTGCAGTCATTCCAGCAGCGAGCAGAGTCTTTGGCAGCCCGGATCGACGGGCAGGTTGAGGCCTTGCACGCGACGTGGTCCGGCGAGGCGGCAGAGGAGCACAGGGCGCGCCACACCGAGTGGATGACAGCTTCCTCCGAGATGCGCGAGGCGCTGGCCCAGCTTCGGGCGGCTGCGCACAACGCCCACCAGAACTACACCAGCGCGGGTCAGCTGAACGTCGCGATGCTGACGTGACCCTTCAGGATGTTGACACCGACACCTATTACGCGGTCGGTACGGGACTCTTCGAGAAGGCGGGCAAACTCTATAGTGCCTTCAACGTCAACGTGGGCATCCTCGGCACTACCGGATCGATGGCGGGCACCGACGAGTCGGGGGTGGCGTGGGCGGCCTCCTACGACGAGCGAGCGGCTGAAGTCCTCGGTGCTGCAAATGATCTGATCGCAGCGATGGAGAACTACGGCGGCGTGATCATCCAGGCGGGGTACAACCACGCCGTCGCCGAGCACAACGCGACTGCCGGCAACCAGGGTGCTCCACCAACGAAACCGCCCGAACCGCCGAGCACAGCCGGTGTTCTGACAACGCCTCCCTCCGCCGGCGGTCCCGGCAGAGGCCTGCTGGACACGATCGGGCTGATGCAGCAGGTGGGCGTCCCGGTGCCCGACGGCGACACGGACAAGGTGTCGAAGGCTGCCGATGCCTGGGACAGGATGGCTACGGTCTACCAGACGACGTCGATCGCCGAGGCGCTGGAGGTGGATGCCCGGGCGTTCCGCGACACGCACTCGCCCGAGGTGGAGATCATCGTCCGAGACCTCGAACAGCTGCGGGATGCCACGTCGTCAGTCGTGAACGGATGCGCTGAGCTGGCGCAGTCATGCCGAGACTATGCATCGGCTCTCGGTGACCTGCGGACGCAGCTGGAAGGCATCCTAGGGGATCTGGCCGTGGAACTGGCGATGACCGCGGCGATCGGCGTCGCGGCATCCTTTGTGTCGTTCGGAGTAGGCGGGGTAGCCGCGACGGCCAAAGCAGCGCAGTCGATTACGAAGTTCGCCCGCATCATCGCCGAAGCCGTTGGCGCTTGGAAGATCACCAAGAACATCAGCAGGGGCGTCAAACGGGCACATGACATTGCCGGGCTGCGTCAGAAGCTCCAGCGGATCAAAAACCTGGGACGGAAGGGCAAGCCGGAGGGGCCGCCACCACCACGGAACATCGGCGACCTGTTCGCCGGACGTATTCCGAAGGCCAGCGAACTGGAAAACTACGCGAACTCGCAAGGTTGGGCGAAGGTTCAGACACCTGGCGGACCACCGAAGTACGTGGACGAGAATGGTGTCGTTCGTATGACAATCAAGGAGGGAAGCCCGCGGACCCCGGGTAGCGAGGCTCCGCATGTCGAGCTCAGAGACGCGACCGGACAGAGGATCGATCCGAATGGGAATCCTGTGACGAGACGTAGTGAAGGCAACCACACGCCGATATTGTGGGATTGGTGAACCGATGATCGACTACTCGAAGTTTCCTGGCTTGGCAGGCGTGTATCTCGAGGACAGCTACGTACTCGAGATCGTCGAGACGCCCCAACAGATTGTCTTCAGGCTCGACGCGGTCTTGACACCCGAGAGTCCCGCCTACCATCCGCCGCGCCCCGGCGAGCACTACTGCTATGCCGCAGCGAATCTCGTGTTCCCTGACGTAGCAGTTGTCGAATGGATTCGTCGCACCGAGAAACACTTCACTGACGCGACTGGTGAGGAAGACCTGGGCAACATTGACATCCTCCAAGACGAGGGCGACGGCTTTATCGTGGAGGGCGATTGGGGCCGGCTGCGGATCGTCGGTCGGCAGCCCATCCTGAAGCTCACCTCGTGACAGAACAGTCGAGATGGCGACCGATGTCGGCGGACGAATCAGACTTGATCCGCGCCATCTTCACCTCGGCAGGCGTTCGCGGTGCAAAAGCGCTTCTGCGTGACCTCGACGGTGCCCTCGTCTCCAACGAAACGCACTGGATCCTCGATGTCAAGACACCGAACTCCGCAGCGGCTGCGCCATTTCCAGACGGCCCATTTCCAGCGCGCACATTTGTATCCAACGAAAGCCACTATCGGGGCGAGATCATCATCTGGCTCAGCGATGGCCACGTCTCAGGACTGGAATTCGCGTGGGTCACCGATCAGCCACCGTCGAGATGGCCACGTCCCGATGAGATCGAAGTGCACACAGGCGACGTCACCTGAGATGCACACTGAAGGAGTCAGCCATGATAGATCTGGGCTTGGGCGGAAAAAGGTTGCGGTCCGTGCTCATCGAGCATTCGGTGCTCCTGCAGCTATCAGAGGGGCATTTCGTCCTCATCGCGTCGCCCTTCACGCTGGTTCGCGAAGGAATGTTAGTCGCCTTTTCACCAGAGGAGGATCCTGACGAAGCCTTCGGACCGATCCGCCAGCTGATCAGACGAGCGGTCGTCGAGGCGACTGCAGATGAATCGGGATTACTCAGAATCTGTTTCGGAGATGGCACTGCGTTGCAGGTGCCATCGGATGATGCGTATGAGGCGTGGAACGTGTCGGGTCCGGGTGGCGCACTCGTCGTCTGCATGCCCGGCGGAGAGCTCGCCGTCTGGAATAAGGACACTTCAGGACTTAACAGTTGAGCGTGGGCCTCTCCCCTGCCCTGGCGACTGAAAGGATGACCTCGTGGACGCCCGTTTCAGCTTCCTCAGCATTTCTGACGCGGCATTGCTGAATGACGTTCTGGCTCGCCGCAACCCCAACCTCCTCGAGGGGCTGACACAGCTGAACCGATTGTCACTCGAACACGCGGAGCAGGTCGTGCTCCTGCTCAGCGACGAGTTCATCAATGCGCTGGACGACGACTGGGAACCGACCGAGTACGGCAAGAGGATCAGCGACCTCCTTGCTCAGGTCAATGCGGTCAAAATCGCGGAATGGCCGTGAATAGGGCGCCACTATGCGAGACGGTCGCTGTGCCCATCAGGTCCCGCCTTGTCGCTGCTATCCCATAAGCTGAGGGAGCTCACGAGCGGACGACTGTTCGGGTACCTGGCCCGTCGTCCCGGCAACCGCGCCACACCGCACGGTGCCCCAGGGGAAGAGCCGGCACGCGAAAGCGTGCAAGCGGTGGACGCCTGAACGCGGCGTCGCCAGAAGGCGCAAGATATGTCGGACAACATCGACAGTCCCACGGATGCGGCTGTGCGCGAGCGAGTCAAAGCTCTCTCTGTCCACGTCCCGTGCGGTGGAATCCGCGGCCCGATCCAACGAGGCACACGGTCGCGCTGGCAGTCCTGCCGATGTGAGGACCACCCCGTGCGTTGGGAAAAGGCCGACGTGTCGCGTGAGTACGACCTGTGCATCGTCTACTTCCGTGCAACGGCCGGCGGTACGTCGCGCTGGGCCTGGCTGGCATGCGAGCACTGCCGCGCAGTCAACAGCGACGTCGGAAGGAGTTGGGGATTCGAGCCGTTCAGGCTGGGTCGGCACAGCCTGATGCACGGAGTAGGGGTACGCATCGATGCGCCGCCCCACATCCGCGATGAGCAGAGTGCGCGTCTGAAGGAGTTCGCCCGCGGCGACGTCCGCCTTCGTGACTGGCGTCGCGCTGAGTACCCCGCGCTTGCGGCGAGTTTCGATCCTCTCGCCGATGTCCCGCTGGAAGTCTGGAGGCAGAAGCATCCCGCGAGCTGGGAAGCGTCGCAGGATGCCTTCGCTCGATTGATCGGCCCGGGCTTCCCCCAGGTCCGCCCGATGTGACCAACGCGCCCGGGATTGTCACCGGGATCGCCGGAGGTGTTGTGTCGAAACGCAATTCACGTACACCGGAGCGACGTCGGGCAAGACCTCGTCGGGCGACCGCACGGTCTAATTGTTTCGGCCTGCGACGAGGAGCCGTCAGGAGGCCGCGGCTGCGACGAACCGCGCGTCAACAGTCGCCGACACCCTGATGTCTTCCGGCACGAGCTCGACGTCCGGGCCGCTGCGAGAGGACGCCGGTGCCGCGTCGACGGATCCGAACCCGTCGCCAAACTGGGACTGTGCTTGGCCACCGAGCATGCCGGCATCGGCGATCGCGATGGGGCGGACGGTTCCGAGATCGAGAGCGTCGGCGTACAGCTGCGCGCGGGCTGCCGCATCCTGAACAGCCCGGGTACGGACCCGTGCGACCAGTTCCTCCCGGCTCTTGGTGGTGAGCGCCCACCTCACGTAGGAGAGTTCGAATCCTTCGGTTCCGGTAACGTGTCCGCCCACCCACTGTGACAGTGCGGTGAAGTCGCGGAACTTCACTTCGACGCGGACGCTCGCGTCATAGACGGGCGGGAGCTCTTCACCATCCTCGTTTCGGGGCCGATGGGACCAGGTGCGCAGCTGTGCTGCTGACCACCACGTGACGGCGCCATGGTCGCCGTCCTCGAGCCTGCGGATCGATTCCTTGACGACCTCGAGGTCACGAGCCACCTGGTCATAGACCCAGTCCTTCTCGGGGCCGTGATAACTGACAGAGGCGTGCACGGTCCCCCGCTCGGGCGGCTGGAAATCGGAGAACGAGCCCCGAACTGTGATCTCAGTGGACATTTGCCTGACGCTAGCGGGAAGCACCGACAGCCGACGTCACCATTCAGAACTTCGTCGGTTCGCCACGCGTCGGTTCTGCGGAATCAGGTTGCCACGCAGCAGCACTCTCTCGATGCATGACCAGCGAACCGCTCGTGCCGAAGGTGCAGTCCTGCGGTAGTCGACCCGCGGTCACGCCCACTGGGCCGGCAGCCGCTTCACCCGTCCTCCGTGTATTCCGGCACCCCACATCAGAGCAGCGCAGGCACCGCAGCGGGCAGATACGGCGCGACGTTGCGCCAAGCCCGATCGATGTAGTCCTGCTTTTCGCCGACCGGGGCGACGTAATGCAACGCCTCGAGGGCCTCGTCTTTTCCACGTAGGCGCGCGATCAGCCAGGCGGCCAGGTACTGCGAAGCCAAGCAGCCTCCGGCGGTAGCGATGTTGTCTGTGGCGAAGAACGGCTGGTTGAGCACGTCCACGCCGGCAGCGATCACCCAGGGCTTCGTCGTCAGGTCGGTGCACGCGGGCACATCACGCAGCAGTCCGAGCTTCGCCAGGACCAGCGCTCCGGAGCATTGCGCAGCGATGAGCTGGCGCTGCGGGTCGAGTCCCCGCAGAACATCCATGATCGCCGGGGTGTCGACGACCTCGCGGGTGGCGATGCCGCTGCCGACGATGACCGCGTCGGCAGCAACAGCGTCCTCCAGGCTGGACATCCGCTCGATGGTGACCCCGTTCATCGACGTCACCTGCGCAGTCGGGGCGGCGATGGTGACCCGCCAGTCATCGTCCTTGATGCGATTGAGGACCCCGAGCGCAATCAGGGAGTCCAGCTCGTTGTAGCCCTCGAAGGTCAGGATGGCGATGTGCATGACAGCGTCCTCTCGGCGTGATGATGCGACCGTAGAAGCGGCGATGCATGACGGACAAAGAATTGTCATGCATACAATCGGGGGTGCCCACCGCCAGGTACAAGCGCATCGTCGATGCCTTCGCCGCCGAGATCCGGACTGGGCGGCTCAGCGCCGGAACGCAATTGCCGACTCATCGCGACCTCGCCGCCCGCGAGGGCATCGCCGTCGTCACCGCCTCGCGTGTCTATGCCGAACTCGAAGCGATGGGCCTGGTCAGCAGCGAACAGGGACGCGGGACGTTCGTCCGCGACCTCGCACTTCCCCCCGGGCACGGCATCGATCAGCACGCCCTCACCGCAGACGCTGTCGACCTGAACTTCAACTATCCCGCGCTTCCCGGCCAGGCCGACCTGCTGCGTCAGGCGTTGCGTGAGCTGGCCGGCTCGGGCGACCTGGACGCGCTGCTGCGCTACCAACCCCACGGTGGGCGGGATCGCGATCGGGCCGCGGTGGCCACCCATCTGCTCAGTCGCGGACTCGACGTCACTCCCGACCGCGTGGCCGTGGTCAACGGAGCCCAACACGGGCTGGCGGTCACCGCGCTGGCCATGCTGCGACCTGGCGACGTCGTCGCTGCCGATGCCGTGACCTACCCCGGGTTCAAGGTGCTCGCCGAATCGCTGCACCTCGAATTGACGCCCATCCCAACAACTGTGGCCGGTCCCGACATGGACGGGCTGGATAGCCTGTGCCGGCGCCGGCCGGTACGCGCGATCTACGCGATGCCCACCCTGCACAACCCGCTGGGCTGGGTGATGACGGAAGACAGCCGCCGACATCTGATCGGCATTGCCCGCCGCCACGAGCTGCTCCTGATTGAAGACGGCTCGTATGCCTACCTTGTCGACAGCCCCCCACCACCGTTGGCCGCGACCGCTCCCGACATCACCGTGTATGTATCCGGGCTGTCCAAGAATGTCGCTACCGGACTGCGCGTCGGGTTCGTCGTCGCACCGCAAGAGCACATGCGCGCCATCGAACGAGCAATACGGGCGACGACGTGGAACACCCCTGCCCTCACCGCGGCGATCGCCGCACGGTGGCTGGAGGACGGCACGGTCGCCCGCCTCGAAGCCGAAAAGCGCGCCGACGCCACGCTCAGGCAGACGATCGCCCGAGAAACGTTGCAGCCCTTCGAACAGCTCGCGTATCCGGCGTCCTACTTCACGTGGCTACCGCTACCCGACGGCGCCCGCGCCGACCGGATCGCTGCGACCCTGGCGACACGCCAGATATCGGTCTCGACAGCCGAGCCCTTCGCGATCACCGCGAACCCGCCGCAGGCCCTTCGACTCGCCCTGGGTTCCGCCGCCTTGAGCACACTCGCCGATGCTCTCGCTGCCGTCCGTCGCGCCATCGAGGACGACGTTCATCGGTGACCACCTGTGGCGTCGTGACTCCGACCTTCGTGATCAACGACGAAGCGCGCCGCCTCGCAACGACTCCCGCTGGGACGCAGGATCATTCAGTTGAAACCCACGAGACGTGGCTGCGAGCCGACGGTGACGTAGTGGCCCGGATCGATCCTGCTCTCCCTCGACCAGCGGTACGCCGTCCAGGCGTCCGCCTTTGACCGCGCTGAAGTCGACGCATGCCGTGTAGTCGGTCCAGTCACGCAGGTGCTCGGGAGCACCCTGCCGCCAGTAATGGCCATAGACCACCGGCACATGTGCCTCTTACACGAACGTCCGTTCCCTCTAAGGGACAGCAACATCGGGCAGAGGCGGATAGGGCTCACCGGTTCTCGTCGTGAAGTTTCCGCCCACCTCTGCCAAGTCGCGCAGCGTGGTTGCGCCGTCGTTCCACCAACCGCATCCGCGCCTGGTTCCGCGGGTGACCGTCCTTGTCCAAATACGGTTTCTGACCATGCTCCGTCAGACTGATTTTTGGTCCCTTGAGTAAGGTTTCGACCGCGTCGTAGACAGCATCTTCTTCGGTCGACGTCCGTACGAGGTCATCAACCGAGCGGAGCCGGTTCCCGCCGAGCTCGCCTTTCAAGCAGATCGATCGAGTCCTTATGCCAGCAGGCGTGCACCACCCGTAGCTCGCCCAGATCGAGCCATATCGGCTGCGTCCAGAACCACTCCAGGTATCTCTCGCGAGTCTCACCGGCCACCTGGTCGAGGAACGCCCGGTATTGATTCTCGTTCTTCTCCGACCAGGGGTTGGTCGAATCGTCGTGAGGTCGCGGGTAATTCCCGGGCCTGTCCGGCGATTCGGTGGCATAAGCCAGAGCGTTGAACTTATGTTTTCCCAACACCATTCGTGCGGTGCCGGCGTCGGCCATCGCTTTGACCACCTCGAGCACCCGCAGCTGCTGCGAACCCCGTCGATCAGATCACCGACCAAGCTGGCAGTGCGGTTGGGATGCCGCTAGGCGCCCGAGTTTCCGGACCGGTGATAGCCCATCGCCGACAGGAGCGCCTCGAGTTGATCGGCGCATCCGTGGATGTCACCGATGATGTCGTAACCGTTGCTCCGGCGCTTATCCGTCATGCCTTCTCCTTGCTCGGCGCGGTCTTCACTGCGAAGCACTGTGTCTGACTACCTCCGTCCCGTTCAGCTGTTGTCGCGCGCGCGGGGCGGGTGGCGGAACAGCTCAGCGGGCCGCCCCCGACCTCGGGCGGTCATCACGCCGGTTGCGACGAGCTGCGGCTCCATAGCGCGCCGGAACCAGTCGCGCTGGATCTCACGTCCGGCGATGTGCTGATGGAGACTGTGCAGGTCCGGCATGGTGAACTCGAGACCGAGCAGACGGTCGGGATCGGGCGTGTTGGCATAGCGTCTGCGGACACGACACCGAGAGTTTGACGATGTCGGCGTGGTCGTAGATAAGCCGGCCCGGCGCTGTGACGGGCACCAGCCGCGTCGTGTCCGCGGACCGGGCTTTGAGTCGGTGCCGCGGCACCAAGTTGACGTGCGCCACCGACGGCAACCAGCCGCGGTCAACCCGGCCAGGGCCATCGAACACGGGCAGCGCGGAGAAGTCACGTGACACTTCGCCCACTTCCCGGCACAGACGCTCTGGAGCTGACATACACAGCCGGCGCAGTCGGCCAACAGCTCACGTTCCTCAAGGACCAGGTCTACCTAACCGTCCTTTTAAAGGGTTACCTCTCCATCGCCGCTAAGCTTTCCAGGCGAATTGAAGCGTCGCCGTCCGTGCTCACTCGCGCGGTCTTCGTCAGCCTGAAGCCACACAGCAGTACCTGTAGGTACTGTTGCCCGGTCAGCAACGTCGTCAACGAGCTGAGAGGTTCTCGGTGTCAGACTCCAGTCCCAATGAGTATCAGTGTGATAGTTGCGGGTGGATATACCGCGCGCCAGAAAATGCAGGCGTCGATCTTGAGGACCAACCCGAGGGGTGGTCGTGCCCCGACTGCAACGCCGAAGCCGGGTTCTTCAGGCTGATTGTTCCGCCGGACACAGATCTAGGTGCGGACGATGAAGACTACGAACCCCAGGCGGACATCTCAAAGGGCCCCGCGATTCTGGCCAAGCCGTGGACCCCCGACGTTGATTCTTTGCTCAAGCGATGGCACAAGAAGAAGCTCGACACTCAGCCTGACTTTCAGCGGTACGAGGTATGGCCGATTCAGAAGCGAAGCCGTCTTGTCGAATCTGTGCTCTTAGGGCTACCAATTCCGCTGTTTTATTTCGCTGAAGAAGAGGACGGAACTGAGGTAGTTATCGACGGTCAGCAAAGGCTGACTAGCCTCTTCCGATTTATAGATAACGAGTATTCCCTAAAAGGGTTGGGGCCGCTTCGCTCTTTGGACGGGAAGAAGTATCAAGACCTCGAGGAACGTCTCCAGGACGAGATCAGCGACTTCAGCTTGTCGGTGATTACTATTCAGAAAAATTCTGATCCAGACGTTCGTTTCACCATGTTCGAAAGGCTTAATGAAGGAGCAACAAAGTTAAACGATCAAGAGCTGCGAAACTCAGTCTATCGAGGTGAGTACAACGAGCAGCTGAAGCAACTCTCCTCCAACAAAGACTTCATGACGATTCTTAAGCAGTCTAAGCCTCATAAGCGCATGGTCGATGTAGAGCTAGTCCTTAGGTTCATGGCGTTCTACAACCAGACCTATCTCAAACATCCCGACAAAAAGACTAAAGAATTCCTCAACAATGAAATGGAGCAGTGGCGCCACCGCAAGGCGAAGGACCAGAAGAAGGCCGAGAAGGCATTCGGCGAAGCAGTTAAATCAGCGTTGACCGTGTACGGCGACAGGGTGGCACGCCGCTATGTCGCCGGAGATGCTAAAACCCCAGGGAAGTGGGAGCCTCGACTCAACCGGGCGCTCTACGACGTACAGATGTACGGGTTCACGCGTTACTCACGATCTCTAGTTACTAAGAACTCTGACGCGATTTACGAAGCAAGCTTGGATTTGATGTCCAACGGAACATTCAACGATCTTATTTCGCACACTATTTCTGAGTCTAAGCGCGTAGCGAAACGATTCACAATGTGGCTGGACATGCTTGAATCTGTCATAGGCAACCAACAGCAAGGATCGAGGATATTTCCGGAAACAGTGAAGAAGAAGCTCTATGATGCCGATCCGGCGTGCACGATATGCAAGCAGCAGATCAAGATTATCGATGATGCACATATTGACCATATAGTGCCCTGGAGCAAGGGCGGTACAACAACTGAAGATAATGCGGCGCTGACGCACCGCTTCTGCAATCAGCAAAAACAAGCGAACGATTCGATCACCGACTAGGCGGAGGCTCCGTTGCCCGATTGCAGCGCTTATCAGTGTCCGCACGCAGGAAAAGGGGGTGAGGTGGCGTCGCAGGTATCCCATCACGGCCGTTACGCGCCGCCCAGCCGAATTTGTGAACGGCGTCACGTGGAACTCGCGGCAGCGAAGTGAGCGATGGTGCAGTTTGCCGCTTAAACAGACTTAGATCACCGGACCGGGGATTCTGGGCCGTTGACATCAGAGTCGAAAACAGCGATAGCCATAACGTCCGTGATGGGTCGAACTGCACGTAAGGACGGTCTGATCAATATTGCCGCGATCGACTGTGCACGCTCGGCGCGCAATCTCTAGGCGTAGACGCCACGCACTACACGCATGCCGATGAAGAGCCCGGCCCCGGGTTGCTTATGGTGGGGCCTAAGTGGGTCGCAGTCGCACTACCCTGGCGTCCGGTTGACTCGCGCCTCATTGCTTATTCAGCTCGAACCGGACTCGATAGAGATACCAATCAGTCTTCACGCCCAGCTTCTCAGCCTGAACCTGAACGAGCTCGGCGAGATCGTCGTCTGGCTGTCCCGTGATGATGACCAGGCGAGCGCCGGGACGGTCACTTTTCTCCGCAAGAGACTTCAACGCTCTCATGTACTTCGACGCCTGCGCAACGATTCCCTGATCCGGTTCTTCCGCCTTGAGCTCGATACCGACCAGCTCTCGTGTCCTCGTATCGACCGCGAGCAGATCGATCTTGGAGCCTGGAGCCAGTTGCTTCTCCCGCTCGATGATCCGCAGATCCTTGGTCGCTTGGTCGAGAAAATTGTGATTCAGCCAAAGGAAGCGGGACAGCTGGCTTTCGACCTTGAACAATTCGCGGGTTGGCTGGAGTCCTTTGATTGGACGCTCCGCGTCGAAGAAGTAGATCAGGGACGCCGGCGTGTTGGCCGGGTCGAGCAATTCCGGACTGAACTCCAACCCTGCATTTCTGAATCGGTCACTCAGCTCCTCCAAAAGCTTCGTAGAAGTCCGCTCGTATCCTGCTTCACGAACGAGGACGCCTAGCTTGCTCTTCGGCATATGCCTCAGCAGCCGCGTCGTCGTGGACGCCGCGTCGACGCGCTGCCGCATCTTTGCGACCAGACGATCCAAACGATCTTCTCTCGTCAGTCGCGCCGCCATGTTCCCCCTCCACCAGCGCTTGCTTGACTCAGCTTCCCATCGTCCGCTAAGCAGGCGTTAGCCCGATTTCTATCACGGACAGTTGCTGCACGGTTCGATTCGCACATGCTCGCTCACTCCGAGCAAATCCGCTCGAACATTGGTCGGTTGCTTTCGGTGGTTCGATCCGGGCAGCTTGCGTGGAGGTCGCAAGTGACCATCAGGAGGGGAACGAATGAAGATCATCTTTCTGCACGGCATCGGCGACGGCGACCCTCACTATTCGTGGCTCGACGGCCTGAACAGAGGTCTTGTCCAAGCGGGCCATGAGCCCGTCGACCGGGAACAGGTCATCGCCCCGCGCTACTCCTCTTACCTCAAGACGGAAGGCCGCGGCGGCAAGCTTCCACCAATCACGTACAGGCCGCAGGACGAGGCTTCCGCGCGCCAGGAGTTCGAGCGCCGACAGGCTAGGGTGCAGCGCCTGCTCCGTACACAGCACGGCGTCCGGACCTTCGGCTTCAATCTGATCCCCGCGCCCGTATGGGACGTCGCACCTGAGTTCTTCGTGAGCCACGCCTCCGTCATGAATCTCGATCAGGTGCGTCGGTATGTTCGCGACGACAAGGTTCGAGCCGACGTCATGAACCACATCATCGACCATCTCCCTTCATACGGTGACGTCATCCTTATCGCTCACAGCCTCGGCTCCGTGATCGCAATCGATCTTCTCGATCACCTGCCGGAGAACCTCCACGTGCGTCGGTTCATCACCATCGGGAGCCCGGCGAACATTCGAGCCCTTCACGAGGGCAGTGAACGGCTCCTGAAGAAGTTTCCTTACTCACGGGTCGACGATTGGTCGAACTTCCTCAACGTTCGGGACATAGTGACCGGGGGGCGGGGGCTAGCGAGCACCTTCCCAGGAGCCCAAGATTTTCTTCTTACCACGATCACTGGCCACGATGCTGCAACCTATATAGGCGAAGCGTCCGTCTCGGCGCTGATCGCCGACGTTCTGTACCCCGGCAAGGAGGTGGTGAGAGCCTCAGCCGACATCGCGGTGCGAATGGGAGATGGCGAGGCGTCGATGCTCCTTCTGCAACACTTCGCAGAAGCCGTCGCCAACAACCTCAAAGACGACAACGCGCGGTCTCGGTACCGCGCCGCACTGCAAATTCTTCGCGATGACATTGCGGCGCAGCTGTTGCAGCAGGAGGCCTCAGGACAGCTACTCTCGCCGGAGATGGTCCAACTGTCGAACGGATCCTTAGCACCTTTGCCGCACCGCTGGGAATTCCATGACGCCGTCGCAGAGCTGGTAGTGCTCGCCCTGACGAATCCCGTGACGCCGTACGAGATCGACGCCGGTTCCGCCATCCCACTCGCGCTCGAACACATCTCTGTGGAACTCGGATTCACTCGCCGGATAGGTAAAGTCGTCGTCGCGGCGATCAACGACGTCCAACGATCTGTGGCCCCAAAGGGCGGGGTGCCCTGGGGACGTGTACTCACGGCGGCGGCAGGGGTCGCCTTGCTCGCAGCGGGACCCGTTGGTCTCGCCGTTGCCGCTCCGGCGGGTCTTGCTGGAGCTGCCGCTGTCACCAGCAGCCTCGCCGCATTCGGTCCCGGCGGGATGATGGGCGGACTGGCGATGCTCGGAAGTCTGGCTGGAACCGGAGCCGCGGCAGCGACAGCCGCCGCAGTCTCTGGACCCGGGGCTCAAACCACAGGACCGAACCTCGAAAGCCTGACGATGAGTGTGGCGACTGAGCACGCCCGCAAGAAGCTCGACCTGCCGCATGACCGGACGCTCTGGTACCAGCTCACCGACTTCGAAAGCCAGATCTCTTCTGCGCTCAACCGACTGCAACCGTTCAACGATCCGAAATCGCAGAGGCTTGTTCAGCTCGCTGCAGCAAGAGCGGCGGTCAAACAGCTGCTTCGATTCATGATCGAGAACGGATTGTCACCAGTTTCCATCACCGACGGCGAGCCCAAACAAGTCGGACGGTGATCGAAACGTCCGAGGATCTGGGCTGACTTTCTGTTCTTGATGCTGGCGACCACGTCTCCCCCTCCCTCGCCGGACGCGATGATGGCAACACAAACTTGAGCGATCGCCTAAACCGTCGCGGAGGTACGGGGGCAAGGTCTAGGAGATTGCTCGAGTTAACGTGCTGACTTCGCTTGGTTAGAGACGGCGTCATCGCGACGGCTTTGGAAACGTACTCCCGCGAGGCGTTCGCGATTAACTACGAAGACGTGCGCGTATTCACAGTATCCGGCGCTGGGTACAGACAACTATCCAAGATTCTGGACTTATCGGCGGAGGCTTGGGCGCTGTAGGCGCGATAACGGGAATGCCTGTGGCAGAGGTTCTTAACGCCGGCGGACGACGAACATTCTCATACGTGGATACGGTCGTTGAGTTCCGATCGGGGGCGGTAGACTTGATGCTGCAAGCAATGCCTTTTCCTCCGTTAAAATTGCGAACCCTTATGGGCCCGGCCTTCAACCGAATCGAGCTCGCGCACCAAAGCGGAGGGTGGCCAGCAGGTCTGCCCAGACCGGAGTGAGTTGACATACTGCTGGCAATAACACCTAAGGGTTCTCTTGGTCAGGCACGGGAACAAGACGCAAGCCATGTGATGGTACAAGGACAGGAAGTCGATTGCGTTCATTGAGTCACCAAACGATTCGCCGATGAACGGCGTAACTCGGCGCCTTTCCGGCCCTCATCGCCACCGGCTCAATTACGGTGGGCTTCGTGGCGAAAATTCGATCCCTTAAACCCGATCCCGAACCGGCCCGCCCTCCGAGGACGGAAGTCGACTGCTTGTACACAACTGTCTTTGATGACGCCGGCACGAAGCTGCTCCGATTGGCGACACTGGGGTCGGACTTAAGGAAGTTGGGGCCCAAACCCAGCCAAATAATTGAGATTGACGAAGCGACGGCAGATGCACTGGTCCGGATAGTGTTGGAGACATTCCCACGGATATCTGGTAACCCGACAAGCCAGTAGATGCGACTGAGTGTTCGCAGCTACGGCCCGCCTTCGGCAGCTATAAAGGGATTTCATGTCCAGCAATGAGTTTCATGACGAAATCATTCAGCTGGTGCGCCACGTCGACTGTCACTACGGCAGCGCACTTCGCGACGAAGAAGAAGGTCTAAGCATCGAAGACGCCGCCCGAAGGCGCGACGAAGTTCGACTCGACCGCATCATCGATCTCCGCCGCGCCGTTCACATGGTTGCGCTCGGCGAGCATTCCCAGAACAAGGCTCAGGCCGGCCACGAGGACGGGGTCCTGCGAGCACTTCTGCACTATGAAGGGCGCATGTCGGTGGGACTGCGGCGCCATATTCATGCACGGCTAGCGGAAATCCAACCCAAGTTTGGCTTGCGCGAGACCACGCAACCGTTGAGATGTGTCACCCGTGGAGCCCAAGCACGTCGACGTTGACCTCATAACCGGAGGGCGGTTGTACCAAGGCCCGGCACGACGAAGACCCGACCAATTCTATGTGATCGCAGCTAGGGTCCGAGCCGCACCTGATCTCCCTCGCGCGGTCCCGCCAACATCAACTATCAGTCGATTCCAGCTGGTCACCAGGCACTTCATCGTCGGTCTCCAACTCGGCGTCATCGCTCATTTCCGGGACCTGGTCAAGGTACTCGTTCCACATCTCAGCAAGAGAACGATGGTCATTCGCGCCAACGTTGAAGAACCACCATCCGTTTTCACTCTTGCCAGATATCCAGCGCGCCGCGCCAGACGGGGTGTCGAAGACGTGCCCGTCAACGTCAATACGACCGTCTGGCAGGACGATGGCTGTTCTTCCGCTTAACGACTTTCGGCGCACGTAGATAGTCGACCCCGCTTCGATCAAGCCGGCGCCGATAAGGTCGGCCATTGTGACGCGTCGGCGCGGCTGCTCTTCTGCATGTCCAAAGTTTGACCGGTGACCGTCTGGCACCGGCCAGATTTCGATGATCGCTTGTGTCATCACCGCGGTGCGCGCGCGCACTTTGGTGTCGTTCCATTCGAGGCCCGCTTGGCCGAGCAGATCCGAATTCAGTTTGAGCACATCGTGTTGCTGCAGGGCAGCGCGCTTCGTTTCCCACGGCGCGTTTGAGACCTTTGCGTTCAGCTTCGAGGTGAGGAGAGTCAAGTTCCCGATCGTATGAATAAGGCGGTCTCGTGCAGCCTCGTCTGGGGCTTGTTGTAGCGGCCAGTGCGCTTGCCACTTCTGCGGGAGCACGTGCTCGATGTGGTACGCCCCTCGGGCAACGCGTTCACCGCCAAGACCCGGGACGAGTCCCTTCCATCCTCGTCGATGATCCTCGATTGCCTCCAGAACCATCCGCAGCCGACCATTGCTAATCCGTTGGTAGGCCGGTGCGGCCGTCAGATCATTGGAAAGCTCAGCGTCATCAGGCCAGTAACGGCTGCTAACGTTCTGGCCCGCGAAGTACTGTTCAACCACGTCGCCGGCCTCGTCGCGTTCACCCTTGCTCAGCTGGGTGACCAACTCTGCAGCAACCTGTGTGTAAGAGCTCGTGCGAGCTCGGACGAGCATTCTGCGTACAAGCCAACTCTCAAGAACCTCAAGCACTTTTAGCTCTTGCTCCGGAGGCACTGGGTTCAATTCGGGGTCCCGAAGCCAAAGTACGACGGGCTTGAAGACCTCACTTTCCAACATGCTCGACCGGTAAGCGAAAAGTTGCAAACGGTCGACTGGATTGCTGGCAGTCGCGCCCTCGATGAATCGTCGATACACGACACTCGCTCGTGCAATCTGACCCACCAGCTGAATCATTGGCACTTCAGCTTCGTAGTCCGCGTAGCGCTTGAATCTGGCGAAGACCTCACGCGCAACGATCTCTTCGCCGGTGCGCGCAATGAGCCAGTGATTAAGGAAAATTGACGAACGAGAATAGCGCAACCGCCCGAAGGTCACCTCCGCTTCCCAGAATCCGGTCTCGAATTCTTTCCAATGCGATTCGTACGCAACCTCAACATCGACGCCCTGCTCGAGGAGGCGCTGGAACACGAAGTTCTTGATCAAGTCTGCGGCTGTGAGGCCCGCACCCCTGGCATTGAGCGTTTCGAAAATTTCCTGAGCGTTTTCGTCAGCGGCGAGATCGATTACTACGAGTTGGAGTAGTTCTCGGACGGCAAATTCGATACTGTCGGCCCTCTTGTTGACACCTTCGGGGCCGTCCAACTTTAACCACTCGCGCGCCTGCTCGGCAAAATAGCGATGCGCCTCAACGAGGCGCTCGCCGGCATGCGGAAGTGCTGCGTATTCGATCGGTGGCGGCGCGTCCATGACCGCATTGAATGACGGCCTGTCCCGGTTCGTTGGCCAAACCTTGAACTTGTCTTCGTGGTTCTCACAGAATGCTTCCGGGTTTCTGACGAGCGTTTCCAGGCGAAGCGCAGGCTGTCGCACGCCGGCCTGTGCAATTTCTGCATGTAGCGCATCGAGAAGCACCTGCAATGTAGTGAGTCGTTGCTGTCCATCGATCACGGTGCGGACCTGGAGCGAACCCACAGGATTCTGCAACTGTTGCAGGACTACAGCGCCTAAAAAATGGGGTTGCTGCTTTGTATTCGGCTCCGCGCGATGTCGTTCTGCCACTCGTATTACGTCGTGCCACAACGGCGCCCACTGGTTCTCCCGGTTCCAGACGTACGGCCGTTGAAACAGGGGCACAATCAGCCGCTGCGGCTGCATGAACACCGATTGTGGAGTTCGAACTTGAGTTTCCATCAGCTGTAGTGCCTTTCGCTTATTCGCCGGCCCCGAGCAATTCAGAACGCTTACCACTCCACGTCACAACCAATGCATCTCGCGCACGGCTACTCGCGACATAGAGCAGCGAACGCTCGCGCAACAGCGCCTCAGCACGTTCTTCATCCGGGACGTTCCGCAACGTCGCCGGCGACGGGACATGCTTCTCATCCGCCCCTGCGAGAACAACCCTGGAGAATTCCATCCCTTTAGCGCGGTGCATCGTCATGACAAGCGGCTGACCCGTTGTCGAAGCATTCTTGTCCACTGCACGGGCCGACACACCGCGCTCGCTGAGTCCTCGGACGAAGCGATCTCGCTCGTCCTGACTGCGCGTGAGCACGGCAATGCTCTCGGGCTCGACATCATCGTCCACCAACCACGACTTCAACTTGGTTGCGACCGCCTCCAGCTCGGCGGACATGTCAGCACACGGAATCAGTTCCGGCACAGGCCCATTGCGGGCGGAACGGTATTCGCTGGTCGACTCCTCGCCCTGTTCGAGATCGAGGTACTCGGCACCGGAGAGCACGCTCACAGCGAAGTGGAGGTTCTGCGCGGTGGTGCGGTAGTTCAGCGTCAGTCGGCGCGACCGGCCGACGATCTTGACCCCGAAGCGGCTCAGCACCACCGGGCTCCCATAGATTCGCTGGTGCGAGTCCTCGGCAATGAAAAGATCATTGGGACCTTCTGCGACCAGTGCTCGCAACAACGCCCAGTGGGTTGCGTGCAGATCCTGCGCCTCATCGACGATCACGTGATCGGCCAGATAGCTTCCGTCGCGCTCTGTGCGAACTCGTAGCGCCTCGGCGGCAAGCGCAAGAACCTCCGGGAAGCTTATGGTTTCGTCCATTTGGCTTCGCCGACGAAACGCCTCTACCAGCTTCCACACCGCGATGCGTTGCGGGCGGCTCAGTCGCACACCGCGTCCATGCCGTGCCACCTTCGCGTATTGCTCCAGTGTGGTGACGCGGTTCGCCAGAACGACGGCCACGTACTCGGTCTCAAGAAAGGCCGGGGTGGCGATTATCGAGTCGAGTCCGGAGTCGACGGATTGAGCAACTTCTCGCCAGACGGCGTCCGATGAGGTCCGCTTCGAACCGAATTCGATGGCGTGACGGAAAACTCGCTCGGAGGCTGCGGCCGCAGCATCGCCGGATCGATTCAGGACGTCTCTGCCGAGCGCGTCAATGCCGCCGACGTAGACGCCAGGGTCTCCTGGCCTCTCAGCCAGGAGCAACCCCGGGTCCAATGCCTTGAGGTCGGTCTTGAGTCCCTGCGCGAGTGTGGCGTTGAAGGTGGTCAAGACAATCCGGGCATCCGGGTTGTTGCGGGCGAGTCGGCGTACTCGATGGATCGCGACGACAGTCTTCCCTGTGCCGGCTCCGCCTGAAAGACGGAATGCACCAGAGAAATCGGACTCCACGTACTTCCGCTGTTCGGGGTGGAGGAACGTCCGCCATGCGGCGAAGTCTCCGCCTTCGATGACTCTACGAAGTTCTTCGTTGTCTTCAATGAAGGCGAATTGCATTTTCGACGCCGGACGTTCCAGAGCGGCAATGATCTGCTGGTCATCGTCAAGGGAGTCGTCGACTGGCTTTGTCGCGAATCCATGGTTTTCCCTGATGGTCTCGATGGCGAATCCGGTCGCCAACTCGAGGAGTGCGCTGCCCTCCCATTCGAGTCCGGTCGCCGCGGCCTCCAACAACTCGGACTCGTCCGAGGCCTCCATCGCTTTGGATGCGAGCGCGGCGTTGATACCCAACCCGTCCGTCAGATCGGAGAGCGTATAACCGACTCCGCCAAGGTAGGACGCCGCGGGCTTTTGGACGGGTGGCGAGACCGGCTGCTCCTGCGCGGGCGTCGCGGGCGCGGACTCTCCGATGAGTCCCTCGAGGGTTCCATTGATGGGGTTGACCCGCAGGGTCGCCCGTTCGGCGAGCTTGATCGCGTCGTCATGCGGCCACGTACCCATGTAGATGTACGTCGGCCCACTCTGCTTGTCGTCGATACGGAACAGCACCGCCCGCCAGTACAGATCGACGCGACCGGTACGGACTCTTGGATCGACAGCGCCCTTCATTGGCTCGATGTGCAGCTTGGCGGAGGTGTCGTCTGCGGCCAGCTTCTCGAAGAAGTCGTACACCTTGTTCTTGACCGAACCGTCCAGCTTGGACATGCCCTTGCTGTTTGACGCAATGACCAGATTCGCCACCTACACCACTCCGTTCAGTTTCAAGGCTTCGACGATCTCATCTATCTCGGGGGCGCACAGCGTCCATCCGTCCACTGATGCACTATGTTCGAACACCACCGCCACCCGCCCACTGGCCCAAGCCATGTCGAGTACGTCACCATCGGCCGTCTCGTAGCCCAGTTCGGGTGCCGTCGCACCAGCTGAAGCCAGCGCGCGGATGAGATCCCGCTCGGCGTCCGATACCGCCTCGTCGAACAGCTGTTGCCATTCCGCCGACAGCTCGGGCTCGTCGGTCTGGATGGATGGAGCCGACGCCCCATACGTCAGCAACGTACGAGCAGTAACCCGGTCGGGGTCGGCGATCCCCAGCCAGTTCGACAGCCGCAGCCATTCCTTCCAGGCTTTTCCGTCCAGGCTTTCCAACCGCTCGTCGCGGTCGTCGACAGCGAGCACCGCCCGCGGCGGATCCGACGTGGTGCGCACCCCGGCGGCAACGGTGACGCCGCCGTCGGTGTACGCCCAGCAAATGTCGGAACCGGCCGCGTCGAACGGCGCCGCGCCGTCCAGCGCCGCCCTAGCCGCAGCAGCGACCGAGTCGGCGTCGGACTTCACCCGGTTGTCACCACGCACGAACAAGTACGGCATCCAGGTGCTGAAGTGTCGCCACGCCTCGATGTCGGGCGCGACGACGAACTCCAGCAGCTGGGAGACCGGGTCCTTCGCTTGCAGGCGAATCAAACCCGGTTGGACGTGGAAGCGGCTGGTGACAAAGCTGGTTGCCTTCGGATCGAGCCAGGCCGGCTCGACCGACTCGCCGGATTTGAAGCGCTGTAGATCCTCGTGACCGAAGGACCACACCAGATAGCCCGCGGCCCGCAGCGCGGCACGCTTGTCGGCGTCGTCGGCCACGCGATTGCAGCCGGGGACGGCGTGAAAGGAGCGGCCGTCGGCGAAGATCGCGATACGTGGGATATCCGGGTCGGCCGTCTGCAACACGAAGTCGGGCTTGACGAAGTCCAGTGAAACCTGCGGTCGCAGTGACCATTTCCGCGCCTTGCTGCCCTGCAGCGTGATGGTCGCCGACGGACCGTAAACTCCTGGTTTTTCCACGACGGCCGCACCCATCAGCTTGAGCCGTTCGATGAACGAGCTGTAGAAGTCGCGCTCCAGGAATGACTCGTCGCTGAGCGGCGTGCTGGGTGGCGCCTTCTCGGTCACCTCGGCGGTCCAGGCAACCACGTCGGGAGTGCCGTGGGCGCCGACGTCCAGGATGTCGTCGAGCAGCTTCAACGCGGTGAGCCGGGACACCTTGTCCATCTCGTAGGGCGCGGCGAACGGGAGCAGGCATCGGTGGCAGGCCAGCCGCTCCTCGTCCCGGCACGGGCATTCCCGCAGGATCTGCCGGGCCGCGGCGAGGACCGCGAAAACCTTCGTGTGATCGGCGAATTCGGCGAGGTAGCCGGTCCCGCCGGGGACGGTGTCGTGGATCAGCAGGGCACGCCGGTCAGGTGCCCACAGCGCGTCGCTGATGGTGGCGACGTCGAGATGCTCAGGGGATCCGCCGATCACCTCGCGCAGGCCGAGCAGGATCGCGGCGGCCATGCTGGGGTGGGCGAAGTTGTCGTACTCCATCTGCGCCGGCAGGTGCAGCAGCACACCCTGAGTACGCAGCCGTCGCGCCAAGGCGATGTCACGGACGTCCTCGACGGCCGAACCGCGCAGGCGGCACCACGTGCGGTGCTCGTAGCGACTGTTGCGACCGGCGTCGCGGTCGAGTTGCCCGCAGGACGCACAGACCCGGAACAGGCCGCTGGCCGATTCCTGCCCGGCGATCATCCGCGTCTTGCCTTTGGATGTTCGTGCTCCGAGGTTGAGCCAGCGGATATCCAAGCGCCGCAGGTACTCCGCGCCGAAGGACGAGCTGGAGCGGTACCACGTGCGGCCAACCTGGGTCGGATCGATATCAGCAGCGGTAACCACCGTGAACGGTTCCTGTTGGCGGTTGTCGCGGAGGTCGTTGATGGTGGCCTCGTCCCGACGTACTTCGGCCGAGACCCGTGTCATCTCGACGACGGCGAGGTGCTGGCTCACATCGGCGATGCCGGTGCTGTGGCAACGCGGGCAGCTCGACACGGGCGCGGTCACCGCGGCAGCCGGTCCGCTGTGCACCCATCCGCATTGCGGGCAGATCTGCCACGCGTGGATGTTAGATTCACCGGCGCCCAGGTCGACCGCGTCGATGGCGACCGCGAGGCCTTGGGCGTAGAAGGTGGCGCCGGGGGCGAGTTCGGTGAGCGCAACCCGGGAGCCACGCTGGTAGCTGAGTTGTTCCCCCATGTAGTCGTTGCTGTCTGGGTCAATCCAGGTGACACCGACGTCGAGTGTCACCGCGTCGTCGAGGAGTGTGTAGTTGGGGAGCACTCCGTAGCGTTCGAGAACGGATATCCAGTAGTCGCGGGTCAACGAGGTGATCTGGGCACCAAGCAGTCTGCGCGATCCCTTGGCGATCTTGAAGGCACGCCGGTCGTCGTCGGTGGCTGCGGGTGAGGTGGCTCGGCGTTCGAATTCGGGCAGGTCGGCCTCGACGGTGGCCAGCCGCTCGTTGAGTTCCTTGAGGTCGACTTGCCATTGATGGGCCGCGGCCATCAGGCGCTGGGTGAGTCCGCTGGGTCCGCCCTGCGATGGCGGGCTCGCAAAGGAGCGCAGCGCCGCGACGGCGTCGGGGCCGAGATGGGAACCGAACTGGGCCTGGAAGCGGTCCAGCAGCGCGTCGGCGCGGGTGGCGGCGGTGTCCATCAGCTGGGTCAACCAGCCGTCGGAGCCGTTGTCACCGAGCACCGATCGCGCGTCCTTGGGCACCGCCACCTGGGGGTCGCGGGCGAACTGGTCGACGATGTGCGCGATGTACTGGCGTTGCAGGATCTCCTCCGCGTTGAGGAACGTCGCCGGTGGCCGTACGTCCCCTTGGATCACCGACAGCGGTTCGAACAGTTTGGGCAGATGTTCGCCGCGGCCGCGAACGTAGGCCAGTACCAGGGAGTTTCCGGTGAGTCGGCCGGCGCGCCCGACTCGTTGCAGATAGGAGGACACCGAGCGGGGCAGCGACCCGAGCATGACGGTGGACAGGTCACCGATGTCGATGCCCATCTCCAGGGTGGGGGTGGCGACGAGCACGTTGGGTGCCTGCGGGTCGGTCCCGCCGCGTTTAAAGGCGGTCTCGTAGTCGAGCCGGGTCTTGGTCGGCAGCAGGCTGGTGTGTTCGCGCGCGACGACGCGTTTCATCTGTGTGGAGTCATAGAGCCTGCGGTAGAAGTTGTCGGTCTTCGCGCTGCGGTGCAGTCGGCCTGGGCAGCGGATCAGCGTGCAGGGTGCGCCGTCGAGTTCGTCGACGGTGGTGGCGCTGCCCGGCGTCGGGGTTTGGCAGATGTCGCAGACCAGCAGGTGTCGCCCGTCTTCGAGCGAATCCATGGTCGGAGCGCTGACCTGGACGGTGGCCGCAGGCAGCCCGTAGACGACGGAACCTGTCTCGGTCGTGACGGTGGACAGCAGCATCTGTTCGGCGAGTTCGGCGAACAGCGCCTTAGCGAGAAAGGTGCCGTCGTGGGGGCTGACGTCAAGGCATCGCGATGTCCACTGCGCGTACCAGGACGATGGTGCGGTGATCGGGTCGAAGCCCTCTGGGAGAGCACCGGTTCCAGATTTGAGGGCCGGGAATGCCGGGGCGGGGCGTCCTTTCGGGAAGGCGGGCATGCCCTGGCCGCGTGGCCGCCCGCCCCAGAGGTGGTAGCGGTTGGCGTTCTTCTCCAGATAGGGCCGCAGCCAGTCGTGGTGGATGCCGCCACGGGTACGGATCCGTTCGACCGTACCCCGCACCCAGCGGGACAGGGCTGCATCGGACACGCCGGTCAGCGGGAGCTGGGTGGGGTCGTCCTTTTCGAGGGCACGGCGCCCGAGGATTGGGGCCTTGTGCGCCGCCCCGAGATAAACCTCGGCGACGACACTGCCGGTGAGCTCGAGGGTGCGGCCGGTGCGGGACTGCAGACCGAATTCCAGATCGACGTCGAACCGTAGCCGGCGCTTGGCCTTGTTCTCCGCCGCCCGCCGCGAGTTCGGGTGCACGTCGGACTTCCAGAACGGGACGAACTCATCGCGGTCCACCAGATCCGGCGGCAGCAGTTGGTAACGCAGCATCGGGTCGTTGCCGGCGCGGTCGATGACGGCCCTGGCGAGTTCGTCGAGGTCGAGTTCGGCATCGCCGAGCGCCCCGCGCAGCGCCGTGCGAAGGCTGAGGCTGTGCGAGCGGGCCTGCACGAACGCGGCGCGGTGCGCAGCGTCTTGCACGCTGTCGGTGAACATCAACGCCTTCTTCTCAGCGGCGTCGAGGTGCTTGTCCCCGAACATGTTCGACAGGGTCACCGACAGTTGCGTGGCGACTGCGCTGCCGAGGAAGCGAATGCCATCGACGGCCCCGCATGCCGGACACACATCGTTCTTGGATTCCTCGTCAGCTTCCGGCCCGACAAGGGTGAGCACCGGCAGCACTCGACCATCCACGACCTCGGGGCTCTGCGGATCCGGTGTGGTGTCGAGCAGTTCACGGTGGTCGAGGTGGAACCACCGCAATCCCTGGACACCGCCAGAGACTTGCGCTTCGGCAGGAGCCGAGATCAGCGATCGGAACCGGGAAGCGCCGGCGGCGTGGTCGGCGCGGATCGCCTCATCGGTGACATCCAGCGCGCTGCCGGTCGGCGCGAGTCGCGCTCCCCAGCCCGACCTTCCGCAGTGCCGACAGAACACCGCGGGCAGATACAACTCGTCGTCGACGGAGGTACCGTCGTCGGACCAACGGTATTCGGCGGCGGTCCGGACTGCTCGGTCCACGCGGCTGAGTTCTCGGATCCACAAATGCACGTCGACCCCGAGCGCCGCGCGTCCGGTCTCGGCGCGCACGTGCGACAGCATCGCAAAGACGAACTCCAGGAACCGAATCTGGATGTCACGCGTGCGGGCAGCATCGCGGTCGACAGGAACCGCCGGGAAGACCTTCTCAGCCAGGTCGGGCAGGGATACCGCATCGACGGCGTGCTCCAGCACGGCCTGGATGAACCGATGCCGCTTGAGCTGATCCAGCATGTCGGCGATGGTCAAGTTCGAACCGACAGCGGGACCGCCCGCATGTGTGGACTGCTGGAAGAGATCGGACTGTCCGGGTGTCTCGAAGAGCTCGGATTGGGTGGGATTTCCGAAGAATTCGGATGGAATGGGTCGCTCGAAGAGCTCGGCGAAGACCGCGGCGGCAATGGCGTGATTGTCGGTGGCGGAGGCTGCCGCGTTGGTGATCCGGTCGAGTGCATCGGGTAGGGCAGGTTCGATCGGCCGCCAGGCATGGTCGTGGCTGCCCAACCGTGCTCTGCGCCACTCGTCGGGAGTGAGGCGAGTTTCTTCGATCACCGCACCGGGGCCGAACGGTTCCCCGAAGACGGTGTGGGCGAAGTCGAGCATGGCCGTCGGAGCCGCGCGCGATCCCAGGGTGGCCGACGTCGCGACCGGGGTGACCTTGCCGAGCGGACGGGCCCGGTCGTCCTCGGTGACGCGCGACGCGGCGGTCCAGTGAGCTTTGAGCGTCAGGCCGAGGCGACGCAGCAGCATGGCGACGTCAGTGCCCTGCGCCCCGTCGTAGGTGTGGAATTCGTCGAGCACCAGATACTGCAGCGACTCGGCGGACAGCCGCCAGATGTCGGCGCGACCCGGATGCAGCAGCATGTGGTCGAGCATCTTGTAGTTGGTGAGCAGGATGTCGGGCGGCGAATCGTGCATGAGGTCGCGATCGGTGATCAACCCGTCGGCCGAGACCCGGGTGCGCCCGCCACCACCCCGCTCACCGGTGTAGAGGCCGGCGGTGACCGCGGTCAGGGCCGGGTCGCCAGAGATCAGTGTGGCCAGTCGCTCGGCCTGGTCGTTGGCGAGCGCATTCATCGGATAGAGGATCAGTGCCTTCATGCCGCTGACGCCGGATTTCTTGGCCCGCAGTACGTGATCGAGGATCGGGTACAGAAATGCCTCGGTCTTTCCGGAGCCGGTGCCCGTGGTCACCAAGGTGGGTTGGGGACGGTCTTGGTGCTGTGTGGAGAACCGCTCGAATGCCCGCGCTTGGTGCCCGTACGGCGTGAAGTCGGGCGGCCACCAATCCAGATGGTCACGCCAGCCATCGCTGGCTGGGGCGAACGGCAACCGCAACCGTACATACGGCCCTTTGAACATCCCGTTGTCGGGATCACCGATAAAGTCGGTGAGCGCCGCCTGCGCGTCGGGATCGGTCAGCGCGAATGTCGTTGCCAGGTAATCGGTCAAGCCCTCCCGCAGGTGCGTCGCCTGGAGTGTGGGAAGCAGTGCGCTCATCGGCTACATCCCTCGCCCGGCGTTCCACAGTGCATGGTCTATCTCCCAGGCTGTCACGGGGCACTCCAGTCCGGCGCTGACGGCCGGCACGAGTGCGGCAATGAGGTCACGCGCACCCACAGGATCGACAGTCACTTCGTGAAGGCGAAACCATCGCAGCACCATTCGGTCGGGCTTGATGAGATCGTCCTGGCCGATGAGCATCCACAGGTAATCCCGCCGCACCGCATGGGCTCCCTCGCCGGGGATCTTTCGCAAGTCCGCGTTCACGGCGGCGAACCGCTCGTCGTCGCCGAACAGTGCAATCGCATCACCTAGATCCCCCACACCATGTGATCGAAACGCGTGGATGTGCCGAAGCACGGCATCGGCCTTCCGGATCCCGCCTCGGGTCGATGTGTTCTGCCGGTTGGTGGGCGAAATCAACTCCTCGACGCTCAGGTCAGCCAGTTCGGCAAGCGGGAGTGGATCGGGGCCGAGCGGCTCGCTCATCGGAATCGTGGGTTGCTCGACGCCGAACTTCGTGGCGAGTCTGCGCACCAATGGGACAACGACGTTGTCGTAATGTGCTCCAATGCTCCACACGGCGTCTGCGATGCACAAACTGAGGCTGACCCAACGCCGTTCTCGTGGTTGAGGATCGAGTGTGACGATGGCCTTGACTAGCGCATCGAACTTGGCTGCGTCTACACCGTGCATCAATCACGCTCCTGCGCTTGCGATGTCGCTGAAGTGCTTGTGTGCTAACTCCATATCCCGTTCACGGTCAACACCGACGAACGGCTCGACATAGGTAACACCGTCGACCATCAAATCTTCGGACGTCAGCGCTCCCTTCTTCCGATACTCGGAGGCGAGCTTGCCCGGCAGTTGTCGGCCGTTCGCGTCGTACAGCGCGTCCCGCTCGTACTTCTGCAGCACCGGGAACTGAGTGCGGTAGATGGTCAGCAGCTCCTCCGCGGTGATGCCGAGCATGATCGCGACGATCGCGTCGACCTCCACAAGTGCTTGGCGGCGGTCGGCGGCACGGCGAAGCGGTGTCGCCCACTCCCATTTCGGTCCGGCCTCGCCCAGTGCTACGCGGTCAGCGTAGTCGACACCAATATGGGGAACCCACGAATCCTGTTGCCATGCATTGTCATAAAGCTCTTGCCAAAGCGGCCCGTAAGGGCGAACGAGGCAGTTCAAACGAAGGGTGCGCAGGAGAAGCTCAGATTCCAGCGCATGGTTGCGAATGTGTGGAAAGCGACGGACCACGTTCTGTGTCAGGTCAGCTACTCCCGCGACCTTCGCAAAGAAATCCACAGGTATGGACGACCAAAGCCCGCACGCCAGCACTACATCACGAGTGGTCTCTAGGCGTCCGGACAACACCAGGTGCATATGGGTCGGCTGTGGGGGAATTAACGCAGGATGCACTGTGCGGACCGTCGCGGGGTCCGCCATCCGTCTCCATACCAACCGGAAAAACGCGCAGCTCGGCTCTCCGCCCCATCGCGGGTAGCCGGCGATGAATTCGCGGTATTCCTTTGCGATCTTGTAACTGGTTCGCGGAATGAAGTCGCCATCGATGGTTTCCAAGTCGACAATCGCGGTGTCTTGCCGACTTCGCGCGTTTGGATTGGGTTGCTGGAAAATCGGATTCGAGACCGTAAAATGCGGACCTTGAAGAATCACGTCTCGCCATCGGACGGGAACCTCGGAAGCGGATTCAAAATAACCAAGCTTACGATCTGCAGTCTCGTGCCAGCCTGCCGTCCAGTCGAACTTCGTTTCACCTAGTCGAGGTGCCGCAGCAATCTTGTCGAGAACTGCTGCACTAGCGAGGTTCACCGGATACACCATTCGCGCCTCGTCCGCCGGCGTTCCGGGCTCATCGAGCAGTGCAGCCCAGTTGGCTAGAACCGTCTCGTTCACGCTTACGATTCGCTCGCGGTGAGGTCGCATGTCCCAGTGATCGTCCTGGTCACGTACGCCAGGACTCGGTCCCGACCCATCGTGCTGAAATGAACGTTCGAGAACATTCGGATGGTAGAGCCAACCTGCCTGGAGGAAGCTCACGTAGTCACGACGGATCCCGTAAAGATGTACGCCGAAGTCACGCTTATCGCTGATTTCTCCAAAAATGTATGCGTTGTTCTTAAACTGCCAGTGTCTTCGTAGTCTCCGATAGGTCTCACGACGCAAATCCTTGGCACGAAGTTCGCTGAAATGACTTTCTGGGTGGATTAGGCAAACACGACCCGTCTGAGACATCGACCGCCACGTCCGGTCCATGAAGCAACGGTACAAATCAGGCTGAAGTCCTATAAGGAGAGGCCGCTCAACGCCTGAACGAAGATGCTCGGTTGTACCTGCTTGCGCCGCTCGCTCGTTAATGAAAAGGTCTAGTGCTTGTGACTCAGACAGTGTCTCATCACGTTTGATGCGCTTTATCTCTTCTGAAGGTTTATCTGTTAGCTGCCACCACGGGTCGAACTCGGCCAGTACCCCTGCCTCATCCCAGTCGGGACGCACCCACGGCGGGTTACCAACCTGCAAGTCAAAGCCGCCCCGCGCGAACACCGACGCAAAGTCGAGTTCCCAGTGGAAGAAGCCCTGCACCTCGGCGATGCGAGCCGCAACCCCCAGCCACGGAAATCCATCGAGCGCCTTGACGATCGGGAGCGCTTGACCGAAGGTGCGGTCGTTGTCCTCTGCGATATCCAGGTCTTGCCAGCTCAGATCGCCGGCGAGGCTGATCTGCCCGTGCTTTTCGAACTTTCCTGCTTTGGGTGGCACACCCAGGATCGCCTCCAGCCCACCGATCCATTGGTCCCAGTCGGGTGGCTCGATGTCGGTGGTCAGCGGCCAGGACCACAAGGCACACCAAGCGTCCATCACCCGGCGCAGCCGTCGGTAGGCGCCGTTCTCATCGTGCAGCACCGCCTCGATCTCTTCGCGGGTCACCGCTGCGCCAGACCCGTCGTGGGATTCCAAACCCCACACGTCGATGTCGCGTCGGATCTCCGACTCAGCGATGGTCAACCGGCGTAATGTCAACTCCCACAGGGTCTCTACGCGCTGCGCAAGTGCCGCCAGACGTTTCTTGATCGCCGTGCTCGGATTAGAGCGAATACCGTTGCGCCACTGCCGCAATTCTTCACGCTTATCGGGTGCGTAGGTTTTAGCCTCGGGAGTGTCGATGACCGCGGCCCAGCCCTCGGACGGCAGCAAGAAGTGGTGAATGCCCGCACCGATCTCGTCGCCGAGCGGCACGTCCTTGGGTACCTCCTTCAGCCACGCCTTCTTAGCCAGCGATGTCGGTGCGTAGACGGCTCGCCGCGCACCGATCAACGAATTACCCCGCCGCAGGTGGAGCCCGAACCACGGTGCCTGCAGGCCGGCGACCATTGTGTCCAGCCACAGCGAGATTTCGGCCAGCTCAACCGCCGTGGCGTTCAGGTCCACTCCGTACACCTGGTGCAGCGCAAGGTAGGCCTTCACCTTCTGCAGCTCGACCTGATACTGGTCGGCGTCGATGACCTCGCCGCGGTCTTCCTGCTGACGCTTGAGGTATTCGGCAGCCAACTGGCGGACCGCCTCGATCGCGAACGCCCCCGACCCGAGCGCGGGCTCGCAGATGGTCAGCTGGAGGATCTGCTCCGGCGTCGTCCGCTGCCCGTTCTGATCAAGAAGCTCTTCCAACGCCTGCGACACAACGAACTTCGTCAACACCTCAGGCGTGTAATACGAGGCCGACTGCTGGCGTTCCCGACCGGCGAGCCGGAACACGAAGGTGCCCTGTCGGTGGATAACCGGAACGCGCTCGCCGGTGGACTCGTCCTCCACCGTTACGAAATCGGACTCCGAGAGGTGATCGGCGCGAGTCACCGGCACCACCCACGAACCCTTCTCCGGGTCGCCGTTCTTGGCGACCTCGTAGAGATCTTCGTCGGCGAAGAAGCCGGTGTAGGACATCAGGCCCTCATACACCGCGCCGAGCTGGTTGATGCCGAGCTCGGCGTAGGAGATGAACCCGCGGTCGGCACCCCTGCGTCCCTTGGACTCTTTGGAGAGCAGCAGGTGTTGCAGTACCTGTTGTGTCGCCTCGTTGCTGAGCCCGACCTGGTCGATGAGCACGGTGGCAGTGGGGGCGAAGAGGTCGGCACGCAGCGCGTTGAACTCCAAACCGGCTGCCGGATCATCAGTTCCGTCACCGGCGACCGGAGTGCGGGGATGATGCCCGCGGTCGACGAGGTGGAACAGTTTGGCCAGCGACTGGTACAGGTGCGTGCCGGACCTGGCAGTGGGCGAGACCAATTCGGTCAGGGTCAGCTCACGCAACCGGTCCAGGCCGTAGCCCTCACCGTATTCCGGGGCACCGGACGGCAGCACACGCATCTCCGGGGATGCTTCGGCGTAGAGCAGGAACAGGATGCGGTATAGAAAGCGCAGCGAGTGCTTGGCGAGTTGTTGGGCGTCGATCTCCTCCAGCGGCAGGCCGCGCTCGGCCCGGCGGCGCACCACATCGTTGGCGATGATCTCGATGGACAGCCGGATGCCCTCGCGCAGATCCTTGGACACCCCGACGGTGTGTTTCACCGAATCTTCGAGAACGCTCGTCCACCAGATGTTTCCGTCCGCATCGGGCAGCAAGGCCTGACGTCCGAGAATTGCTGCGGCGCGGTCGAGTTCACCACCGCGTTTGTCGTCGCGACGCTCGGTGACCACCAACAGATCGACGGCCAGATACCGACCCTCCGCCCACCGCTGAGCCTCGGCCAGCAGCACCCATTGCCCGGCCTGCACCACGATGAATGCGGGGGGCTCGTCGGAGCGGAACGCGGCCGACACCGCCTTAGGCACCGACTCGATGGGCTTGCCGTCCTCCTCCCCCGCGTCGAGCAGCAACCCGGTGTCGGGGGCGAGCAGGTCGTCGACCGATTCGACCGGGCGGGCCTGCAGGAACAAGGTGCTCGTCACACCGGCCGGCCGGGCGTTGGGCAGCCGCAGCTCGGTACCGGCACGCTCGCCGGTGTAGTCGGTCAGCGTCTCGGGGAAGCCGAGGACGGTCCGGATCAGGGCATGTGCCGCGGGCGCCCCGTCCGAATCCTCCGCCAGCGTCGACAACGCAGTCTGCAGGTCACCGGCCGCGCCGACCAGCCGTCGTCGCACCGTGTCCCGACCCTCGGCAGCTTCGGCGTCCCACTGCTTGCGCAGCTCGAGCACCTTGCCCTGGAAGGACTCCCGAGGCGAGTCGGTGGTGAAGTAGTGCTCGCTGATCCAGTCTTCGCCGACGACGATGGAATCGTAGGACGGCATGGCTCAGAGTTCCTTTCCGGCAACGGGGGTGGCGGTCGGCACGATGACCAGCAGCGGGCGAACCAGCTGCTGGGTGGGGGCCAACAGGTCGGCCAGGCGCTGTTCCTCGGTGATGCGCTGCCCGAGCTTGCCCACCTTCGAGCGCTGCGCTCCGACCAGCTCAAGTTGTTGCGCATCGGCGTGCCAACGCTGGGCCCGCTGACGCCACTGCGCCAGGCGTTCGGTGGTCACCTGTTCCTGCACATCGAGGATCCGACGCATCTCGCGGCTGGCGTGCTCGACTGCGACGGGGATCAGCGCCTGGTAGCGATCGGGGTCCGCGATGGCTCCGGGGTTGGAGGCGCCAGGTTTGAGCCCGGTCTGTGTGGTGAGAAAGCTGATGTCCTCGAGAGCCTCCACCATGCAGAAACCGGGGTTGGCCGGGTTCGGGAACTCGGCGGTGGAGAACACGCGCGAGATCAGTTGTCCTCGTTTGTTGCTCAGTGTCCCCATGAGCAAGACGGTGGGTGCATCGACGTCGCCGCGGATCGCGAACACCTGGTTGCGGCCCAATGCCGTCAACGCGCGGTCGCTGGCCCAGTCCAGCACGGGGTGCAGCGGGCCGAGGAAGTGAGCCTCCGGCCAGGTGGTGTTGTTGACGCCCTTGCCTTCTCGCGCGATGCGCAGTTGGGCGGTGCCCACCGTCGGGTTGGTGGCGAGCTTGAGGCGCTCCAATACCCGACCGTGATGCAGGTAGTTCTGCGGCAGCTGCGCCAAACGTTGCCGAAGGTCGCGGGGCGGGGACAGCTCGGCGATGCCGTGCGGGGCGCTGACGGTCCAGCCGATGCCGCCCTGCTCCGGTTTCGCGTGCGGTTTGTCGTGGAATGCGGCGTGCAGTGCCTCGTCGAGGAAGGTCAGGTCGTCGGGATAGAGGCTCTGGCGGGGTGAGGCCGGAAGCGGCGTCGCGGTCGCCTCGGCCGCGTCGAACTCGGCGAAGAACGCGTCCAGGTCGTCCCCGGCAGCGACCTCGTCGGCGGTACGGACCGCGTCGTCGAGGTCGGCACCCTTGGCGAGCACATCGCGGATCGCGTTCTCTTCCTCGGTGACGCTGTGCTTGCCCATCAGCGAGGTCACGTCACCGAGCGTTTCGTGGGCCTGGTTCTCCCGCTCCAGCAGCCGCGACAGCACCCGCAGGTCGCCGGAGAACTCGGGGTCGGAGGGTTCGAGGATCAGCGAGGAGATCACCGGCGGATGCTTCTGCCCGTAGCGGTCGATGCGGCCGTTGCGCTGCTCGATGCGGATGAGACTCCACGGGATGTCGTAGTGAATCAGGTGGTGGCACTGCGCGTGCAGGTTCACCCCTTCGGAGGCGACGTCGCCGGTCACCAGCACCCGGATAGGTGAGGTTTCCAGCTTGAAGTTGTCGACGATCTCCTGCTGCTCGACGTCGGAGAGTCCGCCGTGCAGCATGGCGATGTTCTCGTCCTTTAGACCGAGCGCCGAGGGCAGGCTTCTCCTCAGCCAGGCCAATGTGGCGATGCGTTCGGCGAACACAACCGCCCGCGTCTCGGATCCCTCGCCGACCCCGATCTGCTTGAGACGCTTGACCAATGCGGCGAACTTGCCGGCCTGCTCCCCCAACGCTGCCGAGTTGAGCTTGTCGAGGGTGTTGAGGGCCTTGAGCTCGGCCCGCTGCGCCGGCACGTTCTGGTCGAGCTTGGCGCGACGCTGTTTGATCGACTCGGCCAGCGCCGCCGGCGAGGACAGGAACGCTTTGGCCAATGTCCACGGGAACAACGCCTTGGTGTCGCCGGAGTAGGGCGAGCTGCCGGTGGCGGGGTGCAGCCAGGTCTGCGACAGCTCGGCGGCGACCGCGTCCTCCGCGGCGGACGGCTTGACCAGCAGGTGCACGGGCTCGGCGCGTTCGGCCCAGTCGCTGCCGACCTCGGCGGCCACGTCCGGGCTGTGCCGGTGCCGACGGATCAGCAGTGACTCGACGTCCTCTTTGGTGAAGCTGCCGTCGGCGTGCACCACCGTCGGGTCCAGCAGCCGCAGCAGTTCGGCGAAGGATCCCTCCTTGCCGTTGTGCGGGGTGGCCGACGCCAGGATCAACGCCTCGGTGTTCGGGGCCAGTACGCGGGCCAGTTCGTTGTTCTGGGTGCCGGCGTTGGTGAGGTTGTGGGATTCGTCGATGACCACGGCGTCCCATTGCTGGCGTTCGAGGTGGGCTTTGTAGCGGGGGCTCTTGAGCGTATCGATGGAGATGATGGCCCGCTTGAAATAAGTGAACGGGTTGCGGGTGGCGGGCAGCTTCTGGCGGACCTTCTGGATGCCGGTCGAGTCGAGGCGGACGAACGGCAGCGCGAACCGGCACCACAGTTCGTGCTGCATCTGCTCCAGGACATGCTTGGGGGTGACGATCAGAATGCGTTCACCGCGGCCCCGGCGCACCAGCTCAGACAGGATCATGCCGATCTCCAGCGTCTTGCCCAGACCGACGGCATCCGCGATCAGGATGCGCGGACGGATGTGCTGCGGGTCCAGCGCCTTCGTGACCGCCGCCTGTTGATAAGCCAGGGCATCGGCGAGCATGTGCGTCGAGACCGTCAGGGTCTGGTCGCCGTACGGGACCGGGGTCTTGCGCAGCAAGGCCTCCAGCCACAGGCGGGAGTCGCGGTAGCCCGACGAACCGTCCGCTACGACCTTCGCCTTGCTCGGATCTTGAACCTCAATCTTGTCGAGGCTGGAGTAGAACGCTGCCGTGGTCTCGGCGACCAACTCGGAGAGCCCACGCACCCGGACCAGCCAGCCGTCGGCTCCCTGCTCAGCAGAGGTGACCAGCCATTCTTCGTCACGGATGACGACGATCGAGCCGGGGGCGACGTTGAGTTCATGGGGGTTGTCTACAACGGGGGCGGACACGTCATCTCCGGGAGGTGGTTTAGCTGGGACGGGTTTACGGACAACTGCGATTGGCGGGAACAATGGTGTCGTCACTTCTGGCTCCGCTGCACTGGGCTCTGCTTCGCCAAGCGCAATGAATGCTTCGAGAACTACCGCGCGCAGCGTCTTGGCATTACGGAGTTCGCGCAAGTAATCCATCTGCGCCCGATGACTCCTCGTGCGCGCGTCGTCGTCTCGTAGCTCACGCAATGTGGCGACCACCCAGTCTCGCGAAGGCTTGTCGCGGTCGAGCCACAGTTCTCGTAGTGGCTCCCACGCCTCGACGACGAAATTCTCTTTGGGTCGAGCGCCATACGCGGTTTGGAGCACTTCTGCTGACGATAATCCACCGTCGTCGACGAACAGGTGATCGGAGAGCTGATCGAGCAGCGACTCGGGCAAGTTCGACCAGCGGAATTTGTATCTAGGCACAGCGTGCCCGCCTAGTGAACGTCGGAAACACCCCCATGCTGACGCTAGCCACGAGCCTTAGTCGCGTCATCGGCCTGAGAGGGAGGTACTCGCCTATGCGCCGGCCCGTGGGCTCAAAGGTCACGACTGACCTGCTGCCGGTGCTAAGACGGCCGACAGCTCGTCAGGCGTGACAACCGTCCAACCTTCCGACTCGAGCTCGGCACGGTCGGCAGAACCGAGTCCGAAATCGCAGGCGAGGAAACGGTCCGGCCACGCGAACGAGATCGGAATGCCACCTGGGGTTTCGAAACCGAGCTCGGGCTTGGGAACACCTGCTTCCGCGAGCGCGAGCACCAGCTCCCGTTCGGCCCCGACAGCACTTGCATAGGTCGGCGCCCATTCCGGCGGCAGCGCGCCAGGAATCGCCGGCCCGGTGACGGCTTCGTCGATCGTGCCTTCGTTGTCAACCAGTCGCAGTAGGACCTGCTCTGCTGCCCCCCGTGACAGAGAGTCGTGATCGCGCTGGTTCTGATAACTGCGGAGGCATCCGTAGCACGACGTCTCGGGCCCGCACTCACATTCGCTGACACGGCGGAGTGCGACTCGCAGGACTCGCTCCAGGTTCTGCTCAACCTGCAACACATGTCCGGCACCTCCCGGCACGGCATCGAACAAGGTGATCGACCAGCGGTCCGCGCCCGACGGTGTAAGTGAGCCGCCGATATCTTCGCGGGCGATTTCCAGCGTCTCCGAAGCGGCTTCGACGATCGCATACATCGTCGAGAGCCACGCCGCGTGCGTGGGATACACCCCGAAAACGGTGACGTCGACGGAGAGAAGATCAGTCTCGTACGAATGAGCAAGATCGAGAAGCCGCTGGGGCCCAGTGCAGGGCAGATTCTTCAGGAGATGGTTGTGCTTCGGCGGCTTCTTAGGGCTTTTCAGCCTCTGCGACCCGTACCCACACCAGTCGCAGATCCAGTAGCCCATCTTGTTCGGTCCGTCGGCTAGAGCAATGAGTTGGCCACGCGGGCCGGCATTCACAAGGACTGATCCCCCGCTCATCGGCTTCATGTACGAGCGCACCTCAGGGGGTTGCGCCAGAACGTGCACATCTCCGCTCCACGCTCGGCGTGGCGGACGTGGGCCCGGTTTGGCCGGCTCAGGGGCCGCCACAAAACCAAACTCGGGAATGGTCAACCGACGCATCGCGGTCTGCGCGACCTCTCCGCAGTACTGACACTTCTCGTCTGCAGACTCGATGCCGTAGCGGAAGCCACCACACCTGTTACACACGTAGTAGTAGTACTCAACGAGGTCCTTGTGCGGAAGCCGGTAGATTCCACGGGATGTCCAAAGATGACCCCCTGCAACGATTTCAGCGTCAGGAGCGTACTCGTAGATCGCCTGGGAAAGATCGCGGCTCAGGTCGAGCAGGCCGCCCTTGGATTTGCCGGTCCCGAAGTTGGTCCGCAGCTCCACCGTATCGACCGGGAACCCGTATTTAGGCAGGACATTGTGATTAGCCAAAAAGCCAAGAAGATCACGCTCCCGCAGTGTCTTCCCAACTCGCTGGTAGCGCTGGGCCAGCGCGTGCTTGCCTTCGCTTGATGCTCGCTGTTCCAACTCGTACATTGTGTTTACCTGGTCTTCAAATTCCTTGCGCACAAGTTCAATGTGCTCGATGAGCAGGTTCGCCCAGGTGCCCGCGACCAGATCGATTTCCGCTGCAACCTCGGGCGGGAGAATCCGACCTAGTGCCTCGGTGATCCCCGGCGGAACCGGGGTCAGAAAGTCCCTCACAAGACTGGCAGAAGGTTCGTTTCCGTTCTGTTGCAGGAAAAACTCACCAGCCTTCCGGTCGATGCGACGCGCAGTTTCGAAAAGCCAGCGGAAGAACGCGGCCATGGCCACCGACTGCGCGTGCCGGCGGTCGATGCGTAGATTCGTGAGCGGAACGTAGGGTGCTCGAACGTGTCCGGCGATCATCACCTCGGGCTCGCTGAACCGCGTGAGGTCGTGGGACCGTCGCATCGCATAAGTAACTACTAGGGCCGCGGCCCCAGAGCGGCGACCCGCCCGTCCGGCTCTTTGGAGGTAGTTGGCTGTACTTGGCGGCATGTTCCGCAACATGACAGCTTGCAGTTCGCCGACGTCGACACCGAGTTCGAAGGTAGTCGAACATGAGAGCGCGTTGATCTCACCTCGTACGAACTGGTGCTGAATCGCGGCAGCTTCGGTGTTGACCCATTGCGCGGTGTGTTCCTTCGCCGCCATGGGAACCGCATTCATGGTGCGATAGAGAGTCCGGTAGTGATCGTGGTCGCCGTCCTCTTGGGGTGCGAACTCGTCGAGTACTCCGTCGCACCCGAGGGCCGGGCAGACGTTGCGGACCGAGAATGACGTCACCCGCCGGCAGGTCCCACACTGAAAGGCCGGGGCTGCGGCATTTACCCATCTGAGCCGCAGGCACTCGTGGTCGAGCTGGTACACCTGACCCAGCCCGGATTCGGTCGAGCTGACGAGCCAATCCACGGGCGTCTCGGGCCGCACGATGAATTCCCAGATACCCCTCAAGAGCGCTTCGGCGTCGTCACTCTTGTCGAGCGCGGCTAGGACTCGCCGGGTGTAGTCGACGCGTCGGTTCGTACCGCGTCCTGGTAGCCAGGACAACACCTTTCGAATAGCCTGCGGGCCCTCGCGTCGCACACGGATAGGCCCTAACCGAGGCGCAAAGATCTCATCGTTGGGAGGCACATCTTCGGGCATCGTCACCGCACCCTGTTGGCGGAGGGTGCGCACAAGCTCCTGAAGGAACGCCCACGCCTCTTCCTCGGCGAGCCCAAGCTGCAGCAGCGGCATCGGGGCGCGCCACCGAGGATCGCGATACATGGTCACACCGATAAGCCCGAGACCTTCCAAAGACTGGCGGTCGTCGGTTGCGAGCACTTCGGCCATGACCCACGGAGCAACGATGCGCGTCTGCTGTTGCGACGTCATTCGGCCCGGGAAGTGTTTGATGGCGGCCGCCTTCGCGCGGGTCTTAAACACGACGTCTTCTATTGCCACCTCCTCTTCATCCGCGCGCAGCGCCAGCATCCCCTGCGATATAAGCCGGCGGCGCTGCAGCCGGCCGTAGGAATCCTCAAGATAAGGGGCAAAGTACGCGGCAGATTGTCGACTGTCACTGAAGGCCAACAACTTTCGACCCTCGCCCGGCGACAGAGCGCCGTGAGGGTCGTCCGCAATCGGCAGATTCTGGTAGAGCGCGGTTGTAATGACCGCACCACTTGCATCGGATCCCGTCTCGAACACTCGGACCGTTGCCGCTCCACGAGCACCACACACAAGACAACCGGCGATCTCCTCGCCCCGCTGCTTCAACTTGCGAACTGGTCTCAGTTCCGAAGCGCCGCAGGCGGAGCAAGATTGCTCATTTGGTTGCGCGAGGACACCGCACCCCGTACACAACTTCGCCGCGTCACCCGATACCTCGCTGTTGTCATCGACGACAGCGGCTTCATCCTCATCGTCAAGGCCATCATGATCGCCTAGGACAAGCCAGATGCCCTTGCTGCCAGCTTTGCGGGGCCGCAGCCGGACTACGCCGCCCTCAGGCGTCGGGGTGCCGTAGACATGGACTGCGCCACACCGCTTGCACGAACCGATTTCGAAGACTGGGGCATCGCAGTCGGGACAAACCTCGTGTCGGGCCAAGTGGACGTGCGGGCCACGCGGAGACAGGCAGGTGAATGCACCTTCGGTCGCACGCAGAAAGAGGTGATAGCGCGCAGAAAGTGGCGTCGTACCATCGGCTTCTCGCAGAGAACTCGCTAAGTCCACCATGGCTGCCAGGCCGGCGGCGCTGTCTGCCGCTTCGTCAAAAGTCCGTCTGGCCACCGTGGTAAACGGTTGCGGCGCTTTCGCCAAGATTGCGCGCATCACGGAGAGTGACTTCTCGTGTGAAAGCGCGGTGGCTGCGGTGGATTCCGCCGCTTTGGACCAGCCCGCCTTCTGCGCGGCTTCGAGCACCGCGGCTCCGGGGTCGGGTTCATTCGCAAGCGCTTCGTATTCCGATGCCGATAGCGGCCCCCAGAAGGGCCCCGAAGGTGCGGCGACACGTTCCGCCATCACAACATCCTGGTAATCCGGGTTGTGTTGCGACCATTCGAAGGGTTGGCCGAACAAACTGGACGCAAATCGGGTGACGGCGGACGGGTCGGAGTCGCCGCCGACCGTCGCCGAAGTGGCGATGCACTGGATCGGGTGGGAGGGCGCGACGCGGTCCTGCACACGCCGCAAGAGCATCGCAATCTCGGCGCCTTGTGTGCCGTCGTACACGTGGGCTTCGTCGACGACGATGAATCGCCATTTTGACTGTTCGCCTGTCGCAAACAAGTCCATGTCCTGTGGCCGCAGCAGGAGGTATTCGAGCATCGCGTAATTCGTCAACAGAATGTGCGGTGGACTTTCCCGCATCTCTTGGCGACTGAGAATCTCGTTCGACAGTGTCGGCTCACCGATATTGAGCTCCGCGAACAATTCTCGCGCCTTCAGCGGATCGGTCTCGGTTTCGCCGGTGTACCGACCGAATGTGATGGCGGGGTATTCGGCAAGCAGCTGGCGAAGCCTCTTCATCTGGTCGTTGGCCAGCGCGTTCATGGGATAGAGCAGCAGTGCCCGCACACCGGGCCCAAGAATTCCGCGCTCCTGCTCACGCAACAACGCATCCAAGATCGGGATGAGGAAGGATTCGGTCTTACCCGAGCCGGTTCCCGTGGCGACCACTATGTTCCGGCCGCTGTTAACCTTCCTTATCGCCTGCTCTTGGTGGACGTAGAGGGGGCGGTCGAGGGGTAGGGCGTCGCTCGCGAGATCCACGAATCGCGGCGCCAAGACTCCCTCATCGATGAGTGTTGTCAGCGCTGATCCCGGCGCATAGGGCGGAGTGGCTTCGAGGTACGGCCCTTTGTCCAGCATGTCGGTGTTATCGATCGCGTGCCGCAGTGCTGCGTCGATCTTCGGGTCACGAACTGCGAGTAGCGATGACAGGTAACGGCGATACGTCGCCTTGATCGAATCGGACGTCGCGACGGCATCAATACTGGTGGTCATTGCGATACACCACTCTCTTGCTTCAATCGGGTGCCAACGGTCAACTCAGCGATGATCAAATCGATGGTGACGAGCTGAGGTGCGACCTCGGCAAGACCTGCCCATGCCCGCTGTTCCCTGAGCATCCACTTCTCGGCTTCTAGATGTCCTCGTGCAGCGTGTCGTGCGGCTAGGGCGAAAGCCATCGAGATTGCGGGCACAACGCGCCACCCATCATCTCGGCTATGGTAGCGGCGGGCCTCAAATGCCTTCTGAGTCTTGGGATCCCCAATCATCCGCATGAGTCTCTCGCTCTCCGTCAACACGCTGCGCGCGTGTCGCATCAGCCATTCAAGCCGTGGGTCACGCCGCTTAGCGACGAAGTCCATCGCTGCAAGGACACGAGAATCCGCCGACAGAAGGCCTTGAGGAATCAAGCCCGCTGCGTGAATGAATTGCTCGCGTAGCAGTGGGTTCTGGTCTAGCAGCTCGGCAGAATCGTCCAGGCGGCCAGCACTCGCATATGGATCCTGACCGTCTAACAGACCATTCACGGCGTCGCCACAAACACTGATTGCGGCGTCGATCTCTTCGTCGGACCACAGCGAGTCTGCCGCTGACAGCAATGCGGCGGGAAGTGCTCCGCGCTTCGTCCATGGCGGCGCAGAGGTTTCATGCGCCTCTGCCAAGTTTGCCCAGGCTAAGCCTGAGCGAACCATCAGAGTCGGGATTGTGTCGCTTGGAGCCTCCGAACTCGACAGAGCGGCTAGTGCTGCCGCCGGGTTCGCATAAACCTCGGTATCGATTGCCTCAGAGACTTCGGCGATCCGCGCCCCAAGTCCCAACGATGGCAACAAAGCTCTTGCTGTCCATAACCGAACGAAGTCGACTATCTCGACAGGTTGTGAGTTATCGCCCGCAAGAAACATCGAAATGGCGGTTTCCTCGACGTCACCGTCGGTCACCCACCCTTCAGCTTCCACCAATCTGGACTTGCCTGCGAGTGGCCAATCAGGCGTCGGGAGGGGTATCCAAGGGTCGTCAACACGCGCCATCACGCGTATCGGGCCCGCGTCAACCAACCAGGGGGGCAACGCAACTCGACCATCGACAACGGGGACACAAGCGGGCTCGCGCCATGGAGCGCGAGTAGCAAACAGATAGGCGCTGAGACCCTCGACAGCGACACAATCCAGAAGTACGAGCTCGTCGCCGTCGAGCTCGATTCCGGTGAAGAGCGTCCGCGGCCTCACGTTCGCAACAACCAGTGCGCCGTCCTCGCTGAGCGCGAGCGTGACCTGTGGGCAATCCCTCAGCGTGTCGACAATCTCTGCGAAGTCAAACCGATATACGCCGGCTCGACCTCCGCGCGCTGCGAGCGATTGGACTACAACATTGTTCGCGATGAGGTGCAACGCTGGCTCTGCGCTAGCGCCGATATCAAGAAGCAGCTCGCCGGGAGTGTCCTGCATGTCCTCTCGCACAAGCGACAGCGGCCGAACCGACGGACTCATCGTGAGTCGTGCACTTTGATAAGCAACTGTCATGTGCGGTGGCACAATGGCAAGTGAACGGTACTGCGACTGCGCACCGGCCCGAATTACTTGTTCTCGCTTACGGGCATCGAAGTCCAACTGGCTGCGCGACAGCTCAACGCCGTCGGCAACCCGCACATTCGCGACGCACGGCAGTAGGCCGCCCGGTACGAAGCGGCGCCAACCCGGTGTGCAAGCAACTGCCAGTCCTTCGACAACTGTGAAGCTTCTGGTCGCCCCACGCCCCCATGGCCCGCGAACGCGAATGGTGTAATCACCGACGAGCGGGCGAGGCACTTTTTCCCAGAGCTGGTTGGGTCCCTCGTCTGAGGCAACCCGATGCCTCGCAATCACTTCCCCCGCTGTGTCGTGCAACGTGACGTCCCATTCGGCCTTGGACATGTTGGCCGGCACCGTAATGCGCGGCAACTCAGCGAGGACAGGTAAGCCGCTGGTCGTTCGAACGCCGCGTACAGGAGCTGCTGCGTCGATGCGAGCGGCATCAAACTTCCTGACTGTCCGAGTACTGCCGCCCAACGAGACTGACACGGCGTCACTCATGTCTGCTTGAACTAAACAGAATCCCGACCACCGCGGTGGTAGCGGGCTTTCGGCGACAATTTGAAACGATCCCGCAATCCGCAGGGACTCGAGATCGCCGGGGAACAACAGCCAAACCCTGGCTGCCGGGAGAGGCAAGCCGCGCGGTATCAGCTCGCAATCTTCGCCGAAGACAAGCAAAGGATCCTCATCGTCCACAACACTCAAGGAGAGCTGCAGGTGTTCACTACGAGCAAGCGCAACTGATGCCGAACGCACCGGCCTGCCGAGTGCCACGTCTGTTTGTGGAGCCGGCTCCGTAGAACCGGGCCAAAGCGACTCTGTCGCAACACGCTGGGTGTCCTCGTCGAGTACGACTATCCAGACAGCCCTTCCGTCCGGCGCGTCTCCGACAGGCGGCAATCTGAGAATCAGACCCTGCCCGAATGGATCGAGCACCAACCGCGGCCTCAGATCGGAATTGTCCTGCCGCACCCGCCCTGGCATAGACACATAGTCAATTGCTCGCTGCTGGTGCAGCTGTTCTGCCACGTCCCAAAACCGCTGCGGTAGAAGCACGTCTCCTGCGGATAGTCCAGCGGTGACGGCGTCAAGCAGGTCGAACGTACGGTCCGCAACGTCCACCGCGAATTCATCGCCGAAGCGAACGAACCTTTGAACAGGAACGTCGACGTTCTTGAATCCCGAACCTGAAGACACCTTGGCCGAAGCCCAAGAGATGAATTCTTCGGGCGTCAATCCGGGAGTTGTGCTGCGCTTCCAGGAGATGATTCTGAAGAAGTCACCGAGGCAATACGTCGGGATTCCCGCGTGAAGAAGAATCCTCCCTACGTACCTGGACCCGGCATCTTCGTTCTTGTCAAAGGTCGGCAGACCTAACCTGCGTAGATTGTCGAGGAAAGCCTTGCCCCAGGCCGGCTGAAAAGAAGGGTCTGGGTCGATGTCAATCAGACCGAGCAACTTCGGCCAGAACGTCGCTCGCTCGTAGTGCTCAGCAGCAACGCCGGCAGTTGCTAGCACATGAACCGACGGCCATCGACGCAGCATCAATTCGCCGGCCATTCCCGGCCCAACGTCCGCATACAGGCGCCCGAGTACTTTGAGCGAACGTTCGCGGTGGTGGACCGCGATGTCATCAAGCACCTCAGCGGCGAGCGAAGCTAGGTCAATGCGCTTTCGCCAGGTGCGTTCGCAGATATCGAGGAACTCGCGCGGCGATACCTTGCGCTTTGCCGCCGGCTCAGACATTGCTCGCCCCCTCGACCAGCGCTGCCCCGGCATAGCACCGTGCCATATCAGCCTCCCCCGAAGCTCTCGGCCTTTCCGTGAGCCCCACACATTCGCACAAGGCGCCGACAACTACGCGGAATAGTCCGCGCACTTTGGCTCGAACATCACGAAACGTCCCGAACGGCCTCGATATGGGTGTGATCAACCCGCTAACCCTTGCAACCAGCCAACGCATTCCTCCCGTACGCCTCCTCTAAGCGCGTACCCAGAAGCGCCGTTCTCACCCTGGCGGAGGAGCAATCAACAACATGGCACATCTTGACACAGAGTCGCTGGCCACACGTTCGCTAACCCAAATAACGCCGCCGATTGCATACTGGAACTCTCTGTCGACCGCAGTCGCCGACCGCGGATCAAGTGTAAATACCAGCTCAGCGGTGTTTCAGCGCATGGCTCCGACTGTGCTGATCCTTGTATCGCTGGCGATTCGACTCCGAGCCACAGCGCCGACTTCAGGTCCGAGTTGTTTGCCATCCACAGGCTCACATCGATACTTTTGAGGACATCCGCCCAGTATGGATGTCCAGGCAGTTTCTAGGAATCGGGGATCACCCTTAACTTGCAGCAATCGGTCGTCGACGTGGTGGGCACGCCGGTCGCACCGTGAGTTCGTCGACCAGCGCATTCCGGGCCCTTCCGGAGCCCCAGGTGGGTACCGTAAACCCACTACTCGCACTTCACCGGAGGACGTGGGGCGATGGCGGGCGAGATCGCGTACGAGCTGGCAGCCGCCGGGTTCGACGACGCCATCGAAGTGGGCCGGGGCGGTGGCGGCGTCGTCTACCGCTGCCACCAGCAGTCGCTCGGGCGCACCGTCGCGATCAAAGTCCTCGCGTCCAACCTGGACCAGGACGACCAGGAACGTTTCCTGCGCGAGGGCTACGCGATGGGCGGACTGTCGGGCCACCCGAACATCGTGAACATCCTGCAGGTCGGAATGACCGAACGGGATCGGCCCTTCATCGTCATGCCCTTCCACTCACGAGGTTCGCTCGCCGACCAGGTGCGGCGGCAGGGCCGCATCCCGTGGCCCGACGCCCTGCGCATCGGCGTGAAACTGTGCGGCGCGCTCGAAACCGCGCACCGCACAGGCACTTTGCATCGCGACATCAAACCCGCCAACGTCCTCGTCAACGACTACGGCGACCCGCAGCTCAGCGACTTCGGCACCGCTCGCATCGTCGGCGGCTACAAGACGGTGACCGGGTTCTTCACCGGCACGCTGTCCTACACCGCACCGGAGGTGCTCACCGGCAAGCCGCCGACCGTCGAGGCCGACGTCTACTCCCTCGGCGCCACGCTCTACGCGCTGATCGCCGGCCAGGCCGCCCACGATCGCAACACCGACGAGGAGCTGATCGCCCACTACCTCCGGATCACCTCCCAGCCGGTCCCGGACCTGCGCGACCACGGCATCCCGTCCGACGTGTGCTCGGCGATCGAGAAGGCGATGTCGCTCGACCCGGCCGAGCGGTTCGACTCGGCTGCCCAGATGGGCCGCGCCCTCCAGGAAGCTCAGCGGCACAACGGGTTGACCGCCGACGCGATGGCGATCGGTGAGCCGCCCCCTCCCCCCGCGGAACCGGAAGGCACACAGGCACTTCCGTTCTCCGAACCCTCCCACCCGACCGTCACGCCACCCCTACCGCCGGCGCCCCCACCGCCACCCCCGTCGCCCGACATGGTCGCCCGCAGCCCGTCGAACCCGCCGTCGGTCCCCCCTCCCCCGATGCCCGCCGCACCGAAGAACCGCAAGAAGACTCTGATCGCGCTCGCCGCCGCGGCGGCCGTGGTGCTGCTGGTCATCGGCGCCGTCGTCATCGTCGCGACGAACCGCGACACCACCAGCGACGCGACCGCCACCTCCTCAGCGCGGCCGACCGCCGAAGCGCAACCCGGGTGGCGGCCGATCGCCGACGCCCGCAAGGCCCTCGATGCGGCGGCGGCCACGCAGTCCGACGGCACCATCTGGATCTTCGGCGGCATGGGCGCCGACAACCGGGTCAGCGGCGCCCACGAGGGGTACGACCCGGCGATCGACAGCTGGAAGGGCGGCGAAGCCCTGCCGGTGCCGGTGCAGCGGGCGATGTCGGTGACGTGGCAGGACACCCCCGTCGTGCTCGGCGGCTGGCGCACCGAGGGCGCCAACACCAAAGTCGCCACCGACCAGGTGTGGCGCGTGGTCAACAGTCGCTGGGTGCAGTTGCCGCCGCTGCTGCAGCCGCGCGCCGCGGGGGCCGCCGCCGTGGTGGGCGACCGCATCGTCGTCGCCGGCGGAGTGGACGCCGACGGCAAAGTGCTCGACACCACCGAGGTGTTCGACGGCACCGCGTGGACGCTCGGCGCACCGATGCCGACGCCGCGGCAGCTGCTGGCTGCGGCATCGGACGGCAAGCTCGTCTACGCGGTTGGCGGCACAAGCGGCGCGGACCTGGCGACCGTCGAGGCGTACGACCCGGCCGCGAACACCTGGACGGCCATGCCCCCACTTCCCCAGCCGCGCAGCGACTTCGGGGTCGCGGTCACCGACGCCCGGCTGGTGGCGGTCGGCGGCACTGCCGCGGGGCGGCCCCTCAAGACGGTGTCCGCGCTCGACCTGACGACGGCCACGTGGTCCGACCTGCCGGACCTCGGCACCGCGCGGCACGGCGCGGCCGTGGCGGCCGTCGGCAAAACGGTGTACGCGATCGGCGGGTCGACCGGCCCGGGCGACGGCCAGGCCACATCGTCGGCCGAAGCACTGAAACTCGCGCCACGCACGCCGCAACCCGCGGCACAGTGGCGGTCACTGCCGGACGCGCCGACGCCGCGCTTGATGACGGCGTGGACCGTGCTGAACGACAAGATCTGGCTCATCGGCGGAATCCGCGACGGCGAGACCTTGCAGACCGTCGAGACATACGACCCCGCGACCCAACAGTGGCAGCCGCAGCAGTCGCTGCCGATCCCGCTGAACCACGCGGCGGCGGCGACCTACCGCGGCGAGGTCGTGGTCATCGGCGGCGCCACCGACACGATCACGCAGGCGTCGGACAAGGTGTTCGCGTTCCGCGACAACACCTGGGTCGAGCTGCCGAGCCTGCAGCACGCGCGGGCGGCGTCCGCGGCGGCGGTGGTCGACGACAAGCTCGTCGTCGTCGGCGGCCAGAACGACAAGCAGATCGTGCCGCAGACCGAGGTCTTCAACGGCACATCGTGGACACAGGCGGCCGACATGCCCACGCCCCGTGAGCATCTGGCGGCAGTATCGGACGGCGTCTACGTGTACACCGTCGGTGGGCGCTTCCTCAGCGCCGACGAGAACTCCGGGGCCTTCGAGCGGTTCGATCCGGCGTCCGGGAACTGGGAGAAGCTGCCGGACATGCCAACCCCGCGCGGCAGCTTCGGCGCCGCGTTCATCGACGGCCGCATCGTGGTGGTCGGCGGCGAGGAGCCGACTCGGGTGCTGCCCACCGTCGAGATCTACGACATCGCCAACCGCAAGTGGAGCACCCAGGCGCCCATCAACACCCCCGTGCACGGCGAAGCGGTCGCGGCGGTCGGCAACACCGTTTACAGCATCGGCGGCGCCGATCGGCCGACCCACGAAGGGCCGGTGGCGACCGTCGAGGCGCTGGACTTCACGTAGTGCTGTCGCGCAGCTGCGCGAGCGTCACCGCACCCCGGCGCAGCGCCTCGTTGGCCAGCCGCACCCGCCGGTCGCCCTCGCTGGGAATGGCGAACTTGTCGTAGAGGTTCTGCAGGTGCTGTTTGACGGCGGCCTCGGTGACATAGAGCTCGCCGGCCATCGCCCGGACCGACGCGGGCTCGGGGAACGGGTCGTCGGAGACCAGCGGGCGGCACAACACCACGAGCACGTCGTACTCCCGCCGGGTCAGCCGCGGCGGCCCCTCGACGGGCGCGGCGGAGACGGTCGCCTCGTCGCGGCCGCCGGCGGCGGACTCGCGCACCATCCAGAAGATCAATCGAGACTTGCCGACCCGCACCTCGTCGCCGGAGTGCAGGACGCGTTCCGCGGTGAGCTTCTCTCCGTTGAGGTAGGTGCCGTTGCGGCTGCCCATGTCACGGATCGACCATGCGGCCCCGAGGTTTTCGAACACGGCGTGCAGCCGCGACACCGTGGCGTCGTGCTCGAGAGCGATGTCGTTGCCCGAGGCCTTGCCGAGGGTCACGCGTTGGCCGGCCAGGGGCACGAGCTCCCGGCCGGACGGCGTGAAGACTTCCAGGTGGGAAGACATGGCATCGATTCTGGCGTAGCGAGACGGTTCATGGACGGCGAACGCGACTCGGCCCGTCACCGTGGTGGCGACGGGCCGAGCCGGGGAGGGGATCAGGGCTGAGCGAGGACGGGCGCGCGGTTGATCACCGGCGGCCGGAAGACGCTGCCGCCACCGGACTCCGTCGGCTGGAAGACGCCACCGTTCTTGGGCCCCGTCGGTTGGAAGACGCTGCCGCGGCTGGGCGCCGTCGTGACGACGATCGTGCCGCCGCGGCAGCTGACGATCTTCCCGTCGACGAAGACGTCCTGGCCGTCGTCGATCGGGATCGGGTAGCCGTCCGCGTCGGTGTAGGTGCAGCCGCCACCGGGGGTGGGCTCGTTGTCGGTGGCGAAGGCGGTGGCCGGAGCGACCGCGAGGACGGCGAAGGCGCCGAGGATGGTGGCGGCGTACTTGAGGCCCCTGCGGGTGGTCGATGCGCTCATGATGGTTTCCTCTCGGGTGGAGCTGGGTTGTTCTGCTGTTGAGAGGAATACTGCTGCTCAGAGGCCTACGCCGTAATCGCCGGCAAGCCAGAGTCCAGTGCCGGGGAAGGAAGAGTTTCCTTCCCCTGAGGTAAGGCAGTCGACCGTTGAGGGTGCGCTCACGGCGGCGAAATCGGCGAAATGTGCGCCGTCAGCGCAGTCTGAACGTCTGGCTCAGGAAACCGCTGAGCCGAGTTCCGCGTAGACCGCGGCTTCGAAGCCGAGGATCGTCTCGACCACCTTGTCGTCGAAGAACGGCAGCAGCTGCGTCGCGATCACCGCGCCGATCCCCGCCTTGCGGTCGATCCAGAAGAAGCTGTTGAACAGCCCCGACCAGTCGGCCGACCCGGCGCTGCGCATGCCGGGCAGGTCGATCAAGTACAGGTGGAACCCGAGGCCCCAGCCCTGGGGGACATCGAGCAACTGGACCGGCTTGGTCAGCTCGGGGATGGTCGGCTCCATCTCCTTCGGCAGTGGCGCCCCGTCGAGGTGATCCCGCAGCGCCAGGTCGACCGTCTCCTCCTTCAAGATGCGCGCGCCGTCGAGCTCACCGCCGGTGAGCCAGGCACGCACGAAACGCCCGTAGTCGGCGACCGTCCCGTAGGACCCGTGCCCCGCGGCGTCCCACTCCGGCTCGGCCGGCAGGTCGAGATCGGTTGCCAGCAGGCCACCGTCCGGCGCCCGGAAACGGATGGGCAGCAACCGCGCGCGCTGCTCGTCGCTCGGGTCGAACGTCGAGTCCTTCATACCGAGCGGACCGTAGACGTGCTCGGCGAGGTAGTCGGCCAGCGTCTGGCCGCTGACGGCCTCGACGAGCATGCCCAGCCAGTCGGTGCTGACGCCGTACTCCCACACCGTGCCGGGATCGTGGACCAACGGGGCGCTGAGGCTCTGCTTGATGCCCTCGAGCGGGTTGGGAAAGTTGTGCTCGTTGCAGTAGGCGAAGAGCTTGTGGTTGAGGAAGTGATAGCCGCAGCCGGCCGTGTGGTTCATCAGTTGCCGGACAGTCGCCTGCGTGGTGGGCGCCCGCAGGACCGGCTCAAGGCCGTCGACGTGGTCGAGCACCTGGAGTTCGCCGAACTCGGGCACGATCGACGCCACGGTCGCGTCCAAGTCGACGCGCCCCTGCTCGACGAGCTGCAGCGCTGCGGTGGTGGCGACGGCCTTGGTCATCGACGCGTTGCGGAACATGCTGTCCGGCTTCGCATCTCCGGCGGCATGCTCATAGAGGACGCCGTCACGGCCGACCACCGTCGCGGCGACACCATGCAGCGCCCCGTCGGCGGTCACACCGTTCAGAAGATCGTCGATCCGCTCGAAACCCATCCCACGCTCCTCAGCTGTCACTGGATACGTGCGCCATCATCGCACTGTGGCTTCCCGTTGAGGCTGCGTCAGCGCAGCCGAGATGTCCGACAGCGACACCGTCAGCGCAGCCTGAACATCGTCGGCGTGCTCCTGCGGTGTTGACCGTTCGAGGAAGCGCAGCAGTTCGACGGGGAAGGGCAGCACCAGTGTCGAGTTCTTCTCCGCGGCCACCTCGACCACCGTCTGCAGCAGCCGCAGTTGCAGCGCCGAGGGCTGCTCGGACATCACCGCGGCGGCCGCGGCGAGCTTCTGCGAGGCCTGCAATTCGCCGTCGGCGGTGATGACCCGGGCCCGCCGCTCCCGCTCCGCCTCGGCTTGCCGGGCGATCGATCGCTTCATCGAGTCGGGCAGGATCACGTCCTTGATCTCGACGCGGTCGATGTGGATGCCCCAACCGAGCGCCGGGCTGTCGATCATCAACTCCAGGCCCTCGTTGAGGTGCTCCCGGTTGGACAGCAGATCGTCGAGGTTGCTCTTGCCGATGATGGACCGCAGCGATGTCTGCGCGACCTGCCCTATCGCCGACATGTAGTCCTGGACGTCGACGGCCGCCCGCACCGGATCGGCCACCTTGAAGTAGATCACCGCATCCACCCGGACGGTCACGTTGTCGCAGGTGATGCCGTCCTGGGCCGGCACCGGCATCGTGATGATCTGCATGTTCACCTTCTGCAGATGATCGGCGACCGGGATCAGCAGTCTCAGCCCGGGCTCGCGCACCCGGGATTGCACCTTGCCGAACCGGAACACCACACCGCGCTCGAACTGCTGGATCACGCGCACGCTGGTCCCGAGAATCGAGAGCAGTGTCAGGGTGACCGCGCCGGCCACCACGTAGAGGGTGATCATCATGCCCCCGGCTACACAGCCGGAGTCACGTCGCGGCTCGCGTCCGTCGCGTGCGCGGCCGGCCGATGGCGCTCCGGCGCCCAGCCGACGTACGTCAGGTACACACCGATCAGCGCGGCCACGCCGCACACCGCCACCCACCACGCCGTCGCACCGATCATGCTGTCGGCCAACGACATCAACGTATCGGGGAAGAACAACAGCAACACCGCGCGGACGACGATCAGCCAGCCCAGCGCCGAGACGATGATGGCCGCGGGTCCGTGCCAGTACTGATGCAGGGCGACGACGACAAGGCCGGCGATCAGGATGAACGCACCCGATATCCACGGCCACGCCGAGGACGACGAGAAGTCCGACAGCAGCGCCGGCATATGCGACGCTCGCAGCACGGCCGCGAGGTCGACGATCACCAGGAAGGGTCCGAGCACACGGGCGAACATCCGCGTCCTGTCGTGGACCTGTTGAGACGTGTTCATTGCAGTGACCTCCATCCGACGGACGGCTCAGTCCGCCGGTCCGGACAACGCCGTCCCGTCAGATCCATCAGAGCACCGGGTTCTCTTCGGTGATAGGGACGGAAGTCACCAGGTTGCCGTTCATGCTGGACGGAGGGTCTCCGTCGTGCCACCGTGGACACAGCTGCACAGCATCTGAGGAGGTGCCGGCCATGGAACAGACCCAGGCGCATCAGGAGTGCCCCGACTGTCATGCGCTCACAGCAGATTTGGCGGCCCACAAGCAGTGGCATTCTCGGCTCGTCCACGACATCGCCACCGCGGTCGACAAAGACGCCAAACGTCGGGTGGGCACTCAATAACCATCCACCTGCCAAGCTGTTTCCATGCGCCATCTCGTCTTCGTCGAGCCGGGACGGCTCGAATGGCAGGACGCCCCCGACCCCGAGCCGGGTCCCGGGCAGGCCGTCGTCCGTCCGCTCGCCGTCGCCCGCTGTGACCTCGACCCCGCGATGGCCGGCTTCGGTATCTTCCCCGGCCCCTACCCCGTCGGCCACGAGATCGCCGGCGAGGTCGTCGCCGTCGGCGACGGCGTCACCCACATACAAGAAGGACAGCGTGTCGCCGTGCCGTTCCAGGTCTCGTGCGGCCGATGCACCCCCTGCACCGGCGGCCGCTACGCAGCCTGCGACCCCTACTACGCACGCGCCGGCGCCGCCTTCGGGTTCGGCGAATCCGGCGGTGGTCACGGCGGCGGCCTCGCCGACCTGCTGCTCGTCCCCGACGCCGACCACCTCCTCGTTCCCGCGCCGGAGTCGATCAGCGCCATCGCGCTCGCCACCATCCCCGACAACGTCATCGACGCCTACCGCACCGTCGTCGACGGCCTGCGCGCGCGCCCCGGCGCCGACGTCCTCATCGTGGGCGGTGACGCCCCCTCGATCAGCCTCTACACCATCCTCTGCGCGCGGGCCCTCGGCGCAGGCACCGTCCGCTACGTCGACAACGATCCGCAGCGCCTTGCCGCCGCGGCCGACCTGGGCGCCGACGTCATTGACGTCGGTCCGCAGTTCCCCCGCCGGCTCGACCGCGCGCCGATCGTGGTCGGCGCCTCGCTCAGCGTCGACGGGTTGCACTGCGCGATCCGTTCCACCGAGCCGTACGGGCGCCTCACCGTGGTGACGATCCACTTCTCCGCCGCGACGCCGCTGCCGATGCTCGAGATGTACACCCGCGGCATCACCCTGCACACCTCCCGCGCCGACTCCCGGCGCTACCTTCCCGATGTCCTCGAGCTCGTCGCCGCGGGCACCATCGATCCGCTCGAGGTGCCGACCACGCTCGTCAACTGGGACGACGCCGCCGACCACTGGCTCGAACCGGCGCTCAAGCTCGTCGTCACGCGCTGAGGCTCGCCTGACCGTCGGCTCAGTCAGTAAGCCCGTCGAATGGTCCGTCGGCGAGACCATACCGTTGTATGACCGCCCGCCACAGCATCTTTCGCTACCCACCGGTAACGATGGGATGTTGCGAGACGATGACAAGGACTACCAGCAGCCCTGCATGACGCGATTGACAGCTAAGGTATCCCCCTATGTCCCCGCACGCCCGCCCGGCGGCACGCATCAGCCAAACCTGCGCTGACACCGCCTACTTCGCTCAGGCGTCAAGTGGCACAGCATGCCGTGAATTATTCACACGGCTAACACGGCTGCCACCGTTCGCTCACACTCCTCTCCTGGGTGTCAAACCATGATCGACACCGGCGCAGCCATCGTGGGCACCGGCCTGATGGGCCGGGTGCACGCAGAAGCGTTGGCGCGCATCGGCGTTCCGGTGGTCGGCGTGGTCGGATCAAGCCCGGACCGCGCCGCCGCCTCCGGACTGGGCGCCTACTACTGCAGCTTCGAGGAGATGCTCGACGACCCCCGCGTCCGCTCCGTCCACATCTGCTCCCCCAATCATCTCCACTACGCCCAGGCGATGGCCGCTATGCGCGCAGGCAAGCACGTCATCTGCGAGAAGCCGCTCGCCCTCACCCCCGCCCAAGCCAGTGACATCGTCACCGCCGCAAAGGATTTCGGCGTCGTCAATGCCGTTTGCTTCATCTCCCGCCTCTACCCGCTGTGCCAGCAGGCCGCGCAGAGCGTCCGCGCCGGCGACCTCGGATCCCTGCGACTTGTCACCGGGTCCTACCTCCAGGACTGGCTGTCCAAGGAGACCGACACCAACTGGCGCCTCGACCCCGAACTCGGTGGCCCGCTGCGCACCGTCAGCGACATCGGTTCGCACTGGCTCGATCTCGCCGGCTTCATCAGCGGCCAGCGCGTCGAATCCGTGATGGCCGACCTCACCACCGCCCTGCCCGAGCGGTCCAGCACCGAGGACACCGCCGGCATCCTGCTCCGCTTCGACGGCGGCGCCCGCGGCGTCCTCACCCTCTCCCAGGTGTCCCCCGGCCGCAAGAATCAGCTCGCCGTCGAGCTCAGTGGATCCGGCGCGTCGCTGCGCTGGGACTCCGAGAACCCCGAGCAGCTGTGGACCGGTCACCGCGACCAGCCCAACCAACTTCAGCTGCGCGACACGGGCGACTACCCGGCCGGCCACGTCCAGGGCTACCCCGACGCGTTCAAGGCGTTCTTCCGGGCCGTCTACGAGGCCATCGACGCCGACGAACCCCCGGCCCAGCCGGCCTACCCCACCTTCGCCGACGGCTTCGAGCAGGTGCTCGTCGCCGAGGCCGTCGCCGAGAGCGCCCGGCTGGAGACCTGGGTCTCCGTCCAGCGCTGACCTACCCCGCGTTGGCCGTCATCGCCCACCGGATGCCGCCGACCAGCACGTGCCCCGCCGAGCGGACCACCGTCGCCTCGACCGGCGGCAGGTACGGCAGCCACAGCGGACTCCGCGCCCACCGCGGCAGCATCGCGACCGCGGCCGCGGCCAGTGCCGTGTACGGCGCCCGCGCCAGCACCGGCAGCGGCGGCGTCAGCAACAGGAACCGCGCCGCATCCCGCGCCGCGGCCGTCCCGCCCAGCTCCGGCCGGTACGCCGCGAGCCGCTCAGCCAACTCCGCTTCCGTGCGCGGCGGGTCGACCACCCCGAGCTTCACCGCCACCTGCGCGGTGTCGGCGACGTACCCGTCGCGGCCCTCCTGATCCAGCGGCTGCGAGCCGTACAGCTGATGCGCCCGCAGGAAGCTGTCGGTCTCGGCGATGTGCACCCACTCCAACAGGTGCGGGTCACCGGCCTCGTAGGGGCGGCCGTCCGGCGCCGTCCCGCGCACCCGGCGGTGGATACCGCGCACCTTGTCGACCGCGCGCTGCGCGTCGTCGGCCGCGCCGAACGTCGTCACGGCGAGGAAGGTGCTCGTGCGGGCCAGCCGGCCCCACGGGTCGCCGCGGTAGTCGGAGTGCTCGGCCACCCCCGCCATCGCCAGCGGATGCAGCGACTGCAGCAGCAGCGCGCGCAGACCCCCGACGAACATCGACGCATCGGCATGTACCTGCCGGATCGGCCGGTCCTCGGGGAACCACCGCGGGCCTGGCGTCTCGTGGATCCGCGCTCGGTTCTCCGGGCCCTCGGGGCCGGCCACCATGCCGAACAGGGCGCTGCCCATCCGGGTGCGGATCGCGCCGAGGTCATAAGGGGTCATGCCCCCATTGTCCTTGCCCGGCGGCTCGCCTTTGGTGCCGAAAGAATTTGGTCACATCCGCCCACCGGGCGTACCGGGCAGCCATAAGCTGACGCCATGCGCGGCCGTCGTCGGGCAACGTGGGGGGCCATCGCCCGGCTGGCAGGTTGCTGCGTCCTCGCCGGGCTGCTCGCCGCTGCGTTGATGTTCCCGTTCGTCGGCGGTGCCGGATCCGTGCTGATGCGTGTATCCGCCTCTGCCACAGAGGAATCCACGCAACTGCTCGAAGGAGAGGTGCCGACGGTGTCCACTATGGTGGACGCGGCGGGCACTCCGATCGCGTGGCTGTACGAGCAGCGCCGCTGGGTGGTGCCCAGCAATCGCATCGCCAACACGATGAAGCTGGCGATCATCTCGATCGAGGACAAGCGCTTCACCGAACACAACGGCGTCGACTGGCAGGGCACCCTGACCGGCCTGTCCGGCTACCTGCAGGGTGACGGCAACACCCGCGGCGGGTCGACCATCGAGCAGCAGTACGTCAAGAACTTCAACCTCCTCGTCACCGCACAGACCGATGCCGAACGGCGCGCCGCGGTCGAGATCAGCCCCGCCCGCAAGCTGCGCGAGATCCGGGCCGCCCTCGACATGGACGCCGCGCTGCCCAAAGCCGAGATCCTGGCCCGCTACCTGAACCTGGTGTCGTTCGGCAACGGCGCGTTCGGCGTGCAGGACGCCGCGCGCACTTACTTCGGCATCAACGCCGCCGACCTGAACTGGCAGCAGGCCGCCCTGCTGGCCGGGATGGTGCGCTCCCCCAGCGCGCTGGATCCCTACACCCACCCCGAGGCCGCGCTGGAGCGGCGCAACGTCGTGCTCAACACGATGATCGCGAACCTGCCCGAGCAGGCCGAGGAACTCCGGCTCGCCAAGGCCCAGCCGCTCGGGGTGCTGCCGCAGCCCGATCCGCTGCCGCAGGGCTGCATCGCCGCCGGTGACCGCGCGTTCTTCTGCGAGTACGCGCTGCAGTACCTGGCGCGCGCGGGCCTGAGCAAGGACGATGTGGCCCGCAACGGCTACCTGATCAAGACCACCCTCGACCCCATGGTCCAGGACCGCGTCAAGAACGCCGTCGACGAGCTGGCCGACCCCACCGCCGACGGCGTCGCCAGCGTGATGAGCGTGATCCGGCCCGGCAGGGACGCCCACCACATCGTCGCGATGGCCGACAACCGCACCTACGGCCTCGACCTCAACGCCCGCCAGACCGTTCAGCCCCAGCCCTTCTCCCTCGTCGGTGACGGCGCCGGGTCGATCTTCAAGATCTTCACCACCGCCGCGGCGCTCGAGATGGGCCTGGGCATCAACGCCACCCTCGACGTGCCGCAGACCTTCCGCGGCACCGGCCTGGGCGACAGCAGCGAGCCGGGCTGCCCACCGAAGACGTGGTGCGTGAAGAACGCCTCGAACTACTCCGGGCAGATGAACGTCACCGACGCGCTGGCCAAGTCGCCCAACACCGCGTTCGCGAAACTGATCGCCCAGATCGGGGTTCCCCGCGCGGTGGACATGGCCGTCCGGCTCGGCCTGCGCTCCTACGCCGAGCCCGGAACCGCCCGCGCCTACGACCCCGGGAGCAACGAGAGCCTCGCCGACTGGGTCAAGCGGCAGAACCTCGGCTCCTTCACCCTCGGGCCGCTCGAGCTCAACGCGCTCGAACTGTCCAACGTGGCGGCGACGCTGGCCTCGGGGGGCATGTGGTGCCCGCCGAACCCGATCGACACGGTGTTCGGCCGCGACGGCCGCGAGGTGCCACTGGAGACCGCGCCGTGCGAGCAGGTGGTGCCCGAGGGGCTGGCCAACACGTTGGCCAATGCGCTGGGCAAGGACCACACCAGCGGCACCGCGGCGGGCGCCGCGGGATCGGCCGGCTGGGACCTGCCGATGTCCGGCAAGACCGGCACCACCGAATCGCATCGCTCCTCGGCGTTCCTCGGGTTCACCAATCAGTACGCGGCCGCGAACTACATCTTCGACGACTCCCCGAACCCGTCGGGGCTGTGCACGTCTCCGCTGCGCAAGTGCGGCAGCGGAAACCTCTACGGCGGAACCGAACCGGCCCGCACGTGGTTCACGGCGATGGAACCGATCGCCGACTACTTCGGTCCGGTCGCGATGCCGCCCACAGACCCGCGCTATGTGGACGGCGGACCCGGCAGCGAGGTACCCAGTGTGGTCGGACTCAAGCTCGACGCGGCACGAAAGAAGTTGACGGACGCAGGATTCCAGGTCGCTCCGGACCCGACCCCGGTGAACAGCTATTCGAGCAGGGGCACCGTCGTCGGCACCACGCCACGCGGCAAGACCATCCCCGGGTCCATCATCACGATCAACACCAGCAACGGCATTGCCCCGGCGCCGGTGTACCAGCCGCCTCCCCCCAGCGCCCCGGCCGCGCCGCCGCCACCCGACGCGCCACCCCCTCCGCCGCCGCCGAACGTCATCGAGATTCCCGGCCTGCCGCCGATCGTGCTGCCCTGGCCGGCACCCCCTCCGCCACCGCCGCCGCCCCCTCCCCCGCCTGCGTGACGGGTCACGACGTCTGTGTTGACACCCACCCTGATCGAGCGTGTACTGAATCTCTTACCAGCAGAACGGATATAACCATGTTCTCCGCCATCGAGTCCCGGCTGCTCGCGCTCCTCGAATCCGGCGCCAAGGCATCGCGTCAGGTGCTGACGGGCATTCGTTCCTCCACGAGCCGGGGAGCCGACTCCCGACGCGATGCCACGCACCTGCGTGACAAGGAGGCGTTCGTCGAGCGCGGCCGTGACACCAAACTGGAACACCAGATCCGTGCGGACAACGCCCCGAAGACAGCCGAGTGACGACACACACCGACACCCCGGCGCTGTCTCTGGGAGTTCTCGCCACCTCGCGCAAACCCGACGAACGCCGGCTGCCCATCCACCCCGACCACTTCGCACGCATCGACCCGTCGATCGCGGCGCGCATCTTCGTCGAACAGGGTTACGGCGCCCATTTCGGCGCCACCGACGACGCCCTCGCCGACCTGGTCGGCGGCATCCGGACCCGCGAGCAGCTGATCGCCGACTGCGACGTCATCCTGCTGCCCAAGGTCGAAGCAGAGGACCTTGCCGAATTCCGCGAGGGGCAGATCGTCTGGGGCTGGCCGCACCTGGTCCAGAATCCCGACGTCACTCAGGCCGCCATCGACCGGCGCTTGACAATGATCGCGTTCGAGTCGATGAACCACTGGAACTCCGATGGAAGCTTCGCGCTGCACGTCTTCCACAAGAACAACGAGATGGCCGGGTACTGCTCGGTGCTGCACGCCCTGCAACTCATCGGTGTCACCGGGAACTACGGCCGGCGCCTGAGCGCCGCGGTCATCGGGTTCGGCGCCACCGCGCGCGGCGCCGTCACCGCGCTCAATGCGCACGGCGTCGACGAGGTCCACGTGCTGACCAACCGCGACGTCGCCGCCGTCGCCGCCCCGATCCCCTCGGTGCAGCTCTTCCAGATGAGCCATGACGATGACGACCCGCCCGAGGCGACGTGGGTCGACACCCCCGATGACGGCGTGATCCCCGTGGCCCAGCTGCTCGCCGGCCACGACATCGCCGTCAACTGCGTGCTGCAGAACCCGAACAATCCGTTGATTTTCGCCACCGAGGCCGACCTGGCCGCATTCACCCCCGGCAGCGTGATCGTCGACGTGTCCTGCGATGCCGGGATGGGGTTCACCTGGGCCGAGCCCACCTCGTTCGCCGATCCACTTCGTCTGTTGCCCAACGGTATCCACTACTACGCCGTGGACCACAGCCCGTCCTACCTGTTCAACTCCGCGACGTGGGAGATCAGCGAGGCGCTGCTGCCGCACCTGGAGACGGTCCTCGGCGGCCCCACGGCGTGGGAGGACAGCACCACGGTTCAGCGCGCCGTGGAGATGCGCGACGGGGTGGTGCTGAACGAGGAGATCCTGTCGTTCCAGGGACGCGGCGCCGAGTATCCGCACCGTCCGACGGCGTCCCCCGCCGACTGAGCAGCCCTCAGGCCGCGGCCTGCCGGCGGGCGGCTGCCCTGGCGGCGCGGCGTCGCGGCCGCATCGGAGCGACCTGCGCCGACCGCCGAGGTTCGAAGAATCCGTCCGGGAAGGCCAGCCGGTGGATGATGCCCAGCGTCGAACCATATTGGTGCGCAAAGGACGCGGTGTTGTAGGGCAGACCGTACTTCTCGCAGAGGGGACGCACCCGCCCGGCGATCTCGGCCAGCCGGTTGCTCGGCAGGTCGGGGAACAGGTGGTGCTCGATCTGGTAGCAGAGGTTCCCGCTGGCGAACGCCAGGAAACGGCCGGCCTTGAAGTTGGCCGCCCCGAGCATCTGCCGCAGATACCACTCCGCCCGCGTCTCCGCCGTCAGGACGTCGGCGGTGAACTTCTGCGTCCCGTCGGGGAAGTGCCCGCAGAAGATCACCACGTACGTCCACAGGTTGCGCAGCAGATTGGCCACCGAGTTCGCCGCCAGGGTCCGGCGCCAGCGCCGCAGGCTCAGCAGCGGCCACAGCAGGTAGTCCTTGAAGCCCTGCCGAACGGCTTTGGCGCCCAGTGCTTTCATCTGCGCTCTCCACTCGTCCTTACCGCGCCGCATGTCGATACCGTGCAGCGCGATTCCCCACTCGAACGTGAGCGCCAGGAACAGGTTCTGCAGCGGCTGCAGCAGATGTTTGCGCTCCCACGGCTGATCCGGTGTCACCCGCATCACGCCGAACCCGATGTCGTCGTCCTCGCCGAGCACATTGCTGAACACATGGTGGCGGTAGTTGTGGGAGGACTTCCACTGCGACGACAGCGCGACCATGTCCCACTCCCAGGTGCTCGAGTGGATCTCGGGATCGTTCATCCAATCCCATTGGCCGTGCGACACGTTGTGGCCGATCTCCATGTTCTCGACGCTCTTGGCGAACCCGAGCGCCGCCGTTCCGGCGGCCCAGCCCAGCTTCGATCGGGTGCCGGCGAGGAGCACGCGTGAGGCGACGTCGAGTGTGCGCTGGAACAGGATGGTGCGACGGATGTACGCGGCGTCGCGCGCACCGAGCGATTCTTCGATGTCGGCGCGGATGTCGTCCAGTTCGCGCCCGAGGCTCTCGATGTCACGGGTGGACAGATGGGTATACGCGGCGACGTCCGTGATGGCGATGAGGTGTCCTTGCGTGGTCCGGCCGATGATGTGCAGCGGGACCCGATGTTTCGAGATCCGGAGCCGGGGTGCCACAGGCAACGCGCCGGCGTGTACTTCTAGTGTACGCGGCCGCCGAGGTACTCAGGTCCTGACGGAAGGCGGACCGTCCTGGCGCGGTGCCGGCGATGCTGCAGCGGTTCGCGCGCCACCTTCTGCTCCTTGAGCTGCCGGATCACATCGTGTTTGGCCTGGGCGATCGCGTAGGCGAGGTTCGCGTCCGTCGAGACGGCGATCAGCGGGGGAAGCTCGGGCACGACGGTGCGCAGCGTGACCCGCTGCTCGCGGCGGCCGCGGTCCTGCAGTGACACCTGGACGCTGACCTCGTCGATGTCCCACCTGCCGAGGTGGGGCCGCAGCGAGGACAGGTCCTTGCGCACGAGCGGTCTCTCCTTGGCGGCGAAGCCCGCCCCGACGTGGACGACAAGTTCGCTTGGGTCGTGCTGACGTTCCCTCATGGCTGCACTATCTCGTCGAGCAGATCGGCGAGCGGCACCGTCGCCAGCCCGATCGCGGCGTCACAGATGCCGTACGGGATCACCAGCGTGCCGGCGTGCACGAGTCCGCCGCAGGAGTAGACGACGTTGGGTACGTAGCCGTCCCGATCGTCGGCGGCCGGTGTCAGCAGCGGCCGTCGTAGCCGCCCGATCATCCGCGTGGGGTCCTGCAGATCGAGCAGGATCGCCCCGATGCTGTACGTGCGCATCGGTCCGACACCGTGCGTAAGCACAAGCCAACCCGCGTCGGTTTCGATGGGCGGACCGCAGTTTCCGAGCTGCACCGTCTCCCACGTCTCGATCGGCTGCTGGCACGGCGACGCCGTCGGCCACACGGCCAGATGGTCGGCGAAGGCGACGGTGTTGGTCTCCCGGTCGGACCGGGACATGGCGGCGAAGCGGCCGCCGATCCGCCGCGGGAACAGCGCCAGACCCTTGTTGGCCGCAGCGCGCCCGACGAGCGGCCCTGAGGTGAATGTCCGGAAATCCGTGGTCTCCAGCAGCTGCTGACTGATGTGCGAACCGCTGTAGGCGGTGTAGGTGGCGTAATAGGTGACAGCGCCGTCGTCGTGGATGAACCGGACGAACCGGGCATCCTCCACACCGGCCTGCTCGGCCTCCATGGACGGCCACAGCACACGCTCGGACAGAGTGACATCACGGGCGAAACGGACCGCGTACGAGCGTGCGGCGACCTCGCGCACCATGCCGATGGTTTCCTCGGCGTGGCCGCGGGTGCGCAGATGGGAGCGCAGACTGTCCAGCCGCTCGTCGAGATCGGACCGGGTGAAGAGCTCGCCGAGCGCGCCGAAGATGTAGTCCGATGCCTCGCCGGCACGGTCCCTGCTACTCAGTTCGGCGCGCAGCACCGCGGCGTCCATCAGCGTGGACTCGACACGTCCGGTGGACGCGAACGGCGCGGCCTCATCGATGGTGGCCGCACCTGTCGCGTCGACGACACCGGTGCGGAAGCCGATCGAGGACCGGTGCCCCTCCCCGATCCCGCGCACACTCATCACGAACCGCAGACTCCCCGGCGGCAATCCCGTCTGATCGGGATGGGCGACCATGCTCGGATTGCACAGAGCCGCCCCCTCTATGGCGTACTCATTGGTGAACGTCGCTCCCAGCAACATCATTCGCGCATCGCTGAGGGTGCGGGCGGGGTCGAGGCGGTCGGCGAGTTCCTCGGCGTGCCTGCGGAAGGTGCCGCGCAGATCGCGGTGTCGGGCATCGAAGCGGACGAGGATGTCGTCCATGCCCGCCTGGACTTCGCCGTCGGTGAGCGCGAGCAGCCGCGAGAGCACCACACCGGCGCGTGACTCTTGGCGCTCGAAGCCCTCCTGACCTGGGACGAACAGCCGGGTGATCACCCGTGCCGGGTCGGCGTCGACTCGCGTAGCGCTGCGGGTCGCGAGCTCGGCTCGCGCCGATGTCATTGCGGCACAGGCGAAAAACGACGCGCCTGCTGCATGGTCGACAAAGCGGCCAGCGTGGACTCCGCACCTTGGTTCAGGTTCACCCGGTCGCCATGCAGGCCATCGAAACCTCCCCCGGTGCTGGGGTCCCACATCGGCATGCCGAGGTCGTTGTCGCCCTCGAACCAGGCGGCCGCTGCGCGCAGGCCCTCAGGCCAGGCCGGCCGCGGATCAACGGTGGCGGCGCGGGCGCACGCGTCGGCCAGGCTCGCCACTTCGATCGGCTGCTGGTCGAATGCGGGCCGCCGGTCGCCGGGACCCCGCCCCGCGACGGGTGTCGGGGACAGATGACCGTCGACCGTCTCGAGGTCGAGCAGCCACTCCAGCAGGTCCAGGCCGCGGTCGAGCAGCGCCGGATCGTCGAGGGCGACACCGGTCGCGATCATCGCTTCGACGAGCGCGCCGTTCGCGTAGCGCAGACGTGGCTCGGGCCAACGCCATTCGGGATCCTGCGGGGCAGCCGGAATGGAGCGCGCGTAGTCGGTCAGCAGGGCGCGCGCGGCCGGGTGTCCGGGGGTGACGTCGAGGAGTTCGGCGGCGCCGATCGCGGCGAAGGCCATCGCCCGCGGATGGGGTGACCTGGTCTGGGCCGCCCGCTCGAACTGCACGGTCGCGAGCCGGCGCACGAGGCTCACATCGCTGTGCGCGGCGGCGGTACCCAATGCCCACACCATCCGGCCCCAGTGGTCGTCGGTGCCCGGCTGGTCCTGCCAGCGTCCCGCGCTGTCCATCCGGTTGCGACATCCGCCGTCATAGGACTGGGCGTCGTTGAGGAAACCCAGGGCCTTGCCGGCCAGCCCGTTCACCGGACCGCCTGACCCCGGCTCCCGGGTGGCGACGATGAGCACCCGGGCCATGTCGTCGACGCAGTATCCGTGCTCGCGACGCGGCTGGGTCAGCTTGGCGTGCTCGAACGTGGCACGGTGGTCGGTCATCCGCAGCAGGTGCGTGAACACCACCGCGGGCACCGGGCCGGTCACGCGGACGCCATCCGCGCGGCGACCAGGCGCTGCGCGACCTTGATGTAGGACCCGGCCACCACGGGCCACGCCATCGACGGGGCCAGCTCACGTGCTTCGGAGGCCATGGTGCCGGCAACCCGCGGGTCGGTGAGCAGCCGGCGCAGGGCGCGCACCAGCGCATCGGGATCGTCGTGGGCGACCAGAGTGCCCGCGCCGTTGCCGAGCAGTTCGACGGCGTGCGGGAACGCGGTTGCCACGATGGGTCGTCCGCTGGCGATCGAGTCGACGAGCACGCCGGAGGTGACCTGCTCCTTCGAGTCGTACGGCAGCACGACAACCGAGGCGGTCTGCATCAGCGCGGTCAGCGCCGCGGGTGTGCGGTAGGCCGCGTCGAAGGACACCGAATCCTCGACACCGAGACGTTTTGCTTGTGCGACAAGGCTTTCCCGGTAGGTATCACCGTGCAGGGCCAGCACCTTGGGGTGCGTGCGGCCCGCGACGAGGTATCGGGGCTGCTGGGCGAGATCCTTGAGCGAGACCATCGCATCGATGACCCGCTCGATGCCCTTGCCCGGCCCCAGCAGACCCCAGGACAGGAGGATCGGCCGGCCCGACCGCTTCGATGCGGCGACCGTGGGCAGCGCCGCCCCGTGCGGGATGGTCGCGACCTTGCGGTCGTTGACACGGAAGCCCGCGCGCAGCCGCAGGCGCGCGGTGTTCGACATGACGACCACCTGATCCGCGCGTGCCATCACCTCGTCCAGAACCGAACGTTGATGGGGCGTCGGCGTTGTCAGCACCGTGTGCACGATCACGATCGAGGACACCGTCAGGGCCTTCATGATCTCGATGACCTCGTCGCCGTCGGCGCCGCCGTAGATGCCGTACTCGTGCTGGATGATCGCGACATCGCGCCGGTTGAGCAGCTCCGCGGCCGCCGCGACGGAGGCCGCGGAGCCGTTGACGAGCTCTCCCACGACATCGGTGCTGGCCGAACGGGTGCCGTCGGAGATGCGCACGACGTTCACATCGACGCCCCGCGCGGACAACCCGTTGGCCAGAGCGGCGCTGAACGTCGCCAGACCGCAGACGGTCGGCGCGTACGTGCTCAGGATCCCGACGGTCGGCAGGAAGGGGAGGTTGTCGAGCCCGAAGGGGGCGATCAGCGGACTGATGGAGGTACGTACATTCACAAGATTCCCGACTGGGCTGTTGCCACCGGCGTGACCGGCGTGTGCGAAGACTCGGGAAGACCTATGCGAAAACGAGAGACGGTCCAAGCGGGACTGCTGGGTGGACCAGCTTTGACCAGTCTACGCCCTCGGGGCCTCTACGGGCCGCCGCGCCAGTGCTCGATGCGGCTGTGGTCGGGCAGGAAACCGTGCTGCATTCCCCACAGCACGGCCTGCGTCCGGCTCTCGACGCCCACTTTGCGGTACAGCGACCGGATGTAGGACTTCACGGTGTTGGGACTGAGGTAGGTCAGCCGCGCGACGTCGGCGTTGCTCTTTCCCTGGGTGATCAGCGCCAGGATCTCCGCCTCGCGGTCGGTGAGGCCCTCGCTGCGGCCGGGCCAGTCGTTGCCCGGAGCGGGACGCGTGCGCGGCGGTGTCTCGCTGACCACGGTCTGCCCTCGGTGCACTGCCTCCAGGGCCGCCACCAGGTCACGCGCAGGCAGTGTCTTCGACAGATATCCGTGAGCGCCACGCTCGCGCGCGCTCGCGACCAGGTCGGGATGAAAGTTCCACGTGTACACGACAACTCGGCGAGCGCACGGATTGGCGACCAGAACGCCGATCTCCTCGTGGTCCGACTCCGGTTGCGCGAAGCTGTCATACAGCGCGATGTCGACGGTGTCCTTGAGCGGCATCGAGGCGTCGAGTTCGGCGACGACCACGCGATCGCGATACGGCTCGAGCATGTTCGCCACGCCTTGCACGACGACGTCGTAGTCGTCGATGAGTGCCACCGTGATCGCCTCGGTCACGGCGCTGACATTACCCCCTTAGGGGTGTACCGCCACACCCCTGAGGGTGGTCGACTGACATCGGTCTGAACGGCCGAAAGTCCAACGGAAGGTTCGATCATGATCATTCTCGGCATCATTGCGGTGATCGCAGGTCTGCTGCTGAAGATCTCCATTCTCACCACCATCGGGGTCATCCTCGTCGTCGTCGGGGCCATCCTCGCGGTCCTCGGCTCCACTGGTCGCGCGGTCGGTGGCCGCCGGCACTACTTCTGACCCCCTGACCTGCGGCTGGTGACACCGGTCACAAACTGACGTTTGCGTAGACGGTGCCCTGGCTATTCGACTTCCACGAGAGGAGTTCAAAATGCCTACCTGGCAATGGATTTTGATCGCTGCAGCAATCATCGTGGTGATCGCTGTCGTGATCCTGGCTGTGCGTTCCGGCGGCGGCCGCAAACGCAGTGAAGAGCTCAAGCAACACTTCGGACCCGAGTACGACCGGGTGGTCCACCAGACCGGCGACCCGAAGGCCGCGGAGAAGGAACTCGCCGCTCGCGCTCGCAAGCGCGACAAGCTCGACATCGTCGCGCTGCCCCCCGTGGCACGCAACGACTTCGAAATGCGCTGGGCGCAGGTGCAAACCGACTTCGTCGACGACCCCGCTCGGGCCGTCGGCACTGCCGACCTGCTCGTCACCGAGGTCATGCGCCAGCGTGGCTACCCGGTCGACGACTTCGAACGGCAGGCGGCCGATATCTCCGTCGACCACCCGCACATCGTCGAGAACTACCGCGCCGCGCACAGCATCCACGATGCGCAGCAACGCGGCGAGATCGACACGGAACGGCAGCGGGAGGCCTTCGTGCACTACCGCGCGCTGTTCGAACGACTGCTCGACACCACTGACAACGACACCTCTAAGGAGGCACGGCATGACCACGCATGATCAGCACACCGACGCCTGGGCCAACCAGGCACCGCAGGGCCAGCCCCAGTACGCCACGGAGGGGCAGAACTACATCCCCGAAGATCAGGTCGCCCCGGTGCAGCACGACACCACCGCGACGCACGGCGCCGGTCCGCCGACCACGCCGATGGACCCGGAGGTCGCCGGCGTCGCACAGCAGCACGGGCAGCACGGGCAGCACACCGACGTGCAACGCACCGACATGCAGCAGGACGCGGCATCACCGCGCACCGACCACACGGAGCACACCCAGCGCGCCGAACGCTCCGGACATGAAAGCGACGTCGACGGAAAGCTTTTCGCCGACGACGAGCTCGCCGGGCTACGGGCACGCTGGGATGCCGTCCAGGCCGGTTTCGTCGACGATCCGAAGGATTGCGTGCAGAAGGCCGACGGCCTGGTCGCCGACCTCGTGCAGCAGCTCACCACCGGCTTCGGGCAGGCGCGCTCGCGCCTGGAGGAGCAGTGGGGCCGCGGTGAGCAGGCCTCGACCGAGGACCTGCGCGTCGCCCTGAAGCGCTACCGCAGCTTCTTCGAAAGGCTGCTCTCGGTCTGACTTTCTGACACGGCTGCGCTGGCGGCGGGTTGAGACCGGTCGTCAGCGCGGCCTGTCGTCGACTGTGGGGGTTGTGCACGTAGATCACCGATTTAGCGTGCACAAGCCCCACAGTCGGAGCCTCAATGAGTCAGTGGCTCACGCCCGGAAGGCCGAGCCCCGCTCCCGATCGAGATACGTGTCGGCCTTGTTGCGCAGGAAGAACACGTACACCACCAGCGACACCGCGATGCACACCGTGACGTAGCCGATGAACAGCGGCACCTGGCCATTCTCCTTGGCCGCCTGATAGATCAGTGGCGCCGTCCCGCCGAAGATCGAGTTCGCGAGCGCATACCCGACCCCGACGCCGAGCGCCCGCACATGCGCCGGGAACAACTCCGACTTCACCAGCGCGTTGATCGACGTGTATCCCGTCAGGATGATGTAGCTGACCGCGACGAGCGCGAAAGACGTGAGCGGTGAACGTGTCTCGGGCAGGTACGTGATGAGCACATAGGTCCACACCAGCCCGCCGATGCCGAAGAACACCAGCATCGGTTTGCGCCCGATCCGGTCACTGAGGATCCCGCCTAGCGGCTGCAGCAGCATCAGGAAGATCAGCCCCGTCAGGTTGATCCACGTCGCGGTCATACCCTCGCCCTTGTACGCGGTCTTGACGATCGCCGGCGCGTTGACGCTGTAGGTGTAGAACGCGACCGTGCCGCCCAGCGTGATCAGGAAGCACAGCAGCAGCGGCCGCCAGTACTGCGTGAACAGCGCCCGCACCGACCCCGCGCCCGGATCCTCCCCCGCCTTGGTCGCCTCGATGACCTCCTCGGACAGCGACTCGTCCATCGTGCGCCGCAGCCAGAACACCACCACCGCCGCCACGCCACCGACGGCGAACGCGATGCGCCAACCGAATTCGCGCAGCTGGTCGTCGTCGAGTGTGGTCTGCAGGATCAAGAGCGTGAACTGCGCCAGCACGTGCCCACCGACCAGCGTCACGTACTGGAACGACGAGAAGAAGCCGCGCCGCTCCCGCGTCGCCGCCTCCGACATGTACGTCGCCGACGTGCCGTACTCGCCGCCGGTCGCGAACCCCTGCACCAACCGCGCCACGATCAGGATGATCGGCGCCGCCATCCCGATCACTGCCTGCGACGGCACCAGCGCAATCACCAAGGAGCACAGCGCCATCAGCGACACGCTCACCGTCAGCGCCGCCCGGCGGCCCCGCCGGTCGGCGAACCGGCCGAAGAACCACGACCCCACAGGCCGCATCACGAACGTGATCGCGAAGATCGCGTACACGTACACCGTCGAGTTCTTCTCCGACTCGTCGAAGAACTGGCCCTCGAAATACGTTGCGAACACGGTGTAGACGTAGACGTCGTACCACTCGACGAGGTTGCCCGACGAGCCCCGGATCGTGTTCCAGATCGCCCGCCGTGTCTCGGCGGCGCTCGACCGCGGCACTGTCGTGGTGGTCATCGTTGCCCTCCCCCTGTGTCAGCCCGAACCGTACTCCAAAGCCGGCTCCGGATCGACACTCCTGCTGCTGGAAATCGTCAACTGATTCGGCTGCACGTCGTAGCGGGTGCCGTCGGCGGGATTCGACACGGTGAAGCCGCTGCCCGAGCGCTGCGCGTTCTGCAGTTCGAGGCTCGCACCGTCGCTGAGCCGCTCGCCCCGGTAGTAGTAGCTGTCGCCTGACTTGCACACCACCGCCAGCGACAGCGACGTGCGGATCGCCGCCGCCGGCTTGCTGCCCTCGTCGCAGCGCGCCGAATGTCCCACGAAGCCTTGGGAATCCGTGCCTGACACCCCCTTGATCGGCTTACCGCTCGCCGTCGAGGTGGTGGTCGTCGTCGACGTGGTCGTCTCCTCGGTGGACGTCGAGGTGTCCGCGGACGACGAAGACGACGACGTCGGTGGCGGCCCGGCGAGCCGCGACGTCGGCGCGGTGCCGCTGCCGCTGAACGCCAACACCAGCGCCAACACCACCGCCGCGGTCAGCAGTACGATCGTCGCCACCATCAGCGCCACCTGGCCCTGACTGAACCGCCGGGCGGGTCGCTGCGGACGCGGCGGCGGTGCCGGCGCATACGGCGGCGGGGTCGGAAAGGCCGCGGAGAACTGCCGCGTCGACGGCGGTGTTGCTGCGGGAGGGACCGGCGCCGCGCTGGGCGCGCGTTCGGCTGCCGCACCCGCCGCGCGGGCCAGGTCCCCGGCCGAGGTGTACCGGTCGGCCGGCGCCTTCGCCATGCCGCGGCCGACGACGTCGTCGAACGCCCGGGTGATGCCGCGCCGCATGATGCTCGGCCGCGGCGGCGCCGAGAACATGTGCGCGCTCATCACCTGGCGCACGTCGGCCGCCTCGAACGGGGCCCGGCCCGTCAAGGTCTCGTAGAGCAGGCACGCCAGCGAGTACACGTCCGACGCCGGCCCACCGCGATCACCGCTGAACCGCTCCGGCGCCATATAGGCGCACGACCCGACCACCAGCCCCGTCGACGTCACGGTCGCCTCGCCGCCGCCGTGCGCGATCCCGAAGTCGACCAGATAGGCGAAGTCGTCAGGCGTCAGCAGCACGTTCTCGGGCTTGATGTCGCGGTGCACCAGACCGTTGGCGTGCGCGGCGTCGAGCGCCGCGGCGACCTGCCGGATGATCGCCACCGCCCGCCGCGGCTGCAGCGCGCCGTCGGTGCGCAGCACCTGCTTGAGGCTCGCACCCTCCACCAGGCGCATGTCGATGTAGAGCACGCCGTCGATCTCGCCGAAGTCGTGCACCGGGATGACGTGCGGTTCCTGCAGCCTGGCCGCCACCCGCGACTCCCGCCGGAACCGCTCCTGGAAGGAGGGGTCGGCGGCCATCTCGGGCCGCAGCAGCTTGATCGCCACCATGCGCTCGCGCGAGGTGTCATAGGCGCGGTACACCTCGCCCATGCCCCCGACCCCGATCACCGACTGCAGCTCGTAGGGTCCGAACCGCGTGCCGACCTTCGGGGAGCTCACATCCAATCCTTTCCGTTCGTCGCCGGGCACGCCGCAAGGCTTCCCGCTCCGAGCGGCTCCCTAACTGCTGGTCAGCAACCGCGCAGCAATTCGCCCAGCTCGGCGTCGAAGCGATCGGCCAGATCCCACAGGTCGTCGACCAGTTGCGGGCACGAGATTATGCCGACGTTGAGGCGGTCGGCCACCGACATCACCGTGATGTTCAGCCCGGAGCCATGGAAGATCGGGCCGAGCGGATACAGCGCGGTCACCTCGGCACCGCAGCTGTACAGCGTCGTCGGCGGGCCGGCGACGTTGGAGATCACCACGTTGTGGATCGCCGTGCGTGTCAGCGGCGTGTGTGACATCACACCCAGCAGCCAGCCGTACATCCCCCGGGACAGCAGCTGCGCCAGGTCGATGAGCAGCGTCGGTCCGAGCGACCCGCTGTGTTCTTTGGCGCGCGTGTTCGACTTGGCGATCGCGTGCAGCCGCTCGAGCGCATCGGCGACATCGGTGTGCAGGTTGCTGAACATGCCGGAGAGCTGGTTGCGGCCCGGCCGCGTCGACTCGCCGTGCACCGACGCCGGCACCACCGCGATCAGTGGTTTGGCGGGCAGCTCGTCGCGGTCGGACAGATAGCCGCGCAGCGCTCCCGCGCACAGTGCCATCACCACGTCGTTGACCTTCACGCCGCACGCGTTCTTGACCTTCTTGACGTCGGCCAGATCGAGCTGCACCAGCGCGATCGAGCGCTCCGAGGTCAGTTCGTCGTTGAACCGCGTCCTCGGCGCCGCGAACGGCGCGGCCATCGCGGTGCCCGTCACCGCCCGGTTGACGGTCTTCGCGACCATCGCCGCGGTCTCCGGGACCACCCGGGTGAGCTGCCAGGGTCGGGTCACGAACCGCACGAGACCGTCGGCCGCGATCGCCCACGGCGGCGCGTCATCGGGACCCTCGACGGGAGCCGGCGGCGGCGCGTCGGGCTCCAGATCGCACAGAGTCTCCAGGAGGTTCGCCGCGGACACGCCGTCGACCGCGGCGTGGTGCACCTTGATCATCAACGCGAGCGGGCCACCGTCGTCCAGTGCGGCGCCGTCGATGCCCTCGATCACCCACATCTCCCACAGCGGCTTGCTGCGATCCAGCGGCACCGACGCGATGTGCCCGCACACCTCGGCGAGCTCCTTGCGCCCGCCGGGCGACGGCACCCCGATGCGGTTCAGATGCCGATCGAGGTCGAACGACTTGTCCGGCACCCACACCGGATGGTCGAGATTGAGTTGGTTGTCGCCGAGCTTGGCGCGCAGTTCGGGCAGCGCCTGGATCCGCTCGCCGGTGTCGTGGTGGAACCGCTCGAAGGTGAAGCCGCCGGGCACCGTCGACGTGTCGACCATGACGACCGAGCACACGTGCAGGGGCACGGTGGCCGATTCGCTGTACAGCAGACCCGCGTCCAGACCACCCAGCCGTTCCACCCCGCGGAGGTACCCCCTTCTACGGCGGCGTCAAACTCCCGGCGGATCGAACGCGATGACCTTCCCGCGGTTGATCGACACCCAGTTCCTGGCCTCCAGGTATGGGCGGAACGTCTCGGCGATCGCCAGCTGGTCGGCGGGGGTCTTCGGCCGCTGCAACTCGTAGAGGTGCGGGAACTCCGTCCACGCGACCAAGGCGTCCCACAGCCGCACCGCCGCCTCGCCCGTCGGCGGGTCGATCAGCACCGGCCCGAACAGGCACTGCCCGTCGGGGAAGAACAGGGTCGGCACCCCGTAGCCGTCGGCGTCGACGACGCGCTGGTGGTCGGCCATCACCTCGTCGCCGGTGGTCGGATCGGCGATCGCCTGATCGACCAGGCCCGGGTCGAAGCCGAGCTCCTGCAGCAGGTGTTGCGCGACGGCCTTCTCGTGCGGCTTGTGCCCCTCTTCGTGCAGCGCCCGCGCAGCGCGCTCGTACCAGGCGTCGACGTCGGCCATCGACTGCCGGCGCAGCAGCGCACCGATCCGCATCATCGACCACCCGTAGGACCATTCCCGCTCCCATGGGTGCTTCTTGCCCTCCTGGCGGTTGATCTCCTCGAGGCTGAAGAACCGCCAGTTCACGGTGAGGCCGGTCTGGTCGCGCACCTCGCGGATCCACCGCGACGTCTGATACGCGTAGGGGCACATCACGTCGAAGTGGAAGTCGACGGAGTCGGGTCGGTTCGTCACATCGTGAACCTCAGGTTGCGGGCGGCGCGGTCGCCGAGCGCGTCGTCGCCCTTCCACGTGACCCTGCCGGCGTCGATCTGGGCCTGTGGGTCGATCCGTCCCGACCCGAGCTGGATGAACGTGGTCGAGTCGGTGGTGACGACGACGTCCGGGTCGTCGAGCTGGTCGACCTTCTTCGCCTTCCCGTCGACGCGCACGTGCAGCTGCCGGATGACCGGCCCGGTCAGGTCGAACGTGACGCTCCTGCCGTCGGGCAGCCCGATCTTCTTGCCGACGATGTAGCCGATGGAGTTCTCGACCTGGTCGAGTGCCAGCTCGGCGGCGATGCCGCCGTCGTCGGAGGCACGGCCCAGCGCGGTGGTGACGTCGCGTTCGTGGACCCAGATGTCGAAGACGCGGATCGCCAGGAACCGGCCGAGCGTGCCGGGTCCGACGGGCATCCAGGACGGCCGGTCCATGTCCTCGGCCGTCATCGACGTCAGGTCGCGCCGGCGCAGATCGAACACCGTCCGCATCTTGTCGGGGTAGGGGGTGGGGTCGTCGACGAACTCGGCGGCCCGCTCGAACGGGGGCAGCTGCTCGACGGTGTCTGGCCACCAGCCGGCCAGCACGGCCTCGATGCTGACCACGTGGTCGAAGACTTGGCGCACCGTCCAGTCGGGGCACAGCGACTGCGCCTGCCAGTCGGCGTCGCTCAGGCCTTCGGCCAGGGCTTCCATCGCGGCGTAACAGTGTTCGGTGGCCTGGCGGATGTCATCCAGCGTGCGGGGTGCCATGTGTCTTCTTTAGCGTTGAGACTGCGTCCACGGCGGCGTTTCGGGTGAAATGTGCGCCACTAGCGCAGCCTCAACGGGGTGAGAACCCGCCTCGCGCGATCACGGCACGGTCGACGCGCCGGAGGATGTCCGCCTGCCGGTGGCCTTTGAGCACCCGCACGACAATCCAGTCGAGTGACGCCACATACTCCGACCGGATGATGTCGTTGCGGTAGGTCCTGTCGTCCTTGCGATGGTGCTCCCCGTCGTACTCGACGGCAACCTTCAGCTCCTCCCACCCCATGTCGAGGTAGTAGCGGGGGTAGCCGTCGGGCGCGAGCACCGGGATCTGGGTGGCGGGCTTCGGATAGCCGGCGCGCACCAACATCATTCGCACTCGCGACTCCTGCGGCGATTCTGCTCCGGCGTCCACCCAGTCGAGCACCCGATCGACGCGGCGCAGATGCCGGACGTGCGGATGCCGCTGCGCCAGCCGGCGGACGTCGTCGTCCTTGTAATGCGTGGCTCGGGCCAGCGCGTCGAGCCGGGCGACCGCCTCGATCTCGAACCCGTGCCGAGCCAGATCGAACGCCGTGCGCTCAGGCGTCGTGACCGGCAGCCCACGAAAAGCGATCTCGTCCTCGAGCAGGGTGTCCTTGCGGGTGAGAACTCCAGGCGGAGCACGGTGATTCGGCCAGTTCAGCTCGATCACCGCGTCATCGTCGACCCACCTCGCACCCCACAGCGCCGACGCCGCCAGCCCCGATACGATGCCCTGCCTGCCCGACCACAGCCACGCCGCCGCCGCGCGGTGCCGCAACGCCAGCACGGCGTCTGCGGGCGCATAGACATCCGGCAGTATTCGTCGGTGCGCCGTCCGCAGTTGATGGCGTGTCAGTGCCCCACTCGCCAGCGCCTCGGACCCGAGAAACACCCCCTCCATGAACGAAGGGTCGCATCCGCCCGGAAGGCCCCGCCGAATCTATCCACAGGCTCGTTGAGACTGCGCCCACGGCGGGAAAAACGGGGAAACCGCCGCCGCCAGCGCAGTCTCAACGGAAACCTCAGGCCGCGACGGTCTCCTGCACCGCGTTGGCGGCCAGCGTCGGCAACGACACCGCCATGCCCTCGACGTCGATCCGGCCCCACGAGTAGAAGTTCAGGAAGTCGATCGTCGAGGTGACGATCTGCACGGTCACCGATTGCCCCGGCTGCAGCGTGTGCGCGACCTGCTCCAGCGAGTAGGTCACGGTGTGCGTCTGCCCGTCGAGCACGACCGGGATCGGCGTCGCCTGGTTGCCGAGCACCAGCCGCGTCTTGTCGTCGACGATCTGCGCGTAGACGTGCGTGGCGGTGCCGGTACCCGAGTAGGTCAGCGTCAGCTCCGGCGCCCCGACGATGTGCGTCACCTCCGTCGCGGCGGGCACCTCGAGATTCACCGCGTTGAGTGCCGGTGCGGCAGAGGGCAATCCGAGCACGATGCCGAGCAGTCCGCTGAAGATGACCCGCGGCTGCGGACCCGAGCCGCCGATGAACGGCACGAACGGGATGGTCTTCGGGTCGGTGCGCTCGCCGGTCAGCGGTGTGCCCGTGGTGGCGACGGGGTAGGTGTCCGACGAGTACCACTCGCCGTTCTGGTCGGTCCACTCGAACTGCGGTCCGGTGTCGGCGGTCGCGTCGTCCTTGACGTAGTGGTCCAGCCACGCCAGCGTGCGGTCGATGACGAGCTGCCCGTCGTTGCGGGTGCTCACACAGGCGCCGTGCCCGCCGCAGTACCAGACCACCTTGGTCGTCGTTCCGGCCGCGATGAGCGCCTTGGCGTTCGCGTCGGCCTGATTCAGCGTGAAGAGCGTGTCCACGGTGCCCTGGAACAGCAGCGTCGGCGTGGTGATGAGACCGATCCGATCGGCATAGCCGCGGTCGTTGAGCAGATCGACGTCGGCCGGGTCGACCGTGCCGAACAGGATGCCGCGGATCGCCGCCGGCAGGATCCGCTCGTTCGGCCGGGACAGCGTGAGCACCAGCACCGACGACAGCAGGGTGGCCCAGCCGCTGCGGACCGCCTCACGCGGGAACAGCACATCGGTCAGGCTGTTCCACGCGATCGTCGGGACGATCGCGTCGATCCGGTGATCGTAGACAGCCGAGGCCAATTGAATACCGCCGCCGTACGACGCCCCGACCATCCCGATCTTCGGGTCGTTGATGCCGTCGAGCGCGACGTCGGGCCGGGTGGCCAGCCAGCTGATGATGCTGGAGATGTCGCGGCCCTCGAAGTCGGGTGACTGCAGCTGCATCCGTCCACCGGAGCGCCACTCGCCGCGCGGATCCCAGGACACCACGTTGTAGCCCTGCTCGCGCAGCAACCCGATGCCGATGACGTCGTGCGGAAGCAGGCTGTCATAGCGCAGATTCAGCGTCGTCGGCCCCGGCAGTCCGAGGCCGGGCCCGTCGAGCACGGTCGGCGCCTGGCCGTTCTCGTCGTAGACCAGCGAGGGCATGAAGTTCACGAAGATCTTCGTGCCGTCGAACGACGTCACCCGGTAGCTCTTCGCCTGTGGCGTGCCGGGCGGCGCGAAGTGGTCGATCGGGAAGCCGATGATCGGTTGCAGGAAGTCGCCGACCAACGGAATCGCATGCAGCGCAGAGACGATCGGCGTGACGATGAACGTGCCCACCACCGGGATGTTCTGCAGCCACAGCAGCGGCGGATGCACCTCCTCGACCGTCACCCCGGTGGGGATCGGGTACCCGTCCGGGCGACTGGTGGTGGTCAGGTCACCGACGCTGGTCGGTGTCTCGTTGGTGGCATCGCGGCCCGCGGTCACCACCGACATCACCAGTGACGCCAGCGCCGGCAGCGCGGGATCCTCATCGGTGTCGGCGTCCGCATGCTTGGCGGCGAGGCGTTGGAACAGCGTGGTCGTGGCGCGGACCGGCGTGTCCGGTTCGTCCTGCTCGACCTCGACGGCCGCAGGCTCCGCCTCGGCCGACGGCTTCTCGACGACGGCGGTCGGCTTCTCCTCGGCGGCCGGCTCGGGCGCGGCGACGGGTTCGGGTGCGGCGGCCGGTTCGTCGGGCTCCGTCTTCGAGGCCTTGTCGGCGTCGGCCTTGTCGGCCTTATCGGCCTTATCGGCCTTGTCGGCCTTGGCGGCGGGCTTGTCGAACGACAGCTTGTGCCGTTTGCGGGCGGGCCTGGTGCCCGCATCCGGCGTGCCGTCGTCCGTCTTCTCCGCCGCGGTCCTGGTCGGCGCGGTCCTGGCCGGCGCGGAGACGGTGTCGGTCGTCGTCGTCGATCCGGACGACGCCGACGTCGATGACGTGTCCGACGCGGAACCCCCGTCGTCCGCGACCGCGACCCCGGCACCCGCGACGATCGCGGCTCCGATCCCGAGTGCTACCGCCAACCCGCCGACACGACCCACGAAAGACCCCGCACCCATGGGCTCCATAGATACCGTTCGGGTCCGATGTCCGTGGCGGGTTCGACCGATCGCGCCGGATACCGCCGTCGATTCCGGCGAAGACCACCGAAATCAGCCGCCGGTCGACGCCACCGGCAAATCATCGAAGGTGCGAACGTGGCACGGTAAGGTAGGCCCAGGTTGATTCCCCAGCCTCCCGGAAACGTCGCGGCGGCGATCTGATCCCCGCCGAGTCTCTGACTCGACGTCAGCCGACCTGTCATGGATGTCGGCGCCCGAGGGATCACGGTTGAGACACAGCTACTGCGACGTACGTCTCTTTCGGCGTGCTTTGTCGTTGATCGAGGTTCGTGTCGGTACAGTCGTTCCGTCTGACATGCTTCCCCGCGTTCCGACCGGACCGGGGACCGTCTGGGGTGACCCCAAGGAGGTCACGCGTTACCGCCGCCCGATCCTGGTCGGCGGTGGTCGAATTCCAGCGACACCCCGCACGAGTAGCGGCCCAGAGCGACAACGCCGGGCCGGCCGACCGAACACACCTTCACCGTCCTTCGCAGACCTGAAGCTTTAGGGGCCTGTCATGAGCTTTTTCACCGACACCATGTACGCCAACGCCCGCACCAGCACCAAGGGACTGAACACCGGCGAACCGCACGCACCCGTCCGCCACACCTGGGCGGAGGTGCACGAACGTGCCCGCCGGGTCGCCGGCGGACTCGCCGCCGCGGGCATCGGGCCCGGCGATGCCGTCGCGGTCCTCGCGGGCGCCCCCGTGGAGATCGCACCCACGGCCCAGGGCATCTGGATGCGCGGCGCGAGCCTGACCATGGTCCACCAGCCCACGCCGCGCACCGACCTGGTGCGCTGGGCCGAGGAGACCACCGCGGTGGTCACCATGATCGCGGCACGCGCCGTGGTGATCTCCGATCCGTTCATGGCCGCCGCGCCGGTGCTGGAGTCGCTGGGCATGACGGTGCTGACCATCGAGGGGCTCCTGGACTGCGCCCCGACCGACCCGGTCGACACTGATGACGACAGCGTCGCGCTGATGCAGCTGACCTCCGGGTCGACGGGGTCCCCCAAGGCCGTGCAGATCACCCACGCCAACATCGTCGCCAACGCCACGGCGATGACCGTGGGCTGCGACTTCGACGTCGACACCGACGTGATCGTGAGCTGGCTGCCGTGCTTCCACGACATGGGCATGACCGGCTATCTGACGGTGCCGATGTACTACGGCGCCGAGCTGGTGAAGATCACCCCGATGGACTTCCTCAGCGATATCCTGTTGTGGCCCAAGCTGATCGACAAGTACCGCGGCACGATGACCGCCGCACCGAACTTCGCCTACAACCTGCTGGCCAAGCGCCTGCGCCGCCAGGCCGCCCCCGGCGCGTTCGACCTCTCGTCGCTGCGGTGGGCACTCTCTGGCGCCGAGCAGGTCGATCCCCTCGACGTCGAGGATCTGTGCGACGCCGCCGCACCGTTCGGGCTGCGGCCCGAAGCCATCATCCCGGCCTACGGCATGGCCGAGACGACGGTGGCGGTGTCCTTCTCCAAATGCGGTGGCGGGATGGTGGTCGACGAGATCGACGCCGACCTGTTGGCCGTCCTGCACCGCGCGGTACCGGCCACCAAAGGCCACACCCGCCGGCTGGTGTCACTGGGCAAGCCACTCGACGGCCTCGAGCTGCGCATCGTCGACGAGGACGGCAGCGAGCTGCCGCCCCGCGGCGTCGGGGTGATCGAGGTGCGCGGCGAGCCGGTGACCAAGGGTTACACCACTGTCGCGGGTTTCCTTGCCGCACAAGATGATCGAGGCTGGTACGACACCGGCGACCTCGGCTACGTCACCGAGACCGGCGAGGTCGTGGTGTGCGGACGCCTGAAGGACGTCATCATCATGGCCGGCCGCAACATCTACCCGACCGACATCGAGCGCGCCGCGGGCCGCGTCGAGGGGGTGCGACCAGGCTGCGCGGTGGCGGTCCGCCTCGACGCCGGCCTCTCCCGGGAGACCTTCGCAGTTGCTGTGGAATGCAAAGACTTCCGCGACGAGGCCGAGGTGCGCCGCGTCGAGCGGGCGGTCGCCCACGAGGTGTTCGCCGAGGTCGACGTGCGCCCTCGCAACGTGGTGGTGCTCGAACCGGGGACCATCCCCAAGACTCCGTCGGGCAAACTGCGGCGTGCGCACGCTCTCTCGCTGGTGAGCTGACCAAAGACCCTTCTCCCCACCCGTGGAGAAGAGTACGGTCGGAAAACACCATGGCCGACTACGACGCGCAGCTGGGGCGCGAGGAACCGGTGGAACGGTCTGCCGCGCAACGCGAAGCCGACGATGTCGACCTGCTCGCCGGCCTGCGCGGAGTGACCGAGTTGGTGGCCGACTCCCGGACCGTGGCGGAGTTGCTGGGCGACGTCGCACACTTCGCGGCCGTCGCGATCCCGAACGTCGACGGCGCGAGCACGGCACTTGTCGGGGAGCCTTTCAAGGTCCGCGCCGTCACGGCGACAGCGGATTTCGTTGAAACCATCGACAAGGTGCAGTACGACGAGCTACGCGAAGGGCCGTGCCTGACGTGCATGCTGACCGGACGGGTGGCCGTCAGCGGCTCCCTGGGCAGCGACGATCGCTGGCCGCACTTCGGCGGCCGGGTGGCCCGGATGGATGTGCATTCGGCGCTGTCCCTGCCCCTGACCGTGGGCGGTGAGGTGATCGGCGCGATCAACGCCTACGCGAAGGCCCGGGATGCGTTCGGCGAGCACGCCGTCGTCATCGGCATGCAATTCGCCGGGTCGGCCGCGGTGTCGGTGTACCACGCCCAGCTGCTCAATGCCGCGCGGGCGCGCACCGAGCAGTTGCAGCGAGCACTCGGCAGCCGGGCGGTGATCGACCAGGCGATCGGGATCATCCGCAGCCGCACGGGCGCGAGCGCCGAGCAGGCATTCGAGCGGTTGACGCAGTTGAGCCAGCAGGACAACGTCAAGCTGGTCGCGCTCGCCGAGCGGATGGTGGACGAAGCCGTGCGTCGGGCCCGTGCCCGCCACCGGAGTTAATGTACTGGCCGCTGGGCGAATTGGGTGATCTCGGCGATCAGCGTCGGGCGGGAGTAGCGGTCGTTCATCAGCTGCCGAGCCAGTTCGGTCAGATGCCTGCCGTTGGCGTGCGAGTACGCGCGCAACGTCACGAACGCCTCCTCGACCGAGACGTCGAGGACTTCCCGTAGCAGCCCCTTCGCCTGCTCCACGACGGTGCGGCTGGCCAGCGCCGCGCGCAGCTGCGGCAGAACGGTCGTCGGCGTCGGCGCCTGCCCCTGCAGGATCGTCACGCATGCGATGTGCGCCAGCGTCTGAGCGAGCAGCAGGTCGGCGTGGGCGAGTTCACCGGGAGAGGTCCCGAACAAGCCGAGAGCACCGAGCACGATCCCGGCCGCGCGCATCGGCACGGCATGCACGGCGGCGAAGCCGTCGGCTACCGCTTCCGGGACGAAGCGTGGCCAGCGCGCCTGCGCATCAGCATCGAGCTGCGCGACCGACACCGGGGCGCCGGTCGTGTAGCAGTCGACGCACGGTCCCTCGTCGGCCTGCAGCTGGAACAGCTCCAGATCGCGGGCCTTTGAGGTGGTGGCCGCCAACAGATGCAGCTGACCTAACGGGTCGGCGAGCAGGAAGCCGGCCGCGGCCACGTCGAGGAGATGCCCGCAGCGTTCGGTGAGCTCGGTCAACAAATCCACCACGTCGAAATCGACGAGCAGACTGTCGACGAGGGAGTTCACCGCGTCGAGCACGCGTTCTTCACGCGGGGTTTCGGTCATGTCAGCCTCCATCCTGGTCCCTGTCGCGCCGTCACTCCAGCCGCAGTCGGCGTTCGAGGATGTCCCGGGCCACCTCCGTGGCGGAGCGGCCAACCGTGTAGGAGTGTGCGCGCAGACGCAGCAGCGCCTCAGCCGGTTCGACACCCAGTTGCGCGACAAGCATGCCGGTGGCCTGGCTGACCTCGGCACGCGACAGCGCGTTCAGCTCGGCCCACGCGGCGCTGTCCGGGTCGTTGACGGCGGCGTTCAGATCCGCGTCGAGAAGATCGAGCACCGGGATGCCGGCCAGCTCGGCGGCCGCGATCGCTCCGGCGAACTGTTCTTCCGCCAGCCGGCCGGGTGCCTCGCGGAACAGGTCCAGAGCTCCGACGTACTCGCCGGCCACCAGGACAGGCATCGCGAAGACACCCCGGATGCGCAGGTCGAGCATCGCGCGCCCGTAGACCGGCCAGCGCTGTTCACGCGGATCAGCCAGGTCTGCCACCATCACCGGCGCAGACGTCATGACCGACTCCAGGCACGGGCCCTCGCCGACGGTGAACTGCAGTTCGTCAAGGGCCCGGGCGATGCCGCCGCTGGATCCCAGCGTCCCGGTGGACGCGCCGTCGAAGACCAGCGAGAGGGCTGCGGCATCGACGTCGAGCAGGCTCACGCACGCTTCACAGAGCCGATCGGCAGCGTCGGCGCCACGGCGGCCGTCCACGGCGTCGAGAAGTTGTTCGCGGATCGCCACCCCTACCGCGCCATCGGCCCGACGCGGGATCGTCCCGGGGCGGGCGGCAATACGTTCATGTGTTCTGGCCTCGGTTCCGCGGGGAACAGCTGACCGGTGTTCACTTCCCCGGTCGCCGGCCTCGTAGGCTCAGGCTACGCCGCTGGGCGGCGCGCCGGGCTTGAAGCGCCGAACGGAGTCCGCCCTGTCGCCCACCCGGGACCGCCGCGGCCGCAACGAATTTCTTCTCCGAGGCGGTTTCCGGGGCGTCGTCGGCGGTCGCAGTCAGGAACCGGTCGGGTAGCGCGAGCTTGTGGATGGTGCGCAGGACCAGCAGGTACTGACGCGGCAGCGACGCGGTCGTGTAGGGCAGGTCGTACTTCGCGCACAGCTCGCGGACCCGCACCGAGATCTGGGCGTACCGATTGCTCGGCAGATCGGGGAAGCAGTGGTGCTCGATCTGGTAGCAGAGGTTGCCGCTGGAGAACGCCAGCGCGCGGCCGGCGCGGAAGTTCGCGGTGCCGAGGATCTGTCGCAGGTACCACTCCCCCCGGGTCTCCTCACCGAGCACGTCGGCGGTGAACTTCTCCGCCCCGTCGGGGAAGTGGCCGCAGAAGATCACGACGTAGGCCCACAGGTTGCGCAGCAGATTCGCCACACCGGCAGCAAGAAGCGTTCTGCGCCAACGCTTCACCGTCAGTGCGGGGAACACCACGTAGTCCTTCAGCGCCTGCCGGGCCACCTTGCGACCCAGCATCGAGCGGCGCACACCGTCCGACACCGGCCGGTCGCGCTCGGAGTGCACGCCCTGAAAGGCGATTCCCCATTCGAAGACCGCGGCCAGCAACGCATTCCGCAGCGGCTGGAACAGATGCGCCGGCTGCCACGGTTCGTCGCGGGTGACGCGCATGACGCCGAAGCCGAGATCGTGGTCGTGGCCGATGATGTTGGTGTAGACGTGATGGCGGTAGTTGTGGGAGTACCTCCACTGCGACGAGACCGCGACCATGTCCCACTCCCAGGTGCTGGAGTGGATCTCGGGATCGTTCATCCAATCCCATTGGCCGTGACCGACGTTGTGTCCGATCTCCATGTTCTCGACGCTCTTGGCGTACGCGAGAGAGGCGGTGCCGAGCAGCCACCCTGTGCGCGACCCGCTCAGCCCGATGACGAGTCGGGAGGCGACGTCGAGGGCGCGCTGGAACAGGATGGTGCGCCGGATGTAGGCGGCGTCGCGGGCACCGAGCGACTCTTCGACATCGCGTCGGATGGCGTCGAACTCGGCGCCCAGTGCCTCGATGTCGGCGTCGGTCAGATGCGCATAGGCGGCAACGTCGGCTATCGCCACGGACGTGTCCTCTCGATTGGTGCGGACGATGCGTCGATCTCGGCGACGGCGCGCTCGGCCACCAGGCGTTGACCCAGGGTGGTGTAGGCACCGCCGACTGCGGACCAGGCGAAATCGGGGGCGAGCTGTCGGGCCTCGGCGGCCATCGCGCCGGCCAGCCGCGGCTGGGTCAGGATCTGGCGCAGCGCAGAGGCGAGCCCGTCGGAGTCGTCGTGGTCCACCAGGATGCCCGCCCCGCCCGACAGTAGTTCCACCGCGTGCGGAAACGGTGTCGCCACGACGGGTCTGCCGTTGGCGATTGCTTCCACCAGGATCGCCGAGGAGACCTGGTCGGTGGAGTCGTAGGGAAGCACCACGACCGACGACGACTGGATGAGCGCGGTCAGCGACGCGCGGTTGTAGGAGCGGGGGTCGAAGGACACCGAGTCCGCGACGCCGTTGCGGCGGGCCCGGTCGATGCACGCCTCGCGGTAGGCGTCGCCGTGCACGGCTGCCTCCCGGGGATCCGTCTGACCGACGACCACGTACCGCGGACGGCCCGCGACGCTCTGCAGCGAGCTCATCACGTCGATGACCCGCTCGATGCCCTTGCCCGGAGCGAGCATGCCCCAGGTCAGGATGGTGGGACGACTGGGCCGCTTGAGCCGTGGCCCCGAGAACACGGTTCCGCCGTGCGGGATCAGGACGACCTTGCGCGGCTCCACCCCGTAGTCGCGGCACAACCGGGTCCGCGCAGCCGCCGACATCACGATCACACGGTCGGTCATGGCGACCATGCGTTCCATCACCCAGCGCTCGTGCGGGCGGGGGTGCTCCAGGATCTCGTGCGCGACGAGGACGGACGGAACGCGCAGGGCCTCGATGAGGGACAGCACCTCGTCACCGTGGGTGCCGCCGTAGAGCCCGTACTGATGCTGGATGATCGCGACGTCGCCGAGGTTCAGCCGGGCAGCGCAGGCCGCGACCGAGGCGGCCGAACCGTTGACCAACTCGTCGTCTGGCGATTCGGTCTCCGCGTCGTCGGCGATTCGGACGAGGTCGACATCGTTACCCAGCGCGCGCAGCGCGTCGGACAGGCCGGCGCTGAACCGTGCCACTCCACACAGGGTGGGCGCAAAGGTGCTGAGCACTCCGAAGCGCACGGGCCGTGACATCGGCAGTGCATGTGATGCAGACATGATCAGCCACTCGTGCCGTCGTCCGAAAATCGCTGAAAAATGTTGCGTGCCTTCACTTTCAAGTTATAGGGCCATCTGACACTGCTGCTCAGTCGGCGCCTCTGGTTGCGAGCAGCGCCCGGATGCTCGATGCGTTCTCCGAGGCTGCGGTCGCCATCATGGCGGCGTGTGCCTGGTCGGGGTCGGTATGCGCGGGTATCACCAGCAGCAGCATCTCACCGCCCCTGGATCCCTGCACCCCCAGCGTGCCGGCCGGATGCCGGTCGTAGCCGTCGAGCCGGACCAGCTGATCGGCGAAGCGCAGCTTCGCCGGAGCGTTCACCCACTCGGCGCGGTTGTACCGCACCCTCTCGATGTTGCCGAGTCGTACCGAGAGAACAGTCAGGAGATCGGGCAGTTCGGCACTCAGGTCGTCGCTGTGGGGCCACCACGCTCCGTCGACGAAGCCACTGATGGGTGCCTTGCGCTTGAGGCGCAGTCGGGGCGTGTTCTCGGGCCCCTGATGGAGTTGGTCGGATTCTTCGGTGTCGGTGTGTTGTGTCATTGGGGTGATCCCGCCTGGGCCCACGGGGACCCAAATCCGACCCGGCGACGACGCGAACTCAGACGTGCCGCGTGCAACTATTCTCCGGTTGTCCCAGCATACGCCTGACCAGTGAGAATCCTTGGCCAGATTGACGACTGGCCGGAGAACGATACCGAAATGAAAAGTGGGCTGGTGAGTGTGCCTCACCAGCCCACGATCGAAGCTCGTGCCGCTTAGACGGCCGTCACGTTCACGGCCTGCGGGCCCTTGTTACCTTGCTCGACGTCGAACTCGACGCGCTGATTCTCCTCGAGCGAGCGGTAGCCGCCGCCGGAGATCGCGGAGTAGTGGACGAAAACGTCCTCTGCACCGCCGTCGGGGGCGATGAAGCCGAAGCCCTTGTCGCCGTTGAACCACTTCACAGTTCCCTGTGCCATACTTTTTCAACTTCTCTCATGTGGAAGAACGCCAGTTTTCGGCGTCCCGACGCAACCGTATCACGTGGTCGCGCACACTCAGATCACGAACCGGTGGGCTGGCACCACTTCGCACTCTCGGTGCGAGCGAGACCCAGTACGACACAAGCGGTTTCGTAGAGCCGGCCGTTCTCGGTCTCGATGGATGCCGGGAGACCGGCTGCCGTGCGCAACACCATCGTGCCGAGCGCCTGCGATGTCATACTCGGTACGACAAGCAATTTCGCTCCGGCGTTGCGTCCCACGATCGACATCAGCCGAGGCCGCCGGTGATGCTCACCGGGCAACATCATCCGTGAGCCGGTGGCGATGGTCTCCAGGTCCAATTGACCCTCGGTGGCCGACCAGTTGATCTGGATGGTCTCGATCTCCCCCAGCGCCTTGTGCAGCGCCCCGATGAGATCAGGAAGTTCCGCGGCGATCGCGGAGGTATGTGGCCACCACGCCCCGTCGATGCCGCCGCCCAGTTCGGGCGCGAGTGTGACCCGAACAGGCTTCGACGCGCGACGGGCGCGCGGTATGCCGTTCACCGATGAGGCGAATCAGCAGAATGATTCTTCGACGGCAGATCGGAGAAAACGGGGGCCTGCACCGGCTCGTCGGACGACGAGGACGGGGCGGCGACTTGCGGTGCCTGACGATGTGAGAAAAGTTCAGACGATTCCATGAGCACGTCCTTGTGTGTTGAGAGAGTCCCCGCGGTGGTTGCGCGCGGTTCGATCGCGTCGGCGGCGGGACAACCCTGTGGTCCACGATACACCCCGGTGCTGCCCCCGGGCGTCGTGCGTCGCGTCCGCACCCGAATGCGCGCGCCGCGGTGGGGCACGAAGATGACGTGCCGGAGCCGTCGTCGCTCACCGCGTGACGTCGTGGTCTCGAGCTCCACACGACGCAGAATCTCCCCCAGGACCACCCGGAACTCCACCGTCGCGAACGTCGCGCCCAGGCACCGGCGGTTGCCGCCGCCGAACGGTAGATAGGTCGACGGACTCAGGGACGCCCCGAGCATGCGCCGCGGGTCGAACCGCAGCGGATCGGGGTAGTGCTGCGGGTCGGTGTGCACCCACACCATGCCCGGCACCGCCATCACCCCGGCGGGCAACAGGCGGCCCGCCAGCTCCACGGGCTCCGTCAGCACCCGGCCGACGTCGAACACCACCGGACGGATCCGCAGCGTCTCCCTGACCACGGCGTCGAGGTAGTCGTCATCGCCGTCGCGCGCCGCCCGGACCGCTTCCGCGAGTACATCCGGGGTGCGGGTCAGCCGCTCCAGCGCCCAGGACAGGCCCGTCGCCGTGGTGTCGTGACCGGCGGCCAGCAGTGTGATCAGTTGATCGCGCAGCTCCTGGTCGGACATCCCGCCGGCGCGCACCAGCATCGCCAGCGCATCGGAGCGCTCGGCCAGCGCGGGGTCGGCGCGATGGTCGGCGATCTCGGAGTACAGCAGCCGGTCGGCCTCGGCGATCGCCTCGCGCATCCGCCGCCACGGCCGCCTGCGCAACAGGTCCGGGTCGGCGATGGCCAGGGACTGCCAGGGGCCGAGGTTGAGCACCCGCGGCATGACCTCCCGCAGCGCGGCCAGCCGGACCGGGTCGGAGGCGCCGATCACGGTGCGCAGGATGGCCTCCAGCGTGATCTCCGACATCCGCGGCGCGACCGGGAACGTCCGGCCGACCGGCCAGGTCGCGATGTTGTCGGCGGCGATCTGCGCGATCAGCGGAACCTGCGCGGCGACGGCGTCGCGGGCGAACGGCGCGAGCATCAGCCTGCGCCGGTCGCGGTGAGCGTCCTCATCGACCACCAGAACCGAGGACTCGCCGAGCAGGCCGGTGAGAATCGAATTCGCTTCTCCGGCATGGAAAGTGCGGGCATCACCGGCGAACACGGTCCTGATGTCGGCCGGATCGGTCAGGTAGACCATGGTGCCCATGGTCGCCACCCGCAGCGTGAACGACGAGCCGTAGCGGCGCCGGCACGCCGCGATGAAGCGCGGACCGCAGGTGAACATCAACCCCGCCTGGACGGCCCGCGGCAGCCGCGGCCCCGGCGGCAACGACGTCGTCGCCATCACCCCAGCGTACGAGTTCCCGCTCAGCCCCAGAACTGAATGACGAGCACCACGGCCACGGCGGCGAAGATCGCCACGAAGAGCACGACGGCGACAACACCGACGGCCGTGCGCGGGTTCAGGTTGCGACCGGCGGTCAGATCGGCGTTCTTACTGGCGGAGGTCTGCGCCGATTGAGGCGAGATCTCCCCCGGGGGGACACCCCCAGCGCGCTCCTCGCTGGGGGTGTCCATGGGGTCGGGATCCGGGGGCAGCGCGGTCATGAGGAGTCCGCTTGTCGCTTGTCCTTCTCGCTGTCACTCAGGTCCTCGATCCGGTCGGCGTGCACCGAGGTCTGGGCAGCGTTGCCGTCTGTCATCGGGCCTCCTTCGCGGGAGGCGTACCCCTACTGGACCGATCTACACGCCGCAGCAGGGCGCTTATTTCGCGGCGCCGTTGATACTCGGCTGGTCGATCATGCCGCGCTCCACGCCCCAGATCGTGGCGATGGCGCGGTACTCGCCGGTCTCTATCAGGTGCTCGAGCGCCCTGCGCAACGGCTCCGCCAGCCCGGACCCCTTCTGCACCGGCCAGCCGTACGGCGCGGAGTCGAACACATCGCCGGCGGGCACCAGTTCTCCGCGGCTGAGCTTGATCGCGAAGCCCGTCACCGGCGAATCCGCTGACATCGCGTCGACCTCACCCTTGAGCAGAGCCGTGGTGACCTCGTCCTGGCTCTTGAACACGACGATGTCGATCGGCGCCAGGCCCGCCGCGGTGCACTGGTCACTCTTTTGCGGCAGCTCCTCGGTTTCCTGCAAGGTGCCTTGTGCGACACCGATTTTCACGCCGCATGCCGATGCCGGCCCGAGCGCGGTGCCCGGCCGGCGGGCCCACTGCGTGCCCGCCTTGAAGTAGGTGACGAAGTCGACGAGCTCCTCGCGTTGGACGGTGTCGGTGACCGACGACGTCCCGATGTCGAACGTGCCGTCCACCACCGCGGGCAGGATCGTGTCGAACGGAGTGTCGCGGAAGTCCGGCACCAGGCCGAGCACCTTCGCCACGGCCGTGATCAGCTCGACGTCGAAGCCGACGAGCTGACCGTCGGCGTTCTTGAACTCCATCGGCGCGTACGGGACGTTCACCCCGATCACCAACCGACCGGTCTCACGGACGTCCGCCGGCACCATCGCCGCGATCGACGCCACGGCACCGTCGGGCAGGTTCTGGTCAGCGCCGGCGCCGTCGCGCCACGGCGCCCACGTCCACAATCCGGCTGCCGCCGCGGCGAGCACCACCACCGCGGCGGCCGCCGCCAGGGCCTTGACCGGAACCCGGCGGCTCTGCCGGGCTGCGTGCCGGGACCCGCGCCCGGCCCGGCGCACCGGGGCGGTGAGCGCATGCCGGGCGGCGATCGCGAGCTCTCCCGCGGTCTGAAAACGCTTCTCGGGCTTCTTGGCCATGCCCTTGGCGATGACCTCGTCGAACGGGGCGAGCCGGGGATCGGTGTCCGACGGCCGCGGCAGCGGCGACACCATGTGTCCGGCGATCTGCTGTTCCAGGCTGTCGGCCGGGTAAGGCCTTGAGCCGGTGAGACATTCGTAGAGCACGCAGGTGAGCGCGTAGATGTCCGAACGCCGATCGACCTCGCCGCCCTCGAACCGCTCTGGCGCCATGTAGGCCAGCGTGCCCAGCGTGCTGCCCGCAGTGGTCAGCCCCTGCTCGCCGGCGGTGCGCGCCAGCCCGAAGTCGATCAGGTACACGAAGTCGCGGCCGGTGATGAGGATGTTGGACGGCTTGATGTCTCGGTGGATCAGTCCGGTCGCATGCGCGGCGTCCAGGGCGTGGGCGACCTGCTCGACGATCGTCACGGCGAAGGGGGCGCCGAGAGGCTTGTCCGTCTCCTGGAGGATCGTGCCGAGGTTGCGGCCCTCGATCAGCCGCATGTCGAGATAGAGCCGGCCGTCGATCTCCCCGAAGCCGTGGATCGGTACGACGTGCGGGTCGTTCAGACCGGCGGCGGCCTGCGACTCACGCCGGAACCGCTGCTGAAAGGTGGCATCGGCGGCCATGTGATACGGCAGCACCTTGAGTGCGACGACGCGATCGGTCCTGGTGTCGTAGGCGCGGTACACCTCACCCATGCCACCCTGACCGATGAGCTTCTCGAGACGGTAGTGACCGAATGGTGTCGCATTCACCGGTGTTCTCCTCGGCTGCGGCCAATCGGTGCGTCGTTCGAAGCTACAACAGATTTGCCGGGGGTGCCCGGCCGCATGTCAGTCGGCTCTCGCCGGGTTGCCCGTTTCCGGACAGCGCGACGCAGAACCTCTCGCGGTGGTGCGTGGGTGCTGCTTTTGTACCACGGCGAGACGACACACGGTCCGGTTGGAGAAAACGGTGGACGTGTGGTTTCGGTGCCCGCTTGCCGCCCACGGTCGAGGGCACCGCTGCATGCTCAGAGGCGATACATCTCCCGCGCCATCGCCGCGTGCTCGATCACGCGGTCACGTTGCGGGGGGTAGTGACGTCGCGCCCGCCGACCCTCAGCGGCAGCGACGGCGGCCTCCGGTACCGCGACCCGTGTCCGCGGGGCGGGTTGCAGCCGTCGGAGCAGGGCCGCCACCGCCCAGCGTGCTCGTCCGGAATGGCCGGCATCAGCGATCGAAGCCATGTGCCTCACCTCTGTCTGTCCTCGCGGGCCGGGGTGGTCCGCTCACAGTTCGGAACGTAACATAAGATTTAGAAGCGTCAAGTAGATTGTGAAGCAGAAGACTGAATCGGGAGCGCGATGGGTACCATGCAGGCCATGCCGCGGAAGACGTACGGACAGTTCTGCGGCCTTGCTCATGCCCTCGACGTGGTCGGCGAGCGCTGGACGCTGCTGATCGTGCGGGAACTCGCGTCGGGGCCGAAGCGGTACTCCGAGCTGGCCGACGCGCTGACCGGGATCGGAACCAGCCTGCTCGCCACCCGGATGCGTCAGCTCGAGGCCGACGGTGTGGTGACCCGCCGGCTCGCTCTCGACCAGCCCGGCTCGGCGGTCGTCTACGAGCTGTCCCCAGCGGGCCGCGAGCTGGCAGCGGCCGTCGTTCCGCTGGCCATGTGGGGCGCCCGCCACCAGATGGACGACGCCGACGTCGGCAACGAGTCGTTTCGCGCCGAGTGGCTGCTGAGCTTTCTGGCAGCCGACCTCCGCCGCGATGCGCCGAAGGATCTCGAGGCGGTGTACGAGTTCCACATCGACGACAGCGTCGCCTGCCTGCGGGTGAGCGGCGGCCGGGTGTGGGTCACGCCCGGACCGAACAACCAGCCCAGTGACGTCACGGTCCGGGCGAGCGCCAAGACCGTCGCCGCGATGGTCGGGCGCACCCTCACCGCCCGGGAGGCGATCACCCAGGGGCGCCTCGAGGTCACCGGCGAGCGGACCGCCGCGGCGGCGCTGACCGACGTCGTCGAAAGGCGTCTCGCACCGCGCTGAGCGGATCTGCTCGATACGGTTCCTGCATCAATCGAGTGCCAATCGGTCTTGGACAGGCATGGATATGCCTCCTACCGTGGACTTCATGACAGCGACGATGTCTCCCGCCACGCGTCTGACCGGCCAGATGATCATCGCCGGCGTCCCCGTCTCCGGAACGGGCACCGAGATCCGCGGCTTCGATCCCGCCGGCGATCGGCCCCTGGACCCGCCGTACCGGTATGGCGACGCCGACCACGTCGATACCGCGTGCGCCGCCGCCGCCGAGGCGTTCGGCCCCTACCGTGCCACCACGTCCGAGCAGCGTGCCCAGTTCTTGGAGGCGATCGCCGCCAACATCGAGGCGATCGCCGAAGCGCTGGTCACCAGGGCGGTCGCCGAATCCGGTCTGCCCCAGGCCCGCCTCACCGGCGAAATCGGGCGCACGACCGGCCAGCTGCGGCTGTTCGCCGACGTGCTCCGCGAGGGCAGCTGGACCGGCGCCCGCATCGACCCGGCGCTGCCCGACCGCTCGCCCCTGCCGCGTCCCGACATCCGGCAGCGCTCCATCCCCCTCGGCCCGGTCGCCGTGTTCAGCGCGTCGAACTTCCCGCTCGCCTTCTCCGTCGCCGGCGGCGACACAGCCTCGGCGCTGGCCGCCGGCTGCCCCGTCGTCGTCAAGGGCCACGACGCACATCCCGGCACCTCCGAACTCGTCGCCCGCGCGATCACCGACGCGGTCGCTGCGACAGGCATGCCCGCGGGCACGTTCTCGCTGCTGTTCGGCTTCGGCCCGGAACTCGGCGTCACGCTCGTCACCGATCCCCGCATCAAAGCCGTCGGGTTCACCGGATCCCGTTCCGGCGGAAAGGCTCTCGTCGCCGCGGCTGCCACCCGGCCCGAGCCGATCCCGGTCTACGCCGAGATGAGTTCGATCAACCCGGTGTTCCTCCTCGACGGCGCGCTGACCAGTCGCGGCGCCGATCTCGGCCGGGCGTTCGTCGCGTCGCTGACGATGGGCTCGGGTCAGTTCTGCACGAACCCCGGTCTCGTCGTCGCCGTCGACGGCCCCGGCCTGGACACGTTCGTCGCCGCCGCCACCGACGCGCTGGCCGCCAGCCCCGCGACGCCGATGCTCACCCCGCAGATCGCGCGCAATTACGCCGCGGGCGTGGAGACACTGACCCAGACCGCGCAACTGATCGGCCGCGGGGAGACCGCAGATCAGGAGAACGCCTGCCGGGCAGCGCTGTTCACCACCGATGCCCGCAGCTTCCTGGCGTCCGACGAACTGCAAACCGAGGTGTTCGGCTCGTCCAGCCTGATCGTGCGGTGCGCCGACGTGGCCGAAATGCACGCCGTTGCCGCCGGTGTCGAAGGTCAGCTGACTGCGACCGTGCACGCCGACGACGCCGACCTCGACACCGCCCGGTCGCTGCTGCCGCTGCTCGAGCTCAAAGTCGGCCGGATCCTGTTCGGCGGCTGGCCCACCGGCGTCGAGGTGTGCCACGCCATGGTCCACGGCGGACCGTCGCCGGCCACCTCGGACTCGCGCACCACCTCGGTGGGCGCACGGGCCATCGAGCGCTATCTGCGGCCGGTCTGCTACCAGAACGTCCCGGCTTCGTTGCTGCCCAGCGCGATCGCCGACGGCAACCCCGACCGGCTGTGGCGGCGCATCGACGGCCGGCTCACGCAGGACTGACCACCACCACTCATCATTCTCGTCACCCCTAGGAGCCTTTTCGCCATGCGTCCCCACTTCGACGGCGTGCTGTTCTTCCCCGTCACCCCGTTCACCGACTCGGGTACGGTCGACCTCGACGCGCTCGCCCAGCACATCGCCAAGGGCGTCGACGCCGGCCCCGGCGGCGTGTTCGTGGCCTGCGGCACAGGCGAATTCCACGCCCTCGACGACCGCGAGTTCGGCGACGTCGTGCGGACCGCGGTCGAGGTGGTGGCCGGCCGGATGCCGGTGTACGCGGGCGCCGGCGGATCTGTCGCACAGGCGAAGCGCTTCGCGGTGGCGGCCCAGCAGGCGGGCGCCGACGGCCTGCTGCTGCTACCGCCCTACCTCGTCGAAGTACCGCAGCCCGGGCTGGTCCACTACACCGAGGCCGTCGCCGCCGCGGCCGACCTGCCTGTCATCGTGTACAACCGCAACAACGCACGCTTCACCGAAGAGTCCGCCGTCGCCGTCGCCCGCATCCCCAACGTCGTCGGATTCAAAGACGGCACCGGCAATTTCGACCAGGTGGCGCGGATCGTGCAGGCCGTCACCACCCGAGTGGATCCCGACTTCCTGTTCTTCAACGGCCTGCCCACCGCCGAGACCACGCAGCTGGCGTTCCGGGCGATCGGCGTCCCGCTGTACTCCTCGGCGACGTTCGCGTTCGCCCCGGATCTGGCGCTCGCGTTCTACAACGCGCTCGAGTCGGGGAACACCGAACTGGTGAACGCCCTGCTGAACGCGTTCTTCATCCCGCTGGTGCGGCTGCGCGACACCGTGCCCGGCTACGCGGTGTCGCTGGTCAAGGCCGGCGTCGCGATGGAGGGCACCCCCGCCGGGCCGGTGCGCCCGCCGCTGATCATGCCGACCGCCGACGATCTCGCCACGCTGGCGTCGATCATCGAGGCGGGTCGCGAGGTGCTGGCCGGCGCGCTGACACGGGCAGTGTGATGCCAGGCATCCGGATCACCGGAGCGCGGATCACCCCCGTCGCGTTCGCTGATCCACCGCTGCTGAACACCGTCGGCGTGCACCAGCCGCACGCGCTGCGGGCGATCATTCAGCTCGACACCGACGCCGGCCTCGTGGGGCTCGGCGAGACTTACGCCGACACCCGGCACCTGGACCGGCTGCGGGCTGCCGCCGAGGCGATCAACGGTCTGGATGTGTTCGCGCTGAACGAGATTCGCGCCGCGATCGCCGCACGTCTGCAGGGCGACACCGCCGCGGTGGGCACGGCCGGCATGATCACCACGGCCAGTGCCGGCGACCAGGTGCTCTCCCCGTTCGAGGTGGCGTGCCTGGACGTCCAGGGACACGCCCTCGGCCGGCCGGTCTCGGACCTGCTCGGCGGTGCGGTGCGCGCGGCGGTGCCCTTCAGCGCCTACCTGTTCTACAAATGGGCGGCCCACCCCGGCGCCGAGCCGGATGCGTTCGGGGAGGCGCTCGACCCGGACGGACTGGTTGCCCAGGCCCGTCGCATCATCGACGAATACGGCTTCAGCGCCATCAAACTCAAGGGCGGGGTGTTCCCTCCCGAGGAGGAGATGGCCGCGATCGAAGCGCTGGCGAGCGCGTTCCCGGGCGTGCCGCTGCGGCTGGATCCCAACGCGGCCTGGACGCCGCAGACCTCGGTGAAGGTGGCCTCCGGGCTGGCGGGTGTGCTCGAGTACCTCGAGGATCCGACGCCGGGCCTGGACGGCATGGCCGAGGTGGCGCAGCAGGCACCGATGCCGCTGGCCACCAACATGTGCGTCGTCGCATTCGACCAGCTGGCGCCCGCGGTGGCGAAAGACTCGGTGCGCGTGGTGCTTTCCGATCACCACTACTGGGGCGGGCTGCAGCGATCCCGGCTGCTGGCCGGGATCTGCGAGACCTTCGGGCTCGGCCTCTCGATGCATTCGAACTCGCACCTCGGCATCAGCCTGGCCGCGATGGTGCACCTGGCCGGCGCCACACCGAACCTGACCTACGCGTGCGACACGCACTGGCCGTGGAAGATCGAGGACGTCGTCAAGCCCGGCACGCTGCGCTTCGTCGACGGGTCCGTCCCGGTGCCGACGTCGCCGGGGCTGGGTGTCGAGATCGACGCCGACGCGCTCGATGCGCTGCACGAGCAATACGTGCGGTGCGGCATCCGCGACCGCGACGACACCGGCTACATGCGCACCGTCGATCCCGCCTTCGAACTGCGCAGCCCGCGCTGGTAGGGACTTCCGCCGACTGTGCCGGAGTCCTACGGTGAAGGGATGGCAGCGATCGAGGCCTCCCATCCGCCGGAGGTCATGCTCAAGACCGTCAACGTCATCCTGCGGAGGGTCCTGGGCACACCGCTGGGCCGGCCCCTCTCGGAGTTCATGGTGCTGGAGTTCACCGGCCGCAAGTCCGGGCGGCGCTTCTCGATACCGGTCAGCGCCCACCGCCTCGACGGCGATCTGTACGCGGTGCTGGAAGCGCAGTGGAAGTACAACTTCCGCGACGGCGCCGACGCACAGGTGTCGCACGGCGGCAGGACGACCACCATGCACGGGGTGCTGCTCACCGACCGGGACACCGTCGCCGACGTCGTGCACCGCCTGACGTCGGGCTACGGCGCGAAGAAGGCGCAGCGGATGATGGGCATGAAGTTCCCCGGCGGACGGGTGCCGTCGCGCGAGGAGTGGGCCGAGGCCGTGGACCGGCTGAAGATCGCCGCGATCAAGCTGACGCCCAAGGCCTGATGTTCTCGCTTGCCCGGCTGCAGTGCTTCGTCGCCGTCGCCGAGGAACTGCACTTCGGCCGCGCCGCCGAGCGGCTGCACATGACACAACCACCGCTGTCGCGGCAGGTGCAGCAACTCGAAAGCGAACTCGGGGTGCAGCTCATCGACCGCACCACACGCACCGTCACGCTGACGCCCGCGGGGGCGGCGTTCCTGCCCGACGCGCGCCGCATCCTGCAGCTGGCCGAGGGGGCCGCACAGACCGTCAAGCGCATCCCCGCCGGGGATCTGGGCACCGTCGTCATCGGGTTCACCGCGGCGTCGGCGCACGCGGTGCTGCCGCGACTGCTGGAGCGGGCCCGGGACCGACTGCCCGACGTCAAGCTGGACCTGCGCGAGATGGTGACGGCCGCGCAGATCGAGGGGCTGATGACCGGCGAGCTGGATCTGGGCATGGCGCGCCCGCCGTTGAAGCGCCCCGGGCTGGTGTCGCGGCCCCTGCTGCACGAGCAGCTGATCGTGGCGCTGCCGGCCGGGCATCCGCTGGCCGACCTGCCGCGGCAGTTGACGCTGACCGACCTCGACGGCCAGGACGTCATCATGTATTCGCCTGTGCAGGCACGCTATTTCAACGAGTTGCTGATCTCGACGTTCACGATCGCCGGGGCGACACCGCGCTATGTGCAGTACGTGACGCAGGTGCACACGATGCTGGTGCTGGTGCGCTCGGGCATCGGCATGGCACTGGTGCCGGCATCGGCGGCCACGCTGCATCCCGAGGGCGTGGTGTTCCGGACGATCGGGGCCTTTCGGGAGCGGCCCGTCGAGCTGGACGCGGTATGGCGGGGCGATTCGACGAACCCCGCGCTGCTGCGGTTGCTGCGCGATGTGCTTCCGCAGCAGGAGTGGACGACCGACGACCTCGTCGAGGGTGTGGGCTGATTTCCTCCTGCGCCGGAATAGCATTCCGGGTTGCTTCGAGCGCTGAATCGCGACCAGGAATGCGCTTCCGCGGTCAGAGAAGTTGGGGTATCCGGTCGGGGACGGTGAACGTTGCGCCGGTCTGCACCGGGGCGCCCGGCCGCGACACGTACGGCACGGTGCGGAAGTCGGCCCGCAGTTCGTCGGGCGTGACGTGGGCGCGGATATAGCCTCGGCGGTTGCTGAAGTACCGGATGTGCGGGTTGTCGGGCAGGATCGCGTCGACGTCGGAGCGGGTGTCGGAGCCGTCGCCGCCCGACGTGATCGATGTCGTCACCAATTCCGTTGCGGCCCTGCGCGACAACGGATCACCTGTACGCTCGCGCACCTCGGCGGCCCAGTGTGCGTGCACATCGCCGGTGAGGACGACCGCGTTGCGCACCGGCGAGTTCAGCATCCCGGCCACGACGCGGTCGCGGTTGGCGACATAGCCGTCCCACGCGTCGGGATTGATGCCAGTGCCTAGGCCCGCCACCAGATCGAGCTGCGAGAAGAACACCTGCTGCCCGAGGACGTCCCACCGCGCCCGGGACTGCTGAAAACCGTTGAGCAGCCACTGTTCCTGCATCGGCCCGGTGAGCGAACGGAGGACGTCGAACCGCTCGGGGCAGTCGCTGCGGTACACATCGCCGCAGGCCCGGTCGGTACGATACTGCCGGGTGTCGAGCATGTGGAAGGTGGCCAGCGCACCCCAGTCGACGCGGCGGAAGAGCTGCATGTCGATGCCCCGCGGTCGCGCCGCCGACCGCAGCGGCATGTTCTCCCAGTACGCCTGCAGCGCCGCGGCCCGGCGCGCCGGGAAGTCGGATTGCGGTTGCTTGGGCGTACGGTCGGCCCAGTTGTCCGAGACCTCGTGGTCGTCGAAGACGACCAGCCACGGGGCGGCGGCGTGCGCAGCCTGCAGATCGGCATCGCTCTTGTACTGGGCGTAGCGCCGCCGGTAGTCCGCCAACGCGACGGCCTCGGGGCCGACATGCCGGCGCACCGCACCCGGTCGCGTGGCGTACTCATAGGAGTAATCCCCCAGGTGTACAACGAGATCCGGCGCGTCCTCGGCCAAACGCCGATACGCCGTGAACCAGCCGTGCTCGAAGTTCGAGCAGGACGCCACGCACATCGTCAGCGCCGCCATCGACTCCGGTGCGGGCGCGGTGCGGGTGCGCCCGGGCGGCGACAGGAAACCCGCGGCGCGGAAGCGGTAGAAGTACTCGGCGCCGGGCCGCAGGCCCGTCAGTTCGACGTGCACACTGTGCGCGGACTCCGGGACCGCGTCGACGACGCCGCGCCGCTCCACGCGGGCGAAGCGCTCGTCAGTCGCGACCTCCCACTCGACGGCCACGGGGCGGGCCGGCACGCCGCCGAGCCCGTCGTCGGCCAGCGGGTCGGGCGCGAGTCGCGTCCACAACACCACGCCGTCGGGAGCCGGCTCACCCGAGGCCACCCCGAGGGTGAACGGATCAACCCGGACAGGGCCGCGGGGGAGGTCCGTGGTGAAACCGACCAGGGGAAGGATCGAGACTCCGAAGGCACCCTTGAGAACCGCACGGCGCGATACCGACACGGCGAAGTGTCAGATGACGACCTTGCCGACCGGTGACGCGGAAGCGTCCAGCGTCCCTCCACGCGCCGAACTTGCTTGCCGGAACAGCATTCCGGGCTGTAGATCGCGCCTCAAAGTCAAGTGGTCATGACAACGGTTAGGCCGCTTGGTTAATGAGGGCGGCCATGCGTTGGGCTGGTGTGTCGAGGTCGAGGGTGGGGCGGGGTNCTCAAAGTCAAGTGGTCATGACAACGGTTAGGCCGCTTGGTTAATGAGGGCGGCCATGCGTTGGGCTGGTGTGTCGAGGTCGAGGGTGGGGCGGGGTCGGGTGTTGAGTTTGTCGGCCACGGCTTGCAGGTCGGCTTTGGTGTAGCCGCTCAGATCGGTGCCCTTCTCGAACCAGTGGCGCAGCAGCCGGTTGGTGTTCTCGTTGCTGCCGCGCTGCCACGGGGAGTGCGGATCGCAGAAGTACACCGGCGCTTGGAGTTGCAGTGAGATGTCTTGCCAGCGGGCCATTTCGCTGCCGCGGTCCCACGCGATCGAGCGGCGCAGGTGATCGGGCAGCTCGGCCATCGCGGCGAGCATCGCCGCGGCGACGGCGGCGGCGCTGTGGTCGACGGGCAGGTGCAACAAGATGGTGAACCGGGTGCTGCGTTCGACCAGGGTGCCGATCGCGCTGGTGCCGCGGGCGCCGATGATCAGATCGCCTTCCCAGTGCCCGGGCACAGCACGATCAGCGGCTTCGGCGGGCCGTTGACTGATGCGCAGCACATCGTGGAAGGTGCCGCGGCGTTCAGTGTGTCCGCGCGGCTTACGGGCGGCCCGTTTCGTCGACAGGCATTTATGCAGGTCAGCGCGCAGCTGGCCACGAGTCTGCACATACAGGCTGCGGTAGATGGTTTCGTGGCTCACCCGTGCCAGCTTGTCACCGGGGTGATCGCGGGCCAACACCTCGGCGATCAGTTTGGGGCTCCACCCGTCGTCCATCCAGGACTCTATCGCCGCGCACAGGGTCGGATCAGAGAGCTTGAACACTTTCGGCCGCTTGGCGTTGCGTGCCGCCCGGGCGTGCGCCAGCTGGGCGTGGTAATCCCCGTCGGCGGTGCCGTTGCGTTGGACCTCTCGCCAAATCACCGAGCGGCTCCGCCCCAGCTGGGCGCCGATCGCTGCGTAGCTCAACCCGGCATCGAGGCCGCGCATGATGACGATGCGTTCCTCGAAACTGAGCCGCCGGCCTGGTCCACCGGCCCGAGCGAGATCGCCCGGCTCGGCCAACCCTGATCCGCCGTTGCCATTGAGCAGTCGCATCCCGCCAGCCTTGCGCCACCACTGATAGCCGGCCTGGAAAGACACGCCCAACTCCACCGACGCGTGCTTGACCGGCGCACCGGCACACACCCGATCGAAGAACTCGCGCCGAACCTCAGACCCGAACCGCCGCCCACTGCCCACTCAGCAACCCCCCAGAACACCGGATGTTGCAGTGACCGTATGAATCCGCC
>NZ_JYNX01000020.1 GCF_001044255.1 Mycolicibacterium chubuense
GCCCACCGAGGTCGGCGTGCTCGACGAGCACCGGGAGCGGGACCAGCTACGACCGCAACGGGAAGTTCGTCGACCCCGCGGGCGGGACTGGCATCTTCGCCCCCGGAGCTGACAAACTGGCGCCCGCAGAGAACTGGGTCGACCTGATGTTGTCCCCGAAGCAGGTATAGGCAGTCCGTTTGTGGTTGAAGAAGTAGTGGGAGAAGCCGTGTCCAGGCCTGCCCGGCGCCGCGCCTCGCGTGCCGCCGGGCCGGCCAGTGTCACCGAACCCGAGAGCGTCACGGCCGTCGTCGTCGACGCCCCCACCGCGAAGGTGCGTCCGTCGATATCGGCCGCGCCGCCGCCGCGACGTCCCGCCCACCGCGGACTGGTGGCCCTGGTGTCGCTGCTCACGCTGGTCGTGCTCGCCGGCGCGGTGGCCGGGGGAGTGGCCTGGATGCTCGCCACCCAGCGCACCGAGAAGGCTCAGCTGGCCCGCGACCAGCGCTTCGTCGACACCGCGTCACAACTGGTGATCAACATGTTCAGCTACAACCAGGACGACATCGACGACAGCGTGAACCGCTTCGTCAACAGCACCAGCGGGCCGCTGCGCGACATGCTCAGCCAGGACAACAACGTCGACAACCTCAAGGCCATCTTCCGGGACACCAACGCCAGCTCGGAGGCCGTCATCAACGGCGCCGCGCTGGAGAAGGTCGACAACGTCAGCGGCAACGCGGCGGTGCTGGTGTCGGCGCGGGTGACCGTGACCGACATCGACGGCACCAACAAACCCTCGCAGCCCTACCGGATGCGGGTGATCGTGCACGAAGACGACAACGGACACATGACCGGCTATGACCTCAAGTACCCCGACGGCGGCAACTGATGGGTGATCGGGTCGCCAAGTTCGTCGCGGCGCTGGGCGTGCTGCTGGCTCTCGGGCTGGTCGTCCTGGGCGCCGTCGGCGGGCGGCTGTATTGGAGCGGCGTCGAGCTGCGGGGCGAGCAGACCGCCCGCGCTGAGCTGGCCCCCCTTGCCCAGCAACAGATTCCGAAGGTCTTCGGGTACGACTACCAGACCGTCGAGCGCAGCCTCAACGAGATCTATCCGCTGCTGACACCGACCTACCGCAGGGAATTCGAGGACCGCGCGACCAAGGACATCATCCCGCAGGCGCGCGACCGTCAGCTCGTCAGCCAGGCGAACGTCGTGGGCGTGGGAGTGCTGGAGGCGCAACGTAATTCGGCGTCGGTGATGGTCTACATGAACCGCACCGTCACCGACAAGTCGCGTCAGCCCGTCTACGACGGGAGCCGGCTGCGCGTCGACTACCAGAAGGTCGACGGCAAATGGCTGATCAACTACATCACGCCGATCTAGTCCGACGTCCCGGCCAGCGCCTCCAGGAATGACCGCGCCCAGCGGTCCACGTCGTGGGCGAGCACCTGCCGGCGCAATGCCCGCATCCGCCGCCTGCCCTCTTCGGGCGCCTGCGTCAGCGCCGCCTCGATCGCGTCCTTGACGCCCTCCAGGTGATGCGGGTTGGTCAGGTAGGCCTGGCGCAATTCGGCTGCGGCTCCGGTGAATTCGCTCAGCACCAGGGCGCCGCCGAGATCGCTGCGGCACGCGACGTACTCCTTGGCCACCAGGTTCATCCCGTCCCGCAGCGGGGTCACCAGCATGACGTCGGCGGCGACGTAGAACGCGATCAGATCCTCGCGGGGCACGGGGCGGTGCAGGTAGTGCAGGACGGGGTGGCCCACCTCCCCGTACTCGCCGTTGATGTGCCCGACCTGGCGCTCGATGTCCTCACGCATCGCGATGTAGCTCTCCACCCGCTCGCGGCTGGGGGTGGCCAGCTGGACCAGCACAGTGTCGTTCGGGTCGACCCGGTGCTCGTCGAGCAGCTCGGAGAACGCCCGCAGCCGCACGTCGATGCCCTTGGTGTAGTCCAGCCGGTCGACACCGAGCAGGACCTTGCGCGGGTTGCCCAGCTCGGCGCGGATCTCGCGGGCCCGCTGGCGGATCTTGCGGGTGCGGGCCTGCTGGTCGAGATCGCCGGCGTCGATCGAGATCGGGAACGCGCCCACCTTGACGGTGCGGAACCCGACGTTGACCTCACCGAAGCGGGACCGCACGCCCACGCTGCCGCGTGAGGTGTTCGCGCCGACCAGGCGGCGGGCCAGGATCAGGAAGTTCTGCGCGCCGCCGGGCAGGTGGAACCCGACCAGGTCGGCGCCCAGCAGACCCTCGGTGATCTCGGTGCGCCACGGCATCTGCATGAACAGCTCGACCGGCGGGAACGGGATGTGCAGGAAGAAGCCGATGGTCAGATCGGGCCGCAGCATGCGCAGCATCTTGGGCACCAGCTGCAGCTGGTAATCCTGCACCCACACGGTGGCGCCTTCGGCGGCGGTCCGCGCGGTCGCCTCGGCGAAGCGGCGGTTGACCTCGACGTAGCGGTCCCACCACTCCCGGTGATAGATCGGCTTGACGATGACGTCGTGGTAGAGAGGCCACAGCGTGGCGTTGGAGAAACCCTCGTAGTACTCGGCGACGTCGTCGGCGGACAGCCGCACCGGCACGAGCGTCATGCCGTCCTGCTCGATCGGATCGTCGAAGCTGTCCGGGTCGTCGGCGTCCTGCGGCACGCCCGGCCAGCCGACCCAGGCGCCGCTGCGCTTTCGCAGCAGCGGCTCGAGTGCGGTCACCAGCCCGCCCGGACTGCGCTTGAACTCGGTGGTGCCGTCGGGCAGGAACACCATGTCGATCGGCAGCCGGTTGGCGACGACCACGAAGTCGGCCTTCGCCGACGGTGGAGCGGACTGCGCCGCGCCCGAGCGGTCCTCGGGGCCGCTCGGGTCGGTCATCAGGCGTCGAGCTTCGCCGGTCCGATGCCGAGCATCGACAGGAAGACGCGGCACTCGTCGGCGTCGGTGGCGTAGGCGGCGACGACGCGGCGCGCCTGGCGTTCGGTGCTGTCGGCGATCGGCTCGACGTCGCCGAGCTCGGCGGGATCAGATTTGGCAGGCATGCCACAACTCTAGCCAACGCCCGGCGCAGGGCCGTTACTGTGCTCGATGTGGCCGACGCCGAGCAGGTGACGTACGAAACCCTCGACGACGGGCGGATCGCCCGGATCTGGCTGAATCGCCCCGACGCGCACAACGCGCAGTCCCGCACACTGCTGGTGGCACTCGACGAGGCGTTCGGCCGCGCCGAGGCCGACGACGAGGTGCGGGTGGTCATCCTGGCCGCCCGTGGGAGGAACTTCTCGGCCGGCCACGACCTCGGCTCCGAGGCTGCGCTGGCCGAGAGGGCCCCCGGCCCCGACCAGCACCCGACGTTCCGGATCAACGGCGCGACCCGGCCCGCGATCGCCGAACGGACCTATCTGCAGGAGTGGCACTACTTCTACGAGAACACCTGCCGGTGGCGTGACCTCCGCAAGATCACCATCGCCTCGGTGCAGGGCAATGCGATCTCCGCCGCGCTGATGCTGATCTGGGCCTGCGACCTGATCGTGGCCGCCGACGACGCCAGATTCAGCGACGTCGTCGCGGTCCGGATGGGCATGCCCGGCGTCGAGTACTACGCCCATCCGTGGGAGTTCGGCGCCCGCAAGGCCAAGGAGCTGCTGCTCACCGGCGATTCGATCGACGCCGACGAGGCACACCGGCTGGGCATGGTGTCGAAGGTGTTCGCCCGCGCCGAGCTCGAGGACAAGACCGTGGAGTTCGCGCGGCGCATCGCCGAGCGCCCGACCATGGCCGCGCTGCTGGTCAAGGACTCGGTGAATGCCGCCAGCGATGCGATGGGCTTCGCCGAGGCGCTGCGTCACGCCTTTCACATCCACGAACTCGGTCACGCCCACTGGGCGGCGCACAACGAGAACCGGTATCCGATCGGCCTGCCGCCCGAGGTTCCGGACTGGCGCACGTCGGGACCGCCAAAGCCTGCTCGCCGCGACCAGCCGTGACGTATAACTGGAACCTGTTCTAGTTAGGTCGTCGAAGGAGTCGAGCGTGGAGATCTCGTTGTCGGGACGGACGGTGCTCGTCACCGGTGGGGGCAGTGGGATCGGCAAGGCGGTGGCCACGGCCGTGGTGGAGGCCGGCGGCAACGCGATGCTGATGGGACGCAACGCCGACAAACTCGCCGCCGCCGTCGAGGAGATCGGCGGCTCGGCGCGCTACGAGCCCGGCGACGTCACCAACGAGGACGAGGTGGCGCGCACCGTGGCGGCGGCCGCCGCGTGGACGGGCCGGCTCGACGGCGTCGTGCACTGCGCCGGCGGCAGCGACACGATCGGCCCGATCACTCATCTGGACTCCACGGCGTGGCGTCGGCTGATCGACCTGAACATCAACGGCACCTTCTATGTCCTCAAGCACGCGTCCCGCGAGATGGTCCGCGGCGGCGGCGGATCGTTCGTCGGCATCTCCTCGATCGCGGCGAGCAACACCCACCGGTGGTTCGGCGCCTACGGCGTCTCCAAGGCCGGCCTCGACCACATGATGCAGCTGGCGGCCGACGAGCTCGGGCCGTCGCTGGTACGGGTGAACTCGCTGCGGCCGGGCCTGATCCGCACCGACCTGGTGGCGGCGATCTTCATGTCACCGGAGGTCAGCGGGGACTACGCGGCGGCCACCCCGTTGCCCAGGCCGGGAGAGGCCGAGGACGTCGCCAACGCGGCACTGTTCCTGCTCAGCGATGCCGCGAGCTACATCACCGGCCAGCTGATCAACGTCGACGGCGGCATGATGCTGCGCCGCGGGCCCGACTTCTCGGCGATGCTCGAACCCGTGTTCGGCGCCGAGGGTCTGCGCGGGGTGGTGACGGACTAGCTGCCCGCCGCGTCGAGCACCTCCGCGGCGCGCCGGACCGCGTTCACGATGCCCTGGTAGCCGGTGCACCGGCAGAAGTTGCCCGACAGACCCTCGCGGATCTCGTCGTCGCTGGGGTGCGGGTTGTCGCGCAGTAGTGCGGTGATGCTCGTGACGAAACCCGGCGTGCAAAAACCACATTGGAGTCCGTGGCACTCGCGAAGCGCGGCCTGCACGGGCGAGAGCGTGCCGTCGGCGTCGGCGACGCCCTCGACGGTGGTGACCTCCTGCCCGTCGACCTGGACGGCGAAGATCAGGCAGGAGCGCACCGCCTGCCCGTCGAGCAGCACCGTGCAGGCGCCGCACGCGCCGTGCTCGCAGCCCAGGTGGGTGCCGGTGAGCCCGCACCGCTCCCGCAGATAGTCGGCCAGCGTCACCCGCGGCTCGACGGACGCGCGGTGGCGCCGGCCATTAACCGACACCTCGACGGGGATCTCATGCACGACGGGCCTCCGTGGTCGCCTCGAGCCAGGCCCGCGCCGCCATCGTGGCGCCGACCTTCCTGCGATAGTCCGCGCTGCCCTGCAGGTCGGCGGGGATGTCCTCGAGGGCCGACACCGCGAGCCGACCCACCTCCTCGGCGGTGACGTCGGTGACGGGTCGGCCGACCAGCGCACGCTCGGCCGGGGTGCCGCGCTGCGGCTTCGAGCCCATGCCGAGCAACCCGATGCCGCAGCGGGCGACGGTGTCGGCATCGTCGAGTTCGACCGCCACGGTGGCGCCGGCGATCGCGAAATCGCCGTGGCGACGCGCGAATTCGTGCACCGAGAAGCCGACCCGGCCGGACCACACCGGGAAGGTGACCGCGGTGAGGATCTCGTCGGCGGCCAGCGCGGTCTCCCACAGGCCGGTGAAGAAATCGGCGGCCGGGACCCGGCGGGTGCCCCGCACCGAGGTCGCCTCGATCTCGGCGTCGAGGGTCAGCGCGACGGCGGCGTACTCGGCGGCCGGGTCGGCGTGCGCGATCGCGCCGCCGAGGGTGCCCCGCGTGCGGATCTGGAAGTGACCGATGTGCGGTGTGGACAGCGTCAGCAGCGGAACCGCTTCGGCCACTTCGTCGTCCAGTCCGACCAGGGCGTGCGGTGTGCCCGCGGCGATGCGCACGGTGTCGACGCGCCGCTCGATGTCACACAGTTCCCCGATGCGCGAGATGTCGATCAGGTTGTCGAAGTGGGTGAGTCGCATCGCGAGCATCGGCACCAGGCTCTGCCCTCCGGCGAGGATCTTCGCGTCCTCGCCGAGGTCGGCGAGCAGCGACAGCGCACCGGCGACGGTGTCGGGCCGGTGGTAGGCGAACGGGGCCGCTTTCACGACAGCAGCCGGGCCAGGGCGGCCTGCAGATCCTCGGCCAGCATCGCAGCCGGGCCTCTGCGCCTGCGGCGGCCGAGCAGGAAGCCGGCCGCACCCGAGAGGGCGGCCGCGACGAGCACCGGGGCGTAGCGTTTGGCGATCGGCGCGGCGACCACCCGCAGCAGGTCGACGGAGTCGTCGGCGGGCGCCGCGGATGTGGTCGCGGCCGGTGTTGTTCCGCCCAGTTCGGCCTCCAGGGCGCGGGCGAACTGGGCGATCAGATTCCCCGAGACGTCGGCGAGCACGCCGCGGCCGAACTGGGCGGCCTTGCCGGAGATGGCCAGGTCGGTCGCGATGGCGACGTAGGTCGACTCGCCCTCGTCCTTGAGGTGGGCGGTGACGGTGGCCGCGGCGGTGCCGTTGCCCCGGGTCTCCCGGCCCTCGGCGCGCAGCACGATGCGTCCGGCCGTCGCATCCTTCTCCTGATAGGACGCAACCCCTTTGTAGGACACCGTGATCGGGCCGACCTTGACCTTGACCGCGCCGTCGAAGCTGTCGCCGTCGACCGACAGCAGGGTGGCGCCGGGCAGGCACGGCGCGACGCGCTCGACGTCGGTGAACACCTCCCACACCTGAGCGGCGGGGACGGCGACCCGGAAGTCGTTGTTCAGCTCCACTGTTCGTGGTCCTTTCCTCTGCCGGCGCGTTCGATGAGGTCGACGATCGTGGCCGGGGTGGCGGGCAGGTCGGTCACCGTGACGCCGAGCGGGGCCAGCGCATCGTTGATCGCGTTGATGACCGCCGGCGGGGAGCCGATGGCCCCGCCCTCGCCGGCGCCCTTGTAGCCGCCGACACCCGGGCCGGGGATCTCGACGTGACCGAACTCGATCGGCGGGACCTCGGTGGCGGTCGGCAGCAGATAGTCCACGAAGGTGGACGCGACGGGGTTGCCCGCGTCGTCGTAGGCCAGGTTCTCCAGCAGTGCACCGCCGATGCCCTGCACGGTCCCTCCGGCCACCTGTCCCTCGACCACGTTGGGGTTGATCATCGGGCCGACGTCCTCGCTGACGATGTAGCGGGTCAGCGTGACCTTCCCGGTGTCGACGTCGACCTCGCAGGTGCACACGTGAGTCGCGTTGGCCCAGTGGATCATCGCCTGGGAGGTGAATCGGGCGGTGGCCTCCAGGGTGGCCGGGACACCGCCGAGCTGCGCCGGCTCGTAGTAGGAGCGGTAGGCGATCTCGGCGAACGTCACGCTGCGGGCCGGATCGGTGCGCAGGGTGGCCCGCGAGTCGGCCAGTTCGATGTCGGTCTCGGCCGCCCCGAGCATCTGCGCGGCGATCGCGAGGATCTGGCCGCGCAGGATCGCGCCGGCCTCGTGGACGGCGCCTGCCGTCATGGGTCCGCTGCGGCTGCCCTGGGTGCCTGCGCCGTACGGGGTGACCGCGGTGTCGCCCTGAATGGTGGACACGTCGTCGATGTCGGCGCCCAACGCATCCGCGGTCAGCTGCACCACGGTCGTCTCGATGCTGTTGCCGGCCGAGCCGCCGTTGACGTAGACGTTGACCTTGCCGGTCGGCTCCATGCGCACCGTCGCGCCCTCGGTCGCGAGGTGACCGGTCGCGGCACCGGTGGGTTCGATGTAGGCCGAGAAACCGAGCCCCACATAGCGGCCTTGCGCGAGCGCGTCGGCCTGCTCCTTGCGGAACCCCTCGTGGTCGAGGATCTTCACCGCCTGCTCGAACGTGTCGGCGGGCGCGCAGTTGTCGTACGGCATGCCGTTGGGGTTGACGTACGGCATCTCGTCGCCGCGCAGGATGTTGATGCGGCGCAGCTCGACCGGGTCGATCCCGATCTTGCGGGCCGCGCTGTCGAGAAGCATTTCGCGCGTCAGGGTTTCGTACTGCCACGGGCCGCGGTAGGCGTGCAGGCCGGGGGTGTTCGAGAACACCGTCTTGTAGGCGAAACTGGCCTTGGGCACCCGGTAGGGGCCGGGGAAGAACATGCCGATCGCGGCGGTGGTGAGCACCGGGTAGGGCGTGGGGTAGGCGCCGACGTCCTGGACGAAGTCGATGTCGGCGGCCAGGATCTTGCCGTCGTCGTCGAACGCCATCCGCACGGTGCCGTCGACGTGGCGTGACTGCCCGGCCGACATCAGGTTTTCGCGCCGGTCCTCGATCCACTTCAGCGCGGCCGGTACCTTGCGGGCAGCCAGCAGGATGCACATGTCCTCGCGCATCGGCACCACCTTCTGGCCGAACGCGCCGCCGGTGTCCCGCATGATGACGCGCACCCCCTGGGCGGGGATGCCGAGCAGTCGGGCGGCGAACGCGCGCAACTCGTGCGGCGTCTGCGTCGAGGCCCAGACGGTGAGCTCGCCGGTGCTCGACGACCACTCCACGACCATGCCGCGCGTCTCCATCGGCACCGGCACGTACATCTGCTGGTAGATGTGTTCCTCGACGACGTGCGGTGCGGAGGCGAACAGATCCTCGTCGGGCGGCGCGCCGGCGAGGCCGCCCGCGACGTTGTCGGGGTAGGCGGCGTGCACGATCACGTCGCTGCCGACGGCGTTGCGGAAATCGGCGACGGCCGGCAGCGGGGTGTAGCCGACCTCGACGAGGTCGACGGCGTCCTCGGCGACGTAGCGGCTGTCGGCGACGACCAGCGCGACGGGATCGCCGACGAACTTCACCTCGCCCTCGGCCAGCGGCGGGCGCGGGGTGTCCGGGATGTCCTTGCCGGCGACCGCGTGCCACGCCTCCACGACGTCGGGGTTGAGGTCGGCGGCGGTGAACACGGCGTGCACGCCGGGCAGGGCCAGCGCAGCCGCGGTGTCGATGTCGTCGATCGTGGCGTGGGCGAACGGGCTGCGCACGAAGCAGGCGTGCAGCATTCCCGGGCGGGTGACGTCGTCGACGAAAGCGCCGTGACCGGTCAGAAGACGGCCGTCCTCGACCCGCGGGACGCGTCTGCCGGCATAGCGCGTGCTGACGGTGTCGACGGCGGTGTCGGTCACGGGGAATCACCCTCCTGAAGGCTCTGAGAGTGACGTTATCGCAATCGAGAGCGACATTTCCAGCATTGGTGTCTCACGACGGGTGGTGGATCCGCCCGTCGGTCTCGGCCAGCGGTCGGCCGCCGCCGCCCCAGCGACGGGCGATGATCTCCGCGGCGATCGACACCGCGGTCTCCTCGGGCGTGCGGGCGCCGAGGTCGAGTCCGATCGGGCTGGACAGGCGGCTCAGTTCGGCGTCGGTCAGACCGGCCTCCCGCAAGCGGCGCAGCCGGTCGTCGTGCGTGCGCCGCGACCCCATCACCCCGACGTAGCCCACCTCGGGTAACCGCAGCGCGACCTCGAGCACCGGCACGTCGAACTTCGCGTCGTGGGTGAGCACGCAGATCGCTGTGCGGGCGTCGATCGCCCCCCGCTCGGCCTCGCCGGCGAGGTACCGGTGCGGCCAGTCCACCACCACGTCCTCGGCGGCCGGAAAGCGTGGCGCGGTCGCGAACACCGGGCGGGCGTCGCACACGGTCACCCGGTACCCGAGCAGTGCCGCCTGCGCGGCCAGCGCCGAGGCGAAGTCGATGGCGCCGAACACCAGCATTCGCGGTCGGGGAGCGTGGCTGGCGACGAAGACCTCCATGCCGGCGTCCTGTCGTTGTCCGTCGGGGCCGTAGGTCAGCACGCCGGTGCGCCCGGCCGCGAGGAACCCCCTGGCGTCGTCGGCGATCGCGTCGTCGGCGCGCGCGGAGCCGACCGACCCCTGGGTCGTGTCCGCGCCGATGACCAGGCGCCGCCCCACCCACGCGCGGTCCGGATGGGCGATGACCGTGGCGACGGCCACCGCGCGGTGCGCGGCGATGTCGTCGGCGACGTCCTGCAGGTGCGGAAACGTCTGCTGCGAAACGGCTTCGGTGAAGATGTCGATGGTGCCGCCGCACGTCAGGCCGACAGCGAACGCGTCGTCGTCGCTGACCCCGTAGCGCTGCAGGTCGGGGCGCCCGCTCGCCGCGACGCCTACGGCGGCCTCGTACACCGCGGACTCGACGCAGCCGCCCGACACCGACCCGGTCACGCTGCCGTCGGGAGAGACCAGCATCGCGGCTCCGGGCGGGCGCGGCGCCGAGCGCATCGTGCGCACCACCGTGGCCAGCCCTGCGGTGCCGCCGGTCTGCCAGACCGCCAGCAACTCGTCGAGGACGTCACGCACGAGCGCAGTGTATGCCCGCAGCCGACGTGCTTCGATGGTCACATGCGCCCGATCGTCGCCGCCGCTGTGGCGATGCTGGCCGCGCTGGTGGTGGGCTGCGCGCACGACGACGCGCCGAGTTCGATGTTCGACGATGCCGGCTACCACGTTCGCGGCGGCGCCGTGTACTTCCTGAACCCGTTTCCCGGTAAGGCTTTTCGGATCGTCAGCGCCGATCCGGCCACGTTCGAGCCGATCGACCGCACCTATGCGCGCGACCACGAGCGCGTGTACATCGACGGTCATCCTCTCCCGGGTGCCCGGGCCGGCACGTTCGAACTCCTCGACCGGCCGGGGCTGGCCCGCGACAGTGCACGGGTCTACCTTCGCGACCGGATCATCAGCACCGATCCGGACGGCTTCGAGTTGCTCGACGGCGGCCTCGCGCGCGACCGGACCCGCGTGTACTGGTCGGACGGATCGGTGTTGTCCGACGATCCCCGGCACTTCACGATCGTCTCCGACCGGGCCGGCTACCTCTACGCCAAGGACGGCCGGGCGGTGTACGTCAACGGCGCCGCCATCGACGGTGCGTCACCGCAGGGCTTCCGGATTCTCGACGGCGCCTACTCGACCGACGGCGTCGCCGTCTTCTCCTTCGACCGGCAGATCCCCGGCGCCGACCCGCGCAGCTTCCGGACCGTGGGCGGGCCGTATGCGGTTGACGCGCAGCAGGTTTACTGGATGGGCCGGGTCATCGATGGGGCCGACCCGACCACCTTCACCGTGCTCAACGCCAACTTCGAGTGCTCGGCCGACCGGCACCGCGCGTACTACCGGCAGACCGTGATCGCCGACGCCGACCCCGCCGGGTTCCCACCGGAGCGACCGGTCACAGGCTGCTCGGATTCGACGATCTCGTTCGGCCGCTGAGCTACACCTTGGTCAGGTCGGTGTGCATCAGCATGACGTCATAGCTCGACCACAGCGACAGGTTCCAATACAGATCCGACCCCGTGCCCAGCGTCGACGGAGACCAGGGATGCAGCATCGGGGCGTAGATGCCGCCCGGCTGCTGGGTCATCAGCACCGCCGCATCGGACCACACGCCCTCGGGGGTGTCGGAGGTCCGCATGACGATGCTGTTGTTCTGATCCCCGTAGAGCACCACGTACTTGCCGAGATAGTCGTTGTACTGCACCGACATCTCGCTGACGGTGTAGCCGGGCTTGAAGGAGCCCAGGAACCCGCCGGACTTTCCGATGATCGCCGTCGCCGCCGACGGATTGCCCTTCACCCACGCGGCCGGCGTGGTGCCGAAGAAGCTGGACTTGGCCCCCTTGTAGTACTCGTACTTCGACGCGTCGAGGATGTTCTCCGGTGCGACGCGGGCGAGATACGCCGCTCCCTGGCGCCCGTTCGGAGTGCCGTACATGTAGACGTAGCCGTCATCGCCCTTGACGAACGCCGACTGCTGGAAGTTCTTGTTGCTGCTCAGGAACGAGTTGTAGCGCACGCTCTTCGGGTCGACGGTGAAGTTCTCGCCGTTGTCGTAGGAGTACGCGATCGCCGAGTAGTTCGTGGTCCACTTGCCCGAGGAACCCCACTTCGACACCGACATGAAGCTGACGTACTGCACTGTGCCGAAGGGCGTCTTCTCGGTGACTTCGGTGGGCAGCGAGACACCCGCGGTCGGGATCAGCGTCACCGAGTTCGGCAGCCAGCCCGGCCGGTTGATGATCGGCCGCGCGTTGACCGGCCCGTCCAGCGGCGCGCCGCCGAACATGTTGCCGGTGAACCACTCTCCGTTGGGGATCGTGATGCCGTCGGACAGATCGGTGTCCGAGCTGCGGAACAGCGTGTTGTAGATGTGCCGCGGGGTCATGTTGGGTCCGGCGAAGGTGTCGCCGACCGCGATGAGGACCTGGTGTTCGTTGTACGGCGTCGTGGGGTCGTCGACCATGCCGTTGTCCCACATGGTCCCGACGTCGGTGCCGTAGACGCTGAACCGGTTGAGGGTGTTGGCCAGCGTCTTGTCCCCGTAGACGTAGTTGCCCGTCACCCAGCTGACGAAGTTCGTCGATGGACTGACCTGGGGATTGAGCCACGGCGAGTACGGGGTCAGCGCTGCGGCGGCGGCCTGCTGGTCGGTGGCCGTCAGAGCGGCGGTCTCCACACGCGGAGTGCGGGCCGCCGACAAGGTCTCGAGTTCACGGCGGGCGACCGACATCAGCGCCCACAGGAACGGCGGCGCGGGGGACTGGCCTTGGCCGCCGGAGTCGGCGCGCTGGTGGGCCCAGTCGACCATGCTGCGTACGACATTGACGACGGCCTTCACCAGGGGCCGGTCGACGGGGTCGGCCTGCTGGTCGGTGCTCACCGCCGACGAGGTGACGGTGCGTGATGCGGTGCTCGGCGCGGCGGTGCCGGTTTCGGTGTCGTTTTTGGTGTCGGTGCGCAGCGTCAGCGTGGCCGACTGCCGGGGCGGCTCGGCGGGGTCCGTCGGGGTTGCGGTGATCCGCGACAGGCGCGTGGGGCGGGTCTCGTCCGTGGCCGCGGAGGGCGCGTCTTCGGTCTCCGAGTCACTCTTCGTCGTCGTCTTCTCCGACGACGCACCGGCGGTCGCCCGCGCCGGCTTCTTCCACGACAGGCCCTGTTTGCGCTTGGTGGTCGGCGCCGGATCCTCGGCGTCGGCGTCCGATGCGCCGACCCTGTCCGGCTTGTCGGCCTTGCCCGGCTTGTCGGTCCTGTCCGGCTTGTCGGTCTTGTCGGTGGTATCCGGTGCGCTGCCGGCCGCGGCCGAGGTGTCGGTGCGCTCGGACTTATCGGTGCGATCGGACTTATCTGCGCTCGCCGAGGCCGCCGGCTTCGACGCCGAGGACGTGTCGTCGGCCATCGCATGTCCTGCGAACACCACTGAACCGATACCCAACGCGACGGCCAGGGCGCCGACACGGCCGACGTACGCTGCGGAACTCAAAAGAAAACCCTCCAGAAGCGGTAAGCGTCCCCCGACGTACACGTCATTCAATCGCAACACAACAGGGGCGGCCGGCAAAAGGGAAGTTCGGCATCGGTTTCGTTTCCCGACCGTGACCGCGCAGACGGGGCGTGCGGGCGTCGGCGTGCAGTAGCCCACTACTGATTCCGTCCGGGAAGTGACGCGTCATGGTTCATGTCGAGGTGCACTGCGAGAGGACGCACAATGGGCCGGACTCCGCCGACTGTGAGGTCGCCCAGGCTGGTGCAGGGTGTCGAGTTCGCCGTGCTCCGGCGCCGCGCGATGCACACCTGGACGAGCCGGCGCGGGCGCGTCTTCGCCATCGACGTCCCGTTCTTCGGCCGCTCCGTCGTCGTCTCCGATCCCGCGGTGGTCAGGTCGATCTGCGCTGCGGATCCGCAACGACTGGTCAACGTGCGGCCCAACATGAGCAATCTGTTCGGCTCGGGTTCGATCTTCGCCCTGGACGGCGCCGCCCATCACGAGCGACGCCGGGTGCTCGCCCCCGCCCTGCGCGGGCACCGGCTCGCCGCCTGCGAGCAGATCATCGAGCGGGAGACGCTCCGCGAGTGCGCCACCTGGCCCGACGGTGTCGAGTTCGCGACGCTGAGGCCGATGAGCCGGATCACGCTCAACGTGATCCTGCGGATCGTCTTCGGCGACGCACCGGACGAGATCGCCGCGTTGCGCCGTCTGGTCCCGCCCTTCATGCGGCTCGGGCAGGTGCTGGCGTTCGCGCCCGCGCCCCCGCCGTGGATCCGGGGCTGCACGCCGTGGCGCAGGCTCGACGCCTTCCGCGCCGACTTCGACCGGATCGTGACCACCCTCGTCGACAAGGCCCGCGCCGATCCGCGGTGCGCGGAGCGCACGGACATCCTGTCTCTGCTGCTGCGGTGCGGCCGGTGCGAGGGTCTCGCGGCGCTGAGCGACGAACTGCTGACCCTCATCGGTGCGGGGTACGAGACGACTGCAGCGGCGCTCGCGTGGACGTTCGAGCGATTGCGGCGGCACCCGGATGTCCTTGCCGATCTGGTACGGGAGGTCGACGACGGCGGCGCGGCGCTCCGACGGGCCGCTGTCTTCGAGGTGCTGCGTTCCCGGACGGTGCTCGACGTGGCCGGCCGTCGCGTCGAGGGGCCGACCATCGACCTCGGTGGCTGGCAGGTTTCACGTCACCGCACCGTGCTCATCCGCATCGCCGATCTGCACGAGGATCCCGAGAACTTCACCGACCCAGGCGCCTTCGATCCGCACCGATTCCTCGGGGTCAAGCCGGCGGCTCCGACATGGCTGGCGTTCGGCGGCGGCACGCGACGGTGTCTCGGCGCGGACTTCGCCATCACCGAGATGGATGTCGTGCTGCGCACCGTCCTGCGGCACGTGCGCATCCACACCGATGACGCCGCCGACGAGAAGTCCCGTTTCCACGGCGTAACGAACGCGCCGAAGCGCGGCGGCCGCATCGTCGTCGACCATCGAACGGAGCCGTCATGGCCACCCACCTGATCCGGCCGCAGTCGGTGCGACCGCTCGACATCCGGTGCAGTGTCGGAGACGTCATCGTGGCGAACCTGGCTGTGCACGTCGTCTTCTTCTTCGAAAAGCGTTTGGAGACAAACGCACTGATGAAGTCCCTGGCCCGCGCTCTGGCCGGTGTGCCGATCTTCGCCGGACGGTTGCGCTGGGCCGAGGGCGGATTGCAGATCCGGTGCACCGGGCAGGGTGTTCCGTTCTCCGAGGCGTCGGCCGGCGTGACGATCGGTGAGGCCGTGCGTTCGGTGGCGGCGGACAGAGGACTCTGGTTGGTCGACCCGGTGAACGCGGTGGCGGCCCGATGGGGATGGGGCCCGCTGTGCACGGTCCGGGCCACCCATCTGGCCGGAGGTGCCACCGCGATCGGGATGTCCTGGCATCACTCGGTCGGTGACCTGCAGACGATGATGTTCCTGATGAACGCGTGGGCGGCAGCCGAGGCCGGCGAACCGATCACCGCGCCGCTGATCGTCGAGGACCGCGCCGCTCATCTCGCCGAGTACCTGCCCGCCGACACGGCGCGTGAGCCGGGCGTGCGCCACCTCGGTCTTGGTGAATTCGTCCGCAGCGCCGTGTATCTGGCCAAGGACGCGCGCAGGCAACGGACGCTCAGCCTCTATTTCGGCGACGAGGAGATGGGCCGCATGCGCGACGCGTATGGATCGCGGATCCGGCTGTCCGACAACGACATCGTGTGCGCTCATGTCGCTGAAGCCCTGATGAGATCGGACCCGACCGTGCTCCGACGCCGGCTCGCGATCGCGGTGAATGTCCGCCGCAGGTGCGGGCTGGATCCCCTGCTCGCCGGCAACATCCTCACCACACTGTCGGTCGAGCTGCACAGTGGTGAGGCCGCGAGCGAGATCGCCGAGCGCATCCGCCACCACGTCGACCGGTTCGGCCAGGAGCACTGCGACCTGCGCGGCAATCAGCGAATCCTGGACAGCAGCCGCGGCTCACAGGCGGCGCGCTGCGTGTCCACTGCTTTCGAACCCGCGCACTGGAATCCCCTCCTGTCGAACTGGAGCGGGTTCGGCCTCTACGGCATCCGGCTCGGCGACGCCCATCCCTGCTTCTGCACGGCCGTGCTGAGGCCACCGGTCGCGGGGCTGGGCGCCGTGCTGGAGGGGGCGGGTGGCCGCGGCCTGATGGTCCAGATGTCCCTGCCGCCCAACGACTTCGCGGCGTTTCAGCGCGTCGCGGCCGACGGGGATCTGCATCGCTTCCGCCGGACCGGCGACCAGATCCCCGCGGTCCACGTCTAGCTGTCGCGCAATACCTCGGCCGTCTCCAGCCGGCGTGACCGGATCACCGGATACGCCGCGGCGGTCAGGACGAGCCCGAACACGGCGACGATCCCGGTCCGCACGGGCAGCGCCGGCACCCCCCAGTCGATGGCGATGCCGTAGTAGACCGGTGAGCCCAGCGACCACAGATAGGTCAGACCGATACCGCCGAGCACCGCCACGACGGCGACCAGCGAGGCGAGCAGGACCGCGTTGGCCACGATCGTCAGCTGCTCCTGCACGGAGGTCGCCCCGACCGCCCGCAGCACCGCCCGCTCGCGGGTGCGCTGCACCAGCCCCAGCACGAAAACGTTCAGCACGCTCACACCGGCGGCCGCCATCACCACATAGCCGGCGATCGTGAACGGTTGCAGGAAGCGGGTGATGCCGCGGGTGGCTTCCGAGCGCCACTGCTCGTCGTCGTACACGCGCAGACCGGCGTCGAGCCCGGTGAAGTCGGTACGGTGTGCGGTGGCCTCGGCGGGGGAGGAGTAGGCCACCGCGACCTGATCGCGCAGCGCGGCCCAGTCGGTGCGGGCCAACGGGGCCGATACCAGCACGATGTCGCCCACTGCGGCGTCGTTGACCATCCGCGGACGGAAGATCCCTGCGACGTCGAACGTCTTCGGACCTGCCACGGTGGGCAGCGTGACCGTGTCGCCCGGACCGACACCCAGCCGGCTCGCGGCGATCGTGCTCAGCCCGACGGCCCCGTGGGCCAGCCCCGTCCAGAAGCGCTCCGGGGCGTCCGGCCCGTACAGCGCGGTGCTGTACCAATCGCCCGGCGTGACGCCGACGACCAGCCGCGCGTCCGCGCCCGACGAGATCGTCGAGCGCCACCGCGACGACACGCTGCGGCCCCCTGCGGCCTCGGCGATCGCCGGGTAGGTGTCCTCGGCGAGCCGGCCGTCCCGCTGATCCAGGACTGACTGGGGGGAGATCAGCAGGGCGGCCGGCAGTCTGGAGGCCTTCTGCGCGGCGATCTGCTCGGTGCCGAGCACCTGCATGCTCTGCGACCCGATGGCCAGGCTGGTGGCTTCGGCGAGCAGGGCGGCCGACAGTGCGAACAACAGGGCGTAGCGGCGGAAGTCGGCGCCCAGCAGACGTCCGAGCGCCGGATGGGCAGTCGTGATCAGGGCGATCAACGGGCCGGCGGCACGCGGCGCGATCCACACCGTCGTGAGCACCACGCCGCACAACCCGACCGTCATCGCGTCGACCCCGACGCGCACCGGCCACGGCCCGCGCGCGAACACCGTCGACACCGCGACGGCTCCCACCAGCAGGCTGACGCCGGCGAGCAACGGCCACAACGGGATTCGTCGTTCCCTCTGCATACCACCGACACTTGCCATCGAGGCCAGCGGGCCGGTGCGCATCAGCCGGGCCGCCGGTCCGGTCATCGCGAAGGTGCCACAGACGGCACCGGAGATCGCCCCGGTGACGACCAGGGTCGGGGTGAAGTGTGCGGTGATCGTCGCGCCGGATCCGGCCAGCATCGACTGCCCGAACCGATCCACCAGGTACGTCCCCAGCAGGAAACCGCTCGGCACCCCCAGCAGACCGCCGAGCACGCCGACCACGGCGCCCTCGCCCAGCATTCCGCCGAACAGCCCGACCGGCCCGGCGCCGATCGCGCCGACGGTTCCCATCACCGTGCGCCGGTCCTCGACCGCCAGCAGGATCGTGTTCACCGCGATGAGAATCCCGACGATGATGCCGGCCAGCGCGACCAGGTCGAGACTCTGCTTGCTGTTCTCGAACACCGCCGGCAGCTGCGGGCGGGGTGGCCCGGTGGTCGCCACCCCGGCGACGACCCGGTCGACATCGGCCGCGACGCGCGGCGCATCTGCGCCCGGCACGACGAAGGCGGCGGTGGCGTAGCCCGGCGCGCCGAGCAGACGTGCCGCGAGTTCGGCGCTGGGTGCCAGCAGCACGTAGCCGTCGTTGATGCCTTTCACGCGCTCGAATTCCGGAAACGTCCAGCCGAGGTGCGCCGCGCCGCGGGGCAGCCCCGGGATGCGGATCTCGTCACCCGTGTGCAGGCCCAGCCGTTCGGCGATCACAACCGGAATCTGCAGCGGCACGCCGGGACCGGCCGCCGGCGGGTCGCTGCGGGCGCGGCGCTCGCAGTCGAACGGGCCGACCAGCAATTCGATCTGACACGACCCGCCGAGCAGGAAGAAGCCGTGGCTGCCGGTCGCGTCGCCCACCGGTGTCAGGTTCCCCACGACCGGGATGACCGCCTCGGCTCCGGTCACCTCCGTGCGCAGCCGCTCGACGACGTCGAACGGCAGCCGGCCTTCGACGTTCGGGGTCACCGCGATGACCTCGGCACCGGCCGCTCGCACGAGGGACGGACCGAACGAGTCGAACGGGCGGACGAGTTCGGCTTTGAGGATGAGGACCCCCAGAACCACCGTCACGCCGAGCGCGACTCCGATGATGCTGAGCAGGGTCCGGTGCCAGTCTGCGGCCAGCGCGGCGAGGTGGATGCGTCGGAACGACAACCACTGCGCGCGGAGCCTGCGCGTCACGCCTGCCCCGCGACGGCGGTGACCGCGCCGGCGTGCCCGTCGACCAGGTGCAGTTCGCGGGACCCGTAGCTCGCTGCTGTCCGGTCGTGGGTCACCATCACGACCGCGGTGCCGTCCTCGTCGGTCAACGCGCGCAGAAGGTCCAGCACCTCGGCCGATGAGTGGCTGTCGAGATTTCCGGTGGGCTCGTCGGCGAGCACCATCGACGGTCGGGCCACCAGTGCGCGCGCCACCGCCACGCGCTGCAGCTGACCGCCGGAGAGTTCGGCCGGCCGGTGCCGGGCCCGGTCGGCGAGCCCGACCCGGGCCAGCAGCTCGGCGGCGCGGGCGTCGGCCCGGCGTGCGGGCACGCCGTCGAGCACCAGCGGCAGGGACACGTTCTCGACGGCGGTCAGCATCGGCACCAGGTTGAAGAACTGGAACACGAAGCCCAGGTTGCGGCGACGGAAGGCGGCACGGGCCGCGACGCTCATCGACCAGACGTCCCGCCCGGCGACCGCCACGGTGCCACGGTCCGGTTCGTCCAGTCCGCCCGCGACGTGCAGCAGGGTGGACTTGCCGGCCCCCGACGGTCCGGTCACGACGACGAATTCGCCTGCGAACAAGGTGAAGTCGACGCCGACCAGCACGCGAACCTGTTCGTCGCCTCTGCGGTACGTCTTGTCGACGTTCTCGAGTCGCAGTACCGGATCCCCGCTCACCCGGGTAATGGTCACGCCGGTGTGCGGCTGCGCGTGCAGTAGCGCGCTACTGCACTTCGCGCGGTGGAGCCCCCTGTCAGGATTGAACTGACGACCTACGCTTTACAAGAGCGTTGCTCTACCGCTGAGCTAAGGAGGCGTGCGGGGGTCAGCTTATCGGGTCCGGGCTCACTCCTCGACGTCGATAACCCTCTGCGTGGTCGCCGGGCGGGAAGAGAAGCGGCCGCGGGGGCGCCGCCCCGGCAGCGGGATCCGATCGGCGATGTTGCTCAGCGGGTTCACCACCTGGCTGAGCACGATCACCGCCTCGCGCAGCGCCTCGATCGTCGGCTCCAGAGCCTCCAGACCGGGCGTCAGGCGGTTCAACGTGTCGGCGACCGTCGCGAGTTGTTCGAGCGGGCCGTTGCGGGCGGTGAGCGTGTCGACGACGCCGCCCTCGGCGAACAGCCGGTCGGCCACTCCGTCCTCGGCGAGCAACCGGTCCACCAGGCCGTCCTCGGCCAGCAGCTGGTCGACCAGCCCGCCAGGCTCGATGGCGCGCATCAAGCCGCCGTCATCCTGGGTGAGCCGGTCCAGCGCGCCGCCGGGAGCGGTCAGCCGATCCACCACGCCGCCGGGTTTGAGCAGCCGGTCCAGCGCACCGTCCGGCGCGAGGGCACGGCCCAGCGGTTGGTCCTCGTCCATCAGCCGGGCCAGCCGGTTGGCCCGTTCGACCGCGTCCTGGACACCCAGCATCGACGCGAACGATGTCGGCGTCTGACGGACTCCGTCCCGGGTCTCACCCAGCGCCCTGCGGGCGATGCCGAGACCGCCGCCGGCCACCCCGAGGCCCACGTCGGCGACCGCGAGGCCCACCCGCATGGGGGCCAACGCGACATCGCTGAGTGATCTGCCGAGATTCATGCGCCCAGTCTAGGAACAGCGCAAGATGAAACTCACAGGAAGTGCACAGCGAGCGTGCAGCACCCTGCCAATCGCAGAGTTGAACATTGAGGGCTATGGCCATGCCTGCGCACGAACACGTCCCCGAAGCACGCATCCTGGTGGTCGACGACGAGACCAACATCGTCGAGCTCCTCTCGGTGAGCCTGAAGTTCCAGGGCTTCGAGGTGTACACCGCATCGAACGGTCCCGCCGCCCTCGACATCGCCCGCGAGACGAGGCCGGACGCGATCATCCTCGACGTGATGATGCCCGGCATGGACGGCTTCGGGCTGCTCCGCCGGCTGCGCGCCGACGGTATCGACGCGCCCGCGCTGTTCCTCACCGCCCGCGACTCCCTGCAGGACAAGATCGCGGGGCTGACCCTCGGCGGCGACGACTACGTGACCAAGCCGTTCAGCCTCGAAGAGGTGGTGGCGAGGCTGCGGGTGATTCTGCGCCGCACCGGCGGCGGCGTGCAGGAGCCCCGCACCTCGCGGCTGACGTTCGCCGACATCGAACTCGACGAGGACACCCACGAGGTGTGGAAGGCCGGCGAGCCCGTCTCGCTGTCGCCGACGGAGTTCACGCTGCTGCGCTACTTCATCATCAACGCGGGCACGGTGCTGTCGAAGCCGAAGATCCTCGACCACGTGTGGCGGTACGACTTCGGCGGTGACGTCAACGTCGTCGAGTCCTACGTGTCGTACCTGCGCCGCAAGATCGACACCGGCGACAAGCGTCTGCTGCACACCCTGCGGGGTGTGGGCTACGTCCTGCGCGAACCGCGCTAGACGTTCGCGCCCACACCGGTGGTCACCGTTGACAATGGAGGCGTGGATCAGATCAGACGCGGGATCCCGCTCCGCGTAGGACTCGTCGCCGCCACGCTCCTCCTGGTGGCCTGTGGATTGCTGGCGTCCGGGATCGCGGTCACCACGATCATGCATCACAGCCTGATCAACCGCGTCGACGACACCTTGCTCGATGCGTCGCGGGGCTGGGCACAGGTTCCGCGGCAGACCCCGGCCATCCCGGCCGACCAGGGCCCGAACCCGGCCCGTCCGCCGTCGGACTACTACGTACGCGGGATCGACCCAGACGGCCACGCGTGGGTCGCGGACAACGACCGCGACGCCGAGCCCGCGCTGCCGGCGAACAACGACGTCGGACCGGGGCCGGTCACCGTCGGCAGCGTCGACAACGCCGACGTCGAGTGGCGCGCCATGACGGTCCGCGGTCCCCGCGGTGAGCTGACGACGGTCGCGATCGATCTCTCGGACGTGAAGTCCACGACCCGCGCGCTGGTCTACGCCCAGGTCGGCATCGGTGTCGCGGTGCTGATCGTGCTCGGCATCGTCGGCTACGCGGTGGTGCACCGCAGCCTCAAACCGCTGGCCGAGGTGGAACAGACGGCAGCCGCCATTGCGTCGGGCCAGCTGGACCGCCGCGTGCCCGAACGCGATCCACGCACCGAGGTCGGCCGGCTGTCGCTGGCGCTCAATGGCATGCTCGCCCAGATCCAGCGGGCGCTGGCGTCGTCGGAGTCGTCGGCCGAGCAGGCGCGCGAGTCCGAGGACCGGATGCGCCGGTTCATCACCGACGCCAGCCACGAGTTGCGGACGCCGTTGACGACGATCCGAGGCTTCGCCGAGCTGTACCGGCAGGGCGCCGCCCGCGACGTCGAGATGCTGATGGGTCGGATCGAAAGCGAGTCCCGCCGGATGGGGCTGCTCGTCGAGGATCTGCTGCTGCTGGCCCGCCTCGACGCGCAACGTCCCCTCGAGCAGCACCGGGTGGACCTGCTCGCGCTGGCCAGCGACGCCGTGCACGACGCGCAGTCGATCGCGCCGCGGCGGCCCATCCGCATGGAGGTCTTCGACGGACCCGGCACTCCCGAGGTGCTCGGTGACGAGGCGCGGCTGCGGCAGGTGCTGTCCAATCTGGTGGCCAACGCGCTGCAGCACACGCCGGAAACCGCCGGGGTCACCGTCCGCGTCGGCACTGATGGCGACACCGCGGTGCTCGAGGTGTGCGACGAGGGGCCGGGCATGAGCGACGAGGACGCGCAGCGGGTGTTCGAGCGGTTCTATCGGGCCGACTCGTCACGGGCCCGGGCCAGCGGCGGCACCGGACTGGGCCTGTCGATCGTCGACTCGCTGGTCTACGCGCACGGCGGCAAGGTCACGGTGACCACCGCGCCGGGCCGCGGCTGCCGGTTCCGGGTCAGCCTGCCCCGCATCGCCGAGGCGGCGGTGCCGGAGGAGCCGTCGGTACCGGTCAGCTGAGTTCGGCGATCGCGGCCTTGATCCTGCGCTGCGCGTCGTCGAGCGATTCCGGCGACGGATTGTTGTCGACATTGGCGAATCCGAAGTCCGACAGGTCGCGCGCCGGGAAGACGTGCACGTGCAGATGCGGCACCTCGAGACCGGCGATGATGACGCCCGAGCGTTCGGTGTCGAAGGCCCGGCACACGGCCTTGCCGATCAACTGGGCGACCTCCATGACGCGGGCGAACACCGGGGCGTCGATGTCCTGCCAGTTGTCGATCTCAGCGCGCGGCACCACGAGGGTGTGACCGGGCGTCATCGGCTGAATGGTCAGGAACGCCACGATGTCGTCGTCTTCGTAGACGAATCGGCCCGGCAGTTCGCCGTTGATGATCTTCGTGAACACGGTCGCCATGATCACGAGCATGCCATCCGCGGCGGCTGTGGCTCCGAACACATCACATGGACCGTCGGACGTGGCCCGCGCGTCCTACGTCGACCGCCGGCGCACGCCGACCTGATCGCTCTCGAGAGCGAACACCTGGAGGGGTGCCGACTTTCCTTTCAGTACATGAAAGCCGCGGTCGGTCAGCCCGGACGGCCGGGTGGCCATCGCGTCGACGCACTGCTGGGTGAGCAGGATGCCGTCCCCGGTGGTCTTGGTCAGTTGCTCCACGCGGGATGCGACGTTCGTCGTGTCGCCGATGACCGCGAACTCGAGATGGCCGCCTGCGCCGATGGTCCCGGCAATCACCACCCCTGAGTTGATCCCGATGCCGATCCGCATCCCGCTGCCGAAGCGGTCGGCGACGAGACGCTGGATCACGAGAGCGGCGGACACGGCGGCGTCGGCGTGATCGGCGATCTCGTTGGGTGCGCCGAACACCGCCATCGTGCCGTCGCCGAGGAACTTGTTGATGTGCCCGCCGGCGTCGACGACGGCGGGGACGACGATCTCGAACAGCGCGTTGAGCCGAGCGACGGTGTCCTCGGCGGTGTTGACTTCGGCGAACGCGGTGAAGTCGCGGATATCGAGGAACATGACGCTGACCTCGCGGCGTTCGCCGGTGAATGCATCGTCGCCCTGTTCGAGAAGCCGCGCCGACAAAGCCGGATCCACGTAGTTTCCGAAAGCCGCGTGGAGTCGTTGTCGCTCAGCCAAACCTGCCTGCATGCGATTGAACGACGCCGCAAGCGCACCCAGATCGTCGTCCTGGACCACCGGCAGCCGTTGGCTGTAATCCCCCGCCGCAACGCGCTCGGTGCCCCTCGCGAGGTCGCGTATCGGTAAGAACGACTGGGAGGATGCCGCGCCGACGGTGATCGGAACCGCGAAGCCGACCGTCATCCCAGCGCCGACCAGGACGGCGAGTGCGGGTTCCGGAGCGGCCCGAAGAATCACCGCCCCCAATATCGCACCGGATATCGCGTTCCCGAACACGGCCGCGAGCAGGGCCATGTTCGACCAGGCGGCGAAACTCGGCCGTGAGCGGGGCAGCGAGTCACCGATTTCGCTGTCGCCAACGATGTCGATCCTGACCGGTCGCATCGCGCCCTCCAGGAAGCTGCGTGCACCGACCAGTTGGGCGCCGGCGCCGACGGCGACACCCAGGATCGCCCACTGCGCCAGTCGTGACGCGCCGGCCCCGGCACTTGTCCCGACGGCGATCGCGGTAGCGGCCATCGCGAGACCGGTGGCGACCACGGTCCGGGTCACGGTCTGCCGAGCCCAGCTGTAGGTGGCTGTCAGTGCACTTCGGCGATCGACCTCCTGGCCTGCGGCCCACCGTTCCACGACACGTATTGCGCCCAGGCCGGGCAGGATGTTGACGAACGTCATCACCGGCACGGCGATCGCCACGATCACGGCGGCCGCGACATAGCGATCGGATTCTTCGAAAGCGACGATCGCGAACGCCGACAGGAGAAAGACCGCGACGCCGATGCCGCACGCGACTGCGTAGACCACCCAGGAGTATCTCGTCGCGCAGTACTTCCAAGCCCACTGCCAGATGCGGTCCATGCCGGGAGGTTAGAGTGCTGCCCCCACCGTCATCGGCGTTTCGGGGGCCTCGGTGAGACGGTGGTCGACGGCATCCTGGCGAATATCCCCGTGCCGCCGACGCCCGAGCCGCGGTTGGCTAGCCTGGCCGCATGCTGGGTTTGATGCAGGACCGGCCGCTGCTGATCTCGTCGCTGATCGACTACGCGTCGGCCTTCCACGGCGACACCGAGATCGTGTCACGCCTTCCGGAGGGTCACGTGCGGCGCTCGAGCTGGCGTCAGGTCGGTGAGGTGTCCAAGCAGGTCGCCAACGCGTTGACCGAATTCGGTGTCCACCAGGGCGACCGGATCGCGACACTGGCCTGGAACAGCGACCGCCACCTCGCGCTGTACTTCGGCGTCTCCGGCTCCGGTGCGGTGATGCACACCGTGAATCCGCGCCTGTTCCCAGAGCAGATCGCCTACATCATCAACCACGCCGAGGATCGAATCCTGTTCTTCGACATCACCTTTGCACCGCTTGTCAGCAGGCTCGCGCCCGAACTGGACTCGGTGGAGGCCTTCGTCGTGATGACCGACCGCGAGCACATGCCGGACGTGCCCGGCGTCGCGGCGGACAAGCTGCTGTGCTGGGACGAGTTCATCGGCAGGCAGTCCACGCACTTCGACTGGCCCGAGTTCGACGAGCGCAGCGCCTCGTCGCTGTGCTACACGTCCGGCACCACCGGCAATCCGAAAGGCGTTCTCTACTCTCATCGTTCGACGATGCTGCACACGCTGATGGCGGCGGCCCGGGATGCCAACGACGTGCACAGCGGTTCGGTGATCCTGCTCGTCGTGCCGATGTTCCACGCCAACGCGTGGGGTACGCCCTACACCGCGGCGATGGTGGGCGCCACACTGGTGTTGCCCGGCCCCCACCTCGACGGCGAATCCGTCTACGAGCTGATGAAATCCGAAGGCGTGAACCAGTCGCAGGGCGTGCCGACGGTGTGGATGATGCTGTTCTCCTACCTCGACGAGCACCCCGAGATCGATCCGCACGAGTTGGGGCTGCGCATCGCCGGGACCGGCGGCGCCGCGCTCCCGTTGTCGATGATCGAACGCTTCGAGCGGGACTTCGGCGCCCAGGCCATGCAGGGCTGGGGGATGACCGAGACGTCCCCGCTGTGTGTGATCGGCCGGCTGCTGCCCAAGCACGAGCGGCTCAGCGACAGCGAGAAGCACCAGATCATGCTCAAGCAGGGCCGGGGGATCTGCGGCGTGGAGCTCAAGATCGTCGACGACGACGGCAACCGGTTGCCCTGGGACGGCAAGGCATTCGGTGAGGTGTGGGTGCGCGGACCGTGGATCGCCAGCGGTTACTTCAAAGGCGAGGGCGGGGACAAGCTCGACGCCGAGGGGTTCTTCCCGACCGGCGACGTCGCGACCATCGACCCCGACGGCTATCTGCAGCTGGTCGACCGCGCCAAGGACGTCATCAAGTCCGGCGGCGAATGGGTGAGTTCCATCGACCTGGAGAACGCGGCCACCGGGCACCCGGCGGTCGCCGAGGCCGCGGTGATCGGGGTGCCGCACCCGAAGTGGCAGGAACGTCCGCTGCTGTTGGTGGTCCTGCGCAAGGGGCAGAGCGCGACTCGCGAGGAGATCCTCGACTACCTGGCCGGCGAGGTCGCCAAGTGGTGGCTGCCCGACGACGTCGTGTTCGTCGACGAGTTGCCGCACACGGCGACGGGCAAGATCCTCAAGCTCGAGCTGCGCCGCCAGTACCGCGACCACCAGCTGCCCGGCGTCAGCTCCTGACCTGTGCCGAGACTTTCTGGGAGATCTCCTCGACGGTCCACGGCGGCGCGTCGTGGTGATCCCGGTAGGCGACGATCGACGGGATAGGACGATCGAAGCGGCCGACGAATCCGCCTGCGGCGATGAAGATCTGGCCGGTGACGTCGGCAGCCAGATCACTGACCAGATGGGCGTAGGTGGGCGCCGCGTACTCCGGCGGCGCGGCGTCCAGGGCGCCCTGCATGCTGACGTCGTCGAGTAGGCCGCGGCGGTTCAAGGCGGCGATGTGCGCTTCGTACTCGGGCCCGGTGGACAGCCGGGTCTTCGCGCCGGGGCACACCACATTGGCGCGCACCCCGTGTTCGGCGAGTTCGGCGGCGATGGCCAGCGTCAGACCGTTGACCGCGCCCTTGCCCGCCGGATACCCGGTGCCGCCGTAGTCCCCGAGGAACGCGAACGAGCTGGTGTTGACTATTGCGCCCGTTCCCTGTTTCGCCATCAACGGCGCTGCGGCGCGGCAGGTCTGGAACACCGTGCCCAGGTGCGCGTCGATCAGGTCCTGGAACTGTGCGGGGGTGATGGTCAGGATCGAGGAGCCGGTGGGCTCGGCGGTGCCGGCGCAGTTGACCAGGATGTCGATGTGGCCGAACTCGCGCACGCACACGTCGATCAGTGCGTCGGCGACCGCCGGGTCCGACGGCGAACCCGCATGCCCGACCGCGCCGGAAATCCCCTGCGCCGCTTGCGCGACGGCGTCCGGGTCGCGTCCGTTGACCACGACACGGGCGCCCAGGTCGGCCAGCAACGTGGCCACCGCGAGTCCGACGCCCCGCGTGCCGCCCACCACGACCGCGCCGCGACCGGACAGCGGTGCGCTAATCCGTGGTCCCTGCTTCGGAGAACGTCATCGCGTCCATGTTCCAGTAGCCGCGCAGGTTGGTGATCAGGCCGGCCGCGTCGACGCGGTAGGTGAACACCCCGCGAACCGTCGCGACGAAGCCGTTGGGGAACGTGGTCTCCAGCACCAGGATGTAAGCGATCTCCGTCGGACTGCTGGACGGAAACGTCTCCTCGCACGTGACGCGCAGCCGGTTCGGCCCGATGTTGGCGTCGTAGAACGCGGCGAGCGCCTCCTTGCCGCGCACCCCGGTGCCGTCGGGATTGGTGACGGCCTCACCGATCGGGTCCTCGACGACGATGTCGTCGGCCATCAGGGCGAGCCAGCCCTCCCGGTCGCCGCTCTGGACGCACTTCCACGACGCGCGGGACGCGGCGACGACGGGTGCGAGCTCGAGATCTGTCATGCGCACTCCTTCAGCGACGACCTAGGCGCCGAAATTGCATTCCAGCAGGGCTCTACTCGAACTTCCGCTGCCGGAATGCAATGTCGCGCGAAGGGTCGGGGTCAGCGGTCGGCGTCGGTGTAGCGGATCACGCCGCGGATGTTGCGGCCCTCCAGCATGTCCTTGTAGCCGTCGTTGATCTGCTCGAGCTTGTACTGCCGGGTCACCATGTCATCGAGGTTGAGCCGGCCGGCCTTGTACATCGACAGCAGCTGGGGGATGTCGAAGTGCGGGTTGCCGCCGCCGAAGATGGTGCCCTGCAGGTTCTTCTGCAGCAGGGTGAGCATCGACAGGTTCAGCGTCACGTCGGAGCTGGCCATGTTCGCGACCGCGGTCACGACGCAGGTGCCGCCCTTGGCGGTGATGTTGAGGTAGTTGTCGATCTCTTCGCCCTTGAGCTCACCGGTGGTGATGATGGTCTTCGAGGCCATCCGGCCCTGGGTGACCTCGGCGACGCCCATCATGGCGCTGCCGATGTCGGGGTAGGCGTGCGTGGCACCGAACTTGAGCGCCTGATCGCGCTTCCACTCGACCGGGTCGATGGCGAAGATGTTGCGGGCGCCCGCATTGAGCGCACCCTGCAGCGCACCCATGCCGACGCCGCCGATGCCGGCGATCACGACGTCGTCGCCTGGGCGGACGTTCGCGCTGCGCACCGCCGAGCCGTAGCCGGTGGTCACACCGCAGCCGACCAGGCAGGCCACCTCGAACGGGATGGACGGGTCGATCTTCACAACCGAGCTCTTGTGGACGACCATGTACGGGCTGAACGTGCCGAGCAGGGTCATCGGGATGACGGGGGTGCCGTCCTTGACCGCGTGGATGCGGTGGGTGTTGTCGGACACCGCGGTGCCCTGCAGCAGCATGGCGCCCAGATCGCAGAGGTTGCGCAGACCGGCCTGACAGGACGGGCAGGAACCACAGGACGGGATGAAGGAGAGCACGACGTGGTCACCCGGCTCGAGACCCTCGACGCCGGGGCCGACCTCGGTGACGATGCCGGCGCCCTCGTGGCCGCCCAGAACAGGGAAACCGGCCATCGGGATGTCGCCGGTGACCAGGTGGTGGTCGGAATGGCACATTCCGGACGCTTCCATCTGGATCTTGACCTCGTCCTTGACGGGGTCGCCGATCTCGATCTCCTCGATCGACCAGGGCTGATTGAACTCCCAGATCAGAGCGCCTTTGGTCTTCATATCTCCTGCTTTCCGACGGGTGCCTCTGTCACCACACTAGAGGCTCTAGTTAGCCACATCACACCGCCCCCAAGCAACCGCTTGGTGGTGTGATCACCAGATCGGGACGGGGGCCTCGCCGAGGGGGTAATAGCCGGGCAGTTTCTCCCCGGCCAGCGAGCGCTCGATGCGCTTCTGCATGGTGGGGGTGAGGTCGCCCGACTCGATCAGCTTCAGGAACGCCTTCTGCACGTGCCCGAAGTCGAAGAAGTCACGCTGCCACTCGATGAGCAACTGGTCGTTGAGCCGGAACCAGCTGCCCCCGATGCCGTAGATCTCGTCGCGGGACCCGTCGGATTTGTTCGCGATCTGCTTCCAGAACCCGACGATCTCGTTCTGCTTCTCGTCGATGAGCACCTTCTGGTACTCGTAGACCCAGTTCTCCAGGCCTTCCATCTCCAGGCCCAGGGCGACGTCCCGGATCTCGTCTTTGTTGACGCACATGACGTCTTCCTTGGGGCCGATGTTCCAGCCGTAGGTCGCGTCGTCAGTGTAGAACTCCGCCAACGGTTTCCAGTCGCCCGCCTTCTCGGCGTCCTGGTTGGCTTTCAGCCAGCGGTCGACCCAGTCTTCGAGTTGCTCGCGGTTGGATGATGTGGTCATGGTTCCGTCCTTCTTGTCTCTGTGATGGACAGTGCTCGGGTGGGACACATCTCGACGGCCCGCTCGACGTCCTCACGGATCTCGTCGGGAGGTTCGGCATCGAGGATCTCGACGATGCCCCGCCGGGGCACCGAGAACACGTCGGGCGCTTCCAGTTCGCACATGGCATGGCCCTGGCACAGGTCTGCGTCGACCTCCACGCGGTAGCCGCCCATCGCCTCAGGCCCTCCTGCGGTAGCGCACCTTCGCCGGCCTGGCCAGCTGCACCACCATCTTGGAATGATCGTTGCGGTAGCTCTCCGGCGGCTGCGCCATCTCGAACTCGTACTCGCGCAACAGAACCGAGAAGATCGCCTTGATCTGCATCTGGGCGAACGCCGCGCCCACGCACCGGTGCTTGCCGGCGCCGAACGGGATCCACGTCCACCGGTTGATCAGGTCTTCCTGACGCGGCTTCTCGTAGCGGTCGGGGTCGAACGCGTCCGGGTCGGGGAAGTCCTCGGGGATCCGGTTGGAGATCGCTGGCGAGGCCGCCACCATCTGCCCCTTGTGGATCGGCAGGCCGGCGACCTCGAATTCGTCCTGGGCGACCCGCATCAGGATGATCAGCGGCGGATGCAGGCGCAGCGTCTCCTTCAGCGCGTTGTCGAGCTTCGGGATCTGGCGCAGCGCATGGAAACTCACTTCCTGGCCGTCGGCGTAGAGCTCGTCGAGCTCCTGCTGGACCTGCGCGTAGAACTCCGGGTGGCGCAACAGTTCGATCAGCGTCCACGACGACGTGCCCGAGCTGGTGTGGTGGCCGGCGAACATCAGCGAGATGAACATGCCGGTCACCTCGTTGGCGGAGAACCGGGGATTGCCCTCCTCGTCCTTGATGGACACCAGGACGTCGAGCATGTCGCGATCGGCTTTGTCCTTGGGCGGGTTGGCGATTCGGCCGTTCATGACTTCCTGCACCAACTCCACCAAACCGGCGCGGGCCTCGTCGCGGATCCTGAAGCTCTCGATCGGCAGGTAGGGGTCGACGTAGCACAGCGGATCGGTGCCGCGTTCGAGCAGGTGGTAGTAGTTGGCGAACCGCGAGTCGAGCTGGTTGCGGAACTTGAGGCCGATCAGGCACGCCGTCGAGGTGTAGATGGTCAGTTCGGCGAAGAACTCGAGGAGGTCGATCTCGCCGGCGTCGCCCCAGTTCTCGATCATCCGCCGGACCTCGTTCTCGATGGTCGTGGCGTGGCCCTTCATCTGCTCACCGCGCAGCGCGGAGTTGTGCAGCATCTCCTTGCGGCGCTCGGGGTCGGCGTCGAACACCACGCCCTCGCCGAAGATCGGCGTCATGAACGGGTAGGCCTCGGCCTGGTTGAGTTCGTCGTCGCTGGATCGGAAGAAGAACTCGTTGGCCTCGGCGCCCGAGAGCATCACCACCTGCTTGTCGGCGAGCTGGAACCAGCCGACGTCGCCGCATTCCTCGCGGATGCGCGTCATCAGACCGATCGGGTCGGTACGGAACTCCTCGAGGTGGCCGTGTTCCTCCTCGCCGCCGGAGACGCGGGGGACGACTGCTGATGACGTTCCCGGGTCGCTTCGCTCCTGCCCTCCGATGGTCATGAATTCAGCGCTTCCTCGTCGACTTTGAGTTGCTGGCGTTCTTTCGTGTGCGCCAGGGGAGCCTCGGGTTGCAGTTCCATGTTCGCGATGAAGCCGCCGCGCGGCGTCTCGGCGACGAAGGTGATCGCCCGGGCGAGGTCAGCGGCGCGCAGGAAGTAGTCGTGACGGGCCTGACCCCACTTGGCCCAGTCCTCGAGCGCGGGCCCGATCAGCTCGGCGGGAAGGCTCCAGCCCATCGAGGTCTTCGTGGGCCCGGGATGCACGATCGACGCGCGTACCCCGGTGCCTTCGAGTTCCATCTGGTAGTTGGTGACCATGGCGACCAGCGCGGCCTTCGCCGCGCCGTAGGCGCCCATGTGCGGCCTCTGGCGCAGTGCCACATCGGATCCCACGAAGATCAGGTCTCCGCGTTGGCGTTCGATCATGCCGGGCAGCACCGCGGTGGCGACACGGTTGGCGCCGATGAGGTGGATCTGGACCTGGGACTCGAACTGCTCGGTGCTGATCGCGTCGAGCTTGCCGAAGTAGGTGTCGCCGGCGCCGGCGACGAGCACCTCGATGTCGCCGAGTTCGGCGGTGGTCTGCTCGACGCAGGCCTTCACCGAGTCGGGGTCGGTGACGTCGAGGTGCACCGCGATGGCCTCGCCCCCGTCGGCGCGGATCTGTTCGACGATCTCCTGGCACTTCTCCACCCGTCGGGCACCGAGGGCGACCGGAAACCCGTGCGCGGCGAGGTCGACGGCGGTGGCCGCGCCGATGCCGGAGGACGCTCCGGCGATCAGGGCGGGCCTGCGGTCGGGAAGGGGATCGAATCGCGGCATGCGACAGGCCTTTCAGCGCACTTTCACGTGGATGGGCAGATGGGCGAACCCGCGGACGTTGCTCGAGTGCACGCGGACGGCGTTGGCCTCGTCCACCTCGTAGCCACGGATTCGGGTGAACAGTTCGGCCAGCGCCACCCGGGCTTCCATCCGGGCGAGGTGCGCGCCGAGACAGAAGTGCGCGCCGCTGCCGAAGCTCATCAGCTTCGAGCCGATCTCGCGTCCGATGACGTAGTCGTCGGGGTCGTCGAAGACGCGTTCGTCGCGGTGTGCCGAACCGGGCAGCAGCAACAGCACCTCCCCGTCGGGGATCACGGTGTCATAGAGGGTGAGCTCACCGACGACGGTGCGGGCGAGGATTTGGCTGGACGTGTCGTAGCGCAGCGTCTCCTCGACCCACAGCGGCACCCGGCTCGGATCGTCGTACACCGGGGTGAGCTGATCCGGATTGCGGTGGCCCCAGAAGGCGGCATTGGCAAGGAGTTTGGTGGTCGTCTCGTTGCCGGCGATCACCATCAGGAACATGAAGCCCAGGATCTCGTCGTCGGTGAGGCGGTCCCCGTCGATCTCGGCTTCGAGCAGCGCCGAGGTCAGGTCGTCGGTGAGCGCGGCACGGCGCTCGGCCACCATGTTCTGGTAGTAAACGATCAGGTTGAGCGAGGCCTCGACCGCCGCGGGCGGGACATCGGTGACCCCTTCGTCGCGGTGCATCACGCCGTCGGCCCAGGCGCGGACCTGCGCGCGATCGGCCTGGGGAACCCCCATCAGTTCGGAGATGACGTCCATCGGCAGCTTGCCGGCGAATTCGTCGACGTAGTCCACGGTTTCGCCGTCCGCGGCCATCTCGAGCAGGGTGTCGAGGTGCGCGACGGCGATCTCGGTGACCCGGGGTTCCAGCTCGCGGATCCGGCGTGGAGTGAAGCCCTTGGAGACCAGGGTGCGCAGGCGCAGGTGGGCAGGATCGTCCATCGCCAGGAACGACATCGTCTTCGACGCGTGCGGGCCGCGGGACGCCGGGTCGAGCGACACCCCGAACTTGTTGGACAGCGTTGTGCTGTTGCGGAATCCGGTCAACACGTCCCGGTGCCGCGACAACGCCCAGAAGCCCAGATCCGGGTTGTGATACAGCGGGGCCTCGTCGCGCAACCGCTGGTAGTACGGGTACGGATCTTCGTGGAAGTCGTAGTCGTACGGGTCGAGCAGGATCTCGCTCGTGGTCATTTCTCGTCTCCGACGATGAGGCCCACCACGTAGCTGAGGCGGTCGGCGATCTGGTGGTAGGTGAACGCGCCGCTGCCCGCGTTGACCAGCGCGCCGAAGAACGTCATCTCCAGCGCGGCCAGGGTGCGGGGATCGGCGTCGGGGCCTACGGCCGAGCGGATGCGCCGGTGGATCTCGCCGCCGATGCGTTCGCGCACGGCGCGCACCGCCGGATCGTTGCCGGACAGCAGGGCCGTGGTGCAGGCGGCCGCCACCTCGGGTTCGTCGGCCACCGTCAGAGCCATGCTGCGCAGCGTCTTCTCGACCCGGTTGGTGGTGCTGTCGTTGACATCGGTGAAGTACTCCACCTGCTGTACGAGATCCAGGTAGATCTCGGCGATCAGGTGGTTCTTCGACGAGAAGTAGGTGTAGGCGGTCGCCGGTGCGACCTTCGCCCGGGCCGCCACCGCGCGCACGGTCAGTTCCGCGTAGGACGATTCGCGCAGCATCTGCAGGCCGGCGTCGAGCACCTTGCGGAACGTCTCTTCCTGCCGCCGGTTGCGGCGCGCCGACCGGTCGGCCTCGGTGATCGCGGCAGCGGCATCACTGGACACATGTCCAACGTATCCGACGCCGTGCTCGCCAGGCAAGCGGTTGGGCAAAGAGCCTGCTGCGAGCGGTGAATGGATGGAGCGACGCAGCCACTCTTGCCTGTCGAGCTGGGCGCGGGCTATGGTGCGACAGACATATTCCGGACAACTGTCCAGGGACGCAGACAGGGAGGTCGGATGGGAATCCTGGCCGATCGCGAGAGCAGACTGCTCATCGACGGCACGCTCGTCGCGGGAAGCGCGGGAACCTTCCCCACGGTGAACCCGGCGACCGAGGAGACGCTCGGGGTGGCCGCGGACGCGAGCGCCGAGGACATGTCTGCGGCCATCGCCGCGGCGCGCCGGGCGTTCGACGAGACCGGCTGGTCGACCGACACCGCGCTGCGGGTCCGGTGCATCCGCCAGCTGCAGCAGGCCATGCGCGACCACGTCGACGAACTGCGCGAGCTGACGATCGCCGAGGTGGGCGCGCCCCGGATGCTGACCGCCGCAGCTCAGCTCGAAGGACCGGTCGAGGACCTGAGCTTCTGCGCGGACACCGCCGAGTCGTACTCGTGGTCCACCGACCTCGGCATCGCGGCGCCGATGGGCATCAAGACACGGCGCACTGTCGCCCGGGAGGCCATCGGTGTCGTCGGCGCCATCACGCCCTGGAACTTCCCGCACCAGATCAACCTCGCGAAGATCGGGCCGGCGCTGGCGGCGGGAAACACGCTGGTGCTCAAGCCCGCTCCCGACACCCCCTGGGCCGCAGCGATTCTCGGCGAGTTGATCACCGAGCACACCGACTTCCCGGCCGGCGTCGTCAACATCGTCACCTCCAGTGATCACGGGGTGGGTGCGCTGCTCTCACAGGATGCCCGGGTGGACATGGTGTCGTTCACCGGTTCCACCAACACCGGCCGCGCGGTGATGGCCGACAGCGCCGCCACCCTGAAGAAGGTGTTCCTCGAACTCGGTGGCAAGTCGGCGTTCCTCGTGCTCGACGACGCCGACCTCGCCGGCGCGTGTGCAATGGCGGCGTTCACCGCCTCGATGCACGCCGGGCAGGGGTGCGCGATCACGACGCGACTCGTGGTGCCGCGCAACCACTACGATGCGGCGGTGGAGGCCGCGGCGGCCACCATGGGCGGTCTCAAGCCCGGGGATCCGGACAAGCCGGGCACGATCTGCGGCCCGCTGATCTCGGAGCGGCAGCGCGAGCGGGTGCAGTCGTACCTCGATTCGGCCACGGCCGAGGGGGGCCGATTCGCCTGTGGCGGTGGCCGTCCCGCCGACCGGGACACCGGCTATTTCATCGAGCCGACGGTGATCGCCGGGCTCGACAACACCGCCAAGGTGGCGCGCGAGGAGATCTTCGGTCCCGTACTGACGGTGATCGCGCACGATGGCGACGACGACGCCGTGCGGATCGCCAACGACTCCCCGTACGGTCTGTCCGGCACGGTGTTCTCCGGTGACGAGGAGCGCGCCGCGGGGGTCGCGGCGCGGCTGCGGGTCGGCACGGTGAACGTCAACGGCGGCGTCTGGTATTCGGCCGACATGCCGTTCGGCGGCTACAAGCAGTCCGGCATCGGCCGGGAGATGGGGCTCGCCGGTTTCGAGGAATACCTCGAGATCAAGGCGATTGCCACGGCGATGTGACATGCGAGCGAACTGAGGAGATGCCAGTGGGACTGTACGGAGACCAGTTCAAGGACAAGGTGGCCATCGTCACCGGCGCCGGAGGAGGCATCGGGCAGGCCTACGCCGAGGCGCTCGCCCGGGAGGGTGCGGCCGTCGTCGTCGCCGACATCAACACCGAGGGCGCCCAGAAGGTCGCCGACGGCATCACCGGTGAGGGAGGGAGCGCACTCGCGGTGCGGGTCGACGTCTCGGACCCCGAATCGGCCAAGGAGATGGCGGCACAGACACTGTCGGAGTTCGGCGGCATCGACTACCTGGTCAACAACGCGGCGATCTTCGGCGGGATGAAGCTCGACTTCCTGGTCACCGTCGACCCCGAGTACTACCGCAAGTTCATGAGCGTCAACCTCGACGGCGCGCTGTGGTGCACCCGCGCCGTGTACCGCAAGATGGCCAAGCGCGGCGGCGGCGCGATCGTCAACCAGTCGTCCACTGCCGCGTGGCTTTATGCGAACTTCTACGGTCTGGCCAAGGTCGGCATCAACGGACTGACCCAGCAGCTCTCGCGCGAGCTCGGTGGGCACAACATCCGGATCAACGCGATCGCACCGGGCCCCATCGACACCGAGGCCAACCGCACGACCACGCCGCAGGAGATGGTGGCCGACATCGTCAAGAACATCCCGCTGTCACGGATGGGACAGCCCGACGACCTCGTGGGCATGTGCCTGTTCCTGCTGTCGGACCAGGCGAAGTGGATCACCGGGCAGATCTTCAACGTCGACGGCGGACAGATCATCCGGTCATGATCGCCCCCACACTCGGCTACATCGGCCTGGGCAACCAGGGCGCACCGATGGCGAAACGGCTCGTCGGCTGGCCGGGGGGTCTGGTGGTGTTCGACGTACGGGCAGAGGCGATGACAGCGCTGGCCGAGCTCGGAGCCACGGCGGCCGACACCGTCGCCGATGTCGCCAAGGCAGCCGACGTGATCAGCGTGACCGTGCTCACCGACGCGCAGGTGCGCGACGTGGTCGGCGAACTCGCCGACCACGCGAAGCCCGGCACGGTCATCGCGATCCACTCCACGATCGAACCCGGCACCGCCGCCGAACTGGCGGAGCGGCTGCGTCACAACGGTATTCACGTCGTCGACGCCCCGGTCAGCGGCGGCGCCGGTGCCGCCGACAAGGGCGAGCTCGCCGTCATGGTCGGCGCCGACGACGATGCCTACGAGACGGTGAAGCCGGTGTTCAAGCAGTGGGCGTCGATGGTGGTGCGAGCAGGCGAACCGGGGGCCGGCACCCGGATGAAGCTGGCCCGGAACATGTTGACGTTCATCGGCTTCGCCGCGGCGTGCGAGGCCCAGCGACTGGCCGAGGCGGCCGGCATCGACCTGCAGAAGCTCGGCCGGGTGGTCCGGCACAGTGACGCACAGAGCGGCGGCCCCGGCGCGATCATGGTGCGCGATCACACCGGTCCGCTACCGGCCGACGACTTCCTGTACGACATGTTCGTCCACACCCGCGGTCTCGCCGAGAAGGACCTGCGGCTGGCCCTCGCCCTCGGTGAGGACACCGGCGTGGAACTGCCCCTGGCTGAGATCGCGCTACAGAACCTGGCGGCCGGTCTCGGTGTGCCGCATCCGACCTCGACGCCCAAGGAGTGACACCGATGGACGAACTGCGCCGCAAGGGCCTGGACAAGATGAACGAGGTGTACGGCTGGGAGATGCCGGACATGCCGGGGGAGTACTTCGCGCTCACCGCGGACCACCTCTTCGGCACGATCTGGACGCGGCCCGGCCTGTCCATGCGCGACAAGCGCATCATGACGCTGACCGTGGTGACCGCGCTGGGTATCACCGACCTGGCCGAGATCCAGGCCAACGCCGCCCTGGCCAACGAGGAGCTCACCGAGGACGAGCTCAAGGAGATGGCCATCTTCCTGACCCACTACCTCGGCTTCCCGCTCGGCTCCAAACTCGACGGCGTCGTGACCAAGGTCGCCAAACAACGCAAGAAGGCCGCCGAACGGGGCGGCGGGGAAGACAAGGTGGCGAACGTCAACGCGGCGCTGAACATGCACTCCGGGAGCACCCTCGATGACCAGTAGGTACGCGGCGCTGACCCGCGAGCAGCTCGCCGTGCTGGTACCCGAGCTGCTGCTCATCGGGCAGATGATCGATCGCTCCGGAATGGCCTGGTGCATCAGTAATTTCGGCCGCGAGGAAATGCTGCAGATCGCCATCGAGGAGTGGATGGGCGCGAGCCCGATCTACACCCGGCGGATGCAGAAGGCGTTGCGCTACGAGGGCACCGACGTCGTCACGATCTTCAAGGGCCTGCAGCTCGACATCGGCGCCCCTCCGCAATTCATGGATTTCCGTTACACGGTGCACGATCGCTGGCACGGTGAGTTCCACCTCGACCACTGCGGCGCACTGCTCGACGTGGAGCCCATGGGCGAGGACTACGTGCGCGGCATGTGCCACGACATCGAGGACCCGACGTTCGACGCCACCGCGGTGGCCACCAACCGCAGGGCGCAGATCAGGCCCATCCACCGGCCGCCGCGGACTCCGGCCGACCGCCAACCCCACTGTGCGTGGACGGTCGTCATCGACGAATCGCACCCCGAGGTCGCCGACCATCCGGTTCTCGAGGTGATCGCGCGCACCCGCGCCGCCCACACCGAGCTCGACCCGATCGAGACCGCCGACGAGGGACAGAGCGACTACTCCGGAGAACTGCTGTCGGACTTCGACTTCGGCGCGTTCTCGCATTCGGCGCTGGTCCGGATGGCCGACGAGGTGTGCCTGCAGATGCACCTGCTGAACCTGTCGTTCGTGATCGCGGTGGGTGCCCGCGCGGGGGCGAATCTCGAACTGGCGAACGACATCTGCACCAAGCAGCTCATCGGCGTGGCCGGCCTCGCCGCCGAGCGCATCCACCACGCGCTCGGACTGCCCGTCGGCATCGACGGCGCGATCGCGATGCTGCGGCTGCATCCGCTGCTGAATCCGGCCGCCTATGTCGAGGCGGAGTTCGGTGCCGACACGGTGCGGGTGGAACGGTCGCCGGCGCACGAGGACGGCGCCTGGGTGGCGCTGGTGCATCCGGACGAGGCCCGCCCGCTGCAGGCTGCGGTCGCCGCGATCGACCCGCACCTCGACGTGGAGCTCACCGGCACCCGCGCCGATTGGACCGCGCAGGTGGTGCGGCGCGACACCCCCGCGCGCGAGATGGGCGAGGTGTCGGTGGTGAAGTTCAGCGGCGGCGCGTCGTTCGAGTTCCAGCCGCGCCGCTCTCTGCCGCTGACGGTCGTCTAGCCCCGGAGTGCGCCGCCCACCCACCGCCGCAGATAGGCGCGCAGCGCCGCCCCGCGGCGCGGTGGTCGCCCGGGATCGATGACGAAGGACTGGATCACCCGCAGTAGATGCTCGGCCAGGTCGTCGAGGTCGTCGTCGCCGTATCCGGTGCCCGCCCAGTCGACGTCGAGACGTCCGACCATGTCCCGCGCGAACCTCAGCGCGACATCGGAGGTGACCGATTCCACGTGCGCCGCCCCGCCCGGCACCATCAGCAGCCCGATGTACTTCTCGCGCGGCAGCCACTCCAGCGCAGTGGCAACGGCTTCGGTGACCGCGTCGGCCGGGTCGGTGATGCCGGCGACGTGCGCGGCCAGCCGTTCCAGGAAGCCGTCGACGGCATGCACCGCCGCCGCCACCAGCAGCGCCTCGGTGCTGGGGAAGTACCGGTACACCGTCTGCCGGGTGACCCCGACGGTGCGGGCCACATCGGAGATCGAGAAGTCGGCGCCGTGGTCCTCGATGGCCTTGCCCGCGGCAGCGAGGATCCGGCCGGCCGCCTCCTCGTCCGAGGCGGGCTTGGCTCCGGACCAGCCGTGGGTGCGCACGATGGCACCCTAGTCCCGATCAGTGATACGAGACCCGCAGCTCCTTCACCCCGTTGATCCACCCCGACCGCAGCCGCTGCGGTTCCGCCAGCTTCGCGATGTCGGGGATCTGCTCGGCGATCTCGTCGAACATCAGCTTGATCTCCATCCGCGCGAGGTTCGCGCCGATGCAGTAGTGCGCGCCGTTGCCGCCGAACGCCAGGTGCGGATTGGGGTTGCGCAGGATGTCGAACTCGAAGGGGCGGTCGAACACGTCGTCGTCGAAGTTCGCGGAACTGTAGAACAACCCCACCCGCTGGCCCTCGGCGATCGTCACGCCGCCGAGCTCGACGTCGCGGGTGGCGGTGCGCTGGAAGCAGTGCACCGGTGTCGCCCAGCGGATGATCTCGTCGACGGCGGTCTGCGGCCGCTCGCGCTTGAACAGCTCCCACTGGTCGGGGTTCTCCAGGAACGCGTTCATGCCGTGGGTCATCGCGTTGCGCGTGGTCTCGTTGCCGGCGACGGCGAGCAGGATGACGAAGAACGCGAACTCGACGTCGGTGATGGCCTCGCCCTCCTCTGCGTTCATGTCGGCCTGCACGAGCCGGGTGACGATGTCGTCGGCAGGGCAGCGTCGCCGCTCTTCGGCCATCGCGTACGCGTAGCCCATCAACTCGGCGTTGGCGGCGACGTGATCGGTGTCGAAGTCGGGGTCGTCGGTGTTCATGATCGTGTTGGTCCAGGCGAACAACTTCTCGCGGTCGGCCTCCGGGACGCCGATCAGATCGGCGATGGCCAGCAGGGGCAGACCCATCGCGACGTCATCGACGAAATCGCCGCTGTCCTTCGCGGCGGCGGCCGCGACGATGTCCCGCGCGGCCACGGCGAGCTTTCGCTCCAGCGTCGCGATCGCCCGCGGGGTGAACAGCCGCGACACGATCTTGCGCAGCCGGGTGTGCTCGGGGGCGTCGTGGTTGATCAGCAGCGCCTTGGTCAGTTCCAGCTGATCGGAGGTCACGCCGTCGGGCAGCCGCATCACCGCACCCTTGCGGTTGGTCGACCACAGTGCGCCGTCACGCGAGATCGCCTTGATGTCGGCGTGGCGGGAGATCACCCAGTAGCCGCCGTCGCCGAAGACCGACTCCTGCTGCTCGTTCCACCACACCGGCGCTGTCCGGCGCAACTCGGCGAACTCGGTGACCGGGATGCCGGCGAGCAGCACGTCCGGGTCGGTGAAGTCGTACCCCGGGGGCAGGAGCGAAGCGACTCGGGGGGAGGTGGAGCCCGGGGGCAGGAGCGAAGCGACTCGGGGGGAGGTGGAGCCCGGGGGCAGGAAGGGGCAGGCAGCTGCGGGCGTCGTGGTCATGGCGATCACTCCTGTGTGATGTGAAGCACTTTCCTCGACCATACACTCACTGAGTCAACTGTATGCCCAGATGGTCCGCGCGGCGCCGTCGTCGGACGATTAGGGTGGGCACCTGTGCACGTCCTGGTGATCGGCTCCGGAGCCCGTGAACACGCGCTGCTGCTCGCGCTGCGCCGAGACCCGGAGGTCGACGCCCTCTCGGTGGCGCCGGGCAACGCGGGCACCACGGCCCTGGCCAACCAGTACGACGTCGACGTGACGTCGGGCGAGGACGTCGTGGCATTGGCGCGCCGGGTGGGGGCCGATCTCGTCGTCATCGGCCCCGAGGTGCCGCTGGTGCTCGGGGGCGCGGACGCGGTGCGGGCCGCCGGCATCGCCTGCTTCGGTCCGACGCGTGACGCCGCCCGCATCGAGGGCGCCAAGTCGTTCGCCAAGGACGTCATGACCGCCGCCGGGGTACGCACCGCGACCAGCGAGATCGTCGACAACCCGGCCCATCTCGACGCTGCGCTTGACCGCTTCGGTCCGCCCGGCGGCGACCGGGCGTGGGTCGTCAAAGACGACGGACTGGCGGCGGGCAAGGGCGTGGTGGTCACCGACGACCGCAACGCGGCCCGCGCGCACGCCGCCAGCCTGCTGGAGGCCGGCCATCCGGTGCTGCTCGAATCCTTCCTCGACGGACCCGAGGTGTCGCTGTTCTGCCTCGTCGACGGCGAGACCGTGGTGCCCCTGCTGCCGGCGCAGGACTTCAAGCGGGTCGGCGACGGCGACACCGGACCCAACACCGGAGGCATGGGCGCCTACACGCCGCTGCCGTGGCTGCCGTCCGACATGACCGACCGCATCGTCGACGAGATCGTCACACCCGTTGCCGCCGAACTGGTTCGGCGGGGCAGCGCCTTCTCGGGTCTGCTCTATGCGGGTCTGGCGATCACCTCCAACGGACCTGCTGTCGTCGAATTCAACTGCCGTTTCGGCGATCCGGAGACTCAGGCGGTGCTGGCGCTTCTCGACTCCCCGCTGGGCCAGCTGCTGCGCGCGACGGCCACCGGGGAGCTGGCCTCCGCGCCCGCGCTGCGCTGGCGTGACGGCGCGGCCGTCACGGTCGTCGTCGCCGCGGAGAACTATCCCGGCCGCCCGCGGGTCGGCGACGTCATCCACGGCGCCGACGCCGACGGAGTCCTGCACGCCGGAACCGCCCGCCGCGACGACGGGGCGCTGGTCTCGTCAGGCGGGCGAGTGCTCTCGGTGGTCGGCACCGGTGCCGACCTGACGGCCGCGCGCGCCTCGGCCTACGCCATCCTGGACGGAATCCGGTTGCCCGGCAGTCACTTCCGCACCGACATCGGGCAGGCGGCGGCCGAAGGGCGGATCAGCCTCTAAGCCGTCAGCAGCGGCGCCATCCAGCTCAGTTCGGAACTGAGCTGCGATGACCAGAACGCCGCGTTGTGCCCACCGGGGGAGAACCCGCCGGCCGGCGGAGTCGGCAGCTGGCCGATGAACTGCCGGGTGGCCGACGCGAACGGATCGTCGTCGCCGCAGTCGACACGCACGGGAATGCCGTTGAGCCCGGCCAGACCCCAGACGCTGTTGGCCTCGTAATCGGCGGCGCTGTCGAAGGCGCCTGGCGCGGCGGCGCCCGCCGACGTCCACAACGCCGGACTCACGGCACAGATCGCCGCGGTGCGCGCGGCGCCCAGCCGGGCGCCGAGCAGCAGCGCGCCGTAACCGCCCATCGACCACCCCAGGAACCCGACGCGGGACGTGTCGAGCCCCTGCGCGGCGAGCAGCGGCAGGAACTCGTCGAGCACCATCGCCCCGGAGTCGTCACCCGAAGCGCGCCGATGCCAATAGCCGTTGCCGCCGTCGACCGCGGCCAGCGCGAACGGCGGCAGACCGGCCCGCACGGCGTCGGCGAGGAACTGCTCGGCCCCCATGGACATCACCGTCTGCGCACTGCTGTCCTTCCCGTGCAGCAGGATCACCGGCCGCAGCGGCGCCGTCTGCCCGGGCGGGCGGGCGATGATCCAGTTGGTCGGGGCGCCGCCGCGCGCCGCCGACGGGAACGATCCCGCGGCGTACGTCGGCGCGACCGCCGGGGGCGCCCCCGCGGCCACCGCCCGGCTCATCGCGGACACTCCGGCTACACCTGCTGCGGTCGCGAGGCCCGCCCGGAAACCGAGCCCGAGCATCTCCCGCCGGCTGATCGTCGGCATGCGCGCCATCATGCCAGTCCCACCTGTTCCAACATCCGGGCGAATTGCCGAAAGCGCGATGCCGCAACCCTGTGACTGGCACGATGTCAAGCGTGACGGCAGCAGTCACTCCCAAGGGAGAACGTCGGCGGTATGCGCTGGTCAGCGCCGCTGCCGACCTGCTGTGCGAAGGCGGCTTCGACGCGGTTCGGCACCGCGCCGTGGCCCGCCGGGCCGGACTGCCGCTGGCGTCGACGACCTATTATTTTTCTTCGCTGGATGACCTGATCGCCAAGGCCGTGGAGTACGTCGGAACGCTGGAAACCCAGGCGTTGCAGGACCGGGTGGCCACGTTGTCGCGGCGCCGGCGCGGCGCGGAGTCGACCGCCGACATCCTCGTCGATTTGCTCGTCGGGGACAGTCGCGAACGCGTGACCGAACAATTGATCTCGCGCTACGAACGTCTCATCGCCTGCGCGCGCCAGCCCGGACTGCGTGACATCCAGAGCAGAATCCTCAAGCACCGCACCGATGCCGTCATCGAGGTCGTCGAGCGGTGCGGGCGATCCGTGCGCGCGGAACTGCTCACCGCGCTCGTGTGTGCGGTGGACGGCGCGGTGGTCGCGGCGCTCGTCGGCGACGGCGACGGACCGCGTGCCACGGCCCGGGCCACGTTGATCGACGTGATCGACGTGCTCGCCCCCTTCGACTAGCGACGTTTGTCTTCGACGGCCGATGGTTAACCACTTTCCGGTGATCCTCACCGACTCCCTGGGTGCCGTGGTGGACACGGTCCTGGACCGTTCGGTGGTGCTGGGCTACACGAAGATCGGTTCCCGGTTGCGCGGGCTGTGGTGGCCAGCCGATCCCGCCCCCGACGCGATGGCCGGTAAGCGGGTGGTGGTCACCGGTGCCACGGCCGGCATCGGATCGGCGATGGCCGCATCTTTCGCGCGCCTCGGCGCCACCGTCCATCTGCTCGGGCGCGACCCGGGCAGAGTGGCCCGATCGGCGGCGACCGTGCGCGCCGCCGTCGCCGGCGCCGACGTGGTGGAGGAGGTCTGCGACGTCGCCGATCTGGCGGCCGTCCGGTCGTGGACCGCCGACCTGATCGCACGCGTCGAGGCGCTGCACGGGCTGGTGCACAACGCGGGGGTGATGCCCAAGCAGCGCGCCGAGACCGCACAGGGCCACGAGGTGCAGTTGGCCTGCCACGTGCTGGGCCCGCATCTGATGACCGACACCCTGTCGGGGCTGCTGCGCGCGGCCGGCGAGTCGGCCGTCGTCTTCATGTCGTCCGGAGGTATGTACAGCGCGCCGGTGAAGCACTGGACCCTCGACGAACTCGAATCCCGCGACGGGCCGTACAACGGGGTGCGCGTCTATGCGCGGACCAAACGCATGCAGGTTCTCCTCGCCGACGCGTGGGCGAACCGCTTGAGCGACAGCGGTATTCGGGTGTACAGCACGCACCCGGGCTGGGTCGAGACGCCGGGCGTCGCCGAGGCGCTGCCGGTCTTCCGCCGCGTGACCCGGCCGCTGCTGCGCGACACCGCCGACGGCGCCGACACCGCCGTCTGGCTGGTGGCCACCCGTCCCGAGTCCGGTCCCGGCCACTTCTGGCACGACCGCGCCCAGCGCCCGACGACGTTCGGGTGGGAGCGAGGCGCCGACCCGCAACGGGCCGCAGCGTTCCTCGACGAGGTTTCCGCGTTGGCCCTGCGGAGCACTGAAGAGTGATCGATGATGGGTGAGCCGAGCGACGAATAAGGGGGAGGCGTGATGGCGGAATCGTTGACCAGCCAGGAGAGCGCGGACAGACAACCCGAACTGAAGCGGGTGATGGGTCCGGGTCTGCTGCTGTTGTTCATCGTCGGCGACATCCTCGGCACCGGCGTCTACGCGCTCGTCGGCGACGTGGCCGCTGAAGTCGGTGGTGCGGCCTGGCTTCCGTTCCTCGTCGCGTTCGGCATCGCAGCCGTCACGGCCTTCAGCTACCTGGAGCTGGTGACGAAGTACCCCCAGGCCGCGGGCGCCGCGCTGTACGCGCACAAGGCTTTCGGCATCCACTTCATCACGTTCCTGGTGGCGTTTGTGGTGATGTGCTCCGGGATCACCTCGGCCTCAACGGCTTCCAGGGCATTCGCGGCGAACTTCTTCGAAGGCATCGACGTCGACGCGCCCAAGCTCGGTGTGGCGATACTCGCACTGGCGTTCATGGCGGCGCTCGCAGCGATCAACTTCCGCGGCGTCGGGGAGAGCGTCAAGCTCAACGTCGTCCTCACCATCGTCGAGATCACCGGCCTGGTGGTGGTGATCCTCGTCGGGCTGTGGGCGTTCACCGGCTCGGGCGACGTCGACTTCTCCCGCATCGTCGCGTTCGAGACGGCCAGCGACAAGAACACCTTTCTCGCCGTGACCGCGGCCACCTCCCTGGCGTTCTTCGCCATGGTCGGCTTCGAGGACTCGGTGAACATGGCCGAGGAGACCAAGGACCCGGTCAACACGTTCCCCAAGATCCTGCTGACCGGCCTGTCGATCGCCGGGGTGGTCTACGTCCTGGTGTCGATCGTCGCCGTGGCGCTGGTGCCGATCGGCACGCTGGAGGAGAGCGACACCCCGCTGGTCGAGGTGGTCAAAGCCGGTGCGCCGGGCCTGCCCATCGACACGATCCTGCCCTTCATCACCATGTTCGCGGTGTCGAACACCGCGCTGATCAACATGCTGATGGCGAGTCGCCTCATCTACGGCATGGCCCGCCAGCGGGTGCTGCCGCCGGTGCTCGGGACGGTGCACCCGACCCGCCGCTCGCCGTGGGTGGCCATCGTGTTCACCACGCTGATCGCGTTCGGGCTGATCCTCTACGTCAGCACCTTCGCCAGCAGCAACGCGATCTCCATCCTCGGTGGCACCACCAGCTTGCTGCTGCTCGCCGTGTTCGCGGTGGTCAACGTCGCGGTGCTGGTGCTGCGGCGCGATGTGCGGCAGGCCGGCGGGCACTTCAAGACGCCGACGATCATGCCGGTGATCGGGTTCGTGGTCTCGCTGTATCTGGTCACCCCGCTGTCCGGGCGGCCCGCGCAGCAGTACATCGTCGCGGGCGGGCTGGTCGCCCTCGGGGTGGTGCTGTTCTTCCTCACCCAGCTGATCAACCGTCAGCTCGGGATCCGCGATGCCCGCATCACGGACCCGACACACCTGGGCACAGGCCCCAACGACTGACCCGGCCAGCTCTGGTGTGCGTCCAGATCGCTCACGGGGCCGCGTACGCGATCTGGCCGCACACTAGGCCGGCGGACGTCCCTGGCTGAGGCGAGCAGACCTGTTCTCCAGCAACTTGATTCGATGAGCGTTGCCGGGCAGGTCGATGTAGCGCGCACCGTAGACCGCCAGCAGCGCGTCGTCGAGGCGACGGACCGCGCCGGCGGGGAAGCGGTAATCCATCGCCGCGTTGACGGCGTCGGTGTCGACGCCCGCCAGCAGCGCGTCGACCTCGTCGATCGAGTCGACGCCCAGGTCCAGCAGCAGCCCCGCCATCCAGCCGTAGTGGTCGGTGCGGGACCAGCCGGCTTCGGGGAAGCGGTTGGCCAGATAGGTCGCCAGCACCGGCGTCGGGATGCCGGCTCCCTCAGCGGACTGCGGCGCCCGATCGGCCGGTGTCGTGGACCGCAGCCGTTCGCGGATCGCCGAGAACTCCAGGTCCGCCAGCTCGAGCAGCCCGGCGGCGAGGGTGAACCGGCGATCCAGGTCGGGGGCGTCCTCCTCCGGGATCGACCCCTTGTAACGCACGTCGTGCTCGAACTCGGCCCACGCGTGCTGCAGGATCGTGCGCACCTGCACCGACGCCGGCTGCTGCTCGCCCTCGATGCCCAGCAGCAGATGCCTGCTCGCGTAGCCCCAGCGGCCCTCGCTGGCCGTTTCCACCCCCATGTCGCGGTCGTCGAGCAGCCGCATCTCCTCACCGAGCAGCCGGGCCACCGCGGCCACGTCGTCGCGCAGGTAGGTGATGACGCGCAACCCGATCTGGTCGGTGATCTCCGAGAGCGGATCGGCGTACAACCGGCGCCCGTCGACATGGCGATCGGCCTTGGCCGCGAAGGAGGCCACCGACTTGGTCCGCGCCGTCACGCTGAGGTAGTTGATACCGGCGTCGTCCAGCAGTGCGGTCACCGCGGCTAGATACCGCTCGGTGGAGGCCACCAGGTGTGGACGCCGCTCGGCATAGGTGGCGATGGCGTCGTGCACCGCCCCCGGCGTCGGCTCGGGCGGCGCGGGCTCCAGATCCGACGGCAGGGTGGGCGTGACGATGTAGCCGGTCTCGGCGTCCCCGTAGCACGTCACGCCGTCCGGCCGGCGCGCCGCGTACATCGCCACGTACGCGCACACCACCGCGTCGACCGGATCCTCGACCCGGCGCAATTCGCTTTTGCGCTCGGCCTTCTCGGCCATCGCGCGCAGCCCGATCCAGTCCTCGCAGTCAACCACCCGCAACGACGGGTCCGCGGTGGCCAGCCCCTCGACGAGCTCCATGAGCCGCAGCAGTTCCGCGCGCAGTTGCGCGACGCCGCGGCCGGGCTTCGCCTTGTACTTCAGCGTGCGGCCCAACCGGAACAGCGCCACCGTCGCCGCGTGCGGATACACCTCCAGCGCGCGCCGGGGCGACCCCGAGAGTGGATCGATGTCGAGGTCGAGTGCCTCGGCGAGGCGGCCCGCGCGGGTGCCGTCGGCGAACTCCGGTTTCCCGGTGTTCGACGGGTGCGTGCCGGCCTGAAACCGCGCGAAGTCGGCGTTGAGCGCGCGCTCGGCGGGCCGCTGGCCGGTCGCGTTGGTGACGATGATCGGCGCGTCGATGCCGACGACGCAGTCGCCCTCCACGAAGGGGGCCACCGCGGACCGGATGCTGGCGTCGTCGGTGACCGCAGAGGCCGCCACCAGCCGTCCGCCGTCGTCGACGACGGCGACCCCGGTGGGTTTGCGCTGGCCCCAGGCCAGGTCCAGACCGACGAAATACATGGCCCCTACTGTGCCCGATAGGCTGTTGGGCCGTGAGCATCCCTAACGTCCTGGCCAGTCGCTACGCCAGCGAGGAGATGGTCGCCATCTGGTCGCCGCAGGCCAAGATCGTCGCCGAACGCCGGCTGTGGCTCGCCGTCCTGCGGGCCCAGATAGAGCTCGGCATAAAGGGCGCAGACGTCCCCGCGGGTGTGGTCGACGACTACGAGCGGGTGATCGACGACGTCGACCTCGACTCGATCGCCGCGCGCGAGCGGGTGCTGCGCCACGACGTCAAGGCGCGCATCGAGGAGTTCAACGCACTCGCCGGCCACGAGCACGTGCACAAGGGCATGACCAGCCGCGACCTGACCGAGAACGTCGAGCAGATGCAGATCCGGCGCTCGCTGCAGCTCGTGCACGCCCGCGGCGTCGCCGTCGTCGCCCGGCTGGCCGAGCGGGCTTCGCTCTACCGCGACCTGGTGATGGCCGGCCGCAGCCACAACGTCGCCGCGCAGGCCACCACCCTGGGCAAGCGGTTCGCGTCGGCGGCCGAGGAGACGCTGGTGGCGCTGCAGCGGGTCAGCGAGCTCATCGACCGGTATCCGCTGCGCGGCATCAAGGGCCCGATGGGCACCGGCCAGGACATGCTCGACCTGTTCGACGGGGACACCCGCCGGCTGGCCGACCTCGAGACGCGGGTGGCGCAGTTCCTCGGGTTCACCGAGATCCTGACCAGCGTCGGCCAGGTGTATCCGCGCTCCCTGGACCACGACGTCGTGTCGGCGCTCGTGCAGCTCGGCGCCGGACCGTCCTCGCTGGCCCACACCATCCGGCTGATGGCCGGCCACGAACTGGTGACCGAAGGGTTCGCCCCCGGTCAGGTCGGATCGTCGGCCATGCCGCACAAGATGAACACCCGCAGCTGCGAACGGGTCAACGGACTGCAGGTCGTACTGCGCGGATATGCCTCCATGGCAGCCGAATTGGCGGGTGCGCAGTGGAACGAGGGTGACGTGTTCTGCTCAGTGGTGCGCCGGGTCGCGCTGCCCGACGCGTTCTTCGCCCTCGACGGACAGACCGAGACCTTCCTGACCGTCCTCGACGAGTTCGGCGCCTACCCGGCGGTGATCCAACGCGAACTGGACCGCTACCTCCCGTTCCTGGCGACGACGCGCATGCTCATCGCGGCGGTGCGCGCGGGTGTCGGGCGGGAGACCGCGCACGAGGTGATCAAGGAACACGCGGTCGCGGTGGCGCTGGCGATGCGCGAGCGCGGGGCCGAACCCGACCTGCTCGACCGGTTGGCCGCCGATCCGCGGCTGCCGCTGGACCGGGCCGCGCTCGACGCCGCGCTGGCCGACAAGCAGGTCTTCACCGGCGCCGCGGGCGATCAGGTCGACCGGGTGGTCGCCGCCGTCGACGACCTCGTCGCGCGCTATCCCGACGCCGCCGCGTACACCTCCGGCGCGATCCTGTGACGGTGACCGCGGGCATGCTGGCCGGGATCGACTTCACCGATCTCGACAACTTCGCCGCGGGATTCCCGCACGAGCTGTTCGCGCTGCACCGCGAGCAGGCGCCGGTCCACTGGCACGAACCGACCGAGAACACCCCCGACGGCGAAGGCTTCTGGTCGGTGGCCACGCACGCCGAAACCCTTGCCGTGCTGCGGGATCCGGAGACGTACTCGTCGGTGACCGGAGGCGACCGGCCGTTCGGCGGGACGCTGCTGCAGGACCTGTCCATCGCCGGTCAGCTGCTGAACATGATGGACGACCCGCGCCACGGCGCGGTGCGCCGGCTGGTCAGCTCCGGCCTGACCCCGCGCATGATCCGGCGCGTCGAGGACGACCTGCGCACCCGGGCGCGCCGTCTGCTCGATCAGGTGAACCCCGCCGAGCCGTTCGATTTCGTCACCGACATCGCCGCCGAAGTGCCGATGCAGATGATCTGCATCCTGCTCGGAGTGCCGGAATCCGAACGGCATTGGCTCTTCGAGGCGATCGAACCCAGCTTCGACTTCGGCGGATCCCGGCGGGCCGCGATCACCCGGCTCTCGGTCGAGGAGGCCGGCTCGCGGATGTTCGCCTACGGCCAGGAACTGATCGCCGCGAAGAAGGCCGCGCCGAGCGACGACATGCTCTCGGTGGTGGTGAACTCCGGCGACCCGGAGCTGACCGACATCGAGAGCTACCTGTTCTTCAACCTGCTGTTCAGCGCCGGCGCCGAGACCACCCGCAACGCCATCGCCGGCGGACTGCTGGCCCTGGTCGAGAACCCGCAGGCCTACGCGGCGCTGCGCGCGGACCCCGGCCTCCTGCCGACAGCGATCGAGGAGATGGTGCGCTGGACCTCGCCGTCACCGTCCAAGCGGCGCACCGCCACCCGGCCGGCAACGCTCGGCGGACACCGCATCGAGCCCGGGCAGAAGGTCCTGGTCTGGGAGGGCTCGGCGAACCGCGACGCGGCGGTGTTCACCGACCCCGACCGCTTCGACATCGCGCGCAAACCCAATCCGCACTTGGGTTTCGGCCAGGGTGTGCACTACTGCCTGGGCGCCAACCTCGCCCGGCTCGAGCTGCGGGTGATCTTCGAGGAACTGCTCGGGCGTTTCTCGACGGTGCGGCTGGCCGCGCCCGTGGAGTGGACCCGTAGCAATCGGCACACCGGCATTCGCCACCTGGTGGTCGAACTGCGGGCGTGACCCCTCTACCCTGGAGCCGATGGACTCTGAACAACCCGATCTGAGGGTCTCGGATGCCGACCGGGCCGCGGTGACGCGGGCTCTCGAAAGCGCCGTGGGGCAGGGAATGCTCTCACTCGACGAGTACACCGAACGCGTCGACGCCGTGCTGGCCGCCCGCACCCGAAGTGAACTCGATGCCGTGATCGCCGACCTGCCGGTGAATCGCCGACCGGTGGCCGGCATCGACGGGCAGCCGCATGAGCTGCGCAGCTGGATGTCGAGCATCTCCCGCAAAGGTCGGTGGACGGTGCCGCCGCGGCTGCTGCTGAGGACCCGGATGTGTTCCACCACTCTCGATTTCACCGGCGCGGTCGTGCACGGGGCGCTGGTGGAGATCGAGATCGACGACTATCTCGGTTCCACCGAGCTGATCCTGCCCGACGGGGCGACCGCCGACCTCAACGGTGTGGCGAATTTCGCCGCCTCCACCGCGGTCAAGGTGGCGGCCAGCCCGCCGTCGAGCCGGCTGCACGTGGTCGTCAGGGGCCGGGTGCGATTCGGCTCGCTGACGGCGCGGCATCCGTTCGGGACGACGCTGCGCCACTGGATGTCGCACTGACGCGGTTCGCCGGGGTCACGTGTGGCGCAGATTGGCCGCGCGGATGCCCGTCGCCCGCAGTTCCAGGGCGGCCAGCCCGCGGATCGCGGTGCGGTCCTGACTGCGCCACGCGCCGACCGGGTCCGGGCTGACGGCGGCGAGCTTGGCCAGCGGGCGGTTCGCCAGCGCCCGCAGCGCCAGCAGTTCCTCGCCGGCGGCGGTCGACGCCAGTGTGATGGCGGTCCACTGACGCCGGAAGAAGCGCACGCGCAGAAACAGCCACGGCATCATCAGCGCGAGAATCGGTGGTGCAGCCACGGCCAGGGCCAGCAGCCAGGCCAGCCACCCGGCCGTCACCCCCAGGGACTGCCCGGCACCGGCGATCTCGCGGGCGGCGTCACCGGCCGCGCTGAGCGGACTGGCCAGCGAATCGCCGATCAGGGGCACGTTGTCGGCGCTGCGGCCCGCGGAGTCGAGGTTGCCCGCCACCCCGTTGGCGCCGCTCTCCACCCGATAGCCGAACTCGGCGATCGTCGCGACCGCCGAGTGCACGGCCATGCCGACGAACACCCAGACCGCCGTCCAGGCGATCACCACCAGGTCGCTGAACAGCTGGGACAGCAGCCGGCCGGGCGTTGTGGCGTAGGGGACCCACCGCGATTTCATGCGATCGATCACAGCACACAGAGCGTCTCCGGTGGACCGATAGGCTGACCCGATGCGCCCCGCTCTGTCCGACTATAAGCACGTCGCCAGCGGAAAGGTTCGCGAGATCTACCGCGTGGACGACCGGCACCTGTTGTTCGTCGCCACTGACCGCATCTCGGCCTACGACTACATCCTCGACAGCGAGATCCCCGACAAGGGCCGCATCCTGACCGCGATGAGCGTGTTCTTCTTCGACCATCTGCAGGTGCCCCACCACCTGGCCGGTGCGCCCGACGACGCCCGGATCCCCGAGGAGGTACTCGGCCGTGCGCTGGTGGTGCGGCAGCTGGACATGCTGCCGGTCGAGGCGGTGGCCCGCGGCTACCTCACCGGATCGGGGCTGATCGACTACCAGAAGACCGGCAGCGTCTGTGGGATCCCGCTGCCGCCGGGGCTGGTGGAGGCCAGTCGGTTCGCCGAGCCGCTGTTCACCCCCGCGACCAAAGCCGAACTCGGTGAGCACGACGTCAACATCACGTTCGACGACGTCGTCGGCTTGATCGGGGCGGAGCGAGCCGAACAGCTGAAGGAGCGCACGCTGCAGACCTACCGCCGGGGCGCCGAGCACGCGTTGACCAAGGGCATCATCGTCGCCGACACCAAGTTCGAGTTCGGTGTCGACGGATCCGGTGAACTGGTCCTCGCCGACGAGGTGTTCACCCCCGACTCGTCGCGCTACTGGCCCGCCGATGACTACACCGAAGGCGTCGTGCAGAACAGCTTCGACAAGCAATTCGTGCGCAACTGGTTGACCGGCCCCGAGTCGGGGTGGGACCGCCACGGCGACCGGCCCCCACCGCCGCTGCCCGCCGACATCGTCGACGCCACGCGAGCGCGCTACATCGAAGCTTACGAACGCATTTCAGGGTTGCGTTTCGACGACTGGATCGGAGGGCGGCTGTGAAGCCACCGGTGGCCAAGCGGGTCGACCATCACCGGGAACACCACGGTGACGTGTTCGTCGACCCCTACGAATGGCTGCGGGAGAAGGCCAGCACCGAGGTGATCGAGCATCTCGAGGCCGAGAACGCCTACACCGAGCACGTGACGGCCGATCTGGCGCCGTTGCGGCAGCAGATCTTCGACGAGATCAAGGCGCGCACCAAGGAGACCGACCTTTCGGTTCCGACCAGGCGCGGGGACTGGTGGTATTACGGCCGCAGCTTCGCCGGCAAGCAGTACGGAGTGCAGTGCCGTTGCCCCGTCACCGATCCCGACGACTGGACACCGCCCCAGCTGACCGAGGACGTCGACATTCCCGGCGAGCAGGTGCTGCTCGACGAGAACGTCGAGGCCGAGGGACACGACTTCTTCTCCCTCGGCGCCGCCAGCGTCAGCGTGGACGGCAACATCCTGGCCTACTCCGTGGACGTCAAGGGCGACGAGCGATACACGTTGCGCTTCAAGGACTTGCGGACCGGAGAGCGCTACGACGACGAGATCGTCGGCATCGGCGCCGGGGCGACGTGGGCCGCCGACAACAAAACCGTCTACTACGTGACCGTGGACGACGCGTGGCGGCCCGACACCGTGTGGCGGCACCGGCTGGGCGGGGGACTGCCGGCCGAGAAGGTGTATCACGAACCCGACGAACGCTTCTGGGTCGCGGCGGGGCGGACCCGCAGCAACCGGTACGTGATCATCGCGGCGGGCAGCGCCGTCACCTCGGAACTGCGGTACGCCGACGCGACCGACGGCGAGGCCGAGTTCACCACGATCTGGCCGCGTCGGGAGTCGGTCGAGTACTCCGTCGAGCACGCCGTCGTGGGCGGCGAGGACCGGTTCCTCATCCTGCACAACGACGGTGCGGAGAACTTCTCCCTGGTCGAGGCGCCGGTCGCCGACCCGTCGAACTACCGCACGCTGATCGAACACCGCAGCGATGTGCGGCTGGACGCGGTCGACGCCTTCGAGAACCTGTTGGTGGTCAGCTACCGCAGCGAGGCGCTGCCCCGCATCCAGCTGTGGCCGCTGCGCGGCACCGGATACGGTGAGCCGCAGGACATCCGGTTCGACTCCGAGCTGATGTCGGTGGGTCTGTCGGCCAATCCGAACTGGAGCGCGCCGAAACTGCGGATCGGGGCGACGTCGTTCGTGACGCCGGTGCGCATCTACGACCTCGACCTCGCCACCGGCGTGCGCACGCTGCTGCGTGAGCAGCCGGTGCTGGGCGACTACCGGCCCGAGGACTATGTCGAGCGGCGGGACTGGGCGATCGCCGAAGACGGTGCGCGCGTGCCCATCTCGATCGTGCACCGCGTCGGGCTGGGCACACCGGCGCCGCTGCTGCTCTACGGCTACGGCGCCTACGAATCCTGCGAGGACCCCCGGTTCTCGATCGCGCGGCTCTCGCTGCTCGACCGCGGCATGATCTACGCCGTGGCGCATGTGCGCGGCGGCGGGGAACTCGGCCGGCTCTGGTACGAGCGCGGCAAGCTGCTGGAGAAGCGGAACACCTTCACCGACTTCATCGCCGCGGGACGCCATCTCGTCGACACCGGCGTCACGGTGCCGGAGAAGATGGTGGCCTACGGCGGCAGCGCCGGTGGTCTGCTCATGGGCGCGGTGGCCAACATGGCACCTGAGCTGTTCGCCGGGATCCTGGCCGCGGTGCCGTTCGTCGACCCGCTCACCACGATCCTCGATCCGTCGCTGCCGCTGACGGTCACCGAGTGGGACGAGTGGGGCAATCCGCTGGAGGATCCCGACGTCTACCACTACATGAAGTCGTATTCGCCGTACGAGAACGTCGAGGCCAAGCGGTACCCGGCAATCCTGGCGATGACGTCGCTCAACGACACCCGTGTCTACTACGTCGAACCCGCGAAATGGATTGCCGCACTGCGCCATGTGCAGGTCGATCCCGGCAGCGACGGTGCGCGGGTCCTGCTGAAGACCGAGATGAACGCCGGTCACGGCGGAATCAGCGGACGCTACGAGCGCTGGAAGGAAGCCGCGTTCCAGTACGCGTGGCTACTGGACGTGGCCGGCGCCGGGAATGATTCCAGCGCCTAATCGGTCCGGCCGTCGTGATCCCCATCGGCCTCGTCGAGTCGCCGAAAGGCGTCCTGCCAGTCCGGAGGGAAATGGCCTTCAGGCTCCCAGAAGGTGAAAACGGAGTCGGCCATCCTCCTTCTGAACCTGGTCATCGTTGCGGCGTGCGGTTGCCTGGCCACCGCCGCATCCAGCGCGGAGCGATCGCGCCAGGCCGATAGCGTGAAGAAGGTTCTCCTCATCGGTCGGGCGATCAGGGATACACCGCTGACGCCGGGCGACCGCAGCATTTGACGGCGTATTCGCAACGCCGCAACGAAGAAGCAGGGCACGTCTCGCCATCGTCTCAGCTCGAAGCTGGAAGCCATCACCAGGGCTGCAGGTTCGTGGTGGGCATGGTTGCCAGTGGGTGTGGTCCACGGAAGGGTCGGCATGAAGAACCTCTCCAACTCGGTCTGCTGACGGTAGACGACATCTAGTCATTGTCTAGATCGCACGCTAGGCGGATATCTAGTCGCTGTCAAGATAGTCGGGCTATCATGCCCGCATGGCCAAAGCCACGTACCACCACGGCGATCTCAAGGCGACGATCCTGGCGCAGGCCGCGGTGCTGGTGGCCGAGCGCGGAGCCGACGGCATCTCGCTGCGCGAACTGGCCCGCACCGCAGGGGTGTCGCACGCCGCGCCCGCGCACCACTTCACCGACCGCCGCGGTCTGTTCACCGCCCTGGCCGCGCAGGGCTGGCGGATGCTGGCCGCCGCGCTGTCCGAGGCACGGCCCGAATTCCGCGAGGCCGCACTGGCCTATGTGCGGTTCGCAGTCGAGCACCCCGGCCACTACGCGGTGATGTTCGACCGGTCGCTCGTCGACCCCGACGACACCGACCTCGACGCGGCCCGATCGGCTGCGGGGGCAGAACTCGCCGCGGGCGTGGGAACACTGGACGACCCACGAGCAGAACAGGATCCGCAGGCCGCCGGGCTGGCGGCATGGTCGCTCGTGCACGGCTTCGCGATGCTGTGGCTCAACGACGCGATCGACACCCACGGCGACCCGGTCCAGACCGCGCAGCGGGTGGCCCGGATGCTGTTCACCCCGTGAGCGGTAGCGTCTGACTCAGTGTCAGGGTGAGGTCGCCGCTTCTCGCGGTGGTTGGGATCCTGATCATCTGGTGTCTGGCTCGTAGCATCGGTGCCGCCTTCGGGTT
>NZ_JYNX01000021.1 GCF_001044255.1 Mycolicibacterium chubuense
GAACCGCAGCGGCAGGGCAGGTGTGTGCGGCCGTTGAGCAACGCGCCCGCGGCCTCGGAACGGCGTTGCCCGATGCTGCGCGGGTCATTGGCGCAGACGCCGTCGATCATGGCCAGGATGCGCCGCTCGGCGGCGATGCCGTCGGCGGCGATCAACCGGCCCCATACCGAGGTGGTCTCCGCCCCGTCCTCGTGGGCGCCGATGTGGAAGTCGCGCTCGCGCAGCGCGATGGCGGTCAGCCGGACCGCGTCGGGGTCGTAGCGTTCGATGACGGCGTTGACCGCGCCGATGAGCTTGTCTTTGGACAGCGCTCCCCACGATGTAGCGTGCTCGGCGAGTTCGGCGTCGATGATGGCCAGCACCTGGTGGTCATCGACCAGATGGGTGCGCCAGCTCAGCTCCGAGATGACCCGGGCATCGATGCGGCCGGCACAGAACAGCGCCGCGACGCGGGGCAGTCGGTCGCGCAGGGCCATCGCGATGCGCATCTGCGCCGAGGCGCGGCGCTGTCCGATGCTCAGCGCGGCGCCGATGTCGACGGAGGTGGCGGCCCACAGATCGNGCTCAGCTCCGAGATGACCCGGGCATCGATGCGGCCGGCACAGAACAGAGCCGCGACGCGGGGCAGTCGGTCGCGCAGGGCCATCGCGATGCGCATCTGCGCCGAGGCGCGGCGCTGTCCGATGCTCAGCGCGGCGCCGATGTCGACGGAGGTGGCGGCCCACAGATCGAAGCTCCAGCGGGAGCGTTCATCGTCGTCGTCGACGGTGCGGTGGGTCAGTTCGGCGATCGCGGCGAGTCGTCGCGCACTGGCCTGCGCCTCTTCCACAGCGGCCTGCTCGATCGCGCCCAGCAACGCCTCATCGGCGACGTCGGCGAACAGCTGATCGAACATACGTACGATTCTGCNGCCTCTTCCACAGCGGCCTGCTCGATCGCGCCCAGCAACGCCTCATCGGCGACGTCGGCGAACAGCTGATCGAACATACGTACGATTCTGCCCGAGCCCGCAGACATCCCGAAACACGAATCCCGCCGCCTGTGGATGAATCCGGGATTGGGGATAACCCCGGCGCCGCAACAGTTCTCGGCCACGCCGAGCGTGCATGAAATGTCCGCCGANAACACGAATCCCGCCGCCTGTGGATGAATCCGGGATTGGGGATAACCCCGGCGCCGCAACAGTTCTCGGCCACGCCGAGCGTGCATGAAATGTCCGCCGAGAGCGGCGCGTCGACCGCAGACACGCACACTCGCCGAAGAGGGGATGGGGCTACAACGCCGGGATGACCTCGCCGGCGAGCAGGTCCAGTGTCTCGTCCGAGCAGCGGTCGTGGGTGAACAGCACGATCTGGCCGAACCCCATCCCGATCAGCTCACGCAGCCGGTCCGCCACGGCGGCGGGGGTTCCGATCAGCCCCGCCTCGTGCAGCCCGAATCCCGGCCCGCCGAAACGCTTCTCGGCGGTGTCGCGCACCGCGGGCAGCGCCGCGTCATCGCGTGCCAGCGCCGCCACCGCTTCGATCGACATCACGATGGACGCCGGGTCCCGGCCCACGGCCTCGCACGCCGACCGGAGCGCGGTGATCGCGTTCTCGAGGTCGCCGAGCGCGTAGGTCGGGACGTTCCACACGTCGGCGTAGCGGGCCACGAGCGGCAGGGTGTACGTCGCGCCCACCCCGCCGACCACGATCGGGGGGCGCGGCCGCTGCGCCGGGCCCGGCTTGACCGGCATGTCGGAGACCGTGAAGTGCTTGCCCGCGTGCGTGATTCGCTCCTCGCCGAATGCCTGGTGGAGGATCTCCAGCGTCTCGCCGAGCCGCCCCGAGCGCTGGGCGAACGTCCCCCAGTCGAAGCCGCCCCGCCGGTGCTCGTCGTCGATGGAGCCGCTTCCGACACCGAGCGTGAGCCGGCCCCCGGAGATCTGGTCGAGCGTGGTGGCCATCTTCGCGAGCATCACAGGGTGGCGGAACTGATTGCACAGCACCATGTGTCCGATCCGGATCCGCTCGGTGTTACTCAGCAGTGCGGTCGCCAGCGTCCACGCCTCCAGAGACGGCAGGTCGGGCATGCCGGGCGCGTAGAGATGGTCGTAGAGCCACAGCGATTCGATGCCGAGCTCGTCGCAGCGTCGCGTGCGCCGCAGCACCTCCTCGTAGGTGAAGCCCATGTGGGGCAGGTACACGCCGATCTCGGGCCTGCTCATGGACCTCCTTGTCGCTGTACATTCCGCCCCCGCCATGGTAACGACATTCTCACAGAAGAAGAAGGCGGTTCTAGCCGCCACGAGAGGGAGGCCGGCGTGCATTTCGCGCTCACCCATCCGATGCACAGTCACCCCTACACCCCCGACCTGGTCACCGGGTCGGGCATCGCGACGATCGCCGCTGCAGCCGAGGCGGCCGGCTTCGACGGGTTCGGGTTCACCGACCATCCGGCGCCCGGCACGCGATGGCTCGCGGCGGGTGGCCACGACACGCTGGACCCCTTCGTCGCGATGGGTTTCGCCGCCGCGCACACTACGACGCTGAGACTGATCCCGAACATCGTCGTGCTGCCCTACCGGAACCCCTTCGTCGTCGCGAAAGCCGGCGCGACGCTCGACCTGGTCTCCGGCGGCCGCTTCGTCCTCGCGGTCGGGGTGGGCTACCTCAAGCGCGAATTCGCCGCGCTCGGTGTGGATTTCGACGAGCGCGCCGCTCTGTTCGAGGAGTCGCTCGACGTGATCCGGCAGATCTGGACCCGCGACGACGTCAGCGTCGAGGGCAGGCACTTCACCGCCGACGGCATCACCGCGCACCCCCGTCCCCTCACCGCGCCGCATCCGCCGATCTGGATCGGGGGCAACACCGCGGCGGCGAGGGCGCGGGTGGCCGCCCATGGACAGGGCTGGTGCCCGTTCCGGGCGCCCGCTGCGCTCGCGAAGACCGCCCGCACCGCCGCGCTCGACACCGTGGATCGGCTCGTCGCGGGGATCGCCGATCTGCGTCGTCGCCTCGAGGACGCGGGACGCGATCCGTTCGACGTCGACATCGCCTTCACCAACGATGCCGGCGGCGATCCCGGTGACGACGCCTTCAACGCCGACGCGTTCCTCGCCGGCGCCTCCGATCTGGAGAGGGCCGGCGTGACGTGGATCCAGGTGACGGTGCCCGGCGACAGCTTGGCCCGCGCCGTCGATGCCGTCGAACGGTTCGGCGCCGAGGTCATCGCGGCGCGCTGAGTCTCAGATTCGAACCAGGGTCTTGCCGATGTTGGCGCCGGTGAACAAACCGTTGAGCGCGTCGACGCAGGACTCGATGCCGTCGAAGATGTGTTCGCGGTGCACGAGCAGGCCCTCCTCGTCCCACCGGCGCAGCGCGGCGAACGCCTCGTCGAACCGGCCCCATTCGTCGAGGGCGTTGAACCCCTGCATCAGAGCGGTCTTGGCGAGCAGGTTGACGTAGTTGGCGGGGCCGGGATGCTCACCGGTCAAGTAACTGGAGATGACCCCGCACAGAACCACCCGCGCCTTGCGGGCCAGCCTGCCGAGCACTGCGTCGAGGATCGGTCCGCCGACGTTGTCGAAGTACACGTCGACACCGCGTGGGCAGTGCTTCTTCAGCGCCGCCGGAAGATCCTCACCGCGGTAGTCGATGCACGCGTCGAATCCGAAGTCCTCGACCACGGCCCGGCATTTGTGCGGCCCGCCAGCGATGCCCACCACCCGCGCACCCGCGATCCGGGCGATCTGGCCCGCCACCGAACCCGTCGCACCGGCGGCAGCCGACACCACGACCGTCTCACCCGGCTGCGGCCGGCCGATGCCGGTCATCCCGAAGTACGCGGTGGCGCCGGTCGGGCCGTAGATCGACATCACCGCGCGCTGATCGACCTGGTCCCCGGGGCCGGGGACCGGCGTGGTGAACAGGTCGTCCCGGACAATGGTGTACTCCTGGAAGCCAGTCAGGGTGGTCACCACGTCGCCGACACTGTAGGCGTCACAACGGGATTCGATCACCTCGCCGATTCCCGCGGCGCGAATCACCTCGCCGATCTGCACCGGTGGCAGGTAGCTGGGCTGGTCGTCCAGCCAGGTCCTGGCCGCCGCGTCGATGCCCACGTACGTGGTGCGCACCAGTGCCTCCCCGGCAGCCGGTTCCGGCGCCGTCGTCGTCACGAGTTCGGTGTCCTCGGGCGCGACGAGTCCGTTCGGGCGGCGGCGCAACACGATCTGGCGGTTGGTCAGAGTCGGCACACGGGCGAACCTACGCCACGGCGTCGTCGCCCCGGACCCGCTTCGGCTACAGGCGCCACAGTGCCTCCTGGGTGGTGGTGGCCACCAGCACGCCGTCGAGGTCGAACAGCGAGCCGAGCACCAGTCCGCGGGAGTCGCTGTGGTTGCGCTGCTCCACCTCGTAGCGGTGCCAGGCGTGCGGGATGAATCGACGGTGGAACCACACCGAGTGGTCCAGGCTGGCGGCGTATGCGGCGCCGGGCGTCAGGGGCGCACCCGCGGGCCGGGCCACGGGAACCGGGCCGAAGTCGGACATGAAGGTCAGCGTGCACGCCTGGATCAGCGGATCGTCCTCGATCTCGGCCCGGGTGCGGATCCAGAACGGCGGCAGCGCGAACACCGACTCGTCGCCCGGGCGGGTGCGGATCTCGAACCTGTCCGCATACTCGATGCCCGGCGCCTTGGCGCGGGCGTCCTCGAGGGACAGGGACGGCACGGCATCCGGCTGTTGGTCTGCTCCCGGTTCGGCCACGTGGAACGACGCGATCATCTCGAGGATGACGGCGCCGTGCTGGACCGCGGTGACGCGGCGGGTGTCGAAGGACCGGCCGTCGCGGGTGCGCTCGACCCGGAACTCGACGTCCTCGCCGTACCGGCCGCCGCGGACGAAGTACAGATGCAGCGACTGCGGGAGCTTTCCCGGGTCCACGGTGGCCCCGGCCGCGCCGAGGGCCTGCGCCGCGATCAGACCGCCGAACAGGCGGGGGCCGGGACCCGCTGCCGGCTGCGTCGTGACGAACGTGTCGTCGCTGCGGCGGTCGAAATCCAGCAGCTGCGCGATCCAGCTAGCGGGCGGCGAAATGCTTCTGCCCGTCGGAGGCCATCCGGCCGAACCCGGCCTTGACGATCGGAGCGAGCACCGTGAACGGCAGCCGCATGGCCCCGACCGGTTCGATGGCGACCAGCCACGTGAACTTCGTGCCGGCGCCGTCCGGTTCGACGCGGTAGTCCTCGGCGAAACGCCGGAACAGCGGGGCGTTCGCCTCGTAGACGTAGAAGCTGTAGCCCGAGCCCTCGTCCCAGCGGAAGAACCGCTCGTGCACCTGCGCGGGCCCGAGGGCCACCGTCCGGGTGGTGCCGACGCCGAACGGCCGCGGTGACGTCCAGGTCAGCGACGTCACCGTCGACCCCCATTCGGACAGCGACGCGTCGGACTGCAGCGACTCCCAGACCTGCGCGGGGGCGGCGTCGTAGTGCTTCTCGTAGCGGAACACATGCGGCGCCGACTCCAGGAAATCGGCGTCGGCGTCTTCCAGCGCGAACCATCGTGGCATGGCGCTGACTCTAGAGCGCGGCCGCCGGCAGCTCCATCACCGAGGTGGACCGACACGAGGTTGAGCGGGCAGGTGCGCGGTGACGTCTGCACGTGTCTCGTCGAAGCTGAGCATCCCGGCGATCGGCGAACTCTCCGGCAGGGGCTCGTCGTAGCTCCACGCCACGTCGTCGACCACCACATCGCCGACCACGGCGCCCCAGTACGTCGCGTGGCCCTTGTAGTTGCAGTAGCTCGTCGTGGCGGACCTGCGCAGCACGTCGGTGCGGACCAGGCTGGGCCGCACGTACAGGCGCGGCGCCAGCGAGGTCTCGAAGACGATCACGGTGTCGTCGGTGTCGACGAGCGGGACGCCTGCGAGGTCGACCCGGAGCCGGCGGGTGGTGGGCCGGCAGTCCACCCGGTGGTACGGGTTGGGCGGGTAGTGCACCAGGGTGCGGCCTTCCTCGATCCACGTGTCCACCGCGGTCCAGGGCACGACGACGAATCCCGGTGCCTCCGGTACCGGGTCGGCGCGCAGATCCCCGACGTCCTCGACGCGGAAGGCGTAGTGCAGCGGTTGGCCGCGGCGGTGCACCAGCAGTGCGCGCTCGGTGTCGATCACGGTGTGCCCGTTGCGGATTGCCTGCACCCGCCGGGGATGCGGCTCGATGTAGACGAGGTCCCCGGACAGCGGCGGTACGAAGCGGCCCGCGCGGTCCGCGGTGAGAGGACCGCGGCCGGCGACCAGGCTCATGGTCGGCAGTGTACAAATGCCCATCGCGGGGTGCGCAGAACAGGTGAAATGGGTACCAGGGTGTCGACGAACGGGGTGATCGATGAAGCGGCTCAACGGCGTGGACGCCATGATGTTGTACAGCGAGACACCGGAGATCCACATGCACACGCTAAAGATCGGCGTGCTCGACGTGTCCGGTATCGACGGGTTCGACTTCGACATGTTCCGCACTCTGGCGCTACCGCGCCTGCACGCCCTGGCCCCGCTGCGCTGTCAGCTCGTCGACATCCCGCTCAAGCTGCACCACCCGATGTGGGTGCAGAACGCGGAGATCGACCTGGACTATCACCTGCGCAGGGCCCGGGTGCGGGCCCCGGGCGGGCGGCGTGAACTCGACGAGTTGATCGGCGAGATCGCGAGCACACCCCTGGATCGCAGTCGCCCGCTGTGGGAGATGTATGTCGCAGAAGGGTTGGCGGACAACCGGATCGCGGTCATCCACAAGGTGCACCACGTGCTCGCCGACGGGATGGCGTCGGCGAACCAGATGGCGATGGCGATCGGTCCGCGCGACCCGGAGGTCGGGGGAGCGCTCGCTGATGCGCCCCCGGATTCGCAGGCGCCGATCAACTTGCTCAAGGCCGCCGGCCGCGACCATCTCCGGGGCCTGAGCCGGCTGCCCCGGCTGCTGCGCGACACCGCCGCCGGGGTCACGCGGGTCCGTCGCAGCGCGCGCGAGCGCGGCCCGAATCCCGACCTGGCGCGCAACTTCGCCCCGCCGCCGACGTTCATCAACCACGTGGTCTCGCCCGGCCGGCGGTTCGCCACCGCGCCGCTGGCGCTGGCCGATGTCAAGGAGACCGCGCGGCACCTCGGGGTCACGCTCAACGACATCGTGCTCGCGACGGCGGCGGGGGCGCTGCGCCGTCTGCAGTTGCGGTACGACGGGGCCGCCGACGCGCCGCTCATCGCCGGGGTCCCGGTCAGCGTCGACACCTCACCGCAGCGGTTGATGGGCAACGAGTTCACCTACATGACCCCGTCGCTGCCCGTCCACGTCGACGATCCGCTCGAACGGGTCCGTCTCACCGCACTGGCGACGGCGATCGCCAAGGAGAATCACCAGATGCTCGGGCCGACCCTGCTGCCGTCCTGGCTGTCGTATCTGCCGCCGGCGGCGACGCCGCGCATCTTCCGTCAGCAGGCGCGGCGGGTCGAGTCCGCGATGGTGATGAACCTGACCATCTCGAACGTGAAGGGTCCCCGCGAGCGCGGCCTGATCCACGGCGCGACGGTCAACGAGATCTACTCGGTCGGCCCGATCGTCGCGGGCAGCGGGATGAACATCACGGTGTGGAGCTACGTCGACCAACTGGCCGTCTCGGTGCTCACCGACGACCGCACGCTGGAGGACCCGCACGAGGCGACCGACGCGCTGATCGAGTCGTTCGTCGACATCCGCCGCGCGGCGGGGCTGTCCGGCGATCTGACACCGGTCGGCAGCGCCCTCCCGCCGGCTGTGGCGGTCTGACGCAGAAGTCTTGGCCGAGGACGTCTTTCGCGATCACTGCGTCCACGCGCCTTTACAAAACATGCAAGAAGTGTCACCCTGGGTGCGATGAGCGCGCGCACGTTCGAGGTGACGTCCGACAGCTGCTGTAGGCACCGGCTGCTGGTCCTGGGCGGTGAGATGGGTGACATCGGCGACCTCGTCGAGGCGGCGGGTGGCTTCCTGTGCGACCGCGCCCGCGCCGGGTGGGACGTGACCGTGATCGCGGCGGGCTGCAAGGCATCCCGATCGCTGGCCATCCTCGGCGTCACCGGCACGACGGAGATCGTCGACATCGCGACCGCGCTGCGGGCGTTGCCGCCGGGGGCGGCGGTGGCGGTCGCGCCGGATCTGCTGAGCCACGACGCGCGGTTACGTCACCAACTCGCGCGCATCGCACGCGACGGCGTGATCGAGATCCTCATGTGGGGCACACCGGCCCAGGGCGAGACCGGACGGGGACTGGAACCGGTCACGCATGCGGTCAGTGGCGCGGCGCGGGCGTTCAAGGGCCACGCGTTGACGGCCGAGGGCCGGGCGCGCGGCCATGACGCCGAGACGCTGTACCGGGTGCGCCCCGCGGCGTTGCGCCCGCTCTCCCCGGTGTGAGTCGCTAGCGGGTGTCGCTGTTGCGGCCGAGATAGACGCTGCGGGCCACGAACCCGAGCAGCAGGGCCGCGCCGGCGATCAGGAACCAGTCCTCGACGTGGCCCTGGTGGTTGCCGTGCGTCATCAGGAGCAGGAACACCGCGGCGATGACCCCGCCGACCTGCTGCAGCCGCCGATTCTCCTTGGACCAGCCCCACTGTGCGGACGGCACGTCCTCGACGTCGACACCCGTGTGTCGCTCCACCTCGGTGCTTGCCACAGCTGCTCCTCCGGTCTCGGTTGTTGAGGCCATTCTGACACAGCCGTAGGCTGGCCGGTCATGGCAGCGCAGCAGGCCGACGGACGGTTCACCGGCAGGGTGGTCTTCGTGACGGGCGCCGCGCGGGGGCAGGGCCGGGAGCACGCCGTCCGGTTCGCCGAGGAGGGCGCGGACGTCATCGCCGTCGACCTGTGCGAGCAACTCGACAGCGTGGCGTACCCGATGGCCACTCCGGAGGACCTCGAGGAAACGGTGCGCTTGGTCGAGAAGACGGGCCGACGCATCGTCGCCGAGCACGCGGACGTCCGTGACCGTGACGCGCTCGCCGGGGTCGTGGACCGGGGAGTCGGCGAGTTCGGGCGGCTCGACTTCGTGCTCGCCAACGCGGGCATCCTGCCCGCTGCCGGTGCGCAGGGCCGTGACATCACCGCCTACACCGACGCGGTGGCCGTCCTGCTCAACGGCGTCTACTTCACCGTCGACGCCGCGCTGCCCGCGCTGCTGCGCAACCCCGACGGCGGCGCGATCGTGCTCACCAGTTCGGCGGCCGGATTCAAGTCCGTCAGCACCGATTTCGACAGCATGACCCACGGCGCGGCCGGCTACACCGCCGCCAAGCACGGCGTCGTCGGCCTGATGCGGCACTTCGCCACGTCGCTGGCCGCCCGCAACATCCGGGTCAACTCGGTGCATCCCGGCGGCGTCGCGACCCCGATGGTGATCAACGAGGCGATGGCCGGATTCGTCGCCGAGCACCCATCGTTCGGGGAGTCGCAGCGGCCGCTGATGACGCTGCCGATGATGGAACCGGACAGCGTGACCGACGCGGTGATGTTCCTGTGCGCGCCGACGGGCCGCTACATCACCGGGGTGGCGCTGCCCGTCGACGCCGGGCTGCTGCTCAAGTGAGCCGGCGTCAACTCAGGTTGCTGTAGCGGCGCAGCGCCTCGGCGCGTTCGTGGCCGTGGTCGACGATCGGCTCCGGGTAGCCCTCGGGCCGGTCACCGTCGAGTTTGTGGACGTCGGGCACATCGGCCAGTTCGGGCACCCAGCGCCGGATGTAGTCACCGGACGGGTCGAACTTTTTGCCCTGGGTGGTGGGGTTGAAGACCCGGAAGTACGGCGCCGCGTCGGTCCCGCAGCCGGCCGCCCACTGCCAACCGTGCTGATTGTTGGCCATGTCCCCGTCGACCAGTTGATCGAGGAACCAGCGCGCGCCCCACTGCCACGGCAGGTGCAGGTCCTTGACCAGGAACGAAGCCACGATCATGCGCACCCGGTTGTGCATGAACCCCGTTTCGGCGAGCTGACGCATGCCGGCGTCGACGATCGGGAAGCCCGTCCGGCCCGCCTTCCACGCCTCGAACGCCTTCTCGGCGTCCTTTCCCTCGTCGACCTCGATGGCGTCGAACGCGCTGTTGAAGTTCCACCACACGCTGCGCGGCCACGCGTGCAGCACCGAGGCGTAGAAGTCGCGGAAACACAGTTCGCGCAGGTAGGCAGCCGCTCCGTTGCCGCGGCCGAGGTCGGCGGCCATCGTGCGCGGGTGGATCGCGCCGAACTTCAGGTGCGCCGACATCCTGCTCGTCGCGGCCAGGTCCGGCCGGTTGCGGTCGTCGTCGTAGCCGGCTACCCCGTCGGAGAGGAACTGTTCCCACTGCTTGCGCGCCGCCTGCTCACCGGCGGGCAGATCGAGCTCGACGTCGACGTCGGGAACGTCGACGAGCTTCGCGCCCCGCACGTCGGACGGATCGACCCATTGGGCGCAGTCGGGCCCTGATTCCGCCGGGGGTCGCCAGCCGTGTTTGCGCCACGCGGAGAAGAACGGGGTGAACACCTTGTAGGGGCTGCCGTCGGGCTTGGTGACCCGGCCCGGTGAGACGAGGTAGGGGGAGCCGGTCGCGACCAGATCGATGTCGCCGAGCGCGTCGCGCACCTGGTCGTCGCGACGCCTGCCGAACGGCGTGAAGTCGTCGGAGACGTGAACGGCGCTCGCGTCGATGGCCTTGGCCAGCTTCGGAATTCGCGCGGCCGGATCACCGCGGGTGATCAGCAGGCGGCCGTCGAGGCGTTCCTGCAGATCTCGCAGCGCGTCATAGAGATAGCGCAGCCGGCGCGGTCCCGACGAGGCCTCGAGCCGGGGGTCGAGCACATAGCAGGCGAGGACCTCGCCGTCGGCGTCGTCGTCGCGGGCGGCGGCCAGTAGTGCGGGCAGATCGGCGAGCCGCAGATCACGGCGGAACCACATCACGGCGGTCATGGAATAGATGCTGCCCCGGAATTCGGATCGAGAAACAAGTGCAAATCGGACGGAACGATGACGGCGCCGCAGCGCCGACGAGGATCCCCCGCCCGGTCGGGGGGGAATAGGCGGGGGATCCTCTGTCCTGGGGCCGTCAGGCCGCCGGCGGCATCAGCACCGTGTCGATCAGATACACGGTCGCGTTGGCGGTCTTCACGCCACCGCAAACCACCGATGCGTAGTTGACCATCAGGTGGTCGGGGGTGCCCGTCACCGTCAGATCAGCGCCCTGCACCGTCTTGTGGGTGCCCACGACCTTCGACGGATCGGCCTGTCCCGGAACCACGTGATAGGTCAGGATGCTCGTCAGCAGCGGGGCGTCGTTCTTGAGCTTGTCGATCGTCGCCGGATCGATCTTGGCGAACGCCTCGTCGGTCGGGGCGAAGACGGTGAACTCACCGCCGTTGAGCGTGTCGACGAGGTTGACCTGCGGGTTGAGCTGACCCGAGACGGCTGCGGTGAGCGTCTTGAGCAGCGGGTTGTTCGACGCCGCCTCGGCGACCGGCGCCATCGACATGCCCTGAACCGAACCGGGTCCGGCGGGCACCTGTTCGGCGTAGGCCGCACACCCGGGGCCCGCGGGCTGGGCGCCCGCGATCGGGGCGGTGGCCAGGATCATGCCGGCGGCGGTCGCCGCGGCGAACCCGATGCCGGCTACGCGTCGTGCGTTGTTCATCATGATGTCGATCTCCTCAAAGATGTTAATTGACAGTACTTTTGGTGAATCGATGCGGCCGTGATCAGGCGGCCGGGGGCATCAGGACGGTGTCGATCATGTACACCGTGGCGTTGGCGGTCTTCACGCCGCCGCACACCAGTCCGGCGTCGTTGACCTTCAGGTCGTTCCCGGCGCCGGTCACCGTCAGGTTCGCGCCCTGCACGGTCTTGTGCTCACCGGCGACCGCATCGGGCGCAGCCTGGCCCGGCACGACGTGGTAGGTGAGGATGCTGGTCAGCAGGTTGTCACCGGTCTTGCCGGGGAGGCGGTTGNCTCGATGGTCGCCGGATCGATCTTGGCGAAGGCGTCGTCGGTCGGGGCGAACACGGTGAACTCACCGCCGTTGAGCGTGTCGACGAGGTTGACATTCGGGTTCAGCTGGCCCGACAGCGCCTGGGTCAGCGTCTTGAGCATCGGGTTCGCCGCGGCGGCCTCGGTCACCGGAGCGGTCGACATCCCGGCCACGGAACCCGGACCCGACGGCACCTGCTCGGCGTACGCGGCGCAGCCCGAGCCGACGAGGTTGGCAGCGGGATCGGCCGCAGCACTGGTCGGCGAGGACGAGGTAGCGGTCGCCGACTCCACGGCCGAGGAGGCTGCGCTGGTCGCCGACGAAGCCGTGCTGGACGCCTCTTCGCTGGAACACGCGGCGGCTCCGAAGATGGCCAGAGCGGCGAGGCTCGCGGCGGCGGCGGACTTGCGGTGAACTGTGAGCATCACTTCATCCCTTCGTGGGCGGGCCTCTGTGCCCGTCCTTGGCTGACACACGTGATTCACCGCCATTCGCTTTTTGGATCGGTCCGGAGGCTTCACGTCACACTTGTGTCACAGTCACCTCACAGGTGCCGGCGCGGCACAATGAACCCGTGACGCGACGCGTACTGATCCTCGGAAGCACAGGGTCGATCGGCACCCAGGCCCTCGAGGTGATCGCGGCCAACCCCGACGAGTTCGAGGTCGTCGGGCTGGCCGCCGGCGGCGGCAACACCGATCTGCTCGCCGCGCAGCGCGCGCAGACGGGCGTGACGAACATCGCGGTCGCCGACCCGCGGGCGGCCGACGTGCTCGGCGACGTCCCGTACTCCGGACCCGACGCGGTGACGCGGTTGGTGACCGAGACCGAGGCCGACGTGGTGCTCAACGCCCTGGTGGGTGCGCTGGGCCTGCAACCCACGCTGGCGGCGCTGGCCACCGGTGCCCGGCTGGCGCTCGCCAACAAGGAGTCGCTGGTCGCCGGCGGACCGCTGGTGGTCAAGGCGGCCGCACCCGGCCAGATCGTGCCGGTCGACTCCGAGCACTCCGCGCTGGCGCAGTGCCTGCGCGGCGGCACCGCCGACGAGGTCGCCGCGCTGGTGCTCACTGCCTCGGGCGGCCCCTTCCGCGGGTGGACCGCCGAGCAGCTCGAACACGTCACGCCCGAGCAGGCGGGGACCCATCCGACCTGGTCCATGGGGCCGATGAACACGCTGAACTCGGCGTCGCTGGTCAACAAGGGCCTCGAGCTGATCGAGACGCACCTGCTGTTCGGGGTCGACTACGACCGCATCCAGGTCGTCGTGCACCCGCAGTCGATCGTCCATTCGATGGTCACCTTCACCGACGGCTCGACGCTGGCCCAGGCCAGCCCGCCGGACATGAAGCTGCCGATCGCGCTGGCGCTGGGCTGGCCGTCACGGGTCGCCGGGGCCGCCCTGGCCTGCGACTTCACCACCGCTTCGACCTGGGACTTCGAACCTCTCGACGACGCCGTGTTCCCCGCGGTCACGCTCGCCCGAGAAGCCGGTGTGGGCGGCGGCTGCCTCACCGCGGTCTACAACGCCGCCAACGAGGAGGCGGCCGCGGCGTTCCTGGCCGGCCGGATCGGATTCCCCGCGATCGTGCGCACGGTCGAGCACGTGCTGCGCGCTGCTGACCAGTGGGCCGCCGAACCAGCTACCGTGGATGACGTCCTCGATGCACAGGACTGGGCGCGCGACCGCGCCCGGCGTGCCGTCGAGCACGAGTTCGCAGGTACCCGGGACTAGCAGGAGTAGAGGCCCACCAGATGATGTTCGCGATCGGCATCGTGCTCTTCGCACTCGCCATCCTGCTGTCGGTGGCGCTGCACGAGTGCGGCCACATGTGGGTCGCGCGCGCGACCGGGATGAAGGTGCGGCGCTATTTCGTCGGGTTCGGTCCGACCCTGTGGTCGACGCACCGGCGCAATCGGCTGGGCTCGACCGAGTACGGCGTCAAGGCCGTCCCGCTCGGCGGCTTCTGCGACATCGCGGGCATGACCTCGGTCGAGGAACTCGACCCGGAGGACCGGCCCTACGCGATGTACCGGCAGAAGACGTGGAAGCGCGTCGCGGTGCTGGCCGCCGGACCCGGGATGAATTTCGTCATCGGCCTGGTGCTGATCTACGCGATCGCGATCATCTGGGGCCTGCCCAACCTGCACCAGCCCACCAACGCGATGGTGGGGGAGACATCGTGTGTGAAAGACGAAGTCACGCAGGGCACCCTGGGCGAATGCGTGACGGCCAGCCCGGCCGCGGCCGCCGGCATCCGCGCCGGTGACGTCGTGGTGAAGGTCGGCGACACCCCGGTGGCGAACTTCGACGAGATGTCCTCGGCCGTGCGCAAACTCAACGGGCCGACGCCGATCACCGTGCAGCGCGACGAGAACGGGCAGACCCGTGAGTTCGTCACCACGGTCAACGTCACCCCCAGCCAGCGCTACATCGCGGGCGGCGACGGCGCCGAACCGGCGCCCGCCAACGTCGGCACCATCGGCGTGACCGCCGCCAGTTTCGGCCCGACGCAATACAACCCGCTGTCCGCGGTGCCGGCGACCTTCGCCTTCACCGGGGACCTCGCGGTCGAACTGGGCAAGTCGCTGGCCAAGATCCCCACCAAGGTCGGCGCGCTGGTGCAGTCGATCGGCGGCGGGGAGCGCGACCCGGAGACCCCGATCAGCGTGGTCGGCGCCAGCATCATCGGCGGCGACACCGTCGAAGCGGGGCTGTGGGTGGCCTTCTGGTTCTTCCTCGCCCAGCTGAACTTCGTGCTCGGCGCGGTCAACCTGGTGCCGCTGCTGCCGTTCGACGGCGGCCACATCGCGATCGCGGTGTTCGAGAAACTGCGCAACATGTTCCGGACCGCGCGCGGCAAGGTCGCCGCCGCCCCGGTGAACTATCTCAAGCTGATGCCGGCCACCTACGTGGTGCTGGTGTTGGTGGTCGGCTACATGCTGCTGACCGTGACCGCCGACCTGGTCAATCCGATCAGGTTGTTCCAATAGGGTCCGCTCGGTTCCAGAAGGAAAAGCTCTGATGACTTCCATCGGTTTAGGAATGCCGGCCGCCCCGGCGCCCGTACTGGCCCCGCGCCGCAAGACCCGTCAGTTGATGGTGCGCGACGTCGGCGTGGGCAGTGATCACCCGATCTCGGTGCAGTCCATGTGCACCACCAAGACCCACGACATCAACGCCACGCTCCAGCAGATCGCCGAGTTGACCGCGTCGGGCTGCGACATCGTCCGGGTGGCCTGTCCGCGTCAGGAGGACGCCGACGCGCTCCCGGCCATCGCCAAGAAGTCGCAGATCCCGGTGATCGCCGACATCCACTTCCAGCCCAAGTACATCTTCGCCGCGATCGACGCGGGATGTGCGGCCGTGCGCGTGAACCCGGGCAACATCAAGGAGTTCGACGGCCGCGTCGCCGAGGTCGCCAAGGCCGCCGGCGACGCCGGCATCCCGATCCGCATCGGCGTCAACGCCGGCTCGCTGGACAAGCGCTTCCTCGAGAAGTACGGCAAGGCCACGCCCGAGGCGCTCGTGGAGTCCGCGCTGTGGGAGGCGTCGCTGTTCGAGGAGCACGGCTTCGGCGACATCAAGATCAGCGTCAAGCACAACGACCCCGTCGTGATGGTCGCCGCCTACGAGCAGCTCGCGGCCCAGTGCGACTACCCGCTGCACCTCGGGGTCACCGAGGCCGGGCCCGCGTTCCAGGGCACCATCAAGTCGGCGGTCGCGTTCGGCGCGCTGCTGTCCAAGGGCATCGGCGACACGATCCGCGTCTCGCTGTCGGCGCCGCCGGTCGAGGAGGTCAAGGTCGGCAACCAGATCCTGGAGTCGCTGAACCTGCGGCCCCGCGGTCTGGAGATCGTGTCGTGCCCGTCGTGCGGGCGCGCGCAGGTCGACGTCTACACCCTGGCCAACGAGGTGACCGCGGGCCTCGAGGGCATGGACGTGCCACTGCGGGTCGCGGTGATGGGCTGTGTGGTCAACGGTCCCGGTGAGGCGCGCGAAGCCGACCTCGGGGTGGCCTCCGGCAACGGCAAGGGCCAGATCTTCGTCAAGGGCGAGGTGATCAAGACCGTGCCCGAGGCCCAGATCGTCGAGACGCTGATCGAGGAGGCCATGCGGCTGGCCGAGCAGATGGACACGGCGCAAGGTTCCGGGGATGCCAGCGGTTCGCCGGTTGTGACCGTAAGCTGACCCCAGACCCCGTGCACGGGGTCTGATGCCAAGGGTCGTCGCAGAAAGAGTCCAGATGTCGGCTCCTCCGCTTTTTCGCCTCGTTGACGAGCGAAGGGTGTCGGTGGTGCGCGACATCCGCGACATGACCGCCGTCCGTCAGGTCCTCGACGACGACCCGGTGGCCTCCTGCATGGTCGCCTCCCGCGTTGCCGAGCACGGCATCGAGCCGTCGGCCATCGGCGGCGAACTGTGGACGCGGCGGCGTGCCAGCGAATCGCTCTGCTACGCCGGGGCCAACCTGATCCCGTTGCGTGGCGCCGCCGGTGACCTGAATGCGTTCGCCGACAAGGCGATGAGCACGTCACGGCGGTGCTCGTCGCTGGTGGGCCGCGCCGAACTCGTGCTGCCGATGTGGCAGCGACTGGAGCCTGTGTGGGGGCCGGCCCGCGACGTGCGCGCGCACCAACCGCTGATGGCGCTCGGCACCGCACCCGCCTGTGCCGTCGACCCGGCGGTGCGGCAGGTGCGGATGGAGGAACTCGACGCCTACCTCGTCGCCGCGATCGACATGTTCATCGGCGAGGTCGGGATCGACCCCCGGATCGGTGACGGCGGCCGGGGCTACCGCCGCCGGGTCGCCGGGCTGATCGCGGCGGGGCGGGCGTGGGCCCGGTTCGATCGCGGACAGGTGGTGTTCAAGGCCGAGATCGGTTCGCAGTCTCCGGCGGTGGGCCAGATCCAGGGAGTCTGGGTGCATCCCGACTTCCGGGGCCGGGGCATGGGCACCGCGGGCACCGCGACGGTCGCCGCGGCCGTCGTGGGCAGCGGTCGCATCGCGAGCCTGTACGTCAACAGCTTCAACACCGTCGCCCGCGCCACCTACGCGCGCATCGGGTTCACCGAGATCGCCTCGTTCGCCACGGTGCTGCTCGATTGACGGCCGAACAGGATGCGGCGGTGCAGCGCAAGGTCGTCGCCGACGCGATGGTGGCCGCGCTGGAACGGCGGCACGAGGTGCTCGACGCGGTCGTGGCCTCCGAGGACTACGACGCGGCGATCGAGGCGCTCGCCGATCTGCTCGACACGTCGGCCGACGCGGCCGAAGCGGTGCTGAGGCTGTCGTTCGATCGCCTGACCCGGGTGTCACGGCGCCGGATCGCCGCGGAGTTGGACACGCTGACCAGTCAGCTCGCCACCCCCGGTGCGGCTGAGCAGACGCCTGGCTCGTCGCGGCGTCTGCGACTGCGGCCGTTCAGTCCCGACACCGACCGCGACATCTTCGCCGCCCGCACCCGCGACATGCGTTCGGCCGGTGACGGCACCGACGCCCCGCCGCGCGATCTCGGCGACGAGATCCGCGACGCCGTCACCCGGGTCGCCGCCGAGGAGGCGGCGTGGCTGGTCGCCGAGGTCGGCGCCGCCAAGGTGGGGATGGTGTTCGGGGAACTGTGCGGCGGCGAGGTCGACGTGCGCATCTGGATTCACCCGGAGCACCGCAAGCAGGGCTACGGCACCGCGGCGCTGCGCACCTCGCGCTCGGAGATGGCGGCCTATTTCCCGGCGGCGCCGCTGGTGGTGCGCGCCCCCGCTGCCGGCGCATAACCGCTTTCCCGCCCACCGAGATCGACGAAAAGGTCGCTTCTTCTCGCCCGTTCACGCCCAAACGTCGGTTTGGGCGCAACGGTGCGGTGCGCCTCCGTCGAAACCGGATCGTTACTTCTTAACATCTGTCCCAATGGCAACAAGAGTCTCATCCGTATCGACCGCGGCGTCGCTCGTCGCGGTCGTCGTCCTGGTCCTGTCGCTCGGGGCCTGCACGCCCCGGCCCAACGGTCCCGAGCCCACCGCCGAAGAGTTCTTCGCCGCGCTGGCCACCGGTGACACCGGGGCCGCCGCCGCGCTGGCCGACCGTCCCGACGACGCCCGCGCCGCGCTCAACGAGGCCTGGGCCGGTCTGCAGGCCACGGGCCTGGACGCGCAGATCCTCAGCTCCAAGTACGCCGAGGACACCGGCAGCATCGCCTACCGCTACACCTGGCACCTGCCCAAGGACCGCACCTGGACCTACGACGGGCAGCTGAACATGGTCCGCGACGAGGGCCGCTGGCAGGTCCGCTGGAGTGCGACCGGCCTGCACCCGCGGCTGGGGGAGAATCAGACGCTGGCGCTGCGCGCCGACGCCCCGCCCCGCGCCTCGGTCAACGAACGCGGCGGCACCACCGTGCTGGTGCCCGGATTCCGCTACGCGTTCGCGCTCGACGCGAAGGCCGCCGGCGAGAACCTGATGCCGACGGCGCGCACGGTCGCCGACGCCCTGCGCCGCTTCGACAACACACTCGACCCGCAGCGGCTCGCCGAACAGGCCAGCTCGACCAAAGGCCCACTGAGCCTGATGACGCTGCGCCAAGCCGACCGCGACGCGGTGGTCGGCGCCCTGGGCGCGCTGCCCGGCGTGGTCATCACCCCGCAACCCGAGATGGTGCCCACCGACGAACACTTCGCGCCGGCGCTCGTCGACGAGGTCAGGAAGACCGTCGCCGACGAACTGGACGGATCCCCGGGCTGGCGGGTCGTGACCGTGAATCAGAACGGCGTCGACGTCGACGTCCTCAACGAGGTGCCCGGCACGCCCGCCCCGTCGGTGAGCATCAGCCTGGACCGCGCCATCCAGAACGCCGCGCAGAACGCGGTCGACGTCACCGGCAAGCAGGCCATGATCGTCGTCATCAAACCGTCCACCGGCGAGATCCTGGCCGTCGCGCAGAACGCAGCCGCCGACCGCGAGGGACCGATCGCCACGATGGGCCTCTACCCGCCCGGGTCCACGTTCAAGATCGTGACGGCGGGCGCCGCGATCGAACGCGACATGGCCACCCCCAACACCCTGCTGGGCTGCCCCGGCCACCTCGACATCGGGCACCGGACCGTGCCCAACTACGGCGGATTCGACCTCGGCACGGTGCCGATGTCGCGGGCCTTCGCCAGCTCCTGCAACACCACTTTCGCCGAGCTGGCCAGCCGGATGCCGCCGCGGGGCCTGACCCAGGCCGCGTCGCAGTACGGCATCGGCCCGGACTACAAGATCGCCGGCATCTCGACGGTCAGCGGCTCGGTGCCTCCGACGGTGAACCTCACCGAACGCACCGAAGACGGCTTCGGTCAGGGCAAGGTGCTCGTCAGCCCGTTCGGGATGGCGCTGGCGGCCGCGACCGTCGCCGCAGGCCAGACCCCCGTGCCGCGCCTGATCGCAGGCCGCGACACCGAGATCACCGGCGACCGCCAGCCGATCCCGCCCAGCGTGGTCGACAATTTGCGCCCGATGATGCGCCTGGTGGTGACCAACGGCACCGCCAAGGACCTGCAGGGGGCCGGGGACGTGCGCGGAAAGACCGGCGAGGCGGAATTCGCGGGTGGCTCGCACTCCTGGTTCACCGGGTACCGCGGAGACATGGCCTTCTCGGCCCTGATCGTCGGGGGCGGCAGTTCGGAGTACGCGGTGCGCATGCTCAAGGGCATGCTCGATTCGCTGCCGCCTGACTACCAGGCCTGACGGCGGGCTCCAGCGGTACCGTGGAACGGTCATGACCGATATCAACCACGGCAGGCTGCCCGCCGAGATGCCCGAGATGCGGATCTCCGACGCGGACCGCAACGGGACCCTGCGCCGGCTGCACAACGCCGTCGCGCTCGGCCTGATCGACATCCAGGAGTTCGAGGAACGCTCGGCGATGGTGTCGCGGGCGCGGCTGCCGTCGGATCTCGACGCGCTCGTCGGCGACCTGCCCGGCCCGGGCGCGATCGTCGCGTCCGCGGCCGACCGGGTGGAACTGCGCGGTGTGATGGGTTCGCTCAAGCGGCAGGGCGCGTGGGTGGTGCCCACCCGGCTGGCCCTCTACCGGCGGATGGGATCGGTGGACCTCGACCTGACCCGCGCCCGGTTCGCCGGTCCGATCGTCATCATCGAGCTCGACATGAAGTTCGGCGGCCTGGATCTGCGGCTGCCCGACGGCGCCAGCGCCTCGATCGACGACGTCGAGGTCACCGTGGGCAGCGCCACCGACCATCGCAGAGATGCTCCGGCAGAAGGCAATCCGCACGTGGTGCTCACCGGCAAGGTGGTGTGCGGCTCGGTCGACATCCGCGGTCCGCAGAAGTCGTGGCGGGTGGGGCTGCCCCGCCGGGGCCGCTGACCTACGCGCTGTCGAGCACGGCGAAGCTCAGCGTGGCCCGCGCGGCCAGCCGGTCGCGTGCGACGTCGACGACGTCGACCGCGATGATCGACAGTCGGCGGCCCGCGCGCACCACCGTCGCCTCGGCGCGGGCGGGGCCCTCGAGGACCGGGGCCAGGAAGTGGACCGTCATGTCGGCCGTCGTGACATCCCGTCCGGGCCCGACCCGGCGGTCGGCGAGCCGGCCCGCCGCGACGTCGATCAGCGTCGCCACGAGGCCGCCCTGCAGCGCGCCACGGCGGTTGGTCAGATCGGGACGGTTGTCCAACTCGATGACCATCCGGTCGTCGGACTCCTCGATGTCGCGGAAGTTCAGTTGCGCGAACAGGTGTCCCGGGGTGACCTCCATGGCCGAACGCTAGCATTGCGTCATGTCTGTAAGGACCGCCCTCCGGCCCGGCACGGTGTCGCCGACACGGCCGGTGCCTGCGTCGATTCCCCGTCCCGAGTACGTGGGCAGGCCGACGGCGCAGGAGGGCTCGGAGCCGTGGGTGCAGACCCCGGAGGTGATCGAGAAGATGCGGGTGGCCGGCCGGATCGCCGCCGGCGCGCTCGCCGAGGCGGGTGCAGCGGTCGCCCCCGGCGTCACCACCGACGAACTCGACCGGATCGCCCACGAGTACATGGTCGATCACGGTGCCTACCCGTCGACGCTGGGTTACAAGGGCTACCCGAAGTCGTGCTGCACGTCGCTGAACGAGATCATCTGCCACGGCATCCCGGACTCGACGGTCATCGAGGACGGCGACATCGTGAACATCGACGTGACCGCCTACATCGACGGCGTGCACGGCGACACCAACGCGACCTTCCTGGCGGGCGACGTCTCCTCCGAACACCGGCTGCTCGTCGAACGCACCCACGAGGCCACCATGCGCGCGATCAAGGCGGTCAAGCCGGGCCGCGCCCTGTCGGTGATCGGACGGATCATCGAGGCGTACGCGAACCGGTTCGGCTACAACGTCGTTCGCGACTTCACCGGTCACGGCATCGGCACCACGTTCCACAACGGCCTGGTGGTGCTGCACTACGACCAGCCGTCGGTGCAGACCGTGATCGAACCCGGGATGACCTTCACGATCGAGCCGATGATCAATCTCGGCAGCCTGGACTATGAGATCTGGGATGACGACTGGACCGTGGCGACCCGGGACAGGAAGTGGACCGCCCAGTTCGAGCACACCCTGGTCGTCACCGACTCCGGCGCGGAGATCCTCACCGCGGCCTGAGACGTCGGTAGCCTGAAGCCATGATCCGGCGGGCCGCCTTCGCGACGGTCGCCCTGCTGCTGCTCGGCGGGTGCTCGCCGACGGTGGCCGGCACCGCGACCTGGCCCGGTGCGCGGTTGGACCGGGCGCTGCTGACCGCCGCCGACTTCCCGCCCGGTGTGCACTACGAACGCATCTCCAAGGATCCCGGCATGGCCGACGGTGCGGGTGGTCCGCCCCCGATGCTGTCGAAGCCCGAGGGCTGCACCGACGGGCTGACCCGCGACATCGCCGCCACCGCAGAGCGCGGTCCCGGCAGCGCCGCCGAGTACGTGGCCGCCTACGACGGCGCCCGCATGGTGATCACGGTGCTCACCTGGCCGCTGGACCTCGACCGGCTGGCCGCGACCGCGGCGCGGTGCGCGGAGTTCCAGACGTTCTTCGCGCCCACCGACCCCGGCATCCCGATGACCACCACCAGGCTGACGACGCCGCGGCCCGACGCATTGGTCTACGAGCAGACCATGCACCTGTCCGGCGCGGACAGCACGGTGTACTTCTCTTTCGAAAACCTCGGTGCCACGGCCGTGTTCGGCATCGCCTTCCCGACGAACGACCCGTCGATTCCGGTCAAAGGCACGCTGCCGCAGACATTTCTGGACGTCGTGTCCCGGCAGGCGGAACGCGCGCAGGCGCCGTGAGGGCGCCGCACGAGCGGCAAAACCGGCCCGCCGACTCCCGTCCGGCCTGTAGCGTGGCGCAATGCCCTCCCCCATGATCACCGTCGACGGCATCGGCGTACCCGTCGAGGTCGCCGGTCCGGAGAAGGGTTCGGTCGTGGTGCTGCTCGGCGCGGCGCAGAAGACTCCCGCCGCGTACGAAGCCGTGTGTCAGCGGCTGCACACCGCCTCGCTGCGCACCGTCGTCATCGGCCCCGATCCGCGACTCACCGCCAAATCGGTGATCGGCATTCTGGACGCGCTCGAAGTCCGGTGGGCGCTGCTCGTGGGGGACCGGTTCGGTGGGGAACTGGCCTGGGAACTCGCCGCCACCCGGCTCGATCGGTTCATCGGTCTGGTCGTCATCGACCGCGGCCACCCGCGGGTGGCCGATCTGTCGGGGGTGGTCCGTGACGAGCACTGCCCGCCGGTGGAGTTGAACACGACCGCTCTGGTGAGCTCGAGCGCCGCGCGGGCGGTCGCCAAGGCGAGCCAACGCTTCGTCTACGGCGAGTACCGGATCGTCGACCTGCTGGGGCGCCGTCAGGCCGCCGACTCGACGGCCCAGCTGGCGGCCGAGATCGTGATGCGCACCAGCACCTGGTGAGCGGACGTCAGGCCGGGGCGTCGTCGCCGCCGGCCGCCTCGCCCGGCGTCCACGCCGGCGGGATGCCGGGCTGGCCGGGGAACAGGAAGTCGACGAAAGCCTGTGCGGTGGGCTGAGGCTCGTGGTTGGCCAGCCCCGGACGTTCATTGGCCTCGATGAACACGTACTCCGGCCGGGTGACGTCGGGGACGAGCAGATCGATGCCCGTCACCGGGATACCGATCGCGTCGGCGGACGCCACCGCGACCCGGCACAGTTCCGGGTGCACGGTCGAGGTCACGTCGTGGATGGTGCCGCCCTGATGCAGATTGGCCGTCCGGCGCACCCGCAGTCGCTCGCCCTCGGGCAGGACGTCGTCGAACGCGTAACCGGCTTCGCGCACCGTGGTCTCGGTGACGACGTCGATCGGGATGCGTGACTCGCCACCGGTGGCGGCGGCGCGCCGCCGGCTCTGCGCCTCGATCAGTTCGGCGATGGTGTGCCGGCCGGTGCCGGTCACCTCGGCGGGCATCCGCAGCGCGGCGGCGACCACCTTCTTGTCGATCACCACCAGGCGCAGGTCGTCCCCCTCGGCGCGCTGCTCGATGAGCACCTCGGGATGCTGCTCGCGGGCCCGGGCCAGCGCCGCGTCGAGTTCCTCGGGGCCGTCCACTCCCACGGTGATGCCCTTGCCCTGTTCGCCGCGGGTGGGTTTGACCACCACGTCGCCCACCTCGGCGAGGAACTCGTGGTCGGCCTCGTCGAACGTGGCCAACCGGCCCTTCGGAACGGTGATCCCGGCCTCAGAGACGATGCGCCGCGTCAGGCGTTTGTCGTCGCAGCGGCTCATCGCCACCGCAGACGTGTACTCGGACAACGATTCCCGTGTGACGACGCTGCGCCCACCGTGCGACAACCGCATCTCACCGGCCTCGGCGTCGAGCACCTCGACCCAGATGCCGCGGCGCATCGCCTCGTCGGCGATGATCCGCGCGTAGGGGTTCAGGTCGTCGACGGTCTCGGGCGGGTGGGTGAACAACGGCTCGTTGATGGCGTTCTTGCGCTTGACCGCCATCACCGGCACGCGGCTGAAGCCGAGCTTCTCGTAGAGCGCGATCGCCGCGTTGTTGTCGTGGGTGACCGACAGATCCATGTAGGCGCGGCCGCGTTCGCGGTACAGCGACGCCAGGCTGCGGGTCAGCGCCGCGCCAACGCCGGGCAGCGTGGCCGCCGGGTCCACCGCGAGCGTCCACAGGCTCGACCCGTTCTCCGGATCGGCGAACAGGGTGGCGTGGTCGACGCCGGTGACCGTGCCGAGCACGGTGCCGTCGTCACCGACGGCGACCAGGTAGTCGACCGAGTGCTGGTTCTGATGGTTGTCCCACAGCACGTCGGTGGGCGCGGGCACCATGCCGCACCGGACGTAGACGCGGTTCATCGCGTCGGCGTCCTCGCGTGTCTGCAGCGCGCGGACGGTGAAGCCACTGCGCGGGGGGCCGGGATCCTCGGCGTCGGTGAACCGCAGCCGGTAGGTGTGGCTGGGGTCGATGAACAGCTCGGCGGGCGCCTTGGAGACCAGCACGTGCGGTTCGCGGGCGTAGATGCAGATGTCGCGGCGACCGTGCGCCTCCTCGCGCAGCACCTCCGCCAGCCGCCCCGGGTCGCTGAACGTCTGGCCGAAAATCAGCCTGCCCCAGCCCAGTTCGAGCACCACATCGTCGGCCATCGCGTCGACCATGTCGGGCGGTGAGGCCTCGTGCAGGGCCATCGTGATGGCCTCGGAGGGCTCGCCGGCCTGATCGGCCCTCGGGTCGAGACCCCTCACGCGGCGGGCCCGGTGATTCCGTGCTTCTGCAGCCACAACTCGAGCAGCGCGATCTGCCACAGTTCGTTGCCGCGCAGCGGCGTGAGTCTGCCGTTGGGGTCGGCCAGCAGCCGCTCCACAGCCTCGGGGCGGAACAACCCGCGCTCCTTGGCCGCCGGGGCGTACAGCGCATCGCGGACCAGATCGAGGTAGGGCCCCTCGAGGTGGGTCAGCGCCGGCACCGGGAAGTAACCCTTGGGCCGGTCGATCACCTCGGCCGGAATCACCTGGCGGGCAGCCTGTTTGAGCACGCCCTTGCCGTCGTGGGCGGTCTTGAGCTGCGGGGGGCAGGTGGCGGCGAGCTCCACCAGGTCGTGATCGAGGAACGGCACCCGGCCTTCGAGCCCCCAGGCCATCGTCATGTTGTCGACCCGTTTGACCGGGTCGTCGACCAGCATCACGGTGGTGTCGAGTCGCAGCGCGCGGTCCACCCCGGTCTGCGCGCCGGCCCGGGCGAAGTGCTCGGTGATGAACGCTTCACTCGGATCGTCGGCGGCGAGGTAGTTCCGCGACACCAGTTCGGCGTAGCCGGCCTGGTCGCGGTCGAAGAACGCGGCGCGGTAGCTGGCGACGGACCCTTCCAGCGACGCCGCGGCGGGCTCGCCCATCGGGGGATACCAGTGGTAGCCGGCGAACACCTCGTCGGCGCCCTGACCCGACTGGACGACCTTGACGTGCTTGGCCACCTCCTGACTGAGCAGGTAGAAGGCCACGCAGTCGTGGCTGACCATGGGCTCGCTCATCGCGCCGATCGCGCCGTCGAGGGCGGGCAGCATCCGGGCGGTGTCGATGCGGATCTGGTGATGGTCGGTGCCGAACCGCTCGGCGATGATGTCGGAGTACCGGAACTCGTCGCCGGCCACCCCGTTGACCGATTCGAACCCGATGGAGAACGTCTTGAGGCCGTGCTGGCCGGCTTCGGCGAGCAGGCCGACGATCAGGCTGGAGTCGACGCCGCCGGAGAGCAGGCAGCCGACCGGCACGTCGGCGACCAGCCTGCGCTTGACCGCCACCCGCAGCGACTCCAGAATCGCGTCCTCCCAGTCCTTTTCGGACCAGTCGGCGCGATCGTCACGGCGGGTGAAGTCGGGCTCCCAGTATGTCGTGATGGTGTGGCTGCCGTCGGGTTCGATCGCCATCAGCGAGGCCGGTGGCAGCTTGCGGACGCCGCGCAAGATCGTGTGCGGCGAGGGCACGACCGAGTGGAAGGTCATGTAGTGGTGCAGCGCGACGGGGTCGATCCGGGTGTCGATGTCGCCGCCCGCCAACAGCGCGGGCAACGACGATGCGAACCGGATCCGGTCGGCGGTCTCGGACAGGTACAGCGGCTTGATGCCGAGGCGATCGCGCCCGAGGAGTACCCGGCCGCTGTCGCGCTCGACGATCGCAAACGCGAACATGCCCTTGAGGCGGTCGACGAAGCGGTCACCCCATCGGTGGTAGGCCTTGATCAGGACCTCGGTGTCGCTGTGGGAGAAGAAGCGGTAGCCGTGGCCCGACAATTCGTCGCGCAGCTGTTCGTAGTTGTAGATGCAGCCGTTCCAGGCGATCGACAGCCCCAGTTCGGCGTCCACCATCGGCTGTGCGCCGGCCTCGGAGAGATCGATGATTTTGAGCCGCCGGTGGCCGAGAGCGACGCGGCCCTGAGACCACACCCCCGCCGCATCGGGGCCGCGAGGCACCATGACCTCGGCCATCGCGGTGACGGCTGGCACGTCCGGGCTTTTTCCGTCGAGGCGTACCTCGCCGGTGGCTCCACACACCTGTTCGACCCTACTCTGTTTCGGCGTTCCGATCAGTCCATGCAGCCGCGCTCCGACGCCCGGCGATGGGGATGTTTACCCCCGGTCCGGGCGGTCAAACGCGATCAGAGCATCAAGATCGAGATCCGCGTCACAGCGAGCTCAGGAGACCCCTCGCAGCTCGTCGTCCGAGAGCGTGACCTGCTTGATCGGGCCGGTGAACCAGTTCTTCACCGACACGTGCCAGTAGATGTAGAGCAGGATCAGCACGCCGCCGACCAGCAGCGGGGTGTAGTTGACGAACTTCCATTCGAAGCTGGGGTCCCACGGTGCGCCGCCGATCGACGTCGGGAACATCGCGATGATCGACGTCACGATGATCTCGATCAGGGCCAGCGGTGCCATCCACCGGTGGTGCCCGCGAAGGTTCCACCGGCCCAGCGGGAACGAGTCGCCGGCCTTCCACCGGAAGTAGATCGGCACCGCGAAGCACAGGTACAGGCCGACCACGCCGATCGAGACGACCGCGAAGAACGCGACGGGAACGGGCGCGCCGTTGATGTCCACCTCGACCAAGGCGGGCAGCGTGATGATCGCCGCGATGGTCGCGGTGACCATCACCGCGTTGGCCGGCACCCGTTTCGCGCTGAGCTTCGACCACAGCTGATGGCCGGGCACCGCGCGGTCACGGCTGAACGCGAACAGCATGCGCGACGCACTGGTCTGGCACGCGGTGGTGCAGAACAGCTGGCCGGCGGTGGAGACGAGCAGCACGATGCCGACCCACTTGGAGTCCATCGCCTGGGTGAAGATCGTGGCGACGGCACCACCGCCGGCGGTCACGCCGTCCACGTCCTGGACGGCGAACAGGAAGGTCAGCAGCAGGATCCAGCCGCCGATGGCGGAGTAGAGGATCGAGCGCCAGATGCCTTTGGCGGCGCCGTCGGCGGCGCTCTTGGTCTCTTCGGACAGGTGCGCCGATGCGTCGTACCCGGTGATCGTGTACTGCGTCAGGATCGCCGACATCGGGAGGACGAACAGCAGGAACGTCAGGCCCGACGTGGAACCGCCGAAGAAGCCCGTGTTGTTGACGGTGGTGGCGAACACCGTGGAGAAGCTGGCGTGCTGTTCGGGGATCAGCCACAGAATGGCGACGACCGCCAGGGCCCCGGCCACGTGCCACCACACCGAGATGTTGTTGATGACGGCGAGCAGGTGCGACGAGAAGATGTTGATCGTCGCCACGACGACCAGGATGACCAGGAACATGATGAAGGTGCGGGTCAGGCTGTAGCCGGCCAGCCAGGACTCGCTGAAGGTGCCCAGGGTCAGGTCCAGGAACGTCGCACTGCCGTAGGCCACCGACGCCAGGATGGCGATCAGCCCGATCAGGTTCAGCCAGCCGGTATAGAAACCCGCCTTGGGGCCGCCCAGTTTGGCTGCCCACCAATAGATCCCGCCCGAGGTGGGATAGGCGGACACCAGCTCGGACATGCACAGCCCGATGAGAAGGATGAAGACCGACACGATCGGCCAGCCCCATGCGATGGCGGCCGGACCGCCGTTGTTCCAGCCCAGGCCGAACGACGTGAAGCAGCCGGCCAGGATCGAGATGATCGAGAACGAGATCGCGAAGTTGCTGAATCCCGACCACGACCGCGACAGTTCCTGGGTGTAGCCCAGGCTCGCGAGGTGCCTCTCGTCGTCGTCTAGGTGTTCGTGGCCCTCGGGCACGGGAGACCTCCTGTGTGTGGAAAACAGCGCGACGGCCGGCGCCGGGCACCACAAGGGAGAATAGATCGCTATTGGTCTGGCGTCCTACCTTTGAACGTGGCAGTTTGGTGCGGGTGTGGGACGCCGGCGCACGACAACGACCGCGGGGAGAGTAGGACACTGATGGGCACACGAGGCATGCTGTCGCGATCTGAGCTGGAAAAGCTGGTCGAGGCGGGGGACATCGACACGGTGATCGTCGCGTTCTGCGACATGCAGGGCCGACTGACCGGCAAGCGCCTCTCGGCGCGGCTGTTCGTCGAGGACACCGCGGACCACGGCGCGGAAGCCTGCAACTACCTGCTGGCCGTCGACGTCGACAACAACACCGTCGACGGGTACGCGATCTCCAGCTGGGAGACCGGCTACGGCGACATGGTGATGACCCCCGATTTCGCCACGCTGCGGCTGGTGCCGTGGCTGCCCGGCACCGCGCTGGTGATGGCCGACCTCTCGTGGACTGACGGCCGGCCGGTGACCCAGGCGCCGCGCAGCATCCTCAACCGTCAGATCGACCGGCTCTCCGAGCGTGGCCTGGTGCCGTACGCGGCCACCGAACTCGAGTTCATGGTCTTCGACGACACCTTTCGCGGGGCTTGGGCGGCCGGCTACAAGGGCCTCACCCCAGCCACCGACTACAACATCGACTACGCGATGCTGGCCTCCACCCGGATGGAGCCGCTGCTGCGCGACATCCGGCTCGGCATGGACGGCGCGGGCATGTACTGCGAAGGCGTCAAGGGGGAGTGCAACCTCGGCCAGCAGGAGATCGGCTTCCGCTATGACCATGCGCGCACCACGTGTGACAACCACACGATTTATCGCAATGGGGCCAAGGAGATCGCCGATCAGCACGGCAAGAGCCTGACGTTCATGGCGAAATTCGATGAGCGCGAGGGCAACAGCTGCCACATCCACATCTCGCTGCGCGGCGAGGACGGCAGCGCGGTCTTCGCCGACCCCGACGCCGAGGACGGGATGACGCCGCTGTTCCGCAGCTTCATCGCCGGCCAGCTCGCAACCATGCGGGAGCTGAGCCTGTGTTACGCGCCGAACGTCAACTCCTACAAGCGGTTCGCCGAGGGCAGCTTCGCCCCGACGGCGATCGCGTGGGGCTTCGACAACCGCACGTGTTCGCTGCGGGTGGTCGGCCATGGCGCGGCGATGCGCATGGAGAACCGGGCGCCCGGCGGCGACGTCAACCAGTACCTCGCCGTGTCGGCGCTGATCGCGGGCGGCCTGTACGGCATCGAGAACGAGCTCGAGCTGCCCGAAGCGTTGTCCGGCAACGCCTACACCAGTGGTGCCGAGCGGCTGCCGACGACGCTGGCCGAGGCCGTCGAGCTGTTCGACAACTCGAAGGTGGCGCGGGACGCCTTCGGCGACGACGTCGTCGACCACTACCTCAACTACGCGCGCGTGGAGCTCAAGGCCTTCAACGCCGCGGTGACGGATTGGGAAAGGATGCGCGGCTTTGAGCGACTGTGAGGCCGTTCGCCCGGTGATCGGGCTGACCACCTACCTGCAGCAGGCACAGACCGGTGTCTGGGACGTGCGGGCCAGCTTCCTGCCTGCGATCTACTTCGAGGGCATCGGCCTGGCCGGCGGCATCTCGGTGCTGCTGCCGCCGCAGCCGGTGGACGACGCCATCGCCGACCGCGTCCTCGACGGACTCGACGGACTGATCATCACCGGCGGGCGCGACGTCGACCCGGCCGCCTATGGCGACGAGCGTCATCCCGCCACCGACGAGCCGGTCGCCGACAGCCGCACCCGTGACGCCTTCGAGTTGGCGCTGCTGCAGGCGGCGCTGCGCCGCGGCGTCCCGGTGCTCGGCATCTGCCGGGGCGCGCAGGTGCTCAACGTCGCGCTCGGCGGCACGCTGCACCAGCATCTGCCCGATGTCGTCGGGCACACTCGCCACCAGCAGGGCAACGCGGTGTTCTCCACCTCGACGATCACCACCGTCCCCGGCACCCGGGTGGCGGAGATGGTCGGACCGGACACCGAGGCGCAGTGCTACCACCACCAGGCCATCGACCGGCTCGGCGACGGTCTGATCGTCAGCGCCTCCGACAGCGACGGAGTGATCGAGGCCGTCGAGGTCGACCGCGACCGCCACCCCGGCCGGTGGGTGGTTGCCGTGCAATGGCATCCCGAGGAGCGGCTGGACGACCTGCGGGTGTTCGCGGGTCTGGTCGGCGCCGCAGCAGCACACGCATCCCAGAAAGCCCAGAAGGTGAGCGTATGACGACGTCCAGCGATGTGATCAACCCCGCGACCGAGGAACTGCTGCGCACCGTCGAGCAGACCGACGAGGCCGGGGTCGACGACGCGGTGGCCCGCGCCCGGGCGGCGCAGCGGCAGTGGGCCCGGCAGGCCCCGGCGGAGCGGGCGGCGGCGCTGCGCGCCTTCGCCGCGGTGGTCGACGCCCACGTCGAGGAGCTGGCCCAGCTCGAGGTCGCCAACTCCGGGCACCCGATCGGCAACGCCCGCTGGGAGGCGGGCCACGTCCGCGACGTGCTGCAGTACTACTCGGCGAGCCCGGAACGGTTGTCCGGCAAGCAGATTCCGGTCGCCGGCGGCCTGGACGTCACCTTCAACGAACCGCTCGGCGTGGTCGGCGTCATCACCCCGTGGAATTTCCCGATGACCATCGCGTCGTGGGGGTTCGCACCCGCGCTGGCCGCCGGGAACGCGGTGCTGGTCAAGCCGGCGGAGTGGACCCCGCTGACCACGATCCGGCTCGGCGAACTCGCCGTCGAGGCCGGCCTGCCGGCCGATCTGTTCCAGGTCGTGCCCGGTCGGGGCTCGGTGGTCGGGGAGCGCTTCGTCAGCCATCCCGACGTCCGCAAGATCGTGTTCACCGGTTCCACCGAGGTCGGCACCCGGGTGATGGCCGGCGCGGCGCAGCAGGTCAAGCGTGTCACGCTCGAACTGGGCGGCAAGAGCGCCAACATCGTGTTCGACGACTGCGACCTCGAGCGCGCCGCCGCCACCGCGCCCTACGGCGTGTTCGACAACTCGGGTCAGGACTGCTGCGCCCGCAGCCGGATCCTGGTGCAGCGCAATGTCTTCGATCGGTTCATGGAACTGTTCGAGCCTGCCGTCAAGGGCGTCGTGGTGGGCGATCCGCGCGCCGAGGGCACCGAGATGGGTCCGCTCGTGTCCAAGGCGCACTGGGAGTCGGTGGCCGGTTATGTCCCCGACGGGGCGCCGGTGGCGTTCCGCGGCGATGCGCCCACGGGCCCCGGTTACTGGTTCCCGCCCACGGTGCTGACGCCGCCGCGCGACGACCGCACCGTCACCGAGGAGATCTTCGGTCCTGTCGTGACGGTGCTGCCGTTCGACGACGAGGCGGACGCGATCGCGTTGGCCAACGACACCCCCTACGGACTGTCCGGCTCGATCTGGACCGAGAACGTGTCCCGCGCGCTGCGGGTCTCGCGCGCCGTGGAATCGGGCAACCTGTCGGTCAACTCGCACTCGTCGGTGCGCTACAGCACGCCGTTCGGCGGCTTCAAGCAATCCGGTCTGGGCCGCGAACTCGGCCCCGACGCCCCGCTGTCGTTCACCGAGACCAAAAACGTCTTCATAGCTGTTCAGGAGGAGCACTGATGGATTTGACCCAGCGTCTGGCGGGCAAGGTCGCCGTGATCACCGGCGGCGCCAGCGGCATCGGGCTGGCAACCGCCAAACGGATGCAGGCCGAAGGCGCCATCGTGGTCATCGGTGATCTCGACGAGGTCACCGGTAAATCCGTCGCCGACGACATGAACGTGACGTTCGTCCAGGTCGACGTCTCGGATCAGGTCGCGGTGGACCGCTTGTTCGACACGGCCGTCGAGGTGCACGGCGGGGTCGACATCGCGTTCAACAACGCCGGTATCAGCCCGCCCGAAGACGACCTGATCGAGAACACCGGCATCGACGCGTGGCAGCGGGTGCAGGACATCAACCTCAAGTCCGTGTTCTTCTGCTGCAAAGCCGCACTGCGGCACATGGTTCCGGCGCAGAAGGGCTCGATCGTCAACACCGCGTCGTTCGTCGCGGTGATGGGTTCGGCCACGTCGCAGATCTCCTACACCGCCTCGAAGGGCGGCGTGCTGGCGATGTCGCGCGAACTGGGCGTGCAGTACGCCCGGCAGGGCATCCGCGTCAACGCGCTGTGCCCCGGACCGGTCAACACCCCGCTGCTGCAGGAGCTGTTCGCCAAGGATCCCGAACGTGCCGCGCGCCGGCTGGTGCACGTGCCGGTCGGCCGGTTCGCCGAACCCGAAGAGCTCGCCGCCGCGGTGGCGTTTCTCGCCAGCGACGACGCGTCGTTCATCACGGCCTCGTCGTTCCTGGTCGACGGCGGGATCAGCGGCCACTACGTGACGCCGCTGTAAGCATGTCGGCCGACCCGGGCGCCGCCGACGAGCGCTTGCGCGAGGAGCGGACAGCTCATGAAGAGCAGACCGCCAGCGAGGCGCTGCTGCGTCCGGTGCGGCCGCTCAACGCCTTCGAGGACACCGTCGAGCGGCTGCTGCAGACGATTCGCCTGGGGGTGCTCTCCCCGGGCGAATCCCTGCCGCCGGAGCGGGAACTCGCCGCCCGGCTGGGCGTCAGCCGCGACACCGTGCGGGAGGCGATCAAGTCGCTCGCCGACGCCGGCTACCTGGTGTCGCGCCGCGGCCGCTACGGCGGCACCTTCCTGGCCGACGCGTTACCGGCACCCCGACCGGACGAGGCCCGCTTCAGCGAAGCCGAGATCACCGATGCGATGCGGCTGCGGGAGATCCTCGAGGTGGGGGCGGCCCGGATGGCGGCGGGGCGGACGCTGACCGCCGCCGACCGGGAGGCGCTGTGGAGCCGACTCGCCGATGTCCGCGGTGCCGCGCCGGAGGACTACCGGCGGCTGGACTCGCGGCTGCACCTGGCGATCGCCGAGGCCGCCGGCGTGCCCTCGCTGGTCCCGCTCGTCGCGCAGAACCGGATGCGGCTCAACGAACTCCTCGACTGCATCCCGCTGCTGGCGCGCAACATCGCCCACTCCGACGAGCAGCACGAGGCGATCGTGCTGGCGATCCTGGCCGGGGACGCAAAGCGCGCCGCGCAGACGATGACGGCCCACGTCTGGGGCTCGGCCGCCCTTCTTCACGGATTCCTGGACTGACGCCGGTTAGATTAACTTCCGTGGAGGATGCCGAACTGGTCGAACGCGCGTCGTCGGCGCTGGCCGAGGTCGACACCTCCGGCTGGGCGCAGCGCTTCGACCTGGTCTCGGATCCGCACCGCCTGGAGATCCTGCTCTGCCTGCACCGCTCACCCGGCATCTCCGTCAGCGATCTGGCGGCCGCGCTCGGCCGCTCCGAGAACGCGGTGTCCCAGGCGCTGCGGGTGCTCCGCCAGCAGGGCTGGGTGAGCAACACCCGCGAGGGCCGCTCGGTGCGCTATCGCCTCGACGACGACACCGTCCACGATCTGCTGCACTGGATCGGGGCCCGGCACGGGTGAGTTCCGGTGACGAGGTGACGCGGGTGCTGAGCATCGGCGAGCCGCCGCTGGCGCCGGGTCCGCGACTCGACGGCGGGTCCGACCGGCCGGTGCACGCCCGCATCGCGGCGTGGCTGCAGGGCCTGATCGACTCCGGCGGGCTGGTGCCCGGCGACAAGTTGCCGCCCGAGGTCGAGATCGCCACCGCACTCGGCTGCAGCCGGATGACGTTGCGCCAGGCGCTCGGCGCGCTGGAGCACAAGGGCCTGATCGACCGGCGCCGCGGCCGGTTCGGCGGAAACTTCGTCTCCACACCGCGCTTCGAGTTCGACCACGCCAGCCTGCCCGGCTTCACAGAGCAGATGCGTCGTTTCGAGGTGGAGCCCGGCGCTGAGGTTCTCAGAGCGCACACCGGCCGCCCCGATGCCGAGGTCAGCGGGGCGTTGGGGCTGCGGCGCACCGACGAGGTGCATCAGATCATGCGCGGGCGTACCGCCAACGGCGAACCGATCGTGCTCGAGGAGGCCTACCTGCCCGCGGCGGTGTTCCCCGACCTGCTCTCCAGGGACCTGGGCGGATCGCTGTACGCGCTGATGCGGGAGTACGGCCACGGTCCGTCGTCGGCCGACGAGCGGATCGAGGCCACCCCGGCGACCGTCGAGCAGGCCCGTATCCTCGGTGTGGAGCCGGGCAGTCCGCTGCTGCTGATCGTGCGAACGTCGTTCGCCGACAACGGGGTTGCGGTGGAGTTCTCCCGCGACTACCACCGGTCCGACCGCACCGCGATCCGCGTCCGCTCCCGTGCCGACGGGTGATCCGGGGCGGTTGAAGTCTAGACCTTTGAGGTGGCCCCGTTTACAGTGAAGCGATGTCGTCACCGCTCACCGACGATCACCTCGACGGGCTGTTCGAGCAGATTCCGTTGCTGGCCGGTCGTGCGCGGACGCTGGAGGAACTGTCGGGCGGTCTGACCAACCGCAACGTGAAGATCACCACCGCCGATGCGGTCTACGTCGCCCGCTGCGTCGACACCGAGCGCAACCTTCTCGGCATCGACCGCGACCACGAGCATGCGAACAGTGTCGCCGCCCATCGCGCCGGCGTCGGCGCACCCGTGCTGGACTACCGGCCCGACCTCGGCGTGCTGCTGCTCGGCTATCTCGAGGGAAAAACGCTGGAGAACAACGACTTCCAGCGCGACGGTGTGATCGCCAGGGCGGCCGCGGCGGTGCGCACGCTGCACCGCGGGCCCCGCTTCGTCAACCGGTTCGACATGTTCGAACGTCAGCCCGCGTACCTGCAGACCTGCCGCAGCCGGGGCTTCGCGATCCCAGCGGACTACCACGACCACGCCGAGGCCTTCGCCGCCGCGCGACGGGTGCTGACGGCCACCGACGACGCCGAGGGCTCGCTGGTGCCGTGCAACAACGACCTCCTCGCGGGCAACTTCATCGAGCACGGCGACCGGATGTACCTGATCGACTACGAGTACTCGGGCAACAACGACCCCTGTTTCGAGCTCGGCAACATCTGGAGCGAATGCGGGCTGAGCCTCGACCAGCTCGACGAACTCGTCACGAGCTATCACGGCCGCCGCCTGCGACACAAGACCGCCCGGGCCCATCTGCAGGGCATCGTCGCCAAGTACGGCTGGACGCTGTGGGGCTGCATCCAAAATGGTTCCAGCGCCTTGGAATTCGACTTCTGGGCCTGGGCGATGGAGCGCTACGAGGCCGCGGTCGCCGAATTCCGCCACCCCGGCTATCCCCGGCTCCTCGACGACGTCGCGGCGCCCGACTGAAGGAGACACCACCGCTCATGGCCTCTGCCGCACCGCTGCCGTCGCGCACCCACGCCGTCATCATCGGCGGGGGAGTGATCGGCACCAGCGTCGCCTATCACCTGACCCGCCTGGGCATCACCGACGTGGTGCTCCTCGAGCAGGGCCAGCTCTCCAGCGGAACCACCTGGCACGCAGCCGGACTCGTCGGGCAGTTGCGCGCATCGGAAGGCATGACCCGGCTCGTGCAGTACTCGACCACGCTGTACGCCGAGCTGGAGGCCGAAACCGGGCTCTCGGCGGGATACAAGCAGTGCGGGGGCGTCACCGTCGCGCGCACCGAGGACCGCATGGAGCAACTGCGCCGCACCGCCGCGAACGCGGCCGCGTTCGATCTCGAGTGCGAACTGCTGAGTCCCGCAGAGGCTCTCGAGCACTACCCGGTGATGCGGACCGACGACCTCGTCGGCGCGATCTGGCTGCCCGCCGACGGCAAGGCCAATCCGACCGACCTGACCTACGCGCTGGCCAAGGGGGCGCGGATGCGCGGCGCCCGGATCGTCGAGAAGACCCGGGTGCTCGACGTGCTCACCACCGACGGGGCGGTGCGGGGCGTCCGCACCGACGCCGGCGACATCGAGGCCGAGATCGTCGTCAACTGCGCCGGGCAGTGGGCCAAACAGGTGGCCGCGATGGTCGGCGCGAACGTGCCGCTGCACTCCGCCGAGCACTTCTACGTCGTCTCCGAGCCTATCGCCGGAGTGCACCCCGACCTGCCGATCCTGCGCGACCCCGACGGCTACACCTACTTCAAGGAAGAGGTCGGCGGCCTGGTGATCGGCGGGTTCGAGCCCGAGGCGAAGCCGTGGGTGTCACCGGATGCGATCCCGTACCCGTTCGAGTTCCAGCTCCTCGACGAGGACTGGGAGCACTTCGAGATCCTGATGAACAGTGCGCTGCTGCGCATCCCGGCGCTGGAGAGCACCGGCATCAAGAAGTTCTACAACGGTCCGGAGAGCTTCACGCCCGACAACCAGTTCATCCTCGGCGAGGCGCCCGAATGCCGGAACTTCTTCGTCGGCGCCGGCTTCAACTCCGTCGGCATCGCCACCGCCGGCGGCGCGGGCCGGGCGCTGGCCGAGTGGATCGTCGAGGGAGCGCCGACGACCGACCTGACCGGGGTGGACATCCGCCGGTTCGCGCCGTTCAACGGCAACAACCGGTGGCTGCACGACAGGGTCGCCGAGGTCTTGGGCATCCACTACGAGATCCCCTGGCCGAACCGAGAGATGACGACCGCGCGACCGTTCCGCCGCTCGCCGGTGCACCACCTTCTGGACGCCGCCGGCGCCAACTTCGGCAGCAAGATGGGCTGGGAGCGCGCGAACTTCTTCGCCCCCCAGGGCCAGGCCCCGGTGATCGAGTACACCTGGGGCACACCGAACTGGCTGCCGTGGTCGGCCGCCGAGCAGCGCAGCACGCGCACCGGTGTGACGGTGTTCGACCAGACGTCGTTCTCCAAGTACGTCATCGTCGGGCGTGACGCCGAGGCCGCCCTGCAGTGGCTGTGCACCGCCGACGTGGCCGTCCCGGTGGGGCGGTCGGTGTACACCGGCATGCTCAACGCGCGCGGCACCTACGAAGCCGACGTCACCGTGACCCGCACCGCCGCCGACGAATTCCTGATGGTCAGCAGCGCGGCCACCACCGAGCGCGACAAGGACCACATCCGGCGCCACCTGCCCGTCGGGGCGGACGCCCACGTCGTCGACGTCACGTCGTCGTACGCGGTGTTCGGTGTCATGGGCCCACGCTCGCGCGACCTGTTGTCGGTACTCACCGACGCCGACCTCTCCGATGCCGCGTTCCCGTTCGGCACCAGCCGGGTGATCCCGCTCGGGTACGCGACGGTGCGCGCCACCCGCATCACCTACGTCGGCGAACTCGGCTGGGAGCTCTACGTTCCGGCCGAGTTCGCGGTCGGGGTGTACGAGGACCTGATGGCGGCCGGCGAGCCGCTGGGCGTGGCGCGCGGCGGGTACTACGCCATCGAGTCGTTGCGACTGGAGAAGGGCTACCGCGCGTTCGGGCGCGAACTCTCGCCGAGTGAGAACCCCGTCGAGGCGGGGCTGCTGTTCGCCTGCAAGCTGGGCACCGACATCGGCTTCCTCGGCCGCGACGCCGTCGAACGCGCCCGGGCGCAGGGTCCGCGCCGCAAGCTGGTCGGCTTCCGTGTCGAGACTCCGGGCCCGATGCTCTGGGGCGGGGAACTGATTCTGCGCGACGGCGCGGTCGCGGGGCAGGCGACGTCGGCGGCCTGGGGGGAGACGACCGGTGCGTGCGTCGGGCTGGCGTATCTGCGGGCGGGCGACGGTGCGGTCATCGATGGGGACTGGGTGCGCAGCGGCGACTACCAGGTCAGCGTCGGCGGTGTGCTGCACCCGATCTCGGTGTCGCTGCGCCCGCTCTACGACCCGGCGGGGGAACGGGTGCGGGGCTGATCACCTGCCCGTCCGGACAGGTGACCCCTGCTCATCTGATCAGCTAGACAGATGATCAGATGACCCATACGCTCGCGATGTGAACGTCCACTACCAGGCGATGCACATGAGCGACGGCATCGTCAACGCCCCGGTGTCGGTCCTGTTCGCGGCGATCGCGCTGACCGCCCTGGGACTGTGCGCGTGGCGTGCGCGCGAGGAACTCGACGAGCGCACGGTGCCGCTGGCGGGACTGGTCGCCGCGTTCATCTTCGCCGTGCAGATGGTGAACTTCCCGATCCTGCCCGGGGTCAGCGGTCACCTGCTCGGCGGTGCGCTCGCGGCCATCCTGGTCGGGCCGTTCACCGGTGCGCTGTGCGTCGCGATCGTGCTCGTGGTGCAGTCGCTGCTGTTCGCCGACGGCGGGGTCACCGCGCTGGGCACCAACATCACCAACATGGCGTTGATCGGCGTGGCCGCCGGATACGGCACCGCCCTGCTGAGCTACCGGATGGTGCGCCGCATCCGCGGTGAGGTGTCAGTGCCCGCGGTCGGCGTCGTCGCCTTCTGCTCGGCGGTGGTGGGCACCGTCTGCGCCGCGATGGGCTTCGTGCTGGAGTACTCCCTCGGCGGGGCGGGCTCCTCCTCGCTGGGCACGGTGGCCGCCTACATGTTCGGCACCCACGTGCTGATCGGCATCGGTGAGGGCATCATCACCGCGCTCACCGTGGTGGCTGTCGTGCGGGCGCGACCCGACCTGGTGTACCTGCTGCGGACCAACCGCATCGCGGCCGAGGTGCCGGCATGACGGCCCGCTGGCGGTTCTGGGTCGGCTTCGCGGTGGTGACGCTGCTGATCGCCGGCGGGTTGTCCTACCTGGCCAGCTCGAGCCCCGACGGCTTGGACTCCGCCACCCTGCAGGGCTGCCAGGTGATCGAGACCCCGCAGGGCGAACAGTTGCAGGGTGACTGCATCGCCCAGCATGCCGACTCCCACGCGCTGGCGCACTCGCCACTGGCCGACTACACCGTGGGCGGGCGCGACGGCACCAACGGCGTGGCCGGCATCGCCGGAGTGGCCGTGACGGTCCTGGTCGCCTTCGGTGCGTTCTGGTTGATCGCGCGCTCCCGCGGCGCGTCGGCATCAGCACCCGTCTCCGACGACTGACGCGGCCTGACGACATGGGAGCGGGTCACGCGCACCCCCTGTACCGCGACGGCGACTCACCGGCGCACCGGCTGCCGGCCGAGGTCAAGATCGTGGTGCTGGTGACGTTCGTGCTGGCCGTCGTCGCCACGCCCCGGGAACTGTTCTGGCCCTTCGGGATCTACGCCCTGATCATCGTGGCGATCTGGTCGGTGGCGCGCATCCCGGTGCGCTGGATCCTGCCGCGGATGCTGATCGAAGCCCCCTTCGTGGTGCTCGCGGTGCTGCTGCCGTTCGCCGAGGGAGGGGAGCAGGTCAGCGTTGCGGGACTGTCGCTGTCGGTGCCCGGTCTCTACGCGGCCTGGGGCATCGTGATCAAGGGCACGCTCGGAGTGGCCGCGTCGCTGACCGTGGCCGCCACCACGACCGCGCGCGAGCTGCCCGTCGCGCTGAGCCGGTTGCGGGTGCCCGCGGTGATCGTCTCGATGCTGACGCTGATGATCCGCTACGTCGACGTGCTGGCCGCCGAGATCCGGCGGATGCGGCTGGCGCGGATCTCCCGCGGCGACTCACCCCGCATGCTGCACCAGATCGGTGCCACGGCCACCGGCGTCGGGGCGCTGTTCCTGCGGTCCTACGAGCGGGGCGAGCGGGTGTATCTGGCCATGCTGTCGCGGGGTTTCGACGGGCGGGTGCCCCCGCTCGCGCTGGGCGCGGGCTGCGCGGCCGCGGCGTCGCCGCGACAGTGGGCGCTGGCCCTGCTGCCGGCGTCGGCCGCGGTGACCGTCGCACTGTCGGCGTGGGTGATCCGGTGAGCACGCCGGCGGTCCGGGTGGAGGACCTGCACTACACCTATCCCGACGGGCACGTCGCGCTCGCCGGTGTCGACCTCGACGTCGCGCCCGGCGAGCGGGTCGCGCTGCTCGGCCCCAACGGTGCGGGCAAGACGACGCTGATGCTCCACCTCAACGGTGTGCTGACCGCATCGCGCGGCACGGTCGAGATCGGCGGAACAACGCTGGGGCGCACCACCCTTCGCGAGATCCGGCGCCGCGTGGGACTGGTGTTCCAGGATCCCGACGACCAGTTGTTCATGCCGACCCTGGCTCAGGACGTCGCGTTCGGTCCGGCCAACTTCGGGGTGCGCGGGCCCGAGTTGGAGGCCCGGGTGGCGCGCGCCCTGGAGGTGGTGTCGATGAGCGGGCTGGCCGAACGCAGCCCCGCCCACATGTCGGGCGGACAGCGGCGCCGCGCGGCGCTGGCCACCGTACTCGCCTGCGAGCCAGAGGTTCTCGTCCTCGACGAGCCGTCGGCCAACCTCGATCCGGTGGCCCGCCGCGAGCTCGCCGAGACGCTGGCCGGGCTCGACGCCACGATGCTGATCGTCACCCACGACCTGCCCTACGCCGCGCAGCTGTGCTCGCGGGCCATCGTGATGGACGGTGGCGTCATCGTTGCCGACGGCGCGATCGGCGAGGTGCTCTCCGACGCGGATCTACTCGCCGCGCACCGCCTCGAACTGCCGTGGGGTTTCGTCGTCCCCACTCGCTGAACATCAAAAAGTGTTCTGCCACAAGCTTCTCTGGCAGAAAGCGGGACCGGCCGCTGCGGCTGGGCGATGTGCTGCATCGGTTGCCGCTGCGGCCGGCCCTCTGCCATCAGCGTAACAGAAGCATGATCACCTGAACAGGTAGACAGATGTAGTCGGGCCGGGAACGCAGTGCCTCGTCAGTGCCGCTTCAGTGCCTCTTGGAGGGCGGCCACGGCGGTTCGCCGCACAGGGCCAGCAGGGCGTTCTCGACCACCTCGGGCAGCGCCGGGTGGATCCAGTACTGGCCCCGGGCCATCTCCTGGGCCGGCAGGTCGAAGGCCATGGCCTGGATCAGCGGCTGGATGATCGACGACGCCTGGTGGCCCATGATGTGCGCCCCGAGCAGCAGACCGGTCTCGTCGTCGACGATCAGCTTCGCAAAGCCGGTCGAGTCCTCCATCGCCCAGCCGTAGGCGACGTCGCCGTAGTCCTGGACCTTCGACTTGATGCGGTACCCCGCTGCGCGGGCCTCGTTCTCGGTCAGCCCGACACAGGCGATCTGGGGCTCGGTGAACACCGCCGACGGCACGTTGCGGTGGTTGGCCGGCATCAGATTGTCGGTGTCGTCCCAGTCTTGGAGCAGGTTGTGCTTGACCACCCGGGCCTCGTGGTTGGCGACGTGCTTGAGCTGGTAGGGCGAGCTGACGTCCCCGAGGGCGAAGATGTTGCGCGCGGTGGTGCGCTGGTACTCGTCGACGGTGACCAACCCGTCGGTGACCTCGACACCGGCATGGTGTGCGTCGAGGAGATCGCCGTTGGGCACCCGGCCGGTGGCGACGAGCAGGGTGTCGGCGCGCACGGTGGCGCCGTCATCGAGGGTGAGGGTGACACCGGAGTCGTCGGACGACCCGCGCACGATGTTGCGCCGGCTGCGGATCTCCCACTTCTTGCCCGCGATATCGGTGAACCGCTCGCACACCGTGTCGTCGCAGTGGGTCAGCATCGTGGTGCCGCGCAGCACGATCGTCACCCGCGAGCCCAGCGACGAGAACACATGCGCGAACTCGGCGGCCACGAATCCGCCGCCGACGATCACGATGTGCTCGGGCAGGTCCGAGATGCGCATGATCGTGTCGCTGGTGTGATAGGCCACGCCGCACTCGGTGATCGCCGGGGGCACCGTGGCCCGGGCGCCCGCGGCGAGCACCACCTGTTCGGCGGTGAACTCCTCGCCGTCGTCGGTGCGCAGCCGGTAGCCGTCCTTGCCCTGAGACGCGGCGAAACGGGTGTGGCTGGCGAAAACGTCCACGTTCGGTGTGGACCGCCGATACTGCTCGCCCCCGCTGGCCAACGGATCGATGCGACCGAACACCCGGGACACGATGTCGGGCCAGCGCACGGCGTCGATGTGCGCGTCGATGCCGTACCGTCGCGCGTCCCGAACCTGTTCGGCCACCCCGGCGGAGTAGACGAACATCTTGGTGGGGATGCAGCCGACGTTGAGGCAGGTGCCCCCGAAGACCCCCTGCTCGCAGATGGCCACCCGCTTGTCGACATAGCGTTCGTCGAGGATGCTGTTGCCCGACCCGGTGCCGATGATCGCGATGTCGAAATCAGCCATGCCGAGAGTCTCCGTCCGTGAGGTACCAGTCCAGCCAGCGGTCGAACTCCCGGTAGGCCGTCGCGCGGGAGTCCGGCACCGAGAGGAACACGTCGTGCTTGGCGTCGGCGATGGGCACCACCGACGTGCGGTTGCCGATGCAGCCCGCCCACCGCGCGATCTGCGCGACATCGAGCACGGCGTCGCCGCGCTGGATCCGTTCCGGATCGGCCACCTCGCGCACGCTGCGGTCCGACCGCAGGATCAGGTTGGGCACCCCGACGTCCAGACCGCGGTGCAACCGCGACTGGGCCCGCCGGATCGCGTGGATCCAGCCGAGGGTGACGGGGAACCCGCCGACGGGCTTCCACGTCAGGTCGTAGTCGAACTCGCCCGCGTAGTCGCGGTGCAGCGTCGTGCCGTAACCGCCGTCGCCGGGCCGGCGCACCACGGTGTGCTTGCGCCACCGGCCCAGCGCCCGCAACGCCGCCGTCGTCGGCGCGGAGCGCAGGATCGCCGGCCCCTGCAGATCCAGCCACGGGCTGTTGAGCATCAACCCGCGCACCCCTGAGCGCTCGGTGGCGCCGCGGGCGCGCAGCCGGTCCAGCCACAGCGACACCACCAGCCCGCCCGCCGAATGCCCGCACACCAGTACCCGGCCCCCCGACTCGGCGGCGATGACAGCGAGCGCCCTCTCGAGTTCGACGTCGTAGCGGGCCAGGTCGGTGGTGAAGTGCGGGGTCTGCCCCTCGCGGTGCGAACGACCGCATTTGTGCAGGTCGATCGCGTAGAACGCGAACCCACGGGCGGCCAGGTGATCGGCGAACTCGGTGTTGAAGAAGTAGTCGGTGAAGCCGTGCACCATCAGCACCGCATGCTGCGCCGAGGGGGTCGCCGGTCCGCGGCGCACCAGCGTCGCCTCGAGGTCACCCTCCCCGTCCTGATCGGGGCCGAGCGCGAAGGTGACTCGCCAGTACCCGGACAGAACGTCGGGCTGCCATCCGGACACGACAGCCACCTTAGTGGGCGGGGTGGTCGGACGGTTGCGGGCGAGCGCGGCGGGATAACCTGAACACAAGTAAGCCGTGAGCAACGGGATGTGACCACGAAGGGCCGATCGAGTTGGTGTCTGAAGCGGAGAAGACCGACGTCCTGCTGGTGGGGGCGGGCATCATGAGCGCCACGCTGTCGGCGTTGCTGCGGCTGGTGGAGCCGAACTGGTCGATGACGTTGGTCGAGCGCCTCGACGGCGCGGCCGCCGAGAGCAGCGATCCGTGGAACAACGCCGGCACCGGACACTCGGCGCTGTGTGAGCTCAACTACACCCCGGCGCGGCCCGACGGCACGATCGACATCGCCAAGGCGGTCAACGTCAACGAGCAGTTCCAGGTGTCGCGCCAGTTCTGGACCTACGCCGTCGAGAACGGCGTGCTGCCCGACGTCCGCAGCTTCCTCAACCCGATCCCGCACGTGAGCTTCGTGCAGGGCGAGGACAACGTGGACTACCTGCGCCGCCGGTACGAAGCGCTGGTCACCAACCCGCTGTTCGCGACGATGGAGTTCATCGACGACCGCGACGAGTTCGTGCGGCGGCTGCCCCTGATGGCCGAGAAGCGTGACTTCTCCCAGCCGGTGGGGCTGAACTGGACCCAGGACGGCACCGACGTCGACTTCGGGTCGCTGTCGCGCCAGCTGATCGGGTTCGGCGCCAAGCAGGGCATGGCCACGCTGTTCGGCCACGACGTCACCGATCTCGATCAGGGCTCGGACGGCAGGTGGACGGTCAAGGTCGTCAACCGCCGCACCGGGCAGAAGCGAAAGTTCAACGCGGGCTTCGTGTTCGTCGGGGCCGGCGGCGGCGCGCTGCCACTGCTGCAGAAGGCCGGCATCAAGGAGGCCAAGGGCTTCGGCGGATTCCCGGTCGGCGGTCAGTGGCTGCGCAGCGGCAATCCCGGGCTCACCGCGCGTCATCAGGCCAAGGTCTACGGGCTGCCGCCGCTGGGCGCGCCGCCGATGTCGGTGCCGCACCTGGACACCCGCGTGATCAACGGCCGCTCGTGGCTGCTGTTCGGTCCGTTCGCCGGCTGGTCGCCCAAGTTCCTCAAGCAGGGCAAGGTCACCGATCTGCCGCTGTCGGTGAAGCCGAACAACCTGGTGTCGATGCTCGGCGTCGGGCTCACCGAAATGGGGCTGCTGCGCTACCTGATCGGCCAGCTGCTGCTCAGCGAATCGGCGCGGGTCGACGCGCTGCGCGAATTCGCGCCGAGTGCAAAGAATTCCGATTGGGAGCTCGACATCGCCGGGCAGCGGGTGCAGGTGATCCGCAAGGCCAAGGGCAAGGGCGGGGTGCTGGAGTTCGGCACCACCGTGCTCTCGGCCGCCGACGGCAGCATCGCCGGTCTGCTCGGCGCGTCGCCGGGGGCCTCGACCGCTGTGCCCGCGATGCTCGAGGTGATGTCGCGGTGCTTCACCGACCGCTACCAGAGCTGGCTGCCGACGATCAAGACGATGATTCCCTCGTTTGGCACCGAGCTGTCCCACGAGCCGGAGCTGTTCTCCGAGATCTGGGCGCACGGCACCGAGGTGCTCAAGCTCGACAAGCCCGCGGGCGCGCTTCCCGACACCGTGTCGGGCGAATCCACCGCGGGCACTGAGCATTCCCCGACCGCGGCGACCGTTTGACGGTGGTCAGCCGATGACAGTGGCGCTGCGCCGCAGTTGGGCCAAGGATCTCGACGCCGCAACGCTCTACGAGCTGCTCAAGCTGCGCGTCGAGGTGTTCGTCGTCGAGCAGGCCACCCCGTACCCGGAACTCGACGGCCGGGATCTGCTCGCCGAGACTCGGCATTTCTGGCTGGAAAGCCCTGAGGGACAGGTGATTTCGACGCTGCGCCTGATGGAGGAGCATCCCGCCGGGCAGAAGGCGTTCCGGATCGGGCGGGTGTGCACCAAGCGCACCGATCGCGGCCACGGCCACACCGCGCGGCTGCTGACCGCGGCGCTGGCCGAGGTGGGCGATTACCCCTGCCACATCAACGCGCAGACCTATCTGCAGGAGATGTACGGCAGGCACGGCTTCGTGCGCGCCGGCGACGAGTTCCTCGACGACGGGATCCCGCACATCCCGATGGTGAAGCCGTGACCGCAGACGCGCTGTATCCCTTCAGCGCGCTGGTCGGGCACGACCGCCTCAAGCTCGCCCTCGTGCTGTGCGCGGTGCGCCCCGACATCGGCGGCGTGCTGATCCGTGGCGAGAAGGGCACCGCGAAATCGACCGCGGTGCGCGGGCTGGCCGCGGTGCTCATGCAGTCGTTCCGGGTGGCGGGCGGCGACGGCGGGCACCTGGTCGAGTTGCCGATCGGCGCCACCGAGGACAGGGTCGTCGGGTCGCTGGACCTGCAGAAGGTGCTGCGGGACGGCGAGCACGCGTTCTCGCCGGGCCTGCTGGCGCGGGCCCACCGCGGTGTGCTCTACGTCGACGAGGTCAATCTGCTGCACGACCATCTCGTCGACGTGCTGCTCGACGCTGCCGCGATGGGCCGGGTGCACATCGAACGCGACGGCGTCTCCCACAGCCACGACGCGCGGTTCGTGCTCATCGGGACGATGAATCCCGAAGAGGGAGAACTGCGTCCGCAACTGCTCGACCGGTTCGGGCTCACCGTCGACGTGGCGGCCTCCCGCGACGTCGACGTCCGCGCCGAGGTGATCCGTCAGCGCCTCGACTACGAGGCCGACCCGGCGGCTTATGCCGGCCGGTACGCCGGCGCCGACGCCGATCTGGCCCGCCACATCGCCGACGCCCGCGCCCGGGTCGCGGCGGTGACCCTGCCCGACGGCGAACTGCGCCGCATCGCGGCACTCTGCGCGGCGTTCGACGTCGACGGGATGCGCGCCGATCTGGTGGTCGCGCGCACCGCCGTGGCGCACGCGGCATGGCGCGGCGTCGACACCGTGGCCGAGGAGGACATCCGGGTGGCGGCCGAGCTGGCGCTGCCGCACCGACGCCGCCGCGATCCGTTCGACGACCCGGGGCTGGATGCCGAACGGCTCGACGACGCGATGACCCAGGCGGGGGAGGCGGCCGAAGCCGATCCCGAGCCCGACCCGGAGCCCGATCCGCCCCCCGGCGGCGGATCCGTGCCCGGCGACGACGCCACTGACGCTGCGCCGCAAACTCATTCGGCTCCGCCGACGCGTCCCAGTGCGGCTCCGTCGGCGGCGTTCCGGACCAAGGCGCTCATCGTCCCCGGCGTCGGCGAGGGGGCGCCCGGCCGGCGCTCCCGCGCCCGCAACCGCACCGGCACGGTCGTCGCCGCCACCACCGATCCGCAGACCGGCCACGGCATGCACGTCTTCGGCACGCTGCTGGCCGCCGCGGGGAGTCACGACGGTGTCGGCCCGCTGCGGCCGGGGCCCGACGACGTCCGCCGCGCGGTGCGGGAGGGCCGCGAGGGCAACCTGGTGATCTTCGTCGTCGACGCGTCTGGCTCGATGGCCGCGCGCGACCGGATGTCCGCGGTCAGCGGCGCCACCTTGTCCCTGTTGCGGGACGCCTATCAGCGTCGCGACAAGGTCGCGGTCATCACCTTCCGCGGCCAGGACGCCCGGGTGCTGCTGCCGCCGACGTCGTCGGTGTACGTGGCCAGCACGCGCCTGGCGCGTTTCGACATCGGCGGCCGGACCCCGCTGGCGCAGGGACTGCTCGCCGCGCGCGACATGGTGGTGCGCGAACGGGCTCGTGACCGCGCCCGGCGCAGCCTGGTGGTCGTCCTCACCGACGGCCGAGCGACCGGCGGGCCCGATCCACTGGGCCGCACCCGCACCGCGGCGGCCCGGCTGTTGGCCGAGGGCGCCGCGGCCGTGGTGGTGGACTGCGAAACCTCCTACATCCGTTTGGAATTGGCGGGCGACCTGGCGCGCCGGCTGAACGCGCCGTCGGTGCGGCTGGACCAGTTGCGCGCCGACGCGCTCACCGCCGTGGTGAAGCGCCAGGCCGATCGCGGCGCGGCCTGAGGGAGGTGACGCGATGCCCCAGGGTCAACCGCTGACCGTGCCGCGCGACGGGCTCACCACCCGGGCGCGGCGCAACGCCCCACTGCTCGCGGTGCACACCGGCGCGGGCAAGGGGAAGTCCACCGCGGCGTTCGGCATGGCGCTGCGGGCGTGGAACCAGGGCTTCGACATCGCGGTGTTCCAGTTCGTCAAGAGCGCGAAGTGGAAGGTCGGGGAGGAGACCGCGCTGCGGGAGCTGGGCCGCGCGCACGAGGAGCGTGGCGTCGGCGGGCCGGTCGAGTGGCACAAGATGGGCTCGGGCTGGTCGTGGTCGCGTAAGGCGGGCACCGAGTCCGATCACGCCGCCGCGGCCGCGGAGGGCTGGGCCGAGATCGCGCGCCGCCTCGCCGAGGAGCGCCACGACTTCTATGTGCTCGACGAGTTCACCTACCCGCTGAAGTGGGGCTGGATCGACGTGGCCGAGGTGGTCGAGGTGCTCGCCTCACGGCCCGGCACCCAGCACGTCGTGATCACCGGACGCGACGCCCCGGCCGCGCTGCTCGACGCCGCCGATCTGGTCACGGAGATGACGAAGGTCAAGCATCCGATGGATGCCGGCCGCAAAGGCCAGCGAGGGATCGAGTGGTGACCCGCCTCACCGTTCTCCGCGAGTGTGCGTGTCTGCAGCCGACACGCCGTCAGATTCGCGAAGTTTCCGCACGCTCACGACGGGGGCAGGTCGGTGAGCGTGCGCGAAATGTGCGTGCTGCGCGGCGTGTTGCCCGCAGACACGCACGTTCGCGACGGGGAATCCAGTGGTAGCTCCGGCCGTGGTGATCGCCGCGCCGACGTCCGGCAGCGGGAAGACCACGGTCGCCACCGGGCTGATGGGCGCGCTGCGGCGCGCGGGTCATCGTGTCGCGCCCTTCAAGGTGGGCCCCGACTTCATCGACCCCGGCTACCACGGGCTCGCCGCGGGCCGGCCCGGCCGCAACCTCGACCCCGTCCTCGTCGGCGACGATCTCATCGGCCCGCTGTACCGGCACGGCAGCGCCGACGCCGACATCGCCGTCGTCGAGGGCGTGATGGGCCTGTTCGACGGGCGCATCAGCGACTCGCCGGCCACCGGCGTCGCGCGCGGGTCCACCGCACACGTCGCGTCGCTGTTGGGCGCCCCGGTGGTGCTCGTCGTCGACGCGCGCGGGCAGAGCCACAGCGTGGCCGCGCTGCTGCACGGGTTCGCGACCTTCGACCGCGCCGTGCACCTCGTCGGGGTGATCCTCAACCGCGTCGGCTCGCCTCGGCACGAAGCGGTTCTGCGACAGGCGTGCGAGCAGGCCGGGGTCACCGTGCTCGGTGCGATTCCCCGCGCCGGGGAACTCGCCGTGCCGTCGCGGCACCTCGGGCTGGTGACCGCGGTGGAGCACGGCCGCCAGGCAACCGCCGCCGTCGAGGCGATGACCGCGCTAGTGGCCCGGCACGTCGACCTCGACGCCGTGGTCGCGGCCGCAGGCTGCCGCGTCACCGCCGATCCGTGGACGCCCGAGCTGTCCGAGCCCGCGGACGCCCCGGTGACTGTCGCGCTGGCCGCGGGCCGGGCCTTCACGTTCGGCTACACCGAGCATGCCGAATTGCTGCGTGCCGCAGGCGCGGACGTCGTCCCGTTCGACCCGCTGTGCGACCCGCTGCCGGTGGGGACCTCGGCCCTGGTGCTTCCGGGCGGGTTCCCCGAGGAGTTCGGCCCCGAGCTGTCGGGCAACCGCACGGTGCGTGAGCAGATCGCGGCGCTCGCCGCCGCGGGCGGCCCCCTGCACGCCGAGTGCGCCGGCCTGACCTATCTGGCCGACGACCTCGACGGCCATCCCATGTGCGGTGTGCTCCCCGGGTCCGCCTCGTTCACCGAATCGCTGACCCTGGGGTACAGGGACGCGGTCGCGGCCGTCGACTCGTCACTGCACCAGGTGGGGGACCGGATCACAGGACACGAATTCCACCGCACCACAATGCATTACGCAGACGGCCGGGAGCCCGCGTGGCGGTACCGGGGACGGGGCGGTCACATCGTCGACGACGGCGCCGTCCGCGCGGGTGTGCATGCCGGGTATCTGCACACCCACGCGGCGTCGCACCCGCAGGCGATCGCCCGCTTCGTCCGTGCGGCGGCACGCTCTAAGCTCGCCGGGTGACCGACAACGCCTATCTGGTGGGCCTGCGCCTGGCCGGCAAGAAGGTCGTCGTGGTGGGTGGCGGCACGGTCGCCCAGCGGCGGCTGCCGCTGCTGGTCGCCTCCGGAGCCGACGTGCACGTCATCACCATCGACGCCACGCCCGCGGTGGAGGCGATCGAGGGAATCACGTTGACCATGAGGCCTTTTCGTGACGGGGATCTCGAAGGCGCCTGGTATGTGATCGCCGCCACCGACGACCCCGTGGTCAATGCGGCCATCGTCGAGGAGGCGGAAAGCCGTCGCGTGTTCTGTGTGCGCGCCGACGTGGCCATCGAGGGCACCGCCGTCACCCCGGCCACCTTCGATTACGAGGGCCTGTCGGTGGGGGTGCTCGCCGGCGGCGAGCACCGTCGGTCGGCGGCCATCCGGTCGGCCATCCACGAAGCCCTGCAGCAGGGACTCATCGCGGCCGACGCGCCCGGCGTGGTGGAGGGCGGGGTGGCGCTCGTCGGTGGCGGCCCCGGTGACCCGGAGCTCATCACCGTCCGGGGCAGGCGGCTGCTCGCGCACGCCGACGTGGTGGTGGCCGACCGGCTGGCGCCCCAGGATCTGCTCGCCGAGCTGTCCCCGGAGGTCGAGGTCATCGACGCGGCCAAGATCCCCTACGGACGCGCGATGGCCCAGGACGCCATCAACGCGGTCCTGATCGAGCGAGCCAAGGAAGGCAAGTTCGTCGTCCGGCTCAAGGGCGGCGACCCGTTCGTGTTCGCGCGCGGCTACGAAGAGGTGATCGCGTGCGCCGACGCGGGGATTCCGGTCACCGTGGTGCCGGGTGTGACCAGTGCCATAGCGGTGCCCGCCCTCGCGGGCGTTCCGGTCACCCACCGGGCGATGACGCACGAATTCGTGGTGGTCAGCGGGCATGTTGCGCCGGATCACCCCGAATCGTTAGTGAATTGGGATGCGTTGGCCGCGATGAACGGCACGATCGTGTTGCTGATGGCGGTCGAACGGATCGAACTCTTCGCGAAGATTCTCCTCGAGGGCGGCCGACCTGCGGATACGCCGGTGCTGGTGGTGCAGCACGGCACGACGTCCGCACAGCGGACTTTGCGGGCGACCCTTGCGGAGGCGCCGGAACGCATCCGTTCGGAGGGCATTCGACCCCCCGCGATCATCGTGATCGGGGCTGTTGCGGCCTTCGCCGGTTAAAAGGAAATTAAGAGTACTGTAAGGTAACTCGTTATGACGGCTCTCAATGACGCAGAGCGTGCCGCCATCCATCGGGATGCTGAAGGCAAGGGGCAGCGGGGCGCCAATCGCGCACTGCCGGCCCGCATCAAGGGGACTGCAGACGGAGCCGCCGGCCCCCGTTTCCCCAAGACGCCGGCGTGGTTGCCGTCGCGGCGCTTCATCGCCGCGGTCATCGCCATCGGCGGGATGCAGCTGCTCGCCACGATGGATAGCACGGTCGCGATCGTCGCCCTACCCAAGATCCAGGACGAGCTGAGTCTCTCCGACGCCGGCCGTAGCTGGGTGATCACGGCTTACGTGCTCACCTTCGGCGGTCTGATGCTGCTCGGCGGGCGCCTCGGCGACGTCATCGGCCGCAAGCGGACCTTCGTCGTCGGTGTCGCACTGTTCACGATCGCCTCGATCCTGTGCGGCCTGGCCTGGAACGAGGCGACCCTCGTCATCGCCCGGCTGCTGCAAGGCGTCGGGGCGGCGATCGCCTCGCCCACCGCGCTGGCCTTGATCGCAACCACGTTCCCGAAGGGTCCCGCGCGCAACGCCGCGACGGCGATCTTCGCGGCGATGACGGGTGTCGGCTCGGTGATGGGGCTGATCGTCGGCGGCGCGCTGACCGAGGTGTCGTGGCGCTGGGCGTTCCTGATCAACGTGCCCATCGGCCTGCTGATGATCCACCTGGCCCGCACGACGCTGCGGGAGACCCACCGCGAGCGGCTCAAGCTCGACGCCGCCGGGGCGCTGCTGGCCACCCTGGGATGCACCGCCGCGGTGTTCGCGTTCTCCATGGGTCCCGAGGCCGGCTGGGCCTCGACGATCACGATCGGATCCGGGATCGTGGCCGCCGGCTGCCTGATCGCGTTCTTCTGGGTCGAGCGCACCGCCGAGAACCCGGTGGTCCCGTTCGAGTTGTTCCGCGACCGCAACCGGGTCGCCACCTTCGCGGCGATCTTCCTCGCCGGCGGCGTGATGTTCACCCTCACTGTGCTGATCGGGCTCTACGTGCAGGACATCATGGGCTACAGCGCGCTCAAGGCGGGCGTCGGGTTCATCCCGTTCGTCATCGCCCTGGGCATCGGCCTGGGTCTGTCGTCGGCGCTGGTGTCGAAGTTCCCGCCGCGCATCCTGGTCATCGGCGGCGGCGTCCTGGTGCTCGCGGCGATGCTCTACGGCTCGACGCTGGACGCGGGCATCCCGTACTTCCCCAACCTGGTCCTGCCGATCACGGTCGGCGGCTTCGGCATCGGCATGATCGTGGTGCCGCTGACGGTGTCGGCGATCGCCGGCGTCGGATTCGACCAGATCGGTCCCGTCTCGGCGATCGCGCTGATGCTGCAGAGCCTCGGCGGTCCGGTCGTGCTGGCGATCATCCAGGCGGTCATCACGTCGCGCACGCTGTACCTCGGCGGCACCAACGGACCGGTCAAGGACATGAGCGCTGCGCAACTGCACGCCCTCGACCAGGGGTACACCTACGGTCTGCTGTGGGTGGCCGCGGTCGCGGTGATCGTCGGCGGTGCGGCGCTGTTCATCGGCTACACGGCCCAGCAGGTGGCGCACGCGCAGGAAGTCAAGGACGCGATCGACGCCGGGGAGCTCTAGCTCGAGAGCGATTTCGGCGTAGTTCGTCAACGGTTGCGTGACCAGCGACGCCGAAATCCCCCGGTAGGGTGGCTCACCATGTCCTCCCGGCCTCCGTTGGCGTCGTCGGTGCTGGGCATCGCGATCGTCGCGATCACCGGCATGCAGCTCATGTCGACGCTCGACGGCACCATCGTCATCGTCGCGCTGCCGCGGATGCAGGCCGAACTCGACCTCTCCGATGCCGGTAAGAGCTGGGTCATCACCGCGTACGTGCTGGCGTTCGGGGGTCTGCTGCTGCTCGGCGGCCGCATCGGCGACGCGATCGGCCACAAGCGGGCGTTCCTGTCCGGCGTCGGCGTGTTCACGATCGCCTCACTGGTCTGCGGGCTGGCCACCGACGAGGCCACGCTGATCGTGGCCCGTGCGGTGCAGGGCACCGGCGCCGCGGTCGCCGCCCCCACCGGGCTGGCGCTCATCGCCACCACCTACGCCGTCGGGCAGCCGCGTAACCGCGCGCTCGCGGTGTCGGCGGCCATGCAGGCCACCGGCTCGGTGCTCGGCCTGGTCCTCGGCGGTGCGCTGACCGTGATCTCCTGGCGGCTGGCGTTCCTCATCAATGTCCCGATCGGGATCGCCATCATCGTGATCGCCTTCTTCCGGCTGGCCGAGACGCACCACGAGCGGCTCAAGCTCGACGTCACCGGCGCCTTGCTGGCGACGCTGGGCTGCACGTCGGCCGTGCTGATCTTCACGCAGGGCCCGGCGCTGGGGTGGACTTCTCCGTTCGTGATCGGGGCGGGTGTCGCCGCGGTGGCGTTCTTCGTGTCGTTCTTCGTCGTCGAGCGCTCCGCGGACCATCCGATCGTCCCGATGGAGGTGTTCGACAACCGCAACCGGGTGGCCACGTTCATCTCGCTGTTCCTGGCGGGCGGGGTGATGCTGAGCGCGACGGTGATGATCGGCCTGTACGTGCAGGACGTGATGGGGTACTCGGCGCTGCTCGCGGGCGTCTGCTTCATCCCGTTCGCGCTGGCGCTGGGCGTCGGCACGATCGTCGCGGCGCGGCTGGCGCCGTATGTCGCGCCCCGCTGGCTGATCCTCGGCGCCGGGCTGCTGGTGCCGTGCGCGATGCTCTACGGCGCGACGCTCAACCGGGGCATCCCGTACTTCCCCGACCTGCTCGCTCCGCTCGTGGTCGGCGGCTTCGGGATCGGCGTGATCTCGGTGATCCTGCCGCTGTGCGCTGTCGCCGACGTCGGGCCGCGCGAGATCGGCCCGGTCTCTTCGATCACGCTGATGGTGCAGAATCTGGGCGGACCCGTCGTCCTCGTGATGATCCAGGCCGTCCAGACGTCGCGCACCCTGTTCCTCGGCGGCACGACCGGGCCGGTCAAGGACATGACGTCGGCCCAATTGGATGCCCTCGACGCCGGCTACACGTACTCGCTGCTGTGGGTGGCGGGGGTGTCGGTGTTCGTCGGCGCCGCCGCGTTGTTCATCGGTTTCACCGCCCGGGACATCGCCGCGGCCCAGCACACCCGGGAGGCGGTCGAGGCCGGGGAGCTCTGAGTGCTAGCATAAGGTGGTCGGCTGTGATCACCCGCATGTCTGAGCTGTTCCTGCGCACCCTGCGCGACGATCCGGCCGACGCCGAAGTGGCCAGCCACAAGCTGCTCATCCGCGCCGGATACGTCCGCCCCGTCGGACCCGGGTTGTACAGCTGGCTGCCCCTCGGGCTCAAGGTGCTGCGCAAGATCGAGGGAATCGTCCGCGACGAGATGAACGCCATTGGGGGACAGGAGATCCTGTTCCCCGCCCTGCTGCCGCGGGCGCCCTACGAGACCACCAACCGCTGGACCGAATACGGGGACACGCTGTTCCGGCTGCAGGACCGCCGCGACAACGACTACCTGCTGGGGCCCACCCACGAGGAGATGTTCACCCTCACCGTCAAGGGGGAGTACTCCTCGTACAAGGACTTCCCGCTGATCCTGTTCCAGATCCAGAACAAGTACCGCGACGAGGCCCGTCCGCGTGCCGGCATCCTGCGCGGACGCGAGTTCCTGATGAAGGACTCCTACTCCTTCGACATCGACGACGACGGTCTGAAGAACGCCTACCACGCGCATCGTGAGGCCTATCAGCGCATCTTCGCCCGCCTCGCGGTGCGCTACGTGATCGTGTCGGCGGTGTCCGGCGCGATGGGCGGCAGCGCGTCGGAGGAGTTCCTGGCCGAGAGCGAGGTCGGCGAGGACACCTATGTGCGGTGCGTCGAGTCCGGCTACGCCGCCAACGTCGAGGCCGTCATCACCGCGGTGCCCGAAGCCATCCCCTTCGACGGCCTGCCCGAGGCGACGGTCTACGAGACCGGGGACACGCCGACGATCGCGACGCTGGTCGAGTGGGCCAACGGCGCCGGCCTGGGCCGCACCGTCACCGCGGCGGACACGCTGAAGAACGTGCTGCTCAAGGTTCGTGCGCCCGGTGGGGAGTGGGAACTGTTGGCGGTGGGGGTGCCCGGCGACCGCGAGGTCGACGACAAGCGTCTCGGCGCGGCGCTCGAGCCGGCCGAGTACGCGATGCTCGACGACGCCGACTTCGCCAGGTACCCGTTCCTCAAGAAGGGATACATCGGCCCGAAAGGCTTGCTGGCCAACGGAGTTCGGTACCTGGTCGATCCGCGTGTGGTCGACGGTACGGCGTGGATCACCGGTGCCGACGAGGTGGGCAAGCACGTCGTCGACCTCGTCGCGGGACGCGACTTCACTCCGGACGGCACCATCGAAGCCGCCGAGGTGCGCGAGGGTGACCCGTCGCCGGACGGCGCCGGTCCGCTGGTGGCGGCGCGCGGCATCGAGATCGGCCACGTCTTCCAACTGGGTCGCAAGTACGCCGACGCCTTCACCGCGGACGTCCTGGGCGAGGACGGCAAGCCGGTGCGGCTGACCATGGGCAGCTACGGCATCGGGGTGTCCCGGCTGGTCGCGGTGATCGCCGAGCAGCAGCACGACGAGCTCGGGCTGCGGTGGCCGGCCGCGGTGTCTCCGTTCGACGTGCACGTCGTGATCGCCAACAAGGACGCCGAGGCGCGGGCCGGCGCGAACGAACTGGCCGCCGATCTGGACCGCCTCGGCGTCGACGTGTTGCTCGACGACCGGACGGCCTCGCCGGGGGTCAAGTTCAAGGACGCCGAGCTGCTCGGCGTTCCGTGGATCGTCGTCGTGGGTCGCGGCTGGGCCGGCGGTGTGGTGGAACTGCGGGACCGGTTCAGCGGCGAGAAGCGCGACGTGGCCGTCGGATCGGCGGCCACGGAGATCCTGGCCGCGGTCGGCTGAGCGTCACTCGGCGCCGCCGGGGAACGCGACCGTGACCGGTGTCGCGCCCAGGACGCGCCGCCAGCGCGCCGCGGTGACCGCGGACTCGAGCATCGCCGCCACCCCGAACGCGCGGACCTTCTCGTCGGTCGCCTGTTCGACCACCGCCCGCCACGCGGTGGCCGTGTCCTCCTCCATCCGGACCGCGAGCGTGGCGGCCTGTCGCGGCGTGCCGACCTCCATCGGCATCGCGTAGCCGGCCGCGGGCAGCGGCACCGCGGCGCCCGCGTCCTCGAGCAGGGCGATGCCGGCTTCGCGGCGGGCGCGGTGTTCGGCCATCGTGTCGGCGACCAGGTCGTTGTCCTCGGGCGTGGAATGCGCTGACACCAGCCCGTATCCGTAGATGGAGGCGTGCTCGGCGGCGACGGCGTCGAACAGCGCGCCGGCGGCCGGATCGGTGGGGCGCGTGGTCGGGCTCGGCGAGGGTGAGGTCATCGCGCACCGCCCGGGGAGGCCAGCGCGACGGTGTAGGCGGCCGTGCAGGACGCGGCGATCGAGGCGAGCAGACCCGCGCGATACCCGGACAGCGTCGCGGCGGCATGGGCTGCGCTGTCGGCGGAGGCGCGCAGCGAACCGATCACGTCGTCGGCCGTCGGCGCCGGTGCCGGCGGCACTCCCGCGGCGACGCTGGTCGACGTCGTGACCGACACACTGGTGGTCGGCGCGGGTTGGCCGGTCAACCGGACGATCTCGTCGGACAGCGCCGCAGCGTGTGCGGAGCGCTGCCCGGCCACCTGGGTGAGCGTCTGCGCGACGGATCCGCGCGCGGTGGCGGCGGCGTCGCCGGCCAGTCGGGCGTCGGCGCGGGCCCTGTCCAGCGCGGTGGTGAGGTCGTCGAGGTCGGGCGGGGGAGGCGGGGAGCCGCAGGCGGCCGAGGTGGCGGCCGTCGCCGCGAGGACGGCCATCCCGACGAGCACCTCCCGGCGGCTGACGATCGGCGGTCGGCTCGGCACGTGCAACATCCTGCCATTGGCGCGTAGCTTGGACCGGAGCCGACTTCGGCGACGGCCGCCCGCGCTCGCTGCTTTTCGTTATTTGGCCCGGCCGCGCTGGCGTATCGTGGAGACCCGGGTCGACCCAGTTCGAAGGACAACTCAAGACGAGGAGCTCACCGTGGCGGAGCGGTCTACGGGATTGCCGTCGCAACGACAGGTGATCGAATTGCTCGACGGGGAGTTCGCGCGCGCCGGATACGACATCGAGGACGTGCTGGTCGACGCCGGAGCACGGCCGCCGCGGGTGACGGTGGTCGCCGACGCCGACGGTGGGCTCGATCTCGACGCCATCGCCGAACTGTCCCGGCTCGCCTCGGCTCTTCTCGACGAACTCGATTCGGCGCCCTACGTGCTGGAGGTCACCTCCCCGGGGGTCGACCGCCCGCTGACCACCGACAAGCACTTCCGCCGTGCGCAGGGCCGCCGCGTGGAACTGACGCTGAGCGACGGGTCGGTGCTGACCGGCCGGCTCGGCGAACTGCGCGACGGGGTCGTCGGCCTGGTCGTCAGAGACGGCCCCCGCAAGACGTTGACCGTGCGTGACGTCGAACGCGACAGCATCACCAAAGCCGTTGTGCAGGTGGAGTTCTCGTCACCGAGTCCGCGTGAGCTGGAGTTGGCGGGCCAAACCGGAAGAGAGACCTGAGCATGAACATCGACATGGCTGCGCTGCACGCGATCGAGGCCGACAAGGGAATCAGCGTCGACGTGGTCGTCGACACCATCAAATCGGCGCTGCTGACCGCCTACCGGCACACCGAAGGCCACGAGGCCGACGCCCGGATCGACGTCGACCGCAAGACCGGCGTGGTCCGGGTGATGGCCCGCCAGACCGACGCCGACGGCAACGTGTTGCACGAATGGGACGACACCCCAGAGGGTTTCGGGCGCATCGCGGCGACGACAGCGCGTCAGGTGATCCTGCAGCGGTTGCGCGATGCGGAGAACGAGAAGAATTACGGCGAGTTCTCGGCCCGCGAGGGCGACATCGTCGCCGGCGTCATCCAGCGCGACGCGCGTGCGAACGCCCGCGGGCTGGTGGTGGTGCGCATGGGCAGCGAGACCAAGGGGTCCGAGGGCGTCATCCCCGCCGCCGAACAGGTCCCGGGGGAGCGCTACGAACACGGCGACCGGTTGCGCTGCTACGTGGTGGGGGTTTCCCGCGGCGCGCGCGAACCGCTGATCACGCTGTCGCGCACCCATCCGAACCTGGTCCGCAAGTTGTTCTCGCTGGAGGTGCCGGAGATCGCCGACGGTTCGGTCGAGATCGTCGCGGTGGCCCGGGAGGCGGGGCATCGCAGCAAGATCGCCGTGGTGTCGCGCGCGCCCGGCCTCAACGCCAAGGGCGCCTGCATCGGGCCGATGGGGCAGCGGGTGCGCAACGTGATGAGCGAGCTGTCCGGCGAGAAGATCGACATCATCGACTACGACGAGGACCCGGCGAAGTTCGTCGCCAACGCGTTGTCCCCGGCCAAGGTGGTGTCAGTGACGGTCATCGACGAGGCCGCGCGGGCGGCGCGGGTGATCGTGCCCGACTTCCAGCTCTCGCTGGCCATCGGCAAGGAAGGCCAGAACGCCCGGCTGGCCGCCCGGCTCACCGGATGGCGCATCGACATCCGCAGCGACACCCGCGGCGACGACGCCGAGCACGAGCGTCGGCCGGACGCGGCCCGCGGGGCCGTCGGCGAACGGTGACGCCGGCGCCGTCAACGGCGTTCGGCGCACCGGTTTTCCTCTCGACGCCGTCGTGACGGTAGACTTCGGTGTGATCCAGCGCGAGACATCGGCTCGGACGCAGAAAAGCACCAACGACCCAGCTGAGGGCCCGGTGCGGACATGCATCGGATGCCGGAGACGAGAGCTGGCCGTCGATCTGCTTCGGGTTGTCGCTGTCGACGACGGAACCGGCCGCCGCGCCGTGACCGTCGACGGGGCGAAGAGACTTCCGGGGCGGGGTGCCTGGCTGCACCCCGATCCGAAGTGTCTGAACGACGCGGTCCGGCGGCGGGCCTTCGGCCGAGCGCTCCGGATCACCGGTTCACCGGACATCACCGCGGTGATCGAACGTTTCGCCAATACCGAAGCGCTCGACACACCCGGGCAAGAGAACAGGTAGCGAAGAACATGAGCACACCGTGAAGTCCCGATGACCATGCGTCATAGCTAACCCGAGGCGCGGCGCCTACCACCGCTGTCGCCTCTCAGACAGGAGATGTAGTGGCAGGTAAGGCCCGCGTGCACGAGTTGGCGAAGGAACTCGGTGTCACAAGCAAGCAAGTACTGGCGCGACTGAGCGAACAAGGTGAGTTCGTCAAGTCGGCGTCGTCCACGGTGGAGGCGCCCGTCGCCCGCCGTCTTCGGGAGTCGTTCGGCGGCTCCAAGCCCAGCGCCGAGCCCGTCAGCAGCGGCGGTAACGGTTCACCCAAGCCCTCCGCGCCGCGCCCCGGTCCCAAGCCGTCGGCGCCCGCGCCCGTAGCGCAGCAGCCCGAGCCGTCACCGTCGCCGCGCACGCGTCCAGCTTAGGGAACGGATCTGGATATCGG